>NZ_LBCO01000010.1:0-17670 GCF_000988085.1 Janthinobacterium sp. KBS0711 | reverse complement strand
GGAGCCGAATCCGTACACCATGGCCGAATTGCTGTGGCGGGTCAGCGCGCCCCTGATCGGGCTGATGCTGATTTTGCTGGCCATTCCGCTGGGCTTTGTCAATCCGCGCGCCGGCAGTTCCACCAATCTGATTATCGCGCTGCTGATTTTCTTTACGTACAGCAACCTGATCAAGGTTATCGAAGCGAGCGTGAAACAGGGCCGCATGACCTTTGGCCTGGCCTGGTGGCCGCTGCACCTGCTGGCGGCGCTGGCCGTGGTGGCGCTGTTTGCGTGGCGCCTGAATGTGAACCACCGCTATCATCCGCTGGTCCTGCTGGCGGCGTTCAAGCGCGCGCGCCGCGCCGGCAATACAAGTAAAGCGGCACCGAAATGAAGATTTTACAGCGCTATTTTGCGGTCTCGATATTCCAGGCGGTGCTGTTCGTGCTGCTCGCCTTTTTGGCACTGCAAGCCTTCATCGACCTGACGGGCGAGCTGCCCAAGGTGGGCCGCAACGGCTACACCATCCAGTATGCCTTCCTGTATGTGTTGGTGCTGGTGCCGGGGCACGTGTACGAGGTGATGCCGATCGCGGCGCTGATCGGCACCATCTACACGATGGCGCAGTTTGCCGCCAGTTCCGAATTTACCATCATGCGCGCATCGAGCATGTCGACGGCGATGGCGGCCGGTTTCCTGTTCCGCATCGGTATCGTCTTCGTCGTCATCACCTTCATCTTCGGTGAACTGATCACGCCGCGCACGGAGCCGCTGGCCGAACGCCTCAAGCTGACTTCGCGCGGCGCGGCCGTGTCGAGCGAGTTTCGCTCGGGCCTGTGGACCAAGGACATGGTCAAGAGCGACGGCTTGACGGGCACCGTCACCGGCTCGCGCTTTTTCAATGTGGGCGAAGCGCGTCCGGATGGCCAGCTGAAAAACGTCAAGCTGTATGAATTCGACACCGACATGCGCTTGCGCACCCTGACCGTGGCCAAGGGCGCGACATATCAGGGCAATAATATCTGGCGCCTGACCGACGTGACGGAAACCTCGTTCTCGAACAGCGCGGCCACCTCGCCCGGCTTCGAGCCGAAGCTGGCGAACTACTTTGGACAGGAAACGAGCCTAGTGCGCACGGTGCAAAGCGCCAGCAAGGACATGACGTCGGAAGTGACGCCGAAGATCCTGACGGTGTCGGCCTCCGATCCCGAACGCATGTCGGCCAGCGAACTGGCCGTATACACGCGCCACCTGGCCGAGAACAAGCAGGAAACGGAACGTTTCCGCATCGCCTTCTGGAAAAAGCTGATCGACCCGCTGGCCATTTTCGTGCTGATGGCGCTGGCGCTGCCGTTCGCCTACATGCATACGCGCAGCGGCGGCATCAGCCTGAAGATCTTCATCGGCATCATGATCGGCGTGAGCTTCATGCTGGTCAACACCCTGTTCTCGCATCTTGGCTTGCTCAGCACCTGGCCGGCCTTCCTGACGGCGGTGGCGCCGAGCGCCCTGTATCTGCTGCTGGCGCTGGGCGCCCTGTGGTGGGTGGAGCGGCACTGATGGAGACGAATGTGAAACCGGCACTGATCTTGTTTGCCCATGGCGCGCGCGCCGCATCATGGGCCGCACCGTTCGAGCGCCTGCGCGACCTGACCCAGGCGCGCATGCCCGGTACCGGCGTGCACCTGGCCTTCCTCGAGCTGATGACGCCGCGCCTGCCCGAACTGGTGGCGACCCTGCTGGCCGAGCTGCCCGCCGGCGCCATCCTGGACGTCACCGTGGTGCCCGTGTTCTTGGGGCAGGGCGGACATGTGCTGCGCGACTTGCCGCTGCTGCTGGAAGAATTGCGCCTGCAGCATCCGGCACTGCGCCTGAAGGTGGTCGAGGCGGTCGGCGAGAACGCCAGCGTGCTCGCCGCCATCGCCGATTACTGCGTGGCGGCGCCAGGCTCCAGCCCTATCCCTTGAGCGGCATCGACATCGTCTACCTGTGGGTAGACGGCGCCGATCCCGCCTGGCGCGCGCGCCGGCAGCAAGCCTATGCCATCTGGGCGCAGGCGCATCCCGGCCAGCTGGCCCTGCACGGCAACGTGGCGGGGCGCTACCGCGACAACGGCGAACTGCGCTACAACCTGCGCGCGCTTGAGCGCTTCTTTCCCGGCCACGGCCATATCTACCTGCTGACGGACCGGCAAGTGCCGGCCTGGCTGCGCGCCTCGCCGCGCCTGACGGTGATCGACCATGCGAGCCTGATGCCCGATGCATCGCTGCCCGTGTTCGACTCCGGCCATATCGAATCGTATCTGCACCATATTCCGGGCCTGTCCGAACGCTTCCTGTATCTGAACGACGACGTGTTTTTCGGCGCGCCGTTCGAGCCCGCATTCTGGTTCGGGGAGGAAGGGGACCGGCGTTTGAGTGTGTTCACGGAGAGCGAGCTGCAGGATGACCTGCACGATGATCTGCAGGACTTGCGCGCCGACGTGGCCGCGCCAGTCAACTGCGCCACTTTGTCGCGGCAATGGCTGTCGGCGCAGTACGCGGGATACCTGCATGAACCGCGCCTGTATGCGCATGCGCCGCGGCCCATGCTGAAAAGCGCGCTGCATGCACTGGAAGGGCTGGCGCCGGCCATGTTTGCCGGCGTGCGCGCGACGGTGTTCCGCTCGTGGCAGGTGCCGGCATTGCTGCCCGACCTGGTGCCGCGCTGGATGGTGCATCAGGGATTCGCCAGGTCGCGCATGCTCGACCCGCTGCATATCGCCAGCGGCGATGTGGCGGCGCAGCAGCAGCTTGAGGAGCTGGCGGCGCGTTTTGGCAGCTTGCCGTTTTTCTGCATCAACGATACCTGCGACGAGGCCGAGGACGACGACCCGCGCCTGCTGCGCGTGGCCGCTACCTTGCAACGGCTGCTGCCGCTGCCATCCTCATTTGAAAGTGCTTAAGCCGTTTTTTTCTTCGGCGCCAGGCTGATGCGGGCGGCGGCCGTGCTGTCGGACAGCGAAGCGAGGAACAGCAGCAGATAGGCGCCCAGTTCGAAGACTTCCTCGCCGAGCAGCGCGTAGGCGTCCGGCATGCCATGGAAGACCTTCTTGTCGAAGGGCCAG
The DNA here is from genome assembly GCF_000988085.1 of Janthinobacterium sp. KBS0711. NCBI lineage: Bacteria > Pseudomonadati > Pseudomonadota > Betaproteobacteria > Burkholderiales > Oxalobacteraceae > Janthinobacterium > Janthinobacterium sp. KBS0711. The sequence continues at coordinate 14,582 of NZ_LBCO01000010.1, read as the reverse complement.
CCGGCAACCATCAGCAAGCCGCCGATGGCCGTCAGGATGGTGATGCGCATGCTGAAAATCAGGCCGGCATGGGCAAACACCTTGCGCGCGCGCGGCGCGAAAAAGATCAGTATGCGTATCAGGATCAGCAACTCCACCACGCGCAGGGCTTTTTCCAGCTGGGCCCAGGCGGGCGCCGTGCCGAACTGGTCGATATCGAGTTCGCGCAGCAGGAAGCCGAACAGCAGCGCGCACAGGCCCGCATGCATGAGGAAGCGCAAGGACTGGCGGTCGGTCTCTTGCCAGGCGCGCACGCCGTGCACGGTGCAGGCCAGGGCCAGGGACAGCGCTTGCAGCCATTCCAGCAAATGGTTTTCGTCGTCGATATTCGGGAACACCGTCCACAGGGCGATGGAGGCGAGCATGCTGAGCAGCACAGCGCTGGCGACGCCGACATTGCTGCGGCTGAGCGAAGTCAGGGCTTCGCGCATGGAGGTGAAATTCATGTGTGGTCGTAAGGCTAAAGTTGCGCGGCGCGGTATTGCAGCCTGCGGGCGCAGCTTTTTTCGGGGAGATTGCCGGAGCGTCTCCCGTCAACCGGAGACCGCATGGCAAGCGCTATGGCGGGGCGTAGCGTGAATTTATTGCTAACACGCAACAACTTCTCGAGAAAAGATGCGTGAGCATCGTATCATGTTTCCCCGGAAGACGTCGGTTACTGACTTTAAAGTCGGTAAAATACGGTGTGTTTATTCAAGCATGGCGCGCCAGAATGGCGGCCGTTTCTTCGATGGACTGGTGCGCGCGCGCAGCCATGGCGTCGCCCAGCATCACCAGCACGGGGCCGTGGGTGTTGCCCAGGCCGTGCGCCAGGGCGCTCAGCGTCAGGCGCACGATGCGCTGGTCCGGGCGGCTGCAGTTTTCAATCACCACTACCGGCGTGTCGGCACGGCGGCCCTGGGCCAGCAGGCGTTGTGCCGTGGCGATGGCTTCGCGGCCCCCCATGTATTGCACCAGGGTGTCGCAGTCGGGGATGCGTGTCTGGTCCGGTTCGCCCGGCGCCGTGCTGGACGTGAAAAAGGCCACGCTGCGCGACACGCCCCGTTTGGTCAGCGGCTGCTGTGTGGCGGCGGCCGCCGCCAGGGCCGTGGTAATGCCGGGCACCACTTCGACGGTGATGCCCGCTTCTTCCAGCGCGCGCAATTCCTCGTCGGCGCGGCCGAACAGCATGGGGTCGCCCCCTTTCAGGCGCACGACGACGGCGTGCTTGCGCGCGTTGTCGACCAGTTGCTTGTTGATGAACGCCTGCGCCGTCGACAACTGGCCGCAGCGCTTGCCGACCAGGATCTTTTGCGCCTGCGGGCACAGCTCCAGCATCTCTTCGGTGACCAGCGCGTCGTGCAGCACGACGTCCGCTTGCGCCAGCAGGCGCGCGCCGCGCAAGGTCATCAGGTCTTGCGCGCCGGGTCCGGCGCCGATCAGGTAGACCTTGCCGGGGAGAGATGGGGAGCTGTTCATGTGGCTGCCTTTCCTGGACGATACGGGGTTAGAGCCGAACCATGCCGGCCGCGACCGTCTGGTGGGTGACTTCATCGATCAGGATGAAGGCACCGGTGGCGCGGATATCGGCATAGGCGTCGGCCGCCAGCGCCTGCTGCACGTTCAGGCTGATGCGGGCGATGTCGTTCAGCTTCAAGCCTTCGGCCGGATGGCGCTGCTGCGTATTGATGTCGAGGATCGATTCGATCGCCGTCACTTTTGCCGCCGTCTGCTTGGTGCCGTGCTTGATCCAGTATTTGCGGCGCAGGTCCAGCGCGTCTTCCGACAGCCAGCACACGTCGGCCACCACTGTTTTCAGCAGGGTGGCGGGGCGCTCGCTGCTGGCCAGCAAGTCGCCGCGCGAAATGTCGAGGTATTCATTGAGCAGCAGGGTGACGGACTGGCCCACCACGGCGGTGCTCAGCGAGCCGTCCAGGGTGACGATATCCTTGACGGTTGCCGTCTGGCCCGATGGCTGCACCACGAGGGTGTCGCCGATGCTGACCTTGCCCGCTTCGATGCGGCCCATGTAGCCGCGGAAGTCGTTCGCTTCATGACCGTTGTGGCGCGCCACCAGTTGCACCGGGAAGCGGAATGGCGTGTCGTGCGATTCGTCGTAGACGGACAGCGATTCGAGCAGTTCGATCAAGGTCGGCCCCGTGTACCAGCCCAGCTTGTCGCCGCGCTCGACAACGTTGTCGCCGGTGAGTGCCGACAGCGGGATCGGCGTGATGTCCTTCAAGCCCAGCGACTGGGCGAATTCGCGGTAGGCGGCCACGATACGGTTGTACACCGTTTCATCGTAGTCGACGAGGTCCATCTTGTTGACAGCCACGACCACGTGCTCGATCTGCAGCAAATGGGCAATCGTCGAATGGCGCTTGGTCTGGATCAGCAATTCCACGCTGCCGTCGTCGCCCAGTTTGACTTTCGACACGTCGATCAGGATGATGACGGCGTCGGCCGTGGAGGCTCCCGTGACCATGTTGCGCGTGTATTGCTCGTGGCCCGGCGTGTCGGCGATGATGAATTTGCGTTTTGGCGTGGCAAAGTAACGGTAAGCCACGTCGATGGTGATGCCTTGCTCGCGTTCCGCTTCCAGGCCGTCCGTCAGCAAGGACAGGTCGACCGTGTCGCCCACCGTGCGCTTGTGCTTGGAGCGCGACATGGCGTCGAGCTGGTCGGCGAAGATGCCCTTGCTGTCGAACAGCAAACGGCCGATCAGCGTGCTCTTGCCGTCATCGACGGAACCGGCCGTGATGAAGCGCAGCATGCCGCGCTCCAGGCTGTCGGTGAGGTTGGTGTTCTGGATTGCTGCGTTCATTAGAAATACCCTGCTTTCTTGCGTTTTTCCATCGAGGCTTCGGAAGTCTGGTCATCCATGCGGGTGGCGCCACGTTCCGTGATTTGCGTGATTGCCGTCTCGGCGATGATGGCGTCCACCGTCGCCGCATCGGACGACACGGGGCAGGTGCACGAGATATCGCCCACCGTGCGGAAGCGCACGACTTGCGTTTCCACCGTTTCGCCGTCGCGCGGCGGCGTCAAGTCCGTCAGCGGTACCAGCAAGCCGTTGCGCGGGATCACCTGGCGCTCGTGCGCGAAGTAGATCGGCGGCAATTCCAGTTGCTCGCGGGCGATGTATTGCCACACGTCCAGTTCCGTCCAGTTCGAGATGGGGAAGACACGCATGTTTTCACCGGGATGCACGCGGGTGTTATACAGGTCCCACAATTCCGGACGCTGGGCTTTCGGGTCCCAGGCGCCAAATTCGTCGCGGAACGAAAAGATGCGTTCCTTGGCGCGGGCTTTTTCTTCATCGCGGCGGGCGCCGCCGATGCAGGCGTCAAATTTGTATTCGGCGATGGTTTCCAGCAAGGTCACGGCTTGGGCCGCATTGCGCGAATCCGTGGCCGGGTTGCGTAGGCGCACGGTGCCGCGCTTGATCGAGTCTTCCACGGAGCCGACGATCAGGCGCTCGCCCAGTTCCGCCACTTTCTTGTCACGGAAAGTGATGACTTCCGGGAAGTTGTGGCCCGTGTCGATATGCACGAGGGGAAACGGGAACTTGCCTGGGCGGAAGGCTTTTTCGGCCAGGCGCAGCAGGACGACGGAATCCTTGCCGCCGGAAAACAGCAGCGCAGGGTTGGCCGATTCGGCCGCCACTTCGCGCATGATGTGGATGGCTTCCGATTCAAGGCTGTCGAGGTGACGCTGGTTCAAAATATTGCTCATATAGGGTGCTTTCTTGTTCTGCTGAGTCTGTTGTGTCTGTTCAGGCTGCCACGGATTTGATGCGTATCAGTTTGCCGTCCACCATGTGCAGGCCGCATTCTTTCGAATCCGGGTTTTCCCACCACCAGCGTCCGGCGCGCACATCTTCGCCTGGCTGCACGGCCCGCGTGCACGGTTCGCAGCCGATCGACGGGTAGCCCTGGTCGTGCAGCGCGTTGTACGGCACGTCATTGGCGCGGATGTAGGCCCACACGTCTTCTTCCGACCAGTCTGCCAGAGGATTGAATTTCGTCATGGCGTGGGCCGCGTCGTCTTCCTGCACGTGCAATTCGGCGCGCGTGGTGGACTGGGCGCGGCGCTGCCCCGTGACCCAGGCCTTGTTGCCGGCCAGGGCACGGCCCAGCGGCTCGACCTTTCGGATGCGGCAGCATTCGCGGCGCATCTCGACGCTGTTGTAGAACGCGTTCAGACCGTTCTGTTCCACGTAGGCAGCGACGGCTTCCGGCTGCGGACGGTACAGGGTGATGTCGTGGTCGTAACGGGTCTTGACCTTGTCAAGCACGGCCAGGGTTTCCTGGTGCAGCCGGCCTGTTTCCAGGGAAAAGATGCCGATTGGCAGCTTCGCCTTGAGTATCATGTCGGTCAGCACCATGTCTTCGGCTGCCAGGCTGGACGCGAACACGGCCGGCGAAAAATCCGCGGCGATGCGTGTCAGCGTTTGCTCGGTGGCGTGAATCAAAGAAGTCAAATCGCTCATGATTGGTCCTCAGATGCCGGCCGCGTTGTCGAGGTCAGGATTCTGGCCTTCGCGCTGGTGGCGGCGGAACAGCGGCGACTTTTGATCCCACGAGGCCTGGTAGGTTTCCGAAAAGACCGACAAACCTTTCAGGGCGTCATGGATGCTGCGGTCCGGGCGCGTCGCATACGCATCGAAGCCGACCCTGTGCATGGAAAACAGCTGGTCGCGCAGCACGTCGCCGATGGCCCGCAATTCACCCTGGAAACCGAGACGGGCGCGCAGGTTGAAGGCGATGGAATAGCCGCGGCCATCCGTGAATTTCGGGAAGTCCACACCGATGACGGGCAGTTGCGCCACGTCGGCCGCCAGTTCTTCCGGGCGCTCGTCGCTGGCCAGCCACACGCCGATGTCGGGCAGGCGGGCGGCCAGGGTCTCGCGCTGGGCTTGCCATACGAGCAGGGGCACGATGACCTTGCCGGCAGGCACGACGACCGTTTCCGGCGTGTCGTTTTCATCGAGGCGCAGCAAGCCCCAGGTATTCGGCACCACGGCGGCGTTCTTGATGATTTCTTCGCGTACTTCAAACATATTCGTCTTCTCCCACCAGGTTGCCGACCGTGATCGGCGTTGCATATACGTGTTCCTTGAACGGCGCCAGACCCAGGCGCTGGGCCGTGTCGACGAAGCGCTCGCCCTCGTGGCGGTCGCGCACGTAGACGTGCAGCAGGCGGCCGATGACTTCGGGCATCTGCAGGGAAGAGAACGATGGTCCGATGATCTTGCCGATGGCCGCGTTATTGCCTTGCGCGCCGCCTATCGACACCTGATACCATTCGCTGCCATCCTTGTCGACGCCGAGAATGCCGATGCTGCCCACGTGATGGTGGCCGCAGGCATTGATGCAGCCGGAAATATTCAGTTCGATCTCGCCGATGTCGTGCTGGAAGTCGATGCTGTCGAAACGTTCGGCAATGGCGGCCGCGATCGGCAAGGACTTGGCGTTGGCCAGCGAGCAGAAATCGCCACCAGGGCAGCAGATCATGTCGGTCAGCAAACCGATGTTCGGCGTGGCCAGGCCATGCGCCTTGGCTTCCTGCCACAGTTTGAACAGTTTCGATTGTTCCACGTCGGCCAGCACGAGGTTTTGCTCGTGCGTCACGCGCAGTTCGCCAAAGCTGTAGCGGTCGGCCAGATCGGCCACGAAGTCGATCTGCTCGGCCGTCGCGTCGCCCGGCGGCACGCCCGTTTTCTTCAGGGACAGCACGACGGCCACGTAGCCGGGGCGCTGGTGCGGCTTGACGTTGCGCGCCAGCCAGTTCACATACGCCTTGTTGTCCGCGTGTTCAAGCTTGTAGTCGAGTTCCGGCAGGGCCAGGTAGGCTGGCGGATTGAAAAAGTCCGCCACGCGCTGCATTTCCTCGGCCGTCAAGGTTTCCGGGCCGTCCTTCAGATCGACCCACTCTGCTTCCACCTGGCGCGTGAATTCTTCTACGCCGATGGCTTTCAGCAAAATCTTGATGCGCGCCTTGTATTTGTTGTCGCGGCGGCCGTGCAAGTTGTACACGCGCATGATCGCCTGGATATACGTCAGCAAATGCTGCCACGGCAGGAAGTCGCGCACGACGCTGCCCAAAATCGGTGTGCGGCCCATGCCGCCACCGGCCATCACCTTGAAGCCCACTTCGCCAGCGGCGTTGCGCACGGCCGTCAAACCGATGTCATGCACGGCGATGGCGGCGCGGTCTTCCTCGGCGCCATTGATGGCGACCTTGAATTTGCGCGGCAGGGCGATGAACTCGGGGTGGAAGGTGCTCCACTGGCGCAATACTTCCGCGTACGGGCGCGGATCGATGATTTCATCGGCCGCGACGCCGGCGAACGGGTCCGATGTTGTATTACGGATACAGTTGCCTGACGTCTGGATCGCGTGCATTTCCACGGAAGCCAGGTCCGTCAGGATATCGGGCGTCTGCTCCAGTTCGATCCAGTTGAACTGAATGTTCTGGCGCGTCGTGAAGTGGCCATAGCCGCGGTCGTACTTGCGCGCGATGTGCGCGAACATGCGCATCTGTTTAGCCGAAAGCAAGCCGTACGGCACGGCGATGCGCAGCATGTAGGCGTGGCGTTGCATGTACAGGCCGTTTTGCAGGCGCAGCGGAATGAATTCCTCTTCCGTCAGTTCATTGGCGATACGGCGCGCAACCTGGTCTCGGTACTGGGCGATGCGTTCTTTGATGATGAGGTGGTCGTACTGATCGTAATGGTACATATCAATTCCTAAAAAAGCCGGGGTGCTGGAAGATTGTCTGGGATTATGTTCTTGATACTGCTCTTGTCACTTGTTCGGTAATTAATAGATTAGCTTCACTGCCACGCCGGTCAAGGTCATCGCCAGCAACACGCGTAAAAACTTTTCCGGCACGGAGCGGGCGACCCAGGAACCGAGCGTGATGCCGGGCAGGGAGCCGACCAGCAAGGAGGCCAGCAACTCCCAGTGGATGGAGCCGAGCCACCAGTGGCCCAGGGCGGCGATGGCCGTCAGGGGCACGGCGTAGGCGATATCGGTGCCCGCCACTTCGGCCGAGCTCATGCGTGGATACAGCATCACCAGCAAGGTCGCGCCGATGGCGCCGGCGCCGATGGACGAGACCGTCACCAGCACGCCCAGCACGGCGCCGGCAATGATGGTCGCGGCGGCAAGCTTGTTGCCTTGCAATTGTTTTTCGGGGTGTGCGTTGATCCAGGCCAGCATGCGGCCCTTGAAAATGAGCGCCACGACGGTCAGCAGCACGGAGCCGGCAATCGAGTAACGGATGATCTGGCCGATTTCCGGCGACAGGGTGCCGAACGATTTGAGCGCCAGGGTGGCGAGGATGGCGGCGGGCAGGGCGCCGATACACAGGCGCTTGACGATATCCCAGCGGATGGTGCCGCGCAGGCGGTGCGTCAAGGTGCCGGCGCTCTTGGTGATCGAGGCGAATGCCAGGTCGGTCCCCACGGCCACGGAAGGCGGCACGCCAAACAGCAAGGTTAACAGGGGCGTCATCAGCGAGCCGCCGCCCACGCCGGTCATTCCTACGAGTAATCCTACGGCAAATCCTGAGACTATATAAGACAAAGTCATGCTTGCACCCCCAAAGTACCCGCAATAGTAATAAACTTAGTGTTTATTCCAAACTACTAAGTACGCATTTGCTTATATGCGATATGCGTATATGCATGAACGCAAAATCATGGGTGGGGCGGAAACTCGGCAAATCACGGCAATCTAGGGCAAACCAGCAATGAATCTCCATCAACTGCGCTTCGTGCGCGAAGCGGTCCGGCAGAATTACAACCTGACGGACGCCGCCAAGGCCTTGTTCACGTCGCAACCGGGCGTATCGAAAGCCATCATCGAGCTGGAGGAAGAGCTGGGCGTGGATATTTTTACGCGCCATGGCAAGCGCATCCGCGGTTTGACGGAGCCGGGCCGCCTGGTGCTGGAATCGGTCGAGCTGATCATGCAGGAAATCGACAGCATGAAGCGCATCGGCAAGGAATTCGCGGCGCAGGACAGCGGCAGCTTTACCATTGCCACCACGCATACACAGGCGCGCTACACCTTGCCCAAGGTCGTGCAAGCCTTCATGCTGAAGTTCCCGAAGGTAAGATTGTCTTTGCTGCAAGGCAACCCACGCCAGATTGCCGAAATGGTGCAGCGCGACCAGGCGGATCTCGCCATCGCCACGGAATCGATCGCCGCCATCGATGGCTTGATCACCTTGCCATGCTATCAATGGGAGCACGTGGTAGTGGTGCCCGTCGACCATCCGCTGCTCAAATCGAAGTCCGTGACCCTGGAAGAAATCGCCGCTTTCCCCCTGATTACCTATGACAGCGCGTTCGCCGGACGCAACAAGATCGACCACGCTTTCGTGCTGCGCGGCCTGAAGCCGGACATCTTGCTCGAAGCCATCGATGCGGACGTCATCAAGACTTATGTCGAGTTGGGCATGGGGATTGGTATCATAGCGGGTATGGCCTTCGATGCCGAGCGCGACAAAGGCTTGCGCGCCATCCCTGTCGGCCATCTGTTCGGCATGAATGTGTCGCGCGTGGCCGTCAAGCAGGGCGCGTATTTGCGCAGCTATATCTATACCTTTATCGAGTTGCTGACGCCGACCCTGAACCGCAAGCTCATCGAGCAGGCGATGAGCGGTGATAAAGAGCACTACGAACTATAAACAATGCATGAAGCCGGCCGGGCGGTTGCCTGGCCAAGATTATTTAAGAAGAGAAGAAACAATGATTACCGATCAGCTTGCCAAATATTACGCCACCATCGCGCAGCAGTACGAGCGCGTCTATGACAAGCCCGAACGCCAGGAAGACCTGGAAGTGTTGCGCGACAAGGTCGCTGACGTGCTGGAAGGCCACACCGTGCTGGAACTGGCTTGCGGCACGGGCTACTGGACGGAAGTGGTTGCCGAGTCGGCCGAGTCCGTGCTGGCCACCGATATCAACGATGAAATGCTGGCGCTGTCCCAATCGCGCGGCTTGCCCGACAACGTCACGTTCGCCAAGCTTGACGCCTTTAACTTGCCCGATGACTTGCAGGGCAAGTTCACTGCCGTGTTCGCCGGTTTCTGGTGGTCGCACGTCAAGCGCGAAGACCAGGACAAATACCTGAAGCAATTGCGCAGCAAGCTGGGCAAGGACATTCTGCTGGTGCTGATCGACAATTCCTATGTCGATGGCAGCAGCACCGTGATCGCGCGTACCGACCTGGAAGGCAACACCCACCAGTTCCGCACGACGGACGCGGGCGAGCGCTATGAAGTGCTGAAGAATTTCCCATCGGATAGTCACCTGCGCAAGAAGTTTGCCCACTCGGCCCGCGAAATCCGCATGAAGCGCCTGGAATACTACTGGCTGCTGAGCTGCCGCCTGAAGTAAGCTGTTGCTGCAGGAACCGCCCTCGGGCGGTTTTTTTTCGTCTGTTGTTTTTATCTGACACGACGTTGTGCCAAAAAGCAACATCTTGTCGATGTCATATTGTTGAAGTATTTGATGGGCATGATTCGGTTCAGCAGCTAAGCAGCACCACTCTTGTCCAACCTAATGTAGAGAATCTCAAGTGAAAAAAATTACTCTGGCAGCATTGATCATCGGCACCTTCGCAGCAGCTACGGCACAAGCACAATCGAACGTCACCGTGTATGGCCTGGTTGACCTCGGTATTGCCAAGACCACTGGCCAGCCGACGGTACAACGCGAAAACAATGCGTCGCGCCTCGGTTTCAAGGGTACGGAAGATCTGGGTGGCGGCCTGTCCGCAATTTTCAACCTGGAAAGTGAATTCCTGGCCGACACCGGCGCGCAAAAAGGCGTGTTGTTTGACCGTCAAGCCTACGTGGGCTTGAAAGGCGCTTTCGGTACCGCCATCCTGGGCCGCACCAAGAACCTGGTCGATGGCACCATCGCCCGTGTCGACCCATTCAACACCTACGGTGTGGTCGGCAAGAACAATGAAACCCTGCTGCGTTCGGGTGTCGGCTCGTCGCGCGTCAACAATGCCGTCACCTACAACAGCCCAAGCTTTGAAGGTTTCGTGGGCAGCCTGCAGTACGTGCTGAGCGAAGTCAACAGTGCTGACGCGGGCGTGATCGGCCTGGCAACCTACGACAACGGCCCGATCAGCTTGCACGCTGGCTACGAAAAAGCCGTGCAAGCAACGGCAACGGCCGCCAAGCCTGACCTGTGGTCCATCGGCGGCGGCTATAAATTCGGCCCAGCCAAGATCACGGCCGCCTACTCGAAAGGCGACACCAAGGTTGCCACGACTGGTGAATTCAAGTCCTACCTGATCGGCCTGAACTACACGGTTGGCGGCGGCGATGCCAAAGTGTCGTATGGCAAGCAAGAACAAAGCAACAACAAGTTCAAGGATCAGGACACCATCAAGGAATTCGGCGTTGGTTACGACTACCACCTGTCGAAGCGCACCGACGTGTACGCTTACGCTGGCCGCGAGCGCGTCAAGTCGCTGACTTCGTACCAGATTGGCCTGGCACACAAATTCTAAGCATCATTCGATGCGACGAAGCAAAGGCGCCTGCGGGCGCCTTTTTTATTGTGTGGCCGTTTCCGCCGCCTCGGCATGCATGGGCAGCGAGATTTCGATGCGTGTGCCGCCCAGCTCGCTATCGGTACCGATATGGATATTGCCATTCAAGCCCCACACCCGTTCGCGCATGCCCAGCAAGCCAAGCGCCGTGGCTTTTTCCAGATCGTGCTCGGCAATGCCGCGGCCATCATCCTGGATGGTGATGGCCAAGGAAGAGTCGATGCGGTGCAGGGCGATGGTAATGTGGCTCGCTTCGGCATGGCGCGCGATATTCGTCAGCGCTTCCTGCACGATGCGGTAGATGGCTGTGCTGCGCGCATCGTCGAGCACGAGATCGGCTTCGTCGGCCAGCAAGTCGAAATGGATGGCGCGGCGCAGCAGGAAGTCGTGGCGCAGTTTTTGCAGTGCAAAATACAATCCCCCTTCATCGAGCGCGCGCGGACGCAGGTTGCTGGCGATGCGCCGCAACGAGGTGATGGCCGTCACCAGCAAGCCGTCCATGCTGTGCAGCAACGCTTGCAGGGAGGCGGTGGTGTCCGTGTGCTGGCGCACCAGGGTCAGGTCGACGCGCAAGGTGGCCAGCAATTGCCCCAGGTCGTCATGCAATTCACGCGCGATATGCTTGCGCTCTTCTTCGCGGATGGTTTGCAGCGCACTTGATAATTCACGCAATTGCGAAAAGGATCGGGCCAGCTGTTCATGCATCTGCTGGCGCGCGCTGATGTCGCGCACGATGATGGTAAACACGCTCTGGCCATCTTCCTGCATGGCCGAGAGCGAGCCTTCCAGGGGAAACATGGCGCCATCGCTGCGCCGTCCCGTCAAGGTGTAGTCGGTGGCGCGCCGGCCCGTCAGGCGCAGCTCCAGGCTGATGTCGTCAAACGGCGGATCGCCATCGTGCTTGCCCAGGCTGCCGAGAGTGCGCAGGTCGCGCAGGATGTAGTGGCCCAGGGGCATGCCACACATGGCGGCCGGCGTGTCGTCGAACAATCTGGCGGCCGCCGCGTTCGCATGCAGGATGATTTGCCGGCTGTCTATGCTGATGATGGCGTCGCTGGCGCTGTCGATGATGGCCTGGCCGCGTGCCTGCTGTTGCCGGCGGGCTTTCAGTGGAGGAAACAGGCACAGCAAAAGCGCTGCCGCCATACCCAGCGGCAAGATGCGCAGCAGTGTGGGGCTGCCTCGGTCGGGCATTGAGGGTCTCCTTGCGAACGTGAACGAAGGCAGGCAGTGCAGGAATGACGGGCGGGACTTGATATAGCCTATGCCTGCTGGCGCGGCGCGGCTTGATGTGGCGCAGGAAGGGGGCAGAAGAGAGTGGTGCGCCGCGCCGGCCTGGGCCGGGCGGCGGCGAGAGACTTACATTTGCTTGAACAGGTGCAAGAAGCTGCGGCTCACTTCGAGCTTGTCGGACTTGCCTTTGATAAGCACCAGATGGCGGCCGCGGATGTCACGCGTCACGCCTTCGATGGCATTCACGTTGACCAGGGTGGCGCGGTGGATTTGCCAGAACAGCGAAGGATCGAGCTCTTCGGCCAGGTCGCGCACGGGTTTGCGGATCAGCGCCTCATACTTGGCTGTCTGCACGCAGGTGTATTTCTCGTCAGAACGGAAGAACAGGATCTCTTCCACGGGAATCATGCGCAAGTCCTGGCCGATGCTGGCCTGTATCCATTGCAAATAGGTGGGCTTGGCCGTGATTTTTTCCGCCAGCTGCGACAGCATGGCCGTGACACTGCTGTTGACGTCCAGGGCCGGCTTGTTCAAGTGTGTTTTCAGGCGCTCCACCGTCACCAGCAAGCGCTCGTGCTCGGGCGGCTTGAGCACGTAATCGACGGCGCCCCGTTCGAAGGCTTCGACGGCGTGGCTGTCATAGGCCGTGACGAAGACGATATGCGTTTTGCTGCCGATCACTTGCGCCGCTTCCATGCCCGTCTTGCCCGGCATGCGGATATCGAGGAAGGCAAAGTCGGGCTTGAGTTGTTCCACCAGTTCGATCGCTTCGTCGCCATTCTTGGCTTCGCCGATGATTTCCAGTTCGGGCCAGGCCTGGCCCAGGCGCAGGCGTAGCTGGTCGCGCATCAGTCTTTCGTCGTCGGCAATAATAGCGGTAGGCATAGGTCTCAAGTGTGAACAGGCGAAGATTGATTATTCAATGATTTAGCGTTTTTATCAACTACTCTGTCTTATTTGGACAATTGATAGGGCACTTCGATCACGGCGCACACGCCGGACGGTTGATTTGGCGTAATGGTCAGGCTGCCCTGGTCGCCATGCAGCAGCTTCAAACGCTCGCGGATGGTGGGCAAACCGAGGCCCGTACCATCGCTGGGGACCACGCCAAAGCCCAGGCCGTCATCGGTGACCGTCACGCGCAGCTTGCTGTGCGCCACTTCGGCCACGATGCGCAGGGTGCCGCCTTCCGGTTTGACTTCCAGGCCGTGCTTGATGGCATTTTCCACCATCGATTGCAGCATCATCGGCGGGAAGGCTGCGCTGCGCAGGCCGTCGGGAATCTGGAAATCGACGGTCAGGCGTTCTTCCATGCGCATTTTCAGCAGGTTCAAGTACGCTTGCACCATGTCCGCCTCACGGCCCAGGTTGGTAATCAGGGCGTTGTCGCGCATTTGCGGCAGCACGGCGCGCAGATACTGGATCAGGCTGCGCTGCATCTTGGCCGCGCGCGGCGGGTCGACCTGGATCAGGTGTTCGACGGAGGCAAGCGTATTGAACAGGAAGTGCGGCTCGACTTGCGCCTGCATCATCTGCATCTTCGCTTCGCTGAGCTGGCGCTGCATGGATTCACGCTCGGCCGCCTCATTCGCCGTGACGGTTTCCGCTTCCGCGCGTTTCTTGCCGCCGACCAGCGCTTTCATGGCGAACAGGGCCAATACCAGCAAGGACACAAAGCTCTTGAACCAGGTCGAGGCTTGCTGGTGATAGCGCGACACTTTTTGTTCTGCCGCATCATCGACGGCTTCTTCGATGGCGTTCGACAGCTCTTCGCCGATTTGCGGCGGCAATTCAATATGGACTTCTTCGCCAGAGGCATTGGTCGTTACTGGATAGTTGGGCTTGGCGGGAGCGGCCGGTGGTTGAGGCGGCTCTGGAGGTACGGCACTGGCTTGAGCGTCCGCCTCGGCGGCATCGGCCGGATCGCTGGCTGCATCGGCCGCGCTGCTGCGCCGGTTCTTGCCGTTGCGGGGATTGAAATGGATGCCCGTATCGTCGATCAGGATATTGGTTTCACCCGAGCCCTTGTTGCTGCGTTTATGCGACTTGATGACTACTTCTTCATCCGGGCCGGACGAGAACAGCTCATCTTGCAAAATGGAACCGGCGATCAGGGCCAGCGCGGCGAACAGGAAGAATTTCCACCAGGATAGTTGGGTGACCCAGGTCGTCGTCGCGTCGAATGCCCGTTGCAACCAAGCGAGGATGGTTTTCAACAATTCAGGCAGGCTGGAAATCGGAAGCATGAGGGCACTTTCAAGTACAAGAGTTAATTTGACGCAGCGGGCAAGTTTAACCCGTGGTTGCGTAGCGTCAGAGTCTGATGTTGCCACTGTGCCTAAAGACCACGAACTATGCCAGCCGATTGCGACAGGCTGCACAAAAAGGCGCTTGAAGTGAAGGCAAGGCTTGCTGGGCGGTTAGGGGAGATAAATAGCGCTTGCGGGGAGTGCTGGGCAGGGCTATAATTCGCCCCCTCGCTGAACGACGCATGCAAATGCTGAGTAAAGTAGAGAAAAAGAAGGAGTTGACGGACGTAGCAAATTGCTTCATACTCTTCCTTCTTCGCAGCTGACAAACACAACGCTTTGTCGATAGCGCGAAAGCAGTACCGAATACAGTTCTTTAACAATTAACAGTCGATAAGTGTGGGCATTTGATGTGAGTGCAGCGTCAATCTTCGGATTGGCGTCTAACTTAAAATATCAAATGTTCACAAGAAATAATGAAATAGGATACTTCTTCGGA
>NZ_LBCO01000009.1:0-16092 GCF_000988085.1 Janthinobacterium sp. KBS0711 | reverse complement strand
GCTGCACTTACATCAAATGCCCACACTTATCGACTGTTAATTGTTAAAGAACTGCATTCGGTGCTACTTTCGCGCTATCGACAAAGCGTTGTGTTTGCCAGCTGCGAAGAAGGAAGAGTATGAAGCGTTTGCAGCATTTCGTCAACCTTCTTTTTTTCTCGTCTCATTCAGCATTTGCATACATCGTTCAGCGAGGGGGCGAATTATAGCCCTGGCCTGCGCGACCTGCAAGGGCTATTTTTCCACCCTGCGAAACGGCCCTGGCACCGCACTTGCTTATACCGACATAGGCACTGTCACTGATGAGAGCAACTCTGGGCCTGGCAGCAACACTGGGGATAGCCCGGTTCGCTTTGCTTTGCTCCCATCTGTGACAGGTGCTACATTATGGAACACTCTCGATATTCAAAAGAGCGCCGCAGTACAGGGCCCAACGGAGGCAACGAGATCATGTATCAACCGTCAGCTACTTACCGTAGCGCACCGTTTTCGTCCATCGCGGACGCGAACATACCACCGGCAGGACAAGACAACGTTCCCGTCATCATTGAAACGTCCCATCAGCGCTCAGTCGCCTTTGGCCTGTCGCCCACGGCCACGCCCGACTTTACGCCGGCCGGCAAATCCGACCTGTCCTTGCTGATCGAGCAAAACCGCCTGCTGCACACGCACGCGCTGCCCGCCATGGAAACCCTGTACCAGCAAATCGTCAACACCCACAATATGGTGATCTTGACGGATGCCAACGGCGTCATCGTGCATTCACTGGGCGACGATGATTTTCTGGAGAAAGCCAACCGGGTCGCTTTGCAACCGGGCGTGGCATGGTCGGAACAAAGCCGCGGCACGAATGCCATCGGCACGGCCATCACGGAAAAAGTACCGACTTTGGTCCATGCGGACCAGCATTACCTGGCCGCCAATCATTTCCTCACGTGCTCCGCAGCACCGATCACCGACCACCGGGGCAACGTCATCGGCGTGCTCGATGTCTCCAGCGACCAGCGCAGTTTCCACAAGCATACGATGGCCCTCGTGCGCATGTCGGCGCTGATGATCGAAAATCAGCTGTTTTCCGCCACCTTCGAAGACGCCATCACCGTGCACTTCCACGCGCGTCCCGAATTCATCGGGACCTTAATGGAAGGCATCGCCTCATTCACGCCGGGAGGCCGGTTCTTATCGGCCAACAAGAATGGCTTGTTCCAGCTGGGTCTGTCATTTGCCGCACTGCAATCACACACCTTCAGCTCCCTGTTCGGCTTGCCCGTTTCTGCCCTGTACGACCATTACCGCACGGCCTCACCCGGTTTGCTGAACCTGTGCATGCACAGCGGCGTACGCGTATATGGGCGCGCGCAGTTGCGATTAGCCAATAGTGCCTTCCAACATGGCTTTGCATCCAATATCGACAATAGCGATATCAACGCCGCCCCCGCCCAAGTTCCCGCGCCGGCCAGCCATGCGGCCAACGCGGCGCGGCGCCTGTCTGGCTTGCGCTACTTGCGCACGGGCGATCCGCAACTGGAATTGGTGATCGAAAAGGTCAACAAGGTACTGGGCCGCGACATCCCCATCCTCGTCATGGGCGAAACAGGGACCGGCAAGGAATTGCTGGCGCAAGCCATCCACAACGATTCGCCGCGCGCCATGGGACCGTTTATCGCCGTCAACTGCGCATCGATCCCGGAAACCCTGATCGAGTCCGAACTGTTCGGCTATGAAGACGGGGCGTTTACAGGCGCGCGCAAGAAGGGCGCCATCGGCAAGATCCTGCAAGCCAATGGAGGCACCCTGTTCCTCGATGAAATCGGCGACATGCCGTTTGGTTTGCAGGCGCGCCTGTTGCGCGTGCTGCAGGAACGCATGGTCACCCCGCTGGGCAGCAGCAAATCGATCACTGTCAATGTGGAACTCATTTGCGCCACGAATCACAACTTGCGCGAACGCATGGCCAAGGGATTGTTCCGCGAAGACCTGTATTACCGCCTGAATGGCCTGGTGGTAAAACTGCCGCCGCTGCGCGAGCGCTCGGACCTGGACACGGTCGTGAAAAAAATCCTCGCGACGGAAGCGCCCGATACGCGCTACACGGTGGCGCCGGACATCTTGCGCATGTTCCACCAGCATAAATGGCCGGGCAACTTCCGCCAGCTGACCAATCTGTTGCGCACGGCCATCGTCATGGCAGGCCACGAACATGAAATCTGTCTACGCCACATGCCCGATGATTTCCTCGATGATATTGAAATGACGCAAGCGACTGCCGCCAGCGTCAGCACGGACCGCATGATCGCCGCCGGCGCCAACCTGGAAGAGATGGAACAGAGCGTCATTCTCAAGTCGCTCGATGCCCACGGCGGCAACGTCTCGGCCACGGCGCGGGCGTTGGGCGTGTCGCGCAACACGATCTATCGCAAGGTGCCGCATCTGAAATAACCTAGCCTAGAGAAGACGGGAAAAGCCGGGCGACATCTGGCGCCGGCCCTGTTTGTCGATGGTCATCAGGTCGACGCCGTCCATCCGCGCGGCCATTGCATGCGCACGCGCCGCGCCCGTCACCATGAAGGTCGTCGACAAGCCATCGGCCAGCAAGCCCGTGGGCGCCAGCACCGTCACGCTGGCCAGTTCGCGCGGCGAATCGCCCTTCGAAGGGTCGAAGATGTGGTGATGCACGAAGTCGGGTGTGAACGTGTACTCGTAGTCGCCCGAGGTGGCCACGCTGCGCCCTTCCACTTTCAAGGTGGCCGCCAGGATTTCTGCGTCCCGCGGATCCTGGATGCCCAAGCTCCAGGGACGGCGCACGGAACGCTGCCCGCGTGCAACGAATTCGCCCGTGTCCAGCAGCGCGTGCCGTATGCCGCGCGCCTGCACGGCCGTCAGCGCCATGTCCGCCGCGTAACCTTGCGCCAGACCATTCAAGGTCAACGCCATGCCGGGCTGCAGGAAACGCACTTCGCGTTTGTCCCACGCCAATTGCCGCCAGCCTACCCGCGCCTGCGCTTCGCGCCGCAATGCTTGCGCAGGCAAGCCGGCCTGGTCTGCCGCCGCGCGAAACAGCTGCCATAAAGGTTGTACCGTGATGTCAAACGCCCCATTGCTCCATTGCGACAAGGTTTGCGCCTGTGACAGCACGGCCAGCAAATGGGCGTCCGGCCGGGCCAGGCGGCCGTCACGGTTCAGCTGGAAGACTTGGCTGGCGGGACTGTAAATGCTCATCAGGCGGTCGATATTCCTGGCCGCATGCAAGGCATCCTCGATGGCCAGCTCGGCCTGGCGCTGATCGTGGTGCAACACGGTGACGGCGATCGTCGTGCCAAACGCCAACGCAGCGCCTTGATAAGGGCGCACGCCGGAGGCCGTGGCTGTGCCGCGCGCCATGCTGCCAGGCAATGACAAGCCCGCCATGCCGGTCACGCTGCCTATCGCTGCTGAAATAAAGGTTCTACGCTGCATTGCTGCTCTCCTCTGCCGCGGCATGGGCAATGGGTATCGTGCGGGCTCGCTTGATTTCCAGCATCAAGGGTGCGCATTTTTCATCACTGGCATAAATCACCACGCAATCCATGCACTGGAAACATTCACCGTAATCGACCTTCCCGCTCGGCGCGATGGCGTGATGCTCGCACCGGTGGCGGCAAGTCTGGCACGGCGTGCCACACTCCTTGCGACGGGGAATCCAGTTGAACAGACGAAACCGTCCCAGCAGCGCCAGCGCCGCGCCAAACGGGCACAGATAGCGGCAAAAGAATTTATAGGAAACGCTGCTGAGCAGCAGCAAACCCACGGCATACGCAACAAACGGCCAGGCGCGCACGAAATTCAGGGTGATGGCCGTCTTGAACGGTTCCAGCTCGACCAGCTTGTCCGTGATCTGGCTGGAAAACAGGCTGCTGCCCAGAATGGCCGCCAGCAAGCCATACTTGATCCATTTCAAGCGCCCGTCGAGGCGCGGCTTGATCTTCCACTGAGGCAAGCGCAGCCACTGGCCCAGCTTGCCCGTGAATTCCTGCAGCGCTCCAAACGGACACAGCCAGCCGCAAAACGTGCCCCGTCCCCAGACAAGCAGGCTGAGCAGCACGAACGCCCACAGAACTACCGTCATCGGATCGAACAGGAAAAAGCCCAGGCTGCGCCCCGCCAGCAGCGCCTGGAGCGCGCCCGTGATATTGACGATCGATAATTGCCCCTGCGCGTAATAGCCGATGAAGCCAATGGTAAACACCAGGAACAGGCGGCGAAACCACGCAAATTGGCGGCCATCGCGCACCAGGCGTTTCTGCCAGGCCAGTGCGCCGGCCAGCAGCGCCAGCCCGGTCACCAATAGCAGCAACTCGGCCTTGCGTCCCTGCCACGTGCCGCGCCACGTGGCATCGTCGCCTTGCGGCGCCGTAGAGAACTCGGCCGGCAGGCGATAATTGAAATCCATGTTGCGCGCGATGCGCTCCGGATACACGATGCCCTTGCTGCGCGTAATCGGCAGCGTGAACGCCAGCGGGCTGGCCGCATCGAGTCCTGCCTGGCTGATGATGCGCAATGCGACGATATTTTCCGTCGGCAATGGCCCCGCATCGGACAAGCTCAAGTCCAGATCCAGGTCGCGCATGTCGATGGGCAAGCCATCCTGTTTCAGCAACAAGCGGTCCGGGACAGTGCCGCGCACGAAATCGTCGCCCAGCACGCTATAGCGCCCGTGCGACATGATGAGAATGGCGTGGTCGCCCTCGTCAAGCCGGTTGCGCAATTTGTTCCAGCTGCGTTCCGTCAACAGGTTGCGCCCCACCGTGGGAACTGAGACGTACGCCAGGTACAGGTCGATGAACACGCCGTCCGGATCGCGCGCGGCTTCCGGTTCGAGTCCGGCTCCGGGACTCCCCGCAAACAAGGCTTCCACGTCCTTGTTGCTCAAGCGCACATGCTGGATCAATCCGCGCTCGAGCATCTGCGCCACACCGAGTTTCTCGAATACCTCCATGCGGATGCGGGCGATCTGGTCCGGGTCGCGGCCTTGCGCAAAACCCAGTTTTTTGCGCGACACTTTCAGGGCCGAGGCCAGCACGCTCTGGTTGATGATGCGCACGGAAGCCGTGGCCTTCGATACGCCATCGATATCGGCGTGGGTCGCATCCGGCGCGCGCTTGGTTCGTGCATCGATGGCTATATTCTGTTTCAGCGACAAGCCCTGATACTGCTTGACGAACTGAAACAGCGGCGCTTCACCGAGGCCGTCGAGAAACACGGGTTCGTGCTGCGACAGCACGGCGACGTCGAGAAAACTGCCTTTCGGATCGATGGCGATCAGCAAATTGACGGGCACGCCGGAAAAGCCTGGAATGGGCGCCAGATCCACCGATTCAAAAACGTAGCCGACCAGTTCGATCGCCGTCGCGTTTTGGCGGAACAAAGGCCAGACGGGCAAATCGGTCTCCTTGTCGCCCACGACGATGGGAGCAGGAAAGCGCCGTGCCAGTTCGGACTTGGTCAGCACACCGGCCCAAGCCTGTCCCAGGATAAACAGGAATAGCCAGCAGACTATGAACAAGCGCATTATCCGCATGCAAGGTGCTCCGTGCGGCGCCCTGTCCCAAGGCGCCGCGTTGTTGAGTTAGAAGAAAATAATGCCGCCCAGGGACACGCCATTCATCTTCGCTTCGCCGCCGGCAAAACCTTTCGAACGCGTCTGGCCCAGCTCGCCTACCAGGGTGATCGCGCTGTTGAGCGAGTAATACGCGCCCAAGGTCAGGTTGGCGTTCGACTTCAAGCCGCCCGTGCCGGCCGTGTTGTCATCGTTTTTGCTGATGCCGTAGGACAAGCCCAGCTTCAGCTTGTCCGTCGTTTTATACGTGCCTTGCAGCAGCCAGTTCTTCGACTTGGTATCGCCCTGGTCCGCATCGGAAAGAATCCCCAATCCCTTGCCGCCCTGGAAGTTGACCAGCACTCCAGCCGGGCCCATCTGGTACGAACCGCCCACTTCCACGCCGCGCATGGTCAGGTCATCGACACCTGGCGTTTTCGACGTGAATTTTTGCGACTTCACGCCCAGCCACGCTTTCAAGCCTTCCTGCGCATACGTCAGCTGCGCCTGCACTTGCGGGCTCGACTTCGAAGAATAGGTCGAGCCTGCCACGATGGGCGTATCGGAGACGGGGCTGACCAGCGCCACGTCGACGCCAACGCCGCTCGACTTCGGCGAGCTGTACATGACCTGGCCATAATTGCCCAGATAGGTGTAGCCGGCGCCGATATGGCCCAGGGTCACCCGGCCCCGCTGCGTCGCCTGCACCGGTGCGCCAGAGCCCAGCAAGGTCATGTCGGACAGAATCGCGTTCGCGCCGAAGATGCCGTAGTCGCGGCCCAGCTTGAAGGTGCCCATCTGCTCATTGCCAAACGTAAAGAAGGCCTGGCGTACGTCGACCACGCTGTTCTGGCTGATGGCGCTGTCCGTGGCCGTCGAGTTGTAGATACCAATCAAGGCTTTCACGTCGTACTCGCCCAGCCGCGAGCTCGCCGAGGTGATCAAGCCGTTGGGCAGCAAGCCGTTGCCGATCGTGGTGCGGTCCTTTTCTCCGCCGCAACCGAGCGCCTGGCCGCCCAGCGCCAGCCCGCCCACCGCATCGCCCGAACACGACACTTGGGTGTAGTAGGCGTTGACGATGCCGCCCACCGACACGGTCCAGTCGCCAGCCTTGATATCGACGGCTTGCGCCTGTCCCACCGCAGCGATTGTCATGACACCGAGGCTCCTCAGCTTGATCCATGTGTTCATTTCTTCTCCTCTTTCTTGTCTGTTTTTAGTGTGCACACCAGTGATTGATGTACCTCAAGCTTTGGCAATAAGCGTGCCCAGCGTGGCCCAGAGGGAAAAAGAGAAAAAGCGTTTTGAACGTGTGCAGCGGCGGATCAATCGCCACTGACAATGTTCATTTTTTGACCGCAAGTATGCGTATCGGCCATCCAGGTAAACAAAAAACTGACGGCCTGGGCCGTCAGCAAAAAGAAAACACCCGGCGGACAGGGAGACACCCATCCGTGTGGCCCGGATGTTTCACCCCGTTACTTCGATGCCAGCTTGAAGACCCACACGGAACCGCCCTGTTCCAGGAAGTTGACCTTCTTCGCCACTTCGCCGCCCCACAGCGGTACCGCGCCACCCCAGCCGGATACGACGGCCACGTATTGCGTGTCACCATCCTGCCAGGTGACGGGTGGCGCCACGACGCCGGAGCCCGTCTGGAATTTCCACAACTCCTTGCCCGTCTTCGCGTCGACGGCTTTCAGGAAACCTTCCGGCGTACCATAGAACACCAGATTGCCGGCCGTGCTCATCACGCCGCCCCACAGCGGCGCGTTGTTCTTGATTTCCCACACGATCTTGCCCGTCTTCGGATCGACGGCGCGCATGGCGCCAATGTAGTCGTCAAACAAGGGCTTGATGGTGAAACCGGCGCCGAGGAAAGCGCCGCCCTTCTTGTAGCTGATCGGCTCATTCCAGATATCCATGCCCCATTCGTTCGCCGGCACATAGAACAGCTTGGTTTGCGGCGAGTACGCCATCGGCATCTGATTTTTTGCGCCGAGGAAAGCGGGCGCGGCAAACACAGTCGTACCCTTCTTGCCTTCCTCGCCCTTGGTCGGGTCGCCAGGGCGGCCGGCGGCGATGTAGTTCGGCCGGCCCGTCTTCAGGTCGATGCTGCTGGCCCAGGTGATTTTCTTCACAAACGGAAAGGCGTTCTGCAGCTTGCCCGTGTTGGCGTCGATCACATAAAAGAAGCCGTTGCGGTCGGCCTTGCCGCCGTAGCGCTTGCCATCCATGTCGAAGGTGACGAACTCGTTGGCGCCGTCGAAATCCCAGGCATCGTTCGGCGTATTTTGATACGCCCACTTGATCTGGCCCGTTTTCACGTCCAGCGCCACGGTGGACGACGAGTACAGATTGTCGCCGGGACGCAAGTGGCTGTTCCATGGCGCCGGGTTGCCCGTGCCAAAGTAGGCGAGCTTGGTTTGCGGATCGTAGGTGCCACCCATCCACGTCGAAGCGCCCCCCGTTTTCCACAGGTCGCCGGGCCAGGTCTTGTTCACCGTTCCCGAAATACCGTTGTCGATGGCCTTGCCATCCTTGTCGTATCGGTGGCCCATGTGGCCCTCTACCGTCGGACGACTCCACACGAGGTCGCCCGTCATCGGGTTGCGCGCTTCGACCCGGCCCACGATGCCGAATTCGCCGCCCGACACGCCCGTCAGCAGCAAGCCTTCGGCGATCAGCGGCGCGGCCGTCATCGAGTAGCCGGCCGCATAATCGTCGACCTTTTCCTTCCAGACGATCTTGCCCGTGTTCTGGTCCAGCGCCACCAGGTAGGCGTCGAGCGTGCCGAAGATCACCAGGTTGCCATACAGGGCGGCGCCACGGTTGACCACGTCGCAGCATGGCATGATGCCGTCCGGCAAGCGATGCTCATACTTCCACAGTTTGGCGCCCGTTTTCAAGTCGACGGCAAAGATGCGCGAATACGATGCCGTAACGAACATCTTGCCGTTGTGAATCAGCGGCTGCGATTCCTGGCCCCGCTGTTTTTCGCCGCCAAACGAGAACGACCAGGCCGGCACCAGCTTGGCCACCGTCTTGTCATTGATCTGCGTCAACGGCGAATAGCGCTGGCCCTGCGTGCCCATGCCGAACGACAGGACGCTGGCCGGATTCTTCGCCGTGTTGTCGAGCATGGCATTGGTGACATTGCCCACGTCGGCCGCCTGGACCAGCGATGCCAAACTCAAACCGACGAGTATCCCCATGATTTTTTTCTGCACAATCATCTCCCTCTGATTTATTAGTATGTGTATCAAGTCTTGCGGTGCTCATGCGGCTGGGCATGCAACAAGGCGCACTCTTCATCGGTGAACAGGCGCGAACGCGTCAAAAAGCGCTTGCCCGTGCCGTTGTCGAGTGAAAACATGCCGCCATTGCCATCGACCACATCGATAATCAACTGGGTATGCTCCCAGTACTCGAATTGCTCGAGTCCCATGTAGAACGGTGTGCCATTCAAATTGCCGAGATAGATGTCGGTGTCGCTGACATCGAACTCGCCCAGCGCGTAGCACATGGGCGTACTGCCGTCGCAGCAACCGCCCGACTGGAAAAACATCAGCGGGCCGTGACGCTGGCGCAACTTGTCCATCATTTCCAGCGCCGCATCGGTGGCGACCACCCGGGCGATTGCTACACTCATGGCATCCCTTTCTGCGCGCCGCGCCTGGATTGACAGGCGCGGCACGTGTACCGGTTTAGAAGAAGCCCAGCGCTTTCGGGCTATAGCTCACCAGCAAGTTCTTCGTTTGCTGGTAGTGATCAAGCATCATCTTGTGGTTTTCGCGGCCGATACCCGATTGCTTGTAGCCGCCGAACGCGGCGTGGGCTGGATACAGGTGGTAGCAATTCGTCCACACGCGGCCCGCCTGGATGGCGCGTCCCATGCGGAAGGCGCGCGAACCGTCGCGCGTCCACAATCCGGCCCCCAGGCCGTACAAGGTATCGTTGGCAATCGCCAGCGCGTCGGCTTCATCCTTGAAAGTGGTCACGGACACGACCGGTCCAAAGATTTCTTCCTGGAAGATGCGCATCTTGTTGTTGCCCTTGAACACGGTCGGACGCACGTAGTAGCCGCCTTCCAGGTCGCCCGCCTGCGTGTTGCGCTCGCCGCCGGCCAGCACTTCGGCGCCTTCCTGGCGGCCGATGTCGAGGTAGGACATGATTTTCTCCAGCTGCTCCTGCGACGCCTGCGCACCGATCATGGTGGACGAATCGAGCGGATTGCCCTGCTTGATGGCCGCCACACGCTTCAGGGCGCGTTCGATGAATTTCTCGTAGATCGATTCCTGGATCAGCACGCGCGATGGGCAGGTGCACACCTCCCCCTGGTTCAGCGCGAACATGGCAAAACCTTCCAGGCACTTGTCGAAATACTCGTCGTCGGCATCCATCACGTCTTCAAAGAAGATGTTCGGCGACTTGCCGCCCAGTTCCAGGGTGACGGGAATCAGGTTCTGCGCGGCGTAACCCATGATCAAGCGGCCCGTGCCCGTTTCCCCCGTAAAGGCGATCTTGGCGATGCGCTTGCTCGAGGCCAGCGGCTTGCCCGCTTCCAGTCCGAAACCGTTGATGATGTTCAGCACGCCCGGCGGCAGCAAGTCGCCGATCAGCTCGATCAACACCATGATGGACGCCGGCGTCTGCTCGGCCGGTTTGAGCACCACGCAATTGCCGGCGGCCAGGGCTGGCGCCAGTTTCCATACGGCCATCAAAATCGGGAAATTCCACGGAATGATCTGGCCCACGACACCGAGCGGCTCGTGGTAGTGGTAGGCATAGGTTTCCGCATCGATTTGCGCGACGGAACCTTCCTGCGCGCGGATGCAGCCGGCAAAATAACGGAAATGGTCGATGGCCAGCGGAATGTCGGCGTTCATCGTTTCGCGGATGGGCTTGCCGTTGTCGATGGTTTCGGCCGTAGCGATCAGACCCAGGTTCTGTTCGATGCGGTCGGCGATGCGGTTCAGGATATTGGCGCGCTCGGCAGGCGACGTCTTGCCCCAGGCATCCTTCGCGGCATGGGCGGCGTCCAATGCCAGCTCGACGTCTTCCGCCGTGGAACGGGCGATTTCGCAAAATGGCAAGCCCGTAATCGGCGTGATGTTAGGAAAGTATTCACCTTTTACTGGGGCAACGAATTTGCCGCCAATGTAATTGTCATAGCGTTGTTTGAAGGGATTGGCTACGCCCAGTTTGCTGATGTCTGCGAGATTCATGTCGTCCTCTATCGGGTTAATTAGAATGGAATTACTTAATTAAAATCAAACGTCCTGGTACAGATGGGGTGAGTACACGGAGTCTTCCGCAAATGCCGTGCCAGCTCGCCATCCCACTACAAACTTAGCCGCTTTTACCCTTGTTGCAAGGGCGCGGCGTCAATACCGGTGCGCTTTTCAGCGCATGCCCGGGCTTGAGCCGCTGCACAATGGAACAGGTGTACCAGACTGGAACACCTGTTCCTGTGGGACTAGCGAATCACCACGCCCCATGGCAATTCACCTACGGCAATATCGGCCACCTTGCGCGCGCTGGCCGTATCGATGACGGATACGCTGTTCGAGCGGCCATTGGCCACATACAGCTTGGCGCCATTGGGCGTGACGGCCATATTCCATGGGCGCTTGCCAACGGGAATGGTGGCAGTGACCTCGTTGCTGGCTGTGTTAATCACCATCACCGTGCCGTCGATACCGTTCGAGACATACACCTGCTTGCCGCTGGGATGGACCACGATGCCATTCGCATTCTTGCCAGCCGGAATGGTGGCAATGGTCTTGCGCGCGGCCATGTCGATCACGTAGACGGCATTGACCAGTTCGCACGCCACGTAGGCGCGGCCCGAGTCCGGACTGAAACCGATGCCGCGCGGGCGCAATCCCACGGCGATGGACGCCACCTGGCGGCGTTGCACCACATCAATGACATCGACTTGTTCAGCCTCTTCCGCGCTGACCAGCAGCCAGCGCCCATCCGGGCTGAACACGGCATGTTCCGGATTGCGTCCATGCACCTTGATATCGGCGAGCAAGACGCCCGTCTGCCCATCGAGCAAGGCCACGCTATTGTTTTCCTCGACGGCCACGGCCACGTAATGACCGTCTTGCGAAGCGCTGACGCCTTCGGGCGACTTGCCCAGCGCCACCGTGCGCAGGGGGGCGCCGCCAGCGTTATCGATCAGCAGCAAGGCGCTGCTGGCTGCATCCGTGACAAACAATTGCCGCCCGGTGGGGTCGGCGGCGATGCCGCGCGGACGCTTGCCGGCTGCAATCTGGCGCACGACCTGATCGGTCGCCGTGTCGATCACACTCAAGGTGCCCGATTTTTCATTGGGAACATAAGCAAATGGAGCGGCCTGGAGGGAGGCGCAGGCAAGCGCTGGCAGCAGCCAGCACACCTGGCGCAAGCGCGAGAAGAAGTTGGGCATAATCACCTTTCGATGGCAAAACACAGGAAAAGCGCGCGGCATCGGCGCATCTGATAATTGCTGTATGCAAACGCCGTGCCACTGACACGCGTATAATTTCAGCCTACCAATGGAGACATGGCAGGCATATTGCTTGATACACAGATGCAGACCTGCGCCGCGCACGCGACCAAGCAGGCTTTTATTCACATTGGAGAATCCGCATGCAGCACCGTTTCCGCCTGAACACCATCGCCAGCCTGTTTGTCGCCGGCAGCGCTACCCTCGCCCCTCACGTCTTTGCCGCCGAGGCTGCAGATCCGGGCGGGCAACTCATGGACACGGTAGTCATCAGCGGCAGCCGCATCGCCCATCCCAGCCAGGAAGTGCCAGCCTCGATCGACGTCGTCGACAGCGCCCGCATCCAGGATGGGCAAATCCGCGTGAACGCGTCGGAAGCGCTGGCCGCCGTGCCGGGCTTGGTCGTGCAAAACCGCCAGAACTACGCGCAAGACTTACAAATCTCGTCGCGCGGCTTCGGCGCCCGCTCGGCCTTTGGCGTACGCGGCGTCAAACTGATCAGCGATGGCATTCCCGCCAGCATGCCCGACGGGCAAGGCCAGGCCGCCACCTTCAACCTCGATACGGCCGAGCGCATCGAAGTGCTGCGCGGACCGTTTTCTGCCATCTACGGCAACCACTCGGGCGGTGTGATCCAGCTGTTTTCCAAGGATGGGCAAAATCCCCCATCCGTCGAACTGAACGTGACGGGCGGCAGTTTCGGCACCAGCAAGGTAGATCTCTCGGCCCAAGGACAGGCCGGCGGCATCGGCTACGTGCTCGACGGTTCACGCTTCCGCACGGACGGTTTCCGCGACCACAGCGCCGCCAGGCGCGAACAGGCGTTCGGCAAGATCACCGTCAAGCCCAATGTGGACAGCAAGCTGACCATCGTTGCCAACAGCCTGCACCAGGGCAACACGCAAGATCCGCTGGGCGCTACCTGGGCCACGTTTGCCCGCGACCCGCGCGCCGGCGAAACCGATGCGAGCGACACGCAAAACCCGAAGCGCACCCTGGCCGAGCGCTATAACACGCGCAAGAGCATCGACCACCAGCAGATCGGCGCCACCTATGAACAGTCGTTCGGCGATGACCGCCTGCATGTGATGGTGTATGGCGGCAACCGCGACGTGATCCAGTACCAGGCTTTTACCAAGGGTTTCCAGGCGCCAGCCAGCCATTCGGGCGGCGTGGTCGACTTCCAGCGTGAGTTCTATGGCATCGATACCAATTGGCTGCACGTGAACCAGCTGGCTGGCGGCAAGCTGAGCACCACTATTGGCATCGACTATGGCCGCTCCAGCGATAACCGCACCGGCTATGAAAATTACATCGGCAACACGTTTGGCGTGAAAGGCAAGCTGCGCCGCGACGAGCAGGACGTCGTCTCCAGCCTCGATCCGTATATCCAGACGGAATGGCAAAGCGGAGCATGGCTGCTCAGCGCAGGTGTGCGCTACAGCAAGATGAAAGTGTCGGTCAACGACCGCTATCTCAGCAATGGGAACGACAGCGGCAGCCTGGAGTTCAGCCACACGACACCGGTGCTGGGTCTGCTGTATAAACTGACGCCGGACGTCAACGTATACGCCAGCGCCGCGCGCGGCTTCGAAGCGCCCACCTTGAACGAACTGTTTTACTCGGGCACCGGCGGCGGCTTCAATTACCAGCTGAAGCCGGCCACCAGCACCAACCTGGAAGCGGGCATCAAGGCCAGGATCGCCAACAACACGCACGTGAACGCGGCCGTGTTCCAGATCAAGACCAACGACGAGCTGGTGGTCGACAGTTCCAGCGGCGGACGCACCAGCTACCGCAATGCCGGCAAGACCTTGCGCCAAGGTATGGAAGTGTCGCTGGACTCGAACTTGCCATATGGCTTCACGGCGAAAGTGGCGCTGACCAGCCTGCACGCCGTGTATGACCAGGCGTTTGGCAGCGTGCGCGAAGGCAGTCGTTTGCCTGGTGTGCCCAGCGCCAACCTGTTCGCGGAACTGGCCTGGAAAGACACGCTGGACCGCTTTGGCGCGGCGCTGGAAAGCGTGGCCAGCAACCAGGTCTACGCGGAAGACAGTAACAGTGAAAAACCGGCGCCCGGCTACACGGTGTTCAATGCGCGCTTCAACGCCAAACAAAATGTGGGGAACTGGCGCTTCAAGGAATTTGCCCGCCTGAACAATCTTTTCGACAAGACCTACGTGGGCTCCGTCATCGTCGGCGACAGCAACAAGCGTTACTATGAAGCGGCGCCGGGACGTAATTGGCTGCTGGGCGTCAGCGCCCAGCACTCGTTTTAAGAACACCTGAAAAAAAGTCCATGGCCGCGTTGCATTGCCTGGTCGTACTATTCGTACTGCCTGCGGCAATGCGCCTTGCCCTGAACATTTTTCAGGCGTTCTTATGACAATAAAGCCCGTGTATCTTCCGATACGCAGGCTTTTAAACTCCAGCAAGCTACTTCAGGGCCGCGCTTCCTTCACGCCATATTTCTCAAAAATGGTTTTCAATTCGCCGCTGGCCGCCATCTCGTTCATGGCTGCCTGCAGCAACTTGGCCACGTCGAGCTGTTGCTTGCTGACGGCCAGGCCCACGGCCCAGCCGGCACGCGGCAAGCGGGCGAACGCCACTTCGCTCAAGGGGAAAGCGGGATCGCTTTTCAGCACCGATTCGATTTCCGAACGGTTGGCCAGCACGGCGTCGAGCTTGCCCGCCTGCAATTGTTGCAAGGCTTCCGCGGCCGTATCGAAGATGCGCACGTCGTCGCGGTACTTGCCATTGTCTTCGCCCAACATCAGCATGGCCGCGATCGACACCTTTTCCACGCCGATACGCTTGCCTGCCAGCGAGGCGACGCCGTCGAATTGCGGCACGGTTTGCGCGCTGCGCGCCAGGCGCACGGTTTCCACGTAGTACGGCGCGAAAATCTCGACCTTGTCGTTATCCGCCATCAACTTCTTGTCGACCGGCACATGCAGCATCACGTCGGCAGGGCCATAGCCGAGGTAATGCCCCTTCCACACCATATTGCGCAAATCGTCGTTCAGGTTTTCGCCGGCGGGAAATGGCAGCAAGCTCAGTTTCAAGCCCAGCTTTTTCGCCAGCGCTTCGGCAATATCGATATCGATGCCAACGCCCTTGTCGGAAAACGGCGCGAACTCGTTGTACACAGCCACTTTCAGGCTGCCCGACTGCTGCACTTTCTGCCAGTCGGCATGCGCCGGCGCGGCTGCGCACAGCGCCAGGCAAGCGAGCGAGATCATCGCGCGCACGCCCCGGAGTTGAAATGAACGCATGGGACTCCTTCGTGATCAGTTTGGCTTAGTTGGATTCGCGGCGGGTTTCCAGATAGGTCTTGATGGCCCACATGGCTTCCTGGTTGAACACGCCTTCGAACGGCGGCATGTACACGGCGCCATTGCGCACTTTACCGTGACGGATGGTGGTCAGGTAGTAATTGTCCGTCTCCTTGTAGCAAGCCTGTTTCTTTGTCTCGTTCTTGATACCGAAACAATCACGGTCGAGCTGGCGCAGGTCCGGCGCGATGCCGCCCGAAATGGCTTCGATGCCGTGGCAGCGAGCGCAATTCTGGTTGTAGGCCGAGGTGCCTACCGTCAGGGCCAGCTTGTTGCCTCGATACGGGTTTTGTTCGAGCCATTTGTCGCCCACCTTCGGCAAGCCCGTGGTATCGACGCCCTGCGGCGTCACATTGCCGTGCGCATAGGCATGCGGCAAGGTCAGCAGGGAAGTGAGGGCAACGGCGCCGGCGGCCGCCATGCCGAGCAGGGTACGAATGGAATAGGTCATGCTTGTCTCCTTGGTTTTTTAGTGAATATCCAAGAAGAGCAAATGCCATGCCATGCGTATACGCCCCGCATCCGGCCGCCCATGTATCAATTTGGAACAGCTGCAACACGTATTTGTGTCACCGCGCGCGTCAGCCGACAGCACCCAACAAAACCACCAGACGAAAAAAAACCCCACCATCGCTGGCGGGGTTTTTCTCTACTGCGAATAACAAGCCTGACGATAACCTACTTTC
>NZ_LBCO01000008.1:0-1124 GCF_000988085.1 Janthinobacterium sp. KBS0711 | reverse complement strand
CCTTCTTCCATCGCGATCGGGTTGATCAGCTTGACGGTGATCGACACGTTATCGCCTGGCATGACCATTTCTTTGTCTGCTGGCAACTCGATCGAACCGGTTACGTCCGTCGTGCGGAAGTAGAACTGTGGACGATAGTTGTTGAAGAATGGCGTATGACGGCCGCCTTCGTCTTTCGACAGAACATAGATCTCGCCGGTGAAGTGCGCATGCGGCTTGATCGAGCCTGGCTTGGCCAGAACTTGACCACGTTGCACGTCTTCACGCTTGGTGCCGCGCAGCAGCAGACCAACGTTGTCGCCTGCTTGACCTTGGTCCAGCAGTTTGCGGAACATTTCCACGCCGGTGCAAGTCGTTTTGACGGTATCGGTGATACCGACGATTTCGATCTCTTCGCCGACTTTGACAATGCCGCGCTCGATACGACCGGTCACAACGGTACCGCGACCCGAGATCGAGAACACGTCCTCCACTGGCATCAGGAAAGCACCGTCAACAGCGCGCTCTGGCGTTGGGATGTAGGCATCCAGCGCATCGGCCAGACGCAGCACTGCATCAACGCCCATTTCGCCTTCTTTGCCTTCCAGCGCCATACGTGCCGAACCTTTGATGATAGGCAGGTCGTCGCCTGGGAATTCGTACTTCGACAACAGCTCGCGCACTTCCATTTCAACCAGTTCCAGCAGTTCTGCGTCGTCGACCAGGTCGCACTTGTTCAGGAACACGATGATGTATGGAACGCCAACTTGGCGGGCCAGCAGGATGTGTTCGCGGGTCTGTGGCATTGGGCCGTCAGCTGCGGAGCACACCAGGATCGCGCCGTCCATCTGGGCTGCACCGGTAATCATGTTTTTGATGTAATCGGCGTGGCCTGGGCAGTCAACGTGCGCGTAGTGACGCGTTTCCGTTTCGTACTCGACGTGGGCGGTGTTGATCGTGATACCGCGCGCTTTTTCTTCTGGTGCTGCATCGATCTGGTCGTATGCTTTAGCTTCGCCGCCGAATTTCTTCGACAGAACCGTTGCGATTGCAGCGGTCAGCGTGGTTTTACCGT
This sequence comes from Janthinobacterium sp. KBS0711, assembly GCF_000988085.1. Classification (NCBI taxonomy): domain Bacteria; kingdom Pseudomonadati; phylum Pseudomonadota; class Betaproteobacteria; order Burkholderiales; family Oxalobacteraceae; genus Janthinobacterium; species Janthinobacterium sp. KBS0711. Next base: position 70 of record NZ_LBCO01000008.1, on the reverse strand, counting down.
GGTCGACGTGGCCGATGGTGCCGACGTTGACGTGCGGCTTGGTCCGTTCGAATTTACCTTTTGCCATTTT
>NZ_LBCO01000007.1:339072-339778 GCF_000988085.1 Janthinobacterium sp. KBS0711 | reverse complement strand
CAATTCCTCTTCCCACGCCGCTTTTTCGGCTTGCACGGTGGCATAGCGCTCGTCACGCGTCGCGTCGCAGTCGAGTGCCTTGCCGTCCAGGCGGGAAAGAATCGCTTTGGCGGCCGCCTTGGCGTCGCCGCAGATACCGACGGAGATTTTCTTGACCAAGCCCAGCATCTTGTTGTCCGCATCGATCTGGATGATCTTCGCGTTTTTCGGCCAGTAATCCATGCCGTGCTGCGGCAAGGTGCCGAACGGGCCCAGGCGCGAGCCTAAGGCGACGACGACGTCGGCCTTGGCGATCAGTTTCATGGCCGCCTTGGAACCCTGGTAGCCGAGCGGACCGCACCACAGCGGGTGGCTGGCGGGAAACGAGTCGTTGTGCAGATAGCTGTTGACGACGGGGGCACCGAGGCGCTCGGCCAGGGCCTTGCACTCTTCGATGGCTTCGCCCATGACGACACCGCCGCCCGAGATGATCACGGGGAACTTGGCTTTCGCCAAGAGCTCCGCCGCATCGTCGAGGCTTTGTTCGCCGCCGGCACCACGGTCCAGGCGGTTCGGCTTCGGGATCTCGGCCTTGATTTCGCCATAAAAATAGTCGCGCGGGATGTTCAGCTGGGTCGGGCCCATTTCCGACATGGCGCGGTCAAAGCAGCGGCCCGTGAATTCCGCCATGCGGGCCGGATTGGTGACGTGCCCCTGGTACTTCGTA
>NZ_LBCO01000007.1:83079-339062 GCF_000988085.1 Janthinobacterium sp. KBS0711 | reverse complement strand
CTCGAACATCGGCAGCTGGTTCGCTTCCTGGAAGCCGCCCAGGCCCATGCTCATGGTGCCCGTTTCCGGCGTGATGATCACGACGGGGGTGTGCGCCCAGTAGGCGGCGGCAATCGCTGTAACGCAATTGCTGATGCCGGGGCCGTTCTGGCCGATGACGACGCCATGGCGGCCCGAGACGCGGGCATAACCGTCAGCCATGTGGCCGGCGCCCTGCTCGTGCACGACGGGAATCAGGCGGATGCCGGCGGGTGCGAAGATATCCATCGGATCCATGAAGGCCGAGCCCATGATGCCGAACATGTCGGTCACGCCATTGGCGGCCAGGGTTTCCACGAACGCTTCGGAAGGCGTCATCTTTTGCGGGCCAACGGGAACGGCAGCGGCGGCGGCTTTTTGGTCGGACAAATCGGTCATGGCTCAGTCTCCTTACAGTTTTATGAAAAATCGGTATATTTTGTTCCGATATTTGAAATACGTGTTCAATTTAACGGTTGCGAAATGTGCTGTCAATGAAAATTCATGAAAAATCGGACTGTTTCATTCCTGAATCCGGAATCCGCGACTTAGGTCCACCGCTGAAACAACAATGGCGGCTTATCCGCAACAGACAAGCCGCCATCTCTACCAGCCTCGCCGTGCTTAAAACTTCAAACGCATGCCGGCCGTGAAGGCGCTCGAGTTATGCCCAGGCAAGGGCATGCTGCCGCCGCTCGATGCGTCGCCGACAAAGTTGGTGCCCGCGCCATCGTTGTTGATGCGGCCGTACGAGGTGTACAGGTTCGTGCGCTTGGACAAGGCATAGGTGTAGCCGATGGCCAGCTGGCGCCCGCCGCGTCGTGCGTTGGAGCGGTCATCCTTCTTGATGTAGGACGCCATCACGCTGCCCGCCGCGCCCACGGGGGCCGACGCGCCCAGCATGTAGCTGCGGAAATCCGTGCCCGCGTCATCCTTGTCCGTCTCATACGCGGCGTGCAGCTTGGCGGGGCCGAAGTCGTAGGTGCCGCCCAGCAAGGTGACCTTGGCCGTGTTCAGCGGTGTGTCCTTGCGGTTGTCGTGCGCCAGGGTCAGCACGAGCGGGCCGTTGGCGTAATCGATGGAAAAGTCGATGGTGCGGCCCAGGGTGTTGCTGTCCGGCTTTTCGCCGAGGCCAACCATCACGGCGGCCGACAAGCCGTTCACCTTCGGCGTTTCATACATGATGGAGTTTTTCGTGCGCAGGCTGGCCACGCTCATCAGGTTGATCGAGGCGCCCGTCATGCCCGTCTCGAAGGGGTCGATATTGTCCAGCGCGGTGAACAGCGGGTTGTGCTGCAAGCCCAGGTTCACGGCGCCAAAGCCGCCCGACAGGCCCACGTAAGCCTTGCGCCCGAACAGGGCGCCCTGGCGGTTGGCGCCCGTGTCCACATCGAGGCCATTTTCCAGCAAGAAATTGGCTTTCAGATTGTTGCCCAGGTCTTCCGTGCCCTTGAAGCCGATGCGGCTGCCCGACTGCACGCCGGTCGCCAGCTTGGTGACGGAACCGTCCGCGCCGCCGTGTTCGGACGTCAGGCCCGCGTCGAGCAAGCCGTACACGGTGACGGACGATTGGGCACTGGCGCTGCCGGCGAAGAAGGAAGCCAGGACGGCTGCCGCTACGAGTGTGTGTTTCATGTCATCTCCAGGTATTGTGGTTTTTATAAACGCTTGAAACAATCATCAACTGCCTTGCTACAAATCGGGCTCAGGCAATCAGCCCGGCCATCGGCGACGAGGGCGAGGCGCTCATGACGCCTGCCCTCCGGGGCATGCGTCCGGCCAGATAGGCCTCGCGTCCGCCCTGCACTGCCAGTTTCATGGCACGCGCCATGCGTACCGGTTCGCGCGCCGCCGCGATGGCGGTATTCATCAGGATGCCGTCGCAACCGAGCTCCATGGCGATGGCCGCGTCCGACGCCGTGCCGACACCGGCGTCGACCAGCACTGGGACCCTGGCTTGCTCGATGATCAACGACAGATTCCACGGATTCAAAATGCCCATGCCCGAGCCGATCAGGGACGCCAGCGGCATGACAGCGATGCAGCCGATGTCTTCCAGCATGCGCGCCTGGATGGGGTCGTCGCTGCAGTACACCATCACCTGAAAGCCGTCGCGCACCAGCTGCTGCGCCGCTTTCAGCGTTTCCGGCATGTTCGGGAACAGGGTCTTTTCATCGCCGAGCACTTCCAGCTTGCACAACTGGTGGCCGCCCAGCAGCTCGCGCGCCAGCTGCAAGGTGTAGACGGCGTCGCGCGCGTTGTAGCAGCCGCCCGTGTTGGGCAGGATCGTGTATTTCGATGGCGGTATGAAATCGAGCAGGTTCGGCTCGCCCTTTTCCTGGCCGATATTCACGCGCCGGATGGTGACGGTGACGATCTCGGCGCCGCTCTCTTCGATGGCCAGGCGCGTTTCCTCGAAATCCTTGTACTTGCCCGTGCCCACCAGCAGGCGCGACTGGTAGGTGGTACCGGCCAGGGTCAGCCCGGCCGGTGGCTGGCTGGGGGTGGCGTCGTCTCTCATCGTGATCTCCTAAGTTAAAGCTGGGGTCAGTCCCGTCGGGATTGAAATGTGCCCCATTGGGGTACATTTCCCCGGCGGGTCTGACCCCGGAATTCCTCTACCGCAGACTGCGGCGCCAAGCGTTCCCCGCAAAACGCAAAATCGACTTCCGGCCGTCGTCCCGACACGAGGTCGGCAATCGCCCTGCCCGCACCGCAGCCCATGGTCCATCCCAGGGTGCCGTGGCCCGTGTTGAGGTAGAGCTGGCGGTAGCGCGTCGTACCGATGTACGGCACGTTCGATGGCGTGAGCGGGCGCAAGCCGGCCCAATAGACGGGGTCGCTGTAATCGCAAGCACCAGGAAACAGCGCCTGCACTCTGCGCGTGATGGCGGCGCAGCGCACGGGGTTCAGTTCGCGCGTGTAGCCGTTCAGCTCGCACGTGCCCGCCACGCGCAGGCGCTCACCCAGCCGTGAAAACACCAGTTTGTGGCCGTCGTCCGTCAGCGAGACGACCGGTGCGCTGATGGGGTCGAGTATCGGATACGTGGCGGAATAACCTTTGCCCGGATACAGCATCAAGCGGATGCCCAGCGGCTGCAGCAGCGGTGCGGAAAAGCTGCCCATGGCCACCACCACGGCATCCGCGTATTCCAGGCGGTGGCGACCGTGCGCATCGATGCATTCCACGCCCGTGATGCGTTCGCCATCCGCCAGCAGGCGCGTCACCGTCGTGCCGTACTGAAAATCCACGCCGGCAGCGGCCGCGCGGACCGCCAAGGCCGTGGTAAACAAATGCACGTCGCCCGACTCGTCGCTGGCCGTAAAATCGCCGCCGACAATCTGGCCGCGCGCGTGGCGCAGGGCCGGTTCCAGCTGGATCACTTCATCGGCGCTGACGGTGTTGCGGGGGCAGCCCAGCTCGCGCAAGAGCGCGGCGCCCGACTGCGATTTATCGAACTCCTGCTGGTCCGTATAGAAATGCAAAATGCCCCGCTCGAGGTGGTCATACGCGATGCCCGTCTCGCGGCGCAAGGCTTGCAGGCTCTGGCGGCTGTACTCGGCCAGGGCGACGATCTGGCGCATGTTGCGCGACACCCTAGCCGGCAGGCATTCGCGCAAATAATGCAAGGCCCACTGCCATTGCAGCATATCAAGACGGGGACGGAACAGCAGCGGCGCGTCGTCCTTGCCCAGCCAGCGGACGACCTTGCGCAGGGTGGCGGGATTGGCCCACGGTTCCGCGTGCGAGACGGAAATCTGGCCGCCATTGCCGAAGCTCGTTTCCTGCGCGGCGCCCGCCTGGCGCTCGAGCACGCGCACGTCGTGGCCCGCCTGGCGCAAGTACCAGGCCGATGCCGTGCCGACCACGCCGGCGCCGAGGACTAGGATCTTCATGGCGGCTGGCCGTGGCTTAGCGCGTCAGCAGCACGGCGATGGCGACGAAGGCGGCGATCCACACGGTTTCCATCACCAGCATGATCACGGGACGCCAGCCCAGCGAGGCCAGCGACTGGAACGACGTTTTCACGCCCAGTGCGGCAATGGCGATGACGAGGCAGGCGCGCGAAGCGTTGTTGATCCAGCCATTCACTTCCTGCGGAATCAGGCCCAGGCTGTTGGTGATGACGAGCCAGACAAAGCCGATCAGGAAGAAAGGCACGAGCGGCGGCGCATCGACTTCGCTCTTGCCGTCCTTGCGCTTGAACATGATCGACAGGCCCAGCACGACGGGCACGAGGCAAGCGACACGCGTCAGTTTGACGAAGGTAGCGACGTCGCCCGTGTGGTTGCTCACCAGATAGCCGGCACCCACCACTTGCGCCACGTCGTGGATGGTGCCGCCGATAAACACGCCCGCTTCCGTGGGGTCGAAGCCCAGCAGCTTGACCAGCAGCGGGTAGACGATCATGGCCAGGGTCGACAAGGTCGTCACGCCCACCACCGTCAGCAGGGTGAACTTTTCGTTTTCCTTCGTTTGCGGCAGCACGGCCGAGATGGCCAGCGCGGCCGACGCGCCGCAGATGGCGACGGAACCGCCCGACAAGATCCCTTCCGTGATGGGGCGCTTGAGCCACCTGGCCAGCAGATAGCCGAAGCCCAAAGTCGCCACCAGGCCGCCGACGACGATCAATAACGGCGTCACGCCGACCGACGCGATCTGGTTGAAGGTGATGCGCGCGCCCAGCAGGGCCACTCCCGTGCGCAACAACACCTTGCTGCAAAACTCGATGCCGGGCTTGCAGGTAGGGTCGGCCGCGAGGAAGTGGAAGGCCAGGCCGAAGAACAGCGCATACAGCAGCTGCGGGCCGCCGTAATTGCTGGAAATAAAGGTAGCCGACAGGGCGATCACCAGCGCGATGGCCACGCCGGGCCAGCTACGCAGTACGGCGCGGGGACGCCAGATGGCAACGGCGGAAGACAGGTAGGGAATGTTCTTGTCGACAACGCGTGTTATCGCTGAGGAGTTGGTTTTCATGCGGGTCCGCTCATAATGTTTTAAAAAATGGGACATTTCATCTCGTTTTTTAATAATACACGATGAGCTAGCGAAGTCCATGCTTTTCCATGAAAATCGAAACCGGATGTTCCGGAAACTGACGTTTTAAGGTTATTGCTGGCGTAAACGACAAGCGGCGCGCCCCTTTGCAGGGACGCGCCGCTCATTACTGACGAGTTAAATTTTACTTTTTATTCAGGCGGGTAATCAGGCTGGACGTGTCGTAACGGTTACCGCCCGCCTGCTGCACTTCACCGTAAAACTGATCCGTCAAGGTCGTCACGGGCAGGTCGCTGCCATTGCGCTTGGCTTCGGCGAGGCAAATACCGAGGTCCTTGCGCATCAGGTCGACGGCGAAACCGAAGTCGAACTTGCGCTCGATCATGGTCTTGCCCCGGTTTTCCAGCTGCCACGACTGCGCCGCGCCCTTGGCAATCACGTCGACCACCAGCGCCGCATCGAGGCCCGCGTTTTCAGCAAAGGCGATGCCTTCGCTCAAGGCTTGCACGAGGCCCGCGATGCAGATCTGGTTGACCATTTTTGTGAGCTGGCCGGAACCGGATGCCCCCATGTAGGTGACGGCGCGCGAGAACAGGGCGATGACGGGTTCGGCCCGCGCGTACGCTTCCGCGTCGCCGCCCACCATCACCGTCAGCTTGCCGTTTTCCGCACCAGCCTGGCCGCCGGACACGGGCGCATCGAGGAAGAACACGCCTTTCTCTTTCGCCGCCGCGTGGATGGTGCGCGCCGCTTCGGCCGAAGCCGTCGTATGGTCGATCAGGATGCTGCCCGGTGCCATGGCCGACAACAGGCCGCCCTCTTCCAGGATGACCTGGTACAGGTCGTTATCGTTGCCGATGCAGGTGAAGACGAACTCGGCGCCTGCTGCGGCGGCGGCTGGCGTGGCGGCGCTGCTGCCCTTGTATTGCTCCAGCCAGGCGGCCGCGCGGGCCGGGTTGCGGTTGTACACGGTGACCTCGTGCCCGCCCGCCGCCAGGTGACCTGCCATGGGGAAACCCATGACGCCCAAACCGATGAATGCCACTTTTGCCATATTGTCCGTCCTGTCGATGTATGAATCCGATTATTGTTGCACAAATGTCCCGCGCCGGCAGCATCGTGCCGCCAGATGCCAACTCAGGCGGCCATGCATTAGCAATTGGCAAACATCAGCGATTTAATATGCAAGATCAAAATTATCATAAATGATTTATGTTGTATTTTTTTCTATTTAATATTACATTGGACTGGCATTACAAATAAGGAAACTTTTTGCCCCATCCTTTTCCCAACCCTCGTTAAGGAGTCGATCTTGCAGACCTCACTCACCCGCATGAAAATCATCAGCGCCGCCGCCCTCCTGCTCGCCGCCAGCGCCGTACAGGCAGACATCACGGTATTTACCAGCCAGTCCGCCTACCTGGCAGCGGCCGGCAATACCGGTGTCGACACCTTTGATGATTTGCCCATCGATGCACTCGATAGCCCACTGAACCGCAATGCCGGCAGCTATGCCTACACGGCAAGCAGCGTTGGCGTCTCGCCCCTCCTGTATGGCGCCGGCACGGGCAGCGACAACTGGCTGAGCACGAACAACCGCAACGACAGCGTGGTCTTCTCCAACTTTTCCAGTGCCGTACGCGGTGTGGGGGGATTCTTCTTCGGCTCGAACTCTGCCGGTGGCTATGCCAACAGCCAGAGCATCACTTTGACAGCGCGTAATGCGCTGGGCGAGCTGCTCACCTATGAACTGGCGCTGCCGACACAGGCATCGTTTATCGGCTTCCTGTCGACGGGCGCCTTCTCGGACCTGGCCGTCAGCACGGCCGGACAGATCGGCATCTGGCCGACCATCAATAACCTGTCCGTGTCGGCCGTACCGGAGCCAGCCACTTACGGCATGCTGCTGGGCGGCCTGGGCTTGCTGGGCTTCATGGCGCGCCGCCGCCGGGCCAGTCAGCAGTAAAACTGGCGCCTGGTACGGCTGCCGGCAGCCGTACCAGGCCTGCCATCACAATAATATCTCGCGCAAGGCAGCCATCAAGGCCGCGCACTCGCCCACGTTGCCGATGCTGATACGCAAATACTGGCTGATGCGCGGTGCATTGAAATGGCGCACGATCACGGAACGGGCGCGCAAGCCGGCCGCCAGTTGCGCCGCGTCATGCTGCGGGTGGCGGACAAAGACAAAGTTGGCCACCGACGGCAACACCTCGAAACCCAGCACAGCAAGATCCGCCGTCAACTGTTCACGGCTGGCGATCACGGCCTGGCGCGTCTGCTGGAAATACGCTTCGTCGTGCAGCGACGCCACGGCGCCGGCCAGCGCCAGCCGGTCCAGCGGATAGGAATTGAAACTGTTCTTCACTCTTTCCAGCGCCTCGATCAAGTCCGGATGCCCGAATGCACAACCGACGCGCAAGCCGGCCAGCGAGCGCGATTTCGAGAACGTCTGCACCACCAGCAAGTTCGGATAACGCTCGACCAGGACCACGGCGCTCTCGCCGCCGAAATCCACATACGCTTCATCGACCACCACCACGGCGTCGGGGTGGTCGCGCAACAGGGTTTCCACACCGGCCAGCGGCAAGTCCACGCCCGTCGGCGCGTTGGGATTGGGGAAGATGATGGCGCCGCACGGCCCCTGGTAGTCTTCCGGGCGGATGCGCATGGCATCGTCGAGCGCGACCGTGCGGTAATCGATGCCGTACAGCTTGCAATACACGGGGTAAAAACTATAGCTGATGTCGGGGAACAGCAGCGGCGCGTCGTGCTTGAGCAAGGCCATGAAGGCCAGCGCCAGCACTTCATCGGAACCATTGCCGACGAACACTTGCGCGCTGTTCAGGCCGTGGTAGTCGGCCAGGGTTTGCTTCAGTTCGCTGGCCGTGGGATCGGGGTAGAGGCGCAAGGTGTCGTTACTGGCTTCGTGCAGCGCGGCCAAGACGTGGGGCGACGGGCCGTAGGGATTTTCGTTGGTGTTGAGTTTGACCAGGCTGGGCAGCTTGGGTTGCTCGCCCGGGATGTAAGGGGTCAGCTCGCTGACGATGTTGCTCCAGAATCGGCTCATTGCTTTTATTGGTGGGGTCGGGATGGGAGGGGGTAGATTACCATGGCTGAGGCAGATCACGGTGGTGGGAGCGCTGGCAATGAGAGCTTGAATGGAGGAAAAAACGCCTTGCGCTGCACGCTTTGGGCGGTTTTTCTACCTGACCTTGTTGCGCTGGTGGTTTGCATATGTGGTGGGTATAAAAAAAGCTCCCTTGCGGGAGCTTCTCTTATGTATTCTGGCGGAGAGGGTGGGATTCGAACCCACGGTACGATTTAACGTACGCTTGATTTCGAGTCAAGTACATTCGACCACTCTGCCACCTCTCCGTTTACTGCGGTCTATTCGTTCAAACTGGCGTGCCGGTTTGAACGAGGCGCTATTTTAGCATGGGTGTTGCTGGGTTGGGTAGGGGTTTATTGGTGATTTGCAACTGAGGGTTCAAGTAAATCAAAACCTAGTTGGACGATTCGGAGAGCCCCGCGCAAGTATGCGCGGGGCTTCGAATCCCACGCGTACGCCCCGCAGGGGGCGTACTCCTTTCCGCCGCCACAAATAAAAAAAGCTCCCTTTCGGGAGCTTTCTCTATTTGTTCTGGCGGAGAGGGTGGGATTCGAACCCACGGTACGATTTAACGTACGCTTGATTTCGAGTCAAGTACATTCGACCACTCTGCCACCTCTCCATTTGCTGCGGTCTTTCCCGCATTGCTGCGAGAAGGCAAGATTATAGCAGCCCGCGGCGAAAAGAAAAGGACTATTTTAGGCCTTCAGATGCGTCAGGCCACCCATGTACGGGCGCAGCACGGCCGGGATCTCGACGCTGCCGTCTGCCTGCTGGTAGTTTTCCAGCACGGCCACCAAAGTGCGGCCCACTGCCAGGCCGGAGCCGTTCAGGGTGTGCGCCAGTTCCGGCTTGCCGGCGGCGTTGCGGAAACGCGCCTGCATACGGCGGGACTGGAAGGCTTCGCAGTTCGATAGCGACGAAATCTCGCGGTAAGTGTTTTGCGCCGGCAGCCACACCTCCAGGTCGAAGGTCTTGGTGGCGCCAAAACCCATGTCGCCCGTGCACAGCGACATCACGCGGTATGGCAGGCCCAGGCGTTGCAAGATGGCTTCCGCATGGCCGACCATCTCGTCCAGCACCTGGTACGAGGTGTCCGGATGCACCACTTGCACCATTTCGACTTTATCGAACTGGTGCTGGCGGATCATGCCGCGCGTGTCGCGGCCATAGCTGCCTGCTTCCGAACGGAAGCATGGCGTGTGCGCCGTCATTTTCAGCGGCAGTTGGTCGAGCGCGAGGATTTCATCGCGGGCGATGTTGGTCAGCGACACTTCCGACGTCGGGATCAGGTAGAAGGTCTCGCCCTCGCCTTCCGCGCCGCCTTTTTTCACCGAGAACAGATCGGCTTCGAATTTCGGCAACTGGCCCGTGCCGCGCAGCGAATCGGCGTTGACCATGTACGGCGTATAGCATTCCGTGTAGCCATGCTCGTCCACGTGCGTGTTGAGCATGAATTGCGCCAGCGCGCGGTGCAGGCGGGCAATGCCGCCCTTCATGACGGAGAAGCGCGAACCGGTCAGCTTGGTGGCCACTTCGAAGTCCAGGCCCAGCGGGCCGCCCACGTCGACGTGATCCTTGACTTCAAAGTCAAAAGTCCGCGGCGTGCCGACCTTGCGCACTTCCACGTTGCCCGACTCGTCCGTACCCACGGGCGACGACTCGTGCGGCAAGTTCGGCACGGCCATGATGAAGTCGCTCAGCTTGGCTTGCACCACGGTCAAGGCCGCTTCGTCGGCTTTCAGTTCATCGCCCAGGCCAGCCACTTGCGCCATCACGGCCGAGGTGTCTTCCCCCTTGCCTTTCAACATGCCGATTTGCTTGGACAGCGCATTGCGCTTGCCCTGCAGCTCTTCGGTGCGCGTCTGGATCGCCTTGCGTTCGGCTTCGAGGGCGGTAAAACCTGCCACGTCGAGCTGGAATTTGCGCGTCGCCAGGCGTTCTGCGACGGTGGCGATGTCTTTACGGAGAAGTTGGATATCTATCATGGGTGGATGGCGGTGCCGATGTATCGAAAGCACTCATTGTACCAAGACCCGTTCAGTTCTTTAGGAGTTTTGCACATGGCTGGCCATCGTCATGGCGGTATGGCCGGGCACTCGCGCCCGCTTTGCGGCGACTGCTTAGTTTAATACTTAGATAAAGGCGGCTTTTTCGGCGGCGCTCAAGCGACGGGCGCTGACGGTGACGACAGGCATCGTGCTGTCGGCAGCCTGGGCGATCACGGTGCTGCTGGCGCTCACTTCCACCGTGTTCGCGCCGGCGGTGGCGAAGCTGGCGCCGATGGCGATGATGGCGGCGGCGACAAAGGTGATTTCCATGTTTTTCAGTGCGTTCATGATGTGACTCCTGGTTGGTTTGTTTCGTTGACTGCTGCTGGTATGGTGGTACTTTAGCCAACGGCCACAAACAAGGCCACCGGCTTGCGACCAGCGGCGAAAAACAGGGAGCGAACGGTGAAAAACGGGGATTGAAGCGTGGATAATAGTTACAAGGCGTCCTTGACGAGGCGACCAAGGCGGCTGATAGCCTGCTCGATGCGCGGCGTCCACGCATTGCCGCAATTGAGGCGCAGATAATTGCCGAACTTGCCCGAGGCCGAGAACAGCTGGCCCGGCATATACGCCACGCCGTCCGCGATGGCAGGGCCATGCAGGGCCAGCGCATCGATTTGCGGCGGCATCTGCACCCACAGCACGAAACCGCCCTGCGGCTCGGACAGCATGCAATCCGCCGGAAAGCTGGCCGCCACGGCGTCGGACATGCGGGCGATGCGCTGCACCAGGGTGCGTCGCATCTTGCGCAATTGCTGGTCGTAGCTGCTGCCCTCCAGAAAATCGGCCAGCACGGCCTGGAAGAAATGGCTGGTGGCGCCGCTCGACACGGTTTTCAGCAAAGCCACTTCCTGGGCGAAGCGCCCGGCCAGCACGTAACCGACACGGGACGCGGGCGTGATGGCCTTGGAAAATGAGGAGCACAGTAAAACGTTGCCGCTCGTGTCGTAAGCTTTCACGGGCCACGGCCGCTGCGGCGCAAAGCACAGGTCGCCATATACATCGTCTTCCACCAACGGAATATTGAATTCAGACAGCAGCCCCGCCAGCCGCTTCTTGTTTTCCTCCGGCATGACGCAACCGAGGGGATTATTTGCGTTCGGCACGAACAAACACGCTTGCACGAGGCCGGCGCGCAGGGCCAGCTCGAGCGCATCGAGCGACGGCCCCGTCTTCGGGTCGGTGGGAATTTCCAGCGCCTTCATGCCCAGGCTTTCGATCATCTGCAGCAGCACGAAATACGTGGCCGATTCGATGGCAATCGTATCGCCCGGTTTGGCGACGGCGCGCAGGCACAGGCTGATCGCCTCCGTGCAGGAATTCGTCACGACGATCTCGTGCGGGTCCAGCTTGCCCCAGTCCAGCGCCCGGCGCGTCACCTGGCGCAAAAAATTGCTTTCGCTGACGTCGTAACAGCTGACCTTGCTCAATAAAGCGGGCTCGCGCCGCGCCACGGCGCTGATGGTGCGCTGCATGCGTTTGATGGGTAATATCTCGTCGGGCGGCCAGGCCGTGCCCAGCTGCACGATATCGGGCGCCTCGTTTTCCTTCAGCACGCGCATCAACAGATTATTGATGCCGACAAAGGCCGGCTCCTTCAAATGCTGGGCGTCGGCGCTGCACGGCCGGCGCGGCGCGCGGTGGCGCACGAAATAGCCGGACTGGGGCCGCGCATCGACCTGCCCCCGGTCTTCCATCAGGCGCAAGGCTTGCATCACGGTGCTGACGGAGATGCGCTTTTGCTGCGCCAGGTGGCGGATCGACGGCAGGCGGTCGCCGGGCGCGAACACGCGCGAGTCGATCAAGGCGCCCAGCTCGTTGGCCAGGTGCTCGTACAGATTCAAATGCGCGCTCATGTTCATCCCTTCAGTATGCGGCTGGCGCACGTGGCCGGCACAGATACAGTTGCCGAGTTTTTTGACAAGCACAGTGTACGACAAGGGACACTGTATGCATCACAATTTCGTTTTCCTGCATCTGTCATGGTTCACCGCAAGGGCCTAAGCTGTTCCTGTCAGCACAACAGGAGCGATGCCATGCATACCGACCACGAATTACGCAGCGAACGGCCTTTGCGCCTGGAAAAAGCGCACGCCAGGGTCATCGAATGCCTGTCCGGCACGGCGTGGATCACGGCCTACGCCCAGTTCGAGGATTGCGTGCTGCGCAGCGGCGAACGCTATACGATACCGAATGACGGCCTGGTGCTGGTTGAGGCCGTCGGTAGCGGACACATCCGTGTGCATGGCACAGCCGCCCCCCGACCTGCCCTGCTGCGCTGGCTGAACCTGGCACGGCCCCACACACTGATCATAAGGAATACATGACACAAACTCTACTGCGCGTCCTCGTCACGGGCGCCGCCGGCATCATCGGCACCGCTTTCTGGAAGAGCCGGCACGGGGAATTCTCCCTGCGCCTGGCCGACCTGCACACAGGCAAGCTGGCCGAAGCGCCCTGCCCATCCATTCAGCTTGACGTGGCCGACTATGCCGCCTGCCTGGCCGCCTGTGCCGATATCGATGTGGTGCTGCACCTGGCCGGCGTGCCGCACGCCAGCGCCGATTTCGATGCGCAATTGCTGCAGCCGAACATTGTCGGCACGCACAATATCTTCCGCGCGGCACAGGAACAGGGAGTGAAAAGAGTCGTGCTTGCCAGCAGCGCGCAAGCCATCGAAGGCTATCCGCTCGACGTGCAAGTGCAAGAGCACATGCCGGCCCGGCCCGCCAACATGTATGGCGCCAGCAAGGCGTTTGGCGAAGGCGTGGCCTCGGCCTTTGCGCACCAGCACGGCATGACGACGATCGCCGTGCGCATCGCCAATGTGGCGCAGTTTGAACAAGGCCAGCAACACAGCGCGCGCGACATCGCCGCCTTCATCAGCGAACGCGACGTGGTGCAACTGCTGGCCCGCTGCGTGACGGCGGACGTGCCAGCCGGCTACCACGTCGTGCATGGGGTGTCGGACAACCGCTACAAGCGGCTGTCGATTGCCGCGACGCGCCAGCTGGTGGGCTATGCGCCGCAGGATGACGGTTTTACCCTCCTGGGACTGTAGCCTCAGCCCTTCCCTGCTTTTCTGTCCAGCTCGCGCAGCCACGCCAATTTATCGGCTATCTTGCTTTCCAGGCCGCGCGGCACGGGCTGGTACCAGCCCGGTTCGGCCATGCCGTCCGGAAAATAGGTTTCACCGGCCGCATACGCATCGGGCTCGTCGTGCGCGTAGCGGTAGGCGTGGCCGTAACCGAGTTCCTTCATCAGCTTCGTCGGCGCATTACGCAAGTGCACGGGCACTTCCTTCGACTTGTCTTTCTTCACGAACGCCATGGCCGTATTGAACGCGTTGTAGCCGGCATTGCTTTTCGCGGCGATCGCCAGGTAGATCACGGCCTGTCCCAGCGCCAGCTCGCCTTCGGGCGAACCGAGCCGTTCATACGTTTCCGCCGCATCATTGACCATGGTCAAGGCGCGCGGATCGGCCAGGCCGATGTCTTCCCAGGCCATGCGCACGATGCGCCGCGACAGATAGCGTGGGTCCGCACCGCCGTCGATCATGCGGCAAAACCAGTACAGGGCCGCATCGGGGTTCGAGCCGCGCACGGATTTATGCAAGGCGGAAATCTGGTCATAGAAATTGTCGCCCCCCTTGTCGAAACGGCGCGAGTTGAGGGTCAGCGCATTGTCGACGAAGGCCGCGTCGATCTTGGTCCTGCCCGTCGAGCTGGCGGCCGTCTCGGCCTGTTCCAGCAAGTTCAAAAAGCGGCGCGCATCGCCATCCGCATAGCCGATCAGGGTGTCGGCGGCCGCCTCGTCGAAGGTCAGGTGCGTCAGGGCCGTGGATTGCGCCTTGGCCAGCAACTGTTTCATCTCGTCTTCGTTGAGCGATTTCAATACATACACTTGGGCGCGCGACAGCAGCGCCGAATTCACTTCAAAGCTGGGGTTTTCCGTCGTCGCGCCAATAAACGTCACCAGGCCCGATTCGACGAACGGCAGCAAGGCGTCCTGCTGCGACTTGTTAAACCTGTGGATCTCGTCGACGAACAGCAAGGTGTGCTTGCCGAACTGGTCGAGGCTGTGGCGTGCCTGGTCCATGGCCGCGCGGATATCTTTTACGCCCGCAAACACGGCCGACAGGGCGATGAACTCGCTGTCGAACGCGTTCGCCATCAGGCGCGCCAGGGTCGTCTTGCCCACGCCGGGCGGCCCCCACAAGATCATTGAATGGGCCTTGCCCGCGTCGAACGCGAGGCGCAGCGGCTTGCCCACGCCCAACAGATGCGTCTGGCCGATGACTTCGTTCAGGGTGCTCGGCCGCAAGGCTTCGGCCAAGGGCTGGCGCGGTGCGGTGGAAAAGAGATCCGCCATAATGAGTTACCTAATAAGAATGCAAAAGCCCCGCATTGCTGCGAGGCTGGTCAACAGCAAGACGTCAACAATCAGTTATTAATGACGTCCGCGCCTTTTGGCATCACGAATTTGAAATGGTTCGCGGCCAGCGCAGGATTCTTCTGGAAGTTCTTGAACGCCAGCACCGAAGTCTGGCCGAACGAGTCGCGCAATTCCATCGCTTCCGGCACGCCGTTGCGCAAGCCGATGGTGATTTCGTCGAACGTCGTGTCCTTGGCTTTCGGTGTCGCTTTCAGCCATTCCAGGCCATCGCGCGTACCGGCTTCGGCCAGGGTGAAATTCTTTTCCAGGTCGTTGCTGCCGAACAAAATCGCCGCTGGCGAGGAACCGAGCGCGTCGCCCAGTTTCTTAACCGTCACCTGGCTCAAGTCCTTGTCGTAGATATACAGCTTGTCGCCGTCCGCCTGCAGCAGTTGCTCATACGGCTTCAGATAGGTCCAGATGAACTTGCCCGGACGCGCAAACTCGAACGTGCCGCTGGCTGGCGTCGACACTTTCGCCTTGCCGCTGGCGTCCGCCTTCTTGACCTGGCGCTGCACGAACTCGCCCTTGGCCGACTTGGTGCCGGCCGCAAAACTCTTGAATTGCTCCAGCGCGCTGGCCGAGGCGCTGGCCGCGAACAGCAGGCTGCAGGCAACGCTGGCCGCGCCGATCATCATTTTTGCTGCGAAAGTCGTGTTCTTCATTCTGTTTACCCTTGTTCACTACTGGCCGCCGGCACCAGGATTTCCCGATTGCCATTGGATTGCATGGTTGATACCACCCCGCTCTGCTCCATCTGCTCGAGCAGACGGGCGGCGCGGTTGTAGCCGATGCGCAAATGACGCTGCACCAGCGAAATCGAGGCGCGGCGGTTTTTCAGCACCACCGCCACCGCCTGGTCGTACAGGGCATCGGCCTCGCCGCCGCCCTCGCCCGGCGCGCCGCCCTCGGCGCCATCGCCTTCCAGGGTGCCGCCTTCGAGGATGCCCTCGATGTAATTCGGTTCGCCCTGCAGCTTCAAATGGCTGACGACTCTGTGGACTTCTTCATCGGACACGAACGCGCCGTGCACGCGCATCGGCAAGCCTGTGCCGGGCGGCATGTACAGCATGTCGCCCATGCCCAGCAGGGTTTCCGCGCCCATCTGGTCGAGAATGGTGCGCGAGTCGATCTTCGACGAGACCTGGAAGGCGATACGCGTGGGGATGTTCGCCTTGATCAAGCCCGTGATCACGTCTACAGATGGGCGCTGCGTGGCCAGAATCAAGTGCAAGCCGGCAGCGCGCGCCTTTTGGGCGATACGCGCGATCAATTCCTCGACTTTTTTGCCCACCACCATCATCAGGTCGGCCAGCTCGTCGATGATGATGACAATGGTCGGCAGTTTTTCCAGCGGCTCCGGCGAGTCCGGCGTCAGGCTGAACGGATTCGGGATATGTTCTTCGCGCTTTTTCGCGTCGGCAATCTTGGCGTTGTAGCCCGCCAGGTTACGCACGCCCATCTTGCTCATCAGCTTGTAACGGCGTTCCATCTCGTTGACGGCCCAGTTCAGCGCATGGCCGGCCTGGCGCATGTCGGTCACGACGGGCGCCAGCAAGTGCGGAATGCCTTCGTAGACGGACATTTCCAGCATCTTCGGATCGATCAAAATCAGCCGCACGTCGAGCGGATCGGATTTGTACAGCAGCGACAGAATCGTCGCATTGATGCCGACCGACTTACCGGAGCCGGTGGTACCGGCCACCAGCAAGTGGGGCATCTTCGCCAGGTCGGCCACGACGGGCTTGCCCGCGATATCCTTGCCAAGCGCAATCGTCAGGCTCGATACGCCATCGTTGTAGACCTTGGAGCCGAGGATTTCCGTCAGACGCACGATCTGGCGCTTGCTGTTCGGCAGTTCCAAGGCCATGTAATTCTTGCCGGGAATGGTTTCCACTACGCGGATGGAAGTCAGCGACAGCGAACGGGCCAGGTCGCGCGCCAGGCCGACGATCTGGCTACCCTTCACGCCCGTGGCCGGCTCGATTTCATAGCGCGTGACAACGGGGCCGGGGTAAGCGGCCACTACCTTGGCATCCACGCCAAAGTCCGACAATTTCTTTTCGATCAGGCGGCTCGTAAATTCCAGCGTTTCCACGGACACCGTTTCCACCACGGGCGGCGCTTCATCGAGCAGCGACAAAGGCGGCAGCTTGCCATCGCCCAGGTTCTCGAACAAATGGGCCTGGCGTTCCTTTTCCACGCGCTCCGATTTCACCACGGTCACCACCTGCGGCTCGATCTTCACGGGCGGCGCGGCCACATGTTTCTCTACATGCTTGGCTCGCTCGATGACCACCACTTCGTCGCGGCGCACGGCGGCCACTTCGCCCTGGCGGCGGTCTTCGCGGTCCTGGTAGCGCAGCACGAACCAGTTGAAGGCGTCTTCGATGGCGCCGCCGATGCGTTCGGCCACTTGCAGCCACGACACGTGGAAGAACAGGGAAAAGCCCAGGCCGAACAGCAGCAACAGCAGCAAGGTCGCGCCAGTAAAACCAAAAGCCACGTGGGCCGAGTGCCCGACCAGCTGGCCCAGCACGCCGCCCGGATCGCGCGGCAGCTGCACGTGCAGGCTTTTTGCCATGCGCAGGAATTCGAGGCCCATGCTGCCGATCAGCATGATGGAGAAGCCGACGATGCGGATCAGCATCTCGACATGGTGTTCGCGCTCCACCTCCTCCTCTTCCAGCAGGAAGCGCTTACTCAGGCGGCGATAGCCATGCCACACTGTGCGCAGCAGCCACACGCACCACCACCAGGCGGAAAAGCCGAAGATATACAGCAACAGATCGGAGAAGGTCGCGCCGAGCTTGCCGCCCAGGTTGGCCACCTTGTCGACGTTGGTGGCGTGCGACCAGCCGGGATCGAGCTTGTTGAAGCTGGCCAGGATCAGCACGAAATACAAGGCAAACGCGGCCAGCGCGAACCAGCGCGCCTCGGACAGCAGCCGCACCAGCCGGTTGGGCAGGGGCCGGCGTTCGACCGGTTTTCGGGTGTAGCTATTTTGATTGGCCTGGGCTGGTTTAGTCATTCTGGGAAGCGCTGCAAGGTGAAAAATGTTTCTGAAAGGGAATTTCCCATAATAAGGAAGTATTCTAAGCCATATATGCCCCGGACGGCCCCACGATTCGTCGCTACAGGCGGCTTGGTCTATAATCGTGGATTGATTGCGCAAGCGCAATACGCCCTTGTTCTTCGCGCGTATGCCCCCAATTCGGATAGACCCCACTCATAGAGAAGCTTCCCATGACCACTACCAAACACGCCCGCGTTTTGATCCTCGGCTCCGGCCCAGCCGGCTACAGCGCCGCCGTCTACGCCGCCCGCGCCAACCTGAACCCGATGCTGGTCACCGGCGTGGAACAAGGCGGCCAGTTGATGACCACCACCGACGTGGAAAACTGGCCCGGCGACCCGATGGGCGTGCAAGGCCCGGACCTGATGCAGCGCTTGCTGCAGCACGCCGAGCGTTTCAATACGGAAATCGTGTTTGACCACATCCACACCACGTTCCTCAATGAAAAGCCGATCCGCCTGAAGGGCGACAGCCACGAATACACGTGCGACACCCTGATCATCGCCACGGGCGCGTCAGCGCAATACCTGGGCCTGCCATCGGAAGCGGAATTCATGGGCAAGGGCGTGTCCGCCTGCGCCACCTGCGATGGTTTCTTCTACCGCAACCAGGAAGTGGCCGTCGTCGGCGGCGGCAACACGGCCGTCGAAGAAGCGCTGTACCTGTCGAACATCGCCAATAAAGTCACGCTGATCCACCGCCGCGACAAGTTCCGCGCGGAAGCGATTTTGATCGACCGCCTGAACGCCAAGGTTGCCGAAGGCAAGATTGTGTTGAAATATAACCACACTCTGGACGAGGTGACGGGCAACGAAGGCGGCGTGACGGGTCTGAACATCAAGTCGACCATCGACGGCAAGGTCGAAGCATTGAGCGTGCATGGCGTGTTCATCGCCATCGGCCACAAGCCGAACACGGGCATCTTCGAAGGCCAGCTGGACATGCACAACGGCTACATCAAGACCAAGACGGGCCTGGAAGGCATGGCCACGGCCACCAGCGCACCGGGCGTGTTTGCGGCCGGCGACGTGCAAGACCACATCTACCGCCAGGCCATCACCAGCGCCGGCACGGGTTGCATGGCAGCACTGGACGCCCAGCGCTACCTGGAAGGCCAGGAGTAAGCGTCGCATGGCGTCGATGAAAGACTTTGCCGACCTGAAAGCGGTCAGCAAGCAGCTCAAGGAGCAGGCGGATGCGCGCGCCCAGGCTGAAGCGGAGCGCGCCAAGCAGGTCAAGGTGCAGGCCGTGGAGAGCAATCTGTTCAAGGCCAGCATCGGCGGCGTCAAACGTTTGCCCGAGTCGGACCGCTACGTGCCCAGCCTGCCCAAGGCGGGCGCGGTCAGCGCCCAGCAGCCGGCGCGCAAGTTGTCTCCGGAAGAGGACGATGCGGCCGTGCTGCGCGAATCGCTGTCGGACTTGTTCGAAGTCGACCATTACCTGGAAAACGATCCGGCCCTGAACTACGCCCGTCCCGGCGTGGGACCGGACGTGGTCAAGAAGATGCGCAAGGGCCACTGGCCCATCCAGGATGAGCTGGACTTGCACGGCTTGCGCCGCGACGAGGCGCGCGACGGCATCGGCGCCTTTTTGAACCAGGCGACGCGGCGCAAGCTGCGCTGCGTGCGCGTGATCCACGGCAAGGGTTTTGGCTCGAAAGGCCAGGAACCGGTCTTGAAATCGATGGTGCACAGCTGGCTCGTGCAAAAGGATGAAGTCATCGCCTTTTGCCAGGCGCGTCGCTCCGAAGGGGGCGATGGCGCCCTCGTCGTATTGCTTTCTTCCGCCCTGCAGCCCATCCGCTGAGCACAGCAGCAAGAAATTACAATTCAGTAACAAGTTAGCCCACGCGCACGGCCCCGTTTGTCACCATTCGGGGCCGTGTCATGTTAACCTGTGACAATTATTTCCTGCTCAAGCGCTCCACCCATGATGCCACCCCAATTGCCGCCTGGCTCGCTGATCAAGATCATTGAGGTCATCGCCATCCTGGTGGGCGCGTTTTCCGGCTTCATCGAAGCGCGCCGCAAGCGCATGGACCTGGTCGGCGTGTTCGTCGTGGCATTCATCACGGCATTCGGCGGGGGGACTTTGCGCGACATCCTGCTCGACAAGCGACCGTTGTTCTGGGTTTCGCACCAGGAATACGCAATACTCATCTTCGTGCTGGCCCTGACGGCCGCGCCCTTGATCCAGCACTTGCGCCAGATCGTCTCGGAACGCCTGATCGTCATTGCCGACGCCATCGGCCTGGGCATGTTCGCCATCGCGGGCGTGGCCGAAGCGACGCGCGCCGGCATGCCGCTCTTCATCGCGTCGATGATGGGGGTGATTACGGGGATTTTTGGCGGCGTGATGCGCGACATCGTCTGCAACGAAGTGCCGATGGTATTTCGCGACGGCAAACCGTACGCGATCTGCGCGTTTTTCGGCTGCTGGGCTTATTTATTGCAGATGCACTTCGGCGCCGAGCACGACTTCGCGCTGTGGACCAGCGCCAGCGGCATCACGATTCTGCGCCTGATATGCTGGAAATTCGATATGCGCCTGGGGCGCTGAAGGGCAATTCGGCGGCTTTATTGGCTCGGCAGCGTCGGCTTACGCGCTGGCGCGCTAACCCGACCTACGGCCTACGGTATGACACACATTGCTACGGGTAGGTCGGATTAGGTCCGGAGGACCGTAATCCGACAACATTGTTGGCCAGACTTACACCGCGTCTGGACCAGTCTCACCGGTACGAATGCGTATCACCTGCTCCACATCGCGCACGAAAATCTTGCCATCGCCGATCTTGCCCGTGCGGGCCGCCTTGATGATGGCGTCGACCACCAGTTCCGACACGCTGTCGTCTACCACCACTTCCACTTTGACTTTCGGCAAGAAGTCGACCACGTATTCGGCGCCACGGTACAGCTCGGTATGACCCTTCTGGCGGCCAAAGCCCTTCACTTCCGTCACGGTCAAGCCCGTCACGTTCACGTCGGCCAGGGCCTCACGTACTTCGTCGAGCTTGAATGGTTTGATGATGGCGGTAATCTGTTTCATGGCTACTCCTTAAAATTGTTGGATTGCGGACAGATGGCTGTTTATTCGTAGAACTTCGACGTAATCGGATAACGCCAGTCGCGGCCGAAGCCACGGTGCGTGACGCGGATGCCCACCGGCGACTGGCGCCGCTTGTATTCATTGATCTTGATCAGGCGCGTGACCCGGGCCACATCGGCCGGCGGATAGCCAGCCTCGATAATCTCGGCGATCGGCCGGTTTTCTTCCATGTACAGCTGCATGATGCCGTCGAGCACGTCGTATGGCGGCAAGGAATCCTGGTCCAGCTGGTCGGCGCGCAATTCAGCGGACGGTCCGCGCGTCAGGATGCGCTCGGGTATCACGTCCGACACGCTGTTGCGCCAGGCGCACAGCCGGTACACGAGGGTCTTGGCGATATCCTTGATCACGGCAAAGCCGCCCGCCATGTCGCCATACAGGGTGCAATAACCGACCGCCATCTCGCTCTTGTTGCCCGTCGTCAGCACGATGCTGCCATGCTTGTTCGACAGGGCCATCAGCAAGGTGCCGCGGATGCGCGCCTGGATGTTCTCTTCCGTCGCGTCTTCCGCCAGTCCGGCGAACTCGTCAGCCAGGGTAGCGCGGAAGGCGTCGAAGGTTTGCTTGATCGGAATTTCATCGTAGCGCACATTGAGGCGTTTTACCATGTCGCGCGAATCGATCCACGAGATATCGGCCGTAAATTGCGACGGCATCATGACGGCGCGCACCTTGTCGGCACCCAGCGCATCGACGGCAATCGCCAGGGTCAGGGCGGAATCGACGCCGCCCGACATGCCGATCAGCACGCCAGGGAAACCGTTCTTGCCGATATAGTCGCGCACGCCCAGCACCAGCGCCTGGTACACCTGCGCCTCGGTGGTCAATGGCGCGGCCAGCGGCTGCGGCACGGGCGTGGCGCCGTCGAACTCGACCAGCTGCAAGTCTTCCTCGAAGTGGCGCAGCTGGGCGCACATCGTGCCGGCCGCATCCATGACGAAGGAATCGCCATCGAAAATCAGTTCATCCTGGCCGCCGACCAGATTAGCGTACACGAGGGCCATGCCTTGCGCGCTGACATTCCTGCGCATGGTTTCATAACGCAGATGCTGCTTGTTCATGTGGTAGGGCGAGCCGTTCGGCACCAGCAGCACTTGCGCGCCGGCCGCGCGGGCGCGCGCAGGTGCATGCTCGAACCACGTGTCTTCGCAGATATTGATGCCGAAACGCACGCCCTTCACGCCAAACACGAAAGCCTGGTCCGACGACGTGAAATAACGCTTTTCATCGAACACGGTGGTGTTCGGCAAATCGTGCTTGCGGTAGGTGCCCAGCACTTCGCCGTTCAGCAACACGGAGGCGGCGTTGTGGCGCACACCCTTTTCGTCTTGCAGGGGCAAACCCACCACCACGTGCAAATCCTTGAACTGGGCCAGGTCGGCAGCCAGTCCCGCAAACGCTTCCTGCGTTTTTGCGTAGAATGCATTGCGCAGTAATAAGTCCTCGGGTGGATAGCCGACCAGCGACAGTTCCGGCGTGAGCACGATATCGGCGCCCGCTTCAAAGGCGCGGCGGGAAAGGTCGACGATCTTGGCACGGTTGCCGGCCAGATCGCCGACCGTACTATTCATTTGAGCAATTGCGACTTTGACTGTCATGATGATGATGGATATTTTCGTTCTATTAAACAAGACAGGGGCGCGCAGGCCGGTGGCGGCGCCCCGAGAGTGATGAATGCACACTACAACAATGAATTATCGCACGGCTATCGTCACTACCCTGGCTGAAATTGGCGAAGCGGCCTGGTCTGAACTGCTGGCCAGCCAGGCGGAGGCCAATCCCTTCCTTTCCTACGCCTTTTTGCACGCGCTGCACGAGTCCGGCTGCGCCAGCGCGGACACGGGCTGGCAGCCGAATTACCTGGTGCTGTGGCAAGGCAAATCCTTGGCCGCCGCCCTGCCCCTGTACCTCAAAATGCACTCGTATGGCGAATACGTGTTCGACTGGGCCTGGGCCGACGCCTATCGGCAACATGGCCTTGAATATTACCCGAAACTGCTGTCCGCGATTCCATTCACGCCTGTGAGCGGCGCACGCCTGCTGGCCCGCGACGGCGAGGCGCGCGCCGCACTGCTGGCCTTTCTTCAAGCACAGCAGCAAGCGGCCGACGTGTCGTCCTGCCACATCCTGTTCCCGCCGGAAAGCGAAGCGCGCCAGCTGGAGGAAGCTGGCTATCTGATGCGTAGTGGCGTGCAGTTTCACTGGCTCAATCCCGGCTACTCGGATTTCGAACAATTCCTCGCCACCCTGGAACACAAGAAGCGCAAGAATATCCGCGCCGAGCGGCGCAAGGTGCGGGAAGCAGGCGTCACCATGCGCCAGATACGCGGAGCGAACGCCACGGACGCGGACTGGCAGCTGTTCCACCGCTGCTACAGCAATACCTATGCGGAACACCGCTCCTCGCCCTATCTGTCGCTGGACTTCTTCCGGCGCATCGGTACGAGCATGCCGGAAAACATTCTATTGGTGATCGCCGAGCATGAAGGCCGGGCGATTGCCGCCTCGCTGGTGATCCACACAAAAGACACTTTATATGGCCGCTACTGGGGCGCGCTCGAGCACGTGCCCTGTCTGCATTTCGAGACGGCGTACTACCAGCCGCTGGAATTTTGCATCGCCAACGGCATCGCCACCTTCGAGGGCGGCGCCCAGGGTGAGCACAAGATGGCGCGCGGCTTCCTGCCGCAAAAGACGTGGTCTGCCCACTGGCTGGCGCACCCGGCCTTCGCGGACGCCGTGCAGCGCTTCCTTGAACGCGAACGGGGCGGCATCGATGCCTACCTCGATGAATTGAACGAACACAGTCCTTTTCGCGCATAAAAAAACGCTCCCGGCCATGACTGGCGGGGAGCGTTTTTTTACCGGGTGTTCTTAGGCTTTGGCGGCGTCGGTCTTGAAGGCAGCGACGCCGTTCAGGATTTCTTCCTTGGCCACTTCCGGGCCATACCAGCCGTCGATCTTGACCCATTTGCCTTTTTCCAGATCTTTGTAGTGCTCAAAGAAATGCTGGATCTGGCGCAGGCGCAGTTCGTTCAAGTCTTCCGGCTTTTGCCAGTGGCTGTAGATCGACAGGACCTTGTCGACTGGCACGGCCAGCACTTTCGCGTCTTCGCCCGATTCGTCGGTCATTTTCAGCACGCCGATAGGACGGCAGCGCACGACCACGCCCGGGATCAGCGGGAACGGGGTGATGACCAGCACGTCGACCGGGTCGCCGTCCGGCGACAGGGTGTTCGGCACGTAGCCGTAGTTGCACGGGTAATGCATGGCGGTACCCATGAAGCGATCGACGAAGATCGCGCCGCTTTCCTTGTCGACTTCGTACTTGATCGGATCGGCATTCATCGGGATTTCGATGACGACGTTGAAATCGTTCGGCAGGTCGCGGCCGGAAGAGACGTTATTCAAACTCATGGGATTCCTCATTAGCGGGTGGTGTTTTAACCGCGCAATTATAGCGAAGTACAGGCCGCTTGTGCGATGCAGCAGCAGCCCGCCGGCGTTTTGCGCGTCCTGCCAGCAACAGTGGCGCGCCGCGTCCGCCGAACCCCAGAGCCTGCCACCGGGAGTATAAACAGCCCACCAAAAATAATAAGTAGAAACACTTAAGCATTACTACGGTCGCCACCAAGTTAATGCCGCCAGTATCCGCCTATTTTCATTTCAATATCACCATGTGGCAAACATGGTTATTATATTTTATATTGCATTTTATGCAGCCACTTATAACAACAGCGTCAATCTTATTCTCCCTGCAATACGGGAGCATGACGACGTCGCCGCTTCAACACACTCCCCCCAGCCCTGGAATCCCCTCTTCCAGCATAATATTTGCGCTTATTTGTAGCATTTATTGATTCAAATGGCGGACCTTCCAAAAAATGGCGCGACCAGAAGACAATCATCAATTCTGATAAACTGTCACATTCTGGTGTTTCCAAAATTTCGCATACTCTGCAAACAAAGCCTGCGCTAGATTCAATATGGCGCTTCCACGCGCCACCGATAAATCCTTGCAAAAAGGAATATGATGATTCCCTCTTTCCGGCCCGGGCCTTTATTAAAGGTCACCGGCGTTATTTTCATTCTGTTTGGCCTCGCCCTGCTGGGCGGCGGCATCTGGCTGGCCTCTCTGGGCGGCTCTTGGTACTACCTGCTGGCCGGCATAGGCATGCTGATCGCAGGCGTGCTCGTCTTCAAAGGCAAGCGCAGCGCGCAGCCGTTCATGGCGCTGCTGCTGATCGCCACCCTCATCTGGTCCGTCATTGAAGTGAAGTTCGACTGGTGGCAACTGCTGCCGCGCCTGGACATCTGGTTTGCCGCCGCCGTCTGGTTGTTGTTGCCCTTCGTCAGCCGCCGCCTGGCACCACCCGCTGCCGCCGCGGCGAAACAGGGTCAAGCGGGCAAGACGGCGCTCTCCGCCGCCGTGGCCCTGACCGTCATCGCCGGTGTCATCGCCCTGTTCCAGGACTACCATGACCTGCATGGCGACGTACCGGCCGAAAACATGGCCGCCACCGCCACGGGCGACCTGGCGCACGGCGTCGAGCACAATGACTGGTCCGCGTATGGCCGCTCCGGCTATGGCGACCGCTATGCCCCTGCCGCGCAAATCACCCCGGCAAATATTTCCGGCTTGAAAGAAGCCTGGACGTATCATACGGGCGACTTCAAGGGTCCGAACGACCCAGGCGAGATCGCCAACGAAGTCACGCCGCTGAAGGTCAATGACATGCTGTACCTGTGCACGCCGCACAATATCGTCATCGCCCTGAACCCGGACACGGGCAAGGAAATCTGGCGCCACGATCCGAAGATCAACCGCGATGCGGCCAGCTACCAGCACATGATCTGCCGCGGCGTGGCGTACTGGGACGTGAACGCGGGCCGCGCGAAGAACAATCCAGCACCGGAAGCTGCCGGCATGGAATGCCCGCGCCGCATCCTGGCGCCCACCATGGACGGCACCATGATCGCCGTCAACGCCGATACGGGCGAGTCGTGCAAGAGCTTTGGCAACAACGGCGTCGTCAACCTGTATAAAAACATGGCCATGATCAAGCGCGGTTTCCTGATGCCGACCTCGCCGCCGGCCGTGTCGCAGAAAATGGCCGTGATCGCCGCCAGCGTGACGGACAACCATTC
The DNA here is from genome assembly GCF_000988085.1 of Janthinobacterium sp. KBS0711. Taxonomy (NCBI): domain Bacteria; kingdom Pseudomonadati; phylum Pseudomonadota; class Betaproteobacteria; order Burkholderiales; family Oxalobacteraceae; genus Janthinobacterium; species Janthinobacterium sp. KBS0711. Next base: position 313,113 of record NZ_LBCO01000007.1, on the reverse strand, counting down.
GACGGAAGAGCCGTCGGGCGTGATCCGCGGCTACGATCCCGTCAGCGGCAAGCTGATGTGGAACTGGGACCCGGCCACGCCGGAAGATACGGCGCCCTTCCCTGAAGGCAAGAACTACACCAACAATTCGCCGAACTCGTGGGGCGTGGCCAGCATCGATGAAAAGCTGGGCATGGTCTACATTCCGATGGGCAATGAAACGCCCGATACCTGGGGCGGCAACCGCAACAAGAATGGCGAGAAATTCAACAGCGCCATCGTCGCGCTGGACTTGGCAACGGGTAAAGTGCGCTGGGTCTACCAGACCGTGCACCACGATATCTGGGATATGGATATCGGCGGCCAGCCTAGCCTGGTCGACATCGACACGCCGAAAGGCAAAGTGCCGTCCGTCGTGGCCACCACCAAGCGCGGCGACATCTACGTGATCGACCGCCGCGATGGCAGCCTGGTCGTGCCGGCGCCGGAAAAACCCGTACCGACGAGTAATCCTGCCGCTGGCGACACCCTGTCGCCCACGCAGCCGTTCTCGGCCCTGACGTTCCTGCCTGAGCGCAATATCAGCGAAGCGGACATGTGGGGCACGACGCCGTTCGACCAGCTCGCCTGCCGCATCATCTTCAAGGAACGCCGCTATGAAGGCCCGTTCACGCCGCAAACTGCCGGCAAGGGCGCCGTCATTTCCCCGGGCCCATTGGGTATCTTTGAATGGGGTGGCGCGGCCATCGATCCCGTGCGCCAGTTGTTGATCGTCAACCCTGATTACATGGGCTTCCTCGAAAAACTCGTACCGCGCGCGGAAACGACGGCCAAGGGCGGCACCGGTGGCGAAATGGGCTTGCAGCCGCAGACGGGCGTACCATTCGCCGTGGAAATCAAGGCATTCCTGTCGCCGCTGGGCTTCCCATGCCAGGCACCGCCGTGGGGCTATGTGGCCGCCGTCGACCTGCGCACGATGAAAAAAGTGTGGATGCACAAGAACGGCACCACGCGCGACAGCGGTCCCGTGCCGATCCCGCTGCCACTGGGCGTCCCTAGTCTGGGCGGCATGGTCACCACGGGTGGCGGCGTGACCTTCCTCAGCAGCACGCTCGACTACTACATCCGCGGCTACGATGTCAGCAACGGCAAAGTGATCTGGAAAGCCCGCTTGCCAGCCGGCGGCCAGGCCACCCCGATGAGCTATGTGTCGAACAAATCGGGACGCCAGTTCGTCGTCGTCATGGCCGGCGGCCACGGTTCGCTGGGCACGAAGATGAGCGACACCCTGGTCGCATATGCCTTGCCGGAAGGCACTGCAGCAGTACCGAAGAAGTAAAGTAGCAAAGTAGCAGCGCAAAAAAAGCCGTTCAGTCTGCACTGAACGGCTTTTTTACGTCTGAAGAAACAACTACAGGATGGTCGCCAGCGCGCACTGCCGGTAATGGGCGGCAGCCTGTTCCGTCTGCTGCAAGGCGTCGTGCATCTGCGCCAGCTTCAGGTGGGCGTCGCGCACCATTTGCGGCTCGTTCGCATCCGACAAAGCCTGCTCCAGGTGACGCTGGGCCTTGCCCCACAGTTTTTGCTTGAGGCACAAGGTGCCCAGAGTCAGCGCCAGTTCCGCATCCAGCGGACGCTGTTTCATCCATTGCTCGCAGTGCTCAATCTGCAGCAGCAGGGCCGGCGTGCCGCTTGGCGCCGCCGCTTCGCGGTAGGCGCGCACGACGCGCTCGTCCCAGTCGGCGGCCAGCGACTCTTCGCACACGAGGCGCGCTTCATCGTGCAGACCGCGCGCATTCAGGGCCGTGGCGGCGCGGCAGGCGATATACGGCTTGACCCGGTCGCTGCTGGGCACGGTGGACCACACGCGCATCAGCGATTCGGCGTCATGCGATTGGTCGGACAGCAAATGGTCGTAGGCCAGTTCGCGCAGGCGCGACGACAGGGCCGGATGCAGGGCGCGGTGCTTGTCGAGCGAACGCACGAGGCGCAGCACTTCCGGCCAGTTCTTCGCCTGCTGCTCGGCCTTGAGCGACCATTGCAGCGCGTGGATATGGCGCGTGCCGCTGGCATTGAGTTCGCGCACGGCGGCCAGGGCCGCTTCCGGCTGGTGGTCGTCGACCAGCAATTCCGTCACCGTCATCAAGCGCGCCGTCTTCAGGCTGGCGTCGCCTTCGACGCGGGACAGCCAGCTGTCGCGGCGTTCGGACTGGCGCATGCGGTGCGCGGCGCGCGCGCCGATCAGCGCGGCCAGGCCGGCGTTTTCTTCCAGCTCGGCGGCCCGCAAGGCGGCTTTTTCCGCATGACCGAAACGGCCTTCGAACAGGGCTTTCAAGGCTTCGCGCAAGCCCTTGTTGCCATCGCGCTCACGCTTGCGCTGGCGGTAGGCCGCCACTTGCGCCGGCATGCGCACGGTGGCGCGCACGGCGCGCACCAGCAGGTACAGCAGCACGAACAGCACGACCTGCAGCAGCAGGAAGAAGTTCAGCGACAAGTCGATGCGGTAAGGCGGATAGAACAGCACCACGTTGCCGGGATTGAAACGGGCCGTCACGGCGATACCGATCGCCGCGGCCATCAGGGCGAGTAACCAGAGGAATAGACGCATGGGCTCAGGACTTCGCTTTGTAGTTGCGCACAGCCGTCAGGCTGTCGGACAAGGTTGGCATTTCGATGGCCAGGTTGCTGCCCTGCACCTGGCGCAGCAGGGCTTGCGCCGTCTGCGTGCTCTTGGCGCGGGTGTCGAAATACTTGGCCAGCGCATCCTGCGCAGCGATCAAGTCGTTACGGAAAGCCGTTTCATTGCGCGACAACAAGGCCATGCGGGCATTGAGCAGGCGCAGCTTGACGTTTTCACGCAAGAAATACGATTGCGTCGGCGACAGCATCAGCGCTTCTGGCGTATCGACGCGGCGGATGCGGATCAACTGGCGCACGTCGGCCCACATGTCGCCGCTCCAGGTATTGAAGCCGTCGCGTACTTTTTGCAGCATCGGTTCCGGCGCAGGCGGACCCACCAGCTTGCCGGCGGCGTCGCGCACGGGCTTGGCCTTGCCCGGTTTTTCCGGCGCGGCCGGCAAGGCCGGCGTTTCGTCGGACAGCATCGGCAGCGAATCGACCTGGGCGATCACGGCGTCGAGGCGCAGGGCCACGCCCGTCGAATCGACGCTAGGGAGGGCCTTGAGTTTTTCCATGTCGCGGCCGATGGCGCGGCGGATGGTGATGAATTGCGGCTTGTCGGAACGCGACAGGCTGCGGTCCGCGTTTTGCAGGGCGATCAGCGCGCCGGGCACGTTGCCGGCCAGTTGCAGCTGCTGGCTGGCCGTCGACAGCACTTGCTCGATTTCCGTCAGCGCCCACTCGTCACGATTCTTCGACAAGTCGTTATACAGTTGTTCCAGGGCCAGCTGCTGGCTTTGCGTTTCGCTCTGGCGATTTTCCAGCGCGCCCACCTTGATTTCCAGCTCTTTCGTGCCTTCTTGCACGTTGCGCGCCAGCACGCCCGTTTCGGCGTTGCTGACATCGCCCTTTTGCAGGCGCTTGGCCACTTCTTCGCGCAGGTTGCGGATCTGCTTGCTGGACGACCAGCTTTGCGCAGCCAGCAGCACGGCCAGCACGATGACGGCGATGCTCATGGGCTTTTGCAGCTGTTCCAGCAAGGTCGGCGCGCGGCCGGCAGGTTGGTCGGCCGCCTGCGGCGCCGTCTTCACGGCGCTGCCAGGCGTTGCATTCGGTTCGGAGAGTGTAGGCATTTCGTTCATGGTCGTGATTGTAACGCGGCGAGCACTCCTGCGTCGCCTGATCCTGTCAGGGTGACACGGGCAAAACCCAGGGCCGCCGCCGTTTGTGCAATGCGGGCGTGCGGCACGATCAGATGCTGCTGTTGCATTTTCACAACAGCCGTCTTTTCAACATCCATTTCACCCAGCAGCGCCAGCAAACCGCGCAGCGCTTCCGAGCTGGTGATGATCCAGTCATTATTATGCTGCAACAGCTTTTCCAGGGTCGCCCGCAAGGCCGGCGTCAGCGTCGGCACCTTGCGGCGGTAGGCGGTGACGAACTCGACTTCGGCGCCGGCCGCGCGCAAGCCGTCGGCCAGGTAATCGCGTCCGCCATCGCCGCGCACGATCAGCACGCGCTTGCCGCGCAGGGCCGGCAAGTCCAGCGCCAGCAACAGATGTTCGGAATCGCTGCGCGCCGTGTCAAACGGACTGGTGATGGCCGCGTTGGCGTCCGTGACGCCATGCGCGGCCAGGGCCATCTTGCTGCCCTCGCCCACCACGGCCAGCGGCAAGCCGGCCGGCCAGACGGGCAAGTGCGCAAAGATGCAGTCGATGGCGTTGGGTGAAACGAAGGCCACCAGGTCAAACTCGCGCAGGCGCGCCAGCACGGCCTGCAAGTGCGCGCATTCTTCCTCGCCGTCAAGCGCGTGGATTTCCAGCAGCGGCAGCAGTTGCACGGGCAAGCCCAGCGCCGAGATGTGGGCGGCCAGCGGCCCCGCTTGTTGCGCGGGCCGCGTGATCACCACGGTGTCAGGCATGCGGCGCCAGGCCTTCATGGTTGTCGGGCGTGACGGCGCACGAGGCGAGGATGCCGGCGGCGTCTTGCCCGCGCAGCAGTTCGGCCACTTGCTCGCCCAGCAGTTCGGGTGCCGCGGCCGGGCCACTGACGTCGGCGCTGGCCATGCGCGCGCCGTCCGGCGTGGCGACCATGGCGCGCAAACGCATCTGCTCGCCCTCGACGGTGGCGAACGCGGCCAGCGGAATCTGGCAGCTCCCGCCGAAAATCTTCGACACCTTGCGCTCGGCCGTGACGGCTTGCGCCGTGGCCGCGTGGTTCAGCGGCGCCAGCAGGCGCACCAGGTCGGCGCCATCCGCACGCCCGCTGCGGATCTCGATCGCCATGGCGCCCTGGCCGGCGGCAGGCAGGCTGTCTTCCGGCGCCAGCACGGCGCGGATGCGCGATTCGAGTCCCAGGCGTTTCAGGCCGGCGGCGGCCAGGATGATGGCGGCGTAATCGCCACGGTCCAGCTTGCCCAAACGCGTATCGAGGTTGCCGCGCAGGGGCAGTATCGTCAGGTGCGGATAACGGGCGGCGATCAGCGACTGGCGGCGCAGGCTGCTGGTGCCGACGACGGCGCCATGCGGCAGATCGGCCAGGCTGGCGTAATCGTTCGACACGAACGCGTCGCGCGGGTCTTCGCGCTCGAGAATGGCGGCCAGGGCAAATCCTTCAGGCAACTCCATCGGCACGTCTTTCAGCGAATGCACGGCCAGGTCGGCGCGGCCTTCTTCCATCGCCACTTCCAGCTCCTTGACGAACAGGCCCTTGCCGCCTACCTTGGACAGGGCGCGGTCCAGAATCTGGTCGCCGCGTGTGGTCATGCCGAGAATTTCAACGCTACACTGCGGATACAGGGCGGCCAGACGCGCACGCACGTGTTCAGCTTGCCACATGGCAAGACGGCTCTCGCGCGTGGCGATCACCAGGCGGGCAGGAATATTCAATTCGTTCGGGGTCAATTCGGATGCTTTCAAAACAAGTTCTTTCGCTGTGGCTGTCGTTGTCATTATCGTTGCCAATTCGCCCGTCCGATATCAATTTGTATCGGAATGGTGGCCGGCGTCGCTATAATCGTTATCCCTTGGCCTAGAAGGCCAAGTCAGGCTAGCGTCCATGTTGAAGACCACAAATTTTATCATGCGCCCCCTCCCCTCTGCGGCCAAACGCCCGGTGCGATCCACATTCCCTTGCTTTTACACTTACTTTGGTTCTTTATTATGCTCAATGACGCAGTAGCACCAGAAATAGTTCCAGCGGCCGGCTCCGACAAGGATGCGCCGCTGAAAGAAGACATCCGCCTGCTGGGCCGCCTGCTGGGCGACGTGCTGCGGGAACAGGAAGGCGACGCCGTCTTCAATGTGGTGGAAACCATACGCCAGACTTCCGTGCGCTTCCGCCGCGAAGCGGACGCGGACGCGGCCCTGGAACTGGACGCCATGCTCAAGGAACTGAGCCGCGAACAGACGATTTCCGTCGTGCGCGCCTTTTCCTACTTTTCGCACCTGGCCAACATCGCGGAAGACCAGCACCACATCCGCCGCCGCCGCGCCCACCTGCTGGCAGGTTCCCCTGCGCAAAAGGGCAGCGTCAGCTTCGCGCTGAAAAAACTGCGCATGGCCGGCGTGCCGCGCAAGACCGTCGACACCTTCTTCCAGGACGCCCTGATCGCGCCCGTGCTGACGGCCCACCCGACGGAAGTGCAGCGCAAGAGCATCCTCGATGCCGAGCACGACATCGCCCGCCTGCTGGCCGAGCGCGACCTGCCGCAGACGCCGAAAGAGCGGCAAGCCAACATGCAGTTGCTGCGCTCGCGCGTGGCCACCCTGTGGCAGACGCGCATGCTGCGCTATTCGAAGCTGACGGTGGCCGACGAGATCGAAAACGCCCTGTCCTACTACCGCATCACCTTCCTGCGCGAACTGCCGGGCCTGTATGACGACATCGAGGAAGACATCGCCGCCGAGTATCCGAACGGCGACGGCACCATCGAGCCGATCAACGCCGCCTACGTGCAGATGGGCAGCTGGATCGGCGGCGACCGCGACGGCAACCCGAACGTCAACGCGGGCACCATGCAGCACGCACTGGCGCGCCACGCCACCACCATCCTCGACTTTTACCTCGACGAAGTGCACGCGCTGGGCGCGGAATTGTCCGTCTCGACCCTGATGGTGGGCGTGAGCGCCGAACTGCAGGCGCTGGCCGACCAGTCGCCGGACGCTTCGCCGCACCGCAGCGACGAACCGTACCGCCGCGCCCTGATCGGCATCTATGCGCGCCTGGCCGCCACGGCCCGCGCGCTGGGCGCCACCAACATCCTGCGCAAGGAAGTGGGCGCGGCCGCCGCCTACCCTGACGCGGCCGCGTTTGTGGCCGACTTGCGCACCATCGTCGCCTCGCTCGAATCGCACCACGGTGCGGCCCTCGTGCGCCCCCGCCTGGCGACCCTGGCGCGCGCGGCCGACATCTTCGGCTTCCACCTGGCGTCGCTCGACATGCGCCAGACCTCGGACGTGCACGAGCGCGTGCTGGCCGACCTGTTCGCGAAAAGCGGCGTGGCCGCCGATTACACGGCCCTGTCCGAAGAAGACAAGCAAGCGCTGCTGCTGAACGAACTGGCCCAGCCGCGTTTGCTGTACTCGCCCTACATCGCCTACGCCACGGAAACGGATTCCGAGCTGGCGATCCTGCGCACGGCGCGCGACATCCGCCAGCGCTACGGTGCGCGGGCCATCCGCAACTACATCATCTCGCACACGGAAACCGTGTCCGACTTGCTGGAAGTATTGCTGCTGCAAAAGGAAACGGGCTTGCTGCGCACCGACTGGAAAGCGGGAGGCGACGGCGACGGCGACAGCACGTGCGAGCTGATGGTCATCCCCCTGTTCGAGACGATCCCCGACCTGCAGCGCGCGGCCGGCATCATGAGCCAGGTCATGGCCTTGCCACTGGTCAAACAGCTGATCGCCAAGCAGGGGCAGTTGCAGGAGGTCATGCTCGGCTATTCCGACTCGAACAAGGATGGCGGTTTCCTTACGTCGAACTGGGAACTGTACAAGGCGGAACTGGCGCTCGTGTCCGACTTTCAAAAGGCCGGCGTCAAGCTGCGCCTGTTCCATGGCCGCGGCGGCACGGTGGGTCGTGGCGGCGGACCCAGCTACGAAGCCATCCTGGCCCAGCCGCCGGGCACCGTCAACGGCCAGATCCGTTTGACGGAACAGGGCGAGATCATCGCGTCGAAGTTTTCCAACGCGGAAATCGGCCGGCGCAACCTGGAATTGCTGGTCGCCGCCACCCTGGAAGCGAGCCTGGCGCCGCAGGAAGCCAATCCGGCCCGCAACAGCCAGCTGGCACAGTTCGAAGCCGTGATGGCGGAACTGTCGGACCTCGCCTATCACGCCTACCGCCACCTCGTGTATGAAACGCCGGGCTTTACGGAGTATTTCTTCTCGGCCACGCCGATTGCGGAAATCGCCGAACTGAACCTCGGCTCCCGTCCCGCCTCGCGCAAGGCCAACCAGCGCATCGAAGACTTGCGCGCCATTCCCTGGGGCTTTTCCTGGGGCCAGTGCCGCTTGCTGCTGCCGGGCTGGTTCGGCTTCGGCAGCGCCATCGAGGCCTGGATCAACCAGGCCGACGGCGCCGCGAAGGACGACAAGATCGCCACCTTGCGCGCCATGCATGCCGAATGGCCATTCTTTGCCACCCTGCTGTCGAACATGGACATGGTGCTGGCCAAGACGGACTTGGCGATCGCCTCGCGCTATGCGGAACTGGTGGCGGACCAGGACTTGCGCGAACGCATCTACAAGCGCATTACGGACGAGCATGGCAACACCTTGCGCTGCCTGGAGCTGATCACCGGCAATACCGAACGCCTGGCGGGCAATCCGCTGCTGGCCCGCTCGATCCAGAACCGCTTCGCCTATCTCGACCCGCTGAACCATTTGCAGGTGGAATTGATCAAGCGCAACCGCGCGCTGTCCAGTGCCAGTAAAGTGGATGAACGGGTGCACCGCGGTATCCAGCTGTCGATCAACGGCGTCGCGGCAGGCCTGCGCAACACGGGCTGATCACGTCAAACTGCCATCGGCAGGCAGGGGCCGGCACCGCAAGGGCCGGCCTTTTGCTTTCCCAATGGAAAAATATTCTCAAGAAAACAACATTTGGTATTACACTGGCGGCTGACACTCCCCCTCTCCGGCGCCAGGCGCACGGCAGCGGCCAACCATGACGCCAGGAACGCGGATGAGCAAATGGTCGATTGAAACGCTGAGTGCGGCATGTGCCGCCCTCATCCTGATCATGCTGGGCTGGCTGGCGGGCGCGGCCTGGCAGGAGCTCGACTTCTGGGAACATGTCTGGCTGTCGCTGCTGCTGGCGACGTCCGCCAGCACAGCCATGTGGCTGATGCGCAAGCTGCGCGCCCACGTGGCCAACACGCGACTGCAGCTCGACGCCAGCGTCATGCGCTACCGCGACCTGAGCGAGACGGCGCAGGACGGCATGTGGCAAACGGACGCGCAAGGCACGATATTGCATATCAACCAGCGCCTGTGCGACATGCTGGGTATCCCGGCGGAAAAGCTGCTGGGCCACAAGATGAGCGAATTTCACGACGAAGCGACCTTGCTGCGCCTGTGCCCGCTGATGCGCGAGCAGGAGCGCAGCTGCATGGGAGAGCTGCAATACCGGCACGGCGACGGCTCGGAACGCTGGGCCATGATCAGCGGCCGCTGCCTGTACGACCAGCTGGGTACCCTGACGGGCGCGCTCGTGCTGGCCAGCGACATCACGGAACAAAAGCGGGCCGAACACGCATTGAGCGTGGCCCATACGGAGCTGGAAAACCGCGTGGCCCTGCGCACGGCCCAGCTGCTCGACGTGAATATCCAGCTGTCCGCGGAAATCGCCATGCGCGCGCAAACGGAAGCAGCCCTGGCGCGCAGTGAAGAGCGGCTGCAGGACATCATTTCCATGATGCCCCTGTCGCTGTTCCTCAAGGATGCCGATTCGCGCATCGTGCTGATGAACCAGGCCTGCGAACAGCAATGGGGCGTGCGCCAGCAGGACATCGCCGAGGGACGCGACCTGCAGCATTTCCCAAAGGAACAGAACATGGGCTTCCACGCGGCGGACCAGGAAGCGTTTGCCAGCCGCAAGGTGGTGATCCGCGAAGAATTGGTATGGAACGCGCAGTTGCAGGAAAACCGCCTGGTGCAGACGCACAAGAAACCCGTGTTTGACGCCGACGGCCGGCCGCAGATGATCATCGCCATGGCCATCGACATCACCGACAGCAAGCGCAACGAGGAAAACCTGGAGCGCACCCTGGCCCAGCTGCGCGAACTGACCGACCACCAGCAAACCATCAAGGAAGAGGAGCGGCGGCGCATCGCGCTCGACATTCATGACGACCTGGGCCAGAACCTGATGGTGCTGCGCATCGATGTGTCGCTGCTGCACGCGCGCACGGCCAAGGCCCACCTGCGCCTGCACCGCCACGCGCAGCGCGTGCTCGACACCATCGACGCCACCATCCGCTCCGTGCGCACCATCATCAATGACTTGCATCCCAGTACCCTCGAGCTGGGACTGGGCCCGGCGGCAGAATGGCTGATCCGCCAGATGGAGGGCCGCGGCGCCATCCGCTACCGGCTCTCGCTCGACAGCGAGGCGCCCGACCTGGGCCTGGACCAGCGCCAGACGTCGGCCATCTTCCGCGTGCTGCAGGAATCGCTGTCGAACATCGTGCGCCACGCCCAGGCCAGCGAAGTGGAAGTGGCGCTGGCGCAGGATACGGACGCCATCGTGCTGCGCATCAGCGACAACGGCATCGGCATGCAGCCGGGCGACCACGGCAAGCGGGCCGCCTTCGGCCTGAAAAGCATACGCGAACGTGTCCATGCCCTGGGCGGCGAACTGCGCATCGACAGCCAGGCCGGCCAGGGCACGGTGCTGGCCATCCACTTGCCGCAACCCAGGAAAGGCGCGCCGGCCGAGAATGACGAAATACAAAGATTAGTAAAAACAGTAGCAAATTGAGTATCAATTTTGAACATAAAAAAGTATAGTAAGTTTTTTCTTTGAGGAAACTATCATGCTGCCACGGTTCTCCCGCTTCCCCGCTCCACTGCTCGGCCTGTGCCTGCTGGCCGCCGTCTCCACCGCCAGCGCCACCATCTATGCCGAACGGGGCTTTGGTGAAAGAGATGGCAACGGCAGCATCGCGTCCGACCTGAACCCGGCCGGCCTGGTGGCCGGCATCATCATGGAAGAAGAAGGACGGCGCCGCGCCGTGACGTACCAGCATGGCCGTATCCGCGAGCTGGGCACCCTGGGCGGCGATGAAGGTTTTACCAAGGCCATCAATATCCATGGCGTGGTGGTCGGTTCGGCGCAGACGGCCAGCGGCGCCTGGCACGCCTTCCGCTACGACGCGGCGGGCGGCATGCGCGACCTGGGCACCCTGGGCGGCACCAGCAGCTATGCCACGGCCATCGCGCGCGGCGGCCAGGTGGCCGGCTATGCCGATACGAGCGGCGGCGATTTCCACGCCTTTGTGACGCAAGCCGACCACAGCCTGCAAGACCTGGGCACCCTGGGCGGCGCCAGCAGCTATGCCAGCGGCCTGAACAGCCATGGCGTGGTGGTGGGCACGGCCCAGCGCGGCGACGGCTACCGCCGCGCCTTCGTCTACCGGCCCGGCCCGGGCATGCAGGAAATCGGCACCCTGCCCGGCGGACGCATCAGCTCAGCCACCGCCATCAATGACGCGGGCCTGATCGTGGGCGCCTCGGAAACGGAAAAGCGCCGCTGGCACGCGTTTGCCTGGGACGGCAAGCGCATGCTCGACCTGGGCGCCATGATCGGCCAGGGCGACAGCTACGCCACGGCGGTCAACGCTGCCGGACACGTGGTCGGCAGCGTCAACATCAACGGCTATGAACCGATGACCTTTGTCTACAAGGAAGGCGTGATGACGGTGCGCCGCCGCGACGACGGCCTGTACCTGACCAACAAGATCACGGACGCCGGGCTGGTGGTGGGCGCCGTCTACACGGGGCATAAATTCCAGGCCTTCGCCGTGCCGTCGCAAGCGTCGCCGGCGCCCCCGCGCCGCAACCCGCTGGACTGGTTCTTCATGACCGTCATCGCCGCCGCCTGCGGCGCGGCACTGTACCGCGCGCGGCGCCACTTCCGCACCGGTCTGCAAGGCCAGCGCACGTATTTCATGTAAGCCAACGCTGGGGATGGACGAAAAAAAAGAGGCTTGCGCCTCTTTTTTTGTGACCACTTAGTTTTGCGTCAAGAACGTTTTCAGCTTGTCCGAACGCGAAGGCTGGCGCAGCTTGCTCATGGCTTTCGCTTCGATCTGGCGGATGCGCTCGCGCGTCACGTCGAACTGCTTGCCCACTTCTTCCAAGGTGTGGTCGTTCGACATTTCCACGCCGTAACGCATGCGCAGCACTTTCGCTTCGCGCGGCGTCAGGGAATCGAGCACTTCCTTGATCACGTTGCGCATCGATGCGTGCAGCGCGGCATCCAGCGGCGCCAGCGTTGTGTTGTCTTCGATGAAGTCGCCCAGTTGCGAATCGCCATCTTCGCCCATCGGCGTTTCCATGGAAATCGGTTCTTTCGCGATCTTCATGATTTCGCGCACCTTGTTTTCCGGCATCTCCATCTTGACGGCCAGGGTCGCCAGGTCCGGCTCGCTGCCCGTTTCCTGCATGATCTGGCGCGAGATGCGGTTCATCTTGTTGATCGTTTCGATCATGTGCACCGGCACGCGGATGGTGCGGGCCATGTCGGCGATCGAACGCGTGATGGCCTGGCGGATCCACCAGGTGGCGTAGGTCGAGAACTTGTAGCCGCGGCGGTATTCGAATTTATCCACGGCCTTCAGCAGACCGATGTTGCCTTCCTGGATCAGATCGAGGAATTGCAAGCCGCGGTTGATGTATTTCTTGGCGATCGAAATGACCAGGCGCAAGTTGGCGACCGTCATTTCGCGTTTCGCGTGACGGGCACGCTTTTCGCCGGCAGCCATCTGCTTGTTGATCTTGCGCAAGTCAGCCAGCGGCAGGGCCACGCGGGCTTGCAGGTCGATCATCTTCTTTTGCAGTTCCTTGACGGCAGGTACGTTGCGGCTGAGGATGGCGCTGTACGGATACTTGCAATCAACTTCGCGGTCGACCCATTCCAGGTCGCATTCATTGCCCGGGAACACCTTGATGAAGTGGGCGCGCGGCATGCCGCATTTGTTCACGCACAGTTCCAGCACGGCGCGCTCGATGTGGCGCACTTCTTCCATCTGGCCGCGCAGGGTGTCGCACAGCTTTTCCACGACCTTGGCCGTGAAGCGGATGCCCAGCAATTCCTGCGAAATGGCTTCCTGCGCCTTGATGTAGGCTTTCGAGTTGTAACCCTCTGGCGCCTTGCGCATCTTGTCGTACTGCGTCGAAATGACGTTGAATTTCTCCAACGCATTCTTTTTCAGCTGGGCCAATTGCTCGCTGGAGAAACCGGCCGCGCCGCCATTGGCGTCGCCGTCTTCTTCTTCGGCTTCTTCTTCCTCTTCCTCGTCGTCACCGCTGGCGGCGGCAGGCGCGGCGGCAGCGGCTGGCGCCGGGGCATTGCTTTCGTTCAAATCGACAAAGCCGTCGACCACTTCATCGACCTTGATTTCGTCGCGTGCGATTTTTTGCGACAGTGCAACGATTTCGCCGATCGTGGTCGGGCAGGCGGAAATGGCCTGGATCATGTCTTTCAGGCCGCCTTCGATGCGCTTGGCGATCTCGATCTCGCCTTCGCGCGTCAACAGCGCCACGGCGCCCATTTCACGCATGTACATGCGCACGGGGTCGGTGGTGCGGCCGAAGTCGGAGTCGACGGTCGACAAGGCGGTCGCGGCGGCCGCTTCCACTTCATCGTCGCTGGTGACGGTGGCGACGTTGTCAGTCAACAACAGGCTTTCCGCGTCAGGGGCGCGCTCGTAGACGGCGATACCCATGTCGTTGAAGGTGGCGATGATGCCTTCGATCGCTTCCGGATCGATGATGTTTTCCGGCAATTGGTCATTGATCTCGGCATAGGTGAGGAAACCGCGTTCCTTGCCCATGTTGATCAAGCCCGTGATCTGCTTGCGGCGGCGTTCCAGATCCGCTGCCGATGCTTCCGGATCGCCCAGTGCATCGGCCAGGCCGCCCTTGGCCTTGCGGTCGCGCGCTTTCGACACAGCCTTCAGTTCGGCGCGTTCGACGGCGTTCAGTGCTGCCACTTCATCGTTTTCCGGCGTGAATTCGCTAGGCTTGCGGCCACGGCGGCCCGGCACCTTGACGGTTGGCAGGAAGTAATTCGACGTATCGATGGCGGCCAGGGCATCGGCGTCCGTGGTCTTGCTGACCACTTGCGCGCCGGTGATGATGGTCACGGGCGCCGCTTCAGGCTTGGCGCGCACGACTTTCGAACGGGCTGCCGTCACCACCTTATTCGTGGCGGCGCTTTCGCTGACCTTGCGCGGCGCGGCCGCAGCCTTGGCGCCAGGGGCGATCTTCACGCTTGGCGTCTTGGCCGGTGCGGCTTCAGCGGCCTCGGTCACGTCGGCAACGGCCTCGGCGGCCGGCGCGCTGACGGCCGCTTCCGCTGCCGCATCGGCCGGTGGCACGGCGGCCAGGCGCGAGCGGCTTTTCTTCACCACGGTGACGACGGTCGGCGCCGTCGTGACGGTGGCTTCCGGATTCGCTTGCGCATTATCGATGAAGTAAGATAAAGTCGTTTTGGGTACGGCAAGTGGTGCCGCGGCTGGGCGTGGCGCCTTGGCGGACAACGTTAAAGTTTTTGGCGTATTCTTCATGAGATATCTCTTAATGCGAGACCAGATGGTGTCGGCGCGAAGTGAATGATTCCACCTAAGCCTGCGAAACCGGACTCGATGGAGCGTATTGTTGCGGCTACCGTGTTAACGGCAGCGGCGCCTGTCTATCAGGACGTTCAAAGCCCGCGCATCCGTCATGCGGAGCGGCGGGGCCGAAGCCGGGTCAGATAAATAAGCGATGTACATTGCGGAATGAAAAAAAGCCCGTACCAGAACGGGCTTGAATCTATTGTTGTTCAGTGAAGACACAGCGGAGAGCAAGATTATGCACGAAGGCCAGTTATCTGGATAATTGATAAGAGGAATATCCGATATCAAAAATACTAATAATTGGGGTCCTGTACCGCACTGCTCCTATCCCCTGCACACCTGAGCCAGACCGTCAAAAACGGGGTCCAGTCATCAGCGCAAGCCGACATTATACACATTTCCCGTATTTCGCGCTGCGTCCGCTGTAGTGCGAAGCCGCTTATCGCAGGTCAAGTTGCCAAAAAAGACAATGCACTTGCCTGTGGCGCGTGCTATGCTCCCCTTTTATAGCCCAACCAATGATGTCGATGACCAGCTCCACGCCAGACCAGCAAGCCACCACTCCTGACACGCCAGTCGATGCAGCCCCAGCGGCGGCACCGGCCGCAGCGACCACGCCGGCGCCTGCCGGCCTGACCGCACGCGCCCTGTTGAAGCAGTTCCAGGAGCAATTCCCGCCATTCCGCGATTGCCTGCCCTTGTCGATCGGTATCGACAAGCAGATCCTGGCGCGCCTGCCGGACCTGGACCGCAAGCTGATGCGCACGGCGCTGGGCATCCACACGGGTTCGCTGCGCTACCTGCGCGTGATGGAAAAAGCCAAGGTACGCTACGACCTCGATGGCACAGCCGGCGCGGAAGTGACGCAAACCCACCGCGACCACGCCACGCAAGTATTGCAGCAGCGCTTCAAGAAGGAAGCCGAGCGCAAGAAAGCCGAGCGCGACGCGGCCGCCGCCGAAGAAGCGAACCGCTTGCGCCTGGAAAAACTGAATCAGCTGACCGCGAAATTCTCGCGCAAAGGCTGATCCGGTTTCATGGACACAGCTGCCGCACCGCCACTGCCCCCGTATCAAGGCATCGCCCTCGAGCACGTCAAGCTGGTACGCACCAGCGACGATGCAAAAGCGGCCATGGCCGCCCTGCTGGCAGCGGACGCCATCGGCTTCGATACGGAATCGAAGCCGACGTTCGTCAAGGGCGAGTCCTCCACGGGACCGCATTTGATCCAGCTGGCCACCGACGACATCGCCTACCTGTTCCAGGTGGGCAGCACGCCGGCGCCGGCCCTGGCCGAACTCAAAGCCATCCTCGAATCGACCACCACCCTGAAGGTGGGCTTTGGCCTGTCCGACGACGTCAAGCGCCTGCGCAACAAGCTGGGCATCGCGCCGGCCCAAGTGCTTGACCTGTCCGTCGCCCTGCGCGGCGGCCAGCGCAACGACCTGGGCGCGAAGACGGCCGTGGCCAAGTTCTTCGGCCTGCACCTGCAGAAATCAAAAAAGATCTCCACCACCAACTGGGCCACCTCGCGCCTGACGGAAAAGCAGATACTGTACGCGGCCGACGATGCCCAAGTGGCCCTGCGCGTGTACCGCCGCTGGATCGCCGAAGGCGGTAAAGTCACGCCGCAAAAAGCCCCGCGCGCCAGCACACCGCCGGCCGCGCCGTCCGCACCCGCCTGAAACCGGCACCTTCCCGCAACATGAGCAAGAGCAAGTCCATCGGCACCACGCTTGAGGCGATCGCCGCCGCCGAACAGGCGCTGGGGCGAGCGCTGCCCGCGTCCTACGTAAAATGGTTATTGGAGAACAATGGCCGCGCGCTGGGCGCCTTGAACGTATTTCCCGTGTACGACGCGGCCAATGCGCGCAAGACGTGGGAATCAATCGAGCGCCACTACAACACGGGCTGGCAGGAATGGCTGGAAAACGTAGATGGCGGCAACGATGCCGCCAGCCTGCTGCCCTTCGCCCAGTTCGGCACGGGCGATTACTATTGTTTTGACTATGCGCACGCGGGGCCATCGGGCGAGCCGGTGGTCGTGCTGTGGTCGCATGAAACAGGCGTCACCAGCGCGGTGACGCCCGACTTTGCTTCATTCCTCATACTACCCGGCCGCCCGGGCTGAAACCCGGCGACCGGCGCAGCCTTATTTGACGAGGCGCAAAGTCAGCGGATAGCGGTAAGTGATGCCATTGCTGGCCTTGACGGCCGCCACGATCGAGCACACCAGGTTGGCCAGCGCCACGATCCAGAACAGGAACAGGCCGATCAGCACGAACGACAGAATGAAGCAGACGAAATACCAGATGATCAGGGTGATCTGGAAATTGAGCGCTTCGCGGGCGTTCTCGGCCGAGAATTTATCCGCGTCATCTTTCTTGATCAAGTAAATGATCAGCGGCGCCACCCAGCTGGTGAACAGGCCGCCAACGTGGGACAGGATGGCGATCGTCGTATCTTGCGTACGACCCACTTCCGGCTGCGTGTTATCCATTATCATTCCCATCATTAGTTATAGATACTTCAATATAACAGCAATATTTCTTTTTGGAATGAAACATGTGCTACCGCAAGGGACTTTTTTTCATGTACCGCTTGTTGCCGCCTGCGCCAGCCGCCCCAGCGTGGCAATCGCCTCTTCCAGTTGCAGACTCCACGGGTGGCCGTAATTGAGGCGGATGCAGTGGCGAAACGCGCGCGTGGCGGAAAAGATGGGGCCGGGTGCGATGCTGATGCCGGCCGCCAGCGCGCTGCGGTGCAAGGCCAGCGCATCGATACCGGCAGGCATCTCCACCCAGACGAAATAACCGCCCTGCGGCCGCGTTACCCGCGTGCCAGGCGGAAAATGCACGGCGATGGCTTGCAGCATGGTGTTTTGCTGCGCCGCCAGGGTCAGCCGCAGCTGGCGCAAATGGCGGTCGTAGCCGCCCTGCGCCAGGTAATCGGCCAGCGCCATCTGCAGCGGTATCGGTGCCGACAGGCTGGTCGTCAGCTTCAGGCGCTCGACCTGGCGCGCATAACGGCCCGCCACGGCCCAGCCCAGGCGAAAGCCGGGCGCCAGGGTCTTGGAAAACGAGCTGCAATGCATCACCAAGCCCGCGCTGTCGTGGCTTTTCGTCAGGCCGGGGCGCTGCTTGCCAAAGTACAGCTCGCCATACACGTCATCCTCGATCAGCGGCACGCCATGGCGCGCCAGCAGTTCGACCAGCGCGCGCTTCTTTTCCGGCGGCATCAGGCTGCCCAGCGGATTCTGGAAACTCGTCATCAGCCAGCACGCCTTGGGCTGGTGGCGCTGCAGCAACTCTTCCAGCGCGGCCAGGTCGACGCCGTCGCGCGGGCTGGTGGCAATTTCCACGGCCTTGAGTTCCAGCCGCTGCAGCGCCTGCAGACACGCATAGAAGCTGGGCGACTCGATCAGCACCGTGTCGCCGGGCCGCGTGACGGCTTGCAGGCACAGGTTCAGCGCTTCCAGCGCGCCATTCGTGATGACGATGTCCTCGCTGGAAACGGGCACGCCGTCGAGCTGGTAGCGCAAGGCGATCTGGCGGCGCAGCTCGGCATTGCCCAAGGATAAATCCGTGACGGTGCTCCACGGGTCGAGGCGGCGCATGCTGGCCGACACGGCCCGCGCCAGCCGTTCCATGGGGAACAGAAGCGGGCTGGGAAACGCCGAGCCGAACGGCACGATATCGCGCGCGCCCACGGCGCCCAGCACCTCGAACACCAGGTCGCTGACGTCGACCGTGGTACTGGCGGCCAGCGGATGCGAACTGTCCGGCTCGGGCGCCAGCGCGGCGCGCTGCGGCGCCACGTAGTAGCCGGAGCGGGGACGCGAGACGATCATGCCGCGCGCCTCGAGCAAGTAATACGCCTGGAACACCGTCGACGGGCTCACGCCCCTGCGCGCATGCTGCTGGCGCACGGACGGTAATTTATCGCCTGGCAGCAACAGCTGCGTGCTGATCATGGCGCCGACTTCTTCCGCCAACTCTTCATATCGTTTCAACCCTGCTCCTCAAACTGATCCGTGGTTTTATGGCACAACTGATCCTGTCACAGTGACAGCACCCGGTATATGCTAGGGTAACAACATCCGGGCAGCAACACCGGCACGCGACACAGACCGACGAGACAGGTGATTTCCCCATGCGACTTTCCATGCTACTGCATTCCCCCCTCGTGCTGATGCTGGCCATAGCCGCGCCCGCTGCCATCGCCGCCAGCCACGACAGCCTGGAGCAGCGCATCAAGGCGTGCACGTCCTGTCATGCGCAACAGGAAAAGCACGATGCCTTCTTTCCCCGCATCGCCGGCAAGCCTGCCGGCTACCTGTACAACCAGCTGCTGAACTTTCGCGAGGGCCGGCGCCAGTATCCGATGATGAACTATATGGTCGAGCACTTGCCTGACGATTACCTGCGCGAAATCGCCGAGTATTTTGCGGCACAGCACCCTGCCCCGCCGCCGGCCCAGCCCAGCGGCGCCGGCACGACGGCCCTGGCGCGCGGACAGCAGCTGGTGCTGCGCGGTGACGCCGGCAAAAAGATACCCGCCTGTATCGCCTGCCACGGCCAGCAACTGGCCGGCGTGGCGCCCGCCATCCCCGGCTTGCTGGGCTTGCCGCGCGACTATATCAATGCCCAGCTGGGCGCCTGGAAGAACGGCATCCGCCGCGCCCACGCTCCCGACTGCATGGCGCAAGTGGCGCAGCGCCTGTCGGACGCCGACGTGGGCGCCGTCTCGGCCTGGCTGGGCACGCAGGTGGCCAGCGCCGATGCGCGGCCCGCCAGCAGCATCGCCCTGCCCTTGCCGTTGCATTGCGGCGGCGTACCCGGCTCCAGCGCGCAGGTGGCACCATGAAAAAATGGATGATCGCGGCCGGCTTGCTGCTGATTGCCGGCGGCAGCGCTAAATTCATTCTGTGGCCGGCGGACGACCTGGGACCGCCCGCCGTGGCCAGCACCCTGAGCCAGGAACAGCTGGTCGCGCGCGGCGCCTACCTGGCCAATGCGGGCGACTGCATGGCCTGCCACACGACGCGCGGCGGCGTGCCGTATGCGGGTGGCCGGGCCCTGCAGACGCCGTTCGGCAAGGTGCTCTCGCCCAACATCACGGCCGACAAGGAAACGGGCATCGGCAGCTGGACGGCCGACGATTTCTGGCGCGCCATCCACAATGGCAAGTCGAAGGATGGTAGGCTGCTGTATCCGGCCTTTCCCTACACCAGCTATACCAAGGTGCAGCGTGAAGACAGCGACGCCCTGTACGCGTATTTCCAGAGCGTGCCGCCGCACAAGCAGGCGAATGCGCCGCACGCGCTGCGCTTCCCCTACAACCAGCAGATCGCGCTGGCCGCCTGGCGCGCCCTGTATTTCAAGCCCGGCGTGTACCAGCCGCTCACAAACAAAAGCATGGAATGGAACCGCGGCGCCTATTTGGTGCAGGGCCTGGGCCACTGCAGCGCCTGCCATAGCAGCCGCACGACCCTGGGCGGCAGCGACGACGGCCTGTCGGGCGGCCTGATCCCCGTGCTGGGCTGGTACGCGCCCTCGCTGACGTCGGATGCGGAAGCGGGCCTGGGCGACTGGGACACGGCGCATATCGTGCAATTGCTGCAAACGGGCGTGTCGCCGCGCGCCACCGTCTTCGGCCCCATGGCGGAAGTCGTGCGGCAAAGCTTGCAGCACATGAGCACGGCCGACGTGCAGGCGATGGCCGTCTACCTGAAAAGCCTGCCCGGCCCCGCGCAGCCCGCACAACGGGCGCCGCGCGACACGTCGGAGCAAGCGAGGCAGCAACTGGCGCTGGGCGCGAAACTGTATGAGGCGCAATGCGCAAGCTGCCACCAGGCCGATGGCAAGGGCGTGCCGCCCGGCTACCCGCCGCTGGCCGGCAACCGCGCGCTGACGACGCAGTCGGCCGTCAACGCCATCCGCCTCGTGCTCAACGGCGGCTTCGCGCCCGGCACCCGCGGCAACCCGCGCCCCTACGGCATGCCGCCGTTCGGCCCCGTCATGGATGACGCGGAAGTGGCGGCCGTGGTCACGTACCTGCGCGCGTCGTGGGGCAATGATGCGCCGGCCGTGTCGGCCCTGGAAGTCAATAAATACCGCAGCGTGCCGCTGGAATAGGAGACATGAAAAAGCCGGCTTGCGCCGGCTTTTTCATGAACCACAGCAATCCTCAGCGGAACTTGCTCTTGTGCCCCGTCTTCAAATCCAGCGCATAGCGCACGCCATTGTCCGTCAGCATGACTTCATCGGGCGGTTCCTCGCCGGCCAGGGCGCCGTCGATCAGGGGCAAGCCTTCGCCTTTGCGCATCAGGTCGTCGCAGCGCTCGTACACGTTGACGCAGCCGGTGGAGGCCATCAGCGATTGCACGATGGCCACTTTCCACGCGTCGACGCCGCCGGCGTTGAATTCGCAGATCAGATAGCCTTGCACGCCGCCGAACAGCTGCACCACCAGGCCGGGCAAGCCCTCGTCCTCGCCCTTGATCAGCGTCAGCAGCTGGTTTTCACCGGCCTTCTTGATGGCTGGCAGTTTCTTCTCGATGGCGGCCTTGACCCGGCGTTTGATCAGCGCGTGGTCGACGGGTTCGTCTTCCTTGAAGCTCCAGATGCGGGCGCGGATCTGCGACTTCGAATTGTAGGCGGCACGGGCGATGAATTGCTTAGCCGAGCTTTGCACGATGGCCGTCGAGCCAGGCTTCATTTTTTCCTGCGGCTTGCCTTCGACTTTTTCAATCGCGGACGCGTAAATCCACGATTGGCCCAGCAAGCTCTTTTCCTTGCCCTGTTTGATGGTGATGATCAGCATGTAATTCCAGTAGTGTGAGCGGCGCGTGCCGGTCGTCGTATGTCCCACCGACATGATACCTCATGCCATCCTGTCGCAGCCTCCTGCATTCCATGCCGCCGCTGGCGCAGTCTGTCGCAGGGCGGTACGCAGGCGCGGCCGGCTGACATACCATGCAAGTATACCAATTCAAAACAGGGAGCAAGAATGACACAGCCACTTTTCCACCGCCACCGCCGCCACGCCAGCGCCGCGACCGCCCTGCTGCTGGCCGCCTGCGCGCTGGCCATCCCGGCCGCGCCGGCGCTGGCGTCGCCGCTCGACTGGATTTCCGGCAACAGCATCCAGGGCAGCGGCAAGCTGCAAAAGCAGACGCGCGACGTGGGCAGTTTCCATGCCGTGGCGCTGAACGTGCCGGGCACGGTCGAACTGCGCATCGGCAACACGGACAGCGTCACCATCGAAGCGGACGACAATATCCTGCCGCTGATCGACACGGCCGTGGAAAACGGCACCCTGCGCATCCGCCCCGCCAAGCGCAACGCCAATTTCCGCCAGAGCAGCCTGACCATCGTCATCCAGGCGCGCCAGGTGGAACGCGTCAGCGTGGGTGGCTCGGGCAACATCACGGCGACGGGCTTGCGCGCCGAGAACCTGCGCTTCGACGTGGGCGGTTCCGGCTCCATCCATGCGCGCGACCTCGACAGCCGCCAAGTCTCCATTGCCATCGGCGGCAGCGGCAGCTTCAAGGCCAGCGGCAAGACGGAGCAGCTGACGGCGTCGATCGGCGGCTCGGGCAATATCCAGGCCGGCAAGCTGGCGGCGCGCGAGGTGCAGGTAAGCATCGGCGGCTCGGGCGAAGCGCAAGTGTGGGCCAAGGACGACTTGACCATCAGCATCGGCGGTTCGGGCGAAGTGAGCTACTACGGCGACCCGCGCATCAGCCGCAGCATGCAGCGTTCGAGCAGCATCCGCCGCCTGGGCGCAGCACCGAATTGATCAATCACAAGGAAAAAAAGCCCGGATCGCTCCGGGCTTTTTTGCGTTTCAAACAGTCAAATCAGCGTGCCGGCTTGACCGGTTCGCGATCGATCAGGACCGTGTTGACGCTGTCCGTCAGCCAGATCTGGCCATCCTGGATCGTGCATTGCAGCTGCATGCTGCGCTGCGCCAGCTTGCTCATGTCTTGCGCCGCCTCGGATGGCAGGTTGATCACGGTCAGGTTTTTCGCCCGTTCCAGTTTATTCGCGATCTGCTTCCACCAGATGTGGCTGGTTGCGCCATAGCTGTAGACGATGACCTGCTCCGAACGGCCGCACGCCTTCAGGATGCGCTTTTCGTCGGGCTGGCCCACTTCGATCCACAGCTGGATGGCGCCCGTCAGGTCTTTCTGCCACAGATCGGGCTCTTCCGTGTCGAACAGGCCCTTGGTGAACGTCAGCGCCTCGTCGGCATGGATGGCGAACGCCAGCAGGCGCACCATCATGCGCTCGTCCGTTTCGGACGGGTGGCGCGCCAGGGTCAGCGCATGATCCTGGTAGTAATTGCGGTCCATGTCGGCGATCTGCAGATCGGCTTTGAAAATTGTTGCTTTAAGGGCCATCGTGTTTCTGTCTCGGTAAAGTGAATAGTGAAGTCTGTATCAGCGGAAAACCACCGTCTTGTCGCCATTTTTCAAAATGCGGTGCTCGACGAACCATTTCACGGCGCGCGCCAGCACCACGCACTCGACGTCGCGGCCGATGGCCGTCAGGGTTTCCGCATCCATCGCATGATCGACGCGCTCGACGTCCTGCTCGATGATCGGGCCTTCGTCCAGGTCGCCCGTGACGAAATGGGCCGTCGCGCCGATCAGCTTGACGCCGCGGTGATGCGCCTGCGCATACGGCTTGGCGCCCTTGAAGCTGGGCAGGAAGGAATGGTGGATATTGATGGCGCGGCCGTCGAGCGCCTGGCACAGGCCGGGCGACAGGATTTGCATGTAGCGCGCCAGCACCACCAGGTCGATCTTGTGCGTATCCATCAAGTCGATGATCTTCGCTTCCTGCGCCAGCTTGGCCGCTTCCGGCGCGCCGGCCGCCAGCGGCAAATGGTGGAAGGGAATATTGTAGCTGGCCGCCAGCTGGTAGAACTCCATGTGGTTCGACACGATGGCGGGAATTTCCACGTTCAGCAAGCCGCTCTTGTAGCGGAACAGCAAGTCGTTCAGGCAATGGCCGATCTTCGACACCATCAGCATGACGCGCGGCTTGACGCGCGCATCGTGCAACTGGCCGTGGAAGGGGCCATTCAACTGCATGGCTTGCGACAGGTCGGCGAAGTCGCTGCGCAACTGGGCGTCGCTGACGGCGCCGTCTTCCAGCGCGAAATGCACGCGCATGAAGAACAGCTGGGATTCCTGGTCGCCGAACTGGGCGGAATCGAGGATGTTGCAGCCGCGTTCGGCCAGGAAGCCGGAGACGCGGTGCACGATGCCGCGCTGGTCCAGGCAGGACAGGGTCAGGATGTATTCGGGATGCGTCATGGTCGCGGAATCAGGTAAAAAGTAAGGCGATGCTCGGCTCAGCCACGCGCGCCGGCCATCGGCTGCGCTGCCGCGAGCCGGCTATTGTCGCACGGCCGGGCCTGTAAACATGCATTTTCCACACAAGCGGCATGGCTGCCCAGTGCGCCGACCTGATTGGCGTTCATTTGATCCAGCACAAAGTCATCACGTTTTTCCACCTGCCAGCCCCCATTCTCGCGCCAAACCGGCATCTGCCATGGAACCTGGCGCGCCATTGGGCGTCTATCCCTTTGCTTGTTTCACCATACGCCGCATCCGGTGCACCGGGTGTTTTCTGGATCCGCTTTTCATTGAGGTAGAACATGTTCCCAAACAGTATGTCCCCCAGTCTCAGCCCCGCCCTGAAGTCCCATCTCGAGGCCCAGTGCAACTTCGCCACGGAACTATCGCGCAAGATGTTCGATACGGTGCAGCAATTAAGCGAGCTGCATCTACGGCTGGCGCAAGACTTGCTGCAGGAGTGGAGCAGCGCCAGCCAGCAACTGCTGTGCGCGCGCGACACGGGCGAGCTCATGTCGCTGGCCGCCGGCCAGTTGCAACCAAGCGGCAACACACTGCGCCAGTACCAGCAGCAACTCGGCAATCTCGTCGCCAACGCCAATGTGGAAATGAACCGCACGGCAGAGAACCACCTGCCCGAAGCGAGCCGCACGGCCGTGGCCTTCGCTGACGAAGTGGTGCGCAAGACGGCCGAAGAAACGGAAAAAGCCACGCAGCGCCAGCGTGAAATGATCGAAAAAATGCACGCCACGGGCCACCGCGACGGCGCGGGCAGCAACCGCGATACCAGCAGGCAATCCGATCAGGCGCATTGAGCGCCTGTATCGACCACTTGATCCCCACTCGACAGCAAGGAGAGCGACATGGCTAGCAATCAAGGTAATGAACAGGGCAAAGGCGCTGGCAGCAGCCAGAAAGCCAGCGAATCGGGCAGCGCCAAAGGCACGAGCAAGCGCGGTTTCGCCGCCATGAATGAAGAGCAGCAGCGCGAAATTGCCAGCAAGGGCGGCCAGGCAGCCCATCAAAAGGGCACGGCGCATGAATTCGACTCGGAAGAAGCACGCCGTGCCGGACAGAAAGGCGGCGAAGCCGTCAGCCGCAACCGCGAACACATGGCGGAAATCGGCCGCAAGGGCGGCGAAAGCCGGCAATCGGCCCAGCGCGCCAATGAAAACCGCGGCAGCACGACGGCGCGCAGCAGCACTGGCCGGCAGGGCGGCAAGGACGAAGACGACAAGGGCTGACCGGGGCTGGCGGGACCGGCCGGGCTGAGCGAGTTGGCCCGGCCGCGCGCGGCTTGACGCAGGAAGGCACGGGGCGGCCCTGGCGGCCCCGTGCAAGGCCTGGCGCAGCGCGGGGGGCGGCGGTATGGTACATTCTCGCCTTACCGACACCTCCGCGCCCCGTCCCGCCCTTCCCCGCATGCAGCCATCCCTGAAATACCTGAGCGCCTATTCCGAACAAACGCAAGCGCAAGTACAGCAACTGATCGCACAGGACAAGCTGGGCGACGTCCTGTTGAAACGCTATCCGAACGCACACGATGTGCGCAACGACAAGGCTTTATACCAGTATGTGCAGGATTTGAAGAATGAATTCCTGCGCAATGCCGAGCCCATCAACAAAGTGGCGTTCGACAGCAAGATCCATGTGATCCAGCATGCGCTGGGCTTGCATACTTCGATCTCGCGCGTGCAAGGCGGCAAGCTCAAGGCCAAACATGAAATTCGCGTGGCCACCATGTTCAAGGAAGTGCCGCTGGAATTCCTGCGCATGATCGCCGTGCACGAACTGGCGCACGTCAAGGAAAAGCAGCACGACAAGGCCTTCTACAAGCTGTGCACGTATATGGAACCGCAGTACCACCAGTACGAATTCGACGTGCGCCTGTACCTGACCCAGCTCGACCTGTCAGGCCAGCGCCTGTGGTCGTAACGTCCTGTTCGTAACGTCCTGGTCATGCAGGCAGGGTTATGAAGTCAGGGGAAATCAGATCATGAAGTCCACGTAACAATGCCGCCCGGCATCCACCGGGCGGCATTGTTCGTGTGTGCTGGCTTGTCAGCATCGCCGCCCCGTAAAACGGGCGGCTTTTTTACATGCGCGCCGGCATGGCCGGCAACATGTTCAGGCTCAGGCGGCGTTCTTGCGGCGAAGCATGAAGCCCAGCAGGCCCAAACCGCCCAGCAGCATGCCGTAGGTGGCCGGTTCCGGCACGGCGCTGACAGTGGCGGCGATATTGTCGACCTGGAAGGTGTGTAAGGCGCCCTCCTTCCACGTTGCCGACAGCAGATTGCTGAAACCCGTAAACGTGTAATCGGCAAAGGTGTGGCCGCCACCGAGGGTGAAGGTCTGGCTCACCGTGCCGCCGCCTACCTGGTGGCCGACGAACGTCACGTCAAAGGAACCGGGCAAGCTCACGAAGTCGGCCAGGCTGATCGAGCTCAGCGAGAAAGCGGCGCCATCGGCACGGCTCAGGGTGGTCGTCGACAGCGGTGTCGCACCGAGACCGGCCGAGCCGGCATAGGCGAAGCTATCCTGGTGTGCCGAGCTCAGCAACCCGAGGAAGCTGCTGTCGAAGTTGTAGCCGCCTTCGGAGTAGGAATTGAACACGGAACCGAAGTAGCCCGGTTGTTCCAGCGAATCGAAGCCGATCGTGGTGGTTTGTGCCTGGGCGCCGCCAGCGGCAGCCAGAATGGCGGCGACGGCGGCCGCTCGCATGAAGGTCATAGGTTTCAAAATAGCATCCTTTCGAGATGATGAAGTAGCGTGGTTGGGGCAACTTGAAACGGGTCGGCACCTTTTTTAGGGAGTCTGTACAACGCTCGTCGGTGTCCGTTATTCCTAACTTTTGAACCATGACAGTAGACCACACCAATGCTTAAAAATCATCTTCATTTTCAAAAAAACATGCCATCACGGCAATTTTATGGCCATATTTTTATTAATTAAGTCAACCAGCCCGATCAATTTTCCTGTGTGGAAATAAAAAAGCCATGCAGTGCGCACTGCATGGCTTTTCAAGCGACAGGAAACAGCTGACTGGCGGCGCGGCGACCATCCAGCCAGACATGGAACTATGGCGCGCACTCCTTCAGGCGCTGCACCAGCGCCGCAGGATCGGCGTCGGCATTCAGGAAGGCCGCGTGCTGCGGGCGGATGAAGCCCTGTTCCTTGCCGTTTTGCACGAAAGCGATCAAGCCGTCATAAAAACGGTCGACATTGAGCAAGCCGATGGGCTTGGCGTGCAAGCCCAGCTGGGCCCACGTGAGCATCTCGAACAGCTCTTCCAGGGTGCCATAGCCGCCGGGCATGGCGATGAAGGCGTCGGACAGGCTGGCCATCATCGCCTTGCGCTCATGCATGTCCTTCACGATGAACTGGCGCGTCAAGCCCATGTGGCCCACTTCGCGCTCGACCAGCTGGGTGGGGATCACGCCCGTCACCTCGCCGCCCAGGCGCAGCACTTCATCGGCGATCACGCCCATCAGGCCCACCTTGCCGCCGCCATACACGAGCGAAATATTTTCCGCCACCAGCACGCGCGCCAGTTCGCGCGCCGCCACGGCATAGTCCGGCGAGACGCCCGCGTTGGCGCCACAGTACACACATAAAGCCTTGATCACAGTAATCCCTACCCTTTCAATTCGTCGATCGCCGCCTCGACCTCGAGGCGTTCCTTGGCGTCCAGTGCCACGCACTCGGCCGCCTTTGCATACAGTGCCAGCGCTTCCGCCAGCTTTTTCTTTCCATCGAGCATGTTCAAGGCGCGCGCATATTCGCTGTGCGCCAGTGCCGAATACGGCGTCAGGGCCAGCGCCGTCTTGAAGTGCTGGTAGCCGTCTTCCTTGTTGGCGCCGTAGGTCAGGCCGCCTATCATGGCGCCGACCTTGTCGATAATTTCCGTATGATAAATCCCAAATGCGATATGCGCTTCCGCATGCATGGGCGCTATCGTCATCGTGCGGTCCAGGCTGTTGCGCACGCGCGCGCCCATGCCCTGCGCCAGGGCCTTGACGACGGACGTGCCCAGCGCATAGCGGCCCAGGCTGTAGGCATGCCAGTAGTAGCCGGCCGGATTGTCCGGCTGCTCGCTCTGCTGGCGCTCGCAGCGCTCGGCCACTTCCTCGTACATGTCGAGTTTCTGGCTGTCGTTTCCTTCCAGGTGCGTGGCATAGATACAGGTGGCCTTGTGCGCCACCGCATAGCCGGGCACGCCGACGGCCAGGCCCAGCTTCACGGCGCGCTCGAAGTCGCCCGCATGGAAGGCCAGCCAGGCTTGCACCAGCGCAGGGTGCGTGGGAAACGGTTCCACATCGCCCGCATGCAGGCGCGCCCAGGCCGCTTCCAGGGTTTGCGGCGTGTAACTATATGCTTCGTCCGGATAGGGGAATTGTTTCCAAGCCATATCTCTCTCCTGTAATTGACGACGTGGCGCCAGCAGCCGCGTCAGTCGTTCTTGAGTTTGGTCACATACTCTTCCGACAGTTTGCGAAACAGCAAATGCGTTTCATTGCGCAGGTACGGTCCGATCAGCGACAGCACCTGGTAGCAGCCGCGCGCCAGCGCATCGGACATCGATTGCTGCTCGCTGTACTTGCGCGGATTGCGCACATACTCGTACGACAGCCAGTAGGTGGCGACGACGACCATATTCGTCGCCATGGCAGCCACTTCCATGTCCGACGCTTCAAGCGACTGTTCGCTGCGCAAGTCTTCGCACAGCTGCGTGGCCACCTTGATCTTGTGCGCCAGGATCAGCTTGAAGTGCAGTTCCAGCTTGCGGTTGCGCGACAGCAAATCGTTGAGGTCGCGATAGAAAAAGCGGTAGCGCCAGATCAGTTCGAACATCAGGTGCAGGTACAGCCAGACGTCCTCGATATTCGAACGGCGCCCGTCGGGCACGGTCAGGATGCGTTCGATTTCCGCCTCGAACTGGACGAAGATCGAGTTGACGATGTCGTCCTTGTTACGGAAGTGGTAATACAGGTTTCCCGGCGAAATGTTCATCTCTTCCGCAATCACGGTCGTCGTGATATTCGGCTCACCAAACTCATTGAACAGGCGCAGCGACAACTCCAGGATGCGTTCGCGGGTACGGCGTGGTGCTTTTTGTAGCATGGCGGGCAATCTCTCTGTGTTCTGCCTCAAGCATACCACCTAAGATAGCCGTAATGAAACACTCCGCCCACTGGCGCCGGCGAAAACCGCGGGCAAAAAAAAGCCTGCGCGAGCAGGCCGGAGGAATGCGGCGCCAGCTCAGGCGGCCGGCGCTTTTTTCTTCGCCGCCGGTCTCGCGGCGGGTTTGCTCACCGCTTTGCTCGCGGGCTTGCTCACCGGCTTGCTTGCGGCGCGCGGCGCGGCCTTGGCCGCCGGCTTGGCGGCAACTGCTTTCGGCGCAACTTTCGGTGCGGCTTTCGGCGCCGCCTTCACGGCGGGCTTGGCGGCAGCCTTCCGCTTGGACGCCGGCGCGGCCTTGACCGACAGCGCCGCCACTTGCCGGCTCAAGGCATCGATCTGCGCGTGCAACGCGGCGATGTCCTGCTGCGTGGGCACGCCGATGGTGGCCAGCGCGCGCGCGACGCGCTCTTCAAACACCTGTTCCAGCTTGTCCCAGGAACCGCTGGCCTGCTTGCCCACGCCATCGGCCAGTTTGCCGACGCTGTCGCTGACGTTGGCCACCTTGTCTTCGGCCCGCTTCTGGAATTCCGTGCCTTCCTTCACCAGCCGGGAAAACACGCGCCCCCCCTCTTCCTGCGCCTTCGCAAAAGCGCCGAGGCCCGCTTGCCAGATCTGCTGCGCGGACGAGCGCGCGGCGCTCGCCAATTCCGTGTCTTCCGTCAGCTCCTTCAATTTCTTCACCATCGCCAGCTCCCGTCATGTGAAAGGCCATGCCACTTCATGGATGCGTTTTATTCTAGAGAGCAAAACTAGAGACGGGAGTCTAATTCGATGGAAAGCTGCTCCCCAACGTGCGCCAGCGCACGCGGGGGCCAATTGCCTGTGCGGCAAGCGCCTAGGCTGCCGCTTTCACCTGGCCATGCAGCAGCTTGTGCAGGCGGAAGCCTTCGCGGATATTCTCGCGCAGCACGGCGCCTTTCCACGGCTTGGTATAGAAGCGGTCGACGGCGCCGCGGTTGATGGCCGCCATGATGGGCGTCAGGTCGGCAAAGGCGGACAGCATGATGCGGAAGGTATCGGGGCACAGGTGCTTGACCCGCTCCATGAATTCGGTGCCGCTCATGAGCGGCATGCACTGGTCGCACAGGATCACCTGCACCTTGTGACGCGCCAGGATGTCGAAGCCCTCGGCGGCCGTCTGCGCCGTCAGGATGCGGTAGCCGTCCTGCGCCAGGAAGTCGCTGAGCACGTCGAGCATAAAAACGTCGTCATCGACGATCAGCAAGGTTTGCTGCTCTTCGCTGCCGGCATCCTGCGGCGCCTGCAGCAGCTTGCCGCCCATCAGCATCTGCTCGAATTCTTCCTGCGGCACGGGGCGGCTGAAATAATAGCCCTGCATCTCGTCGCAGCCGTGGCGCCGCAGGTAGGCCAGCTGCGCATCGTTTTCCACGCCTTCGGCGATCACTTCCAGCTTCATGCTGTGCGCCATGCTGATGATGGCCAGCACGATGGCCGCGTCGTCCGGGTTGCTCGTCACTTCGCGCACGAAGGCGATGTCGATCTTCAGCTTGTCGATGGGGAAGCGTTTCAGGTAGGCCAGGCTGGAATAGCCGGTGCCGAAATCATCGATGGAAATCTGGATGCCCAGCGCCTTCAGGTTGCGCAGCACGGCGATGGTTTCCTCGGCATTCGACATCAGCGAGCTTTCCGTCAGCTCCAGCTCCAGCAGGTCGGGCGCGATATCGTGCTTGCGGATCGCCTTGAGCACCTCTTCTTCCAGGCCGCCGACGAAGAACTGGATGCCCGACACGTTCACCGACAGGTGCACGGGGCCGATGCTGCTGGCGCCCCACTCGCTGATCTTCTTGCAGGCCTCGTCGAGCACCCAGTTACCGACGCGCACGATAAGACCCGTTTCTTCCAGCAGGGGGATGAACAGGGCCGGCGAGACCATGCCGTGGCCGGGACGGCGCCAGCGTATCAGCGCCTCGGCGCCGCTGATGCGCCCCGAGATGATATTCACCTTGGGCTGGAAGAACAGCACGAATTCCTCATTGTCGATGGCGCGCCGCAAGGCATTTTCCATGTCCAGCCGCGCCATCGACTGCGCGTTCATCTCCGCCGTGAAGAAGCGGAAGGCGTCGCGGCCCGCTTCCTTGGCGCGGTACATGGCCGTGTCGGCATATTGAATCAGGGTGTCCGCATCGGCCGCGTCATCGGGGAATACGGAAATGCCGATGCTGACCGTCACCGTCACCTCGTGGCCCTGCAAGTCGAAGGGCTTGCGCATCGCCTCGCGGATCTTGTCGACCACGCCCACGGCATGCTGGGCGCCTTCAGGCAGCAGCAGGATGGTGGCAAATTCGTCGCCGCCAAAGCGGCCGATGGTGTCGCGCACGCGCAGGCAATCGACGAGGCGGCTGGAAAACTGGCGCAGCAGGTCGTCGCCGATGGTATGGCCCAGGGTATCGTTGATATTCTTGAAGCGGTCGATATCCATGAACAGCACGGCCACGGCCCACTGGTGTTCGGACGCCTGGGCCAGCGAATGGGTCAGCGAGGCGTAGAACTGGCTGCGGTTCGGCAAGCCCGTCAAGGTATCGAAATGGGCCAGCTTCATCAGGCGCTGTTCGGCATCCTTGCGTTCCGTGATGTCGCGCGCCACGGCCACCAGGATCCAGCTCTGCCCCGAACGCAAGGTGCGCCGCTGCACTTCCACCGACAGGGGCGAACCGTCCTTGCGCTGCAGCTGCAATTCCGTCATCGGGCCGCCCTGGTCGCCGGCCAGCAGCTTGTTGTACAGATCTTCCAGCGGGGCTTCGCCCTCGTGCGCGCGGCCCGGACCCACGCGCAGGAAATCCTCGCGCTCGAAACCGAGCATGCGGCAAGCCGTCTGGTTGACGTCGACGAAGCACATGCCGGCGCGGTCGACGAGGAAAATCGCATCGGCTGTGGCGTCCATCGCCAGGCGGAAGCGGCGCAGGTCTTCGTCGAGGCGGATGCGCGCCGCCATGTCCAGGGTCAGCTGCTCATGGTGGCGCTTGATTTCGTCGTACAGCAGCAGGTTGTCGTAGGCGACGGCGATCTGCGCCGCCACCGTGGCGGCGACCCGCTCGTCGACTTCGGAAAATTCATTCGCGCCCAGCTTGTCGACCAGGTACAGCCAGCCGTGGCTGCGCTCGCGCGAAGCGATGGCCACCCCCAGGAAGGAGTGCACGGGCGGGTGCGTGTCGGGCAGGCCCAGTGCAGCGGGGTCGCCCTTCAAGCCGTTGACCCGGTAGGGCTGGCGCTGCTCCAGCAAGCGGTTCAGGATGCCCATGCGCGGCGTGCTGGCGATGCGCTCGAGGTTTTTCTCGGTACCGCACGAGGAAAAATAGCTGAGCTTTTCGGCGCCCTCTTCCAGCACGCCGATGCAGGCGTACTTCGAGACGCAGATATTCTGCGCCACCTTGCAGCCCGCCTCGATCAGGGCGCGCGGATCGCGTTCGGCGCCCAGCTCGATACCGAGTTCGATCAGGGCCGTCAGGCGCAGGCTTACCGCCTGCAGGCTCGACAATGAGCGCGATAAGCGCTCCGTCATGACACCGAGGTCTTCGGGAATGGCGGCCTGGCCTTCGCGCTGGCTGGCCAGTTGCGAAATCTGCTGGCTGCTCGATTCGAGTTCGTCGAGGTAGCCGCTGACCTGGTGCTCGATACCGGCCAGCTTGCCCGTGGCGGGAAGTGCCGCAGCGCCGCTGTCGCCCGACGGCGCCGGCACCTGGGCCGTCGCCGGCATCAGTCCCAGCGCCTCGTTGACGGTGCGCACGATAACCTCAGGGTCGGACGGCTTGGGCAGCACCCAGCGCACGCCGCACGCCTGCGCCAGCAAGATCGCTTCCTGCTCGCGGTAGGTGGCCGTATAAAAGATGATGGGCACGTCGGTCAGCGCGGGGTCGGCATGCACGCGCGTGACGAATTCGTAGCCGTCCATGTTCGGCATGAGGATGTCGGAGATGATCAGGTCCGGCCGCTCGGTGCGCAGGATTTCCAGCGCGTCGGCGCCATTGGCCGCTTCCAGCAGGCGGTGGCCGCCGTAGCCGAGCAGCGCCGTCAGGAACTCGCGGTTCAGCACATGATCATCGACGATCAGGATGGTGGCTATGTCGTTTTTAACTGGCGTCGACGGCGCCCCGGGTAAAAAAGACTCCAGCTCCGCGACGAACAGATCGGGCTCGATCGGCTTGCCGATGTATCCATTGAAGCCCGCTTCGAGCAGGCGTTCGCGGTCGCCCACCATGGCCAGCGCCGTCACGGCCAGGGCCGGGATCTTGCGCAGCTGCGGGTCTTTCTTCAATTCAGCCACCACGCCATAGCCGTCAAGCTTGGGCAAATGCACGTCGCAAATGATCAAGTCCGGCAATTCGCTGCGCGCCATGCGCACGCCCTCTTCGCCGTCATAGGCGGCCAGCGGCGTGTACCCGAAGGCGCGCAGCAAGTACACCATCAATTCCATATTGGTGGCGTTATCTTCGATAATCAGGATACGTGCGGACAATTAGCGCCCCCAATAAAAACTGCATGAATCATTTTCCGCCTGCGTTCATCTTTCCGCATGCGCGGCCAACATAACAATCCTACAACATCTTGCCATACATTCAGAGAAATATCTGGCTACCGTGCGCCTGCGGAACGGCGCAAGCGGCCTCAAGAACAAACTTTTTCCGACTGTCTTCCGACGTTAGCTTAATACAGTACGCCAGTGGAAAACAGCATTTTCTGCCCCTTGCTCTGTTAAACACGAGCAACAGCAGAGTCAAAAGAGACAGTCTTGCCATGCAGACAAAACACAACAGGACTCAGGCGAAATGGGGAGCGGAGGGGGGCTGGACGACTTCGTTCTTGATAGTGATTTCTTCCAGCAGCTGGCGCAGCACGCGCGCATCGCTGGCCAGCGCCACGTGGCCGATGCCGCAAAAGGCGATATTGCGCGCGCCGGGCAGCTGCGCCGACGCTTGCGGCGCGACGATATTGTCGTGATGCGAATACATCGAGGTCATCAGCGCGCGCGTCTCCGGCGTCTCGCTGGCGGCCAGCTGCGCCAGCCAGCCGCTCGGTGCGCCATCGATGCGGCTCATCTGCCGCGCATTGGCGCCCGCCGCCAGGTTGGCCAGCGCCGTGCCGTGGTGCGGCGTGCCGATGGTGACGATGCGCGCCACGCGGGCCGCGCCGTAATGGCGCAGCCAGGCGCGCGCCACCAGGCCGCCCATGCTGTGGGCGACGAGAATCACGCGGTCGCTGCCCGTGCGGGTGCACAGCTCGGTGATGGCTTGCTCGACCTGCGGCACGAACGCCTCGATGTCGCCGTTGATCGGTTCCAGATCGATCGCCTTGTGCACGATACCGGCCCGTGCCAGCTGCAGGCTCAGCTTTGTCCAGTAGCCGCCGTTGCACACATAGCCGTGCACCAGCAGCACGGGCAGGCCCTGGCCAGTGATGGTGTCGGCCGCATGCAGGCGCGGACGCAGCATGCCCCATGAAGAAGTCCACAGGGTGGCGCGCAATTCGCCAAAAAACAGGCGCGCCGCGCCCATGGCGCCCAGCTGGTATTCAGGCGGCACGGGGCTGCCCAGGCGCCGGCTCTCCCAGAAATTGCGCACGACGATCAGCGCGCGCACGGCCAGCAGTATGGCCAGCGCCAGCAGCACGGCCAGCAGCGGCGACGCGATGCCCCACGCGTGCATGGCCAGGTACGCCAAGCCCAGCACGGCCAGTACTTGCAGCAGCATCAGCCACTTGAGGATGCGCGCGATCATGCCGTCGTCGCAGCAGAGACGGGAACGGGCGCGGGCTTGCCCGTCAGCTCCCGCGCCAGGCCGCTGGCCAGGCGCGCTGTCAGCGCATAAATCGTCAGTTGCGGATTGGCGCCGATCGAGGTGGGGAACAGCGAACCGTCGTGCACGGACAGGTTGCGCACACCGTGATAGCGTCCATCGGCCCCCGTCACGCCCAGGCGCGCATCGTCCGACATGGCGCAGCCGCCCATCACGTGGGCCGACACCACGCGCGCCAGCAGCGCCTTCATCGGCAAGTCGCCGATGGCCTGCTTCGCCTGCGCCCAGCTCGTGTAGTGGCTGGCCAGCTCATGCACGGGATAGACGCTCCTGGCGCCGGCCGCGAACTGGATTTCCGCCATCGACAGCAGCGCGCGCCGCACGCCATCCCAGAGAAAAGGCGTGAGCGGATAGTCGAGCACGGGCGCGCCGAAACTGTCGATGGAGACGCTGCCGCCCGCCGCATCATGGTGAAAGCCATCGCGCAGCAGCGCCAGCAAGGCATGCGCATGGGGGAATTCGCGCATGGTGCGCGCATGCTCGTCGCCGAAGCCGCCCATGGTGGTGGCCATCAGCAGCGGGTGCAAGGGCGGCGCTTCGAGCTTGTAGCCGATGGGGCCATCGATGGGCGCCGTATGCAGGAAATGGTCGGAATAAATCGTCTGCGGCGCGCCCGCATAGGCGTCGACTCGCTGCTGGAACAGGCCCGCCGACACCACGGTCGGATGCAAGAAGGTGCGCCGGCCCAGCAAGCCGTGCGGATCGGGCGCCTGCGAGCGCAGCAGCAGTGCGGGCGAGTTGATGGCGCCGCCGGCCAGCACAAAGTGTTTGGCGCGCAGCGTCAGGCGCACGCCCGTGGGAACTTGCCCGGCGGCGTCCAGCGCCGTCACCTGCAGGCTGTCGACGCGCTCGCCCTTGAAGATGAAACGCTCGGCGCGTGCATGCACGAGCAGGCCCGCGCCCAGCGCCAGTGCCGACGGGATCGTCGTCACCAGCATCGACTGCTTGGCGTTCGTCGGGCAGCCCATGCCGCAGTAGCCAAGGTTCCAGCAGCCGTTCACGTTGCGCCGGATGGCGGCCGTGGGAATGCCCAGCGCCGTGGCGCCACGGCGCAACAAGTCGTTGTTTTCATTGGGCGGCGCGGCCCAGTCGCTCACGTGCAGGCGCTTTTCCATCATGGCGAACCAGGGCGCCATGGCATCCACGCCATAGCCGGACAAGCCGAAATGCTTGCGCCAGTATTCGAGCGTGCCGGGCGGCGTGCGAAAGCTCGAGGTCCAGTTGACGGTGGTCGAACCGCCGACCGTGCGCCCCTGCAAAATGTTGATCGCCTTGTCGCGCGTCTTGCGCGCGGCCGATTCCTGGTACAGCGCGGGATAGGCCTGCGCTTCGCGCATCTTGAAGTCTTGCGACGACTTCAAGCCGCCCTCTTCGACGATCAGCACTTTGAGGCCGGCCAGCGCGAGGATTTCCGCCGTCACGCCGCCGCCGGCGCCGCTGCCGATGACGACAACATCGGCCTCGAAGCTGCGGTCGTTGCCCAGGGTGCTGGCGTCGGTGACGTTCCAGCCTGCGGCCAGGCCGGCGGCAATCGGATCGGGTATGGGGGATGTGCTCATGGATGCCTTATGCGCTCAGTTCGGGCAGCGGTCCCGGATAGCCGATGGCGGCCCAGTGGGCGGCATCGGCATACCAGGCGCCGAGGATCAGGTCGTGCAGGGCCAGGTAAGCCGTCTGCAGTGTCGCCAGGCGGTGCGTGCGCCACGACTGCAAAAAGGCGGCCACCTGGGCCGGCTCGGCGTCAAGCCAGCCGCCATGCACGCCGGCGACGAAGCGCCGCGCGGGCGCCAGCGCCAGCAGGCCAAACAGATCCTGCACTTCCTGTTGCGCCGCCAGCGGCAAGCCGCGGATGGCCGTGTCCACGCCGGCGATGGCGCCGTCCAGCGCCGCAGCCCGCGCGGTGGCGTCCCGAGTCAGTGCGCTGCCCAGCATGGCCGGCACGATGGCCGCCAGCGCCGCACGCGCTTCGCCATCGAGGACGAATCGTCCCGGCGGCGCCGGTCCGCGCACGAGCCGGTACACGGCGCCGCCGGCGGCCAGCACAGCGGCGCCGAGCACGCCCAGTTTCAGAAACGATCTGCGTCGCATCCCCATGTCTCCCCTTGTCTTGTACGGCCTTTTGCAGGCCAGTGTACGCCAAAGGGAGCTGCGCTCCGCGCGCAAAAACTAGAGCGACCCGTCTAGTTCGCGCGACGGGAACCACAGCAGCAGCATGGCCAGCAGCGCCGCCAGCGCGCCGCCGATGGCGATGCTGGGCAAGCCAAAGGCGACGATCAGCGCACCGCCGAGCACGCCACCGGCCGCCGTGCCCGCATTAAAGGCGGCGATGTTCAGGCCCGCCGCCACGGCATCGCTGCCCGGACAATGCCGTTGCGCCAGGCGCAGCAGCCGCATGGTCGACAGGGTGACGAGGGCAAAGAACAGCAAGCCCAAGGTGCCGCACAGGGCCAGCATGGCCAGGGGCTGGGCGCGCAACACATGAAACGCCAGTAAATTGAGCGCCAGCGCGGCCAGTGCCAGCACGGTGGAACGCAGCGCGTGGGGCCTATCGGCGCACCAGCCGCCCAGCAGGTTGCCGCCGATGGCGCACGCGCCAAAGCACAGCATGGCGGCGCCCAGCCAGCCCGCATCGAGTCCGCCCAGCTGCAGCAGGAATGGCGAGATATACGTGAAAAAACTGAAGGTGGCCACGCTGACCAGCGCCGCCACGCCGGCCGCCAGCAGCAGGGGCGGCTGCAAGATGGCGCGCAGGCTGGCCAGCGCCGATACGGCGGCAAGCTGCTGACGCGCGGCGGGCATGGCGAAGCGCAGGCCGGCGCCGCCGCACAAGGCCAGCACGCCGATGGCCGCAAATACCCAGCGCCACGACGAGACGGCGCCCAGCCACGTCCCCAGCGGCACGCCGCCGGCCAGCGCCAGGGTCAGGCCCAGCCAGACGATGGACAGCGCCCTGCCCGCGCGGGACGGGTCGACCAGGCTGGTGGCCGCATGCGAGGCGACGGCCATGAACACGCCATGCGCGAGGCCCACGGCAAAGCGCACACCGAGCAGCGCGCCCAGTGCCGGCGCGGCCGCCATGGCCACGCTGCCGAACGCCAGCACCAGCATGGTGCCCACCAGCACCTGGCGCGTGGGCCGGCGCGCCAGCATGGCCGTCAGGATCGGTGCGCCAATGGCCGCCCCCAGCGCATACGCGGCAATGGCGCCGCCGGCCGCCGCCACGCTGGCGTGCAAGTCGCGCGCCATGGGGGTCAACAGGCCGGCGGCGATGAATTCGGACAAGCCGAAGGCGAAGCTGCACAGGGAAAGAAGATAAATGGCGGGCGGCAGGGAAGCCGCGGCGCGGACAGAAACAGGGGACATGGAGGTTCCAGTACAGGCAAAACGCCATGCTGGCCCCTGGATCACCATCTGTAAAATATCTTATTTATCTTGAAATAAGACCTTACAAGTCTCAATGCGAGGCAGACAGCCGCAACTGCTCCAGCAGCCGCTCGCGCACGGGCGATGGGCGCTGCGGGTCCCACGCCATGTACAGGTCGAGCTGACGCAGCGCTTCGGGCGCGCTGCTTGCCAGCGGCAGCATGACCACGCCCGCTGGCGCCGAGGCGGCGAGGCTGGCCGGCAGCAGGGCCACGCCAAAACCGGCCGCCACCAGGCCCAGCACCGTTTGCAAACGGCGCGCCTGCTGCACCACGTGCGGCACGAAGCCCGCATGCAGGCACAGGCTGGCCAGCTGGTCGTGGAAACCCTGGCCCAGGTCCCGCGGGGAAGCGACGAAATCGTCGTGGGCCAGGTCCGCCAGGTCCACCCGCGTCAGCCCCGCGCAGCGGTGGTCCAAGGGCAGCGCGATCATGATGTCTTCGC
Organism: Janthinobacterium sp. KBS0711; assembly: GCF_000988085.1. Classification (NCBI taxonomy): domain Bacteria; kingdom Pseudomonadati; phylum Pseudomonadota; class Betaproteobacteria; order Burkholderiales; family Oxalobacteraceae; genus Janthinobacterium; species Janthinobacterium sp. KBS0711. The sequence goes on along the minus strand of NZ_LBCO01000007.1, from coordinate 274,436 downwards.
CGGACAGGCGCTCGAAGCGCAAGCCCGGCGTGCTGCGGCCCGGTGCGCGCAGCAAGGCGATATCGATCTCGTTTTTTTCCAGCCACTCGACCTGCTGCTGCGTCGACGCTTCGCGCAAGGTGAATTGCACGGCGGGCGAGGCGGCGCGAAACGCGCGCAAGGCGCCCAGCACGTGGGCATACGGCGTGATGTGGATGAAACCGAGGCGCAAGTGGCCCTCGATGCCCTGCGCCACGCGGCGCGCAGCGGCCACGCCCTCTTCCAGGCTGGCCAGCACCTGGCGCGCCGTGGCCAAAAAAGTGCTGCCGGCCGGGGTCAAGGCGACCTTGCGGTTGGTGCGTTCGAATACGGGGTAGCCGAGCACCTCTTCCAGCCGCAATATCGCCTGCGACAACGGCGGCTGCGCCATGTGCAGCCGTTCTGCCGCGCGCCGGAAATTGAGTTCCTCGGCGACGGCAATGAACTGGCGCAGCAGCCGGGTCTCTATCATGGGCCTTTTTTGGCTACCGCCAGGATATGCCGGGCAATGCCGCGCAGGATGTTGACTTCTTCCGTTTCCAGTCCCGTGCGCGAGAACAGGCGTTTCAAACGGGGCATGAGTTTTTTCGGGTTGTCGGCGTCGAGGAAATCGATGGCGACCAGGGCCTGCTCCAGATGCGCATACATGCCGTCGACCTGCGCCAGGCTGGCCGCGTCGCCATGGAAACCGACGGGACTGGCGGCTTGCCCATCGCCGAGGGCCGCCACGCGGCATTCATAGGCAACGACCTGCGCCGCCTGCGACAGGTTCAGCGAGGAATACTCGGGATTGGCGGGAATGTTGATCAGCACATTGCACTGCTCGACGATCTCGTTGGGCAAGCCGAAGCGCTCGTTGCCGAAGATGACGGCCGCGTGCAAGTCTGCACCGGCCGCCAGCTGGGCCGCGATGGCGCGCGGCGCCGTGACGGGCGGCGAAAATTCGCGCAACCGGGCCGACACGGCGGCCGCGTAATTGCAGCCTTCGAGCGCCTCGGCGATCGAGCCGACGATGCGCGCGCCCGACAAAATATCCTGCGCGCCGCTGGCGAAGGCCACCGCTTCCGCATCCGTCAAGGCGTCGGGAAAGCGGGGGTTGACCAGCACCAGATCGGAAAAACCCATCGTTTTCATGGCGCGCGCAACGCCGCCAATGTTGCCAGGACGACTAGTTTCGACAAGAATAAATCGCAGGCGTTTGAAAAGAGACGTGTTGATTTCGGGCAGATTCATTTAAAATAGCGCTATTGCGCGGTATCGATACAGGAAATTTCGGGAAACGGAGTCACAAAACGCTGACGCCAGGCCGGGATTTTAACCACTTCGGCACCGCTCCGCTCTTTAATTCATTCTTGCACTCTATCGTACCGGCGCCGAAAGGCGACGCTGGGCGGTCGCGTGCTTTTAACGGAAGCTCACATGCACCCAATGCTCAACACGGCGATCAAAGCCGCCCGCCGCGGCGCCGCCGTCATCAATCGCGCCTCTTTTGACCTCGACCGCGTCGTCGTCACGGAAAAACAACATAACGATTTCGTCACCGACGTCGACCAGGCGGCCGAACAAGCCATCATCGAGGTGCTGTCCAAAGCCTACCCGGACCACGCGTTTCTGGCTGAGGAATCGGGAGCTTCCGCCAACTCGCACGACGAGAATGAATATCAGTGGATCATCGATCCGCTGGACGGCACCACCAACTTCATCCACGGTTTCCCGCAATACTGCATCTCGATCGCCCTCGCGCATCGCGGCGTCGTCACGCAAGCCGTCATCTACGACCCGGTACGCAACGACCTGTTCACGGCCACCAAGGGCGCCGGCGCCTACCTGAACGAAAAACGCATCCGCGTCACCAAGCTCGACCGCATCTCGAACGCCCTGCTGGGCACCGGCTACGTGGCCGGCAGCGCCCGTGCGCTGGACGAATACCTGAAGATGTACGCGATCATGGGCGAACGCAGCCAGGGCGTGCGCCGCGCCGGCTCGGCCGCGCTGGACCTGGCCTACGTCGCTTGCGGCCGCCTGGACGGCTTCTACGAAAAAGGCTTGAAGCCTTGGGATATCGCCGCCGGCGCCCTGATGATCACGGAATCGGGCGGCATCGTCGGTGAATTTTCCGGCGAATCCGAATACCTGTACAAGGGCGACGTCATCGCCGCCAGCCCGAAGATCTTTGGCCAGATGATCACCCTCTTGACGCCATTCGCATAAGGTTGCGCACGCGGCATCCATGAAAAAACCGGCCTTGGCCGGTTTTTTGCATTCAGGGGCTGACCTGCCCCGCCACGACAAAGCCCAATGTCATTGCCACCACCATCGCCGCGCCCGTCGGCGTGGGTGGCGTGGGCGACGGCAGGTCGAACCAGCGGCACACGGCGCCCACCAACAAGCCCAGCAGCGACCCTGCCAGCATCACGTTCATGGCGCCTCCCGTTTCATGTCACGGCGCTGCAGGTACAAGCCCGTGAGCCAGTAGCCACAACTGGTCAAAAACACCAGCAGCGCGGCGCCCAGCACGGGCGGCGCCGGCACGGGAATGTGCGTCAGCTGGCAGATGAAACCCACGACAAAAGCCAGCAGCAGGCCCAATATCACTTTTTTGTAATACATAACGTTCTCCTAGAAGGCAAAGCAGCTGCAGCCCAGAGTGCCCCAGAAGCCGGAAAAATCACTGATCGGCACGGCCGACTTGCGCGCCCGGTCGTGGGCGTGCCCATGCACGCCGCAGGCGCCTGCGCACTGGTGCGGCAGCATGGTTTGCGTTTGCGTTTGCGCTTGCTTGGCCACGGGCCGGTAATGGCCGGGCACCGTGCGCACGGGCGACCACTCGGGCAGCACGGGAATCGGTGGCGGCGCCAGATTGGTGAACTCCGCCTGACCGTAGACGACCTTGCCGCCCACCATGGTCAGCACGGATTCGATGGACTTGATCGCCTCTTCCGGCACCGTGAAATAATCGGCCGACAGCACGGACAGGTCGGCCAGCATGCCCTCGCGGATGCGTCCCTTCTTGCCTTGCTCGCTGGAGAACCAGGCGCTGCCCGCCGTCCACAGTTCCAGCGCCGTGTCGCGCGACAATCGCCCCGCCGCATCCGTCAGGGCCAGGCCGCCCACGGTGCGCCCCGAAACCAGCCAGTACAGCGCCGTCCACGGGTTGTAGCTGGCGACCCGGGTCGCATCCGTGCCGCCGCCCACGGGCACGCCCGCGTCCAGCATGCGCTGCACGGGCGGCGTGGCCTTGGCCGCTTCCGCGCCGTAACGCTCGACGAAGTACTCGCCCTGGAACGCCATGCGGTGCTGGATGGCCAGGCCGCCGCCCAGCGCCTTGACGCGGTCGATATTGCGCGGGCTGATGGTTTCAGCATGGTCGAACAGCCAGTGCAAGCCGCCGAACGGCGTGTCGCGGTTGACCTTTTCAAACACGTCGAGCATGCGGCTGATCGATTCGTCATAGGTGGCGTGCAGGCGGAACGGCCAGCGCTGCTCGACCAGGTGGCGCACGACCTTTTCCAGCTCGTCCTCCATGCCGGCCGCCAGCTCGGGACGCGGCTCGAGGAAATCCTCGAAGTCGGCGGCGGAAAACACGAGCATTTCGCCGGCGCCGTTATGCCGGTAAAAGTCCGTACCGTCGCCGGGCTTGATCATGCCCGTCCACTTCTGGAAGTCCTGCAGTTCCGCGCCCTTGTTTTGCGTGAACAGGTTGTAGGCGATGCGGATGGTCAGCTGATCTTTTTGCGCCAGCTCGTCGACGACGGCGTAATCCTCGGGATAATTCTGGAAGCCGCCGCCCGCGTCGATGGCGCTGGTGATGCCGAGGCGGTTCAATTCGCGCATGAACTGGCGCGTGGAGTTCACTTGCAGTTCGCGCGGCAGGCTTGGGCCTTTCGCCAGCGTGGCATACAGGATCATGGCGTTCGGGCGGGCGATCAGCAAGCCGGTCGGGTTGCCGGCCGCGTCGCGCACGATTTCGCCGCCGGGCGGGTTCGGCGTGTTCTTGTCGTAGCCGACGGCGCGCAGGGCGGCGCGATTCAGCAGGGCGCGGTCGTACAGGTGCAGGATGAAGACGGGCGTGTCAGGCGCGGCCGCGTTGATTTCATCGAGGGTGGGCATGCGTTTTTCCGCGAACTGGAATTCCGTCCAGCCGCCGACCACGCGCACCCATTGCGGGTTCGGCGTGCGCAAGGCCTGTTCCTTCAGCATGCGCAAGGCGTCGGCCAGCGAGGGCACGCCTTCCCAGCGCAATTCCAGGTTGTAGTTCAAGCCGCCGCGGATTAGGTGCAGATGCGAGTCGTTCAGGCCGGGAATCACCGTGCGGCCAGCCAGGTCGATCACCTGCGTGGCCGGGCCGCGATGACGCATCACGTCTTCCACGTCGCCCACGGCGAGAAATTTGCCATCGGCGATGGCGACGGCGGACGCCAGCGGCTGCGTCCTGTCGACCGTGTGGAAACGGCCGTTGAGCAAGATGGTGTTTGCGTGCATGGGAACTCCCGGATCAAATGAAAAAACGGCCCCGCCGGCGGGCGGCGAAGCCGGAGTCAGTGAAAATCAATGGCCTTCGCTGGCGTTGAACATCGATTTGGCGTAGATCAGGCCCAGGCCATAACCGCCGCCGTGCGCCACGGCCGTCGCCACCGTTTCATTGTAGGTCTCGCCGCGGGCCCAGTCGCGCTGCAGTTCCAGCAAGTATTGCACGGACGTCATCGGCTGCGCACCCGCCTGTATCATGCGCTGCATGGCCATCGCATGGGCTTCGTCGGAGACGTCGCCGCTGGCGTCGGCGATCACGTAGACGTCAAAACCCTGTTCCAGCGCCGACAGCGCAGGTCCCACGATGCAGACTGACGTCCACAGGCCGGCCAGCACGATCTTGCCCTTGCCGTAGCCATTCACCTTGTCGGCGATGCGCGCATCTTCCCAGGTGTTCATGCTGGTGCGGTCGATCGGCGCCTGATCCGGGAAGACGGACTGGATTTCGTCGAAGATCGGGCCGGAGAACGACTTGGCGGCTACCGTCGTCAAAATCGTCGGCACCTTGAATTCCGCCGCCGCCTTGGCCACCAGGGCCGCATTGTTGCGCAGCAGGGCCAGGTCGATGGAGCGGGTGGCGAAGGCCATCTGCGACTGGTGGTCGATCATGATCAGGGTATGATCGTTCGGGGTCAGCAGTTTTTGGGCAGCTTGGGCGGTGGCGATAGGCATGATGTTTTCCTTAGTGAAAATAATTGAATATAAAAAGTGGGTGTCGTTATACGGCGCTTCTGCTCCTGCCCTTGCGTCACGCTGTGTGTGCCGGGCCAGTGCTATGCAGTATGGACGAGATACTTTGAAAACAAAAACGGAAAGAATGCCAAGCTATGTGCAATTTTTTCGATGATACAAAATAACCGCGGCGGCGACCTGACCATCAAGGGAGAAAACATGGGATTTGAATTCAGGGTCACGGCCAGCCTGGCGCCGGAACAGCGCCAGCACATCGCGCAGCTGCTGGCGGCACGGCCGCAGGCGTCCGGGACCATGTCCGACACGGACGCCAGGCTGACGGATGCGGGCCTGTATATATGCCAGTACCTGCGCCCGGACCCGTGGCATGGCCTGGACGCCGTGCGCGCCCGGCTCGATGCGCAGGGCGTGCGCTACACCGTCGACGAGATCGACGACTAAACGCCTTTTCTTTACTTGCGACATTGCAAACCTGAAACAAAACAGGCGCGTTTTTGCCAGGCTGTTATACTTCGCGTGTGCGGCACATATGACCAGTCCCCTTGCCGCTGTCTTTCGACCCCTAATCTGATTGCCTGCGACTGGCGCCCCACGATGGCGACAGGCCGATCTCACAATAAAGTTACCATGTCCTTTTCCTCCCTCGGATTGTCCGACGCTATCGTACGTGCCGTTACCGAACACGGCTACACCGTGCCGACCCCGATCCAGTCGCAGGCGATTCCCGCCGTGCTGGCTGGCGGCGACTTGCTGGCCGGTGCACAAACCGGTACCGGCAAGACGGCCGGCTTCACCCTGCCCGTGCTGCACCGCCTGTCGACGGACGCCAATGGCGCATCCATCACCAGCAACACCTCGACGCGCCCGATCCGCGCCCTGATCCTGGCCCCGACGCGCGAACTCGCCGCGCAGGTCGAGGAAAGCGTGCGCGCCTACAGCAAGTACACCAAATTGAACTCGACCGTGATCTTCGGCGGCGTCGGCATCAACCCGCAAATCAAGCAGCTCAAGCATGGCGTCGACATCCTCGTCGCCACGCCGGGCCGCCTGCTGGACCACATGGGCCAGGGCACGGTTGACCTGTCGAAAGTGGAAATCCTGATTCTCGACGAAGCCGACCGCATGCTGGACATGGGTTTCATCCGCGACATCAAGAAAGTGCTGGCAGTACTGCCGCCAAAACGCCAGAACCTGCTGTTCTCGGCCACGTTCTCGGAAGAGATCAAGGCCCTGGCCGACGGCCTGCTGAACAAGCCAGCCATGATCGAAGTGGCGCGCCGCAATTCGACCGTGGAAGTGATCAAGCAAAAGATCCATCCGGTCGACCGCGACAAGAAGCATCCGATGCTGTCCTACCTGATCAAGTCGAACAACTGGACGCAAGTACTTGTATTTACGCGCACCAAGCATGGCGCGAATAAACTGGTCGAACAGCTGGGCGCGGACGGTATCGGCGCCCTGGCCATCCACGGCAACAAGAGCCAGTCGGCGCGCACGCGCGCGCTGTCCGAGTTCAAGGATGGCACCCTGCAAGTGCTGGTCGCCACCGACATCGCCGCGCGCGGTATCGACATTGACCAATTGCCGCACGTCGTCAACTACGACTTGCCGAACATTCCGGAAGACTATGTGCACCGTATCGGCCGTACGGGCCGTGCCGGCGCCAAGGGCGAAGCCGTGTCGCTGGTCTGCGTGGATGAGCACGAAATGTTGAAAGACATCGAAAAGCTGATCAAGCAAACCCTGCCACGTGAAGTCATCGAAGGCTTCGAGCCTGACCTGAACGCCCGCGCCCAGCCTGTGCAATTGCGCAGCGGCACCGGCGGCCACCGCAACAACAGCCGCGCGCCAGCCGGCGCCGTCGTGCGCGTGAAAACCGGCGGCAGCGGCGCCAAGCCACGCAGCGCCGGCCCATCGGGCGGCGGTGGCGGCGGCAACCGTTCGGGCAATGCGCCGCGTTCGGCAGCCAATCACAGATCTGGCGGCCGCGGTCGTTAATACCCGCGGGTAAGCGCATATCGCAGCAATCAAAACCGTTCCAGAACTTGTTTCTGGAACGGTTTTTTCATGCCCGCCACCAATTGCCGATTTGGGCTAGGATAGTGTCCATTGCCCTCACCTGCGTGCCGCCATGCCGAACTTCGCTGCCAACCTCAGCATGATGTTTACCGAACTGCCCTTCCTCGACCGCTTTGCCGCCGCCAGGGAAGCGGGCTTCGATGCCGTCGAATTCCTGTTCCCCTATGCCGTCGAGGCGCGGCAGATTGCCATGCGGCTGGAACGCCACCAGCTGCAGCTGGCCGTCTTCAACTTTCCGCCCGGCGACTGGGAACACGGCGAACGGGGCATTTCCTGCGACCCGCGCCGGGGCGAGGAATTCCGCAGCAACGTGCAGCTGGCCCTGAATTATGCGCTGGCGCTGGGGGCGAAGCAGCTGCACTGCATGTCCGGCATCGTGCCGCCCGGCATGAGCCTGGAACGGGCGCGGCAAAGCCTGATCGGCAACCTGCAATTTGCGGCCGACGCCTGCCGTCCGCATGGCATCAACGTGCTGATCGAGCCGATCAACCACCACGACATGCCCGGTTACTTTCTGAACCATAGCCAGCAGGCGGCCGACATCATCGCCGACTGCCAGCGCAGCAATATCTTCCTGCAGTACGACGTTTATCACATGCAGCGCATGGAGGGCGAGCTGAGCAACACCATCCGCGCCATGCTGCCCCTGATCCGCCACATCCAGATCGCCGACACGCCGGGCCGCCACGAACCGGGCACGGGCGAGATCAACTACCGCCACGTGTTCAAGCTGCTGGACCAGGTCGGCTACGCAGGCTGGGTCGGCTGCGAATACCGCCCCGCCAGCGACACCGTTGCCGGACTGGGCTGGCGCGAGCAATTGACGGGCGCCTGATCGCAGCCTGCTTGCGCCCGCACAAGGCGGGTAGCGCAGGCCGGCACGACAATACCTTTCCATACAGTATTTCCTGTCGAGAGGTGACGTGTCCGCCCTGCCCGCCCGCCATCGCCGCGCCCTTTATCTTTGCATCCACCTCTGCCTGGCTGCCGTGCTGTGCGGCTGCGCCACCGCGCGCCCCGAGCTTGCGCAAGTGCGCGCCCTGGCCGCCGGCAACGAGGCCTTGAGCGCCTTCAGCGAACTGTCGCAACGCCACGTCGACAGCTACCAGCGCGCCCGCCCCTATCTGTCGCCCGCCGAAGACGCGCGCGAACGCCTGCTCGATGCGCAGCGCCGCGCCGCGCAGGCGGACGCCGCGCGCCTGGCGCAGGCCGTGCGCCTGTACCTGCAGGCTCTGGGCCGGCTGGCCGATGCCGACGGGTACGACGTGCGGCCGGAACTGGCCGGCGCCGGCGCCGCCCTCCGCGCCTGGCCGGGCAGCGGCATCGACGACCGCCATGTGAGCGCCTACACTTTGCTGCTGCAACAACTGTCGCGCCTGAGCGGCGAGGCCAGCCAGCAGACACACCTGGCACAAGTGCTGCACGATGGCGACGCGCCGCTGCAAGCCCTGCTGGCCGCGCTCGACAGCTTGCTGGCGCTGTACGACAAAAGCGGCGACAACGAGCGCGACATGGTGCTGGGCTTGCTCGACGTGGAAATCGCGTATGCGGACACGCCGCAGCAGCGCCTGCTGGCCGTGCTGGCGAAAAACATGCAGCAAAGCAAAACCGAGGAATACCGCCTGGCTGGCTTGCGCCATACCCTGGCGCGCCGGCAACTGGCGGCACTGGGGCGCGAGCACGCCCGGCTCGCCGCCACCCTCACCACCACGGAGGCAAGATGGACGGATCGGTAGGCAGGAGCAACAACAGCGAACGCCGCGAAGCGGCCCTCAGCAGCGCCATGCGCGTCGAGCAACTGGCCGACAGCCTGTCGCAGGCGGCCGTCACCCTGCACGGCGCCGTCATGCGCGCCATCCGCAAGCGCGCCAGCCAGGGCGCCGACGGCATCAGCCACAGCCAGGCGCAAGCCGTCTTCGCCCTGGAAGTGGCCTTGCGCCAGCAAGCCAACCAGCTGTATGCCGATGCGGCCGGACACACGGTGGCGGGCCTGGAAACGGCGCAGCGCCAGCTCAGCGGCCTGCTCGACACGGTGCGCCTGCGCATCGCCCGCAACGACGACGTGCGACACTGGATCAGCCTGGCGACGAGCTTGTTGCACCTGGGCAGCGCCGTGCTCGCAGGCAACCCCGAACGCATCCTCAGCACCCTGGGCAAGGTGCGTGAGCGGCTGCAAGAGATGGCGCCGGAGTGATTGAAATCGGCCGGCGAGCGCCTATACTGGGACCTCCCCGCCTGGCAATCGTGCCTGCGGGACGATGACCAGAGGAGACCAAGATGCGTATCGAACCGTATTTGCAATTCAATGGAAACTGCGCGCAGGCGCTCGAATACTACCGCCAGCACCTGCATGGCACCGACTTGTGCCTGATGCCATTTCGGGGCACGCCGGGGCAGGAGCAAGTCAAGGAAGACTGGTATGACAAGATCATGCACGGCTCCGTGCAGCTGGGTCCCACCATGCTGATGGGCTCGGACGGCGGCTGCACCGAGGATGGCGCCAAGGGCATGAGCGGCTGCTCGGTCTGCCTGACCGTCGATACACCGGAAGAGGCGGAGCGGGTCTTCGCCGCACTGGCGCGTGACGGCGCCATCCAGATGCCCATGGAAGAAACGTTCTGGGCCAAGCGCTTCGGCATGCTGAAAGACCAGTTCGGCGTCGCCTGGATGGTCAACTGCCTGAAAGAGCCAGCATAGAACGGCCGCTGCCAGCCTGCGCCGCGTCAAACGCGGCGCGGGTGGTAGCGCAAGCAGAGCCGCCAATCTTGGACTACCATGATGGAAGTAACCTCTACCGGGTGATGGCCATGAATGGATTGCCGCAAGACCAGCTGCAGCGCCTGCAAGGCGTGCTGGAGCAACGCAAGCTTGCGTTGCTGGAACAGATCGAGAACGAAGCGGCCGAAGCGGACGCGCGCGCCTCGCTGCTCAATGAAGTCGAAGCCTCGCCGGCCGACAATGCCAGCGTGCGCACCTTGAACGCCCTCGTCAGCGAAGCGGCCGAGCACAACCTGGCGCAGCTGGCCATCATCAAGCACGCGCTGGCCAGGTTTGCCGATGGCAGCTACGGCCTGTGCGACAACTGCGGCGAAGCCATCGGCCTGTCGCGCCTGAACGCCCGCCCCGAAGCACGGCTGTGCATCGATTGCCAGACGCGGCTGGAAAAAAGCCAGCGCTGACTAACACGCTGAGCACCATGACGGCGGCGCAACAACAAAGGGCAAGGCATCGCTGCCCTGCCCCCTGTATTACAGCGTGACTGCCATTGCCTGACGTCCGCCGCCAGCGTCTGTGCGCCAGCTGGGTGGACGGGTCTCCTCTACTGCCATTGCCTCTGTGCAAGCTGTACGCTTGCTTAACTCATGTGCTGTCCGCCATTGATGGCGATGTTCGCGCCCGTGACAAACGCGGCCTCGTCCGACGCCAGGTAAGCGACCAGGGCCGCCACCTCGTCCGGCTCGCCCAGGCGGCCCAGGGGAATTTGCGGCAGGATCTTCGTTTCCATGATATCGGCCGGCACGGCCGTCACCATCTGCGTACGCAGGTAGCCGGGCGAGACCGTGTTGACGGTGATGCCGTGGCGCGCCACTTCCAGCGCCAGCGCCTTGCTGAAGCCATGCACGCCTGCCTTCGCGGCCGCGTAGTTGCACTGGCCAAACGCGCCCTTCTGGCCATTGACGGACGAGATATTGATGATGCGGCCCCATTTATGTTCGAGCATCGGTTCGAGCACCTGCTTGCTCATGTTGAACAGGCTGTCGAGATTGGTACGCATGACCTCGGACCAATGCGGCAATTCCATCTTGCGCATGCTCTGGTCGCGCGTGATGCCGGCGTTGTTGACCAGCACGTCGATGCGGCCGAACTGCGCCAGCACGCTGGACACGGCCTCGCTGCAGGCAGCGAAATCCGTGACGTCGAGGGACAGCGGATGAAAATAATACTGCTGCGCCTGCTGCTCGTCGAGCCAGCTTGCCACCCGCGCATTGCCCGGCGTATGCGCGGCCACAACGGCAAAGCCCGCCCCATGCAGGCGGCGGCACAAGGCCGTCCCCAGGCCGCCCATGCCGCCCGTGACCAGCGCTACTTTTTGCTCCTTCATGACTGTCTCTCCCCGCTTGTTATGGTTGTTCTGCGTGGCATCAAGTGTAGGAGCAGTTTTTATAGCCAGCCTTGCGCCAGATCAAGTGCTCAGCCTGATGCAGTCGTGCGCGGCCGGCACCCCGGACTGTGCCAGAATGGCCGCTACTGCACAGCGAGAGGACAGGCCATGACATACAAGACCGTATTGCTCCACATCGACGACAGCGCCGGGCGCGCCGCCCGCATCGAAGCGGCAGCCAGCATCGCCCAGGCTTGCGGCGGCCACCTGACGGGCGTGGCGCTGACGGGCGTGTCGCGCCTGCTGTACCAGAACCAGCCCGACCTCGATGCGGACCCGAACCTGAGCTTGCATCTGAATTTCCTGCGCGACCGGGCCACGCGCGCCCTCGACGGTTTTGAAGCGCAAGTGCGCGCGGCCGGCGTCGCTTCGTTCGAACAGCGCGTGCTCGACGACGAGGCGGCGGGCGGCATCAGCCTGCTGGCCCGCTATGCGGACCTGGTCGTGATCAGCCAATACAATGCCAAGGATAAATCGCCGTCCGTGATGCGCGACTTTCCCGCCTATGTGCTGCTGCATTCGGGCCGTCCCGTGCTGATCGTGCCGTATGCGCCGCCGCTGCCCCTGCTGGCGCCGCCGGCGGCCGCCCGCAATGTGCTCATTTCCTGGAATGCCAGCAAGGAAGCGAGCCGTGCCGTGAGCGCCGCCCTGCCCCTGCTGCAGCGCGCCGGGCAAGTCCACGTGGCCATCTTTGACGCCCAGGTGCATGCCGCCGAGCACGGCGAACAACCGGGCGCGGAACTGACGCAATACCTGGCGCGCCACGGCGTGGAAGCGCGGCTGCATTTGCTCGATGGCGGTGGCGTGCGGCGCGGCGATATCGGCGAAGCGCTGCTGTCGCAGGCTGCCGACCTGTCGGCCGACTTGCTGGTGATGGGAGCGTATGGCCATTCGCGCCTGCGCGAAACCATCCTCGGTGGCGTCACGCGCACGATTCTGCAAAGCATGACGATCCCCGTGCTGATGGCGCACTAGGGATTATTCAAAGGGGCGGGCTAGCCGCCCTGCCAGGGCTGGCTGCGGATCTTCGCCACCTGGCGCTGCGCCAACCACTGCCACAGCTGCAGGGCGTCGTCCTGCGGCAGGGCCGACATGTGGCGCGGCGTGGCCAGGGCGATTTCGCAATCGCGGTCCGACCATTCCTCGAAAGTGACTTCGCCTCCGCTAGCGACCTCGACCTGATACATCAAACCATCGTCGTAGCCGAAGCGCAACAGGACGGCGGCTGGGCTGCCGTCCGGCGCACCACCACGGTAGACCTCGGCCAGCGCATCGGCCAGCTGTGCCGGCGAGGGCGCGCAGATGTCGCGCCCATCGGCCCGTGTCAGAATGAACCATGCCTGTGTCATGACGCGACCTCCTATTCATACTCGTTAGCATGCGAGGCAAGTACTACAGGCAGTCACCTTGGTCCAGTGTCACTTGGGGCGCGCGGAAACTATCCCTGTCGGCATTGTTTACCAATAATTACGAATACTAACAAGGATCATACCTAAATTTCATGCAGCGCGGAATTTATGCATATTCCACGGCTGGTGCGCCGGTTCACGCCACCAGCACGGGTATGCTGAGCGGGTCGAAATCATGCCAGTCGCCATTGGCGATCGTGCCTTCCGCTTCCTCGATATGCTCGGCGCCCAGCCGGTGCAGCGCCTCGAGCGCCCGTTCGCGCTCGTCGGGACCGCCCAGCGCGACGGCGATCAGCATGCCCGGATGACGGGGCTGGCGGCGGTTTTCGCCATTCCCCTCGCCATTTTCTTCGGACTCGCCCGCATCCTTCATCTTGTTGAAACTGTAGAGCGAACCCACGTGGGCGCCCACCAGCGCTCCCACCACCGGGCCCAGCGGCCCTGTCGCCAGGGTGGTGGCCGCGCCGATGCCCGCACCCACGGCAGCCCCGACGGCCACGCCTTCGGCGACGCCCTCCGGCGTCTCTTTCGCGCCCGGCGACATGTCGCGGTCGCCGCCGAGCGCATGCAAGTCGTGCTGACCCGGCTGGTTGACAAAGAAGGAACTGATGCGGCTATCGGGAAAGCCCGCCTGGTTCAGGGCCGCGCGCGCGGCGTCTATCTGTTCCTGCAACTGAAAATGACCTGCGATGATGCGTGACATGGTACGGCCCTCCTGGTCGGCTGCTGGCGCACCGTGCGCCGCTTGCCTGGCTAGCGTGCGCTTGCCGCCGGCGAAATACCGTTCGCTTGCGCACACAGCCGCCAATCATGCGGCCGCGCCGAACGGGCTGCGGATATCGGACAGGAATTGTTGTGCGCGCGCATGTTGCGGCCGCACAAAGAAATCCCCGGGCGTGGCCCGTTCCAGCACTTGCCCGTGGTCCATGAACCAGACCCGGTCCGCCACGTCGCGCGCAAAGCCCATCTCATGCGTCACGCACACCATCGTCATGCCGCCCTGCGCCAAGTCGCGCATCACTTGCAGCACCTCGCCCACCATTTCCGGGTCCAAGGCGCTGGTCGGTTCGTCGAACAGCATCAGCGGCGGCTGCATGGCCAGCGCGCGGGCGATGGCCACGCGCTGCTGCTGGCCGCCCGACAGGGCCGCCGGCATGGCGCGCGCCTTGTGCGCGAGGCCCACCCGTTCCAGCAAGGCCAGCGCCCGCTCTTCCGCCTCGCGCCGGGTCAGGCCGCGCAGGCGCTGCGGCGCCAGCGTGCAATTGTCCAGCACGGACAAATGCGGGAACAGGTTGAATTGCTGGAACACAAAACCGATATGCGAGCGGAAGGCATTCACGTCCAGCCCCGGCGCGTAAATGTCCTGGCCCGCCACCGTGATACGGCCCGAAGCAATCGCTTCGAGGCGGTTGAGGGTGCGGATCAGGGTCGACTTGCCGGAGCCGGACGGCCCGCACACGACCAGCACCTCGCCCTTGGCCACATGCTCGTTGATGCCATTCAAGGCGTGATAATCGCCATAGTATTTATTGACGTTGTCAAAGTTGATCATGCTGCCGCTTTCAAGAGACGCGCCTGGCGCCGCTCGAGCCAGAAGGCGGCGCGCGACAGGCTGAAACATAAAGCAAAATACGTCATGCCCAGCAGGAAATACACTTGCACGGGTTTCGTCAGCACCAGGCCATTGACTTGCGTAGCGATGAACGACACTTCAGCCAGGCCGATGATGGTTCCCAGCGACGTTTCCTTGATGGTCGAGACGAACTGGTTGACCAGCGAAGGCAGCATGTGGCGCAGCGCCTGCGGCAGCACGACCTGGCGCATGCTGTCCAGATAAGTCAAGCCCAGGGAACGGGCCGCCTCCACCTGCCCCTTGGGCACGGCTTGCACGCCGGCCCGCACGATTTCCGCCAGATAAATGCCGTCGAAAATGACGAGGGCCGCCAGCATGGTGCCGAACTGTCCGCTTTCATGGCCGGTAATGCTGGGCAGGAAGAAATAGGCCCAGAAGATGACGAGCAGCAAGGGGATGCCCCGTACCACGTGGATCAGCGCGGCGACGGGCCAGCGCAGCAGCCGCCAGGGACTGAGGCGCGCCAGCCCCAGCAGCAAGCCGAACGGCAGACTGAGCACCAACGCCAGGCTGGCCAGCAGCACCGTCAATGCGAGGCCGCCCAGCGGCCCCTCGGGATAGCGGCCGACGAGAAAATACAGCCAATAATCGTGGAGCAGTTCCAGCATCAGGACACCTTCTTTTGCAGCAAGGCCGCCAGGCCCGCGATGAGCAGCGAAACGGCCAGATACGCCGCGCTGGCGAAGACAAACGCGTCCACGCTGCGGAACGAGGCCGCTTCCACGCGCTGCGTCTGGTACATCAGCTCGGCCACGCCGATGACGGTGGCGATGCTCGTGTTTTGCCACAGGTTCAGGGTTTGCGACAGCAGGGGTGGCGCGGCCAGGCGCAGTGCCTGCGGCACGATGCACAGGCGCATGGTGGCAAGAAAACCGAAACCCAGCGCCCGGCCCGCTTCGAATTGCTGGGCTGGTATGGCGCGGATGCCGCTGCGGATGTCTTCCGCCATGTAGGCGGCCGTGTACAAAGTCAGGGCCGCGATGGCGCTGGCGGCTTCGATATTGCCGGCATACAAGCGCTCCTTCCACGTGTCGGGCAGCAATTCGGGCGCGCCGAAATACCAGAACAGGAAGTGGGCCAGCAAGGGCACGTTGCGGATCAGCTCGACATACGCGGCGCCCAGCCCGTTGAGCAGGCGCGACGGCGCCAGGCGCAGCATGGCCACGCCGCACGCGAGCGGCAGGGTCAGGAGCAAGGTGATGCCCATCAGTTGCAATGACAACAGCAGGCCGGACAGCAGCCAGTCGCGGTAGTCGCCGGCCAGCAAGAAGTTCAGATCAAACATGCGGAAGAGCCAGGCAAGGTTCAGGCGTCGATCTTGTCCGATTCAATCCTAAATGTGCGTTTCTGGAATTTCACATTGCTCGTCGGGCCATACCATTTGAAGAACAGCTTTTCCGCCTCGCCGGATTTTTCCAGTTCCCGCAGCACCTTGTCGACGGCTGTTTTCACGCCCGTCTCGCCCTTGCGGATGCCGAAGGCAAACACTTCCTGGCTGATGTTTTGCGGCAGCACGATATAGTCTTTTTGCGCGGCGCCCAGCTTGGCGTAGTTGTTGAGCAGCGAGACTTCATCGTCGACATAGCCGGCGCCTTTTCCCTGCTGCAAACCCAGGTACGCCTGGCCCGCCGTCTCGAACGTCACCACGTCCACGCCGGGCACGGCCTTGCGGATATTCGGCTCCTGCGTGCCACCCTTGACGGTCAGCACTTTCTTTCCGGCCAGGCCAGCGACCGTCGTGATATTGCTGCTCTTTTTGACCAGCACGCGCTGGCCCGTGTAAAACGTCGACAGGGAAAAATCGATCAGCGCTTCACGCTCCTTGTTGTGCGTCAGTGATGCCGTCAGGATGTCGATGCGGCCCTGCTGCAATTCGGGAATGCGGGCGGCCACGGCCAGCTGCTTGATCACCGGTTTGACGCCGAGGCCCTGGGCGATGGCGCGGCACAAGTCCACTTCATAGCCGACCAGCTGGCGCGACCTGGCGTCGATGAAACTGTTCGGCTCGTCCGTACCCAGGGTGCCGCAAACCAGCTCGCCCTTCGCCTTGATGCTGGCCAGCTGGTCCGCTTGCGCCACCTGGGTGAAGGCGATGGTGGTGAAAAGAAGCGCGGCGAAGTGAAGACGGGTCTGCATGGGATTCCTCTGGTGGATAACGAATGCCGCCATTAGACCGCGGCGCTCTTATTTCCAAAAAGGAATCTTTTCACCCATGTTTATGCAGATTTCATCTATGGCGCCAGCGCCTTCGTCTCACCGCCAAGACGGATGATCGCCGCTTTGGCTCCCACGGCGCCCGGATAGCGGGGGTCGAGCTGCAGCGCCTGGCGGTACTCTTCGATGGCCTGCGGGCGCAAGCCTTGCTCCACATAAAAATCGGCCAGGCTGTCGTGCAGATTCGCGTCGCGCGGATGCAGGCTGACGGCCGCTTGCAGCACGGCCATGCCTTGCGCCACGGCGCCGCTGCCTTTCAACCGATAGGCTTCCAGGTTCAGCGCCGCCGGACTGGCCGCACCCAGCGGATCGCGCTCCAGCGCCAGGCGCAGGGCCGCGAGGGCCGCTTCCTTCTTGCCGGCGCGCAGCAGGGTCAAGCCTTGCAGCGCATGCGCGCGGTCGCTGAGCGGATACAGTTCCACGGCCAGGCGGCTGGCCGCCAGCGCCGCCTCCGCCTCGCCGCGCGCGGCCGACGCTTGCGCCAGTTCCTGCAGCTCGGGCACGAAATCGGGATAGGCGCGCTGGCCGCGGAAGGCCGTGCGCAGCTGGCCATCGAGTGCGTCGATGGAGGCGGGCGCGGCCGGCCAGGCGATGCCGGCCGTGCGGTCCCAGCTGCCAGCCAGGGCCACGATGGCTTGCTCGAAAACGGGATCGAAGCGGGGCAAGGCACCGGCCTTTGTGCCTTGCGACAACAGGACATAGTCGCGCGCAAACGCCAGCGCGCCGCCGCGCGCGTATTGATTCAGGTCGACGCCCGCCTCGCGCAACTGCCTGGCCATGCTGGCGCCGGCCGTGAGAAACACGCGGCCGCCTGCGGGATGGCGGGCCGCGTCGATGAAGGCGCGCGCCGCCCTGGCCTCCGGCGCCAGCGCTTGCCGGTTGATTTGCGTAAAGGCTTCGCGCGTGGCGGCCGCATCGGCATACGGCTGATCCGTGCGCTCCGCGTATGACCTGCCTTCCTCGAACAGGCCTTGCGCCACCTGGTACGCGCGCTGCGCGTCCTCATCGGCGATATACGTGTTCAGCTGCCACGGTTCGCCCGTAACCACCTCGAACAGGCGCTGCACGAACGCCTCGGGATTGACGCGCTCGAGGTTGGCGGCGACGGCAAGGGTCAGCTTGCGCGATGGAAAACTGTACAGATAGGTGACGGTTTCCGGCTGCTGGCCGCTGTGGGCGATGGCGTAGCGCCCGCCCGTCGGGACGACTTCCCAGCCCATGCCATAGTCCGTCAAGCGGCCGGCGCGCGTGGCCATCGGCTGCACCATGGCAGCCACGCTGGCCGCCGACAGTACCTTGCCTTCATGCACACCCCTGCCGAACGCCAGCATGTCAGGCACGCTGGCGCGCGTGCCGCCGGCGGAAAAGCGGCTGCTGATGTCGACAAATTCCGCATTTTTCCACTCCTTGCCGGCCAGCCGGTAGCCGCGCACGCGATGGGCGATCACGGCGTCCGGGTCATCCATCACGATGGTGTCCATGCCCAGCGGCCCCCACACGTGGCGCCGCATGTAGCCGCCATAGCTTTCGCCCGAGGCACTCTCGATGACGGCGCCCAGCAGGTTGTAGCCATAGCTGGTGTAGCGGAAGCGCGTGCCCGGTTCGGCGATCAGGTCGAACTGTTCGAAGACGGCGATGGACTGGCGCGTATCCTTGTGTTCCTTGAAGTGCTTCTCCGCCTTGCTGTTGCGGTAAGCATCGATGCCGCCCAGGTGGCCCAGCAACTGGCGCACCGTCACGGGAAACGGTTTGACGGGGAAATACGGCACATAGGTTTGCACGGGTGCATCCAGGTCGATCTTGCCCTGTTCGACCAGTTGCAGGATGGCCACCGCCGTCATGGGCTTGGTGACGGACGCCAGCCGGTAGCTGGACCGGGCCGTGGCCGGCACACGGTTTTCCAGGTCCGCATAGCCATAGCCTTTGACCCACTCCACGTCGCCCTGGCTGAAACCGACGGTGACGCCCGGGATGCGTGCCTTGTCCATGCGTTGCGCCACCCAGCCGTCGAAGTCGGCCAGGCGCGCGGCCAGCGCCGGAGAGGGAGCGGAAGCGGCCTGCGCCGCACCGCAGAACAGCGCCAGCGCGCCGGCGAAACCGTAGTATTTGCTGCTTTGCATAATCAATATTCCATGGTGAGGGCCGTGTCCACAGCACGGCACTGATGCATGGTAAGTGTCTTTTACACACCGTTGGCGGGCCGTGCACGAACTGCACGTGGCCAGCACGAACGGCACCGAAGTCGATGAAAATGTTGCAAAGGGGTAGCACATGAGCAGCTACAATGCCCGCCATGCCCTCCTGCTTCCGCTACCTGCTGCTGTGCTGCCTGGCCGTGCCCCCTTTCGCCTTGGGCATGGACAGGCTATCGCTGGCCGAAGGCTGGCGCGCCTGCGGCGTCAGTGCTGCGACGCCCGCCGCCTCGCTGCGCCAGCTGCTCAAGCCTGGCCAGCTGCTGTGCGCCGAACGCGATATCACCCTGGCCGCCACGCCCTCGTCGACCCAGCTGCTGGTGCTGTCGGCGCTGGCCGCCAGCGAATTCTGGCTCGATGGCAGCTTGATCGGCAGCAATGGCCAGCCGGCCAGCCAGGCCAGCGGGGAGCGCGCGGGCGACATCGATTTCGCCATCCACCTGACGCCACAGCAGTTGTCCACGGGCACGCACCATCTGCGCCTGCTGCTGTCGACGCAGCAGGCGCCGGCCCGCCTGGCGTCGCCATTGTATGCACTGTACCTGGTCGACCGGCAAGACTACCGCACGGCGCTGGCCTGGTACCGGCTGCCGCCGTTGCTGCTGGCCGGGGCCTTGGGCGCCGCCGCCCTGCTCTTCCTCGCCTTGACGGCGCTGTACCAGCGACAGCGGCACTGGGCCATGTTTGCCGCGCTGTGCCTGGTGGCGGCGCTGCTGCTGGTGGTGGAACTCTGGCGCAGCGTTGCCGGCTATGCCTATCCCATGCATTTGCCGCGCCTGTACGCCGTCAGCGCCCTGACCTGGCTGTTTTCCGCCCTGCTGCCCCTGTATTTTTATACGGCATACCGGCTGCCGCACTGGCCGCTGGCGGCGGCCGTGCTGCTGGCGGGCATCGCGCTGGCTGGCGCGCTGCCCGCGCATTTCGACTCGCGCTGCTGGTGGATGTTTTTGACGGGCCTGGCAGCGAGCCTGGCGCTCAACCTGGGCGCCCTCTGGCGCCGCCTGCCGGGCAGTCACGGCGGCACCTTGATCGCGCTGGCCTCGTGCGCCCTGTTCCTGCTGACGGGCAGCCAGTTTGCCGAAGGCGGCTTCGCCCTCGTCGTGTGCTTTTTGCTGCTGCCCCTGTGCGCGCAATTGCTGGCCCAGCTGCTGCGCGAACGCAGCAAGGCGGCGCGCGCCCAGCAGCTGGAAAACCAGCTCTTGCGCAAAAGCATGCAACCGCATTTCCTGATGAATTCCCTCAGCCTGATCGGCGAACTCAACGCGCAGTCGCCGCAGGCGGCCGAAACCTTCATCGAGGCGCTGGGTGCGGAGTTGCGCATGCTCAACGAATTCGCCCAACAGCCCAGCATTGCCCTGACGCAGGAACTGGCCCTGTGCGAGAATTACCTGAGCATCATGGGCACGCGGCTGCAGCAGCCGTGCAGCCTGCAACTCGATGGCGAAGCGGCGGGCATCACCGTGCCGCCCGCCATCTTGCTGACGGCGCTGGAAAATGCGTTCAGCCATAACCGCTACCGCCACGGCGCGGCCTTTATCCTGCGCATCGCACGCCATGCGCAAACGCAGGTGCTCACCGTAATCTTGCCCGAAGGCGAAGCGCGCGCGCATGCGGGCGGCGGCATGGGCGAACAGTACATCCGCGCCAGCCTGCACGCCGTGTTTGGCGATGCGGCACGCTATGAGTCTGAATATGCCGGCGAACAGCAGCAAACAGGCTGGCGCCTCACCTTTACCTTGCCGGCGGCGCCATGAATGTGTTGATATTGGAAGATGAACCGCTGATCGCGCAAGGCCTCGAACGCGAAGTGCGCGCGCATTTCGGCGTGCGCCTCGGCAATCTCGTGCTGCATGACAATGTCCCGCAAGCGCTGACCGCCCTGGCCCAGGAGCAGGTCGACTTGCTGCTGCTGGATCTGAACCTGCACGGCGCCGACGGCTATGACTTGCTGCGCCTGGCCCAGGCAGCCCCGTTCCAGACGATCATCGTCTCGGCCCACGCGGAACGCTCGATCACGGCCTTCGAATTCGGTGTGCTCGACTTCGTTGCCAAGCCTTTCAGCCGCGAGCGCCTGCACAAGGCGCTGCAACGCTATACGGGACGGCATACGGAAGCGGCCTCGCTGGCCGTCAAGAAACGCGGTGCGCTCGAATGGATCGCCATGGCCGACATCGACCATGTGCAAGCCGATGGCCACTACAGCAACATCGTGCTGCGCAGCGGCGAACAGTGTTTTCATGACTTGCCTATCGACAAGCTCATGGCCCTGCTGCCGCCCCACTTCCTGCGCGTGCACCGCTCCTACATCGTCAACAGCCTGGGTTTCAAAAGGCTGCAGATCGCGGCGGGCGGCAAATACGCGCTCGACACGCAGACGAGCACGGGCATCCCCGTGTCGCGCAGCAGCTATCCCGCGCTGAAAGGGCGGCTGCTGGGCTGAACGCTTACCAATGTGCCGCGTAGTTGGGAAACGGCGAGGCCATGTGCTCGGGCTCCACGGGCGGCGCCATCCAGTCGCGCGGGTCGACCTTGTAATATTGCAAGAATTGCGCGTACAGCTCCTCGTGGTGCTCGGCCATCTGATATGGCTTTTCAAAGAAGGTTTCCGTGGCCACGGCAAAGAATTCGGCGGGATTCGTGGCGCCGTAATGGTCCATCACGCTGTGCTGCTGGTAGATGGCGTCGTGGCGCAGGTTGTCGAAGTCGCGCGACAGCACCGTGGCCCAGCTGCGGTAGCTCGACACGCTGGGCAAATACGGTGCGCCATTCGCGGCGCCCGATTCGCTGTCGAGCTGGTGGGCAAATTCATGCAGCACGACATTGTGGCCATCGGTCCAGTCGGCCGCACCGCGCTGCACGTGGTCCCAGGCCAGCACCACTCTGCCATCGCCCCAGGATTCGCCCAATAAACCATTGGCCGATGGCGTCACCACGCCGCCCGGTCCCACTTCATTGCGCGTGACGATGAATTCCGTGGGGTACACGAGGATGGTGTCGAGTTCCGGATACACCTGCGTCTGGCGGTTCAGCAGCAGCAAGCAAGCCTGGCCGGCGATCGTGTAGCGCATCTCGTCCGTGATCTCCAGCCCGCCGCAACCGACGAATTTCTTCTGGTACAGGAATTGCACGACGAGACGACGCAACTGCTCCTGCAGCGGGGCCGGCATGCGCGGATACACGGGGATATTCTTTTCCAGCACGGCCAGGCCTTCAGCCGGCAAGGGTTTCGCCAAGGCCCGCTTCAGGCGCCAGCGGGGAAACCACAGCGAAAACACGATGGCGGCCGTGACGAGGGCGATCCACAGAAGCGGATTCATGCGGCGGCCCGCTTCAGGATGAGGGCAAGGGGGCAGGAAAACACGGCGTAGGCAGACAAGGACAGCTCCTTCAAGTGAACCCGCGCGTCGCGGGCAGCAGTCCAGCCCACATGGGGATGCTTGCAGTCTTTTCAATCAGACAGCATGAAACGGCCTGCCCCAACGCCAAAAGCCGGGTTGCAACCCGGCTTTCGACATGCATCTGAGAATCAAAACCACAAGCATTCCGCCCGCCAGCCGCCAGGCGGCCGATCAGAAGCTGCTTTTACTCAGCCGATTTTTGCTGCGGCGCACCGAACAAGGCTGCCACCAACGGATCGCGCGTCACGGGACCGCGGTTGACGCGGATGGCGTAATGCGTGTCATCGGCCAGGATGTGGAAGTGGCGGCCGCTGCCTGCCATGCTTTGCTCGCGCAAGCCTGGACGGTCCTTGCGCGGTGGCGCGCCTTCGCGTTTCGGCTGTACGATGGCGGCCAGGAAGGCGCGCACGCGCTCAGGATCTGGCGTCAGCTGGTACACTGCCTTGCCCAGATAGGTGGCGGTGCCTTCGATGTAGCGGGCCAGTTCGATCACGCCCGCTTCGCGCAGGTCGCGGATATATTTGCGGGCGCCCGATGGCGAAAACTTGAGGAACCAGGCGATTTCGTCGGCCAGCATCTCGTGCAGCGACAATTCGCCGATCAGCTTTTGCATGTTTTCGATGCGGCGCAGGGTGGCCGACGTCGAACGCACGCGCTCGATCGGTGCCATGGAAATGGGATTCATGCGTTCCGGGGGGATCGGTGCTGCGCGTTCTACCATTTGCGAGCCTTTTTCGGGGCTACGAAGTTCCTGGTGCGCTGCCTTTAATTCGCTCTTCACGTGAGACTGAGTCATTGCATGCATTTGAATACTCCTTTTAAACGATTGCCGGTAGCCCGGATTGTTAAGTTCTTGGCAATTTTTATACCAGAACGCCACGAATCCTGAGCGTCTGGACACAGAATGCCATCCTGCTCCTCACTGGTCTGTGCGTTAACGAACATTAGAAGCAAGAAAGTGAAAAATATTGCCTTGCTGAATTATTTCTCTGACGACATCTATAAAAGACATCCAAAAACGCTGTGCCCCATTCGCGCACAAAGTGAAATAGCGAACAGAAGCGTCGGCATTCTTGCAATAAATTCAAGCTTCGCGCGCGGCACCCGCCGCCCGCATCGCGCCACTTCTTGATACTTTGCAAAGGAACCATCATGAACATGCCTAGTCTGCTGGCCGCCGCCGCCCTGATCACCTTGTCCGCCTGCAAAAAACCGGCCGAAGCGCCGCTGCCCGAAACGGCGCCCAACCCCGCTTCCGCGCCACAAGTAATGCCGCCGCCCGTCGCGCCAGCCACGCCGGAAGCGGGTCCCGGCAGCACGACGCCGCCTGCGCCGCTGACCGATCCGGCCACCGCACCGGCCCTGCCGCCCGCCACGACGCCAAAGTAAGCCCGGCACACCTCGAGCCGATCCATCAGGCGCCCGCGCGGCGCCGCCCCTACTCCACGGGGGAGTTACGCGTTGCCAGCCTGTTTGCAACGCGTTTTTTTACGATTGGAGTCGGCCACGCCATTTAGGTTCACCTGCTCCGAATGCGCAATCCAATACCGAACCCGCCTGCCAAAATGCGGCAATCCGCACAATCTTTCCCCTCGCCGTGCGGAAAGGCGGAATCTCGCCATTTCCCATTTTCAATAGATTCAAATTAAACCTTTATAAACAATCACTTGCAATAAACGTCAAAATGCGCTCCACTGGCACGGAAGATGCTTTTATATTTTCATAGCCGTCATCAGAGCGGCGGCCTCACCCAATATAAAAAACCATCTACCTTTTGGAGACAACAGCATGGCACGCACCTTCCGCATCTCGTCCTTCCTCAACACCAAAGCACTGGCCGTCGCCGTCGCCCTGGCCGCGCAATTTCCGCTGGCCGTCCACGCGGCCGATACCGTACGCCTGGGCAACCTGAAATTCGCCCATTACGGCGCCGTCGCCTACATGAAGGAAATCGCGCCGAAATACGACCTGAAGATCGAAGAGCGCATCTTCGCCAAGGGCCTCGACATCGTGCCAGCCATGATCGCCGGCGAAATCGACGTGTCCGCCAGCGCGCTGGAAGCGGCCATCACGGGCCGCGCCACGGGCTTGCCCGTGTATCTGGTGGGCGGCTTTGCCAAGGGCGGCGTGCAGATCGTCGGCCGTCCCGACCTGAACATCAAGGGCATCGCCGACCTGAAAGGCAAGAAAGTCGGCGTCACGCGCGGCGGCCCGCAGGAAATCCTGCTGTTCGCCGAGCTGACCAAGGCCAAGCTGACCTGGTCCGACAAACCGGGCAAGGACGTGCAGATCCTGTACATGGGCTACCCCGACTTGAACCAGGCGCTGCTGACCAAGGATATCGACGTCATGAGCCAGTCCGAGCCGTACTCGACCCAGGCCATCCACAAGAAATACGGCGCGGCCATCATCAAGCCCTACGACACGCCGCTGGGCGAGCCCGTGCGCGCGCTGGTGATGACGGAAAAAATGTACAAGGAAAAGCCGGCCGTGGCCCAGCGCTTCATGGATTGCTTCGTCGCTGCCACGCGCGCCTTCCTGGCCGACCCGAAACTGGCGGAAAAATACGTGCGCGAATCGATGTTCAAGAACCAGATCACCTCCGACGATTACCGCGACGCCATCGACAACGCCATCTTCACGGAAGACATCACGCAAAGCCACGTGCAGCTGACCACCGACTACATGGTGAAATTCGGCGTGGGCCGCATGGCCAAAGCGCCTGCAGCCCAGGATTGGGTCAAGCTGGATCTGCTGGAAAAAGCCAAGAAATCCTACGCGCCTCGCTAATCTGAAAGTGTCACGATGAATATTCAAATGATGAAACGCTTCGCGCACGGCGCCGCCGTGCCCGTCGCCGTGCTGCTGCTGTGGCAAGCCATGTCCACGTTCGGCTGGATCAACCCGCAAATCCTGCCCTCGCCCGTCGCCGTGGTCGTGAAGTGGTATGAATACCTGATCCCCATGGAAGCGTACACGCCCGAAGCGGGCAATTACCTGGTGTGGATGTTCTCCGGCGAACTGCCGCACGACGCCTGGGCCAGCCTGTCGCGCGTGCTGGGCGGCTTTGCCATCGGCGCCGGCCTGGCCTTGCCGCTGGGCTTGCTGATGGGTACCAACAAGACCATCTACAAACTGTTCGATCCGCTGGTGCAGGTGCTGCGCCCGATTCCGCCGATCGCCTATATTCCGCTGGCAATTTTGTGGTTCGGCCTGGGCAATCCGCCCGCCTTCTTCCTGATCAGCATCGGTTCCTTCTTCCCCGTGCTGATGAATACCATCGCCGGCGTGCGCCAGGTCGACGGCATCTATATCCGCGCCGCGCGCAACCTGGGCGCCAGCCAGATGACGATGTTCCGCCGCGTCATCCTGCCGGCCGCCACGCCGTATATTTTGGCCGGCGCGCGCATCGGCATGGGCACGGCCTTCATCGTCGTGATCGTGGCGGAGATGATCGCCGTCAACAGCGGCCTCGGTTTCCGCATCCTGGAAGCGCGCGAGTACTTCTGGTCCGACAAGATTATCGCCGGCATGTTTACCATCGGCCTGTTCGGCCTGGCCATCGATATCGCCATGAATGCCCTGAATAATCATTTGCTGCAGTGGCACCGCGGCCTGGAACACTGAGAGGAACGGCCATGACCACGATCAATATCAACGCAGTCAATAAAATCTTCACCACGGGCGGCGCGGACGTCATCGCCCTGAAGGACATCAACCTGGAAATCGCCAGCGGCGAGTTCATCTGTCTGCTGGGACCGTCCGGCTGCGGCAAGTCGACCTTGCTCAACGCCATCGCCGGCTTTTCGCAGCCGACGTCGGGCCAGATCCTGGCCGGCGGCAAGCTGATCACCGAACCCGGTCCCGACCGCGGCATGGTGTTCCAGGAATACGCGCTGTTCCCCTGGATGACCATTGAGAGCAATATCGCTTTCGGCCTGGAAATCGCCGGCAAGACGCCGGCCGAGATCAAGGAACGGGTCGACATGCTGCTGAGCATGCTGGGCTTGACGGAATTCCGTGCCCGCTACCCGAAAGACTTGTCGGGCGGCATGCGCCAGCGTGTGGCGATTGCCCGCGTGCTGGCCCTCGATTCGCCGATCATGCTGATGGATGAACCGTTCGGCGCGCTGGACGCCTTGACGCGGCGCAACCTGCAAGATGAATTGCTGAAAATCTGGAAAGTCTTCGGCACCACCATCGTATTCGTCACGCACTCGATCGAGGAATCGATCTACTTGGCCGACCGCACCATCGTCATGACCTACCGTCCCGGCACCATCAAGCGCGACGTGGCCATCGACCTGCCCCGCCCGCGCGACCCGAGCGACCCCGAGTTCAACCGCCTGAAACGCATGCTGGGCGAGATGGTGATGGAAGAGCAGCAGCGTCATCACAATGCGGAGACGATGGCAAGTACCGCTGATTAAATAATGGGGTCAGTCGCTTCGCGATCGGGATGTGGCCCATTGGGGCGCATCCCCCCGCCGGGTCTGACCCCAGATTGCCACAAACAAACACACGGAGCACCATGGCAGCCGGCAAATGGCCCCTGAGACAGCTACTCGCCCCCCTGCTGGCCGTGGGGTCGCTGGTCGTGCTGACGTGGGCGTCGTATGCCTGGGTCAAGCAGCGCCAGCTCGACGAATTGCACCGCACCCTCGATTCGCGCGCGGAACTGTATGCGGCGTCCATCGGCGGCGCCCTCAACAAGTACGAATTCCTGCCCCTGGCCGTGGCCCAGAGCGATGCGGTGGCGCAATTGCTGGAGCAGCCCAGCGCCGATAAAGTCACGCAAATCAACGCCTACCTGGTCGACATGAACCGCCGCGCGGGCGCCTTTGCCGTCTACGTGCTCGACGACAAGGGCACAACCCTGGCGTCGAGCAACTGGCAGGACCGCAGCTCGTATGTGGGTGTCAACTACGGTTTCCGCCCCTATTTCAAGAATGCGATCGCAGGCGGCATCGGCCGCTTCTACGGCATCGGCTTTTCCACCTTCGAGGCCGGCTATTTCATTTCGCAGCCCGTGCAGCGCGACGGACGCATCATCGGCATCGTCGCCGCCAAGGTCAACCTGGACTGGATCGAGCAATCGTGGCGCACGCCCGGCGCGGGCGAACAGATCTGGGTCAAGGATGCGAATGGCGTGATCATCCTGGCCACCACGCCGGCCTTCAAGTTCAAGACCCTGGCCCCGCTGTCGGCGGACGCAAAGAAAGACATCAGCGAACAGCGCCAGTTCCTGCAGGAAAATCTCCCCATCCTGCCGCACCGCGTCAGCCGCCAGTTCGCCGACGGCGCCAGCGTGATGACCCTGGAACGTCCGCAGACGGGTGACACCCCCGCCCTGTCCGGCAGCGCCGACTACCTGGCCGTGAACCGTGCGCTGGGCCCGCTGCAATGGCAGATCACGGTGCTGGCCGAACTCGACCAGGTGAATGAGGCGGCGCGCAACGCGGCCATCGCCGCCGCGCTGGGCTGGGCCTTGCTGCTGCTGGCCCTGATGTATGCGCGCCAGCGCCGGCGCCGCATCGCCGACAAGCTCAATGCGCAGCAAACCCTGGCGCGCGCCTATGAACAGCTGGAAATCAAGGTCGAGCAGCGCACGGCCGACCTCGTGCACGCGAACGGCCGCCTGCAAGCCGAGGTGATGGAACGCGAACGGGCCGAGCAAACCTTGCGCTATGCCCAGGCGGAACTGGTGCAAAGCGGCAAGCTGGCGGCCATCGGCCAGATGGCGGCTGGCGTCACGCACGAGCTGAACCAGCCGCTGGCCGCCCTGCAAACGTTTTCCGACAATGCCAAGGTGTTTCTGGCGCGGGGCCAGATCGACGATGCGCTCGACAACCTGTCGACCATTTCCGACCTCGTCAAGCGCCTCGGCTATGTGACGTCGCAACTGAAAGGCTTTGCGCGGCGCAGCGACGATGCCCGCAAGCCCGTCAGCGTGCGCCAGGCATTTGCGCAAACCATGCTGCAGATCCGCACGCGCAAGAACTCACAGCGTTTGACCCTGCATGAAAGCTGGCTGGAGGACGACATCATCGTGCTGTGCAACGCCATCGGCCTGGAACAGGTGTTTACCAATCTGATCACGAACGCCATGGATGCCGTGCCGGAAAGCGAGCCCGTGCAAATCTGGTTCCAGGTGCGCCGCGAAGGCAGCCTCGCCGTGCTGCATATCACCGATAATGGCCCCGGCATCCCGCTGGCCTCGCTCGACAAGATATTCGACCCCTTCTATACCACCAAGGAGCACGGCCTGGGCTTGGGTTTGTCGATCAGCGCAGGCATACTGCGGGCGGCCGGCAGCGCCCTGGCCGTGCGCAACCGCAGCGCGCAGGAAGGGGGCGGCGCACAATTTACCATCACCCTGAGCTGCGACCCGGGGGAGAGAGACAAGGAATCATCTGATGCACGAGAATAATTTTGAAGGCATGCAAGTGCTGCTGGTGGAAGACGACGCCGTCGTGCGCAAGGGCGCCCGGCAATCGCTGGAACTGGCGGGCTTGCAAGTGACGGCCGTCGCCACGGCCGAGGAAGCGCTGCCCTATCTGGTGCCCGAATTTGCGGGCATTTTATTGAGCGACATCAAGCTGCCCGGCATGGATGGCTTGAAACTGCTCGATATCGCCGTGGCGCAGGACGCCAGCCTGCCCGTCATCCTCGTCACGGGACATGGCGACGTGTCGATGGCCGTGGGCGCCATGCGCCGTGGCGCCTACGACTTCATCGAAAAACCGTTTTCCGCCGACTTGCTGGTGGAAGTGTGCCGCCGCGCGCTCGACAAGCGCCACCTGGTGCTGGAAAACATGAACTTGCGCCGCCAGCTCGAGCAGCGGGTCGGCATCGAAGCGCGCATCGTGGGCCGCAGCGCGGCCATGGCCAAGGTGCGCCAGCTGGTGCTGAACCTGGCGCCGAAATCGGCCGACATCATCATCCTCGGCGAAACGGGAACCGGCAAGGAACTGATCGCCCGCTGCCTGCACGACTTCAGCGAGCGGCGCGACCACCCGTTCGTCGCGATCAATTGCGGCGCCCTGCCCGAATCGATCTTCGAATCGGAACTGTTCGGCCACGAGGAAGGCGCGTTTACGGGCGCGCAGCGCCAGCGCATCGGCAAGATCGAGTACGCGAACGGCGGCACCCTGTTCCTCGATGAAATCGAAAGCATGCCGCTGGCCCTGCAAGTGAAACTGCTGCGCGTGCTGCAGGAGCGGCAAGTGGAGCGGCTCGGCTCGAACAAATTGATATCCGTGAATTTCCGCGTAATCGCCGCCGCCAAGGAAGATTTGAATGTGCTGGCGGAACAGGGGAAATTCCGTCCCGACCTGTATTACCGCCTGAACGTGGCCAGCCTGACCCTGCCCGCCCTGCGCAACCGGCGCGAGGATATCCCGCTGCTGTTCGAATTTTTCGTGCTGCAGGCAGCGCTGCGCTATAGCCAGCCGGCCGCCCTCGTCAGCGGCGAACTGATCGCGTCCCTGATGGCGCAGCGCTGGGCCGGCAATGTGCGCGAACTGCACAACGTGGCCGACCGCTTCGTGCTGGGCCTGCTTGACGACACGCTGAGCCCGGCCGGCTGCCGCGAAGCCTCGCTGGCCGAGCAAGTCGACACGTTCGAGATTTCCATCATCGAGGAAGCCTTGCGCCGCCACAATGGCAACGTCATCGATGCGGCAGCCAGCCTGAATATTCCCAAGAAAACCCTGTACGACAAGCTCAAGCGTTTCGATATTTCAACCGAGCAGTTCCGCTGACGCCTGCGCCACGGCCAGCCATGCACCCACAGCCGCGGGCGGCGCGCTCCTACTTGCCGGCCTGTCCGCGCGTGCCAGAATCGAGACTCCACTTCAAGCCACGAGAAGGAGTTCCCATGAAACCATCCGCATTGATGCTGGCCATCCTGCTGTTCGGTAGTGCAAGCGCCCTGGCACAGGCGCAATCGACGGGCACCGGCAATACCACAGGCAACACGGGCAACACGGGCACGGCGGCCCAGCAAGATACGCAGCAAAATACGCGACAGGACGACACGGCGCCGCGCAAGCATGACAAGAAGCAGAAGCAGAAATCCGGCAAGTCGCGCAATCACGATACGGGACAATCGACCAGCGCGGGGCAGTCCACCAGCGGCACCAACTCGGGCGGCGGCGCCTCGGGCAGCGCCGGCCAGTCCGCAGGCAACGCCGCGCGCAGCGGTACGCAAAACATGAATGGCAATACGGGCGGTACAGGCACATCGGGAACTTCGGGCACGTCAGGGACATCGGGGACTTCCGGCAATAGCGGCACCTCTGGCACGTCGGGCAACACGGGCGTGGTGCCGCCGCGCCAGCCCGGCCGCTAAGCGCTAGCAACGCGGCACGGGATAGCCATGACGGCGCTGCAGGCCGCGTTGCTGCTGCACGGCCTGCTGGGCGGGGCCGACGTCATCCTGAACCACGAGTTGCTCGTGCGGCTGCCGTCGCGCCCAGGCGCAGCCGCCGAGCAGCGCCTGCACAGCGCCCGCGAAGTCATCTTCGGCCTGCTGTTTCCCTCGCTGGGCCTGTTCAGCTGGCACGGCTGGCTGGCCTGGTGGCCCGTGGCACTGCTGCTGGCGGAGATATTCGTCTCGCTGCGCGACACCGTGGTCGAAGGCGATACGCGCCGCCTGCCCGTGCCCGAACGCATCTTGCACGTCCTGCTATTCATTAACCTGGGCGTGATCGCCACCCTGCTGCTGCAAACGCTGTCCGGCTGGCTGGTCCTGCCGACGGCCATGCAAGCCTTGCCGCCCGGCGGACCCGGCCAGTGGCTGGCCGCCATGGGCGCCATCTCGCTGGCATGGTCCGTGCGCGACGGCCTGAGCGCGCGGCGCCTGCGCTTGCGTGCGTGCCAACATGCGTGAACACTGGCAATATGCTCACACGCGCATGCGGCATATTCCTACTTGGATACAACGGCACGCATGTGACAATCCAGTCTCGACAGCAACTCCCAACTTTGATACAGGACACGCACCATGAAAACTCCCGCTCTCTTGCTGGCCGCCACCCTGATGACCGTTGGCGGCGCCTGGGTGCAAGCCCAGTCGACGACGAATCTGAACCAGACGGGCAACCACACCAACAATGCCAAGGACCCGGGCCAGCAATCGGATGCCTCCGACAAGCTCGACAACAAAGGCAAGCTGGTCCACGACGGCAAGACCAGCAAAACCCGCACGGACAAGCGCACGCGGCGCGGCAAACCCACGGTGGATAAACCGCACAGCGGCGCCCCCACCGAGCCGCCAGCATCCACGCCAGCGGCGCCCAGCATCCCCGTCGCCCCCGTGAAATAGGGCCAGCGCTGCGCCACGTTGCTTCCAGACACGCTATCATCGCGCCTTTACAAGATAGCCAGGAAGACAATGAAAGCAGCATGGTGTGGAATGATGGCGGCAGGCGTATTGGCGGCCGCGAGCGTACAGGCGGCCCCCACGGTGGGCGAGTGCATGGAACTGACGACGGGCATCAAGTTCAGCAAGAACAATGGCGATGCACAAGTCAACGTCGAGGAAACCTTCGAGGGCAAGAAACAAAAGGGCACGCAGCTGATCCTCAACGGCGGCGTGCTGCTGGCCACGTCCTACCAGGACATCCGCGATGGCCAGGTGTTCTTGACGGGCAACGTCCACTACAACGAAGACGGCACCGTGCGCAGCAAGAACGTCTACACGCCGCAGTCCGCCATCCCCGCCAACATGCGCCCCGGCCAGGAGGTGCGCGTGCAATTTTCGGACACGCAAACGAGCACCCACTACCCGCTTGCGGGCCTGTCCGACAAGATCACCACCTCGACCCGCACGGACGAGCGCAATTTCTCCATCACCTTCCTGGGCTGGGAACGCCTGGAACTGGGCGGCCGCCGCTTCCCCGATGCCTGCAAGTTCGAACTGCATGATGTGGGCGGAAAAAGCAAAGGCAAAAGCGGCGAATACGTGTGGTACGCGCAAGGCTATGGCGTGATCATGACGGACAAGCTGGACAACAATGGCGATGTGCAGCCGGCTTACCGCATTGCGCTGACGAAGATCCTCAGTGCGCCATAAGACGACCTTCTTTCCAGCAATGCTTGCGTAAACGCAATTAATCCGCCATCCCGCTCCTCTACACTGTCCTGTCTGGTCAGCATGGAGCGGCGATGGCGTATCCCAAACTTCCCTACACCAGCGGCAAGAGTAGCGCCCTGCTCCATTGCGGCCGCCTCAACGACGCCATCGTGCGCGTGCGTCCTGAACTGCCCGGCAACGTCATCGTCATCCATGGCGTCAACGACGTCGGCACTAGTTTCAGCGCCGTGGAAAAGGGACTCTGCCAGGGACTCGATGCGCGCATGTACGGCGGCGGCCACGTGTTCACCCCGGCCGCCTACCGCTTGCCACAGGAGGCCGACAAGCGTGAAATCATAGCCGATCCGGACGCCGTCTACTTCAAGCGCCAGCCTGATGACACCACGTACAGCCCCGTCATCCCGTTTTACTGGGGCTTTCGCGAACAAGGCAACGCCAGCAAAGTGGTCAACGGACAGCACACAGACCGCTACGGCAACCGCCTGGACAAGGATATGTCGAAGAACGGTGGCCCGTTCGGCAATGCCACCAATACCCTGCCCGACATGTGGAACAAGGGACTGTTTTCGCCCTACGACGTGGGCGGCGACCCCGTACGCCCGCTGATGACGGCGCCGGGCCGCATGTATATGGTGCTGGCCGCCAAGCGCCTGGCGGCCCTCATCGCGATGATCCGCGATTACGACAGCAACGACGTGGTCTCCATCGTCGCGCACAGTCAGGGCTGCCTCATCTCGCTGCTGGCGCAAGCCTTCCTGCTCGACGAAAACAAGCGGCCCGCCGACACGCTAATCCTCACGCATCCGCCCTACAGCCTGGTGGAAGACACGACGATGTTTTTCGGCGCGGCGGAATCGAGCCGCATCTTCGGCGGCGGCAGAGACGCGGCAATGGAAAGCCAGTACGACGCCATCGACAACCGCCAGACCCTGCATGCTCGTCTGCAAACCCTGGCGCAGATCGTGCAGGGCGTAGTGGCAAAAAAGCACGCCACACCCGCCTTTGCGCACATCAAGGATCACACCGTCTGCCATGGCATGGCGGGGGCTGCATGGCGCGCGGAAGCGGACCGCGACAACCGGGGCAAGGTCTACCTGTACTTTTGCCCCGAAGACATGACGGTGGCACTGGATAATATGCAGGGCATCGGCTGGCAGGGCATACCCGACCACATCGACGGTCATGGCCTGTCCAAAACCAAGGGCAAGACGGACAAAAGCATCTGGGGTGATGGCCCCACCTACTGGGACAAGGAATCCCAGCACCGCCAGCCGCTGGTAGAACTGGGCAAAGGGTTTTACCAGCGCGTGTTTACCAACAAACAGCGCCCCGATGCGGCCGGCAAAAACAGCGGGCCGGTGCTGGTGGGCCTGCCGCCGCACGACTTCGCCCTGCGCCTGGAAGGCGAGGACGATCATGCCCACGTGGCCGGCGCCAACCGGGGCCACCGCGGAAACCATGAAGAGGTACAGTGGCCGCCCGTCAAACCCGGCAAATGGAATATCTTTTCCACGGAAGCGCGTCGCCGCGAAGGCTTGCGCACGATCAATGGCGAAGCGCTGCGCGTGCCCATGAAAGCCGTGCTGGATGGCGGCGAGATCCGCCCTGGGCAACTCCCCAAGGATACCGACCAGGCCAAGCTGCCGCGCGACCAGCAGGGACCGTGCGAGGAAGTCGATCCGATCGACGCGGCCATCGCGGTGACCAGCAAGAAAGGTTTGCAGATGCGCAAGCAGGAAATCATTGCCGACCCACGTCCCTTGCAGCACCGCATCCCCGAATACGGCGCCGGCATGTTCGGCTCTGGCCAGCGCGATCAGGTGGAAAAGGCCTTGAACCTGGGCAAGGAAGTGGGCGACCAATGCAAAATCGACCGCGTCTCGCGCCATCCGGGTGGCGGCGACAAGCTGCTTGTGAACCGCGAAGAAACCCCGAACGAGGCGCGCAAGCGCTGGCAAAACGAGGTCAGCCCGAAATCCTTCCACGGCGCCATCATCGGCAACGCGGACAACCACCGCAACGTGACGGCGTATGACGTGGCCATCGGCAGCGGGAAGGCGAGCAGTGATCCGAAGTTTTACCGGTATTTGTGTGCGGTGGCGGATTGGCGGCTGCAAAACGACAAAAAAAATCCTATAAGAGAGTCCATCCTGAGATGGGAGGATTTCATGAAAAAATTTGCAATCTATTGGACGGCAGAACCTCTACAACGCAAGCAAATCATTGAAGGTAATGCCCATTATTACAGTTCGGGAGAGTTACCGGCCTTTGTGCCCGCATTGCAAGCAGGCCTGCCGTCTACCGTCGTTTGTGAAACAGTGAATGGCAGGCGTACCGAATCGGTCGTCACGCCGGTCGTTCACAAGCCAAGCGACGATATCCCAAAATGAAAAGCTCATTTCCACGCTTGCGATATCGACTCGGTGCAGCCCTCATCGTGTTGGCACTGCTCGGGTCTCTGTTGATCAGCCCATCACTTTTCTTATTGGAGTCCACGATGAGCAGCAAAATATGGAAGCACCTGCAATGGCTCTTGCTGATTCCACCCATTGTAGCGGCCACATTGCTCGGTTCTCGCTGGCTGCATTCGTCCAAGCCTGCGGCCGTCGCAAAGCTGCAAGTACAGCACGCGATACCCAGTGAACAGGAGAAACGGGAATATGTGCTGGAAGTTATCGGCCTCGGCGTCACCCTGGACAAGTATCGCCAGGGCAAGCTTTGGGAGGCGCTGCAAAAGGGAAATGCCTATGCCAGCATCCGCGAACAGGACAAGGAAAAATACACCTGGGATGCCATGCAAAGAGCTGGGATAGCAGGTGGCCGCGGTGGTGACACTCTGGAAAATGGGGCGAGGGATACTCCCATGTATTTCGGTGTTCCCGTCTTTAACGCGGAACCACCGATCTTTAATTCGCGCATGCTGGATCGCCCAGATTCGCCAGCCATAGGCCTGGCCGGTGGCGCCACGTCATCCGGTATGCACTGGCACTTGTTTGCCTCCGGCCCGCGCCGCCTCAGCGAACACCCAGACCGCATACTGGAAGACATATTCGCCTTTTTTGATGCCCATCCCGACGTGCCTTACATCGTGCTCAATTCAGAAGACAGCATGCCCACGCGCGATCTGTACAGCCCAGACAACTCGCCACCGCTCACAAGAGACGGCCGCTACATCCCCGAAATGCCCGACGCCTCCGCCCTGTTCGTCCTGGCCCGCCGTGATCGCATCGATGCTGTGCGGAAGTTTGCGTATGACGATGCCCCGCCCGAGGACAGCGTCGATGACTTGAATACCTACGGCGTAGCGCGGCGGCTGTATCTGGCGTACTACGATTTGATGGGAACCGTGCCGCAAGCACGCCTGGAAACCGATCCGACAGCCATCACCCGGCGCCAGCCCAGCATCGCCGAATGGCTCCCGGCCGCCGCGCAATTCGCGCAGCGCTCCGATATCCGCGGCACGGGCAGTTTCAGCATGGTCGACAGGCTCAAGCACAAAACGTATCACCCTCCAAAAGACTGGCAACCCACGCCCTGGTTTCCCGTGCCGTTCAACAAGGAGCAACTGGCGCAGCTGGACCGCCTGCCCACCTTCGGCTTCATCCACAGGCCCACGTTTGTCAGGATGAAAGATGAACACGGCAAGCCGCTCACGCGCCGCGACCAGCGCGAGCAAGCTTTGCAGGCGGGCTGGCAGCAAGCCTTGCACAGCTTGCCGGATGCCGATCGACCCGCCGCGCCGGCGCGCCTGGTCGCCGCCACGGGTGGCAATCAGGCGCAGCTGCTCGCATTGCACAAGACCTTGCTGAAACATGCAGAAAATGGCGGTACGGAACTCGACAGCGGCAATACCGCGCAATGGATCGATACGGATCAGCGCCTGGGCAACACGGGCGCGGCCACCCTGTTCGTGCAAATGGCCATCGGCGTGATGGGCAGCTACCGCGATGGCGGCGTCAGCGCGGTGGTGAACTTGCGCAACAACGAGGAAGCAACCATCGTGCTGGTCAGTCCGCCGTCGGATGAAAAGCGCCGCACGCAAAAGCATCCGCACGGCGGCGATGTATTGCGGCACTACGTCACGCCGGCCATCGACCCGGCGAATTATCCATCGAACTGATTATTTTCCCTGTGCGGCAAGTTGCCCCAGCGCATTCCCCCGCACCTGAAACGCCACCTTTGCCACCGTCCTGCCCGCATCATCGACCAGCGCCAGCGCATGCTTGCCAGGCACGGGGCGCCAGCTGATGCTGTCAAGCGCCGCACCCATATCCTTGCCGTCGAGCACCCAGCGCAAGGCGTGGCTGCCCTGGGCTTGGAAGAACACCCGCTGCAAGGCTGGCGGGATGTCGGGATCGATGGCGAGGATGCTGTCTTCGGCCGGATACACGATGGCAGGCGGCTTCACGGTGTCGCCCAAGACGGCGATGACGGGGCTTTCCGTGCCGGCGATAAACCATTCGCGGCGCGGCGCTTCCAGTGCGGGCTGGTACGCCACCATCTGCTGCAACACGCCTGATGGCGCTTTCGGGGCATGGCTGGGCACGTTCTTGTGCAGGTAATCCATGACGTCGCGCCACACGGGCGCGGCGCCCGTCACGCCCGACACGTCCCACATGGGCTTGCCGTCGAAATTGCCCACCCACACGCCCACCGTGTAGCGCGCCGAGTAGCCCATGCACCAGTTGTCGCGCATGTCCTTGCTCGTGCCCGTCTTGACGGCGCTCCAGAAATTTGTCCCCAGCTCGTTGCGCAAGCCAAACGTCATGCTGCGCGCGGCGCGGTCGGCCAGGATATCGCCGACGATGAAGGCGGCGCCCGGCTCCATCACACGGCGCCGGTCCTTGCCAGCTTGGCCAGGCTGCAGGCTGGCCGTGCTGTACAGACCGCCATTGGCCAGCGCGCGGTAGGCGTTGGCCAGTTCCAGCAAGGTCACTTCAGATGAACCCAGCGCCAGCGAGGGGCCGTAGTACTCGGCCGGTTCCGTCAGGCTGGACAAACCCACTTCCTTGAGACGGTTGTAAAAGCCGTCCTGGCCCGTCAGCAGCACCGTGCGCACGGCGGGAATGTTGAGGGAACTGGCAAGGCTGGTGCGGGCGCTGACATACCCCTTGAAGTTGCGGTCGTAGTTTTGCGGCGCATACATGCCCGACGCCGTGGCGACGTCGAGCGGCGAGTCATCCATGACGGACGCGGCCGTCATCAGCCGGCGCTCGATGGCCAGTTCATACAAGAACGGTTTTAATGTCGATCCCGCCTGGCGCAGGGCCGTCACGCCATCGACGTGGCTGCCGCCCGCATTGCCGACATAGGCGAGAATCTCGCCGCTGAGGTTGTCGAGCACGATGATGGCGCCATCGTTGACATTGCGCTCGCGCAAGGACGCCAGTTGCTGGCGCAGGTTTTCCTGCGCGAAACGCTGCAAGGGGCCATCGAGCGTGCTGGCGACCTGCGCGCCCGGCTGCTTCAGCAGTTGCTGCGCCACTTGCGGCGCCGGCGCCAGTTCCGCATACAACGCGTTGCGCTGCAAGGCCGTTTGCACGCGCTGGCCGATCAGCTGGCAACTGCTATCCATGCGCCACTCTTTCGCCAGCGTACAGGCGCGCCGCGTGACGGTGGCCGGCGGCGCGTTCGGCGCGCGCACGAGGCTGGCCAGGATGATGGCGTCCGTCTGGTTCAGGCCCGACGGCGCCTTGCCGAACAGGCTGTACGAGGCGGAGGCGATGCCTTGCAGCTCGCCGCGGAACGAGACCAGGTTCAAATACGCTTCGAAAATCTGCGCCTTGCTCCAGCTGTCTTCGATCGCCTGGGCGGCGCGCATCTGGTCCCATTTCTGGCGCAGGCTGCGTCCGCCCGAGGACGCCTGCAAGTCCGCGTCCAGCTGGCCGGCCAGCTGCATGGTGATGGTCGAGGCTCCCCGAGGTTTCTTGGAGAACAGATTGTCCCAGGCGGCCGTGGCCAGCGCGGACACGTCCACGCCGCCATGGCGCATGAAGCGCTGGTCTTCCGCCAGCAGCACGGCTTGCTGCACGGCGGGTGAAATATCGGCCAGCGGCACCCACGGCAAGCGCCGCACCTTCATGTCCACTCGCAAGGATTGCAGCGGCGCGCCGCTGCGATCCAGCAACTGCGCTTCCGAACTGCGGTAGGCGGCCTGCACCTGGGCGGGCGTCAGGACCGCCTCGGCAAAGACCGGGCCGGCCAGCAGGCAGCCCATCAGTAAAACCTTAACTTTCACTGCGCCACCTTAACGTTCGCGTTCGGCGACTCGCCAAACATCTCGGGCGAATACATGGCTTCAATGCGCGTGGCCGGCAGGCTGAAATCCCCGGCATTGTTCAGGCGCACCGTGTATTCCACGCTCCAGCTTCCTTTCGGCACGAACGCGTAATAGGCACGGAAGGCGTCGAAGGCCCGCTCCTCGAACGTGGGCCAGACCCAGCCAGTGGATTTTTCGCCGGCCGTCATCAGCTGCGAATCGCGACCCAGGCCATTGCCCAGCACGGTGGCGCTGGCGGGAATCGGGTCGTCGACCACCACCCAGCTCATGTCCGCCTGCGCCGACAAATCCAGGCGCACACGGTAGACGTCGCCGCGCGACCACTGGCCTGTCGCCTTCTGTTCCACTGGCGTAATCGTTTTCTTGATCGTGTAGCCGCTGGAAACAGGCGCCTTGAGCGGGATGGCCGCCAGGCTTTGCACGGTGGCCCAAGGCTTGCCCGTGCCGCTGTGTGCCAGGCCCAGGGTGTCCGTGCCTTTCGGCCATGCTTGCAGCACGGGCCCCACTTTCGCCGCGCCATTCCATACGAGCGCTTGCGTATCGCCGCCCAGCTTGACGGCGCTGGCGCCCGTCACTGGCATGGATTCGAACTTGGCGGAGAATTTATTGATGGCCAGGGTGCCCCAGGCGTTGGCTACCGTCGTATCCCAGCGGCCCTTTTTCTGGCGGCCCATGCTGCCGCGCACGAGGCGGCCGATGTCGTCTTTCCACGCCGGGTTGTCCATCACGGCCAGCAACAGGCGGTTGGCGTTGACGTCGCCGGACACCATCAGCCACCACCAGTTATCCTTGCGCTCGGTGGAAAAGCCCATGGTCGTGCCCTGGAAGTTCAGGCGTGAACGCAGTATCTGCTGCGCCTCGGCCAGCAGCGCATCGCGGCGCGCCAAGCCTGGCGTGCGTTGCAGCAACAGGCTCCAATCGATGACGGCGGAAGTCGGCCACAGGTTCGGGTTGATGCTGATGCTCTCCAGCGCATCGGGCGGCACTTTATTGGAACGCGACAGCGCTTCCAGGGCGGCGAGCTTGCGCACGGCCAGGTCCGTCGTATCCAGCGCGGAACGCCGCACGATGCGGCCCTGCACGAAAGCCGTCAAGGCTGCTTCCATGCGGTTTTTCGTCTGTTCCGGAATCGCATAGCCCGCTTCCCGGGTTGCCGACAGCACGTAGGCCGTCAAGCTGTCGCTGCCCTGCTCCATGATGGGGAAGTATTTCAGCATGCCGTCGCCATCCAGGTAGGCGGGCAGGCTGGCGGCCAGCTTGTTCCACGCCTCCTCGTCTTGCAGGGCGATGGCTTTCGACGTGTTTTGCTCGAAGCAGGTGTACGGGTAGGCGGCCATGTACTCGCGCACGCCAGGCAGCTCGCCGCCGAGCTTGGCGACAAAGCTGGTCTGGATACCGCCCCGGCCCGGCAAGGCGCCGGCCGGCATCTGCACGGACATATTGATGGGTTTGTCGATCTGCTGCAAGGTAGCCTGGTAGGTGCGCACGGGCGTGGCCTGGCCCACCTTTTGCGTGATTTTCAGTTTATCGGTATGACTACCCGCCTTGGCGCCGATCTCCCACACAATCTGCTGCGCGCCGAGCGGCACCTGGTAATCCCATCCCACCTCGCGCGCTTCGCCCGCCGCCAACGTTAAACTCTGGCGCGGCAACGCCTTGCCGGCCGCGCTGGCGTTCAGTTCCACGCTCAAGGAGGCGGCCGAGGTGTTGCGCACGGTGAAGCCTGCGCGCAACTGGTCGCCTTCACGCACGAGAGTCGGCAAGCCCGACATCAGTATCAAGTCTTGCGAGCTGCGGATGTCCGTGCTGCCCGTGCCGAACAACTCCTTGCCGGCGCTGGCGATGGCGACGATGCGGAACGCCGTCAGCGAGTCATTGAGCGGCACTTGCACCGTCGCTTCGCCCTTGGCGTCAAGCTTGACGGTTCCCTTCCAGAACAGCAGGGTGTCGAACAGTTCGCGGCTGGCGCCCTTGCCGCCGCCACCGCCTGCCGGGAAAGCCTTGCGGCCGAAGTGGCGCTTGCCGATCACCTGCATCTGCGCCGTCGCCGTTTCCACCTGCAAGCTGCGCTGCGCCATCATGGCATCGAGCAGCTTCCAGCTATCGTTGGGCATCAGCTCCAGCAAGCCCGTGTCGACGGCCGCCAGCGCCACTTCGGCGCCTGCCGGCAACGGCTTGCCATCGGCGCGGCGCACGCGCAGGGACACTTCCGCCTTGTCGCGTGTTTTATATACTTCCTTGTCGGACACCACCATGACGTTCAGTTCATGCGCCTGCCACCCCACGTTCAGCGGCGCAATGCCCATCTTGTAAGCCGGCTTGCCCAGGTCGACCAAGGCCGTCGGCTGCACGCCATCGACCCTGCCCCGCACGACAAACACGGACACATACACATTCGGCGCGTAATTCGGTTTGACAGGGATATTCACCACCGGTTCCCGGCCATTGAGCTGGCGCACATAGGTGTCGAGGATGCCTTCGCGCTCGACCGTGATCAGCGCCGTGCCTGAGCGGAACGGCATGCGCACCTGCAAGCTCGCTTCCTGGCCCGGTTCATAGCGTTTCTTTTCCGGCAGCACGTCGATGCGGTCATTGTCGCTGGCGTTGAACCACCAGTCGCCGCTGCCGGCCACCCAGGTTTCGCGGTTGGCGACGGCCGCGTTGCCGGATGCATCCTGCGTGCTGGCGCGCAAAATCAGGTTGCCGCTGGCGGGCGCCTTCACGTCGCAGATCAACAGGCCCTTGCCATCCGTCTTGCCCAAGCACGCAGGGCCCAGCTTGACCACTTCGCTGCTGTTTTCATACGCATAGAAGCCGCCGATCAGGCGCCGGCGGTGCGAATAACTGTTGCGCTGGAAGAAGTCGACGGCGACCGGTGCATTTGCCACGGGCTTGCCATTGGTGCCCAGCACGGCGACCGTGAACTTGAAGGCATCCTTGCTCAAGGCCCAGGCGTCTGGCTTGATGCCAATCACATAGTTCGATGGCCACAGCGGTACACGCGTGGCAACCGAGGCAGTCTCGCCATTCGCATCCTGGAACGCCATTTCCGCCACCAGGTCGCGCGGCGTGGACAGCTGCGGCAGCTGGTCGATGACGATGCGCGCGCCGCCCGCCTTGTCCAGGGTCAAGCTTTGCGTGCGCGCGGCAGCCGCACCGGCACCAGCCGCGCCATGGCCTTCATCCTGCCACTCCCCTTCATCGTCGTCGTAGCCGGTGCCCTGTTTCACAAGGCCTTCCTTCACGTCGCCATTGCTGAAGCTGTACTCGGGATAATCGGCAAACGTCACGCTCTTGTCTTGCAGCACCGTGCGCAGCTTGACGGGCGCGTTGGTGGCCGCGCCGCCGGCCAGATACGTGATTTGCGCATCAAGGGCCAGCTGCCTGGCCTGCACGGCGGGCGCTTTCGGGCCCTGCAGCACGGCTTTCATGGTGGGCACGCGGAACGCTTCCACGCGGAAACTGCCGGACGGGCGGCCCGCCATCGTCACGCTGTATTCGCCCTGCTTGGCGTCGGCGGGAATGAGCCAGTCGCTTTCCGCCGTGCCGCTGGCGGACCAGCGCAGCGGCAGCTGGTAGTTCTGGTCGCTGCCCTGGTGCGTGATGACGACGGAGGTGGCGCTGCCGGGGCCGTTGTTCTTGTCGACCAGGCTCATGCCTTCGCCCGTGTGCTTGCGGATGAAATGCTTCATGTGCACGGTTTCGCCGGCGCGCAGCAAGGTGCGGTCGAATACCGTGGCCAGCAGAGTGTTATCGGCGCGCGTGTCGTCCGTGGGCAAATTGAAACGCCAGGCTTCGATGCCGCCCACCCAGTCCGACAGCGTGAACGTCATGTCGCCGCCGCTGCGCGCACTGATAAAGTAGCGGCCATTGTTCTTGCAGCTGGAATTGGCCAGCTCGCCGGAAATGTGCGCCACGCCGTCCGCGCCCGTGGCGCCTTGCCACAGGAGCTTGCCGGTGCAGTCGCGCACGGCCACTTGCGCTTTCGCAACAGGCGCGCCCTTGTCGAGCGACGTCACCCACACAAGCGACGATTGCGCGCCATGCTTGAAGTGGGCCGCCAGATTCGTCACCAGCGCGGCCGTGCGGATGTAGGCCGTCGTCGGTTTGCCCAGCAGCACCTTGCCGAGGATGGGGCTGGCCAGCTCGACCACGTAAAAGCCCGGTTTCTGCAAGGGGATGCCGATCACTTCAAAGGTTTTCTTGCCATCGGGGCGCGGCAGGCTGATGGGGCGCGTGCCGGCCGCGCCCGCCAGCACGGATTTGCTCATGTTGCCCGCGTATTGCGCGTACGGCTGCCAGTATTCGCCCCCGTCGCCATTGCCGGCCAGGCGCCGCATCCACTCGATGACGAACTTGTCGTCATTGTCGGGCACGCGCAAGGTGGCGCCCGTGGCGGCAGCCGATGGCTGGGCGACTTCCTTGCCCGACAGCACGGGTTCGATATTGCGCACGGTGACGGGCAGCAAGCCGTCGCCCTTCGCCTCGATGATGCCGAACGGGGCCGGGAACTTCAGCAGTGGCGGCTGTTCGCCCGTGCGCACCGTCATGGGGAAGCGCGCGCGGTTGAGCAAGGCGCGGCCCGCGTCATCCGTCAGTTTCGGCGGCAGGCTCAA
Source organism: Janthinobacterium sp. KBS0711 (assembly GCF_000988085.1). Taxonomy (NCBI): domain Bacteria; kingdom Pseudomonadati; phylum Pseudomonadota; class Betaproteobacteria; order Burkholderiales; family Oxalobacteraceae; genus Janthinobacterium; species Janthinobacterium sp. KBS0711. The sequence continues at coordinate 231,113 of NZ_LBCO01000007.1, read as the reverse complement.
GACAAAACTCGATTGCACGGGAAAGGGGCCGTTGAAGGCGGCGCTGTACAGGAATTCGGCCTTTTCTTCCTCTTTTGAAATCGTCGGCGCATACGTCTTGCCGCCCCCCTTCAAGGTCATGGCGCGCACCTGCGCGGCGCTCACGGGCGCCGAAAACTGCACGCGCATGGGCAGGAAGGGAATGCATTGCTCCTTCGGATTGCTGCGCTCGCAGCTGAACTTGGCCGTGAAGTCGGGACGCGTCTTGAACTGCAGGGTCTGCGCCTTCTCCGTGGCGATGCCGCTGGCGCTGGCGATGCCCTCGCCCCACACCAGCGACACCTTGGCGTTGGCGGGGAAGCTGCGCTTGCATTGCAGCACGGTAACGGGCAGCGGCGGCGCGCCCTTGCTGGCCACGGGCATGCCCACTTTCCACACGACGCCCCGCTTCTTGAAATACACGCTCAGGTAGCGGTCGAGAAAGCTCTTGCGCAGGGTCAATACCTGCTCCAGTTCCTTGCCTTTGAGCAGGCGCACGGGAATCTTTTCATTGATGCCGTCGGCGCGGCAATACGCGTTCGCGGCCACGCTGGCCTCGTTCGGCGCGGCATCCAGGCCCAGCACGAAGATCTGGTTTTCATCGATGTAGGGCTGGCCGTCATACGGTACGGCCTCGACGATGGCCGGGCCGCCCGTGGAGAAGCGGTACGACGCCGTCCCCTGCAAGGCCTGGCCCGCCTGGTCCTTCAGGCCCGGCTTCAAGGTGAAACTGCAGGCCACGCCGGCCGGCAAGTCGCGCTCGAAATCGAAATTCCAGTTGCGCTCGTCGGCCCAGCGCCCCGCGCCCGCCACGGCGCCAGGCTCGGCCTTGCCGCAATCGATGGCGAACGGCGCGGGCAAGCCCATGTCGCCGAACGGCACCATCGGCGTGGCGAACTGGACCCGCACCTGACGCACGGCCTTGACCGTACCGCTCGGTGAAAACAGGGACACACCGCTATCGGCCCAGGCCGGCGATGCCAGGCCCAGCGACAGCAGCAGGCACAAAGTGCCCAGTTTGCCAAACGGCGGGAAAGAAAAAACACGGGGCAGGTCAGGCACGAGTGACTCCTTGATGAAAAGTGGCGGAGCTGGCTGCGGCGCGCAAAAGTTGCCTGGCAGAAGCCCGGAAAAGCAACAGAACGCGGCAGGAATACAACATCAATGTAATATTAGTTATCAAGCTCATCATTGTTGCTAATATACAGTGGCATGCAGGTGACAAGTCGTACGATTGCCTCTTGCCGCGGTGCCCGGAAGTGGCCGCGCGTGGAAAAGTTTCACCTAGCAAATTAGTTTTTTTCAACACCAAAGTCTTTGTCGTGAATCTGCAACACCATTGATATACCACAATGCTTTGTGCGCCAGCGCACCGACCAGGTGAACCTGCATCCGTATTCTCTAGTCCAACAGCAGTGCATTTATCGCAAGAAAACGCACCTGGAAGTGTGGTCGATCTCTAGCAATAGCATGTGCAGCAAGAAGTGTTTTGATGCCGTAGAGAAAATCTCTTATCAACGTTGGGAGTTACTTGTGAATAATCTAAAAAAAATCGCCGTTGCCGCCGCAGTCCTGTGCTCCGCCCTCGGCGCACAGGCCCAGGAAATCAATCCCTCCTGGTATATTCAACCTAGCATCAACGCACTCAAGCCAGATTCCGACTTCGCCACGGATAAAACCGGTTATGGCGCAGGCTTGCGTTTCGGTAAGCCTGTTTCCCAGGACTGGGATATCCAGCTGGGCACCACGTATGCCCGTTCCAAGGATGGCGGTCAGCGCTACCAGCAAAATACGCTGGGCGTAGACGGCTTGTACATGTTCTCGCGTAAAGCCTTCCGTCCTTTCCTGCTGGTCGGTGCCGGCATGCAGCGCGACAAGGACACCAGCTTCGCCTTCGGTGAACGCAGCAAGAGCTCGCCATACGCCAGCGTCGGCCTGGGTTTCCAGTCCAGCATCACCGAGCAACTGTCCCTCCAGGCTGACGTGCGGAACGTGCACGGTTTCCTGCGCGGCAATACCTTCGACCCGAGCAGCAAGTCCAATAACTACTACGTCACCGTGGGCCTGAACTACGCGTTCGACAAACCGCCTGCACCGCCGCCGCCACCGCCACCGCCGCCAGTGCGTGAAGAAGTCGTCGTGGTCGTGCCGCCGCCACCACCGCCACCGCCGCCTGCACGTTTTGAAAAAGTGACGATGTCGGCAACGGAACTGTTCGCGTTCGACAGCGCCAAGCTGGGTCCGACACAGACCAAGCTCGACGAAATCGCCCGCGTGCTGACCGCAGCGCCAGACGTCAACAACGTCGTCATCAGTGGTTATGCCGACCGCATCGGTTCGCCCAAGTACAATCTGAAACTGTCGCAGCAGCGCGCTGATGCAGTCAAGGAATACCTGGTCGCCCACGGTGTCGCCGCCAACCGCCTGACGGCCGAAGGCAAGGGCTCCACGAATCCTGTCGTCACCTGCGACAACAAGAAACGTGCCGACCTGATCAAGTGCCTGGAACCAAACCGCCGCGTTGAAGTGGAACAAATCACCATCGAACGCCGCGTGCAATAAGCTGAACAGTGGTACGCCACTTGTGAATTAAAAAAAGGGGCTCGCGCCCCTTTTTTGCATTGAAAGCCACCATGAATTTCTCTACCCGCTATCCCAAACTGGCCGGCCTGGCGCCGTTCAGCAAGCAGATGCGCAGTGTCATCGTCTGTTCCGTCACCGAATGGCTGGAACACCGCGCCTCGAGCAAGGGCGCCGCCCTCGCCTATTACACCCTGTTTTCCATCGCCCCCATCCTCGTGCTGGTGATCGCCATCGCCGGCTTTTTCTATGGCCCGGCCGCCGCGCGCGGCGAGCTGATGGGGCAACTGCAGGGCTTGCTGGGCACGCAGGGCGCCGAAGCCATCCAGCTCGTACTGGCCGGCGCGAAGAACCATGAACAGGGGCGCATCGCCACCCTCATCGCGAGCGCCCTGCTGCTGTTTGGCGCCACCAGCGTCTTTGCCGAACTGAAAGCGAGTCTCGATGAAATCTGGCAAGTACCGCCCCTGAAGGAAGCGGGCGCCTGGGACATGCTGCGCACGCGCCTGCTGTCCTTCGGCCTGGTGCTGGTGCTGGCCTTCCTGCTGATGGTGTCGCTGGTGGTCAATGCGGCCATGGCCATCCTCGCCAACTTCTGGGAAGGCGTGTGGAAGGACACGGCCGTGCTGTTTACCATCCTGTCGAACCTGATCGGCTTTGCCGTCATCGCCAGCCTGTTTGCCGTCATCTATAAAATGCTGCCGCGCGTGCGCCTGTCCTGGCGCGACGTGCTGATCGGGGCCATCGGCACAGCCTTCATGTTTTCACTGGGGAAATATGCGATTGGCGTGTATATCGGCAATAGCGGCGTGGCCAGCAGCTATGGCGCGGCCGGTTCCCTGGTGGCCCTGCTGCTGTGGGTGTACTACTCGGCGCAAATCTTCTTCCTGGGCGCCGAATTCACGCGTCAGTTCGCCCTGCAGCTTGGCAGCATGAAGGATATGCCGAAGACGGAAGACGGGGATGTGCAAGTCAAGATACTCAAACGCCACCAGTCGTAAGCAGTCTGCACGCAACAACGGCGCCCGCGGGCGCCGTTTTTCTTATTGAGCTTCAACTTACTCGCCCAGCAGCTCGGCTACCACTTCCATGCCCTGCACGCGTTCGGCCACGACCTTCACGATGACGATGATGGGTACGCCCAGCAGCAAGCCCCAGACGCCCCACAGCCAGCCCCAGAACAGCAGGCTGATGAACACGGCCGTGGGATTCATGCGGGCGATGCGCCCCGTCATCCAGGTGGTGACAAAGGTGCCGACCAGGGTGGCGATGGCCATCGACGTACCCGTCACCAGCAAGACCATTTCCAGCGATTCGAATTGCAGGAAGGCGACGAGGCCCGTGGCGATGGTGATGAGCAAGGGGCCGAAATACGGCATGATGTGCAGCAAGCCGGCCACGATGGCCCAGGCGCCCGCATTTTCCAGGCCGATCACGCGCAAGGCGATCCACATCAGGACGGCCAGCAAGACATTCGTGACGAGCAGCATGAACATATAGTTCTGGATCGACGTGTTGATGTCTTCCAGGATGTGCACGGTGACCTTCTTGCGGCTCAGCGACGGCCCCGTCAGCTTGACGAGCTTGCGCTTGAAGGTATCGCCCGACAGCAGCAAGAAAAACACGAGGAAGATGACCATGGTGGCCTGGCTGAGGAAGCCCACCAGGCCCAGCGAACCGGCCCAGACCCAGTCCATGATCTTGAAGTTGGGCGCCTCGGCGGCAGCGGCGCGGCGGTTGTTGCGGCGCGCTTCGGCGCCGGCGGCTACTTGCTCGATTTCATTGGCCACGGCCTGCATCTTCTGGAAGGTGCTGTTCTTGCCGCCCGTATTGGCGGCGATCAGGCGCGACAGTTTATGCGTGGCGGCCGGCAACTCTTCAACGATGGATTCGAATTCGCCCTGCACGCGCTCGACCACGACGATGGAGCCGAACAGGATCAGGGCCGTGACGGCCGTGGCGCCGATGGCGCGCGGCAGGCGCAGCTTTTCCAGCCAGGCGACGACGGGATTGAGTGTATAGGCAATGAAAATGCCGAAAATGACGGGAATGAGGAATTTCTGTGCCCACTGCAGCGCATAAATGAAGCTGACGGTGGCGATGATGCCCAGAGCCATGCCACGCGCATTGACATGCAGCGGCAAACGCAAGGGTGAGTCTGGCTGCTCCACGGGCGCGCCGGGAGGTGGCCCGGCAGGCTCGGTGGAGGCAGCCGCCACCGGCTCGGGCGGGGTATCTGTAGGCTGGATATGCATGCGATTCCCGCGACGGTCGGTGGTGGGCCGCAGCATCAGCCATGGGCTGGCCGCTGCGGCAGGTCAGGCCATTACTTGACGCGGATGTCGTTTTTCACCGACTTCACGCCCTTGACGCCACGGGCAACTTCGCCCGCTTTGGCGGCATCCGATGGCTGGGCCACGAAACCGCTCAGCTGAACCACGCCCTTGAAGGTTTCAACGTTGATTTCCGTCGATTTCAGGGTAGGCTCGTTGAAGATGCTGGCTTTCACTTTGGTGGTGATCGCGGCATCGTCGATGTACTCGCCCGTGCCTTCCTTGGTTGGGGTCGAAGCGCAGCCTGCAACGGCGAACAGGGAAGCGACGAAAAGGCCAGTAGCGATAGATTTAGTGAATTTCATGGTTTTTTCCTTAGGAGTGGTCAATCAATGTGCTCACAATGAGCTTCTTATACCAACTTGATTACATTGCGCCCTGGGGCGCTCAGTAGCCAAACTGGGTTTTTGCAGCCTTGATACAGTCATCCTTGGCTGCGCCGGCTAATGCATCGCATTTTTCTGTCGCGACCTTGTACTCGGCTTTTCTTTTTGCTTCACGCGCATCGCTGCGCGCTTCGATGACTTTCTTGTCCGCCTTGGCGTCGGCCAGGGCCGCCACCTTGGTGGACTTGGCCAGCTTGACGCAGACATCCTTGTCGTTGCCCGTCAGCGCATTGCAGCGCGCCAGGTCGACGTCGTAATTGGCATCGGCAATCTTGATGCGCGCCTTGGTGTAGGCGCGCAGGGTATTCGTGTATTGCGCCTGGGCCACGGCTTCATCGTAGGTGCGCACGGCCTTCGCTTCGGCGATGCAGACATCCTTCGGGTTGCCCGTGATTTTTTCGCACTCGGCATGCGCCAGCTTGTAATTCAGGCCAGCCTGTTCATTGGCCGCCTTGTAGGCCGCTTTCGCTTCCGGCGTGGCGGCCACTGCCTGGCCGCCCCAGGCGGCGCACGCCAGGCTGACGACGATGGCGGTGAAAAGCTTATTCTTGTTCATATTGTATTTCTCCCTGGTGGTACCAAGCATGTCTGCTTGGCATGACTACCGTTTTACGTGGATCGCCGCCTCTCTTCTGTACGCTGCCGTACACAAGTAATTTATTTTGAAAGCGGAAGGCGGATAGGGAGAAATAACAACGTTTTAGTGGATCATCCCGGCCAACAATAGCATTTTCGACCGCAAATAAGTACGTGCGGCAGCGTACAGACCGGGAACGGGGGCATGACTAAGATGGCACTACACCCTCACCTCGTCAGGAGAATAAAATGAAAACCAACGCCACTTTGGCTGCACTGATGCTTGCCGCCACCGCCGTACTCAGCGGTTGCGCCACCGGCCCTTCCCAGTCACAACAATATTACCCGGCCAACCAGCCTGAGTCCGCCATGTACGGCACCGTCGACTCCATCCAGATCGTGCAAGGTAGCGGCCAAACGAGCGGCGCCGGCGCCGTGGTCGGCGGCATCGCCGGCGCCCTGCTGGGCAACACCATCGGTTCGGGCAGCGGACGCACGGCCGCCACCGTGGCCGGCGCTGTCGCCGGCGGCGTCGTGGGCAACCAGGTCGAAGGCCGCAAACAGCAGGCACAGGCTTACCAGATCAGCGTACGCCTCGACAACGGCGAATACCGTACCGTGGTGCAGGACAACGCCAATGATTTGCGCCCGGGCAACCGCGTGCGCGTCGTTGACGGCCGCGTCTACCGCTATTAATCCCCTGGCCGGGCTTGCCAGCAAGCCTGCGCCGGACCATGCACCAACAAGGAGATACCATGGGCACCATCATTCTGATCATCTTGATCCTGGCCCTGGTCGGCGTCCTGCCCACCTGGCCGCATAGCCGCAACTGGGGTTACGGCCCCAGCGGCATCGCCGGCCTGGTCGTAGTGATACTGATCCTGCTATTACTGACGGGCAGGTTGTAAAAAAAGGCGCTACGGCGCCTTTTTTATTTCAAGGAGGAAATATCATGACTATCCACAACACACTCTTGGCGACCCTGTTCGCCTGCAGCCTGGCGCCGCTGGCATTGGCGCAGACAACCACGCCGCAACCGGGCGACCCGCAACGCTGGTACCAGGAAGACAGCACGGCGCAAGCCCAGTTGCGCACCCTGCGCAAGGAAATCGCCGCCGCCCTGGCCGAGGCCAAGAAAGCTTGCCGCCTCGAACCGTCCGCCGCGCGTGCCACCTGCCTGAAGGATGCGCAAGACACGTACCGGCAAGATATGGCGAACGCGGAAAAACTGCGTGTAGCGGCGCATCCGCAGTGATGCAGCGATACGCCGTACTCTTGCTCTTTACTCTTGCAACGCCTGGCAAAACCGTCGCGAGCGGAAGGGAGAGGTGGCCAAGAAGCGCAACCGTACTTTGTACGGGGGCGCCGAGCCGGTGAGCATCGCAGGCCGCCTATACCGACGCGCAGCAGGTTTTGACAGGCGTCACTAAGCGGCGTCGCGCTCGTAAGGCGGCAATTCGTGCACCACGAGCGGCGTATCCTCCGTGACAAAGGCCAGCCAGCCGGCCGCCTTGATCGCGCGCAAGCCATCCTGGTAGCCCTGCTCCCAGCGCCATTCGATCGAGCCCTTGGAGAAATTGATATCCTTGGCCGCCATGTGCCAGTCGCGCCCCGCATACGGCAAGCGCACGATGTGCATGGTGCTGTCGCAACCGAGCGCCACCAGCTCTTGCGTCTGCTGGCGGTTGTGCTTTGTGTCGGGCAGACCGGCGTACAGTTCGCGCAATTTGCGCTGCAAGGTGTGCGTGTTGACATAATCGGCAATATGCCGCTTCGAGCGCGACGCGAAGGTGACGTCCTTTTGCCGCGTCTGCACCTCATCCAGGGTGGTCGGTTCCGGCCCTTCCGAACTCCACAGGTCCACCATGAAGACCAGGGTGTCAACGTGGGGCGTGTCGTCGAGCACGGTTTCCAGCGGCGTGTTCGAGTACAGGCCGCCATCCCAATATAAATCGCCATCGACGCGCACGCCCGCAAAGCCGGGCGGCAAGGCGCCGCTGGCGCGGATATGATCGGCCGTCAGGGGCTGCTGCTGGCTGTCGAAACTGGTGAGGCTGCCGCATTTGACGCGCAAGGCGTTGACCGTCAGGCGCATGCCGCCGGGCTCGTTCAGGTAATCGAAATCGACCAGTTCCTCGAGGGTGCTGGCCAGTTCGCTGGTGTCATAAAAACTCGCCTCTTCCGGCTTGACGGCGATTCCAGCGGGAAACAAGCTGAAAGTGCGCGGCTTGAAAAAGCCGGGCACGCCGCGCAATACCGTATCGAGCGTGGCCAGCCAGATGTTCGAGCGGCGCTGCTGGTCCGATACCAGGTTCATGTCGATGCTGTCGCGGTGCGCCACGCGCTGCCAGAATTCCTTCAAACGCACGAGCCGGTCTTCATGCTTGTTACCAGCCAGAATGGCGGCATTGATGGCGCCGATCGAGGTGCCCACCACCCAGTCGGGCGCCAGGCCATGTTCGTGCAGCGCATGGTAGACGCCAGCCTGGTAGGCGCCCAGTGCGCCGCCGCCCTGCAGCACCAGCACGATGCGCAGGCGCGAGGGATTTAACTGATTGATCGGTGTCTTCGAATGCGTCATCAAGATGGCCCCTCTGTCCGCCGCGCGAAATACGGCGTGAATCATTGTAAGGGATTGCGTCAGTACGCGCCGGACCTTGAGTGCAGGCAAAAAAAACGCCGTCGATGACGGCGTTCCTGTGCAACACGGCTGGCGTTCAGCGCTTGCGGCGCAGCCAGCTGGCGGCTACGGCGGCCACGGCCACGAGGACCAGCGCCGGCTTGACGAGCTTCTTGCGTCCGATAAACGATAGCGCCGTCAGCACATACGGCATGGCGCCTTGCAGCCGCATGCCGCCCGGCGCCAGCAGGGACTCGACGCGGTGGCCGGCAAAGCCGACCGCCGTCTCGACCACGCCCTGCAGCATGGACTCGGGCCGCAATGCATAGCCCACGTTGGCGCGCGCATGCACGATGCCCACGCGGTACATTTCGCCCTGGGCGATCAGCAGGCGCTTGCGGGCGGCTTGCGCCGCCAGTTTGTCGTTTTCCGACATGAATTCTCCTCGTAAGGCACTTACATCAGCATGTCGCGGTCGGCCTTCAATTCCGCCATCGTGGCGGGCATGGACAGCTTTCCTTGACGCAGCATGGCGCGCGCATACATGACCAGCGCGATGGCCAGCATTATGAACACGACCGTCATGATCGCCAGGATCTTCCAGCCCAGGCTATCCCAGGCGAGGAAAACGATCAGCACGCTGCCGTAAGCGATGGCAAACAAGCCCGCCACCGTCGCCAGCGCGAAAATGACAACCAGCTGCAGCATGTGATTGCGCACTTCCGACAGTTCGATGGTGGCCAGTTCCAGCCGCGACAACATCAGTCCGACGGCGTTTTTGGCCAGGCCGGCGACTGAGCCGATCAATCCCGGCCCCTGGTGAGACGAAGCAGACTTGTCCATATCGCTCCTGACAGTGGATTACTTGCGGCCCAGGATGAAGCCAACCAGCACGCCGACGCCAGCGGCGACGGCCACCGTGCGCCATGGGTTTTCCTTGACATAACCATCTGCCTGGGCAGCCATCTGCTTGGTGGCAACGATGGCCGACGCTTGCGCTTCATGCGCCTTGGCCAGGGCGGCGTCCAAGGTTTTCATGCCCTTGATGCGCACTTCATCGGCTTTTTCGCCGGTCAGGGCGGCAGCGGCGCTGAACAGGGCTTGCGCATCCTTGACGAGGGTTTTGACATCGTTATTAACGGTGGTGATATTGTTTTCCAACATGGTTTAGCTCCTTAGCTGTGGATGAATGTAGTTACTATACCTACTTTACTCAAAAACACTATTCCATTAGATCGCGCATATCATCGGCGTGCTCTTCTTCAACAGCCATGATTTTGATCAACAAATGGCGTGTGGTCGGGTCTTTGTCGCCGATTTTTATGATCATCTGGCGATACGACTCGATCGCTACCCGTTCCGCGATCAGATTGGCACGCACCATGCTCTGCACGTCTTCGGAGTCATCATACTCGGCATGGCTACGCGCAAGCAATGTTGCAGGATTAAAATCTGGCTTGCCATTCAATTGCACGATGCGTTCGGCCAGCCAGTCGGCGTGCTCCTGCTCCTGCTGCGCATGCTCAAGGAACTCGGCCTTGATGCTGCCATTGTCGCGTCCGCTAACGGTGTAGTAATGGCGTTTATAGCGTGCAATACACACCAGCTCGGTGGCCAGCGCCCCATTCAGCAGGGTAATTAACTCCTCGCGGTCGGCCTGGTAGCCGGCCGTCACGGCGCCGTCGTCCAAATTTTTCGCGGCGGCGCGGATGGCCGCCGTATCGATGCCAGCTGGAATCTCAACAGATGTTGGTGTCATGATGCTTCCTTTCAATACTTGCGTGGGTATCCACCGGCCAAGGTTCGGCCGGTGCTGCCTTTGGCTTACAACGCCCCAAGGCGTTTAACGGCGGGCGGGAATCGCGGTGTTATCTTCCGACAAGACGATTTCCACCCGGCGATTCAGCTGGCGGTTTGCCGCCGTATCGTTGCCGGCGGCCGGATAAGCGGCGCCATAGCCTTTGGTGGCGATGCGGTCACGGCTGATGCCTTGCTCCAGCAGCGCATTGCGCACGGATTCGGCGCGGCGTTGCGACAATTCCAGGTTGTGCGCGGAACCGCCCGTGCTATCCGTAAAGCCTTCGATCAGCACGGTGCGCTGCGGGTTGTTTTTCAGTACGTCGGCCAGCTTGCGGGCCGTATTCGCGCCATCGGCCGTCAGGTTCGCCTTGTCCGTGCCAAACAACACGTCGCCCAAGGTAATGACCATGCCGCGCTCGGTTTTCTTGGCGGCCAGGTCGGCCAATTGCGCCTCGAGTCCGGCGGCGCGGGCTTGCGCATCGCGGGCCGACGCTTCGGCAGCTTGCGCCTGGGCCTTGGCCGCTTCCGCATCCGCTTGCGCCGACTGGGCGCGGGCCGTGGCCTGGTCAGCCTGCTGCGTGCGCGCATCGAGACGCAATTGATCGCGCTGCTTGCCGGCGTTGGCGATATCGGCTTCCGCAGCCTTCTGCTTGGCGACTTCTTGCGCCGTGGCTATCTTTTGCTTGGCCAGGTAAGCCAGCTTGTCGACTTTTTCGCTATCTTCCTGGCGCGTGGCGGCCGCGTTTGCCGCTTCCAGCGCAGCGCTCGCTTCGCGGAATTCGCGTGGCGCATAAGTCGACACCATCGGGTTCGATTGCGCCGCCATGTAGTCGCCGCGGGTCTGGTCGAGCAGGCTGGTGGTGGTCGGTGCGGAGCTGCAGGCGGCAACCAAAGCGGCCATGGCCAGCAGGCCGGGAATGGTGGTGTAGGTAGCTTTTTTCATGATGGAATCCTGTTCTTATTGTTGCTTATTGTTTTGGGGCTTGCTGATTGGCGCGGTCGAGCTCTTCGCGCATGACGCGGATGTTCTCGTTGATTTCATCGGCGGCGCTGGTGGCCTTGGCCGAATTGGCCTTGCTTTGCGCCAGCTTGGCATCGGCTTGCGCCTGGTCGGCCAGCTCGCGCGCCGTCTTGTAGTCGCGGTCTTTCAGGGCTTGGTTGGCCATGCGCATTTTTTCGCGGGCCGAACGCATTTCATCGGGGGCCAGGTCGGCGGCGCCGGCACTGGCGGCGTTATCGACGGCGGCGCGCGACACGGCAACGTCAGCCGTGGCTGGCGTTTTCAGGCTGGAACAGCCCGTCATCAGGACAACGGCGGTGGCGCAAGCGGCCAAGGCGGCCAATGGGGATATTTTGAAATCTCGGTTTGTCATTTTTCTTCTCCTGGAGAATGTTAAGCGTTAGGGTTCATACGTCGGTGCCTCTGGAATCAGGAACGGCGTTTGATGTAGACGTTATAGGCTCCGGCTCCCCGCATATCCGTTCGGTGCCGCACATAGAGTAGGAAATCGACAATACTTGCATGGGCAACGTGCGCTAGCGCACATGTCGGCCAGCAAAACCTGAAACGGCCCCGGCCTCAGGATGATTCCTGTAGCATCATGACTACTTGTCCAGAAAGAACCTGCTTATGCCGCTCTCCCGTCGCCAGAAAATCGCCCTCGCCAGCACCGCCGTGTTGATCGCCCTGCCCGTCACCGCTGCCATCGTCCTCATGAACATGGACTGGAACCGCGCCAAGCCCTGGCTCAATGCGCGCGCCAGCGAAGCGCTGGGTCGGCCGTTTGCCATCGAGGGCGACCTGGCGCTGACATGGCAGCAGCCAACGGCTGGGGGGCAACAAGGCTGGCGCGACTATTTGCCATGGCCGCATTTGCAGGCCAAGGATGTGCGCCTGGGCAACCCGAGCGCCATGGCAGGAACGGATGACGAAGCGCAGCTGGCCAGCGTCAGCCAGCTGGCGTTCTCGCTCAATCCGCTAGCCCTGCTGGACAAGAAAATCATCATCCCGCAATTGCGTTTCGACACGCCGCAGGTGCGCTTGCTGCGCAATAAGGATGGCAAGAACAACTGGACCTTCGACAAGCAGGACCAGCCGTCGCCATGGCAGCTGGAATTGCAAAGCGTGGTGTTCAGCAAGGGCACCGTGACCTTGGACGATGGCGTCAGCAAAACGGCCATGCGCGCCGATGTCGACACCATCGCGGGCGACGCGCGCTACGGCATCGCCTGGACGCTGTCGGGCCAATATCATGGCGAAACCGTCAAGGGCGGCGGCAAGGCGGGCGGCGTGCTGTCGCTGCAGCAACAAGGCACGCCCTTCCCCATCCAGGCCGACATGCGCGCGGGCGGCAACAACATGGCCATCGAAGGCACATTGACGCGCCCGGCCAATCTGGCAGCGCTCGACGTGCGCCTGAAGCTATCCGGGCCCAGCATGGCGCGCCTGTATCCATTGACGGGCGTGCTGCTGCCGGAAACGCCGCACTTCAGCACGGAAGGCCATTTGACGGGTACCCTGGCGCCGCGCGGCGGCGAGTGGGTGTACGACAAGTTCAGCGGCAAGGTGGGTTCCAGCGACATCAGTGGCAAGCTGGCTTTTTCCGCCAGCACGCCGCGCAAGCGCCTGACGGGTGAAGTGCACTCGCGCCTGCTGCAGTTTTCCGATCTGGGTCCGCTGGTGGGCGCCGATTCCAGCGCCAGCAAGAAGGAACGGGGCGTGGCCTCGACGCAGCCGGCCGGCCGCGTGCTGCCGGTGGAAACGTTCAAGACGGAGCGCTGGACCAGCCTGGACGCCGACGTGCGCTACACGGCCGACAAGATCACGCGCGACGCCGAGCTGCCGATCAGCAAGCTCGACACGCATGTGGTGCTGACGGACGGCGTGCTGTCATTGACGCCGCTCAACTTCAACGTGGCGGGCGGCACCCTGACGTCGCAGATCAAGCTCGACGGTAGTGGCAAGGTCATCACCAACGGCATCGCCGCCGAACTCAAGGCCAGCGCCCGCCATCTGCACATCCAGCAGCTGTTTCCCCGCCTGCCCGCCTTGCAGGCCAGCGTGGGCGAAATCAATGGCGACGCGTCGCTGTCGGCCACGGGCAATTCCGTCGCCACCCTGCTGGGCAGCTCGAATGGCGAAGTGCGCGCGCTGATCAACCGGGGCAGCATCAGCAAGCTGTTGCTGGAAGAAATGGGCTTGAATATCGGCAGTGTCGTGCTGGCCAAACTGTCTGGCGACAAGCAGGTCAAGCTGAACTGCATGGCCGCCGATTTCGCCGTCACCAAGGGGCTGATGCGCACGCGCCAGTTCATTGTCGACACGGATGACGCCGTCCTGAATATCGATGGCACGGTGAACCTGGCCGATGAACGGCTGGACCTGACCTTGCGGCCGGACAGCAAGGGCTTGCGCGTCTTTTCGCTGCGCTCGCCCCTGTATGTGCATGGCACTTTCAGCAAGCCCGACGTGAGCGTCGACAAGGGCGTGCTGGCCCTGCGCGCCGGCGGCGCCCTGGCGCTGGCCGTGGTGGCGCCCGTGGCGGCGCTGCTGCCGCTGGTCAATGCCGGCCCCGTCGAGGATAGCGAATGCGCGGCACTGCTGGCCCAGGCGCGCGTCAAGCCGGTGGCCCCCAAGCCGGGGAAAGCCGTACGCAAGGTGCGCTGAACGCGGCGTGTGTGCCTTTACAATTGTTACACACCTATGTGCGTTGCCGAACAGACCCTGCCTTGTCGCAATCCTATCCTGTGATCGTGCCTGAAACACACGGCGTCACGAAGTCATCCGGCCCATACCATGCCGGCGCCACGAGGTCCGAATTCATAGGAGAACTATCATGCAAATCATTAAAAAAATCGCCGCTACCACTTCCGTTGCCGCCCTGCTGCTGAGCCTGACGGCTTGCGCCAACATGTCCGGCCAGGATAAAAACACGGCCATCGGCGCTGGTATCGGCGCCGTTGCCGGCTCCGTGCTGACGGGCGGCAGCGCTGTCGGCGCAGTCGGCGGCGCCGCAGTCGGCGGCGTGATCGGTAATCAGGTCAAGCCGAAGTAATCGTTGATCAAGAAAGCGGGGTGGGTGCCCAGGCACCTGCCCCGCTTTTTTGCGTCTGCTGCAGAAGGTTAACAACAAGCAGGATGAAAGCCAGCGAAGAAAATCAGACGAAGACGTTGGCCATGCCGATGGTGCCGCTATCCTTGACCAGCTCGTAGCAGCGGCAGGAAACGGCTTCCAGGCCGGCCGAATCGAGGATTTCGATATTGCCGCGGCTGTAAGTGATGAGTTTTTGCTGTTGCAGCGCGCTGGCCGCCTTGGTCACGCCGACCCGCCGCACGCCCAGGGTATGGGCGAGGAATTCATGCGTGAGGTGAAATTTTTCGGACTGCAGGCGGTCGCGCGTGATCAGCAGCGAACGGGCCAGGCGCGCTTCGAGCACGTGGAAACGGCTGCACACGGCAATCTGGATGGCTTGCGCCAGCAGGGTGTCCGTGTAGCGGTACAGCAAGCGCTGCAGGGACTCGAGCTGGGCGAACTCGGCGCAGAAATCGGCCCGTGCGATGCGGCTGGCCGTGCCGGAACGCTGCACCACGGCACGCACTTGCGCCAGGTCATGACCGAGCGCGACGGAAGCGCCCAGGACGCCTTCGCGGCCGACGGAGCCCACTTCCAGGGTCATGCGGCCTTCCGCCACGGCCAGCAGCGAGATCAGGCAGTCGCCGGGAAAGTAGATGTGGCCGATAGGCTGGCCAGGTTCGTACAGCACCTCGCCGACTTCGACCGTGACGGTATCGAACAGCGCCGTCAGGTGCCGCAAATCGTGCTCGGGCAGGCTGGCCAGCAAGCGGTTGCCGGCGTCAGGCGCACCCACGGGCGACCCCAGGCCGGATCGGCCTGTATCGCGGGACAGGGTCATGCTGGCGTTCGTTGGTGGCATTGCTTTTCCTTGGTGTCGTTACAACTCGACATAATTTTTACCTAGCCTACGGTGCAGTACCGTCCCTGTATGTACGGTGACGCACGGAAGCGGGGCAAGCGGTACAGCACACTGGCTGCATGCACGGATAACACGCACTACCCATTTCATTATTTAAAAAAACCAAGGAGCTCTCCATGACTACCACCACCAAATCCCTCCATCCGCTGGTACTTGCCGCCGCCGTCGCCGTCCTGCTGTTTTGCGGCGTGGGCACGGCGGCCCTGATGGGCTGGCTGCCCTCGTCCCAGGGCGATAGCCAGCCGCTGGCGGCCAGCACGTCGGCGGAGCAGATGGCCAACCTGCAGGCGAACCAGCCGTCAACGAACTTGCAGCCTGCCGGCGCGCAGCCGCTGGCCGCCCTGCCGCCGCAACAACAGCAGCAACCACAGCAACAACCCCTGCGCCAGCCGCAACAGCAGCCACAGCAACAGTACGCGGCAGCCCCGGCGCCGCAAGTGTGCGGCAATTGCGGCGTGATCGAAGCCATCCATGAAGTCAATACGCGCGCTGAAGGCAGCGGCGTGGGCGCGGCCGGCGGCGCCGTCGTCGGCGGCTTGCTGGGCAACCAGGTAGGCGGCGGCCACGGCAAGCAGCTGGCCACCGTGCTGGGCGCCGTCGGCGGCGCCGTGGCCGGCAACCAGATCGAAGGCAGCGTGCGCGCCACGCGCAGCTACAACATCGTCGTGCGCCTCGATAACGGCAAGACGCGCACCGTGCACCAGAGCGCCGCGCCGAACTGGCGCCAGGGCGACCGCGTGCGCGTCGTCAACGGCGGCTTGCGCGCCATGGGCTAAGCAAACCGCGGCGGCGCCGCTGCCGCGATTAGTTGCAAATTCAACACACGCCCGGCCTGTCCGGGCGTTTTCTTTTTAACAATGTTCGTTGGCGTACAGATGAGCTTGCCCTCCCGCGAGATGATGCATTCAAGAAAGTTCAACGGATGTCTTCAAGGAGATGCGATGGAAAACGACAAGACAGGCAGTCGCCGGATCTGGCTCGGCTTTATCGGCGGCGGCATATTGGCCACCGCGCTGGGCTTCTGCGCGCTGGACCTGGCGCCCGTGCAAGCGAGCGCGCCCGTGTTTGGCGTCATGCTGCTGTTGACGGGCGGCATGGTCAGCTGCCTGGCCGGCGCCGTCGGCATGGCCGGCATGCTGGCCTGGATACCGAGCATGGATGCCGAACAGGAACGGCCGCCGCTGCGCGAGCGGAATTTGGCGAAATAAAAAACAAGTTGGGTAAAGAAGGCAGGTAAATAAGGCTTGTGTACGGCACCGTACAGAAAATTTCAGAAACAAAGTAGACAATAAGTCATGGCATCAGCGTTCAGCGACCCAGTCGCCGCGCAATGACAAAAACCGATGACAGCGCAAGGCCAAGGCAGCCGCCGTCATCCACACATTACTCTCGGAGGACACATCATGCTGTATACAATCGCCGTCGTACTCATTATTCTTTGGCTGCTGGGCCTGGTAACTTCCTATACCATTGGCGGCTTCATTCATATTCTGCTGGTGGTCGCCGTGATCATGGTGCTGCTGCGTTTGATCAGCGGGCGCGGTTTATAGAGGCCAATTGACTGGCCAGACAGGGGGCGGCGCGCGTGCAAACGGGCGCCGCCCTTTTGCCGCCTTTTGCATGCAGTGCGCGCGCACTGGCACGTCGCCGCATTTTGCAGTAACGTGTGCAGGTAATTCTTGGGTATGTCCCAATAACAAAACAAGGAGAAAATCCATGAAAGAAACATTCAAAAAAGGCCCTGGCGCCAAATCCCTGATCGGCATGCTGGTGATCGCACTGGCCGCCACCGGCTGCGCGGACATGTCTTCGACGCAGCGTGGCACGGCCACGGGCGCCGGCATCGGCGCGGGCCTCGGTGCCTTGATCGGCGGCACCACCGGTGGCGGCAGCAGTGGCCGCACGGCTGGCGGCGCCCTGCTGGGTGCGGCAGCTGGCGCCGTGGTCGGCAATATCTGGTCGAACCGCATGGAAAACCAGAAGCGCGCGATGGAACAAGCGACACAGGGTACTGGTGTGCAAGTCTCGCAAACGGCCGATAACCGCCTGAAAATGGAAATCCCGAGCGACATTTCCTTCGACACCAACCGCGCCGACATCAAGGGCAACTTCCGCCCCATCCTCGACCGCTTTGCCGCCACCCTGAATGAAAACCCGAACACGACGGTCAGCATCATCGGCCATACGGACAGCACGGGCAGCGATTCCATCAACGAGCCGCTGTCGGTGGAACGCGCGGCCCACACGCGCGACTACCTGTCCATGCGCGGCGTCTCGCCGACCCGCGTCGTCACGGAAGGCCGCGGCGCCCGCGAGCCGATCGCCTCGAATGCCGATGCATCGGGACGCGCACGCAACCGCCGCGTGGAGATTTACGTCGCGGAATTAGCTCCGCGCTAAGCTGACACGCATCAATAAAAAACCCGCCGGCAAGCTAACTTGCCGGCGGGTTTTTTTAGTTGAAACAGCTTATTTCGACGTCGTTGCCTTGGCGCCGCTTTCGCCCTCTTTCGCCACCTTGGCAAAGTCGCCTGCCGTCACCACCGAGACGGCCGTTGGCTTCAGGTATTCGCGCAGGCCCTGGTTCACTTGCGCCAGGGTCAAGGCGGCCACTTTCGTTTCCAGGTCCTTGTCGTACGCCATGGTGCGGTCCTGTGCCAGGTAGCCGGCCAGTTCGCGCGCCAGGCCCGCGTCTTGCGTGCGGCCCACTTCTTCCGATTGCAGCCAGCCTTTCTTCGCTTCGACCAGTTCGGCTTCCGTGAAGCCATCGGCCAGCACCTTGGCGATTTCCTCGCGCAGGGCCGCTTCCACCTTGACCGTGTTTTGCGGCGCGCTGATGGCGTAGGCCATCCAGTAGCCGGCCGGCTCGCGCGACGGGATGCTCACTTGCGAACCGACGCCGTACGACAGGCCTTCCTTCTGGCGGATGCGGTCGGCCAGGCGGCTGCGCAAGGCGCCGCCACCGAGCATGTGGTTGGCGATCAGCAGGGCCGGATAGCTGGCGGCGTCATCCTTGAGGGGAATCGGCTGGATGGCGAACAGCACGCTGTTGGCCTTGTCCGGCGTTTCCAGCGTGACTTTCTCGCCGCTGACCGGCTTGACGGCATCCAGAATGCGCACGTACGGCTGCTGCGCCTTCCAGCCGCCGTACAGGCTGGCCACTTGCGCCTTCAGCGCGGCCGGGTCAAAGTCGCCCACGGCGGCAAAGGTGGCGTTCGACGCGCCATAGTAAGCGCCGTGGAAGGCTTTCACATCGGTAACCTTGATGGCTTTCCATTGCGCCAGTTCGGCTGGCAAGGTGGCCACGTGGCGCACATGGCCTTCCGGCGTCGCGTCGAGCAGGCGGCGGAAGGCGTTCACGGCCAGCGGCTGGGGCTCAGGCAATTCCTGCTCCGCGCGGCCGACTCTTTCGCGCTGCAACTCCAAAAATTCCGTTTCGTTCAAGGCCGGCTTTTGCAGCACTTGCGCCAGCAAGTCCATGGCGGCCGGCAAGTTCTCGCGCTTGCCCGTCAGCATCGCGGTGACGCCCTCGGCGCCGCCCGTGATGGCCACTTGCGTGCCCAGCTGGTCGAACTTGTCCTTCACTTCCTGGCGCGACAGCTTATCCGTGCCGCGCGACAACAGATTGGCCGTGTAGCTGCCCACTTGCGCCTTGCCGCGCAAGCTCTCTTCGCTGCCGATCTGCAATTTCAACACGACGCTGACAGTATTGCCCTTGGTTTTCTTCGGCAGCAAGGCACCCTTCAAGCCGTTCGGCAAGGTGAAGCGCGTCGTGCGCGCTTCGATATTGTCAGGGCTCGGGTCGAATGCCTCGCCCTGCGCCACGACGGCGCGGCCCGTGTAGCCGGCCAGTTGCGGCGCCACGTCGGCGTAGGCCGGCACGACGGTGCGATCCGGTGCATCGGTGGGGATGAAACGACCCAAGGTGCGGTTCGAGCTCTTCAGGTATTTCTCGGCCGCCGCCTGCACCTGCGCCGTCGTCAGCTTGTCGAGCTGGTCGCGCTGCAGGAAGAACAAGCGCCAGTCGCCGGCCGCCAGCGATTCCGTCAGGGCAATCGTCATGCGCGCCGTGTTCGACGTGATCAGTTCGACCTGCTTGTTCAGCTGCTGTTTCACGCGCGCCACTTCCGCGTCCGTGACAGGTTGCGATTTCAAGTCCTCCAGCACTTTCAGCATGGCCGCTTGCGCCGCGTCGAGGTTGCCATCGACGGGCACCAGCGCGCCAAACAGGTTATAGCCAGGCTCCAGGTTGCTCACCGCGTTGTATTCAATCTTGCTGGCCAGCTTGGTTTCCACCAGCGCCTTGTGCAGGCGGCCAGCCGGTGCGTCCGTCAGCACGTGGCCCAGCACCTCGATGGCGACGGCGTCCGGGTTGCCGGACGGCGCCACGTGGTAGCCGGCGCCGACGAACTGCGTGCCGCCGCTGCGGCGCACCGTCACGGCGCGCTCGCCATCCTGCACGGGTTCGGCCGTGTAGGTCGGCTCGATCACGCGCGTCGGTTTCGGGATCTTGCCGAACAGCTCATTAATCTGCTTCAAGACCTTGGCTTCGTCGAAGCGGCCCGCCACCATCAGCACGGCGTTATCGGGCTGATAATATTTATGATAAAACGCGCGCAGGCGGGGAATGTTCACCTGCTCGATGTCGGAACGGGCGCCGATGGTCGACTTGCCGTAGTTGTGCCAGTCGTAGGCGATGGCCTGGATGCGTTCGCTCGTCACGCCGATCGGGTCGCTCTCGCCCATCTCGAACTCGTTGCGCACGACGGTCATTTCGCCCTTCTGCGTCTTTGGATTCCACAGGTCGTTCTGGTCGATGGCCGCGTTGACCATGCGGTCCGCTTCCATGGCCAGCATCTGGCGCAGGTTGTCATCGTTGGCGGGGAAAGTGGCGTAGTAATTGGTGCGGTCGTACCACGTGGTACCGTTGAAATCGGCCCCCGTCGAGTTCAGGATCTCGACCGGGGTTTTGCTGCCCTTCTTGATGCCGAAGTTGGCGCTGGGCTTGAACAGCAAGTGCTCGAGCAAGTGGGCCATGCCCGTTTCGCCATAGTTTTCATGGCGCGAACCGACCAGGTAGACGATGTTGGTGGTCAATGTCGGCTTGCTGGCGTCCGGGAACAGCAGCACGCGCAAGCCATTGGCCAGCCGGTATTCGGTAATGCCTTCGACGGACGTGACCTTGACGGCGGCGGCGCGGTTCGGCGCAGCCTTGCCGGCTTTCTGGGTCGGCGCGGCTTCCAACGGAGTGGCGGCCAGGATGAACGACGGCGACAGGATGCCGGCGGCAAGCAGGAGGGCGGTAATTGGTTTCAAGGCAAGGTCCTGGTAACACTACATGATTAGGCAAGGCGCAACGGCAAGCGCCATGGAATACATACTGAGTGCAAGAATGATCACGGAGCTCGCGCTGCGTCTTCGCCGCCACGTGAAATTATTGCCATTTCATAATTTACGTCATGCTTGTCAGTTACGCAAGCCCCTGTCATCAAGCTGTTATGTGCGCGTGCTATACTCCACGGTTCCAGAACTATCTGCCTGTATATGAGACGAGCTCTCGTCCTGCTCTGCCTTTTTGTTTTCATCGCGTTACCCCAGGCGTTCGCCAGCATGGCCTACGCCAGCCCTTCCCCATTCCAGCACCTTGATGTGGCCGGCGTTGCCGCCACGCCTGCCGCAGATTGCATTGACCCCAGCGCCCATGCCGGATTGCCCGGCGACAGCTGCGCCGCCGACGAATGCGACAACGACCCCATCACGCTGTACCCGACCTCGCGCCAGGCCGTGCCGTTTTACGCCATCATTTGGCAAGCGGGACCGGGCGCACTTTCCGAAGCGGACGTGCGGCTGGCCACCCGGCCGCCGCGCGTCCGCCACTGAAACGAACACAGCAGCACCCATCACGCCCGGGGCACTAGCCGCCAGGCAAGCTTGATACTTACTGACTTTACAAGGTTACACACATGGAATGGTTATTTGACCCGACAATCTGGGTCGGCCTGCTGACGCTGGTCGTACTGGAAATCGTACTGGGTATCGACAACCTGATCTTCATCGCCATCCTGGCCGAAAAGCTGCCGCCGCACCAGCGCGACAAGGCACGCGTGCTGGGCCTGACCCTGGCCCTCGTCATGCGCCTGGGCCTGCTCTCGCTGATTTCCTGGCTGGTCACCCTGACGACGCCATTGTTTTCCATACTGACATTCTCGTTTTCGGGGCGCGACCTGATCCTGCTCGTCGGCGGCCTGTTCCTGCTGTTCAAGGCCACCAGCGAGCTGCACGAGCGCCTCGAAGGCGTCACGCACGCCCAGACGGGCCCGAAAGTCTACGCCGGCTTCGGCCTCGTGGTGGCGCAGATCGTCGTGCTCGACGCCGTCTTTTCGCTCGACGCCGTCATCACGGCCGTCGGCATGGTGGAAAACCTGTACGTGATGATGGCGGCCGTCGTCATTTCCATCGTCGTCATGATGCTGGCCTCGAAGGTGCTGACGCGCTTCGTCAACGCCCACCCCACCGTCGTCGTGCTGTGCCTGAGCTTTTTGCTGATGATCGGCCTGTCCCTGGTGGCCGAAGGCCTGGGCTTCCACATTCCGAAAGGCTATCTGTACGCGGCCATCGGTTTCTCCATCGTCATCGAGTTCTTCAACCAGCTGGCGCGCCGCAACTTCCTCAAGCTGCAATCGAACGCCCCGCTGCGCGACCGCACGGCGCAAGCCGTCCTGAGCCTGCTGGGCGGGCGCAAGGGCCGCGAAACCGTCGAAGAGCACGAAGTCAAGGAATTGCCCGACGTCTCCGCCTTCGGCGTGGAAGAGCGCAACATGGTCAGCGGCGTGCTGACCCTGGCCGAACGCTCGATCCGCTCGGTGATGACGCCGCGCGGCGACGTGTCGTGGGTCAACCTGAACGACAGCAGCGACAAGATGCTGCAACTGCTGCGTGAAACGCCGCACAGCATGATTCCCGTCTGCAATGACGACCTCGACAATGTGGTCGGCATCGCGCGCAGCAAGGACCTGATCGAGGACCTGGTGTCGCACGGCAAGATCGACCCGGCCAGCATGCGCGAAGCCGTCGTCGTGCCGGAAGCGGCCGGCGTGCTGAAAGCCATGGAAACGCTGAAGCGCTCGCGCGGCCAGCTGGTGCTGGTGGTCGACGAGTTCGGCACCGTGCAAGGCGTGCTCACGCCGATCGACATCCTGGAAGCCATCGCCGGCGAATTCCCCGACGAGGACGAGCAGCCCGACGTGGAAGTGCTGGGCCCCGGCCACTGGCGCATCGACGGCGCGACGGACCTGCACTACCTGGAGCAAGTGTTCGAAACGGAAACCCTGGTCAGCGAAGACGGCGAGTACAACTCGCTGGCCGGCTTCCTGCTGGCGCATTTCGAAAACATGCCGGCCGTGGGCGAAGTACTGGAACTCGACGATTTGCGCTATGAAATCGTCGAGGCGGACGAGCGCCGCATCGCCTGCGTGGACGTGCGCCGCATCGAGCCTGATCACAGTTTGTAACACAATGGCAAGCGTGCCCCGCTTGCCATGCCGTATGCTGGGGTCTGCCTTTTCTGGAGACGCCAACATGAAACATTCTTTGCTAAGCCTCAGTTTACTGGCTTGCGCCGCCTTGGGCAGCCAGGCCAGCGCCCAGGCCGCCTCGTCGTCCCCCACCATCAAACCGGGCCTGTGGCAGGTCGACAGCAAGATGGCGTCGCCGGACGCCGCCACCGACAACGCCATGTCCATGGTGCTGCAGCAGCTGGGCAACCTTCCTCCCGATCAACGCAAGCAGCTGGAAAGCATGGCGGCCAGCCGCGGCATGGCCATGCCCACCGTGGACGCCAGCGGCGCCGTGCGCGTGACGGCTTGCGTGACGCCTGAAATGGCCGCGCGCAAGCAGATTCCCACGGGCCAGCCCGGCGATTGCACCTCGAAGAACAAGGACATCGCGGGCGGCATGCAGGTGTCATTCACGTGCGCGAATCCGAAATCGAGCGGCGAAGGCAAGGTGATATTCAGCGGCGAGCAGGCGTTCAACATGCAGCTGGCGGTGACGACCAGCGCGCGCGGCACGCCGGAACAGGTGAATGTGACGAGCAACGGCAAGTGGCTGGGAGCAACGTGTCCTGCGCCATCAAGCGCTGCTGGTCAGAAACCGTGACGGAAGCCCATGTTGAAGGCGGCGTCGCCACGGCCCGCGTCGCTGGCATTGCCCACCGTGTAGCGGGCGCCATTCTTGTTGTGGATCTTCGCGTAAGAGGCATAGAAATCGCTGCGCTTTGACAGGGAATACGTGAGGCCGACGGCCACCTGCTTGGCGTCGCGGTCGGCCAGGTCGCGGTCGTCCTTGCGCACGTACGAGGCCAGCAGCTTGAAGCCGCCCACGGGCACGGACACGCCCAGCAAGGTGTCGCGGCTGTCCGACGACGACATCGACAGGGCCAGCGAGCTGTAGGCATTGTTCGGGTCCCACGGCGAACTGCCATAGCCCTTGTTGACGCCCACGGCGGCAAAGGCGGTGGCCACTTTCAGGTCAATGTTCGCCGCGATGAGGGTGTTGCGGGCCGACATGTCGATGGCGGGCAAGGTGCCGGAGGCGAGGATGAAGTTGTTCTTGCGCTGGTGCGACACGCTGACATTCACTGCGCCGGACGAATAGCCGAGGGTGGCGCCATAGGCGCGGTTGTTGGCGCTGCTGTACGGCGACTCGCCAAAGCTGTAGATGGCGCTGGCGGTCACGCCGCGCAAGGCCGGTGTCACGTATTTGACGGTATTGTCGTAGCGTTTCACGCTGTAGCCGGCCAGGTTGCTGGCGCTGCCGGCCATGCCGCCCTTGAACGGGTCGGCCACGTCGGTCAGGGTCAGGTATTGCAGGTTGTACTGGCGCCCCAGGGTCAGCGCGCCCAGGCGGCTGTCCAGGCCCACGTAGGCCTGGCGGCCGAACAAGCGGCCCTCTTCCGACTGGCCCGTGTCGTTCTGGATGCCCGCTTCCAGGGTAAATACGGCCGATACGTCATTGCCCAGCGCTTCGCGGCCCTGCACGCCCAGGCGCGAACCGGAGGCGACACCGCCGGACACCTTGGCGCCGGCGCAATTGGCGGCGCAGCCCCGTTCGGCCACGATGCCCGCGTCGAGCACGCCGTACACGGCAACGTTACTGGATGCGGCACTGCCTGCGCCATCGGCAGCCTGGGCCGTCGCGCCCAGCGCGAAAGGCCCCATCCCTATCACAGCAAGCGCAAAATACGAGGTCTTCATGATAAATATCTCGGTAACGTGAATGAAACTTCCCGGTATTGATCAGGACATGCGCTGTGTGTCTGATCTCAGTGTTACCTTATCCCCGCTTTTTGTCCAGCCATCCGTGCGTTGTACAACAGAAACTTCAGTTTAGTCCCGGGAAATGCGTCGTACCCTGACAACACGCAAGATTGACCATGATTGTGGCAATTTGCGGCAAAATGGCGGTAATTGCAGGCCCTGCCGTAAAGCAATGTTCGGTGGCGAACGTTGCGCGATCTGACGCAGGCGGTACACTACTGGTTTTACCGACAGCGGCTCGCCCGTTTTTTCTGCATGCTAGCTATCCTCGAACGCATTGACCCCAACTCCAGCAATATCGACTTGCTGGTGGAATTGTTCAACTCACTGCGTCCCAAGCGCTCCCACGACAGCGCTACCGCGATTGCCAACGTGCGCACCCTGCGCCAGCTTCTCAAAGGTAACCCCGCGCAAGCGCGCGCCCTGCACGAATACGTGCTGCGCGTGCTGGCAGCGCGCCGCCACGCCAGCCTGTACACCGATATCGGCGTGCTGTCGAACAGCGGTTTTTTCACGGAATTGAAACGCCGCATCGCCTACCGCATGCTGCCGCCCGCCTTGGGCGACGAATACCTGAACGACGCGCTCGACCAGGTGCTGTACCTGAAGACCGATTATTTATGGATCAGCAACGTGCCCGCCACGGACTGGCTGGAACTGTTCGACGTGCTGACCAGCGACGAGATCGAACTGGCCGTCGGCGATGGCAACATCATGCTGCCTGGCATGCTCGACGCCATCCGCACCCTGTCCTACCGCGTCTGCGCCATGGGCCTGGAACCGGAACTGACGCGTTTTCACAATGAAATCGAAGTGTTCCAGTCGCCGTTCATGGTGCAGAATACGGAAGTAAACGCCTACCTGGACGCCTACACGAGCCTGCTACAAGGCGATATCGAACACATCGAGGACGCGCGCCATTTGCTGGTGATGCTGGACCAGTGCGACGCCGTCATCGCCAAGATCCGCAAGAAGGCGCTGTACCAGGGCACCAGCATTCCTCTCACGTATTTATTGGTGGCGCTGGCGCAAAGCATCGAGCGCCTGCGCAAGCTGCTGTTCCTCGTCGACACGAGCGGCGAGCTGCCCGCATCGAACAACGTGGACATCGCCGCCATCACCGTCGACGCCACGCAGGACTTGCTGCACCCGCAGCCCGTCAGCCGCCGCCGCGCGGGCGCCGTCGGATTGGCGCTGGAACTGATACGCGCGCATAACCACAAGTACAAGGTCAGCGACCTGTTTTCCGACAATATCAACTTGCTGGCGCGCAATGTGACGGAAAACGCCAGCCGTACGGGCGAGCACTACATCGCGGAAAACCGCCGCGAAATGGGCGCCATGTTCCTCTCGTCCGCCGGCGCGGGCGTGATCATCGGCTTCATGGCCCTGTTCAAGATATTGATGTCCTACCTGCGCTCGGCGCCGCTGGTCGAAGCGTTCATGTTCAGCATGAATTACTCGATCGGCTTCATGTTCATCCACTTGCTGCACTTCACGGTGGCCACCAAGCAACCGGCCATGACAGCCTCGCGCATCGCCGCAGGCCTGCACAGCAAGGACGGCCGGAACATCGACCTCGACAGCATGGCCGAACTGATCAACAAGGTCTTCCGCACGCAAAACATGGCCGTGCTGGGCAACCTGGCCACCGCCATTCCTACGGCCTGGCTGATCGCCCTCGGCTACAAGGCGATCACGGGGCACAATCTGGTGACGCCCGAAAAAGCCATGCACTTGCTGCACGATATCGACCCCATCGGCAGCCCCGCCATCTTCTACGCCATGATCGCCGGCGTGTGCCTGTTCGTGGCCGGCCTGATTTCCGGCTACTATGACAACCAGGCCCTGTACACGCGCTGGGCGCAGCGCATCGCGCAACTGCGCGGCCTGGGCCGGGTAATCGGCCAGGAACGCCTGCAACGCCTGGGCCTGTACCTGGAAAACAACCTGGGCGGACTGATGGGTAACTTCTATTTTGGTATCCTGCTGGGCTCCATCGGCACCCTGGGCTTTTTGATCGGCTTGCCGATCGATATCCGCCACATCACCTTCTCGGCCGCCAACTTTGCGACAGCCCTCGTGGGCCTCGACCACAACATGAGCTGGCAACTGGCCGTCAAGTCGCTGTCGGGCATCTTCGCCATCGGCACGGCCAACCTGCTGGTCAGCTTCGGCCTGGCCCTGTGGGTGGCCCTGCGTTCACGCCAGGTGCGCTTCAAGCACGGCATGCAATTATTGAAGATTCTGGGCAAGCGCTTCCTGCGCTCGCCCATCGTCTTCTTCTTCGGCTCGAAAAACCCGCCACCCCTGGCACTGATTGACGAGTCGGCAACCCTGTCACTGACGAACAAGGCTCAAAAATGACCGCTCGGCGCATGCAACCCTGTCTCACCGCCCTACTGCTGTGCTGGACCCTGGCTGCATGCGCCTCGCTGCCCAATGTCAAGAATCTCAATACCACCCTGGAGCCGGTGGCCAAGCCCAAAGTGATCACGGGCAAGGGCGCCGTGCTCAACGTCAACAGCCGCGCCGCCCTGCTCAACAAGCGCTGGGCCAAGTCCGGCATGGACTTGAAGACCCAGGCCGCGCTGGAAGAGGCGGCCACGGGCGTGCCTTTAATCAAGGGCAACAAGGTGACCCTGCTGTTTGACGGCCCGCAAACCATGGCCGCCATGTTCCAGGCCATCAGCGAAGCGAAGACCAGCATCAACCTGGAAACGTATATCTTCGACCAGGACCCGCTGGGCCTGAAATTTGCCGACATGCTCATCGAAAAGCAGCAGGCGGGCGTGACGGTCAACGTCATCTACGACAGCGTGGGCACCATCGGCGTGCCGCAGGCGTTCTTCGACCGCATGCGCGCGGCCGGCATCCACCTGGTGGCGTTCAACCCCGTCAACCCCGCCAAGCTCAAGGGCGACGACTGGAAGATCAACAACCGCGACCACCGCAAGGTGTTGATCGTCGACGGCAAGATGGCGTTTACGGGCGGCATCAATATCAGCGATACCTATGCGAAAAGCTCGCTGTTCCGCTCGAAATCGAAACCCACGGACAAGAAAGACGTGGGCTGGCGCGATACCCACGTGAAAGTGGAAGGCCCGGCCGTGGCCGCCTTCCAGTGGCTGTTCATCCGCACCTGGGCACAACAAGACCAGGCCGACTTGCCTGATGCCAGTTACTTCCCGACCCTGTCGGAAGTGGGCGACAAGCTGGTGCGCGTGGTGGCCAGCGAGCCGGAGGGTGGCTTCGAAATCTACAAGGCGTACATCCTGGCCATCCAGGAAGCAAAGAAATCGATCCACATCACGTCCGCCTATTTCGTGCCCGACCAGCAGACGGTCGACGCACTTGTAGCCGCCGCGAAACGGGGCGTGGACGTCACCGTGGTGCTTCCCGGCGTGTCCGACAGCGGCCTCGTGTTCCATGCGGGACACGCGCTGTACGACCAGCTGCTGGCTGGCGGCATCCGCATCTTTCATTTGAAACTGGCCGTGCTGCACGCCAAGACGGCCGTCATCGACGGCGCCTGGTCGACCGTGGGCTCGACCAACATCGACATGCGCAGCTTCCTGCACAACAGCGAACTGAACGTGATCGTGCTCGGTGACAGCTTCGGCCGTGAAATGGAAAACGCCTTCCAGGAAGACTTGCGCGACTCGGAAGAGATCACCAAGGCGAAATGGGAAACGCGGCCGCTCTCCGACCGCATGAAGGAGTGGGCGGCGCGTTTCATGAACTACTGGCTGTAGGTCGGATTAGCGGAGCGTAATCCGACATCACCACAGCCATTACCAAAGCCAACAATCTTGTCGGATTAGGCCCGGCTTCGCCGCGCCAATCCGACCTACGGGAAACCTACAGCGGCCGCAAGCTGGCCCACACGCCGCCCTGGCGCTCGAATGCTTCCGTGCTGACTTTTTCAAAGTCGGCGCTGTCCTCATTCCAGCTGTAGCGCTCGACCCGGATGCAGCTGTTTTCCACGCGCAGCACATTGAAGGAGTTCGACTCGCCCCTGCCCCGCGTGGACGTGGCCGTGCCCGCCTGCACCATCAGCGCAGCATAGCCGGCGATCTTGTAGCGCTCGGCCGTATTGCCCGCCACGCTCGCATGCAAGTGTCCCGCCAGCAGCAAATCCACGCCGCATTCGGAAAACATTTGCAGCGCCTGCGGCGCGCGGTCGACCAGGTCATCCTTGTCGAAGTTTTCCGGCAAGTCGAATGGATGGTGCGTGACGATGATGCGCGTCAAACCGGGCGGCAAACTGCCCAGGCGTTCACGCAGGAAATCGATCTGCTCGTGGCTGATGCGCCCATCCTTGAACGTCAGGGAACGGGCCGTGTTGATGCCCAGCACGGCGATTTCCTCGTCCACATATTCGGGCGACAAATCGTCCGTCACATGGCGCCGGTACTTCACCAACGGCGTGAGGAAGCGGGAAAAGACGTTGTACAGCGGCACGTCATGGTTGCCCGGCACTACGATCTGCGGCCCCGGCAAACTGTCGAGAAAGTGCC
Source organism: Janthinobacterium sp. KBS0711 (assembly GCF_000988085.1). Classification (NCBI taxonomy): domain Bacteria; kingdom Pseudomonadati; phylum Pseudomonadota; class Betaproteobacteria; order Burkholderiales; family Oxalobacteraceae; genus Janthinobacterium; species Janthinobacterium sp. KBS0711. The sequence continues at coordinate 201,968 of NZ_LBCO01000007.1, read as the reverse complement.
GCGCCTGCTGGAACTGGGCGCTGCGGGCGCGTTGCGTCAGGTCGCCCGAGACCACCACCACGTCAGGCTCCAGGCGCTCGACCAGTGCGCGCAAGGGCGCCAGCAGGTCCGCATCGACCCTGCCAAAATGCAAGTCGGACAAATGCACGATGGTACGCATGGTCTTACTCCCCAGAAAGTGCCGGCGCCGGCACGAGCACGGCCAGCGCGGCCGTGCGGATGCGGTACTGCAGCGGCGTATTCATGATGGTCACTTCGCCATCGGTGGCCACGCGCAGGCGGCGGTGATGCGTGGCGATTTCCAGGTCGGTGGCCGTCAACACATCAAAATCCTTGGCCTGCGACAACTTGCCGAACAGCGCGTGCAATGCCAGCTTCAACAAGCCCAGGCGGCCCGGACGCTGCGCCACGTACAGGCTCAGCTGGCCGCCATCAAGCCGCTCGCGCTCGCCGATATTCAAGCCTTCCATCAAGTATTCATTATTACCGATGAAGACGAAAGGCGTGCGCCGCGCATGCACGGCGTCGTTGAGTGTCAATTGCACGCTGAGGAACGGATAGCGGCGCAAGGCGGCCAGCAGGGCCCAGCTGAAGGCGAGCCACTTGCCCCGTCCCAGCCGGCGCTGCTGCTTTTCGCGGTCGCGCACGATATCGGGATACAGGCCCAGGCTGGAATTGTTCAGGAAGATGCGGCCATTGACTTCGCCCACGTCGACCTGGTGCGGCACGCCCTGCGCCACGTTGGCAATCGCCGCATCAAGCTCGAGCGGAATATTCAAATCCTTGGCGAAATGGTTCAATGTGCCCAGCGGCAAGACGCCGAACGGCGTGCCGCTGCCGACAACGACGGAGGCGACGGCATTGATGGTGCCGTCGCCTCCCCCGGCCACGACGATGGGCGCGCCATCGCGCAGTGCTTGCTCGGCCGTGGCAATCATCTCGGCGCCGCTTTGCGCCAAGGTAATGTCGGCATCGAGCCCCACGGCGGCGAATTTCGCTTCGAGCTGCTGCGCCCAGTCGGGCGCATAGCCGCAGCCGGCGCCCCCGTTGATGATGACTGCAATCTTGCTCAGGATCGTTTCCCCTTATTTGGTTTGCCGGATGTGCCGGCGCCGGCGCAGGGTCGACACGCCAGCGATACAGATGGCCAGCCAGCCATAGCTTTCCGCCATGGCCGCCAGCACATCGCTCAGGTAATGCGCGCCCAGGTAGATGCGGCTGAAGCCCACGAGTGACGCCATCAGGAAAGCACCCAGCGCGATGGCGATGCGCTTGCCCCAGGCACCCGGCGCCGTCTGGCAAATCAGGTAGGCGGCCAGCAAGCCGTACAGGGCAGTCGAGGTGGCAGTATGGCCACTCGGAAAGCTGTACGTGCTCAAGGCCGTCTGCAGGATGGGCTCGTCAAAACTGGGCCGCGCGCGGACAAAAATGTACTTTAGCAGCAGGTTCAAAAACATGACGCCCGGCATGGTGATGACCAGGGTAAAGAGCCAATAGTCGGCCCCCTTGCGGCGCAGATACCAGCCCAGCAAGACAGCCAGGGTGATGGCGCCGATCACGCCATGCATGTGCGTGACGACCAGCAGGAAACTGGTGATCCACGGCACGGCATGCTGGTTGAACCAGTGCGCCACCTGCAAGTCGATCACGGTGATTTGCTGCATGCCCATCACGGCTTCGGCGATCTCGTGGAAGACCACGATGGCCACCAGCATCAGCGCCACGCCCACCGTCATATGCAAGCCCAGTTCGCCCTCGGGCGACAGACGCGCCTCGACGAAGCGGCGCAGTTTCGTGGTCCAGCCCGTGGTCATGCCCAGGTCATTTTTCTCTTGCAAACTACTTACTCCTCAAATTAAGCGTGGTGATCAAAAAAACCACACCAGTAAAAAAATACTGTTTATTCATACAGTAACTGTGTATTCATACAGTAGTTATGCTATTCTGATGACTCGTTCAACACATCTCCCTCAAAGGAATTGTCATGGCAACATTGAATAGCGGTTTTGGCTCACGGTTCGGCCTGGAATACGCCCCAAGCTCTTTCCTCGTCCGCATGGGCAAGCGCGAAATCCTCGTCTGCCGCGACTTCCGCAAGCGCTACTACACCGTCAATCCCCTGATCGAGTGCGGTACGGGCATCGAGCCGGGCTATGTTGAAGTGCTGCTGATGCGTCGTTGGTTGCTCATTCTATCCAAGGCACATTAAGAATGACTTTAAAACAAGGTGCTCGCACCCTGTTGTAAAGTCAGCTCCGTCCGGCCACGCCGGGAGCGCGCCAGTACTGGCCAGCGGCAACGCTGGCCAACCCCTCATTACTGTATGCGTTCCGGCGCGGCCGGGCTGGCAGGTGTTTGCACTGGCAGCGCCTTGTCGGACACGTTCGCTTCGTACCAAAGCGTGACGAACAGCACCATCACGACAGGGCCGATGAACAGGCCCACAAGGCCCAGGGTTTCCACGCCGCCCAGAATGCCGAACAACACGGCCAGGAAGGGCAAGCGGGTGGCGTTGCCGATCATTCCGGGGCGCACGAAGTGGTCTGCGACGAACAGCACCACGGTGCCCCAGACGGCCACGCCGATGGCGGCGCCCACATTACCCTGGAAGACCAGCAAGGCGGCCGCGCACAGGTAAGCGAGCGGCGCGCCGAACGGGATGATGGCCAGGATGCCCGTGGCGAACGCCCACAGGGCCGGCGACGGCAAGCCGGCGATGGCGTAGGCGATGCCGATCAGCACTCCTTCGGCCAGGCCCACCAGCACCAGGCCGTTGACGGTCGCGCGGATGGCGGTCGGGATCTTTTGCGCATAGCGGCCCCACCGTTCTGGACGCAGGAAATGGCTGCCGACGACCGTGATCTGGCGCGTCAGCGCTTCGCCATCCTTGTAGAAGAAAAACAGGCACAAGAAAGCCAGGCCAAAGTCGACCAGGCGGTGGAACACGTCCGCGCCCAGCACCTTGAGCATGTCGCGCGCGGAATGAAAGCCGCCCACGGCGCTGCCAGCAAAGAAGTGACCGAGGCCATGGGGCTGGCTCAGGGTGGCTTGCCACCAGTCGCCGATGGCGCTGCCGGCCAGCGGGATATGCGCCACCCAGTCCGGCACGGGCAAGCCGTCCGTATTCGCATGCACGACGAAATTGGCCAGCGCTGGCACTTCGCGCGCCGCCTGCGCCACGCCGAACAGCACGGGAATGATGAAGATGCAGGCGAACGCCAGGGTCAGCACGGCCGCCGCCACGATGGGGCGCTGGCCCAGCGCCGCGCGCACGTGCAGGTACAGTGGCCAAGTGGCTACGCACAGGATGCCGGCCCACACGAGCGGCAAGAAGAAACGCTGCATGACGAAGGCCGTCACGGCAATCAGAGCCAGGGAAAAACCTGCGCTGACAATATCGCGCTGGGTATCGTTCATGCCACTCCATTCGTGCCCCGCACACTGTAAAGGTGTGCAGGCTTATAGCGCCTAACAAAACCGTAGCGAGCGGAAGGAAGTTGTGGCTGAGAAGCGCAACTGTACGAAGGTACAGTGAGCATCGCAGGCCGCAAATTACGACGCGCAGTAGGTTTTGATAGGTGCTAGGCTACGCGCCAGTTGCGCAGGCATAGCGTAACACGGCGGTTCGCTGCATCACACGAGACCCAGCTCCACCGGCTTGACGCCGGCAAACACGTGATCGAGCTGCACCGACGTCAAACCGAAGGTGCGGCGCAGCAAGCCGCCCAGCACGGCCCGGTATTCGTTGAGCACGGGCATGTCGCGGTTCTGGAACAGCGTCGCCTGCGAAATCGCCACCTGCTCGCCCGCCACCTGTTTCCCATGGATAGCCCCGCCCAGCACCCAGAACACGCTGCCATGGCCGTGGTCCGTGCCGCGGTTGCCGTTTTCGCGGAAGGTGCGGCCAAATTCGCTGACCACGACGACGACGGTATTGCGCCACTCGCTACCCATTTCCTGCGAGAACGCAGCCAGGCCACGCCCCAGCTCATCGAAACGCCCCGCCAGGTAGCCGTTGGCGCCGCCCTGTCCCACGTGCGTATCCCAGCCGCCCACGTCAACGAAGCCAAGATTGTATTTGTCCTTCATCAGGCGGGCGATGCGCTGCGCTTCCAGTTCAAAGCCCTTGGTACTGATGGCGTTGCGGTTGGCCGCCTGCATCTCGCCCGTCAATTCCTTCGTCACATCGTCGCGCACGGCAAATCCCGCGCTGACCGGCTGCTGCAGGGGCGTACCCTTGTACATGGCCGCGATGACCTGGCTTTGACGCGCATCAATGCCCGACTTGCCCACGGAACGCAACGCCATGTTCGGCACCTGCACGCCGCCCTGGAAGATCAGCGGCAGCTGGTCCGTGAAGGAAATGGCGTGGTTGCCTTGCTTGGCATTCAAGCTTTGCGCCAGCCGGTTCAAAAAGCCCGAGCGGAAATCGCGGCGCCCGCCCAGTTCCTGTCCCAGCTCGATGCTGTCCTGCGTCTCGAAATGGCTGCGCGTCAGATCCGTCGTGCCCGCAAACGGAATGAAAGCCGCCTCACCGCCCGTAAACATGGGATAGATGGTTTCGCGCAAAGCCGGATGCAGGGCCCAGTCGGCGTTCAAGGCCAGCGCGCCGTTTTCTTCGCCCGGTTTCGCGATGGCGATATTCGGCCGCGATGCATAGTAAAAATCGCTGCCGATGGGCACCAGCAAGTTGTTCGCGTCATAGCCGCCGCGCAAAAAGACGAACAATAGCTTCGCATTCGTGGCGGGCGCGGCCAGCAAGCTGCCCACGTGCGACAACAGGGGCGCGGCGGCCAGGGCTTTTAACAAATCACGACGATTCATGGCGATTCCTTCAGTTTCAACTTAGCGGTGCATCATTTCAGGGGATGACAGCAAAAAGGTATTCCACTCCTGCGGCGAAGCGGCCTGTTCCAGAGCCTGGCGCGTCGCCGGACTCAAGGTTGGCTGCAGCGACTGGAAGTACAAGGCGCTGGCCAGCTGAGGAAACGCCACCTTTTCCTGCGGCTGCGGGCCATCCGTCTTGAACAGGCCGGCGCTGCCCGAACCGATGGTGCGGGCGATATCGAAACGCGTCGTCATCTGGCCGGGGCTGGCCCAGGAGGCGTCCGTCAGAGGATAGCCGTCCGGCGTCTGGCGTCCGTACAAAGGCTGGCCCATGCGCGAGAGCCAGCTCAGCATGGGACCTGCGTTCAGGATGGGCTTGTCGTCATAGCTGAGGCGCACGGCCGACACCACATAATGCATGGGGTCCTTGAATTTCTTGCCCAGCGACTGCTTGAATTCCGGGCTGTTGAACATGGTCTGCAGCACGTCGGCAATCATGCCGTCGCTTTGCTGGAAGGTGGCCGCCATGCGCGCCACCAGCGGCGCGGGCGGATTGTCGCCAACGAAATACTGGGCCAGCTTGCCGCTGATAAAGTGCGCGGTGGCGGGACTGCGGCTCAGGCGGTCCAGCGCTTCATCGAGCTCGGCCAGGCCCGTGCCCTTCACCGTTTGCCCGAGGAATTGCTTATCGCCATAATCGTGGCGGTTCGGGTTGAACTCGAACAAGCCCCGGCGCACGTATTGCGACTGCAGCGCCGGTTTCACCTTCGGCGTGTCCGCGCCCAGGTTGACGCCCACGCCCGTCAGGATGCGCGCCAGCTCCTGCACGTCCGTCTGGCTGTAGCCGCCGTTCACACCCAGCGTGTGCAGTTCCATCAACTCGCGCGCATAGTTTTCATTGATGCGCTTGACGGCGTTGGCTTCATTGTCCAGGTAGCGCAGCATGGCCGGATGGTGGACGGTCGCGCCCAGCAAGTCGCGGAATTTCCCCAGCGCATGCGGCGCGATGGCGTTCGCTTCGTAATCGCCGACCATGGCGCGCAAGTTGTGCTTGCCCTGGTGCACGCTGAAATGGTTGAGCCAGAACCAGCTCAGCTGCTGCTGCAGCTGGTTCGGCGAATACACGTCCAGCAACAGCGAACGCGTGGCCGCTTCGCGCGCCAGGCGGTTGAGTTCTTGCTGGTAATCCTTTTGCGCCTGCTGCTTCGCCACGTCGTCCATGACGGCAGCCGCCTCCTTGCGTTTTTGCTCCACGGACATGACGAGCTGATCGAGCGGCACCTGGCTGATCGTCATGGCGTCGATCTGCGCCTGCACGGCGGGCGGCAGACTGGCTTTACCCGGATGCAATTGCGCCTGCAGGTAAGCGCTCCAGCCTTCCTTTTGCAACTGGCGCGCACTGCCCCCGTTCACGCCCCAGCTGACACGTTCAAGCATCGCGATGCCTTGCGCGGCATTGTCGGGCGCGACGACGGCATGCTGCGCGGCCGGCGGCGCCGTCGCGGCGCAGCCGGCCAGCAACAGCAGGGAAATCAAGGTCGTCGGCAATAGTCGGTGAGGGGTCATGGCAGTCCTTCAAGCGGTTTCAACCAGAATGCCTGAGGGTACGCCCAGGTTGACCTGCGCATGATTGCCATTTGCAACGAGTTGTAATCAACAATGCTATTTTTGCAATTCCGCGCACTTATCGCGCAGGAAATCGCGCAGCTGCAGCACCAGCGGCGTCACTTGCGCCCGGTGCGTGCAGACCAGGTGCAAGGGCGTAGCCTCGCCCGCCACCTGGGGCAACAGTGCCTGCAGGCGGCCGGCGGCCAGGTCGCCAGCCACATCGAGCCGCGATTTATAGGCGATGCCCAGGCCCGCCACGGCCCAGCGGCGCACCAGGTCGGCGTCGTCGGCGCTGCGGTTGCCGCTTACGGCTATCGTCACTTGCTCGCGCTGGGGCAGGCGGTAAAAGGTCCAGCGGTCGTGCAAGCCGTCTTCCAGCGCGAAGCGCAGGCAATTGCGCTGCGCCAAGTCTTCCAGCGCCAGCAGGGGTCCATGTTCGCGCAGGTAGGCGGGCGACGCCACCAGCACCCGGTCGTTGGCGGGCGCGACCGGCATGGCAACCATGCTCGAATCGTCCTGCTGCCCATAGCGGATGGCCACGTCGACTTGCTGGCGCACCATGTCGGCCACCCGGTCGCTGACGCTGAGCTGGTAGTGCAGTTTCGGATGGCGCGACTGGAACTCGTCCAACCAGCCCAGCATCAGGTTGCGACCCAAATCCGAGGGCATGGCAATTTTCAAGGTTCCGCCGAAACTGTCCTTGCCAGCCAGCAGCGCATCGTGGCCGGCGCGCAGCAGGCGCAAGGCTTCGCGCGCGTGTTCCAGGTATTGCGTGCCTTCCGCCGTCAGGCTCAGCGAACGGGTCGTGCGGGCCAGCAGGCGCAAGCCCAGCTCCCCTTCCAGGCGCTTGACGGCGGCGCTGGCCAGCGCGGGCGAAATGCCGATCTCGCGCGCGGCCGCCGACAAACTGCCGCGGTCGGCCGTGCGCACAAACACCTGCAAGTCATCGAGTCGCAGCAATTTTCAGCATTCCTTTGAAAGTGTTTCGGTATGCGCCCCCTGTTTCCAAGGCGAGAAAATGTTCATGATACGTCATCAAGCCTGTATGGCGTAGGTCGGATTAGCGGGGCACAGCCCCGCGCAATCCGACACCGCCATCGGCCGCGCCATCACTCTTTACCGAAGGAACACCCATGAAAGCCATCGCCTACCACCACAGCCTGCCCATCACGGATGACAACGCCCTGCTCGACATCGAGCTGCCCGTTCCCGTCGCCACGGGACGCGACCTGCTCGTCGCCGTCAAGGCCATTTCCGTCAACCCCGTCGACACCAAGGTGCGCAAGAACCGCGCGCCGAAAGACGGCCAGCCGGAAGTGCTGGGCTGGGATGCGGCCGGCGTCGTCACCGCCGTCGGCCCCGACGTGAGCCTGTTCCAGGTGGGAGACAAGGTCTGGTACGCGGGCGCCATCAACCGCGCCGGCAGCAACAGCGAATTCCAGCTGGTCGACGAGCGCATCGTCGGCCACATGCCGGCCAGCCTGGACTTTGCTCCGGCCGCCGCCCTGCCTTTAACCGCCATTACTGCCTGGGAATTGCTGTTCGACCGCCTGCAGATCAGCCGCGACAAAAATCTCACCGGCAAGTCCCTGCTGGTGATCGGTGCGGCCGGCGGCGTCGGCTCCGTGCTGGTGCAACTGGCGCGGCAGTTGACGGGTGTCACCATCATCAGCACGGCGTCGCGCGCGGAAACGGCGGACTGGGTCAGGGAACTGGGCGCCCACCACGTGATCGACCACAGCCTGCCCCTGGCGCAGGAAATTACGCGCCTCGGTTTGCCGCCCGTCGATTATGTAATCAGCCTGAACCAGACGGACGAGCATTTCGAGCAAATCGTGGAACTGATCGCGCCGCAAGGCAAGTTCGCCCTGATCGACGACCCCGAGCACATCGACGTGCGCAAGTTCAAGGGCAAGAGCGTGTCGCTGCACTGGGAACTGATGTTTACCCGTTCGCTGTTCCAGACGGCCGACATGGTCCAGCAGCATGAACTGCTCGAAGAGCTGGCGCAGCTGGTGGACGCAGGTGTCATCAAGACGACCCTGGCCGAGCGCTTCGGCACGATCAACGCGGCAAACCTGAAACGCGCGCATGCCCTGCTGGAAAGCAATACCGCGAAAGGGAAAATCGTCCTGGAAAATTTTAACTAATCAGGTAATCAAAATAGCCCGGAAATCATTGACGTTCGTCAATGTCGGACCCGTGATCACGCTATCTCCCAGCGCCTGGAAGAAGCCGTGTCCATCGTTGTTGTCCAGGCTGTCGCGCGGCTTGATGCCTTGCGCCCAGGCCCGTTGCAGGGTGTCGGGCGCCAGGACCGCACCGGCGATGTCTTCCTGGCCGTCGACGCCATCCGTGTCGCCGGCCAGCGCGTGAATGCCCTCGTGGCCGTCCAGCGCGATGCCCAGCGCCAGCAGGAATTCCACGTTGCGCCCGCCGCGGCCTTTGCCGCGCACGGTGACCGTCGTTTCGCCGCCCGACAGCAGTACGCACGGGGCGGGAAACGGCTGGCCCCGTACGGCCGTCTGCAGCGCGATGCCGGCCATGACCTTGCCCACGTCGCGCGCCTCGCCTTCCAGGCTGTCGCCTAATATATACGGCGTGACGCCGGCCGCGCGCGCCACGGCAGCGGCCGCTTCCAGCGCCATCTGCGGCGTGGCGATCAGGGTCGTGCGCGTGCGCGCCAGGCGCGGATCATCGGGTTTCACGGATTCGCCGCGCCCGCTTTCCAAGGTCTTTCTTATGCTGTCCGGCAAATCCATGCCATAGCGGCGCACGATGGCCAGCGCATCGTCGCACGTCGTCGCGTCGCCCACCGTGGGGCCGGAAGCGATGTCGCCGAGCTTGTCACCGGGCACGTCTGAAATGGCTAACGTCACCACTTGCGCCGGATGGCAGGCAGCCGCCAGCCTGCCGCCCTTGATGGAGGACAAATGGCGGCGCACGCAATTCATTTCGCCGATGGTGGCGCCCGACGCCAGCAGCGCGCGGTTCAAGGCTTGCTTGTCGGCCAAAGTGATGCCATCCAAAGGCAAGGCCAGCAAGGACGAGCCGCCGCCCGAGATCAGGCACAGCACCGTGTCGTCCGCCTGCAAGTTGCCCACCAGGTCGAGCATGCGCCGCGCGGCCTGCATGCCGGCCGCATCCGGCACAGGATGCGACGCTTCCACGATCTCGATGCGTTCGCACGGTACGGCATAGCCGTAGCGCGTCACCACCAATCCCGACAGCGGCCCCGGCCAATGCCGTTCCACGGCTTGCGCCATGGCGGCCGACGCCTTGCCGGCGCCGATGACGATCAGCCGGCCCTTGGGCGCGGGCGGCAGATGGGGCGGGATGCAGTGCGACGGCTGGGCCGCGGCGATGGCGGCCTGGAACATGGCTTGCAGCAAGGCGCGCGGCGCCGCAGTGGTCGTCATTCTCAATTCCTCCTTCGATGACATCAGCGATTCACAATGCGCGCGGGAACGCGCAGCACCAGTATGGCGCCCAGCAGCATCACTGCGGAAAGAATATACAGGGCCACGTCGGTGCCGCCCGTCGCATCCTTGATCCAGCCGACGAGGAAGGGGCTGACGAAACCCGCCACCTGGCCCAGCGAATTGATCAGCGCCAGGCCGCCGGCCGCCGCCGCGCTGCCGAGAAACGCCGTCGGCAAGGGCCAGAACATGGGCAGGCCGGACAACGCGCCCATGGTCGCCAGCGACAGGCCGATCAGGGCGATAACCACGTTGCCGTGCGCCTGGGTCGCCAGCAGCAAGCCGCACAGCGCCATCAGCAGGGGGCCGCTCAAATGCCAGCGGCGCTCCTTGTGCTTGTCGGCCGATCGGCCCACCCAGATCATGAAGATGCTGGCGCACAGATAGGGAATGGCGCTGATCCAGCCCACGGCGACGGGGCTGGCGAAACCCAGCGACTTGACGATGGTGGGCAGCCAGAAGTTGATCGCGTACACGCCCATCTGGATACAGAAATACACGAGGCCCAGCATCCACACATGCTTGTTGCGCAGCACGCTGGCAAAGGTGTCGGCCGTATTCGCGCTGTTGCGACGCTGGCGTTCATCCTCGTCGAGGTCGGCGCGCAGCAGCTGCTTTTCTTCGGTATTGAGCCACTTCGCCTGGGCGATGCCATCATTGAGCAGTACGTACACGAGAAAGCCCAGCAGCACGGTAGGAATGCCTTGCAGCAGGAACATCCATTGCCAGCCGGCCAGGCCGCCGTGGCCCGCGAACGATTGCATCATCCAGCCCGACAAGGGGCTGCCCAGCAAGCCGGAAATGGGGATGGCCGACATGAACAGGCCCATGATGCGGCCCCGGCGCGACGCGGGATACCAGTTCGTAAAGTACAGCACGATGCCGGGGAAGAAGCCCGCCTCGAACACGCCGGTGATAAAGCGCAGCGAATAGAACGCGGCCGGCGTGGTGACAAACATCAGGCAGGCCGAGGCGATGCCCCAGGCAATCATCAGGGTGCCGATGACCTTGCGCGCGCCCAGGCGGTGCAGCAGCAGATTGCTGGGCACGCCGCTGGCCACGTAGCCGATGAAGAAAATGCCCGCGCCCAGGCCGTACACGCTTTCGCTCCATTGCAGCGCATCGAGCATTTGCAGCTTGGCAAAGCCGACATTCACGCGATCCAGGTAATTGAACAGGTAGCAGATGAAGATAAAGGGGATCAGATGCAAGGTCACCTTGCGGTAGGCGCCTTCGCGCACGCGGTCCTGCGCGGACGCGCCGGCGGACAGGCTGGCGCCTGGTTGGGTGGTCATGGGTGTCTCCTGACTATTTTTTATGGGATACGGCCTGCCCATCGTACAATCGCCCACAGAAACAGTCATCGTGCGGATGCATGAAGAAATTGAGCGCCCAATACGATGATTCCATGCAGATGCACAAGACGGACACCACATGCCGAATATTGACCTCCCCCTGGCGCAGGACATCGTCCAGCGCACCATGCACATCATTCCCTTCAGCGTGAATGTCATCGATGCGCACGGCGTGATCCTGGCCAGCGGCGACCCGCAGCGCGTGGGCGACCTGCATCCGGGCGCGCAACTGGCACTGGCCCGGCGCGCCAGCGTGGAAATCGGCGCGGCCGACATGGCCCGGCTGCCGGGCACGCGGGCCGGCATCAACCTGCCCCTGACGGTGCGCGGCGAGATTTGCGGCGTGCTGGGCTTGACGGGCGAGCCGGACGCCGTGCGCCAGTTCGGCGAACTGGTGCGGGCCATGGCGGAAATGATGCTGGAGCAGGCGCGGCTGGTCAGCGAGTTGCAGCACGAAAAGCGCTACCGCGAGGAATTCGTGTTCCAGCTCGTGTACCGCACGGGCATTTCGGACGCCAGCATGCAGGCATGGGCGGCGCGCCTGGCCGTCGATTTGCGCGTGCCGCGCGCCATGTTCGTGCTGGAAATACCGGATGCGGGCGAAGGCCCGGGCGAGCGGCTCGACCAGGTGCTGACGCAGCTGCAACAAGTGCAGTCCGACCTGTCGGCCCGCTGGCCATCCCTGCTGATGGCCGTCGTCTCGCCGGGCGAACTGGTGCTGCTCGACGCCTTTCCCGCCAGCGGCCCGCAGCAGGCGCGCGCGGCGCAAGCCAGGCAGCGCCTGCTGGAACTGCACCAGGTGGCGCAGCAGGCGCTCACGCCGAACGCCACCCTGGCCATGGGCGTGGCCTTACCGGGCCTCGATGGCGCGACGGCATCGTATGAGTCGGCGAAGCAGACGGCGCGCGTGGGCCGCGCCCGCGATGGCGAACAAACCACTTTTTCCTATCTGGAACTGAGCCTGCCCGTGCTGCTGTCCGGCCTGCAAGCCGGTTGGCAGGCGGAGCAATTGCGCCAGACCCTGGCGCGCCTGCAGGCGCACGACCGCAAGTCGGGCACCCTGATGCGCACCTTGGCCGCCTGGTTCCGCCACCACAGCCACCCGATGGCCACGGCCAGGGCCTTGCACATCCACCGCAACACGCTCGATTACCGGCTGCAAAAGATCGCCGAACTGACGGGGCTGGACCTGGACGACACGGATGACCGCCTGCTGCTGTATGTTGCCCTGCAGCTCAATGAAGGCTCACCCGTCTACAATGGCGGCTCGACTGAAAAAACAGGAATGCAATGAACGACGCCATCGAATGGACCAGCCTTGCCCGCACTTTCGGGCTGTTTACTGTCACGGCCGTGGCCGAACTGCTGGGCTGCTACCTGCCTATGCTGTGGCTGAGCAACAAGGGCAGCGCCTGGCTGCTGTTGCCGGCCGCCCTCAGCCTGTTGATCTTCGTGTGGCTGCTGACCTTGCATCCGGCCGCCAGCGGCCGCGTGTACGCCACGTATGGCGCCATCTATATCGCCACGGCGCTGGGATGGCTGTGGCTGGTGGACGGCGTCACGCCCGCCTGGACCGACGTCGCCGGCGTGGGCCTGGCCTTGGCCGGCGCCGCCGTCATTGCCATGGGGCACAAGGCGCAGTAATTACGCCGCATGCCGGCGGAAGTTGGTTTCCGCCGACCATGCCGCGCTGGCGCGGGCCAGCAACACGGCTTCGCCATCGGCCAGCCAGTCGTCCGCATCGGCGATCTTCCACATGGCTTGCAGCAGCTTGCGGCGCAAGTCCGGGTCGGTGATTTCATCGAGCAAGCTGTCGATCACGCCATTGGCCAGTTGCACGGCGCCATGCACGGTCGATGTCAGCATGTCATCGCACAGGTCTTGCAGCAGTTGCTGGAAGGCGGCCGGCTCCAGGTCGATGTGATCAAGGATCTTGCTGCGGTGCATCGCTTGCAGCTCGGCGCTGGCCAGGTTGCCATCGACCACCATCATCAGGGCCAGAATACGTCCCGCTGCCTGGGGACTGTTCATTGCATAGGTACGCATAGTTCCTCTTTCCATTCTTGGTTAAAAAGCGCGCCCCGCCATTGCAGGGCGCGCGGTACGGCATTTACTTCTTGTCGCTGCGGGTGATGAACACGCTCGCCACGCAGCTAGCCACGATCAGGACCGCCACCACCAGCAAGGACGCTTCGACGGGCACGTGATACCACGGCATGATCAGCATCTTTGCGCCAATGAACACCAGCACCATCGCCAGGCCATACTTGAGCATGTGGAAGCGGTCGGCCACGTCCACCAGCAGGAAGTACAGGGCGCGCAATCCCATGATGGCGAACAGGTTCGACGTGAAGACGATGAACGGGTCCGTCGTGATGGCGAAAATCGCCGGGATCGAATCGACCGCAAAGACCAGATCCGTCACCTCGATCAGGATCAGCACGAGGAACAAGGGCGTGACATAGCGCAAGCCATTCTTTGCGACGAAGAAACGTTCGCCATGGTCGCCGTCGGCCACCCGCAAGTGGCGGCGGGCAAAGCGCAGCACGGGGTTGTTCGCCACGTCCGGTTCCGCATCGGCCGCCACCAGCATGCGTATACCTGTAATCAACAGGAAAGCGCCGAACAGGTACAGCACCCAGCTGAACTCGCTCACCACCCACGCGCCGGCCATGATCATCACGGCGCGCATGACGATCGCGCCCAGCACGCCATAAATCAACACGCGGCGCTGGTACTGGATCGGCACCTGGAAGGCGCTGAAGATCAGCAGGAAGACGAACACGTTATCGACCGACAGGGCTTTCTCGATCAGGTAGCCGGAGAAAAATTCCAGTGCCTTCTGGTTGGCGATCTCGGGACCGGCCGTGCCGTTCAGATACCACCACAGACCGCCGTTGAACAGCAGGGCCAGGCTGACCCACACGAGCGACCACGTGGCCGCTTCCTTGACGCTGACCTTGTGCGCTTTGTTGCCGCCAAAGACGAACAAGTCCAGCGCCAGCATCACCAGGACAAAGGCGATGAAGCCGGCCCACATGGGTGCCGTAGCAATACTTTCCAGGCCATTCATCGGCGGCCTCCGCGACCATCTGTCTGTATTCTGAAGTCCATGACACTCTCCTTGCATGAATTGAGCAGCCATCATAGTCCGAATACAAACATCGAACAAATCGAATATAATTTAATAATACATCGGAAAAATCGATGTATTAACCTGCCGGGAAACACCATGTCGACACTCAATTTCAAGCACTTGCGCTATTTCTGGATGGTGGCCAAGACGGGCAGCATCGCCCGCGCGGCCGAGCAGCTGCACCTGACGCCGCAATCGATTTCCGGGCAGCTCAGCGAATTTGCCGACACCCTGGGCGTGGAACTGTTCCGCCGCAGCGGGCGCCAGCTGGAATTGACGGACACGGGCAGGCGCATCCTCAGCCATGCCGAAAGCATTTTCAGCACGGGCGATGAATTGCTGGAAATCGTGCGCGACCAGTCGCGCACCACGACGACGACGTTTCGCGTGGGGTGCGCCGATTCCGTGTCGAAACTGATCGCCTGCCGCCTCGTGGAACCGGCGCTGGGCCTGGCCGAACCGCTGCGCATCATTTGCCGCGAAGGCCGGCTGGCCAGCCTGCTGGCGGACCTGGCCGTGCACCGGCTCGACCTGATCATGGCGGACCGTCCCATGCCGGCCCACTTGAGCGTGCGCGGCTTTAACCATCTACTGGGCGAAAGCGGCATGACCCTGTTCGGCACGCCAGCCCTGGCCGCCACCCTGACGGGCGGCTTCCCGCAATGCCTCGACGGCGCGCCGCTGCTGCTGCCCGGCGAAGACTTCGCCATCTACGGGCGCTTGCTGCAGTGGCTGGGCGATAACAACCTGCACCCGCGCATCGTCGGCGAGTTCGACGACAGCGCCATGATGAAAGCCTTCGGCCAGTCGGGCGCCGGCCTGTTCTTTGCCCCCACCGTCATCGCGCCCCAGGTGTGCGAGCAATACGCCGTGGTGGCGCTGGGCAGGGTCGACAGCCTCGTCGAACAAGTCTACGCGATCACCACGGAACGGCGCTTGCGCCACCCGGCCACCGTGGCCATCAGCCAGAGCGCGCGGCGCGAGCTGTTCGTCTAGGCGTTACACCGCGCTGACGACGATCTTGCCCGGCTGCCCGCCCCGCTCGAGCAACGCATGCGCGCGCCGCAAGGTGGCCGCGTTCATCGGCGACAAGCGCTGCCGCAGCGTGTGGCGCAGCACGCCCTCGTCCAGCAGCCGCGCCACGCGATTCAGTATCCGGTGCTGCTCGATCATGTCTTCGGTGACAAACAGAGGCCGTGTAAACACCATTTCCCAGTGCAGCGAGATGCTCTTGCCCTTCAGCGGCACCGCATCAAAAACATCATGGTCGTCGATGACGGCCAGCTTGCCGTGCGGCGCGATGAGCTGCACCAGTTCCGCGACGTGCTGCGCCGTGTGCGACAGCGCGGCGATATGGCTCACGGGCGCTACCTTCAATGCCGCCACCTGCGCCGGCAAGGGTTGTGTATGGTCGATCACGTGGTGCGCACCCATGGCCCGGCACCAGTGGGCGCTGTCGCCGCGCGAGGCCGTGGCGATCACCGTCAAGCCCGTCAACTGGCGCACCAGCTGGATCAGCATGGAACCGACGCCGCCCGCGCCGCCCAGCACCAGCAGGCTGCCCCGTGGCTGCCCGTCGCCCGGCGCGATGGCAAAACGCTCGAACAGCAATTGCCACGCCGTCAGCGCCGCCAGCGGCACGCTGGCCGCCTGCGCAAAATCCACGCTCGCCGGCATGCGCCCCGCGATACGCTCATCGACCAGATGATATGCGGCATTCGCCCCCGCGCGGTCGAACGAGCCCGCGTAATACACGGCTTGCCCCGGCGCGAACAGGGTCACTTCGCTGCCCACCGCATGCACGACGCCGGCCGCATCCCAGCCCAGAGTCGTGACGGCATCGGGTACCGTCACCAGCCCTGCGCGCACCTTGGTGTCGAGCGGGTTCACTCCCACGGCGCGCACTTGCACCAGCACGTCGCGCGGGCCGGGCACGGGCATCGGGCCTTCCATGTCGAACAGGCCGCCTTGTTCGCCCACACTGCTCGCTTTTTTGAAACCGATCATCTTCATTGCATGCTCCTGCAGGTCAAAACACAATGGTAAGCAGCCACACGAGAAAGAAAAATATGCTTCAATGCGTTTCACACCTGACCAAACTGTCATGAATCATGCAAGACATCGATAATCTCTCCGGCGTGGCCCTGTTCGTGCAACTGGCGCAGGCGGGCAGCTTTGTCGCCGCCGCGCGCCAGGCCGGCATTTCGCCCTCGGCCGTCAGCAAGAGCCTGGCCCGGCTCGAGCAGCGGCTGGGCGCACGCCTGTTCCAGCGCAGCACGCGCCAGCTGAGCCTGACGACGGAAGGCAAGCTGTTCCTCGCGCGCAGCGAACGCATCCTGGCGGAAATGCAGGCGGCGCAGGAGGAGCTGGCGGGCACGCTGGCGCCGCGCGGCCGCCTGCGCCTGGGCTTGCCGGAACTGGGTGGCCTGTTCCTGCCCGCGCTGGCCGATTTTGCCGCGCAGCACCCCGCCATCGAGCTCGACCTGGACTTTTCCGACGCGCTGGCCGATGTCGTCGGCGACGGTTTCGACGCCGTCATCCGCATCGGCGCACCGCGCGATTCGCGCCTGGCCGCCCGCAAGCTGGGCCAGTTCCGCTCCTGCCTCGTGGCCTCCTCCGCCTACCTGGCGCGCCACGGCACGCCCAGCCATCCCCTTGAACTGCAACAACATGCTTGCCTGCACTACCGCTTCCGCCACAGCGGCAAGGTGGAACAGTGGCAGCTGCGCCAGCAAGCCGAGGCGCCGGTGCCGGAATTGCCACTGTCCATGCTCTGCAACAACGTCGAGGCACGGCTGCACTTCGCGCGGAAAGGCCTGGGTATCGCCTGGCTGCCCGACTTTTACGTGCGCTCCGCCATCGATGACGGCAGCCTGGTCGAAGTGCTGAGGGACTACGCAATCACCGGCCATCCGGCCCACAGTTGCTGGCTGCTGTGGCCATCCGGGCCGCACCTGGCGCCGAAAGTGCGGGCGCTCGTCGATTTCCTGGCCGGAGCGGATCTTCTGTTGCCAGCCGCCTACGGATCAGGCCGATAAAATACATTCGGACAAATACACATATATAATGGCAAGTCTCCCCGACGCCCTGCGCGCCCCTTCCTGGACTTGCCGCAATGAAGCATTTGCACGATATTCCCTCTGCCTTCAAGCATGAATTTGCCAACCCGCGCCTGTGGTGGTCGCGCGCCGTCGTCGTCGGCATGGCCGCTATCGCGGGGCTCGTCGTCGTGGGATTTACATGGCTGGCGGAGGAAGCGCTGGACCTGTTTCTCTTTTTTAACGGCAAGGCCTGGTGGTTCGCCCTGCTGTGGACGCCGGCCTGCGCCGCCCTGCTCGTCTGGCTGACGCGCCGCTATGCGATGGGTGCGGCCGGCTCCGGCATCCCGCAAGTGATGGCGACACTGGATCCGGCCGTGGCGCCCGAGCAGCGCTCGCTATTTGTCTCATTGAAACTCAGTGCCGCGAAGATCGTCCTGACGGCGGGCGGCTTGCTGGGCGGATTGTCGCTGGGGCGCGAAGGGCCGTCCGTGCAGATCGCCGCCGGCGTGATGCTGTCCGCGCGCCGCTGGCTGCCCCGTCACTCGCAGGTCAGCGCCCATTCGCTGCTCGTGGCGGGCGGCGCGGCCGGCATCGCGGCCGCCTTCAACACGCCGCTGGCCGGCGTCATGTTTGCCATCGAGGAACTGTCGCGCTCGCCGGAACAGCGCAACAGCGGCCTCATCGTCGCAGGCATCGTGCTGGCCGGCATGATGGCCGTGTCGATCCACGGCAACGCCACCCACTTCGGCATCATCCATCCTGGCCCTATCGGCCTGGCGTTGGCCTTGCCGGGCTTGCTCGTGACCCTGGTCGCGGGCGTGGCGGGCGGCTTGTTTGCGCGGCTGCTGCTGGCCTCCGCCCGGGGCAATCCGCTGGGGAAATTGTCCGCCTGGCGGAAAGGCCGGCCCGTGCTGTTCGCCGCCGTGTGTGGCCTGCTGGTGGCGGCCATCGGCATCGCCAGCCACGGCGCCACGTTCGGCAGCGGCACCGTGGCCACGCGCGCCATGCTGGAAGGCTCGTCCGACGTGGCGCCCGCCTTTGTCGCCTTCAAATACGTGGCCACGTGGCTGACCGTCTGGTCGGGCGTGCCGGCCGGCATTTTCGCGCCGTCCCTGGCCATCGGCGCCGGTATCGGCCACGATATCGCCGTGCTGCTGCACTACCCGCACGCACCGGCCCTGATCGCGCTGGGCATGGTGGGTTTCCTGGCCGCAGCCACGCAGGCGCCGCTGACGGCGTTTATCATTGTCATGGAAATGGTCGACGGCCACGGCATGGTGCTGAGCCTGATGGCCTGCGCCGTCGTGGCCAGCACGGTCTCGCGCGTCCTGAGCGAACCGCTGTACGGGGCGCTGGCGCAGCTGCAGTTGCAACGGCTGCCGCAGGCCAGTCGCGACACTACATCGTAAACGGAAACGGCTGCATGCCGGCCTGCCTGTCATCGGGAGCGATGACGGCCAGCAAGGCGCTCAAGCCCTGGTTCAGGCGCGCCAGGCTGGCGGCGTCCAGCTGGCTCAGGGCGCTGGGCAGCAAGCCGCGCGCCGGCTGCGGCGCGCCGGCGATCACGGCCTGGCCTTCCAGCGTCAGGGTCAATGTCACCACGCGCTGGTCGGGCTGGTCGCGCGCCTTGCGCACATAGGATTTTTTCACCAGCGCGTCGACCAGGTTGCTGGCCGTCGTCTGATGGATCGACATCTTGCCGGCCAGCTCGCCCATGCGCAGGCCCGGCCGCTCCAGCAATTCCTGCATCACCCACAATTGCGCGCCCGACACGCCGCACTGCTTCTCGATCTGCGCCGAGTGCCGCTGCGCCGCGCGCATGACAACGCGCATGTTTTGCAAGGCCATGCCCTGCGCCCTGGCTATCGCCGATACTTCCGCTTCCGCCACCATTGCCTCCAGTTATCCCGCCGGCTTCGCGCCTGCTGGCGGGCCGGAATACATACATGATACCTGCAATGGCGGCGCGGAACTAACTGCCTGTCACCGGCTGGTCATCACGCCAAGCCTGTTCCAGCACCAGTTTGCCGGCCTTGTCCCACTGGCGCTCGATGCCGTGCTTCTTGCCGTGCTCATACGGCACGATCTGCCGCAGGCTGCCATCGCTGTACCAGGTCTGCAGCAAGCCGTGGCGCTGGCCTTCGACAAACGGGGTCACGCTGGCGCGCACGCCGTTGGCATGCCAGTCGGTCGTGTCGCCATGGTCGCGCCCCTGCGCGTCTTTCTGCCACGCAAACTTGGGCTGGCCATTCGGCCCCCACGTTTGCAAGCTGAGCACGGTGCCTTTCCGGTACAGTGTCTTGTTCGAGACGACGCCATTGCCATGGCTTTCAAACGACCAGCCATCGGGCTGGCCGTGCACCCAGACGGTCCTGGCCAGCACCTTGCCATCCTCGGCATACATGACAAACTCGCCCTCGCGCTGGCCATCGATGTACTGCCCCTTGCGGTGCAGCTTGCCATCCGGATAAAACGATTCCTCCACGCCATCCATCTGGCCATTGCGGCGATACGAGCGGTTGCTGACGGCCCCGTTCGCCCCATACGACACTTGCTCGCCATCGGCCATCTCGTCGCCGTGGTACAGCGTGCGGCTCATCAGCTGGCCGTTCTCGTGATACGTTTCCGAGATGCTGTCGCGCCCGTTCGGCAACGGCGTGACCTTCTGCTTGACCTGGCCATTCTCGAAGTACACGCAGCCGCCCAGCAGCTCCTCGCCCTGGGCATTGAAGTAGGTTTCCCGTAACAGCTGGCCATTTTCGTAGTAGTACTTGCGAAAACGCACGAATTTGATCTGGCTCAGGTCCAGGTCGGTAGCATAGGTTTCAAAGGCCAGCACGCCGGGCGTGTCGGGAAATTCGAGCCGCACATGCCAGGCGCCCAGCGCCTCGTCGCGCTCCGGCGGCGTGCGCAGCGCATACACGGCGCGGCGCTGATTGCTGGGCATGAAATTTTCATCCAGATACATGGTGTGGTCCTTGCTCTCGTCCATTGCCTGCGCCGTCTGCCGTAGCGGCTCCGCTTCCTGCGCCGCCAGCGGCATGGCCGCGCTCATGCCCAGTGCGGCGGCCAGCAGCCAGCGCTTCGCCTGTTGATTCGTCATGTTGCTCCATTGTTCATGTTGCCTTACGGCCAGCATCATAAAGGCAAGCGCCGCGCGCCGTGGGCACGATTGCCGCGCCACCATAAAAAAAGGCCGGACCTGCTGGTCCGGCCCCGGCGTGGGCGCATGCGGCGGCGCCTGGCCTTAGCCCGCGCCATCCTTGACGGGCGACAGCTGGCTCGCATGCAGCCGTGCATACGCGCCGCCCTGCTGCAGCAAGGCGGCATGGCTGCCTGACTCGACCAGGCGGCCGCCCTGCATGACGACGATGCGGTCGGCGCTTTCGATGGTGGATAATCTGTGGGCGATGACGATGGTGGTGCGGTTGCGCATCAGCACTTCCAGCGCCGCCTGCACGGAGCGCTCCGACTCCGTGTCCAGCGCGCTGGTCGCTTCATCGAGCAGCAGGATCGGCGCATCCTTGTACAGCGCGCGCGCGATGGCCAGGCGCTGGCGTTGTCCGCCCGACAGGCGCGAGCCGTTCTGGCCCGCCTGGGTCGCATAGCCTTGCGGCAGCTGCATGATGAAATCGTGGGCGTAGGCGGCGCGCGCCGACGCTTCGATGCGGGCCATGTCCGGGGCCGGGTCGCCATACGCGATATTCGCCGCCATCGTGTCGTTGAACAGGATCACATCCTGGCTGACGAGGGCGAACTGGCGCCGCAGGGCCAGCAAGGCGTAGTCGCGCACGTCGACGCCGTCGAGCAGGATCCGGCCGCCGCTGACGTCATAGAAGCGCGGCAGCAAGCCCAGCAAGGTCGTCTTGCCGCCGCCCGAGCCGCCCACCAGGGCCACCGTTTCGCCGACGCGGATGTCGAGCGTGATATCGCTCAAGGCCGTGGGCGCATCGGGATCGTCGCTGTTGTAGCGGAAGTGCACGTTCTGCAGGGACAGATTGCCCTGCACGGTGGCCGGGGCGATGGTGCCCGGGTCCGGTTCCAGCGGCGTGTCGATCAGGCCGAAGACGGATTCGGCCGCCGCCAGGCCCCGCTGCAGCGGCTCATTGATCTTCGTTAAATTCTTGATCGGCGACTGCATGGCCATCAGCGCGCCCATGAAGGCAACGAAGGCGCCCGGCGTGATGGCGCCGCTTTGCGCGCGCAGCATGGCAAAATAAATCACGGACGACAAGGTGATACCGACGAGCATCATGATGAAGCCGGAATTCATGGCCGAGGTAGCCGCATGCTTGACGGCCAGCTGGCGGTTGCGCTTGACGACGTCGACGAAGCGCGCCTGTTCATAGTCTTGCCCGCCGAAGATTTTCACCACGCGCTGGCCGCCGATGCTTTCGTCCAGCACGGACGTCAGTTCGCCCACCGCTTGCTGCGAACTCTTGCTCAGGTGGCGCATGCGCCGGCCCGCCAGGGTCACGACGATGGCGACGATGGGCATCGAGGCCATGCAGAACAGGGCCAGTTTCACGTCGATGCTGAACAGCAGGATCAGGTAGCCGACGGTGGCGACGGAATCGCGCACCATCACGTTGAGCACGTTCAAGCCCGCCTGCGACACCTGGCTGGCGTCGAAGGCCACGCGCGACTGCGTCAGGCTGGTGGTGGTGGTATCGAAAAAGCGGCTGGGCAGGCGCATGATGGTGGCGAACATCTTTTCGCGCAAATCGGCCTGCACGCGGCTCGATAGCCAGACGGAACCGTAATCGCCGGCAAAACTGGACACCATGCGCAGCACGGCCAGGCCCAGGATGGTGGCGGGAATCACCCACAAGTCCACCTGCCCTGCCTGTGCCGGCAAGAAACGGTCGACCCAGCCCTGCAGCATGCCCATCACGCCGGACACGGGCGCGACCTGCGTGCTGGCCGTCGTGCGCATGGCGTCGACGACGTTTTGCAACTGGCGGATTAACAACACATCGGTGGCGGACGCCACGCCGACGGCCAGCAAGGTGGCGGCAACGATGGCGCCATAGCGGCGAAACTGGCCGGCCAGGCGGAAGAACAGGAGGCGACTTTGCTGCATGCAGGTGACAAAAGTGAGGGTAAAGCGTGATTCTAACCGCTGCCAGACTTAGCTATGAGAAAGTCGTCACCTTGCCGGCGCAGGACCGGCAAGGGAAAGCACGGGCGATCAGCTCTTCGCCACTTTCCACGCGGCCGTGCCGGCCTTGCAGACTTTCAGCTTAAGCGTCTGTTCCTGGCCCTTGGCGCTCAAGCCCACCTGCACCTTGCGGCAGGTTTGCGCATCCGTCTTTTCCGTGTCGCTGGCCGTGATTTCAGCGGCGATGCGCACGGAATTGCGCAAGCCTTCATTGCTCCATTGCACGGTTTCGCCATCCTTCTTGTCATTGAGCACGTCGGTGACGGCCTTGACGAAGACGGGCTTGTCGTTCTTGTTCAGGTAAGCCATCGGCGTATCGGCCAGGAAACCCAGGCCGACGGCGGAAGCGGAAGCGCTGAAGACGACGCTGCCGAAGATCAGGGCGGACAGCAATGTGGCGGGACGAATACGCATGGAAAACTCCTAGTTAAGTAAAAATAGGGACCGCCGGGGCGGCCCTTAGCCGGGATCCGCCGGCGAAATACCCACGGCCAGCAAGGCGTCGATGCTGGGCACGAAATAGATCGCCGACGACAGCGCCGTGGAAAAATCCAGCAGCCTGTCCGTCTGAGTGACGCCATCATAGCCTACGCCGTACATTTGCCGCAGCATGCCCATTGTCACCGTGATGTCCTTGCAGAAACCGACAAACATGACGCCCGCCTCGGTCGCATTGGCGTAATTGGCATTGCGGCGCACGATGTCGACTTCCTCGCCGTCGCGGATGAACTGGTTGCGGCCCACGTGGGAATCGACGGGCAACGGCGACAATTCATGGCTGCCGGCCTTGGTGCGGCCCCACACCTGCTCCGCCGCGTGCACGGGCAAGGCGCGCAGGCGCTCCACGTCCATGCGCCATTTCTGCAGCAGCACGGTGGAGCCGCCCGCACCCGCCTCGCCATCGGGAATGATGGCCACGCCATTCGCGCGGAACGGATTCGGGTTGGCGACGCCGTCGGCAAAGCCGTCGAAGGTCACGTTATTGTGATACGGAAAACACACCTGCTCGCTGGCCAGCTCGGCGTAAGGGCTCAGCAAGGTGAGCGTCGTGCGCATGCTGTCGTACAGGGTGGCCGCATTCGACTGCGTGATCCAGACCCAGAAATCGTGCTGGGTGGCCGGCGCCGTCTTGCCGTTGGCGCCCACGAGGTCCTGCGCGAACGATGCCATGTTGTCCGGCACGCAGCCGGGACAGGTCGCGCGCCACAGCTCGGGCTTGAATCCCAGCACCACATTGGCCGTACCGCCCGTCAACTGGTGGTGACGGTTCAGGGTGGGATCCAGGATGCCCGTGACCCCGGATTCCCACAGTTTGCCCAGCAGCTTGAACAACTGCCGCATATCGACGCCGGCCTTCACATTGAACTGCAAATGCACTTCGTCGCGCGCGACGACAGACAGCATGCTTTGTGGAATTGCCATGACAGATGTTCCTTTTTTAGTTTTCTCTATGGATATTAAACCAGAAGTGCAGGTTGGCAGTTTCATTTAGGCAACATGCGATATTTGTAACTATAGGTGTTCATGAATTGAACGATAATGCAATGACGTAGAGCAAGAATCAAGAATGGATACCAATGAAATTGTATGAAAAGCTCGTCGGCGACATCGAGCAACTGGTCGCCCAAGGCGTGCTCTTGCCCGGGGAACGCATCCCGTCCGTGCGCCAGACCAGCCAGCAGCACAAGCTGAGCATCACCACGGTGCTGCGCGCCTACGTCAAGCTGGAAAGCATGGGCGTGATCGAAAGTAGGCCCCAGTCCGGCTACTTCGTGCGGCCCCGCGCCGACGGCGATGCGCAACCGGCCGACCTGTGCATGCAGGCCTCCCAGCCGAGTACCGTACCGGCCGAAGTGCACGTCAGCCGCCTGGTGCTGTCGACCCTGCGCTCGATCGGCTTGCACGACGCCATCCCGCTGGGCTCGCCCTACCCCGATCCCGCGCTGTTTCCGTGGGAACGCATCAACCAGTACGCGAGCGCCGTGGCGCGCCGCAACCGCGACTGGAGCGTGACGGACGACCTGCCGCCGGGCAACCCGCAACTGATACGCGAAATCGCCCGCCGCTACCTGGAGAACGGCCTGGCCGTCGATCCCGACGAAATCATCGTCACCGTGGGCGCCACGGAAGCCATCAATCTGTGCCTGCAAGCCGTGGCCAAACCGGGCGACACCATCGCCGTCGAATCGCCCACCTTCTATGCCATGCTGCTGGCCGTCGAACGGCTGGGCATGAAGGTGGTGGAAGTGTCCACCGATCCGTATGACGGCATCCGCATCGAAGCGCTGGCCGACATCATGGCCCGGCAACCGATCGCCGCCGTCATGGTGATGCCGAACTTCCAGAATCCGCTGGGCTTCCAGATGTCGGACCAGCGCAAGCGCGCCCTGGTCCAGCTGCTGGAGCAGCACGACGTGCCCGCCATCGAAAACGGCGTCTACAACGAACTGTATTACGGCGACGCCCACCCGTCCTCGCTCAAGTCCTACGACCGCAAGGGCCTGGTGCTGCACTGCTCCTCGTTTTCCAAGAGCCTCAGCGCCGCGCAGCGCGTGGGCTGGGCCTTGGCCGGACGCTACCGCAGCAAGGTGGAGGAACTCAAATTCCTCAACACGCTCACCACGTCGTCGTTCCCGCAGCTGGCCATCGCCGAATACCTGCAGAACGATGGCTACGAACAGCATCTGCGCCGCACCCGCAAGGCCTATGCCCAGCAGGCGCGCATCATGGCCGCCGCCGTGCTGCGCTTCTTTCCTGCTGGCACCAAAGTCTCGCAACCGCAAGGCGGCTACGTGCTGTGGGTGGAGTTGCCCGGCAACGTGGACTCCATGCAGCTGTACCGGCGCGCGCTGGAATGCAAGATCACGGTGGGGCCGGGGCGCATGTTTTCCGTCAGCCAGGCCTACAGGCATTGCATCCGCCTCAACTACAGCTATCCGTGGAGCGTGGACGTCGAGCAAGCGATCATTCTGCTCGGTAAACTCATCACCGAATTCTTGTAATAACACCGATCAAAACCTACTGCGCGTCGTAATTTGCGGTCTGCGATGCTCACTGTACCTTCGTACAGTTGCGCTTCTCAACCACAACTTACTTCCGCTCGCTACGGTTTTGCTAGGCGTTGCAAACCAGTTATCCGCCCACCAGCGACATGCGCACGGTGGGATACTGCTTGCGCCCGCCCACCTGGGCCAGCGCGCCGCGCACTTCCGAGTAGCGGTCGCCACGGCGTTGCCAGTGCTGGCGCAGCACGGTTTCCAGGCCTTGCTCGGAATCCAGCTGGGGCCGCAGGTCGAGGCCGTCGTGGGCGAACAGGCAGGTAAACAGCTTGCCGTCCGACGAGACGCGCACCCTGCTGCAGTCGCCGCAGAACGGCTGCGACACGCTGGAAATGAAACCCACTTCGCCGCCGCCATCGAGGTAACCATAACGGCTGGCCGTCTCGTGCGAAATCGGCTTGCCTTCGCCCAGCGACACGAGAGGAAATTCTGCCGCGATCAGCGCGCGCGCCGCGTCCGACGTGACGACGTGCGTGCGCGACCAGGCGCCGATGCCGCCCACGTCCATGAATTCGATCAGGCGCAGGATCACGCCCGTGTGGCGGAAATGGCGCGCCAGCGGCACGATCTGGCTATCGTTGACACCTTTCTGCACGACCATGTTGACCTTCACGGGGTTCAAACCGACGGCTTGCGCTACCTCTATGCCGTGCAGCACTTTCTCGACGGGAAAGTCGACACCATTCATGCGCTGGAAGATGCCGTTATCCAGACTGTCGAGGCTGACGGTGACGCGGTCCAGGCCCGCCTCCTTCAGCGAACGCGCCTTGGCCGCCAGCAAGCTGCCATTCGTCGTCAGCGCGATGCTCACGGCGCGCCCATCCGGCGTGGTGAGCCGCGCCAGGCGCTCGATCAGCTGTTCCAGATTCTTGCGCAGCAGCGGCTCGCCGCCCGTGATGCGGATCTTGTCGACGCCGAGGCGCACGAAGGCGCGCGCCATCGTTTCGATCTGATCGAAGGACAGGCGCTCGCTCGATGGCAGAAACGGGTAATCGCTGGGGTACAGCTCGGCCGGCATGCAATAGGTGCAGCGGAAGTTGCACTGGTCAATGACGGAAATGCGCAAGTCCGTCAGGGGGCGGCCCAGCATGTCCACGCAGGGCGCGATATGGTCTGGCTGCCGGAGCGCCGGCTGCGGATACAGGATGGTGTTCATTGTGCTTCCCCCTTGATGTGCATTCGTCAGGGTCCAGCATAAGCCCGAAGGCAGGTCGCAAGGAGGTACAGTCCGGTGCCGGGCGATAGAGTACAGATGCGGTTTTACTGTGCCGGCGGCGGCGCGAACATGCTGGCGCACAGCTCGGCGCCCGCCGCGCTCAAGGATGCACTGCCGCCGCCGCTCTCCGCCGTCGTCACGCTCACCAGTTGCGCGCTGGACAGCGCATTGAGCTGGCGCAGCAATGTACTCATCTGTACCCCTGCCCGCTTGGCCAGCTTGGCCAGCGACCACGGTTTATCGGACGCCTCCTGGCGCGCCTCCCACAGCAGCCCCAGCAGCGCTATCAATGCCGCGTCGATGCCGTCTTCCTTGTCTTCCTTATGCATGTTTTTTTCTCCTTGTCCACATCATAAATCAGCGCCGGCGCCGGCGCGACCGGCATCGTCATCTTGCCATCTGTACTCTGTTTTTTTGTCCGGAACTGTGCGCCTACGGGACAGTCCGCCGCCCCTACCATGTGATTGTCCCATCGCATATCACCAGGAGAGTCATCATGAGCAAGCCAAAGTCCGACGCGCGCATCGCGCCCTACACCCATGCCGCGGCCGGTTGGGGAGCCCTCAAGTATGTGGCCATCAACCTGTTCAAGGAGAAAGTCAGCGCGGGCAATTACCGTTCGCTGTTCGAGCAAAACCAGCCCGACGGTTTCGACTGTCCCGGCTGCGCCTGGCCCGACCGCGAACACGCGTCGACCTTCGAATTCTGCGAAAACGGCGTCAAGGCCGTGGCCGCCGAATCGACGAGCAAGCGCGTGCGTCCCGAGTTTTTCCAGGAACACACGGTCACGGAACTGATGGAGCAGTCGGACTATGATCTGGAACAACATGGCCGCTTGACGGACCCCATGGTCTACGACGCGGCCAGCGACAAATACCAGGCGATAGCCTGGGACGATGCGTTCGCCCTGGTGGCGCACCATTTGCACGCGCTGGACGACCCGAACCAGGCCGCCTTCTACACGTCGGGCCGCGCCAGCAACGAGGCAGCTTTCCTGTACCAGCTGTTCGTGCGCGCCTATGGCACCAACAACTTCCCCGACTGTTCCAATCTGTGCCACGAAGCGACGAGCCGCGGCTTGCCGGAAACGGTGGGCATCGGCAAGGGCACGGTGCTGCTGGACGACTTCGAGCATGCGGATACCCTGCTGCTGTTCGGCCAGAACCCCGCCACCAACCACCCGCGCATGCTCGGTGAATTGCGCGAAGCGTCGCGCCGCGGCGCCACCATCGTCTCCATCAACCCGCTGCACGAACGGGGCCTGGAACGCTTCACCAGCCCGCAGCATCCGCTGGAAATGCTGACGGGCGGCAGCACGAATATCTGCTCGCTGTTCATCTGCCCCACCCTGGGCGGCGACTTCGCGCTGATCAAGGCCATGGCCAAGCGCGTCGTCGAGCTCGATGATAACGCCGTCGCCCACGGCCAGGAGCGCGTGCTCGACTGTGCCTTCATCGCCGAACACACGAGCGGCTTCGACGCCTTCGCCGCCGACCTGCGCGCGGAAAGCTGGGACTTGCTGATCGCCGAATCGGGCGTCGCACGCGACAAGATCGAGGAACTCACGCAGATCTATATCAAAGGCAAGGCCGTCATCGCGACCTGGGGCATGGGCGTGACGCAGCACAAGAATTCGCTGGCCACGGTGCAGATCCTGTCGAACTTGATGATGATGCGCGGCAATATCGGCAAGCGCGGCGCGGGCCTGTGTCCCGTGCGCGGCCACTCGAACGTGCAGGGCGACCGCACCATGGGCATCGAGGAACAGCCGACCAAGGAATTCCTCGACCGCCTGGGCCTGGTCTTCAACTTCGAGCCGCCGCGCCACCACGGCTACGACGCCGTCGGCACCATCGAAGCCATGCTGGAGAAAAAAGTGAAAGTGTTTGTCGCGCTCGGTGGCAATTTCTCGATGGCCACACCGGACACGCCGCGCACCTGGGACGCGCTGCGCTCGTGCGACCTGACGGTGCACATCGCCACCAAGCTCAACCGCAGCCACCTCGTGCACGGCAAGGATGCGCTGATCTTGCCTACGCTGGGCCGCACGGAAATCGACGTGCAGGGCGGCGTGGCGCAAGGCGTGACGGTGGAAGACTCGATGAGCATGGTGCACATCTCGTTCGGCATGAACCAGCCCGCCTCGCCCAATCTGCGCTCGGAAATCGCCATCGTGGCCGGCATGGCGCAGGCGACCGTGGGCAGCGAGAAGATCGACTGGCTGCGCTATTCCGGCAACTATGCGCTGCTGCGCGACTCCATCGAGCAAGTATTCGACGACTTTTTCGACTACAACTTGCGCATAGCCAAGCCGGGCGGTTTCCACCTGAAAATCGCCTCGCGCGAACGGGTGTGGAAGACGGCAAGCGGCAAGGCGCAATTCCTCGTCAACGCCGTCGAGCTCGACACACCGATCCACCGCGCTCGCCAGCAATACGGCGAGCGCCTGATGGTGCTGATGACGACGCGTTCGCACGACCAGTACAACACGACGATCTACGCCATGGACGACCGCTACCGCGGCGTGTTCGGCCAGCGCCGGGTCGTCTTCATCAACAAGGACGACCTGGCCATGCTGGGCTTTGCGGCCGGCGACTGGGTCGACCTGATCGGCGTGTGGCATGACGGCATCGAACGCCGCGCCGACCGCTTCCTGCTGGTCGAGTACGACATTCCGCGCGGCTGCATCGGCGCCTACTACCCGGAAACCAATCCGCTGGTGCCGCTGGACAGCGTGGGCGAAGGCTCGCGCACGCCGACCTTCAAATCCATCCCCGTGCTGCTGGCGCCTTCGGCCGCCCTCAGCTGAACAGGAGAACGCCATGTTCGGTTTCGATACCCTGGATCTGTCGCGCATGCAATTTGCGATGACGGCCATCTTCCACATCCTGTGGCCCATCTTGACGATCAGCCTGTCGCTGTTCCTGTTCGTCGTCGAGGCGCTGTGGCTGCGCACCAGCGACCCCGTCTACTACCGCCACGCGCGCTTCTGGAGCAAGCTGCTGGTGCTGAACTTCGCCGTCGGCGTCGTCAGCGGGATTCCCCTGGAATTCCAGTTCGGCACCAACTGGGCACCGTTCTCGCACCATTCGGGCCAGTTCATCGGCAACATCCTCGGCTTCGAGGGCGCCATGGCCTTCATGCTGGAAGCGGGTTTCATCGGCGTCATGATGTTCGGCTGGGGCCGCGTACCGAAGGGCGTGCACCTGTTTGCCACCGGCATGGTGGCGCTGGGGTCCAGTATTTCCTCGTTCTGGATCATGGTCGCCAATTCCTGGATGCAGACTCCGGCCGGCGTGCGCGTGCTTGATGGCAAGATCATCGTCACCGATTACGTGGCCGCCATCTTCAATCCCGACATGGCCTGGGCCGTGGGCCACATGTGGGTGGCCGCCGTGGAAACGGGCTTGATCGTCATTGCCGGCATTTCCGCCTGGTATATGTTCAAGCGCCGCGAGCCAGCCTTCTTCGCCCGCTCGTTCAAGCTGGCGCTGATGCTGCTGCTGGTCATCGCACCGTTGCAAGTGTGGCTCGGCGACTCCAGCGGCGTCGATGTCTTCAAGACCCAGCCCGCCAAGGGCGCGGCCATCGAAGGCCACTGGCACACGAATCGCGATGGCGAGGGGGCGGCCTGGTCCTTGCTGGCCTGGCCCAACCAGGCCGAGCAGAAGAACGACTGGTCGCTGGAAGTGCCCGGCATGCTCAGCGTGATCGCCACGCATAGCGCCACGGGCAAGATCACGGGCCTGGCCGACATCGCCCGCGCAGACCAGCCGCCCATGCTGCCGCTGCTGTACTACGCGTTCCGTGCCATGGCCGGCATCGGCATGTGGTTCGTGCTGCTGGCGTTCTGGACCTTCGTCGCCTGGCGCAAGGTGGGCGGCCGGGCACAGGAATTCGTGCGCAACCGCAAGCTGCTGCTGGCCTGGGTGCTGACGATACCGCTGCCCTACATCGCCGTCGAGTGCGGCTGGATCGTGCGCGAGGTGGGACGCCAGCCGTGGGTCGTGTACGGCCTGCTGCGCACGCGCGACGCCGTTTCCGACGTGGCGGCCCATGCCGTGGCCGGCAGCATGCTGATGTTCTTCGTGTTTTACATCGTGCTGTTCCTCACGTTCTTCGTGTTCGCCAAGAAATGGCTGCAACAAGGCCCGGACCTGGCGCTGCCCCTGCCGGACGCCGCACATGCCACGGGGTATTGAGATGCGCCCCCATCAATCAAGGAGTTTGTAATGGATATCAATTCGCATGCCATGCTGGGCAACGCCTGGTTCGGCCTGATCGGCCTGATGCTGGTGTTTTACGTGGTCACGGACGGCTTCGACCTGGGCGTGGGCATCCTCAGCCTGTTCACGCGCCGCGAGCAGGAACGCAACCTGATCTTCCAGTCGATCGAACACGTGTGGGACGCCAATGAAACCTGGCTCGTGGTGGTGGGCGGCGCCCTGTTCGGCGCCTTTCCCAGCGCCTACGCCACCCTGCTGGAAGGGCTGTACATTCCCATCATGCTGCTGATCGCCAGCCTGATCATGCGCGGCGCGTCGATCGAGTTCCGCCATGCGGCCGGCAACAAGCGCCTGTGGGACCTGATCTTCGGCGTGGGCAGCCTCTTGGCCGCCGTGGCGCAGGGCGTGGTGCTGGGCGAGGTCATCACGGGCTTGCAGCCGGGTTGGCTGAGCGGCACCTTCACGGCGTGCACGGCGCTGGGCGTGGTGGCTGGTTATTGCCTGCTGGGCAGCACTTATCTGATCAAGAAGACGGGCGGCCAACTGGAAGCGGCGGCGCGCCGCTACGCCACGGCCAGCGTGCTTGCGACGGTCGCGGCCGCCATCGTGCTGTCGGCCGGCACCATGGTCTTCAGCGCCATCGGCCACGACCGCTGGGCGCAGCCGGGCGTGTTCGGCGTGCTGCTGGCCCTGGCCGCCATCGCCGCCAGCGCCTTCATCTACATCCTGTGGGCCGTGCACGTGAATGGCGTGCGCGGACCGTTCCGCGGCGCCATCGTGCTGTTCCTGGCGTCGTTCGCGGGCCTGGCCATCAGCTTCTTCCCGGACTTGGTGCCTGGCAAGCTGAGCATCGCGGCGGCCGCCTCCGATGAGCCGACGTTGATCTTCATGCTGATCGGCATGGGTTCCATGCTGCCGATCATGATCGGCTACAACCTGTTCCAGTACTACGTCTTCGAGGGCAAAGTCGTGCCCCGCAAGCATTGAGCGGCATCCAATATGATCATTCGGCCTACCACCAACTGGTTCCGCATGCTGTTCGTCTGGAACGGCTCGGTGCTGCAAGCCATCATTCCGCAATTGCTGCTGATGCTGGTCGTCAGTTCGCTGGCCTTGCTGACGGACGGCCGCATCTTCGGCGTCAAGATTCCGCTCGATACGGCGCCGTTTCCCATGGTCGGCATCAGCCTGGCGATCTTTCTCGGCTTTCGCAACAATGCCAGCTATGCGCGCTTCGTCGAGGCGCGGCATATCTGGGGGCAATTGCTGATCGCCGCGCGGGCCCTCGCTTCGCAGGCGCTCACGTATTTGCCGCAGCAGACGAGCGGCCTGGACCACCAGTTGCTGCTGCGCCGCCTGATCGCCTTCGTCTACGCGCTCAAGCACCAGCTGCGCCAGACGGACCCGCAAGAAGACCTGGCGCGCTACCTGCCGGCCGACGACATGCAGCGCTTGCAGGGCGTCAACTTCAAGCCCGTCGCCGTGCTCCATTCGGTGCGCGCCATGCTGTACGAGGCCGTGCAGCGCCAGCCGGGCCAGATGCAGCTGCTGTGGATGCTCGACACCCAGCTCAACGACCTGGCCGCCACGGTGGCCGGCTGCGAGCGCATCAAGAACACGCCGATTCCGTATCCGTACGGCGTGCTGGTGCACCGCACCGTCTACATGTACTGTTTTTTACTGCCGCTGGGCCTGGTGGACGCCATCGGCGTGGCCACGCCCCTCATTTCCGTCTTTGTCGCCTATACCCTGTTCGCGCTGGAAGCCATCGCGCAGCAGATCGCCGAACCGTTCGGCCTGGCGCCCAATTGCCTGGCCCTCAACGCCATGACGCGCGAAACGGAACGCTCGCTGCTGGAATTGAATGGCGACCCGCTGCCGCCCTCGATACGGCCCTGCCCGTGCTATCAAATCAATTAACGGGAGAACAGCATGGACTTTGATACCACTACCACCGAACGCGACGGTTTCCTGGAAGTTCCCATGGTGCGCCACCAGGCCGGTGTGGCCACGGCGGGCCACGACCTGGTGGCCGAGGAGTATCCCGTGGCCCTCGTCTACAACGGCATCGCCCACGCGGTGATGATGGCCACGCCGCGCGACCTCGAGGAATTCGCCGTCGGCTTTACCTTGACGGAAGGCATCGTCGGCAGCGTGCGCGACATCTACGACCTCGACGTATGCTGCGGCGCGGACAGCGCGGAAGTGCGGCTGACCATCGCGCAGCCTGATTTGATCAAGCTCAAAGCCCGCCGCCGCGCGCTGACGGGGCGTACGGGCTGCGGCGTGTGCGGCATCGAAAGCCTGGCCTTGCTGGACCTGGTGCCGGAAAAGATCACGCGTCCCCTGCCGCCGCTGGTCGCCAGCAGCGCCATTCTCGAGCGCGCTGCGCGCGAACTGCTGCCGTACCAGGAACTGATGCACAAGACGGGCGGCGTGCACGCGGCCGCCTGGTGCACGGCCGAGGGCGCCATCGTGAAAGTGTTCGAGGATGTGGGTCGGCATAACGGCCTTGATAAACTGATCGGCTACCTGGCGCTGCACCGCATCGCCATGCACGACGGCTTCGTCTTCCTGTCCAGCCGCGCCAGCTATGAACTGGTGCGCAAGTCGGCGCGCATGCATATCGGGCTCGTCGCCACCATCTCGGCGCCCACTTCGCTGGCCATCCGCATCGCACGCCAGGCCGGCATGCAGCTGGCCAGCTTTTGCCGCCGCGACGGCTTTGTCGACTACACGACGCAGGCAAGTTTCCTTGATACTGCACAAATCCGCCGCCCTGCCGCATAATGCGCCCATGTTCAAACTGACTTTTCTCGGCACGTCTTCCGGCGTGCCCACACGCCACCGCAACGTCACGTCGCTGGCCCTGCAAACCACGCACAACCGCGACTGGTGGATGATCGATTGCGGCGAAGCGACGCAGCACCGGCTGCAGCGTATCCCCCTGTCCGTGCACGACCTGGTGGGCATCTGCATCACCCACGTGCATGGCGACCACAGCTATGGGCTGCCGGGCCTGCTGGCCAGCGCCTCGATGACGGGGCGCAAGAAGCCCTTGCTGCTGATCGCCCCGGCCGCCATCAAGGCCTGGATCGACGCAACCTTGCTGCACACGGAACTGTTCCTGACGTACCCGCTGATCCACATCGACGTGGACAACGCGCCAGTCGTGCATGAGGCTGCGGGTTTGACCATCGAGCGCCACGCGCTGTCGCACCGGGCGCCCAGCGTGGGCTACCGTTTTGCGCTGGAAACGAGCAGATGGAAGCTGGACAAACCGGCCCTGCTGGCCGCCGGCGTGCCGCCTGGCCCCGCCTGGGGCCTGTTGCAGGCGGGCCAGGATGCGATCCTGGACGATGGCACGGTACTAGCGGCCGGCGCTTTCCGCCAGACGGAAACACAGCGCGCCACGGTGGTAATCGGCGGCGACAACGACACGCCGTCGTTGCTGGCGGACGCCTGTGCCGGCGCGCAACTGCTCGTACATGAAGCCACCTACACGGAAGCCATGCTGCAGAAAGTGGGCCCCGGCCCCACGCACAGTTCCGTGCAGCGCGTGGCGCAGTTCGCCGAAGCGGTCCGCTTGCCAAACCTGATCCTCACCCACTTCAGCGCCCGCTATCACAATGCGGACGGCATGGCCGAACTGGAAGAGGAAGCGCGGCTGCACTATTCAGGCAAGCTGTTCCTGGCACGCGATTTCGACAGCTATGAACTCGATGCGGCAGGTGTGCTAAGCAAGCTGCCTGGGAAATCCCAATAACAACGCCTAACAAAACCGTAGCGAGCGGAAGGAAGTTGTGGTTGAGAAGCGCAACTGTACGAAGGTACAGTGAGCATCGCAGACCGCAAATTACGACGCGCAGTAGGTTTTGTTAGGTGTTACTTTAGTGGGGATTGACGCCATACTGCGCCGCATACTCGGCCGCCAGCGCACGCGCCGCCTGCTGCTGTGAGGGCGTCAGAATTTCCAGCAACTGGTCGCGGTTCTTGATCGATTGCATACTGCCCGCCTCGGCCGGCATGGCGATCCACGCGTAGGCCTGCACGTAATCGAGCTCCACGCCCTGCCCTTGCGCGTACAGCAAGCCGTATTCATTCTGCGCCGACAGGGAACCGGCCTCGGCCGCCTGCTTGTACCAGAACGCCGCCTCGGCATAGTCTTGCGGTACGCCATCGCCCTTGCGGTACGCCTGCGCCAGGTTGAATTGCGACTGGCCATCGCCCGCCTCGGCCGCCTGGCGGCCATACGCGAGCGCTTGCGCCGTATCTTGCGCGACGCCATCACCGCTCGCATACATCAGGGCCAGGTTGGCCAGCGATGGCGGAAAACCCGCTTGCGCGGCGGCCGTGAACAATTCCACCGCTTTCGCCAAGTCTTGCGTCACGCCATGTCCCTGGTAATACAGGCTGGCCAATAAATGCTGGCCGGCAGGATCGCCGGTGCGCGCGGCCGCGTCGAATTGCCTGAACGCCTCGGCATGATTATTATCGTTATAAGCGAGGATGCCCGCTTCATTCAACGATTCGGGAGAGGATGTCATCAGAATTCCTTGTTCGGAGATTTTTTGGCATTGTACACAGCACTGTTCCGCGCAGAATGCACGATAGGAAACGGTGTGGCGCATTAACGGAATCATGCAGTATGATCACTCTCCGCCTGATGCAATCGGGGCATTGCTTCCCAATACCCGCCCAAGAATATCGCCATGAAACTGATTGCTCTGCTTTTATCCCTGATTTCCACCACGGCTTATTGCGGCACCTTGCATCTGGAGAAATCCGCGACAGGCAAAGTACGGCAAGCGGCCGATATTCGTTATGTGAATCACGATGAAAAACAGACCTACCAGCTGAAAGTCGGCAAGCAGTGGATCAATGGCAGTTGCAGCAGCAGCGGCACGGGCAATTTGCACGCGCTGCTGGTCGACATGAATTTCGACGGCCACGCCGACCTGTGGGTGACCGGCTACACGGATAGCCAGGGGCGCATCCGCTGCTCCGATGTGTGGCTGTGGGATGCGCCGGCGAAGCAATATCGTTTCAACAAGCCATTATCGGCCATTCCGAATCTGGATATCAGCATCACCGGTCAAGGAATCGAAGGCGGCATCCCCAATTGCGGCTGCGCGGCGCAATGTTTTTATGAAGACAGCTATCAATGGCAGGCGAACAAGTTAATCACCATTGCCCGGCGCGAACAGGATTGCGAGCGCTATCGGGAATATCGCTTGAATGAAAAAAACGATTTGATCATCGTCAAGGATGAAATCATCGATAGCGGCAATCCCGGCCAGCAGGCCATCGAAAAGAAAAATGTAGTTGACTGGCAGCGCCAAGCGCAAACCATGCGCAAATCCTGGGAATAATCTTATCCACTATCCGACACCATCGAACAACACATGACGACACACCCGGCATCGATTACTTTCCATGCAGCCAAGGCGGAAGATACCCCGGCCTTCATCGCATTGCGCGGCAAGACGCGGCAAAACGCCATCCCCGAGGAACGCCTGGCGGAAGTGGGTATCACGGCCGACACCTGGGCGGAAATGATGCATTCGGGCAGCCTGCCTGGCCAAGTCTGCCATCACGACGGCCAGCTGGTCGGCTACTGCTTTGGCGAGCGCGACACGGGCGAAATCATCGTCCTGGCCCTGCTACCGGAATTCGAAGGCTTAGGGTTAGGCAAGACCTTGCTGGAATTGGTGATGACGGAGTTGCGCGCACAAGGCCACCAACGGCTGTTCCTCGGCTGCTCCAGCGATCCCGCCTCGCGCTCCTACGGTTTTTACCGCTACCTGGGCTGGACGGCGACGGGCGAAACGGACAAGTATGGCGACGACGTGCTGGAGTTTCGCTTTACAGTCTAGGCAGTCAAGCGGTTGGCATCCCACACGCGCATCACCTGCGTAATGGCAGAGCCAAACACGGCGTAGCCAACGCCATCGCGGGCCTGGATCGCCACGCCCGATAAAAAGCTGTCGAAGACGGACGCCAGCGCCACTGCATCCGTATCTGCTGGTAATTCGCCGCTCGCCATGCCCCGCTTGACGCAGTGCACGAAGCCGGCGCGCGTGCGGGCGCGCGAAGCCGTCAGCGGTGCGGCCACGGCCGCATGCTCGGCCGTCGGCGCGCTCATGCAGCCGAGCGCCACCATGCAGCCGGGCGGGTGGCCCGGCTCGGACTGCATGCTGGCCGACTGGCGCAAGGCCTGCTCAATGGCCGCGCGCGGCGCCAGGCTATCGTCCCACAGGCATTCCGTCACGCGGGCAAACGTGTCCAGATAGCATTGCGCCGCCTCGCGGAACAGCGCTTCCTTCGAACCGAACGCCGCATAAAAGCTGGGCGCGGAAATGCCGCCGCCCAGGCTCGCCTTGAGCTGGCTCAAGGACGTCGATTCATACCCCTGTTGCCAGAATAAAAACATGGCCTGTTCCATCGCTGCCTGCCGGTCGAACGTGCGCGGCCGTCCCATTTGCGCCATCCATCGCTCCTTCTCATCTGCTTATACGCTACTTACATACTACTCGATACAGAAGTCGTTGACAACGCGGCGCGCCATCACCTATATTTATACCGATCGATACATATATACCGCTATAACGGTCGTGGGGTTCCTGCGCCCGATTACTTTACAAGGATGTTTGCCGTGAATCACGCCACTATCACTACCGGAGCGAGCCCAGTGCTGGCCGACCGCCTCCCCGTTGCCGGCCTGCTGGCCCTGGCCATGACGGGCTTTATCTGCATCGTCACGGAAACCTTGCCCGCCGGCTTGCTACCGCAGATCAGCGCGGGGCTCGGCGTCAGCGCCGCGCTGGCCGGGCAAATGGTCACGGCCTACGCGCTCGGCTCCCTGCTGGCGGCCATTCCGCTCACCATCGCCACGCGCGGCTGGCGCCGTCGCAACGTGCTGCTGCTGACCATCATCGGCTTTCTCATGTTCAATACCGTCACGGCCCTATCGTCGCACTACTGGCTGACCCTGGCGGCCCGCTTCTTTGCTGGCATGGCGGCCGGGCTGGCGTGGAGCTTGCTCGCCGGCTACGCGCGTCGCATGGTGGCGCCGCATCAGCAAGGCCGCGCCCTGGCGCTGGCCATGGTGGGCGCCCCCGTCGCCCTGTCCCTGGGGGTGCCGCTGGGTACCTTGCTCGGCTCGCTCGTCGGCTGGCGCGCCGCGTTCTGGATCATTTCTGCACTGACATTGATCCTGATCGCCTGGGTGCTGGCGAAGGTGCCCGACTACCCGGGCCAGTCCGCCCATGAACGCCTGCCCCTGCGCCGCGTCTTCACGACGCCGGGCGTGCGCCCCGTGCTGGCCGTCGTCATCGCCTGGATGCTGGCGCACAACATTCTCTACACCTACATCGCCCCGTTCGTCGCGCCGGCCGGATTGACGCGGCGAATCGACCTGGTGCTGCTCGTCTTCGGCGCCGCCGCCATGGCCGGCATCTGGATCACGGGCAAGCTGGTCGAGCGCCACCTGCGCGCCACCGTGCTGGCCAGCCTGGCCGTGTTCGCCGCGACAGCCCTCGTGCTGGGTGTCGCGTCGCACATCCCCTTTGCGATCTACCTGGGCATGGCCGTCTGGGGTCTGAGCTTTGGTGGCGCGGCCACCCTGCTGCAAACGGCGCTGGCCGACACGGCCGGCAGCGGCGCCGACGTGGCCTTGTCGATAAATGTCGTGGCGTGGAATGGCGCGATTGCGGCCGCGGGCGTGGTGGGCGGCGCCCTGCTGGAAACCTGGGGCGCGGACGCTTTCCCATGGGCGATGGTGAGCTTGCTGCTGCTGGGGTTCCTTGTCGCCTGGTCGGCCCGCGAACACGGTTTCCGGCCGGGACGGCGCAGCGGTGGCGCGCCCGTGACCGGGCATTGAAACGGTGCTTTCAACTCGCCGCCGGCACGTCCAGAATGCGGGGCACGTGGCCCGTATGCGCGAGAAAACGGAGCAAAGTGGCATGCGACAGCGCCACCGTGGCCGTGTTGCGCAGCGGGTGGGCTTGCACTGAGTCAGCATCCCACACGGCCTCGTCCAGCACCAGTTCCACCGCCTGCACGCTGTCGTGGATCAGCGCAAACAGGCTGACGGACCCGGGCTTAATGCCCAGGTGCTGCAGCAGGCGTTCGGGCGAGGCCATGCTCAGTTTGCTGGCGGGCAGCAAGCGCCCCAG
Organism: Janthinobacterium sp. KBS0711; assembly: GCF_000988085.1. Lineage (NCBI taxonomy): Bacteria > Pseudomonadati > Pseudomonadota > Betaproteobacteria > Burkholderiales > Oxalobacteraceae > Janthinobacterium > Janthinobacterium sp. KBS0711. Next base: position 162,683 of record NZ_LBCO01000007.1, on the reverse strand, counting down.
CGCCGCCAGGTCGACACGCTTGTCGAAAGGCACGATGACGAGAAAATGCCGGCGCCCCTTCTCATCGCGCACGAACAGATTCTTCACCATCAGGCCAGGCATGGCTGGCACATGGATGAGCGCTTCTGCGATCGTGTGCACGACCGGGTGTTCGACCAATTGGACATCGGCGGCGCTGCTTTCCAGCCAGCGGGACAGTATCTCTTGCATGGGTATTTCCTCGGCGCGGATGCGATGAGGAATTGTAGCGGGTCAATGCGTGGCGGGGGTTGCCATCACGGCTTATTCTCCTGCTCCTTGTCGGCCTTGTCGGCCGCCGCCAGCCCCCAGTCATTCCAGCCTTCCCCAAACAGTTCGATCGGATGTTGCGTGCGCTCGGAACCATTGCCACAACGCATGGCATCCGGCGGGCAATACTTGTCGCAGCCCCAGCAGATGCGTTCGGGGTTCTTGGGATTCAGGGGAAAGGGCTTGGCCATGGGGGACGCAGTCGGTTGAAGTGTCCTTGTTGACTCTAGACCTGGTGCGGGGGGGCGGTCAAACGAATTCCAGTGCAGAATTTGTCCGAGGTCAACTCTGTGCAGATAGCGGGTGTGGCGGCAAGACGCTGTACCCTTCCAGCACGATACGCGCCACGTTGACACTGCCGTCGGCGGCTGGCTGCGCCTTGAGTTCGTCCAGCGCATACACCATCGTCACCATGGCGCCGGGCACGAACAACTTGATGTCGTGCTTGCTGTGCGTGTAGATGCTCTCGTCGACTGCCGAGCCATCGTCCAGGCGCAAGGTAAAACTGTTGACTTGATCGCCGCGCCGGCTATCCTGGCCCGCGAAATACGTGCGCTCGATCCTGCCCGTCACCGTTTGCGTCTGGATGCGGCCGGCCTTGATGCTTTCCCACCACTCGTCAGAGGCGAACAGGCCGTAGCTGCCTTTCAAGCCCATGTGGGGCCTGGCGTTATCAAGGGTGAGGGATTGGGTTTTGGCGATGCGAGCGGGGTCTTTTATTAAGGCTTCGGCGAGAGTGTATACAAGTTTCATAACTGTGCAGGAATTCCTCGAAACACTCACTCAATGTTTGCGCCGAATGACGAAAGCATTGCCGGCAGGCTCAAAACCAAGCGTCGGATAGTAGGACATGGCATCGGGGGCGGAGAGCAATATCAGGGATACTTCGTCACCGATGATGGCCTGGGTGCGCTTGACAAGCTCTTTGCCGATACCCAGGCCCTGGTATTGCTTGTCTACCGCTAGATCCGAGAGATAGCAGCAATACGCATGGTCGGTGAGCGACCTGGCCAGCCCCACAAGTTCGCCATCCACCCAGGCCGACAGCACCAGGCAAGGCGCGGCAAACATGCGCGCGATTCTCGGAAGGTCGCTGGTGGGCCGCTTGATGCCGGAGTGATCGAACACGCGAACAACGTCCAGCGGATCAAGGGGGAAGTTATGACGATATTCGACAGTGGTGTTTTTCATTGGTTCACGGATGTAAGGAGATGGCGCATGGGAAGCCTCTTCATGGACATAGTATAACCAGCGATGATCGCGGCATGGGGATGATACGGCATCTGTGAAACGTGCCCCTTGCGCCGATGCTTGACCGCTGGCGTCGCGAGTGGGCGCCATCAGGCCAGCGGGCACATCGCCGGCATGCCCTTTCAGTTATTTGGGCGCCTCCAGTCTGTTAAAATAGTTGAAAATTTTAATGATCAGATCATGTATCACCTGGATTTCTCAAACACAAGGAATGTGCGTAACAAATGAAAGCCATTATATTCTGCACCAGCTTTATAAAAGATGCCCCGTCATGGGAAAGCCGGTATCAACGGTGGCTCGATTACTACGAAGATATTCCAATCAATGCAGTAAAGAAGATAATGATCGATGATGCATCACCATTTCTCCCACCTGCCGACATTATCAATACAGTTTCCCATAATGCTCCACTGGCATCGAATGACGACAAAAACCTCATCATTCGCTTCGACAACAATTTGGGACGGCAAAGCGGGGCCGACTACCCGGGCTGGTGGCGCAGTTTTCTCCACTCCGTCAAAGTGGCAAATGAATTAGGCGTGGATAAAATCATCCATATCGAATCGGACGCCTATATCATGACGCCGCGCCTGGTAAATTTTATCAATGAAATCGAATCAGGCTGGAATGTCCTGTGGTCGCCGCGCTATCGCTTCCCGGAAACGGCCATTCAGGTTATCTGCAGAGATCAATTTGAAATTTTCGAGAAACTCAAGGATAACCATCCGGATTATTCTTTCCCGGATATTGCGGAAAGACTGCTTCCTTTCACCACCGTACACAAGCAATTCAAAGGCGACCGCTACAGCGATTTCACGAAAAACAGATGGATATTCCGTTCGAAAAAATTCAACAAAATTCCCATCTTTAAACATGTATATTTCTGGGAAACGATACCGCCGGATGCGGATTTTGTTACGCAGGGTATTGGCCGTCAGAAATTTGTGTATCGACGGGGTGAAGTGGCTTGATTTTGTGAGGGTGGGGAATGCCGATCTGGATTGTAAATATGTTGCTACCGTCACGATGGAATAAGCACGTGTGCACCGCCCTTGTCGGCTTTCTTGTCGCCGGTGTCGCATCGGCACGCGCCACCACGCTTGACAAGGATCGGACACGCGGCGACATACATGGCTTGTTCGAGATCAGGGATGCAGCAGTAAAATTCATGGCTGCCGAGAATTCCAAAAATGGAACAAGCTGGCAGGTATTGGAGCCGAACCGGAAGATTCTGGTGGCGAAATGTGCTGTAGCTTTGCGGGTGAAATGGGTTCCGAAGAGCCATGGCCTGTCTGGGCCGAATGTTGCGGTAAGTTGCGACAAGACCGTAACGCCCACGATACAACCTAAATGGGAAGTGTTTGTGCCGGTCGACAAGGGGGCGGTCGCGCGTAAATGATCAGGTCAAGCTCGGAGGGACGGACCGATGCGTTGGGTGCTGTAAAAGCTGGCTCAGCCGAAATCTGATTAGAACCTCGAACGCGCACCCACGGCGCGCGAAGTTGCCGCGCGGCGGCAACGGCCTGGCCACGTTCAGCACTATCAGAGCGAAGCTCCGCCAGGAACGAAGCTACAGTACTTTGTTGGGCGGCACTACTCCGCCGTAGTCGGGTCAATTACTGATATGACTTCCGACACCCGGTTTGCAGGGAAGCCGCCTTGCTGGGCATGTTCGCGAACGAGCCCTTCATTTTCGGCGATGTAAATACAGTAGATTTTATCGCCGGTAACATAACTTTGAACCCATTGAATTTGCGGTCCCATCTTGTTTAAGACACCGCATGACTTCTGCGAAATGGCTTGAAGTTCTTGCTCTGACAACTTCCCAGCCCCGGGAATATCACGCTCAATAACGTACTTTGGCATAGCAGTCTCCTTTGAGGTTTTCGGGCGAGCACAGGGCTCGCTGGTTCTGTGCGTCACATGCAGTGGCATCTATTAGTTATATACCATGCTGACTGGTTAGTATTGCTTCAATTGCCATAAATTTCGATATGGACTCGAGGCTCAATTGCGTCATTCAGACACTGACTGATGCATTGGGTGCTGTGAAAGCTGGCTCAGTCGAAAAACTGATTAGAACCACGAACGCGCGCCTGCGGGGCGGGGCTGCCGCGCAGCGGCAGCGAATGGAGGATTCGGGGCGGGCTGGGCCGGTAGGCCCAGCCCTTCGAATCTCACACGCAGGGCGCGAAGGCGCCCTGCTCGCTTCCGCCAGGCAATAAAAAACCGCCCGAAGGCGGTTTCTTTATTTCTTGGCGGAAGCGGTGTAATGCGAATAGTTAAGTTTCATGAGGCTTGTACGCTCCCCTACAACCACCGTACCTACCAAACTACCTACACACTGACAAAGGCACAAGTCGTTTTAGGGTACAAGACATGAGGGGAGAAAAAAGGCAGACAGGCGAATAAGCATAGAACCACATGTTCACTCTTCCTAAGTGCCGAGGGCGCCGAGTACGATCCTGTCAAACGAAAATCAGTGACACTCGCTTGTGGATTGCCAAGTCAACCGACACTGGTCAAAAACACAGTAAAAATGTTGCATATTTGAGACACCCATTGTCCATTTTACCTTTTTTCGTCGCAAAAATACTTCCATAAAAACAATTCCCCAAAGCATCTTTCTCACCTAAAAAGGAAAAGGAAAAGTGATGTGCCTGCTAAAAAAACATAAAATAAGGCTATCTACGGGTAAAAAACCAGCAAAAACGGTGTTTTCACTGAAAAAGAATAACTTTCCATTTCTATAATATAGAATTTATAAATTCCGATAAATTTAGAAATGTCAATACGGGCCATCGACATTATTTGCAGAAAGAGTGGGTGAATAAGCCCACTAGTTGGGGATACAATGTGCCCATCAGTTGCAGAAAGGATGGCTACTGGAGGGGAAGTCGTAGAGCTGGCAGGCTCTACGACTTCAGGTTTAAACCCGCCGCTAGGACGCGGAAACATACCCAGTAATGAAGAGCTGGGAAGGCAGGGAGTAAATATGGCTAAAACCCATACGATCAGAAGAGCGTAGCAGGATGGAGCCCTGAGGTTAGACCTCAGAGCTCCATTCTATGACAAACAAAACGAATTTAGAACGCCTGTTACATATGAGGCGAACATTGTCATAAGTGCAATAAGGAGCAATTTTTATGTCTGATCATCGTCAAGGCCCGCTTACGAAAAGCGATATGGCTACGCAGTACAAATATCCACCTGGTGCTGCGGGAGGAGACAATCCTCATTTGCGTGGCATTCCTGACAGCCTTCTGCTGAATCGCTCGGAGTGGTATGAAATGTTGTATTTTTGCAATAAAATTACAAACGTAAACGGCAGCGGGACAAAAGCGGAGGCTCAAAAGGCTGAGCGATTAATCCAAACGCATCTTCCCAGCAATTTGCGTAGTCACGAACATGTGACGAAATGGCTTGTGGATAATTGGAATAAGTACAACTAAAAGGGCCGCACTTAGCATGGCCCGTCAGCCATGCTAAGTGTTGAATGACTACTTTCAGATTCATCTCTGCTAAGCCTCTCGCACAAATCAGCCCCTTAAGAGGAAATAATTTTCTCCACACTGTGGCTTTACATTGCGTATTTTTTCGTCGCTAGGGGGAATACTCCTACTAAGATGACAAGGCTAAAAACTCCCCGGATTCCCCACTGAAAATCCAAGCAAATCTCTGGAAAAGAGTTCCGACTCCCAAGACTACAACCGCAGAAAAAGTATTTAGCGTATGTGCTACCTGGCGCCCAAACGCCCGGCTTCGTATTCATTTTTTCACACGCGGCGGAAGTGGATCGGCTACAGCCACTAAGCGTTCTGCAGGATACTGGCGGAACAAATCCTCTTCGGTTACTAGGGAACCATCGAGCCAGCCGTGATACTGGTCCGGGTCAAGGATCATCACCATCCGTTTTTCATCATCCGGCTTGTGAAAACGCTGCATGAGCGGGTGGCCATCGGCGTTTATCGTCAGCATCGAGAACGACAACAATAAGTCTTGCGGCCGGAATTCCCATATCCCGGCGATGGCGGCCGGCATGCCATCGGCGCGCTCGATGCGCCAGCGGACCGGCTTCCCTGTTTCGTAGCAGGGTTCAAAGAAGTTATCGGCAGGGATAATGCAGAACTGTTTGCGCTTCCAGGCATTGCGGAAGGACGGCTTCTGCGCCACGGTTTCGGTGCGGGCGTTGTAGGTCTGGCGCGCCAGCTTCATATCGGCCCAGTGGGGCACCATCCCGAAACATGCCGGCGCGACTTCCAGTTCGCCGGGCACCTCGTGCGACGCGCGAATGATCGGCGCCATGTATCCTGGCCAGGCTTCCGGCGGCAGGTCAAATTGAGGGGAGCGGACAGCAAAATGCTGTTCGATTTGATCGCTACGGCTGGGGGTATAGTCGGCGCACATGCAAATTATTCTACCTGCCTTCCGGCATTGGCGGCGGCTCCGTCCCGACAAAACACAGCCAGGACTGCGCGTAGTCGCAAAATTGCATATCTTTCTTGCTGCGCTCAAACCCTGACAGCACCATGCGCCCATCCCGATACCAGAGCAAATTCACATCGAAAAGTGTGTCAACGTATTTGCCGCTATCTCCGTAAGTGAAGCGGGCCAGCTTTACCAAACGGTGCAAGCCCTGGTCTGTCGTTTCAACGACTTCCAATGCGCCAGACCGGGCCGAGTGATAGCGATCATTCAGCCTTCGCTTGGGCACCTCCACCCCATCAAGGCGCATCTTTAACATTTTGACAATCATCGTGACACCCAAATAAAATACTGTATATCCATACAGTATATCAAGAGTTCTTGAGGCCGCAATACCCGGCAATGATGCAAGTGTGTGAAGGTGAATGATCCTCAGAGTAGAGACGCCCATACATAGCCCAGAACCGTGCCAGGACGCCGCGCAGCGCGAAAACAACACTGTCCCCACGTCGCAACACCACCAGCACGAAAAACCGCTCAAAGTGCGTCAAAATGCGTCAAATCGCGCGCCCCCTCTTCACCCCGCCGCGCCAGTCCTCATGCGCCGTCGGCCAAGGCGCAAATTTGAGTCAAAAGACCCCTAACTAGCGGGCAGGTGTGGAGGGGGGACAACTGCGCGCGCCGGGCCGAAACGGGCCTTTTTCTTGCCGCAAGAGCAATATCATTCGTCGGGACGTGAAAAAGCCGCCTCGTGGGCGGCTTGTGCGGTGGCTGGGGCGCTCTGGCGCGGCGAGACTGTCGCGGCCCTGCCCCTCCGGCTATCGCGGCGTGGCGGTCATCCTGGGCGGCCGGCGCGTGTCCTCGCCCCCTGCTCCTTGTCGTAATCGTCGCGGCAGTCCACGTTGCAAAACAGCAGCGCGGGCGCCAGCGGCTCGTCGCAGTAGTGGCAGCAGCCATGCGCCACCAGGCCCGGCCGACTGCGCACAGCGGCCAGGCCGCGCGCCACCTCCGCGAAGATGATCTTGTCGGTATTGTCCACGTGGTCGCTCATTGCGCGCTCTCCTTGCCCAGCCCCAGGTCATACGGGGCGAAGCGCACCACTTCCACGCCCGCCCACTCGTTGATCGCCATGAACTGCGCCTGCAGCGGCACCAGCTCATTGCGGGCGAAGACGCGCGCGGCCGGTTCGACGGCGCCGAAGCCGCCAGCATTGTTCGGCAGGATGCCCATCAGCTGCGGCGGCACGCGGTGCGCGGCAAGCTGGTCGTCGCGCGTCACGCTCTTGATGTTGAAAAACTCGTCCTTGGCGGCCACGTCCGACACCGGCAGAATCTGGATACCATCCTTCTTGCCGTTGGGCGCGTACATGAACAGGTTGCGAAAGTTGCCCGGCCCCTTGCTGTCGCGCATGGCCTGGCGCAGGTTGTCCACGTCTTGAGTGTTGGCGGCGGCGTCCGTCATATAGAACACGAAACCGGCGTGCGAACCATTCTTGTAATACTTGCGGCGGAACAAGGTGGCCGCCTCGTTGAGCCAGGCCGATTGCAGCGCGCTCAGGTACTGCGGCACGCCGTACAGCTCTTGATTGACGTCCGGTTCCATCAAGTGGAACACGCGGCCCTTGTCGAACTGGTGCACGGCCTGGTAGCCGTTCACAAAATAATAGGTATCCAGATCAACGCCGCGCCGCATGTATTTGGCCAACGCATGCTGGTACGCCAGCGCCTTGCCGCTGCGGCTGGGCCGGTCTTCCAGATAGGCATTGCCGAAGGTCAGATAGTCCAGGGCCATGCGCTTGAAGCCATCGCGCGACAGGTACTTCGTTGGCATCAAGGTCGACGTCAGCACGTTGGCCTTGAAGTGGATCGCGCTGCTGTGGTGTACGCCGGCATTGAAGGACTTAGCCAGGCCGGCCAAGTTGACGGGCGGCTCATACCAATGCCCGTTCTTCCAGCATTCGAAGCAATCGAGGATATCGGCGTGCTCGAGCACGGGCGTGGGGTCGCCAAAGGAAAACGCCTCGATGCCGGCGGCGGCCGGCGCCGTGGCCGTGGCCGTGGCCGCTGTTGATGGTGCGCTCCCGGCCTGGCGGCCGCGCGCGCGCATGTGTCGTGTTTTGCTCAAGAATAAATCTCCATGAAAGAGTGGTGGTTGTCGGTGGTGCCTTCGAATGGCTCGTGATCGAGGGCGTGCATGCAGGCCCATGCCAGATCGGCGTGGCCGGTTTCATCGCTGCGGCCGGCGACATAGGTCACGTGCCGCCCGCTGGGGGTGAGGGTCTTGTGGATGGCCATGAACGATTGCGCGATGTCCGTCCAGCCGGCATCGAATTCCAGCCGGCCCTTGCTGATGATGTTTTTGGCCTTCAAGACCATGCGGGTTTTGACTTCGGGCGAGTAATTCAGGGCCGTAACAGCCGGGAAGAAGCCCCGTACGATCGGCAGCACGCCGATGCCCATGCCCGTGGTGTCGATGCCGATGTATTCGACGTTGTAACGCTGGGTCATCTGGCGGATGGCGTCGGCGTGGTCTTCGAAGCTCTGCCCGCGCCACTGGTGGCGCTCCAGGATGCGGAACTTGCCGCCGGCCGTCATGGGCGGCGCCAGCACGACGCAACCGGCGCTGTCGCCGTTCAAGGCCGGGTCGTAGCCGATCCATACGGGCCGGTTGCCGAACGGGCGCAGGCCCAGCAAGGGCTTGTAGTCGTCCCATTCGACCCAGGAATCGACCATGCAGCGCTGCAGCTCGGCCAGCGGGAAGACCGAGGCCGAGTCGTCAATAAAATTGCACATCAGCAGGTTGTCGAACTGGTCGGGGCTGTATTCGAAGTTGCGCAGCTCGTCGATGTCGAACAGGTTGCAGCCGCCGCGCTCGGCGTCCAGAATGGTGACGATCTGGCGCCAGATTTTGTCCTCGCCCGTGAAGCCCGACGACAAGCGGCCATGGCTCACGTCGATGTTGACCTGGTCCGCCTTGGCGCGGCGCTTGTTGAACAGCTCGCCCGTCCAGAACGGATAGGCCTGGTGCGTGGTCGAGGATGGCGTTGAAAAATACGTCTTGCGCCACTTCTTGTGGATGGCCATGCCCGAGGCCACCTTGTTCAACTCCTGGAAATTCTGCGTCCAGAAAAATTCATCGAAGTAAAAATTGCCGTGGTAACCCTGCGCCGTGCGCGCATTGGTGCCCAGGAAATACAGGTGGGCGCCGTTCGGCAGCACGATGGGGTCGCCCGTCAGCTCAATGCCGGCCGCCTCGCGCGCAAACTGCACGATGTATTGCTTGAAGACGTGCGCCTGGCTCTTGGACGCCGACAGGAAGATTTGATTGCGGCCCGTCGCCATCGCATCGGCCAGCGCCTCGCGGGCGAAATACCAGGTAGCACCGATCTGGCGGCTCTTGAGGATGGCGCGCGTGCGCTGGTCGCCGTTGCGATACCAGACCTTTTGATAGTCGAAGAGCGAATCCTGGAAGGCGTCGAGCAGCTGGATTTTCTGTTCTTCGCTGAAGTCGTTGCGGGTCGGCTTTTTCTTCGGGCCAGCATTGCGGTTCGCCAGCCTGGGGTTGAGATCGACCTCGTTGCCGCCCGGCTGCTCATAGCGGCGCACGCGCGCCATCTGCACGATGGTGCGCGCCAGCAGATCAATTTCCTTGTAATCGCTGCCGCTCTTGACCTCTTTTTCGATCAGTTTCACCAGGCGCAGCTCGGCCGACGCCTCGACGTGCTCGATGGCCTGCGCCTTGTCCCATTCGTCGCGCTCTTTCCAGCTATTGATGGTGCTGCGCTTGATTCCCAGGTGGCGGGCGATGGACGAAATGCGCCAGCCCTTCCAGTAAAGGGCGCGCGCGGCGCGACGTGGCTCGGATTCGGGCATGGCCAGTTCGGCGATTTTTTCGTCGGCCGTTTGTTCGCTTGTTTTCTCGATTGTCAGCATGCCGCCAGCGTAGGCCGCGCGCGCGCGGAGCGGGGAAAGGCAAAAGTCGCTATGGCCCATAGCAACCCGCACCGCATTGAATCGCGGCGCCAAGACGTTGACCATGGCGTTATCCGATCAACCGAGAACGCCCACCATGTCCAAATCGAAATTTTTCCGCGTCGCCACCGAAGGCGCCACCACGGACGGCCGCAACATCGACCGCGCCACCATCGAACAGATCGCCGCCACCTACAACCCGAAAACCTACGGCGCGCGCATCTGGCTGGAACACATTCGCGGCATCCTGCCCGACAGCCAGTTCAAAGCCTACGGCGACGTGATCGCCGTGAAAGCCGAAGAGGTGGACACGGACAGCGGCAAGAAACTGGCCTTGTTCGCGCAGATCGAACCCACGCCGGAGCTGGTGGCCATCAACAAGGCGAAACAAAAGCTGTACACCAGCCTCGAAATTCAGCCCGACTTTGCCGACTCGGCGCAGCCCTACCTGGTCGGCCTGGGCGTCACCGACAGCCCGGCCAGCCTGGGCACCGAGGCGCTGCAATTCTCCGCCAGCCGCAAGCAGCAAAGCGCCAACCTGTTTACGTCCGCAGTCGAGGTGACGCTGGAATTTGAAGAGCCGCAGGGCATCAAGCTGGCCGACGCCGTGAAAAACCTGCTGTCGCGCTTCTCCAATAAATCCGGCGCCGACGCCGCGCAATTTGCCGACATCAGCGAAGCCGTGCAGGAGCTGGCCGGCCACATCGTCACCGCCAACGACAACTACACGGGCACCCTGGCGCGCCTGGAAAAAACCGAAACGGCATTGAAGGCCACGCAGGACGAGCTGGCCGCCTTCAAGGCGCAAATGGACGAAGCACCCGGCAACGGCCCGCGCCGCCCGGCCGCCACCGGCAACGACGGCGCCGTGCAGACCGAGTTTTAAGCGCCCGCGCCATCCACCAACACCCCATTCAACAACGGAGCACCAATACATGAAAAAGCAAACGCGCCAGGTCTTTGGCCAGTATGAAACCCGCCTGGGCCAACTGAACGACACGGACAACGTGGCCAAGACCTTCAGCGTCACGCCCAGCGTGCAGCAAAAGCTGGAAACGAAGATGCAGGAATCGAGCGAGTTCCTGTCGAAAGTGAACATCATCGGCGTGACCGAGCAGGAAGGCGAAAAACTGGGTCTGGGCGTATCCGGCCCGATTGCCGGCCGCACCAACACCAAGGACAAGGAACGCAAGACGCGCGATCTGTCCACCTTGGACGGCACCAAATACCGCTGCGAGCAAACCAACTTCGACACGCATCTGAACTATGCCAAGCTCGACGCCTGGGCCAAGTTCCCCGATTTTCAATCGCGCGTCGCCAATGCCATTTTGACGCGCCAGGCGCTCGACCGCATCGTCATCGGCTTCAATGGCGTCAAAGCCATGGCCGACACCGATCTGGATGCCAATCCGCTGCTGCAGGACGTCAATAAAGGCTGGCTGCAGCACCTGCGCGAGCTGGCGCCCGAGCGCGTGCTGGGCTTGGTGGCTGCCGGCATGCCGGGCAAGGTCATCATCGGTGACGTGGACGGCGCCGACTATGCCAACCTGGATGCGGCCGTCACGGATGCCGTCAACCTGCTGGACCCGTGGTATCAGGAAGACACCAATCTGGTGGCCATCGTCGGGCGCAAGCTGTTGAACGACAAGTATTTTCCATTGGTCAACACCAAACAGGCGCCCACGGAAACCCTGGCGGCGGACATCATCATCAGCCAGAAACGCATCGGCGGCTTGCCGGCGGCACGCGTGCCCTTCTTCCCCGATAACGCCATTCTCATCACGCGTTTCGACAATCTGTCGATCTACTTCCAGGAAGGCGCGCGCCGCCGCCGCGTGGAGGACGTACCCAAGCGCGACCGCATCGAGAACTACGAGTCGTCCAACGACGCCTACGTGATCGAAGACCTGGGCCTGGCCGCGCTGGTGGAAAACATCGAGTTGAAAGACAAGTGATGGCCAACCAGTCCCCCGCCCTGCGCCACCGCGCGCGCATGCTGGCCGAGCGCACGGCCGGCGCAGCCGCGCCGCAGGGCGTCACCACCGGCACGGCCTACGAAATGATGCTCTACAAGCTGGCCGACGACCGGCGCCGGCTGAAATCCATCCAGTCGGTGGAGCGCAAGATCGAGGTCAAGGCGACCTTGCTGCCGGATTACGCGCAATGGATCGACGGCGTGCTGGCTGGCGGCAAGGGCGCCCAGGATGACGTGTTTGCCACGCTGCTGGTGTGGCACATCGACACGGGCGAGTACGAGCGCGCCCTGGTCATGGCCGAGTACGCCCTGGCGCACAAGTTCACCCTGCCCGACACCTACAGCCGCGACATCGCCACCCTGATGCTGGACGAATTTGCCGAGGGCTATCTGCACGGCAAGCTGGCCAGCGATCCGCAGCACGCCGCGCAGGTGCTGGGCCAGGTGGAACAGTTGACGGCCGCCAGCGACGCGCCCGACCAGGCGCGCGCCAAGCTGCACAAGGCGATTGGCCTCGCCATGATCGCCGTGCTCGATCAGGCGGACGAAGCCGACATCGCCCCGGCGCTGGTGGCGCAGGCGGAAACGGCCATGGCCCAGCTGAAACGCGCGCGCGCCCTGTCCGAGTCGTGCGGCGTCAAGAAAGATATGGAACGGCTGGAGCGGCGCCTCAAGCGCACGGCCGGTTCCACGTAAAGAGCATCCCCCGCAGCACGGCGGCACGGGGGGATTCTGGCCAACCCTTTGACCTGATGAACCCCGTCCACCGCCCCATTTTGAAAGCGCCCCGTATGTCCTTCATGGCCCTGCCCCCGTCCACCCCGCCTGGCACCACCCCGGCGCCGCCAGCACCGGCCGCCGGCGTCATCGAGAACGACGGCTGGTTTCCCGACGTCAATCTGGCCGAAATGCGCGACGCGATGCGCCTGGACGGCACCGTCACCGACGCGCGCCTGGTGCAAGCCGTGGTCGATGCCATCCTGCAGGTCAACCGCGAGCTGGCCGACTGGCAGGCCACGTATGCGCAAGCCGGTATTGCCGCCCTAGTGGACGTGCCGGCCGCGCGCATCAACCGCGAATCCCGCCTGCTGGCGCAGTACCGGCGCGCCGTCTACAGCACGGCGAAAGCCGATCTGATCGAGCGTTACCGCGATTACGACAGCACGGCCACGTCCGTCAGCGACAAGAAAAGCATGGAATGGCTGGACGAGGCACCCGGCGCGCAGCGGCGCAATGCGCAATGGGCGATTGCCGATATGGTCGGCCGCACGCACCTCACCGTGGAACTGATCTGATGCAGGTACGCACGCAGCAGCACGACACGGTGGACGCCCTGGTGTGGCGCTACCTGGGCGACGGCGCGGGATACGTCGAGCAAACCCTGGAAATGAATCCCGCGCTGGCGCGCCACGGCGCCGTACTGCCGGCCGGCCTGGTCGTCACCCTGCCCGAGCCGGCGCCCAGCACGGGCCAGGTGGCCGCAGCCGATCTTGTGCAGCTATGGGATTAACGCAGCAATCCACCTTTTTACCCTCATGAAAAATCTATCTACCCTCTCACCGGAGAATCAAGCAATGTCCGCAGAATCGTTTGGTGGTTTCGCCACCCTGGTCAAACTGTACGGCTTCAAGGCGGCGCTGGGCATGGTCGGCGCCGCCATGCTCTACATCGTGCTGCCGCCGCTGAACAGCGACGGCACCTTCAACAAGGGTGAGTTCGTCGCCCGCCTGGCCTGCGCGGGCGTCTTCTCGTGCCTGCTGGGCGGCACCGTGTACCAGCTGCTGTGCGCCCAGCTCCCGGCCATCGGCGCCATGGTCAACGCCTCCGCCATCGACCTGATCGTGGGCGCGCCCGGCTGGTGGGTATCGCGCGCCGTGGCCCTGTGGTTTCAGCGCCGCAGCGACAAGGACATCGCCGAGCTGGTCAAAGACGCGAAGGAACACTGATGGCCACCACGGAAAATCCCCTGATCGCGCGCGTGATCGACGCCATCCTGCGCGCCGAAGGCGGCTATGTGAACGACCCGCAAGACAAGGGCGGCGAAACCAACTACGGCATCACCGTGGCCGTGGCGCGTGCCAACGGCTACGCGGGGCCGATGCGTGAGCTGCCCGTGGCTGTGGCGCGCGCCATCTACACGGCGCGCTACATCACGGCACCCAAGTTCGACCAAGTGCTGGCCCTGCATGCCGGCATCGGCGCCGAAGTGATCGACACGGGCGTGAACATGGGGCCGCATCGTGCGGCCGAGTTCCTGCAGCGCTGGCTGAACGGTTTCAACGACACGGGCGCCCGCTATCCGGCCCTATTCGTCGATGGCCGCCTGGGCGCGCAGTCGCTGGGCGCTCTTGAGTCCTTCCTGAAATGGCGCGGCCAGGACGGCGCCGCCGTGCTGCTGCGCGCCCTGAACGGCCTGCAGGCGGCGCGCTACCTGGAAATCACCGAGGCCAACAAGACCCAACGCCGTTTTCTGTTCGGCTGGATCAAGGAACGGGTGGCCATGTGACCGCGACCACTTGGCGCCCGCTGGCCGCCTGCCTGCTGTGCGGCACCATCGCTGGCTGGACGGCGCAGGGCTGGCGCAAGGATGCCAGCATCGCCGAACTGCAGCGGGCAGCCGCCACCAGCAAGAGTACCGCCGCCACCGCACTGGCCCAGGCCACGGCCCGCGTGCTCACCTTGGAGCGCGCCGCAGGCGCCGCCCTGGCACAGCGCGCCGACCACCTCACCCAGGAGCAAACTCATGCGAAAACTGAACGTGACCGTTTTTACGATGACGTGCGCAGCGGCGCTGTGCGCCTGTCAATCCCCGTTGCCAGTAGCCAGTGCGCCACCTCTGCAGATACCACCGCTGCCGCAGGCAATCGGAACCAAGCGCGCGCCGAACTTGACCCAACGACTGCGGCAGCTCTTGACGCCATTGCCGGCGACGGCGACGACGCCACCCGCCAGCTGAACGCCTGCATTGACGCCTACAACCTAGTACGAGACACCTACCATGTACAAACCGAATAGCCTGCGCCAGCACCTGGCCGCCGCCATCCCCGACCTGCAGCGCGACCCCGACCGCCTGCTGGTCTTCGCCGACGAGGGCAACGTGGTGGCCAGTGCCACCGCCTCGCTCTCCTTCGAATACCGCTACAAGCTCAACCTGATCGTCACCGACTACGCGGGCGACGCCGACGCCATCATGGTGGCCCTGATCGCCTGGCTCAAAGTCCACCAGCTCGACCTGATGGCCAACGAGGAAACGCGCAAGCACGGCATCGCCTTCGAGGTCGATTTCAACAACCATGAAACGGTCGACATTTCCATCAAGCTAGACCTGACCGAGCGCGTGGCCGTCAAGGCCGGCGAGGCCGGGCGCCTGGACATCAAGCACCTGGCCGAGATACAGCACATGCCGGCTTACGCGGATGAGTTCTGGAAGCTGTATGACGGCGACACCCTGCTGGCCGAATGGCGCACGCCCGAGGCCACGGCATGAGCGAAGATCTGCACGCTTTGGCAACCTGGGCTGGCGCCCTGCTGGCCAAGCTGCAACCGCCCCAGCGCCGCGCCATCAATCACAAGGTGGCCATTGACCTGCGCCGCAGCCAGGCGCAGCGCATCAAGGCGCAACAGGGGCCGGATGGCGCGGCCTATCCCGCGCGCAAGCGGCGCAAGGAATTCAAGGGAAAGAACGGGCGCATCAAGCGGCAGAAGGCGGCCATGTTCGCCAAGATTCGCACTGCAAAACACCTGAAGGTGAAGGCGACCGGCGACCAGATCGAGGTGGGTTTCTTTGGCTGGGTGGCGCGCGTGGCGCATGTGCATCAGTTTGGTCAGCAAGACCGAGTTTCAAAAAAAGGACACACATACAAGTATCCGGAGCGGCCGCTGCTGGGCTTGAACGAACCGGATCGGACGTTGATACGCGAGTCGCTATTACATCACATAGCCTCGGACTGAAAAAGCTATGAATAGGCTCAAGCCGACATCGAAAATATTGTTACTAAAAAAATTCACAATGGTAATATTGCTTTTATTGGTATATTTTATGCAAACCTCCAGGGAGTGATAGTGAAATTATACTTCGTAAGCAGTCTCATCTTTTTCATAGCCAGTTCTCTTTCTATAGCACCTACGCCAGCTAAAGCTAATGGCCAAACTGTTGATATAAGAGCATGCCTCCCCGGCAAAGAAAGGGTCTATTATTCAGACACCTATTCCCAATGCGAATATCCAGCGATACCTAATCTAGAAATCAACAATGGAATTGGTGGTGCAAATCCTGGAGACGGAGGACAAGGCGGTTCCCCGAAGGCCTCGCCCATATATGAAAATAACTCAAATATAGACGAAGACTGCCCGAACACTGCTCCGAAGAAGACTAAGCATCCAGTTGTCATCGCTACAGGTGAAAAATACAAGTCAGAAACTGATTTTTTTTCTCAAGGAGAATACGGTCTTGGCCTAGAACGGACCTATCGCAGTCGCCAAGTAACTGGTACATTTTTCGGGAAAAATTGGCTGTCTAAATATGATGTCCCGAGGATTATCGCCAGCACTGCGGGTTGCATCAGGATGGATTCGATGTGCATTCCGCAGTCAGCGACGGTCATTGACTCGAGCGGAAAACAGTTTACGCATCGTTACAAGCGTGATGTCGGAGAGGAAGGTACCTATATCTACACGCCAGGTGGCACCGATACGGTAGGTGAATTGCAATATACATCGGATGGCTGGACTCTGTTCAAAGGAAAACTCATTTACTCCTATGATACGGGTGGACGCATTCTTAGCATTGTCAATTTCGTCGGCGTAGGTATTTTTTATGAGTATAACGGCGTTAATCGCGTCAGCAAAATATCCAATCACGTAGGCCAAAATATCCAATTCACCTATGGAAATAATGGCTTAGTTGCCACAGTGCGCGACTCGGCAGGCAGCCTATGGAGCTACGAATATAATGCTTCGGGTCTTCTGACAAAAGTGACATCGCCGGGTAGTTCGCCAGACATTCGACAGTACCACTATGAAAATGCCGATCCAACCTTGCTCACTGGCATTTCGATCAATGGAGAGCGCTATAGCACCTATAGCTACTATCCCGACAAACGGGTGCAGCAAAGCGGTTTGGCCGGCGGTGAGGAAGTCGATACCTTCGTTTACGATGCGTCGGGAACCACAGTCACTACCGCCAAGGGCGACGTGACACACCATGCTTTTTCCAACATAAACGGTGAACTCAAAAATACCAGCATTTCCCGGGCAGGAAGCACTACCTGCAGCGCCGCAGCTGCTGCCAGCAGCTATGACGCCAACGGATATTTAAGTACCACGACAGACTGGAATGGCGTAGTGACATCCTATAGCTACAGTGCTGATGGAAAGCTGTTGCAAAAGACTACTGCCACGGGCACCTCCGCTGCATCGACCACTCGCAATAGCTGGGGTGGCGACAATATCAACCAAACCGAGTTTCTCGATTCGACCAACCAAGTCTATGCACGCATTCAATACACCTATGTAAATTCAGGACTGGCGACGGGCAAGCTTGAAAGTACGACGTTCTCGGATGTTCTCAGCGGCAGCCAACGTGTGACGCAATATGCTTATAGTTTCCATGGCAACGAAGCTATTGCCAGTCGCACAGCCAGCGAGTCGCTGCCCTCAGGCGCAGCAACCTATACTTCAATTTACGATTTGTTGGGGAACTTGACTTCTCGCACTAACCCCCTAAGCCAAATAGAAAGCTGGGCAAATTACAACGGCCTCGGCTTGCCGATGACCTATGTCGACCTGAATGGCGTCACCACCAGTTACACCTACGATCCACGGGGCAATCTACTATCAGCCACCACGAATGGCCGCACCACTGTTTATACGTACACCCATGATCGCCAGATCAGCACGATCAGCAGGCCGGACGGAGGCGTAATGCGTTACAAATACAATGCAGCAGGCCGGCTGGAATCTGTCGGCAATGCGCTCAATGAATTCGCAAACTTGGCTGTCGACGTACCAGGCAACAGCGTGCGCGCCAGTTCGCCCCGCCAATATGCCGACATCAATGGCACAGTGCCGGTCGCCGTTGGTACGACGGAATTTAGCACAGCCACTGTCCTTGATTCTTTGGGCCGCCCCTATACTCAACTAGGCAATAACGGCCAACGGGTCGAAAAACGGTATGACAACAATGGTAATCTGACGAGCAGCACGGACGCTCAAGGCCGCGCTACAACTTATCAATATGACGCGGCGAACCGTCTTGTGAGCAGCAGAGCTGCTGACGGCGGTACGACGAGCATGACTTATGATGCCCAAGGCAACCTGATATCGGTAACCGATCCGCGCCCGCTGCAAACACGGTATACCTATAATGGCTTTGGCCAGGTGACCAGCATCACCAGTCCGGATACGGGGACAAGCACGTTTGGCTACGATAGTGCGGGCCGGCTCAGCTCTGAAGTCAAGGCGGATGGCAAGACTATTTCGTATCAATGGGATAGTTTGGGCCGCAAGCGGGCACGTATCAGTGGGGTCATCACTGAAACTTTTAACTATGACGAGGGGCCGTATGGCATAGGACGGCTGACCAGCTTTACGGATGGGACTGGTGAAACCAGGTATACCTACAATGCCAGTGGCGATTTGCTGAGCCAGTTCAATAATATGTGGGGCAATTTGTACACGACGAACTGGGGCTACGATGCGGCTGGCCGCTTGACCAGCATGGCGTACCCCAGAGGCTTGACGCTGTATTATCAGTACGACGGCATCGGCCGCCTGTCCGGAGTGACGAGTAATCTTGGCGCCCCATGGAACAACTTGGCCGACACCCTACTTTATCAGCCGGCGGGCGGCGCCCTGTATGCCTGGCGCTTCGGCAATAACGTTCCACGGACCATCAAATTAGATGCCGATGGGCAAGTTACGCAAGTCGCTGGAGGAAGCCAAAATACCGTCTATGCCTATAACACGACCGGTCAGATGAATGCCATGACCGATCATGCTAATCCAGCAATGTCCCAGACAGTAGACTATGATTTGTCGGATCGCATAGCCGGAGCAACCCGTAGTACTGATTTACAAGCATTTGAATGGGATCAGGCGGGTAACCGAACATGGCAGGGACGGCATGGATTTATTTATAATTATGTAAATGATGTGCAAAACAACCGCCTGTTGTCCTGGAGCGGCAAAGGCCAGTGGCGTAACTTCGGCTACGATGCGGTTGGCAATGTGGCGAGCGAAACGCGCCATGACGGCACGCGAACATACACCTATGATGCTATGAACCGGATGGAGACTGTGAGCGCCAATGGCGCGTTCATAGGCTACTATTACTACAATGCGCTGAATCAGCGGCTGTATAAAAACACCCAATCAGGCGGCGTGGTGAGCATCTTTGGCCCCGACGGCCAATTGCTGCTCGAAGAAGGCATGCTGAACACCAGCTATATCTGGTTGGGCAGTGAATTGCTTGGAGTGTTGCGCGGGGGCTGGTTCTACGCCAGCCATAACGATAAACTGGGCCGGCCAGAAGTGCTGACCAACAGTACCGGAGGCGTCGCCTGGCGCGCAGCCAACGCGGCATTCGACCGCACCGTCATCGTCGACAATATCGGCGGCATGCATGTCGGTTTCCCGGGGCAGTATTACGACACTGAATCAGGATTGTGGTACAACTGGAACCGCTACTATGATGCCTCGCTGGGGCGGTACTTGCAGAGTGACCCGATTGGATTAAACGGTGGGACAAATACTTACACATATGTTGGCGGAAATCCACTTAAATACTCGGACAAAACTGGACTTCATAAATGGTCTGGAAAAATTGAGAGTTTAGGAGTATCTAATATAGCTGGAGCAGGAGGACAGATAATTGGATTTAATATGGAATCACAATGCGTTAGAGGACAGCGTTGGACTGTTAATGGAACGGCCATGATGGGATCTGCCGGTCTTGGAAAATCTCCAATATCTCAAATTAACACCGCCGCGATTTTTGATGATGGACTAGATTATGTTAATCCATACGTTTTTCAAGGTTCCGCATCCACATACTCAATAATTAGTGGCTCCCTCGGATCTGGGTGGTCGGCATTCGGCAGACTTCAGCTTGGAGGGGCAATAGCCGACACAAGTGGTTATCAAACAGGAATCGATCTCACATTAATTCAAGCAGCAATGGGATCTTCAAAAATAGGCGATGTAAAATCATGCGAGTGCAAATAAATGTCAAATTCGAAAAAATTATTCTTCTTTATTGCTTTTATTTTCATGGCAATTATTAACATTAACTCATTAATTGGATGTGGTGAATTGAGCCCAAAATTCTCGTGGCCATGGACGATTTTTGGTTTCGCTTTGCAGGCAACTGGGCTTATTGGCTTATGTAAAATACTAAAAAAATCATCAGAAAACAATGATGATTTAATTCCAAATGACTACATTAGATATGGTTTCTTTCGATCAAAATGGTTTTATTTAATTATTTTAATTTCCCTAGGCTGCATGGTTTTTTCTTACGGAGTAAGCCACCCAAACTCAAGAGGAAATTTCAAAATAGGAAAAAAGATAACAAGCTGTTCAAATGACGAATCGCCGGAATTTTCAAAAATACAAAACATGGGAAATTAAATTAATATTAATATTAATATTGCAATAAAATTTATTTGCATGGAATTATAAAATTAAAAGTCGAATACCGCCATAGTTACTACTCGCCTTATCAACCCGCCCCCGCGTGCATCCGCACGCGGACTTCGGCAACATGCACTGCATGAACGCCGACCTGTCCGACCTCCTTCGCTTGCTGCAAAACCTGATCCGCCTTGGCACCATCGCCGAGGTCAAAGGGGCCAAGGCGCGCGTGCGGCTGGGGCCGACACTCACCACCGAATGGCTGAACTGGGCGACACGGCGCGCCGGTAGCACCCGCACCTGGTCGGCGCCCACCGTGGGCGAACAGGTGATCGTCTTTTCCCCAGGCGGCGACCTGACGCGCGGCATCATCCTGCCGGCGCTGTACTCGCAGGCGTTTGATACGCCAGAAAGCAGCGACAGCATCCACACCACGCACTACCCCGATGGCGCCGTGGTGCAGTACGATCATGCGGCCCATGCCC
The DNA here is from genome assembly GCF_000988085.1 of Janthinobacterium sp. KBS0711. NCBI lineage: Bacteria > Pseudomonadati > Pseudomonadota > Betaproteobacteria > Burkholderiales > Oxalobacteraceae > Janthinobacterium > Janthinobacterium sp. KBS0711. The sequence goes on along the minus strand of NZ_LBCO01000007.1, from coordinate 141,657 downwards.
TAACGGCCAATTTACCCGGCGGCACCGCCACCATCACCGCCGACAAGGTGACATCGAACGCGCCGAGCACTATCTGCACGGGCGACCTGACCGTCATGAAAAACCTGATCGTCATGCAGTCCACCACTGTGAACGGCACTACCACCCTGAACGGCGGCGTAAACGCCAAGGCTGGCGCCGCTGGCGGCGTGGCCATGGCCGTGCAAGGCACTGTCAAAGCGAGCGAGGATGTACTGGCCGGCGCCATCAGCCTGGCCAAGCATCCGCACGGCGGCGTCAAGGCCGGCGGTGACCAGTCGGGCGGGCCGCAAGCATGATGGGCATGCACGCCGCCACCGGGCGCAGCCTGACGGGCCTGGGCCACCTGCGCCAGTCCGTGGCCGACATTCTGACGACGCCCATCGGCTCACGCATCCGGCGCCGCCGCTATGGTTCCGAAGTACCCGAGCTGATCGACCAGCCCTTAAATAGCGCCACGCAGTTGCGCATCTACGCCGCCACCGCCTTTGCCCTGCGCCGCTGGGAGCCGCGTTTGCAACTGTCCAGCGTGCAGCTCACACGCGACACGGACGGCGCCATCACGCTGCTGCTCGATGGCACGGCGAATGGCCAAGGCATCACCTTGTCCGTGCCTGTCAAACAAGGCGGCATCGTATGAGCACGCCCATCGACCTGACCCAATTGCCCGCGCCCAGCGTGGTCGAAGTGCTGGACTTCGAAGCCATCCTCGCCACGCGCAAAGCTCATCTGGTCAGCTTGCTGCCGGAAACCGAGCGCGCAGCCGTCACGGCCCTCCTGGAGCTGGAATCGGAGCCGGCCACCAAGCTGCTGGAAGAGAACGCGTATCAGGAAACCATCCTGCGCAACCGCGTCAACGAAGCGGGCAAGGCCGTCATGCTGGCGTTTGCGCTCGACGGCGACCTGGACCAGCTGGGCGCCAACGTCAACGTGGCGCGCCTGACCATCACGCCCGCCAATCCGAACGCCCTGCCGCCCGTGGCTGCCGTGATGGAAAACAACGACGCCTACCGCCTGCGCATCCAGGAAGCGCCGGACGGCCTGTCCGTGGCCGGCCCGAAAGCCTCCTATGAATTCCACGCCCGCAGCAGCGACGGCCGCGTCAAGGACGCGAGCGCCACCAGTCCGGCGCCGGCCAGCGTCACCGTCACGGTGCTGGCCAACGATGCCAGCGGCATTCCCAACGCCGAACTGCTGGCCACCGTGGCGCGCGCGCTCAATGCCGAGGAAGTGCGCCCCCTGGGCGACCGCCTGACGGTGCAGGCCGCCCAGGTCATCGACTATCAGATCGAGGCCACCTTGTTTATCGGCGTCGGCCCGGAAGTGCCGATTCTGCTGGACGCGGCGCGCGCCAACGCCGTGCGCGTGTCGCAGCCGCGCCGCCCGCTGGGCCACAGCATTTATCGATCCGCCTGCAGCGCCGCCGTCCACGTCGAAGGCGTGCGCAAGGTCGTCATGAGCAGCCCGGCAGCGGACATCGAACTGAACGCCACCCAAGCCGCGCGCTGCACGGCCATCAAGCTCAATGTCGTGGTATTCGATGAATAAGCACGTACCCACCCTGCCGCCCAACAGCACGGCGCTGGAGCGCGCCATTGCCGTGGCCTGCGCCGAGCTGGTCAACGTGCCCGTGCCGCTGCGCGACCTGTGGAATGCCGACCGCTGCCCCGTCAATCTGCTGCCGTTCCTGGCCTGGGCCTGTTCGGTCGACCGCTGGGACGACGCCTGGCCCGAGTCGATCAAGCGCGGCACGATCAAGGCGTCCTACTTCATCCACAAGCACAAGGGCACGATTGCCGCCGTGCGCCGCGTGGTGGAGTCCTTAGGCTACCTGATCCGCATCACCGAATGGTGGCAGACCACGCCAGCCGGCGTGCCGGGCACCTTCCGCCTCGACGTGGGCGTGCTGGACTCGGGCATCACGGACGCTATGTTCCAGGAAATGGAACGTCTGATTGCCGACGCCAAGCCCGTCAGTCGTCACATGACGGGCCTGGCCATTTATCTGGAAAGCCGTGGCAACGTCTACGCGGGCGCTTGCGCCTACCACGGCGACAGCATGACCGTGTATCCCTGGATCGCGGAAACCATCGAAGTGCGCGGCAGGCTCCTGCAAGCCGGCGCATCCCATACCATCGACACTCTCACCATCTATCCATGAGCACATACTTTGCCATCCTGACCGAAGTGGGCGAGGCCAAGCTGGCCAATGCCATCGCCCTGGGTCAAACCCTGAAACTGAAGAATCTGGCCGTGGGCGACGGCAATGGCAATCTGCCCATGCCAGTGCGCACGCAAAAGGCGCTGGTGCGCGAGGTGCGCCGCGCCGGCCTGAACCAGCTGAGCATTGACCCAGCCAACGCCAGCCAAATCATCGTCGAGCAGGTGCTGCCCGAGGACGTGGGCGGCTGGTGGATACGCGAGATCGGCATTTACGACGAGGCCGGCGACCTGTGTGCGGTGGCCAACTGCCCGCCCAGCTACAAGCCCCAGATGGCAGAGGGCAGCGGGCGCACGCAAGTGGTACGCATCGTCCTGATCGTCGCCAGCACGGCCGCCATCGAGCTGAAAATCGACCCATCCGTCATTCTGGCCACGCGCAAGTATGTCGATGAGCAGGCCGGCAGCGTGCTCGTCCACGCTGATCGGCAGCTGGCTGCACATCTGGCCGCTGCCGATCCGCATCCGCTACTGGCGAAACGCTCCTATGTCGATGAACAGGCCGGCAGCGTCCTTGTCCACGGTGAAAAGCAACTGGCTGGGCACCTGGCTGCTGCTGATCCGCATCCGCAGCTGGCACAACGCAGCTACGTCGATGAGCAGGCCGGCAGCGTCCTCGTCCATGCTGGAAAGCAACTGGCTGCGCACCTGGCTGCTGCAGATCCACACCCACAACTGGCACAACGCAGCTACGTCGACGAACAGGCCGGTAGCGTGCTCGTCCATGGTGAAAAACAACTGGCTGCGCACCTGGGCGCCGCTGACCCGCACCCACAACTGGCACATCGTTCCTATGTCGACGAACAGGCCGGAAGTGTGCTCGCTCATAGTGAACAGCAACTGGCGGCCCACCTGGGCGCCGCTGACCCACACCCGCAACTGGCGCATCGCGCCTATGTCGACGAGCAGGCCGGCAGTGTGCTCGTATATGGCGAAAAGCAGCTGACTGCGCACCAGGCCGCCGCCGATCCCCATCCGCAATACAGCATGAAGGAGGTGGCGACACTGCCGAAGTTCAATACTTCAAAAAAACTAGTGAATGCCGAATTTGTACAGCAGGAACAAGGCAATCTGGCAGGATTGAAAGGGATTGCCGTCTCGCGCCCCCTCGTCGCTGGCGACATCGGCCACGCTTTGTACTTCGTCAACGACGACATCACTGTCACGCTCCCGCGCCCTGACAGCATTGCCAATGGAAATATTGTCGGGCGCCGCCTGACATTTTTTGGCTACGCAACAGTGTCGGGCACCATTTCACCCGGCGACGGCGCATTTCTCGGTTACGACGTAGGCAGCGTCGCGTCGTTGCTTGTCAAGCCAGGGCAATCGCTGTCCGTCGTTGCGACCAACGGCAGCACATGGCAAGTCATTGATTCCACCGCGGAGATGGGGCGAAACGCCGATTTTGCATCGCGGCTGCTCAAGGATGGCTATCAACCATTGCCAGGCGGGCTGATCATGCAGTGGCAAACCATCAGTGTGCCTGCCGCCACCACCGGCATCTCGACGAAAGATTTTTCCTTTCCGATTGCATTTAAGGAAGCAGCGTTTGGATGCACGGCGTCTATCTCCGGTATCGGCGCCAGCCCCGACTCGAATGCCTTCGTATCGGCCATGGCCAACTCCATCAACGGTGGCGTCGCGCAGAGCAACTACATCCACAGCAACGTTTCCATTTTCATCATTTCAATAGGTAAGTGACATGCCCCTCCATTACTCGCCGTCCACCGGCAATTTTTATCCAGATGAGATTAGCTATGCCAACCTGCCCAACGATCTGATCGAAGTGGACGACAAAGATTTCACCGCTGCGATGAGCCGGCCACGCGGACATACCTTTGCATTTAAAAAGGGCAAGCTTGTCATTTCGGCGCCAGTGCCGGAACTGTTTGCGACGCAGTTCAACGCGTATCTGGTCGGCGTCAGAAAAACGCGCGACGGCATCCTCAACCGCCTGGCGGGCATCGGCTTTGCCGCCATGGCCGACGGCGACGCGGATACCGTGCAAGCCATCGCGGCAGCGCGCGCCTGGCTGCTCGACATCACCATCTGCCCGACGGTTGCCGCCGCGCAGGACATCGAGGCGCTGCAAGCGGCCGTCAACGCCGAATACGTGCGCATCGCTGCCACCTTGTCCGACGAGGGGCGGCGCGCCTTCGCCGACGCCGGCATCACGCTGGCGGCGCCTGTCACTCCGTAACGCCTCACCCACGCCCCATTCACCACCTACCAGGAGAACAATTTTGGCCACCGACTACCACCATGGCGTGCGCGTCATTGAAATCAACGAGGGTTCGCGCCCCATCCGCACCGTCTCCACCGCCGTGCTGGGCCTGATCGCCACGGCCGATGATGCCGACCCGGCGGCCTTCCCGCTCGACACGCCCGTGCTCGTCACCAACGTGCTGGCCGCCATGGGCAAGGCCGGCAAGACCGGCACCTTGTACCGCTGCTTGGCGGCCATCGCCGCGCAGACCAAGCCCTTGACGGTCGTGGTGCGCGTGGCCGAAGGCGAAACGGAAGCGGAAACCACCACCAACGCCGTGGGCGGCGTGTCGCCGGACGGCAAGTACCTGGGCGCCAAGGCGCTGCTGGCCGCGCAAAGCAAGCTGGGCGTCAAACCGCGCATCCTGGGCGCGCCGGGGCTGGACACCCAGGCCGTCACCAATGCCCTGGCCAGCGTGGCACAGCGCCTGCGCGGCTTCGTGTATGCGTCGGCCTATGGCTGCGCCACCGTCACGGCGGCCACCACCTATCGCGGCCAGTTCGGCCAGCGCGAAGTGATGATGATCTGGCCGGATTTTGTGAACTGGGATACCGCCATCGATGCCGAGGCCAGTATGTCCGCCGTCGCCTACGCCATGGGCCTGCGCGCCAAGATCGACGAGGAAACGGGCTGGCACAAGACGCTGTCGAACGTGGTCGTCAACGGCCCGACCGGCATTACCAAGGATGTGTTTTTCGACTTGCAAGACCCGGCTACCGATGCCGGCATGCTCAACGCCAAGGAAGTGACCACCCTGATCAACATGGGCGGCTATCGCTTCTGGGGTTCGCGCACCTGCGAGGCGCCGGGCGGCTTCTTCTACTTTGAAAGCTACACGCGCACGGCCCAGGTGCTGGCCGACACCATCGCCGAAGCGCACTTCGCCTATGTCGATGTGCCCCTGCATCCATCCCTGGTGCGCGACCTGCTGGAAAGCATCAATGCCAAGTTCCGCGACTTGAAATTGCAGGGCTACATCATCGACGGCCATGCCTGGTATGACGAGCAGTACAACGACAAGACGGCACTGAAAGACGGCAAGCTGGCCATCGATTACGACTACACGCCCGTGCCGCCGCTGGAAAACCTGAAATTCCAGCAGCGTATTACCGACCGCTACCTGGCCGACTTCGCCTCGCGTATCGCCGCGTAATTGCCATCACCACCCTGCCCGCCCCTGCGCGGGCGCATTGAAATACTGGAGAACTTATGGGCCTGCCCCGCAAACTGAAAAATTTTAACTTGTTCCAGAACGGCGTCTCCTTCATGGGTATGGTGCCCGAAGTCACCTTGCCGAAACTGAGCCGCAAGATGGAAGAGTACCGCGCCGGCGGCATGAGCGGCCCCGTATCGGTCGACTTCGGCAATGAGGCGCTGTCGCTGGAGTGGAGCGGCGGCGGCCTGATCGCCGAAGCCCTGAAACAGTACGGCGCGCACACGCATGGCGCCGTGCAACTGCGCTTTGCCGGCGCCTACCAGGAAGACGATGACGGCACGGTCGCCGCCGTGGAGGTCGTCGTGCGCGGCCGTTACAAAGAAATCGATATGGGCGGCGCCAAGATGGGCGACGACACGACGCACAAATACACGATGGCCTGCAGCTACTACAAGCTGATGATCGACGGCGCCACCGTCATCGAACTGGACTTCATGAGCGGCACCGAGAACTTCGGCGGCGGCGACACGAATGCGGCCATCCGCAAGGCCATCGGCCTGTAATCCCCTTTTTTAATCACACCACAACAAGGAACACAGCATGCACAACGATACCCAAAACCAAGCCGTCATCGAACTGGACGACCCGATCAAGCGCGGCGATACCTTCATCACCTCGCTCACCGTGCGCAAACCCAAGGCGGGCGCCCTGCGCGGCATTTCCCTGATCGAGCTGGCCAACCTGAACGTGTCGGCCCTGCAGATCGTGCTGCCGCGCATCACCGAGCCGACCTTGACCGCGCACGACATCGCCAACATGGACCCGGCCGACCTGCTGGCCGTGGGCGCCGAGGTTGCCGGTTTTTTGGCGAGCAAAGCCGATCGCCTTTCGGTATCCCCGGCGAAGTAGAGGACGCCATGGCCGACATCGCCGGCGTCTTCCACTGGACGCCGGCAGCGATGGACGGCTTTACGATTGATGAACTAATGGCCTGGCGCGAACGCGCCAGGCAGCGAAGCGGAGCGGAATAGATGGCTGGTCGGGATTTGAAGTTACAGGTAGTGTTTGCAGCGCTGGACAAGATTACCGGCCCGCTGAAAAAAATCATGGGCGGTTCCAGCGATACGGCCAAGGCATTGAAGGCCACCAGCGACCGCTTGCGTGACCTGAATGCCCAGCAGAAAAACATCAGCAAATTCCGCGAGCTGCACGGTGGCCTGGACGCCACCCGCACCAAGCTGGAAGCGGCCCAGCAGAAGGTGGCCAGTCTGGCCAGCAAGATGAAACAGACAGAGGCACCCACGCGCGCCATGACGCGCGAATTTAACGCCGCAGTCAAAGCGGCCGGCGCATTGAAGACAGCCGGCCAGCAGCAGGCCCAGCAACTGCAGGTCATGCGCGAGCGCCTGGGCGCGGCAGGAATCGGCACCAAAGACCTGGCCAACCACGAGCGCACCTTGCGCCGCGAGATCGAGGCCACCAACAAAACCATGACACTGCAGCAGCAGAAGCTGGCCAACGCCGCCGCCAAGCAGCAGCGCGTGACCAACGCTACCCAGCATGCCGACAAGCTGCGCAACAAGGCGGGCAACCTGGCCATGGCCGGCGCGGGCGCGACCGCCACGGGCGCCGTCATCGGCGCGCCCGTCGTCAAGGGGCTGAACGAGGCCAAGCACTATCAAACGGAAGTGGGCAGGGTCAACGCGCTGGGCCTGGGCGATAAAGTATCGGCCGAGGCCGTCGCCTTCGCGCGCAATATGAAAACCTACGGCACCAGCCAGCTCGACAACCTGCAGCTCATGCGCGACGGGATGAGCGCCTTTGCTGACGTGCACCATGCGGAAATGGTCGCCCCTACCCTGGCCAAGATGAAGTTTGCCAATCACGCCTTCTTTGGCGAGGCCGAGGGCGCCGACAATGAACGCAAGTTCATGGACATGCTCAAGGTCATCGAGCTGCGCGGCGGCCTGGAGAGCAAGGAAAAGTTTGAAGCCCAGGCCAACATCGTGCAGCAGGTGATTACCGCCACGGGCGGGCGCGTCGGCCCGAATGAATGGCTGAACATGATTAAAACGGGCGGCATCGCGGCCAAGGGCTTGAAAGATGACGCCTTTTACTACCAGATGGAACCGCTGGTGCAGGAAATGAGCGGCAACCGCGTCGGCACGTCCCTGATGAGCGCCTACCAAAACTTGTACCAGGGCCGCACGACGAAGCGCTCAGCCCGGAAGCTGGAAGAGTTTGGCCTGATCGGCGACAAAAGCAAGGTCAAGCACGACAAGGCGGGGCAAGTCTCGTTCCTCGATCCCGGTGCGCTGTTGGGCGCCGAACTGTTCCGCGAAAACCAGTTCGAATGGCTGGAAAAGGTGCTGTTACCGCAACTGGCCAAGAAGGGCATCACGGAAAAGAAACAGGTGCTCGACGCCATCGGCAGCATCTTTTCGAACCGCACCGCGTCGAACCTGTATTCGCAGATGTATTTGCAGCGCGGCCAAATCCACAAGAACGAAAAGCTCAACCGTGGCGCCGCCGATATCGGCCGGCTGGAAAAACTGGGCCGCGACTCGGCCGCCGGCAAGGAACTGGAGGCGCAATCCAAATTAGCCAACCTCAAGCTCACCATGGGCGAGAAAATCCTGCCGCTGTATGCGCAGGGACTGGAAATGGCCATCAGTGCCATCACACGCCTGAACGGCTTCATGGAACGTAACCCGACAGTGGCCAAGGTCATGATTACCGCGTTTGCCGTGCTGGCCGGCCTGCTGCTGGTGCTGGGACCGCTGATGCTGGGCATCGCCGCCATGATCGGCCCGTATGCCATGCTGCACGTCATGTTCGCCAAGATGGGCGTGACGGGCGGCGTGCTCACGCCCATCCTGCGCGGCCTGGGTGGCGCCTTCATGTGGGCGGGCCGCGCCGTGCTGTGGCTGGGCCGCGCTCTGTTGATGAGCCCGATTGGCATCGCCATCACGGTCATCGCCGGCGCCGCCTTCCTGATCTACACATACTGGGAGCCGATCAAGGGTTTCTTTGGCGGCCTGTGGTCAGACGTCAAGGCGGCATTTGCCGGCGGCTTTACCGGCATCAACAGCCTGATCGCCGACTGGTCGCCGCTGGGCTTGTTCTATCGCGCCTTCGCGGGCGTGCTGGGCTGGTTCGGTGTTTCGCTGCCGGCCAGGTTCACCGACTTTGCTGCCAGCATCCGGGGCCGCTTCGCCAAAGGACTGGCGCCGCTGGCCGGCTTCTTTACCGGCATCTGGTCGCAGATCAAGAGTGCCTTTGCCGGCGGCATCGGCGGCGTCAGCGCCCTGATCGCCAACTGGACACCGCTCGCCCTGTTCTATCGCGCCTTCGCGGGCGTGCTGGGCTGGTTCGGTATAGCGCTGCCGGCCAAGTTCACCGACTTCGGCGCCAGCATCCTGCAGCGCATCACTGCGTCCTGGGCGCCTATTTCCGCCTTCTTTGCCGATATCTGGGCGCGCCTGCGCACCGTCTGCGCCGGCGGCATGGGCAGCATCACGGCCCTGATTATCAACTGGTCACCGGTCGGCGTGTTTTACCAGGCGTTTGCGGGCGTGTTGAGCTGGTTCGGCATCAAGCTGCCGGCCCAGTTCACCGAGTTCGGCGCCAACATCCTGCGCGGCCTGGTCAACGGCATCACCGGTTCCATGGGCGCCGTCAAGGACGCCATCAGCAATGCCGGTTCCAGCACCATTGCCTGGTTCAAGGAAAAGCTCGGCATCCACAGCCCGAGCCGCGTGTTTGCCCAGCTCGGCGACTACACCATGCAGGGTCTGGCCGTGGGCCTGGATCGCAGCGAGGGCGCGCCGATTGCCAAGGTATCCGGCCTGGCCCAGCGCCTGACGCAACTGGGCGCCGGCATCGCCATCGGCACGGCCACGGCGTTGCCCGCCAGCGCCTTCGACACGCGCGCCCCGCTGTCCCAGGGCGGGTTCGGCGCCGGATTGAGCATTCAGGGTGACAAGATCGAAATCACCTTCCACGTGCAGGCAGGCACCGATCCCCAGGCCATCGCGCGCGCGGTGAGCGTGGCGCTCTATCAACGCGACCGCGAAAAGGCGGCACGCATCCGCTCGTCCCTGCGCGACCACGATTAAAGAAAGAAAAGCACCATGATGATGATTTTAGGAATGTTCGTGTTCAGCCTGCCCACACTGGCGTATCACGAGCTGCAGCGGCAAACGGAATGGAAGCACGCCAGTACTGCCCGCGTGGGCCTGCGCGACGCGCACCAGTACGTGGGGCCAGGCGACGACACCATCACCCTGTCGGGCTGGGTGGCGCCGGAGCTGACAGGCTCCCTGTACTCGCTCGATGCGCTGCGCATGATGGCCGACACCGGTAAATCGTGGATACTGATCCAGGGCACGGGCCGCATTCTCGGCTCCTACCGCATCACCAGCATGACGGAAGGCCGCACCATCCTGGACGGCAGCGGCGGCGCGCGCCGCGTTGAGTTCTCGATTGCACTCAAGCGCGACGACGACGGCGTGCTGGCCATGGTCGGCCTGGGCGACATCGGCGACCTGAAAAACATGCTCAGCATCGACGGCATGACCAGCAGCATTGCCGGCGCGGCCAAAAACGCCGTGGGTAGCGTCGTGGGCAATGTGGTCGGCGGCATCACGTCGAAATACGGTGGCGTGGTCAGCGAAATGAAAGACAAGATCGGCGGCAGCATCAGCGGCGCCATCGGCAGCGCGGCGGACAAGTTCAAATGAGCGAGCACATCCCCGCCTTCAAGGTCAGCATCGAGGACAAGGATTTGACGGCCGTCGTCTCGCCGCGGCTAATCAATCTGACGTTGACCCTGTGCCGTGGCGACGAGAGCGACCAGCTCGACATTTCACTGGACGACAGCGACGGTAAGCTGGCCCTGCCGCCGCGCGGCGCGCAGATCGCCCTGACGCTGGGTTGGCAAGCGTCCGGACTGGTGGACATGGGCAAGTTCACCGTCGACGAGGTGGAGCACAGCGGCGCGCCCGACACCATCACCCTGCGCGCCAGGTCGGCCAACCTGATCGACACGTTTAAACAGCAGCAAGAACACAGCTTTCACAAGACCACCCTGGGTGCCATCATCGAGGCGATTGCCTTCCGCAACGAACTGGCGCCGGGCGTATCGGCGCGCTTGCGCGATACCGCCATCGAGCACATCGACCAGACCCACGAGAGCGATGCGGCCTTCCTGCGCCGGCTGGGCAGGAAATACGACGCGGTGGCCACCGTCAAGAATGACACCTTGCTCTTCATCCCCATCAACCAGAGCCGCACCGCCAGCGGCAAGGCGCTGCCCGTCATTCCCATCACGCGCGCCCTGGGCGACGGCCACCGCTACCACAGCGCCGAAAGCGACGCCTACACGGGCGTGCGCGCCTTCTGGCATGACGAGCGCTACGCGCGCCGCCGCAGCGTCGTGGCCGGCGTGCCTGGCAACAGCAAGCGCCTGCGCACCACCTTCGCCAACGAAACGGACGCGCGCGCGGCCGCCGTGGCCGAATGGCAGCGCATCCTGCGCGGCCTGGCCACCTTTGAAATGAGCCTGGCCTTGGGCAACCCGGCCGTGTTCCCGCAATCGCCCGTCACCGTGCAGGGCTTCAAGCCCGAGATCGACGCCACCGAATGGCTATCGGTCAAGGTCACGCACAGCCTGGGCGGCAGCGGCTTTACCACGCGGGTGGAGTTTGAAACGAAGACGGAAGCGGTGGAGGCAGAACGCGAGGACGAGAAAGACCCGGACGAAGGCGTCACAGGCGTGCTGGCCAAATGGAAGGACGTGGCGGCGAAGAAGAAAAAGACGGGGCAGGAACAGGCTGGTGCCACTGGCACGCTCAAGACCTTGGAGCATCTTTACAAAAGCAAGAGCGGCGCCAAGCGAGCGGCAAAACTGGCTTGGGAGCACATCAAGGAGGTGCGCGAAATCATTCGGGAGAACAGCGAGGAGCCATGGAAGCCGGCGGAAACGGCTTCCAAAGCGCAGACGTGACGAACTACGGGACGGTCGCAGACTTTATCAGGACGCTCAATACTTCATTTGTTACACCCTTGAGTGTCTCCATAGTTCCGGCCTTCACTGATTGCACCAATCTCTCGCCCAAGGTAGCGCGGCTGACCAGACTATCGGGGACAGCTTTGAGGGCAGTCAAACCTTTTTCGGAAAGTACCGCATCCGAGAAACCTGTGGCTGTCTTGCTATTGGGGCGTACGGAAATGTACCCCTCTTGCACCAACCATGTGGCGGTGTTGATAAATGCCTCTGCCGGAGGAGTCACTTCGGCACCTGTGAAGCTGTCAGCATTGAAGCATGCAGCTTCGCCACCTTCTACAAATTTTCTCGCGTCCAGGAAGATTGGTTTCGGGAAATTTTCGTACAGTTTTGCAAAAATTTGGCCCGTTAATACATCAAAAGCATCAATATTGGAGAGTGTCATGATCAACAAAAATTTAGAAGATGTAGAACGCCAGGAAAACGAAATTCGGCACCATATCCATCGGCAGATATTAGGAATATCTGACCAAGTACGTTCCAAAGAAATATGGCTTAGGATTCTGGCGACAGCAAATCACGAAACCATCGCAACCGCACTAAGCACACAGCTCACGCATTTCAAGTATCACGAAATATCTAGTGCCAAATTTTGTTGCCAACAAATACGTCCATGACTATCGGCATCGCATCATTATTTTTGTGCATAAATGAACTTTATGGCGTCAGAAAGAATCAAAAATATTTATTTCAGGGTTGATATAAAATTTCTTACGGAGAAATAGGACGAAGCGTCGTCAACGTTGAAAAAGCATCTTTGTTTTGAAGTGCAGTAAGCAGACCTGGGGCAACGTCGCGAACAAATGCAACCTGAGCGTCAGTTACAGACTCACCATGAATTGCTGGAGAACAAATTGAGGTAACTTCACGAATAGCAGCTCCCAGTTTTGAATCTAATACGCCGTGATTTACTAGTACAGAAGTCAATGATAAAAGTGGTACTACCCGACGTGGCGGGAGTTCGTAGCCAATAACCGCTGCTAAACGACGTAATTCCTTTTCAATACCATAGCGTGTTTGAAAAAGAAAAACTATGTCATCTGAAATTTGAGAATTCTCCGCCGGCGCAGCCTGCAATTTATGCTCCGAAATCGCTGCAGCCACGGCTGCTTTTACCTGCACTTCAAGAGCCGGTAACTGAGCATCGGTTGGCGGTGCTGGCATATTAAAGACTGGACTTACAGTTGTACGCACATCAATCGCATTGCGGATATCGGTTCGCACATCACCGATTTGTGTTGTAATTTTCTCTTCTAACTCTTCGATTTCATTCTTTAAAGTTACTCCCAATAGTGTCACTTCGCTGAAAATAGGAGCAAACAATAATGCCATCCAGATTCCAAAAACAGCTACATCTGCTGCTGCAGCTTTCCCCGTAAGCAAATCAGGCAATCTAGCATAAAGAAATAAAGTTAATCCACCAGAAAGTATTAACCACCATACTATTTTCAACCAATTCGGAATTTTCATAAAAAATCAACAAAACAAATAAAAATTATATTTATCAAAGAATTTAAATATTACAATAAAACATCATGATATTAAAAAATCCATCTTTTTCTTGATTTAAAGAAATTATCCGAATTGTAAAATCCGCCAAAAATATCACCAAAATAAGGAATTTCCTCTCGACCTAACGATTGAGCGATCCTGCCAAGCTCCCATAGAAGCTCAGTCCAATACCTAATCATTTGCAATACGTACAATTGTCGATATGGAGAAACAGCTTTATACTTCCCCGTCAAAAAACTTGCATCAAAATAGCTGCTAATGTTTTCTCCCGTTTCAGAATTATGACGAACAACACTAAATTCAGAAACCATCGCATGAGCTAATGTCGCATTATTTCGAATGGTTATTTTACGCTTCTCCCCAATTAAATTATTATAAATATAATCATCGACAGTTTTTGACCAAGCAGCAATCGGATCGTTTTGCATTTTCCCATTGGTCAATATATTTATGTTTGTGTAACGATCACCTTCGGCGTAATCGTGCAGCACCTGTGAAATCGCCTGGTGAAGGGGATGATTAAGATCATCTAAAAATTCCAACTTTATTTTTCTCCGCACGATGATTTCAGTCGAACCACTGAGAAGCACTTCCAATTTGTGACCTATTTCTTTTTTTAAGTAGGAGAATTCAGGAAACTTTCCATTATTATCGATATAGTAATCCAACATCAAACAGAGCTTTCCGATCCTTTCAAACCCGACTGATAAAGCAGAAAATGCTTGCGCATAAACTCCAGGCGTTGAATAGTTGGCCACTCTAATCTGAGTCGCACCGGCTCCCAAAACTTCTTTTGTGAAAGTTGCTTCTCTAATCAATGCATTAAAAGTTTTCTGTGCATCTAACATATATCATCCCGTAATAAATTTATTGCAATATGTAGGGGAATTCATTTATTTTCTAATTTTTAATGAATTAAATTTCAAAGTTCTTTCATCTAACTCAAATTCCTATCTATCCAAATCGGAAATTTATTTGAAACGTTTGCGCACTCGCACTTAATACCTTGGGCCGTTTCGATAACAACACCAACAGTGTATGCCTTACCATCAAAATAGCATGAATTATTGACAATACCATCAACCATGAAAGTCATCGTTTCGCATTTATGCTGCGGCCAGCAGCACACAAAAAGCAAAGGGGCGAGAGCCGCAACTTTCCATCCAATTGCAGCCCTTACCAACGATAGCCTATCTTTCTGCCGCGCTTTACGTAGGTGATTTTTTTTTGCGACCAACGTTGATCGTTTGGGGAGCCGTGATATCCCCATGAATTTGCTGGCCTACTTTGCCATGGAAAACCATTTGTGTATTGCGTTCGACTGTTCTGGAGGGCGCCGTAACTGCCGGCTCTCCAATTCCTTCCACAACACCAAGCACACGAGCCTTTCCCCGCAAATCTAACCGTCGATATCCCGCTAACAACTCGTTCTCGTCGTCAGTCAAAGCGTTACTGGCCGGTACGCCGAGCATCACATAAGACAAGTCGACGCCAATACCTGCCAGCGCAACCATGTAGCCAGCATCGGGTAACGTCTTTCCTTGTTCATAGTTAATCTGTGCGAGTTTTTTCACGCCACCAATTGCCGCGAACGCTTCTTGTGTAAGACCCAAGCGTGTTCGCTCCTGCCTTAATCTATCACCAAAAATATTTTTATCCATACATATACGTTGACAAGTATGTTTTGACATACTATAGTTACGCCATCCTGTAGCGATTACACATCATAACATTATGAAAAACGTATCCATAGCGAGGCGTACAGCCAAGGGCGTTACTACCAAGCCCCTTGGCGTACGTCTGACATCTGATGAGGTAGCCGAAGTCGAAGGCTACGCAGAGAAACTTGAACGTTCCCGTGCCTGGTTCCTCCGCTTCCTGATCCTGCGCGGCCTTGCCGATTACAAGCGCGAACTCGCCTCCAAACCCACCCACTAAGGACAACGTCATGTACCCCGATGCAAAACGTATCCGCAGCCACCGCGTCATGCTGCGCCTGGACGATTACGAGCACCAGCTTGTTTCCTCGATCGCCAATTACCAAGGCGAAGAGCTTGCGGTGCTGGTGCGCCAGATCGTGATGCGTGAAGCCCTGGCCGTGATCGCCTTGGATGACGCCACTATCGACAGCGTACAGCGACGCAGCGCTTAAACCGAGTCACTTTTGAGCAACTCTAAAGTTACAGAAAATGCCAGACCATCAAATTAACCTCAATGACGAAGAGCGCGCGGTGCTGGAACTCGTGCGCCAACGCCAGGGGCTGGCAAGTATTGACCAGGCGGCTGAATGGCTCGTCAAGTCGCGCTTACGCATACAGTCGAAAAACATGACAGGTCGCGGTCGCGCCCTGTACCAAGTGGAAAGAAAGCTGAAATGAGAGTCATCGGCCTGCCCTGCCCGCATTGCGAATACACCGTCCGCGCCGTCAAAAGCCGCACGATGTCCGCCATGTTCAAGGAAATCACCTACATGTGCCAGAACCCTGACTGCGGTCACTCCTTCGTGGCAGGCCTGGAAGTACTGCGCACCCTCTCGCTGTCCGCCATGCCCAAGCCGGATATCCGCATCCCGATGTCCCAGCATGCGCGCGCGGCAGCCACCAGCCAGCTGGCCCTGGACCTGACTGCGGGCTGCTGATGACTATCTCGATCCTCGCGCCGCCGTAGCCCGGCCGCTGTAACTCCCCTCTTTTGCTGTGCCCTGCTGCGCTCCCTTTTGAGCGTGCGGGATTCGTTCAACCTGAAATAAGGAAAACCGATGGAAAACACGCTGCACGCCACCAGTCATGCCAACAAGTCCATGGCATCAAGCACGATCCGCCCGACCTTGCAAAATTGTATTGTCCCCGTGGCGCCAACGTGTTTTCTGCTGCAAGCCAGCGCGGGCATCGGCATCGCGGCGCTGACCGCCCACATCCATGAGATTGCAAAGACCTATTACGCCTACGGCGCTGCCAATCTGACCTTCATCGTCAGCGATGCGCAGGAACTGGAGCGTGACGGCTTTTTCGCGCCAGCCAAGCAGCGCGCCCTGGTCGGCAAGCTGCCCATCGAGGTGAACTACATTTTCGCCAACGAAGCCGGTTCCCGCCACTGCTGCGGCGCATCGCACACGCTCCCGTATTGGGCAGAACAATTTCTCAAGGCAGGGGCACGCTGATGCTGCGCCTGGCCAAAACCTGCGGCATCTGGCTGCTGTCGCTCCTGATCATCATTACCCCCGGCGTGCTGCGGGCCATCGGCGCCATCAAGGACTGAACCATGCCGGCGTCCCTTATCGACAATCACCTGTCCTTCCAGCCTGCCGCCGAAATCCTGGCCGCACGCGACAAGGACATGCCGACGCCACCGGGCGCCGGGCATGCGCTGGCCGCCATCGCCGAAGCCAAGGCCCAGCTACGCAGCATCAAGCCGCGCAACCTGGCGCCCTTCATGGCCCAGGCCTGGGGATTGTCGCCGCGTGGCGCGCGCCGCTCCGTGCTGATCGCCGCCGGCATGGACGCCGACCGCTGGGAATCGCCCATCCACTCATTTACCGAAGAAGAGCGCATCGAGCTGCGCGCCGCCACCTCTGCCGCTATCCGTGTGTACGAAAGACTGTTGAATGCAATCTAAACAAATCCTGCTGCCTGACGCCCAGCGTCACGAAGCCTTCTTGCGATCCGCCCAGTTCGCGCCCGAGCTGGCCCGCATCCCGTTCAAATGGCGCAACCGTGTCATCACGGCGGCCATGGCCAAGATGGCCTGGTCATCCTGGTACAAAATTTATGAGTCCATCGCCACCAGCTTTGTGCGCGAGTTCGCCGAGCAGTACGTGCCGGCCGGCGTCGATCTGTCGCAGAGCGACGCCGACATCGTGGCCACCGCTGAGCGCGCGGCGGCGGGCGTGACCAAAATGCTGTGGATGGCCGTGTCGGACACGCACGCCCTGCAGATCATGGAAGACGAATGCACCGCGTATGGCATCGAGCTACCCGAGTTCGACGCGCTGGCCGACACCATCGCCCGCCTGGTGGACGCCCGCTGGTGGCGCCGCCAGTTGCGCAAGCGCGTCAAGCGCGCATTTGAAGCGGGCAATATCCGCCTGGGCTACGTGAACTATCGCGGCGAACCGTACGCCAGCAATGATGCCGTGCTGTCGCGCCTGGCGCAAAACCGCCGCAACGCGGCAGCGCTGGCGGCCACCTTGGTGCAGAACGAGAACGGCCAGCAATTTAGCATCGCCGAGCTGGCCGAGAAAACGACGGCCAACAAGGCCATCCGGCGTGGCGAACTGATGTTGCGCATCAACGGCTTCGAGCAAATCGCCCGCGAGTGCGGCGACCAGGGCATTTTCATCACCTGGACGTGCCCATCGCGCTTTCATGCCATGCAGCACAGCGGCAAGCCAAACGACAAGTTCGACGGCTCTACTCCGCGCGAGGCGAATGCCTACCTGGGCAAGATGACGTCGCTGTGCCGCTCCGCGCTGGCGCGCCGTGGCATCGGTCTGTACGGCTTCCGTATCGCCGAGCCGCATCACGATGGCTGTCCGCACTGGCATTTGCTGCTGTTCGTGCGCCCCACCGCGAAATACAAGACGGCTCACCTGCAGGACGTGGCCGGCCGCGCCATCCGCATCATGAAGCGCTACGCCTGGCGCGTGGATCGTGGCGAACCGGGCGCCTTCGCGCGCCGCCTGGACGTGAAACGCATCGACTGGGCCAAGGGCAGCGCCGCCGGCTACATCGCCAAATACGTGGCCAAGAACATCGATGGCGTGGCCGAACACAAGACGAAAGAAGGCTACGTCGTCACGGCCGATACCGAAGGCGATGTCGAGCTGACGCCATCGGCGCGCGTAGAGTCCTGGGCCGCATGCTGGGGCATCCGTCAATTCCAGCAATGGGGCGGCGCACCCGTCACCGTGTGGCGAGAACTGCGCCGCATCGAGGAAAGCATGCTCAACGAAGCCCCGGCCGCCATGCGCCGCGCCTGGGATGCCGTGCAAAAGATCGACGGCGAAAAGCGCGCCTGCTGGGCCGAATACCTGCGCGCCCAGGGCGGCGCCCTGGTGCCGCGCAAGGAACTGGTCGTCACGCTGGCCAAGGACGAAAAGACTGTCATCGGCCGCTACGGTGAAACGCTGCGCACCACGCCGTACGGCGTGCGCTGCAGCGACCTGATCGGCGTGGTCTTCAAGTCTGTGCGCCATACGTGGACGCCCGTACAAGCCACAGGCGGGCGCGGGGTGGCTGTTGGGGTTGCCGTTCCTCGGACTCGTGTAAATAACTGTACGCACCCCGACCGTCCTGCCCCGGCCACGCCGCCGGCGGCGCCCGCGCCTGACCTGCCCGCCGAGGCAAAAACTGCGCTGATTGCCGCTTGGGCGGCCGTCAACGCCTGCCCATATCCCCGGCTGATCGTCCCCGACAACCCACCCCATAAAGGAAATGGCACGTGAGCACCTATGCCGTGATCGTTCGCACGCAAACAGAACGCTTTGAATTTATTGAGATTGCCGCATCCAGCGGCGACGTGATCGACGCCGCCATCGACCGCTTCGGCGTATGCGGCGTTACCGCCAAACTGAAAGGAGCACCGCAATGCTGACCACCCTGACCGATTCACCGCGGCAAGTCGCCCTGGGCGACCGCGTGACATTCGATACCGACGAAGGCTACCAGGCCGGCACCGTCAACGACCTGCGCCGCGACGTGGGCAACGGCGAGCTGCATGCGTGGGTGGAGCTGGATCACCAGTGGGCGGGCATGTTCCGGGCGGTGCCGCTGGGCGCCATCGAAGCGGCCAAGAAGGCTGTCGCGCCTGTCGGGTGCCCAGCATGAGAGCGGAACGCTCAATAACCGCCCTCACCGAGGAAGCGAACTACAAGCAATTCTGTCGGCTGCGCGACTATCGCAAGCCTGGCACCGAAGTTCCGCTATACACGGAGGCAGAAGCGTTCGTCCTGGCCACGGAAAAATGCAAGGCATGCAGCCCCGCTATAACGAAAGCGGCATCCAATGAATAATCTTTTTGATAATTCCATCCAGTCCGAAACCCTGACTGCGGAAGAACTGGAAACCATTTCCGGCTGCTGCCGGAAGGTGGATCAGATCAAATGGCTGCAGCAAAACGGCTGGACCTTCATCAAGAACCGCGCCGGCGCGCCCATCATCGGGCGCCTGTACGCCAGGTTGCGCTTGAGCGGCATCAATCCCGCCAGCCTGGTGAGCACGCCGGCCTGGGCGCCGGACCTGTCCAAAGTACGTTAATAGAAAGAGAACAATGCGACCTAAGAGCACTGGCTACAAACTTCCACCGCGCATGCTGCGCCGCGTGCGCAAGCTGAAATCGGGCGAAACATGGACCGGCTATTACTACAATGGCCGGGACGACGTCGGGAACCGGAAGGAATACCCACTGGGTACGGATCTGGTCGAGGCCAAGCGCCTGTGGGCGGAATATGAGTGCAAGCCAGTCCCGACCGACGCTACACTGATGGAATACGTGTTTGCGCAGTACGTCCGCGACATCCTGCCGGGCAAGGCGCCAAGCACGCAACGCGAGAACTCCAGCTCGTTGAGCCAGCTGCGCCCGGTCTTCGACAGCGCGCCCATCGATGCCATCACGCCGCAGGACATTGCCCGCTACCGCGATGCGCGCAGCGCCAAGGTGCGCGCCAACCGCGAAATCGCGCTGCTGTCGCATGTGTTCAATATGGCAAGGGAGTGGGGCTACACCAAGCGTGAGAACCCATGCCGGGGCGTGCGCAAAAATAAGGAGGTGCCGCGCGACTTCTATGCCGACAAGGCTGTGTGGGATGCGGTACGGAACGCAGGCTGTGAAGAGCTGCAGGACGCCATGGACCTGAACTACCTGACCGGCCAGCGGCCTGCAGATGTGCTCAAGATGCGCGACGGCGATTTGAAGGATGGGGCGTTGCAGGTGCGCCAGGGCAAGAGCAACAAGCTGCTGCGCATCGTACTCGAGCACGACGGCATCAAGTCCGAACTGGCGAAGGTCATCGAGCGCATCCACGCACGCCCGCACCGGCCGCGCACCACCTTCATCGTCGCGCTGCCGAATGGTTGCCAGGTCAAGAAGTGGCATTTGCGCCTGCGCTTCGATGGCGCCCGGAAAGCTGCAGCGGAACTTGCGCTAAAGGCTGGCGACGAGGAGCTGGCCAGCCGCATCAAGGCATTTCAGTTTAGAGACATTCGAGCTAGGTCTGCAAGCGACATCGTGGATCTATCAGCTGCCAGTTCATTGCTTGGGCACAGCGAAAAAACAATTACCGAAAAAGTATATCGACGTATAGGGCAAGCTGTTCTTCCCACGAGATAACGTTCATAGTTATTTTTCCACTAGTGGAGGATACGTACGAAAGAAACCATCTTCAAACAAATTTAGCAGCTGAGCAGAACTAATAAACAAAGAATTTAATTGCAAATCATTTGAATCCAAAGGCAACCTAACCTTTGATTCAAATGTTCCTCCAGTCGCTGCCTTATGCAAATTCTTTAAGTAAGTTCCCATCTTAGGTTTCTCAACATCTTTTAAGAAATTATTTGAAAGAATGTATGATTGTCGCCGAATATCCTCCACAACTACCTTTACTTGGGTAGAAACTTCAAAACCCTTCTTTTCATCAGTATAATATTCAATACAAAAATCCCGAAGGCTTTTCAGGTCAGAGTCCAACTTATCTAATCTTGCTCGCAAATCTTTCCGAGCATCCTGCTTGAAATTTGATTTTCTCTGCAACCTATAAACAACAATCCAGCCAATAACCACCATGATAGATGGCAATATTATCCTTATGACTTCTAAGTAAGTTGGATTACATTCACCGGGCACGGGCCTGCTCCTCTGCAATATAATCCCAAATCATTAGCTCATAAATTATTCGCGAATCAACAAAAACCAAACGATCCCTTAATTCCCTCTCGGTTTTTCCGTTATTTCGCAATAGTCCAGCAAAAGCCTCCTCCAAAAAAGAAGACCCATAACCCATAGTTTCATCGAGATTTATTTCGATTCTATCCCCAGAACCATTAAGAAGAGGCAACAACTTCTCTTCTCTAAATCTCTCTCCGGAATTTGGGCCGTCATCCGGCACACGTCCAGCTGGAAACTCAGAAAACTCAGTTGCGACAGATAATTTTTTCATAATCCAAAACCCCTCATTAGGATTTTAACTTCAATGTCCATTGTACCAAGGTGCCTTTAATAGATTGTTTATGAGTAACTTCTTTTTGTCTCTTCGAGAAGGCATTATAAGTATAGCTCCCCGATCCGCTCTGTGCTCGAAATCCACCATTATCTTGATTTTTAATAAAGTCAAGCATTTGAGGCAAACCTTTTCCCCGATATTCGAGACCCGTACTAGAGCGATTTGTACTACTAGCTATCTTAATTAATGTTTTATCATGACTGGACTGGCGACCAATCATAAAGAGTTTTCTGAAATAATCCTTCATTTCTGGCTTTTCCAACAAGGAACGAGGAATACCAATTCCCAGATCACAAATCGCCACTTGAAGAATATCTCCACTAGCCTGGGAAAACATCCACCAATTATTTAAACTCCCAATTGCTTTCGGATAAGCATGTTTCTTTGTATTAGTAACGGCTTCACTCATACAATCATATAAATTTGAGCGAATTAAAATCCCGCCCATTGCATCCCCATGCTGCATTAGGAGCGCTTTAAAAGTATTCGTGGTAGCATCAGATCCTGTAGCATAATGCCAATTAACCACATTAGAAGCAGTAACGGCTAATCGCGAAGCTCTGCCCAACTTAGAGAGCAATCCGACGTGTTGAAATAATTGCTCAACGACATTATCTTTAGGCAGTTTGCAACTCAATGAACCCGGGTACTCCGCCAAAAACTCATCTAAATTAGCAATAAGATAAAGTGTCCCACAAGGATGCAGCTTAATTGTCGGCGAAAAATCAATTATTACCTTAAATCCAGACTTCAACTCTCTTTCCAAATCCCGAAGAAATACCACTAAATTTTCTCGATGATTATCGTCATTCAAAATCAAATACGCTGGAGCTAAAATTCTTACAGGTCGTCGCCTACGACTTTTCTCAAGTAAACGAACGTATTCAACATTTCGCAACATACCAGCAGCTCTAATCAGAAGCCGATTGGCTCTAATTTGTTTTCTTTGATGGTAAAGCTTGACCTTACATGACATTATTTTCATTGTTTTATTGCCAATGCGGCTGATGTATGCACAGCAAACAAAAATCCCCACACTTGAACAAATATGCGGGCATCACTCGGTAAAGCAAGTATTTTGAAAAAAAATGAGGCCCACCTCAATCGTACACTAACGATGCGGACATATTGGATTCAGGACGCAGCACGAAGAGCGCTCGGCAAGAAAGGAAGAAAATGTTGTCGAAAGACAATTTTCTAGAAGGCATGAGTACAATACCCAAGAAGGCGTTGCGGAAACAATTTCCGCAACGTATGACAATAGTCTTGATAAGTCAGACTTCAAAAAGTTCTCCCATGAACGGGGAGAAAATAAAAAATCTTTAAAAATCAAATACTTACATATTTTTTCTGGCGGAAGCGGTGAGATTCGAACTCACGAACAGTGTAACCCGTCGCTAGTTTTCAAGACTAGTGCCTTCAACCACTCGGCCACGCTTCCTGATGGCAGCATTATACATAAAGGTCGGTGGCTTACCAATGGCTAGCACCGTTTGCCTGACAGGAAAGAGCGGGCACGCTTGGACTATACGCCCCAGTTTTCCCGCAGCGCCCGTTCGAACTCTCCTGCCGGCAATGGGCGCGAGAACAGGTAGCCCTGCACTTCGTCACAGCCGGAACTCTTCAGGAAGGCCAGTTGCTCGGCCGTTTCCACGCCTTCCGCGATCACTTTATGGTGCAGTTGCTGGGCGATGCTGATGATGGTGCTGGCGATGGCGCAGTCACTGGCGTCGGTGGGGATGCCGGTGGTAAATGATCGGTCGATTTTTAACGTATCGATGGGGAAGCGCTTCAAATAGGACAGGCTTGAGTAACCGGTGCCGAAGTCGTCCAGGGACAGCGCCACGCCCAGCGACGTGATGCGGTCCATGATGCCAATGACCCTCTCGATGTTGTGCATCAGGGTGCTTTCCGTGATTTCCAGTTCCAGCCACGTAGCTTCCAGGCCGTAGCGGGCCAGGGTCGCTGCTACCCTGGCGGGCAAGGCTGCCGTGAATTCGCGGGCGGAGACGTTGACGGCCAGGCGGATCGGCGGCAGGCCGGCCAGTTTCCATGCTTGCGCCTGGGCGCAGGCCGCTTCCAGCACCCATTCACCCACTTGCACCACCAGGCCCGTCGATTCGGCCAGGGGGATGAACTCGGCGGGCGGGATCATGCCGTGCTGCGGGTGGTGCCAGCGCACCAGCGCTTCGGCGCCGATGATGCGGCCGCTCGCCAAGGCGTATTTCGGCTGATAGTGCAGCAGCAGTTGCTGCTCCGACAGGGCCTGGCGCAAGCCCGTTTCCAGGCGCATGCGTGCCTGCATGCCCAGGTTCATGTCCTGGCTGTAGAAGGCCACACTTTCCGCTTCACCGCCGCTGTCCTGCTTGGCGCGGTACATGGCAATGTCGGCCAGGCGCAGCAGGGTTTCCGCGTCCTGTCCGTCTTGCGGATAGACGCTGATGCCGATGCTGGCGCCCACGCGCAGGTCGTGGCCTTCGATCAGGAACGGCTCCACCAGCGAGGACAGCAGCTTTTGCGCCACCATGCTGGCCTCGAAATGCTGGCCGATGTCGAACAGGCCAACGGCGAACTCGTCGCCACCCAGGCGCGCCACCAGATCCTGGTCGCGCAATACCTGGCGGAAACGCAGGGAGATCTGGCGCAGCAGTTCATCGCCGATGCGCCGGCCCAGGGTGTCGTTGATCAGTTTAAAACGGTTCAGGTCGATGAACAGCACGCAGCCAAGCATCTTGCTGCGCTGCGCCACGGAGAGGGCCTGGTCGACCAGCTTGGCCAGCAAGGTGCGGTTGGGCAGGCTGGTCAGCGGGTCGTAATACGCCAGGTGGTGCAGTCGCTCTTCGGCCAGCTTGCGTTCCGTGATGTCCGTCAGGTAGGCGATGAGTCCGATGGGCTTATCGTCCAGGTCTTGCAGCGGCGACAGGGACAGGCTGGCCCAGAAGATCTCGCCCGACTTCTTTCGGCGCCGCACCTCCATCAGGCGCCCGCCCTGCTCCAGGAAGGCGTCGTGGAAACCCGTGTCTTCGTCGTCGTACAGGAACAGGATGTTGCGCCCCACGGCTTCCACCGAGGTGTAGCCGAACAGACGCTCGGCGCCCTTGTTCCAGCTGGTGATGTAGCCCGTCAAGTCCATCGTCAGCACGGATTCGTGCAACTGGTCGAGGATTTGCGTCTGCTGCGCCAGCAAGGCTTCGACTTGCGCGTAGGCATGGGTCGAGCGTTGCGCCAGCGAATGCACTTGCAGCACGCCGGCCGTCAGCGATGCCAGGCTGGCCAAGTGGCGGCGGTCGGCGTCGTTATACAGCGGGCGGCCAGCCACGCTGTAATGGCCGAAGCAGTGGCCATCGAAACTGACTTCCTGCAGCAAGGCGGGCGTATCGCGGGGAAACGGCGCGGCCGACGCGGCGGCGTCCGTGCTGGCCGCGGGCAGGAACTGGCCATGCGGGCTGGCCATCACGGTGCTGGCGATACGCCCCAGCTCAGCTACCAGCGCAGGGCCGCGCAAACGCACGACGGCGTCGCACAGGGCGGCGCTGTCACCGAGGAAATCCGACACCGGAAACAAGGCCATGCTAGAGGTTCCGGCTGACCTGGATGGCCCATTGGTAGGCCTGCAGCAGGCTGCGCCAATAGGTTTCTCCATCGATGCCGGCGCGGCGCAAGCCCTCGGGCGGCGGCGTGGCGCTTTCGACCAGCGCCAGCAGGGTGCCCAGCTCGCCGTCGCGTTCCAGCAAGGCGGCGCTCACTTCCGGCGCCAGGTTCAAGGTGGCGATGATATCCGCCATCGGCATGCCCAGCAGAACGTCGAGCAGGGAAAACACGCCTGCCATGAAGGCCAGGTCCTGCGCGTCGCGATCGCCGCCGCGCAGCTGGCACAGCGCTTCCATCTGCGCCGCGCGCACGGCCGCCAGCGGCAGCAGCGCGTGGATCTTGCCATCGTCCTGTTGCCGCGCATACAGCAACAATTGCAGCCAGCGCTGCAGCTGGCGCCGGCCCAGCAGGGTGATGGCCTGGCTGAAGCTGGTAATCGGCGCCGTGAAACCAAAGGCGGCTGAATTGACCAGTTTCAATAAATGATAGCTGAGCGACGGGTCTTGCTTGAGCGGCACTTCCAGCTCGTGCGCGTCCGCATCGCGGGCCAGCAGACCCAGCAGCGCCATCAGCCGCCGCCGCGACGTGGCGTCTTCCGGTTCGCCTTGCTGGCGTGCATGCTGCAAGGCGTAATCGCCGGCAAACCAGCTCACGCCGAGTTCTTGCAATGCGGCAATCTGCCCCGCGTCGGCGATGTTGTAGGCCAGGTGCGGCCCCGGCAAGGGCAGCAGCTGATGCAGGGCCGGGCGTGCGCCGGTCGCATCAAAGCTCAGCGCGCGCGCTTCGACTTGTGCCGCCACCACGGGGCTGGCATCGGCCCCATCGAGAAGGATGCGGTAGCCGGCGTCGCGCCATTGCCGGCATTTTTTCTGGAGTTGCTTGTCACCGGCAAACTGGGCCGGCAAGCGGAAAATGGTGCGTTGCGGCGCCAGTTGCGCCAGCACGGCCTCGTCCACGCCATGCGGGTCGGCCAGGGGAAGGATGCAGTCGAGCGGCGCCAGGAAGGCATACGCATCGGCAGCGGCCAGCGCCGCCAGCAGCGGCGCCGTCCAGGCCTGCGGACCATGCAGGGTGACAGCGACCCACTCGTTATGAGCATTGGCCACTGCTTGTAATCCCACCAACGGAAACAGGTTTGATTCAGACGCTGACATCGGTATCTCAGTGTGGGTAGGGCGCCATAGTAAATAAACTGACCAGCATTGGCAACCCTGGCCCGACAGGGATGCCCTCGACAGCGAGAATCATTCTATCCGAATCTCACCCACGAAACAGTTTAATTTTGGCAATAGATGTTCAAAAAGAACATTCCCCCGCAAGACCCGCCTGGCATGCGGCTTAGGCAACAACACGGCGCCGCGCACGCTTGCTCAGGCGCTGCCGCCATGCGCGTGCTCGACCGCGTATTTGATCAATTCAGCCTGCCCTTCGATACCGAGCTTGCGCTTGATGTTCAGCCGGTGCGTCTCCACCGTGCGCACGCTCAGGTCCAGCGCACGGGCGATCTGCTTGTTCGACTGCCCCCCGGCGATGTGCTGCAGCACCTGCTGCTCGCGCGTCGTGAGGAAGGAATCGTGCACTTGCGGCCGAGATAGCTGCCGTGCCAGGGCCGCGCTGTAATAAATGCCTCCGGACATCACCGTCTCGATGGCAAACACAATATCTTTACCAGGAGCATCTTTGAGCACATAGCCGCGCGCCCCGGCGGCGATGGCTTGCGACACATATTCGAGCTTGTCGTGCATGGACAGGATCAGCACGGCAATCTGCGGAAACGCCTGCTTGAACAGCGCCGTTGCTTCAATGCCGTTCGTGCCGCGCATATTGATATCCATCAGCACGAGGTCCACCTGGTGCGTGCGCGCCTGACTCAATGCTTCGTCGGCGCCGCCCGCCTCGGCCACCACGTCGAAATGCGCGACCGCTTCCAGGCGCGCGCGCAAGCCGTCACGCACGAGGGGGTGGTCGTCCACCAGCAGGATGTTGATCTTCTCGGTCATGGTTGTCTATTTTAATGTGGAGGAAAGCTCGAGCCGCGCCAGCACCACGGTGCCGGCCGGAGACGAGGTGATGTGCAGGCTGCCGCCGATGGCTTCCATGCGTTCCGTCATGTTGCGCAGGCCGATGCCACGCTGCGGGTGCAGGGCGATGCCGTCGAAATCGAAGCCGCCGCCATTGTCCTGGATGCGCAATTCCACGGCCTTGCCCGCCTCGTGCAGGCTCACTTCCACGCCCCGGGCGTGGGCATGGCGCTCGCAATTGGTCAGCGCTTCCTGGGCGATGCGGAAGAGCACGGTATTCACCATGTCGGGCAAACCCTCGCCGGCCGCTGCGGGGCTGGCCGTGAAACTGGCTTGCGCGCTGCTGCTGTCATTGAATTCATGTACGAGGTGGTCGAGCGCAGCGGCCAGGCCCAGGTCATCCAAAATGGCCGGGCGCAGGTTGTGCGAAATGCGCCGCACCTCGCCCAGCACCTTGTTCAATTGCTCGGCGGCCCGCTCGAAGGTGGCGGGCGCCTTGTCTTTCTGTTCTGCATTGCCGCCCAGGCGCGCGATGCCCGCCTCGATCTGCAGCTTGATGGAGACGAGCCACTGGCTGATGCCGTCATGCAAGTCGCGCGACAGCCGCGCCCGCTCTTCTTCCTGCGACTCGACCACGCGCTGCGCCAGCACTTTCAGCTTGGCGTCGGCCACGCGCAGTTCGCGCAAGTTCAGCACGAGGCCACAGGCGGCCACCAGCAAGGAGCCGAGGATGGCGATGGCGGCGATCAGCTCCATGGTCGAGCGGATATTGCGCGATTGCTGGGCATCGACCTTGGCCAGCGCCTGGTCCACGTCATCCATATAAATACCGGTCCCCATCATCCAGCCCCATTCCGGCATCAGGATCACATAGCCGAGCTTGGGCGCGGACTTGTTCGTCGACGGCTTGATCCAGTTGTAGCGCTCGAAACCGCCGCCGCTCTTGGCCCGCTGCATCAGGCGCTGGATGGTCAAATTGCCTTCGGCGTCGCGCAATTCCCACAGGTTCTGCCCTACCAGCTCGGGCTGGCGCGGATGCATCAGCGACTTGCCCTGCAAATCATAGATAAAGAAATAGCCATCGTCGCCATAGCTGAGGGCGGACAGGATGCGCTTGGCCTCCTCTTGTGTGGCGTCATCCTTGCGTCCCGACTGGTACAGGGAAGCGATGGAATGGCTGGCCAGGGTCACGTAATGTTTGAGTTCGGCTTCCTTGCTGGCCAAATACGCTTGCTGGATGGTGGCGCGCTGTTGTTCCGCCAGGGTAATCGCCTGGTGCCGCACGGCAAACGCGATGGCGCACAGGGCGAGGATGAGCGGCGTGAGGGCCAGGAAGATGACTTTCTGTCTGAGTTTCATGGCCTTGCGCGCTCCGGCGGCGTCGATGCTGGTGGGAATGCGTGATTTTACGTCGCGGCGCGGCAATCGGTCTGCGTAGTAATACTGAGCGTTACTGCGTAGTGCTGCGCTTGCGGCAATTATACGATTCCTGAATACTCGCCATAAGCTGCAGATACACCCGATTCACACCCAAACTGGCGACGACCAGGCTCGGCAGCACACATCTTCGCACGGCACAGCGCCCGTCACATCTCTGGAGGAAGCATGAACCGCATTTTCAAACAGCTCGGCTGGGCAGCGCTTGCGCTGGCAGGCGCCGGGTCCCTGGGCGTCGTCGCCCTGCAACGTGGCGAACCGATCAGTGCGATCTGGATCGTCATCGCCGCCGTCTGCGTCTATCTGATCGCCTACCGTTTCTACAGCCTGTTCATCGCCGACAAGGTGCTGGGCCTGGACGCACGCCGCATGACGCCGGCCTTCAAGCACAACGATGGCCTCGACCACGTGCCGACCAACAAATATGTGCTGTTCGGCCACCATTTCGCGGCGATCGCCGGCGCCGGTCCCCTCGTCGGCCCCGTGCTGGCCGCGCAGATGGGCTATCTGCCCGGCATGCTGTGGATTCTTGCTGGCGTCGTGTTTGCCGGCGCCGTGCAGGATTTCATCGTGCTGTTCATTTCCATGCGCCGAGACGGCCGCTCCCTGGGCGACCTGATCAAGGCTGAACTGGGCGAAATCCCCGGCATGATCGCCTTGCTCGGCTGCTTCATGATCATGGTCATCATCCTGGCCGTGCTGGCATTGATCGTCGTCAAGGCGCTGACCGGCTCCCCATGGGGCAGCTTCACCGTGATGGCGACGATTCCCATCGCCCTGTTCATGGGCGTGTATTCGCGCTTCATCCGCGTGGGCCGCATCGGAGAGATTTCCATCATCGGCTTCGTCTTGCTGATGCTGGCCATCATCGGCGGCCAGTACGTGCAGGAACACGCCGTGCTGGGCCCGATGTTCACGTTCACGGGCACGGAACTGACGTGGATGCTGATCGGCTACGGCTTCATCGCCTCGGTCCTGCCCGTGTGGCTGCTGCTGGCGCCGCGCGACTACCTGTCGACGTTCCTCAAGATTGGCACGATCCTGGGCCTGGCCATCGGCATCATCGTCGTCGCGCCCTACCTGAAAATGCCGGCCATGACCAAGTTCATCGACGGCTCCGGCCCCGTCTGGTCGGGCAATCTGTTCCCCTTCCTCTTCATTACGATTGCCTGCGGCGCCGTCTCCGGCTTCCACGCACTGATTTCCTCGGGCACCACGCCGAAGATGATTGAAAACGAAAGCCATGCCCGCTTCATCGGCTATGGCGCCATGCTGATGGAATCGTTTGTTGCCATCATGGCCCTGGTGGCCGCCTCGACCATCGAGCCGGGCATCTATTTCGCCATGAACAGCCCGGCCGCCCTGATCGGCACCACGGCAGAGTCGGCCGCACAGGCGATCTCGCAGTGGGGCTTCTATGTCACGCCAGAAATGTTGACGCAGACGGCCAAGGACGTTGGCGAGCACAGCATCATCTCGCGCGCCGGCGGCGCACCGACCCTGGCCGTCGGCATGGCCCAGATTCTCTCGGGTGCCATCGGCGGCAAGGCCATGATGGCCTTCTGGTACCACTTCGCCATCCTGTTCGAAGCGCTGTTCATCCTGACGGCAGTCGATGCGGGCACGCGCGCCGGCCGCTTCATGCTGCAAGACTTGCTGGGCAGCTTCGTGCCTGCCTTGAAACAGACGGAAAACGTCATCGCCAACCTGCTGGCCACGGGCCTGTGCGTGGCGGCCTGGGGCTATTTCCTGTACCAGGGCGTGGTCGATCCATTAGGCGGCATCAACACCTTGTGGCCGCTGTTCGGCATCGCCAACCAGATGCTGGCGGCGATTGCGCTGATCCTCGGCACGTGCGTGCTGTTCAAGATGAAACGTGGCCAGTATGCGTGGGTCACCATCACGCCGACCATCTGGCTGCTGCTGTGCACCCTGACGGCGGGCTGGCAAAAGATTTTCGACGCCAACCCGCGCGTCGGCTTCCTCGCACACGCCAAGAAATATTCGGCGGCGCTCGATGAAGGCACCCTGCTGGCACCGGCCAAGTCGGTGGCGCAGATGCAGCAGATCATCTTCAACGACTACCTGGACGCCGGCCTGGCCGCCTTCTTCGTGGTGGTCGTCGTCAGCGTGCTGTTCTTCGGCATCCGCACCATCATGAAGGCGCGCGCCGACAGCAAGCCGAGCACCAAGGAAACGCCGTTCCAGGCCTTGCCCACGGTGCAATGATGATCGACGAAATCATCAAGGCTGGACGGTATCTGGGGCAAAGCATGCGGCTCATGTGCGGCTTGCCCGAGTACGACACCTATGTGGCGCACCGGGAAGTCACCCATCCCGGCGAGCCGATGATGACGTATGAAGAGTTCTTCCGCGAACGGCAGGAAGCCCGTTACGGTGGCGCCGGTAAGCGTGGCGGCTGCTGTTAGCGGACACCGGACCAAACCTGCTGCGCGTCGGTATAGGCGGCTTGCGATGCTCACCGTACTTTAGTACGGTTGCGCTTCTCGGCCACCTCTCCCTTCCGCTCGATACGGCTGGGTCAGGTGTTGTAGCTCAGCAATAATTTGAGGGCGGTCTTGCGGGACCGCCCTATTTGTTTCATCTCGTATAAGTTTCCCTCCCCTCTCCTTCCTTAGACCCACATCAATATCGTGGTGTGTCTTCGCGTCTATATTTTTCCAATAGGAAATTAAAAAACAGTCAACAGGCCGACCGGAGAAGCGCCGCAACCATGTTCAATTTCCAACGCTCCAGCATCAGCCAGAAGCTGACCATGATTTCGGTACTGTCGTCGGGCTGCGCGCTGCTGCTGGTGTTCGTGGCGTTTGCGCTGACGTCCGTGCTCAGCCACAAGGACGATGAAGGCAAGCAGTTGCTGTCCCTGGCGGGCGTGATCGGTGCGGCCGGCGCGGCGCCCTTGCTGGCGGGGAAATCAGCTCAGCCGCAGGCGGAACAGGTGCTGGCCGCGCTGGCCGCGCGCGACGAGATCGCCCAGGCGGCCCTGTTCGATCGGAACGGGCGCCTGTTCGCCCTGTACCGCGCGCCGCAGCATGCGGATGGCCTGGCAGCGCCGGAAGGCCTGGACCCGGCCTTGCTGGCCGACATCGCCGTGCAGCCCATTACGCAAGGCACGGGCACGGCCCTGGCGCCCGCCATGCGTCTGTACCGCCCCGTCTACCGGCCAGGCGAGCCGCAGCAGCTGATTGGCGCCGTGCTGATCGAGGCCGACCTGAACCACATGTGGCGCGACATCGGCCGCCACGTGGGCGCCATCGGCGGCGCCACCGTGCTGTCCTTCCTGATCGCCGTCTTCCTCGCGCGGCGCTTCAAGAGCGTGATTGCCGAACCGATCACCAAGCTGATCGATACGGCGCAAAAAGTGTCGAGCAGCCAGACCTACAGCCACCGCATCGCGCACCAGCGCAGCGACGAGCTGGGCGTGCTGATCGACAGCTTCAACGACATGCTGGCGCAGATCGACAGCCGTGACAGCACCCTGGCCAATTACCGCGACCAGCTCGAGCGCCAGGTGGGCGTGCGCACGGCGCAGCTGGAAAAGGCCAAGGATGCGGCCGAGGCGGCCAGCCAGGCGAAGAGCGCCTTCCTCGCTACCATGAGCCATGAAATCCGCACGCCGATGAATGGCGTGCTGGGCATGACGGAACTGCTGCTGGCCAGCCCTTTGAGCCCGCAGCAGCGCCATTACACGAGCATGGTGCAGCGCTCGGGACAGAATTTGCTGGTGATCATCAACGACATCCTCGACTTTTCCAAGATCGAAGCGGGCAAGCTGAGCGTGGAATACATCCGCTTCAATTTCCGCGAATTGCTCGACGATATAGAACACGTGTTCGCACCGCAGGCGCAAGCGAAAAACATCAGCCTGGAATTCGACATCGCCTACGACATTCCCATCGCCATCTGCGGCGACCCGAACCGTTTGCGCCAGATCATCGTCAATCTGCTGGGCAACGCCATCAAGTTTACGGAAACGGGCAAGGTCACCGTGAAAGTGACCGTCTGCAGCGAAGACGCGCCCAGCGTGGGCTTGCGCTTCGAGGTGCACGACACGGGCATCGGCGTATCGAGCGAAGCGCAGACGCGCATCTTCGAATCGTTCTCGCAGGCGGACGGCTCGACCACGCGCAAGCACGGCGGCACGGGCCTGGGACTGACGATCTCGAAACAGCTGGTCGAGCTGATGGGCGGCACTATCGGCGTTGATAATGCTTTAACGCAAGGATCGATCTTCTGGTTCGAAGTAAATTTCGATAAGCGGCGAGTCGACAGCGACGACCCGTCCTTCAACCTGAAAACCACGCGAGGATTACGCGCCTTGATCGTCGACCACACACCGGCCACGCGCGCCGTGCTGGAGCGGCAACTGGCCAGCTGGCACATCGTCAGCGACAGCGCCGGCACGGCCAGCGACTGCCTGGCCAAGCTGCACGCAGCCGCTCAGGCGGGCACCCCGTATGGCGTGGCCCTGCTCGACATGGAATTGCCGCGCACCAGCGGCCTGGCCCTGGCCGCCACCATCAAGAGCGACCCGCTGCTGGCCGACCTCAAATTACTGCTGCTGAGTACCGAACAGGCGGCGGCCGACCCGGTGCAGCGGCGCGAGGCGGGCGTGGCCTTCCAGCTGATCAAGCCGGCCCGCGAATGCGACCTGTTCGACTGCATCGTCACGCCGCCGCGCGTCAGCGAGGGCATGCGCATCCATCCGCCCCATGCGGCGCGGCAGGTGGGCCGGCGCCAGCGCCGCCGCGTGCTGCTGGCCGAGGACAATCCCGTCAACGTGGAAGTGGCGCTGGCCATGCTCGACAGCCTGGGCCTGGACGTGGTCTGCGCGCGCAACGGCGAACAGGCCTTGCAGGCGGCGCAGGCCGAGGATTTCGATTTGATCCTGATGGATTGCCAGATGCCCGTGATGGATGGCTTTGCCGCCACGGCGGAAATCCGCCGCCACGAACAGCAGTGCGGCCACGCGCGCGTGCTGCCCATCGTCGCCATCACGGCCAATGCCCTGCAGGGCGACCGCGAAGCGTGCCTGGCGGCCGGCATGGACGACTACCTGAGCAAACCGTTCACGCAGCAGGACCTGGGCCACACGATTGCCCGCTGGATCACCCTGCCGCGCGCGGCCACCGTGCACCACAGCGAATTGCCGGAGCTGCAAACGCCACCAGCGGAGCCGCCCCCCACGCCCGAGGCCGCACCCGAGACCGCGCCCGCCGGCCAGCCGCTGAACCGGCAGGCGCTGGAAAACATCCGCGCCCTGTCCGGCATGGATGGCGATGCGCTGCTCGAACGGGTCATCCTCGCCTTTACCAGCGAGACGCCGCGCCAGTTGAGCGCCATGCGCGCAGCGATTGCCGGCGCGGATGCGGAAGCGCTGCGCAAGGTGGCGCACAGCCTCAAGTCGGGCAGCGCCAACGTGGGCGCCGACGGCCTGGCGCAGCTGTGCAAGGAGATGGAAAAACTGGGCCGCGCCGGCGGCACCGAAGGTGCCGCTGCCCTGCTGCAGCAGATGCAGCAAGCCTTCTTGACCGTACGCGAATCGCTGAACGCCATCCTCGTGAAGGAACACTGACATGACAGCGCCCCTCTCCCCTCCCCGCGGCCTGGTGCTGGTGGCCGACGACGATCCCGTGATGCGCTTGCTGATGCGGCAAATGCTCACGCAGGTGGGCCTGGACGTGATCGAGGCCGAAGACGGCGTGCAAGCGTTGGCCAGCTACAAGCACAGCGGGCCGGACCTCGTCATGCTCGACGTCGACATGCCGGCCATGGACGGCTTTGCCGTGTGCCGCGAAATCCGCCACCAGGAAGTGGGCGGCACGGTACCCATCATCATGGTCACGGGCGGCGACGAACTGGAAGCCGTCACGCGCGCCTACGAGGTGGGCGCGACGGATTTCATTTCCAAGCCCATCAACTGGCCCATCCTCGGACACCGCGTGCTGTACGTGCTGCGCGCCAGCGACGCCATCGCCCGCCTGCGCATCGCCGACGCGCACAACCGCGCCGTGCTGGCCGCCATCCCCGACACCTTCTTTCGCCTCAACCGCGAAGGTTTTTATCTCGACTACGAACAGGGACACGACGCCAGCGCCGGCCTTTCCCTCAGCGACTGCGTGGGCAGCCATATCCGCGAAGTGCTGCCGTCCGAAATCGCCGCGCGCCTGCTCGACCAGGCGCACGCCGTGCTGGCCACGCAGCACATCGGCTCGGTCGACTACACGCTCACGCACGAAGACAGCACGCGCCATTTCGAAGCACGCCTGGTGGCGACGGGGGCCGATGAAGTGCTGGGACTGGTGCGCGACATCAGCGAGCGCAAGCGTACGGAAGAGCAGATCCGTCGCCTCGCCTATTGCGACAGTCTGACGGGCATTCCCAACCGGCAAGCGTTCCTGGAAACGCTGGAACGCGAACTGGTGCGTTCGAAAGAGCACGACAAGAAATTCGCCGTGCTGTTCATGGACCTCGACGCCTTCAAGCGCATCAACGACACCCTGGGCCACGACGTGGGGGACCATTTGCTCAAGGTGGTGTCCGAACGCCTGCGCGAAACCATCCGCCCCAGCGACCTGGTGCTGCGCGCGGAATACGAGCTGGGCGGTATCTCCGGCGGCAGCAACCTGGCGCGCCTGGGCGGCGACGAATTCACGATATTGATACCCGACCTGGAGCGGGTGGAAGATGCGCTGAACGTGGCGCACCGGGTCAAGGAAGCCATGCGCCGCCCGTTCATGATCGAGGCGCACGAGATTTTCGTCACGGCCAGCATCGGCATTTCGCTGTATCCGGAAGATGGCGAGGACTGCAACTCGCTGCTCAAATATGCGGACACGGCCATGTACCACGCGAAGAATTGCGGCAAGAACAACGCCAAGCTGTACAGCTCTTCGCTGACGATGGAAATCATGAGCCACGTCAAGATGGAAGTGGGCTTGAGGAAAGCCTTGCAGAACAACGAGCTGTACCTGCTGTACCAGCCGCAGATCGACGTGCCCAGCACGCAGATCGTTGGCGTGGAAGCGCTGGTCCGGTGGCGCCATCCGGAGCGGGGCATCATCTCACCCACCGAATTCATCCCGCTGGCCGAGGAAACGGGGCTGATCGTGCCCATCGGCGAATGGGTGTTGCGCACGGCGTGCAACCAGGCCAAGGCATGGCAAAGCCATGGCGGGCGTGCCATCCGCATGGCCGTGAACCTGTCGGCCAAGCAATTCAAGGATGAAAACCTGATGCAGATCGTGCTCTCGGCCCTGGCCGACACGGGGCTAGATGCGCGCCTGCTGGAACTGGAATTGACGGAAGGAACCTTGATGGACGATGCGCGCGCCACCATGGTGACCCTGGAGCAATTGCGCGGCATTGGCGTGTACCTGTCGATCGACGACTTCGGCACGGGCTATTCGTCAATGAATTACTTGAAACGCTTCGACGTGCGGGCCTTGAAGATCGACAAGAGTTTTATCGCCGGCTTGCCGCAGGATGCGGAAAACGCGGCCATCACGCGCGCCATCATCGCCATGGCGCATGGATTGAAGATGGTGGTGGTGGCCGAAGGCGTGGAAACGGACGAGCAGCTGGTGATGCTGGAAGAATACGGCTGCGACATGGTGCAAGGCTATTTCCTGGGCCACCCGTCGCCGCACGACACGATCACGGCGATGCTGGCCAGGCAGACGAAGCAGCTGGCCAGCGTGGAAACTAGAGCACTTCGAAGGCAAGGATTTGCGTGACTTGCTGCGGATTAAAATTGTCATCGGAAATCAACACGAGGCTGCGGCGGCCGTTTTCCAGTCGCGGGCCCCAGCTGATGCCTTCGATATTGTCGACCCGTGCCAGGCCGATCTTTTCCAGGTCCAGCAGCAATCGCTTGCGCGCCGGCACGTAGGTCGCGCCCGCCAGGGCCGGCAGCGCCTGCACATCGGTGGCGCCCTCCGTATCCATCTCGTAGATGCGCACGTGGTTTCTGTAGACGCCGTCCGCGTTGGCCACGCCGGCCCGCTCCACCACCAGCACCTGATGATCGTTGACGGCGAGGATTTCCGACACGCCATTGTCCGCTTCACGTCCCGGCGCGGGCCGCGACGCCACGGGTTCAATCGGATACGCGTACTGGCCCAACACCTTGCCCGCGCGGTCCAGGCGCGTGATGCGCACGACGGAGCCGTTATCGGGCGTGGCCAGCGGGCCATCCTGGTACAGGGCCGCTTCCATGCCCAGCCACAAGCTCTTGCCATCGCTGGCAAACGACAGCGCTTCAAAGCTCATGTTGTTGCGCGAGCCGACTTCTTCCTTCGAGACATTGAACATGACCGGTGTCGGCAAAGTGGCCAGGTAACGGCCGCCGCCGTCGGCGTGGCGCACGAACGGGTGCAAGCCCACCTTGCGGTTGCCTTCGCTGCCGTACCACAGGCTGCCATCCTGCGGATCGACGCGGATGGTTTCGATGTCGGCCACCTGATCGCCCTGGTCCAGTTTGGCATGCGCCAGGTTCGGATAGCGGTTGCCGTCGGGCTGCGTGAAGAAATGCACGCTGCTCAGGCTCACGCTGGAGAAGGCCTTGCTGTCATAGTTCAAGGCGGCGCGGTAGAAGCGGGCCGGATTGATTTCCGAGCGGTCATCGCTTTCCATCACCCAGCTCTTGCTGGCCGCATCGTAATCGATGCCGGACAAGCCGCCCACCGTGGTGCCCTCGAACACGTATTTGAGCGCGATGCGCTGCTCGCCGATCAGGCGCAGGCCCGTAATCGGCGCGCCGTGGGGAAAGCTGGCGCAGGCGGAGAGGAGGATAGTGCTGGATGCCAGGACAAGCGCACGGTGAAAAAAACGATGCATGATAGATATCAGATGAGTTGCGTAGGTCGGCTTAGCGCGAAGCGCGTAAGCCGACAACATTGTTAACTTGGCCGGTGGTGGCGTCGGATTACGCGGCGTGCCGCCGCTAATCCGACCTATCTCCAAACATCATCCCACTACACCACCCCATCCGCCTTCAGCCGCGCGATGGCGGCAGCATCAAACCCCAGCGACGCCAGCACCTCATCGTTGTGCTGGCCCAGGGTCGGCCCCAGCCACTG
Source organism: Janthinobacterium sp. KBS0711 (assembly GCF_000988085.1). NCBI lineage: Bacteria > Pseudomonadati > Pseudomonadota > Betaproteobacteria > Burkholderiales > Oxalobacteraceae > Janthinobacterium > Janthinobacterium sp. KBS0711. The sequence goes on along the minus strand of NZ_LBCO01000007.1, from coordinate 104,053 downwards.
GGTCTTGCCCGGCGTGGCGGACAGTTTCGGGCTGATGGCGGGCAATTTGACGGGCGTGCCGTCGGGGAACTGATGCTGTTCGAACATGCCGCGGGCGAGAAATTGCGGGTCGCTCATCATGTCGCGCACGGAGTAGATTTTACCGGCCGGCACATCCGCCGCCTTGAGCACGGCCAGCGCGCTGTCTATCGTGTGCGTGGCGCACCAGGCGCCGATGGCGTCGTCGATTTCCTGCGTGCGCGCGACCCTGCCATCGTTGCGCGCCAGCTGCGGGTCGCCCGCCATGTCGATGCGGCCCATGGCCAGCATCAGGCGCTTGAAGATGGCGTCGCCATTGCCGGCAATCACGATGTTTTCGCCGTCGCCCGTCGTGTAGGTATTCGAGGGCACGATGCCGGGCAGCGAGCCACCCGTGCGTTCGCGCACCACGCCCGCCTGGTCGTACTCGGGCACCAGGGACTCCATCAGGTTGAAGACAGATTCATACAGGGCCACGTCGACCATCTGGCCTTCGCCGGCAGCCGCACCACCCGTCACGTCGCGGTGGCGCAGCGCCATCATGGCGCCGATCACGCCGTGCAACGCCGCGACCGAATCGCCGATCGACACGCCCACGCGCACGGGCGGACGGTCGGCAAAGCCGGACACATAACGCAAGCCACCCATCGATTCGCCGATGGCGCCGAAACCGGGCAAATCCTTCATCGGCCCCGTCTGGCCAAAGCCGGACAGGCGCACCATGATGATGGACGGTTTGATTTGCTTGAGCTGTTCGTAGCCGAGATCCCACTTTTCCAGCACCCCGGGGCGGTAGTTCTCGATGATGATGTCCGCTTCCAGGGCCAGCTGGCGCGCGATGGCGCGCCCTTCCGGCGCTTTCAGGTTCAGGGTAACGCTTTTCTTGTTGCGCGCCTGCACCGACCACCACAGCGAGGTGCCATCCTTCAGCACTCTCCAGGTACGGATGGGGTCGCCGCCATCGGGCGACTCGATCTTGATCACGTCGGCGCCGAATTCGGCCAGCATGCGGGCGCAGAACGGCCCCGCGATCAGGGTGCCCAGTTCCAGCACTTTAATGCCTTGCAATGGACCAGTGGTCGCGGAGGATTCTGTCATGTTGTGGTCAGGTTGCCCTGCGGTCGAGCATCGCGCGGGCAATCGTGCCCGCGTCGACGTATTCCAGTTCGCCGCCCACGGGCACGCCGCGGGCCAGGCGGCTCACGCGCAAGCCCCGCGCCTTCAGCATTTCGCTGATGTAGTGGGCGGTCGCTTCGCCTTCATTCGTGAAATTGGTGGCCAGCACCACTTCGCCGACCACGCCATCGTTGGCGCGGTTCAGCAATTTTTCGAGGTGGATGTCTTTCGGGCCGATGCCGTCCAGCGGAGAGAGCCGTCCCATGAGGACGAAATACAGGCCCTTGTAGGTCAGCGTCTGCTCGATCATCAGCTGGTCGGCGGGCGTTTCCACCACGCACAGCAAGCGCTTGTCGCGCTCTTCGTCGAGACAGGTCTCGCACACTTCATGTTCGGTAAAGGTGTTGCACAGGCCGCAGTGATGCACGGCATCGACGGCCTGGAACAGGGCGCGCGACAGCATGGCCGCGCCTTCCCTATCGTGCTGCAACAAATGAAAAGCCATCCGCTGCGCCGACTTGGGGCCGACGCCGGGCAGGCGCCGCAGCGCCTCGGTCAAGAATTCAAGCGACTTGGACATGGATCAACCTTGTCCCGTGCCATAGATCGAGCGCATGCGGCAGTGCATCAGAATGGCATTTTGAAGCCGGCTGGCAAGTTCATGCCGCCAGTCAAGCCTGCCATTTTTTCAGCGGAGGTCGCTTCCGCCTTGCGCACGGCGTCGTTGAAGGCGGCAGCCACCAGGTCTTCCAGCATATCCTTGTCGTCGGCCAGCAGCGACGGGTCGATGGAGACGCGCTTGACGTCGTTCTTGCAGGTCATGACGATTTTCACCAGGCCGGCGCCGGACTGGCCTTCCACTTCCACCAGCGCCAGTTGTTCCTGGGCCTTTTTCATGTTGTCTTGCATTGCTTGTGCCTGCTTCATCAGGCCAGCCAGTTGATTTTTCATCATGAGAATGCTCCGTTCAATTCAGTTTATGAGTTTTGTTAATCATTAATGCAGGGTCGGCGCGGCGGAGCCGGCCGGTGCAGGGGTAATCGTTCCCGGCACAACAAAAGCGTCGAATGCACGCTTCATGTCGAGCACGAAGGGATCGCTGGCGATGGTTGCTTCCGCTTGCAGCTGGCACGCCTCGCGGTGGGCCTGCGCTTCCGCGCTGGCCGTGTACCAGACGGCGCCCAGTTCCGTGTCGACATTGACCTTGCGGCCGAAACGCTCGCTGAGCACGGCCGCCAGTTTTTCCACGTTGGCCGGACTGCGCCACGTGTCGATCGGTACGCGCAGGCGGAACGTGGTGCTGTGGCCGTCGTGCAGGCATTCGATCAGCTCGGCCTGCACGGCCAGCTGCTGGGCTATGCCGCGCAAGGGCAGCACGGCGGCGACGGCCGGCCAGTTGCCGTCCCAGTCCAGTCCAGGCACGGGCGTGATCACATACGGCCCGCTGGGTGCAGCTTGCTTGGCGGCACGCTGCGGCATGATGACGGCCGGCTGCTCGCTGCTTTGCGCGGCGGGCGCCGCCACGGCAGCCGAAGCGCTGTCGTCGGAAAATTCGGTGACCCACGGCGGCAAGTCGTCGTCGGCTGGCGCCTGCTGTGGCGGCGGCGCGGCAGGACGCGCCTGCTGCACGGGCGCGGGTGCGGGCGGCGCGGCCACGGGCGCTTCCATCACGGCCACGGGTGGCGCATCGTCCCACGGCGCCGGCGCTTTCGCGGCGGCGGACGGTGGCGGCGGAGCGGCCTGGACAGGTGCGGCCGGTGCTGGCGCAGCGGCGACAGGTTCCGCTGCCGGTGCAGGGGCAGCCGGCTTGGGCGCCGACGATGGCGCAGACGGCGCGCTGCCCGGACGGCCTTTCGAAGCGGCACGGGCCGCTTCCAGCGCCGCATTGATGGCGGCGCGGGCGGAACTGATCGGGGCACCCGATGCTGCCGGGGCAGCAGCAGCAGCAGCAGCAGCAGCAGCAGCAGGAGCGGCGGCAGGCGGCGGCGCCGCTGGTGCCGGCGCCGGGGCTGCTACAGCTGCCGGTGCCGGTGCCGGAGCAGTCGCGCGTGGCGGCGGCGCTTCGCTGCGGGCCATGCTGGCGGCAGCGGCTGCCACCACGGCGGGCGGTGTCACGGCAGCATGGCTGGCCACGCTGTTCGTGGCGGCGCGGGCGGCCGGTGCGGATGCGCCTGCCGCGGCGCGCGCGGCGGCCACGGCGGCGGGACGGTTGCCCGGGACGGAGGCTGGTGCCGCCGGCACGCCATCGGCGCCGCCTATGCCGGGCCGAAAGGCCAGCATGCGCAGCAAGGTCATGGTAAAGCCCGCATATTCGTCGGGCGCCAGGCCCAGTTCATTGCGGCCATGCACGGCGATCTGATAAAACAGCTGGACTTCTTCCGCGTCAAACGCGGCAGCCAGACGCACGATGTCCGCGTACTCAGGCAAATCCTGCGGCAAGGCGGCGGGCACGGTTTGCGCCAGCGCAATGCGGTGCAATAACGTACCCAGGTCTTGCAGGGCACCGTTGTAGGACAGGCTGCGCGACGCCATTTCGTCGGCCACGGCCAGCAGATCCGCGCCATCCTGCTGCGCCAGCGCGTCGAGCAGGCGCACCAGGTAGGACTGGTCGAGCGCACCCAGCATGCCTTGCACGGCATCTAAAGTGACTTCGCCGGCCGCGTAGGCGATGGCCTGGTCCGTCAGGGATAGCGCGTCGCGCATGGAACCGTGGGCGCCCTGGGCCAGCAGGCGCAAGGCCGGCTGTTCGAAGGCAATGCCTTCCTGTCCCAAGATATTGTCCAGGTGGCTGATGATGTGGCCGGGCGGCATCTGCTTGAGGTTGAACTGCAGGCAGCGCGACAGCACGGTCACGGGAATCTTTTGCGGGTCCGTCGTCGCCAGGATGAACTTGACGTGCTCGGGCGGCTCTTCCAGGGTCTTCAGCATGGAATTGAACGCGTGGTTCGTCAGCATGTGCACCTCATCGATCATATAGACCTTGAAGCGCGCATTGCTTGGCGCATACACGGCTTGCTCGAGCAGCTGCGCCATTTCATCGACGCCGCGGTTCGACGCCGCATCCATCTCTATATAGTCGACAAAGCGTCCCGCGTCGATCGCCGTGCACGCTTCGCACACGCCGCAAGGCTGGGCTGTGATGCCGCCCGTGCCGTCGGGGCCGATGCAATTGAGCGACTTGGCCAGGATGCGCGACAGGGTCGTCTTGCCGACGCCGCGCGTGCCCGTGAACAGGTAGGCGTGATGCAATCGGCCGCTGTGCAAGGCATGCGTGAGCGCGCGCACGACGTGCTCCTGGCCGACGAGCGTCTCGAAATTCTTGGGGCGGTATTTACGGGCGAGGACTTGATAGGACATGCTGAGATTTTACCATGCGATTTTGCGGGTGATCCTGCGCGGCGGGCGCAAGCCTCATGGCCGGGCCAGCTTAAATCTGGCAAACGCGGCAAAGCAGCAATTGTATAACATGGCCACGTAGAAACAGGGAAAACACGGCAAGCCCGGCAGTGCTGCGGATCGGCAAGAAAACGGGGCCGTAAAAGCAAAAAAGCTGCCCATGGCAGCTTGATTGTTGATCCTGATAAAACATTCCCGAAGGAGGCGAGCCTGATCTGCGGCACTCATGGTTAATAGCCGTGGCTGCTTCGTTCCCGACCTGACCAGGTTAGCCATGCCACGATGCGCAGGGGCCCGCCGGGGACAATTATAACCGACCTGCGCAAGATTGGGAAATTGCCGTGTCAATGCTGCGTAGGCCGGCGTAGGTCGGCTTAGGCCGCAGGCCGTAAGCCGACACTGCTGAGCATTTACGCCGTTGGGCTTAAATGCCCAGCTCCTGCCAAATCCCATCCACCTTGGCCTTCACTTCCGGCGTCATGGCAATCGTCGTACCCCACTCGCGCGTCGTTTCGCCCGGCCATTTATTGGTGGCATCGATGCCCATCTTGCTGCCCAGGCCGCTGATCGGCGAGGCGAAGTCCAGGTAGTCGATGGGCGTGTTGTCGACCAGGGTTGTGTCGCGGATGGGGTCGACCCGCGTCGTGATGGCCCAGATGACTTCTTTCCAGTCGCGGATATTCACGTCTTCGTCAACCACGACGATGAACTTGGTATACATGAACTGGCGCAGGAAGCTCCACACGCCGAACATCACGCGCTTGGCGTGGCCCGCGTACTGCTTCTTGATCTGCACCACGGCCATGCGGTAGCTGCAGCCTTCGGGCGGCAGGTAGAAGTCCGTGATTTCGCTGAACTGCTTTTGCAGCAGCGGCACGAACACTTCGTTCAGGGCCAGGCCCAGCACGGCCGGCTCGTCCGGCGGTTTGCCCGTGTAGGTGGAGTGATAGATCGGGTCGCGGCGCATGGTGATGCGGTCGATGGTAAACACGGGGAAACTGTCCTGCTCATTATAGTAGCCCGTGTGGTCGCCATACGGCCCTTCCAGCGCATGCTCGTAGCCGCTCGGATGGTTTTCGTCCGGGTAGATATGGCCTTCGAGCACGATTTCGGCCGACGCTGGCACGCGCAACTCGCTGCCGATGGCTTTCACCAGCTCCGTGCGGCTGCCGCGCAGCAAGCCGGCGAACTGGTATTCGGACAGACTGTCGGGCACCGGCGTGACGGCCCCTAATATAGTAGCGGGATCGGCGCCGAGCGCCACGGCGATCGGATACGGCTTACCCTTGCTCTGGATCGCGTGCTCGCGGAAGTCCAGCGCCCCGCCCCGGTGCGCCAGCCAGCGCATGATGACCTTGTTGCGCCCCAATACCTGCTGGCGGTAGATGCCCAGGTTTTGCCGCTTCTTGTTCGGCCCCTTGGTGATCACCAGGCCCCAGGTAATCAGGGGGGCGACGTCGCCGGGCCAGCAATGCTGGATCGGCAGGCGCGCCAGGTCGACGTCGTTACCCTCCCAGACGATTTCCTGGCATTTCGCGCCGCGCAACTCTTTCGGCGACATGTCCCACACGGATTTCACCAGGGAACCGAGACCCAGCAGATCCTTGAAATCCTTCGGCGGTTCCGGTTCCTTCAGGCGCGCCAGCACATGGCCGATCTTGCGCAGCTCGCTGACGTCTTCCGCGCCCATGCCCAAGGCCACGCGGCGCGTGGTGCCGAACAGGTTGCCCAGCACCGGCATGGTGTATCCCGTCGGATTATTGAACAGCAAGGCCGGTCCGCCCGCGCGCAAGGTGCGGTCGCAGACTTCCGTCATCTCCAAAATCGGCGAAATGGGGGTTGAAATGGGCTTAAGTTCACCCATTTGTTGCAGTTGAGAAATAAAATCTCGCAAATCTGAATATTTCATGTGTTTTTAATTTTTTTTGACGTCGGACGCCGTTGCTGAAGGATCTATGCCAAGTAATTGATTTTATTGGCTTTTGGCACAATGCAAGTCAAAAAGTAAGACATAAAAGTAATAAAGAAACGATTCGTTAGTATTGACTTGATATAAAACGGCTTCTACAATTCGCCCAACTTGAAAGAGCACGCCGGCCCAGAGCTTGATTTTAGCGTTTCTCTTTCATTCACGGAGTCGGGGCTCCACATGACATTTTAAGGAGTGTTTTCAAAAGGCGTCTGCCTTACCCCCGGTAAAAGTTGTATTGCGACTGATCCAATACCAGAATGGGACCGATCAGCTCAAGCAAGCAATGACGGCGTTTCTCGCACGCATCCATACGCGGCGGAAACGATGATATTTCTGATGCACGGCATTGGCAGTACCCACAACACCGCGACACCGCGGAGGGACTGCCTGTTGACGCGACATTTCGGGGAACTCTATGACTCATCGTAGCACTGAAGCAGCATTGCCTGCTTCAACCGTGGCTGGCCAGCCAGCGTTGGCGCGTTTGCGCGCCCGCGCACAAGCCATTTCGGCACGTGGCGTTTTAACCACGGCGCAACACACACTGACAGTCTTCGGTATTTCCGCCCTGGCACTGATCGCCCTGCTGATGTTCCGCCCTGACCTGGGCAAGCAACTGACGCACAGCCTGTTCCCGCTGCCGATGGCGGAAGCGCAAGCCGTTGAAGCGCCGGCCCTGTCGGCCCTGATGGAAGCGCCTGCTTCCGTGCAAACGGCCGCCGCCAGCGAAGCACCGCTGAGCAAGGAAGAAAAAGCCTTGCTGGGCACGCAAAAGCAGCAGCAATGGGTCACCAACTGGCTCTCCAAGCGTTACCGCGTGGCCAACGATGCGACCAATATGCTCGTCTCGACGGCGTATCTGACGGCCCGTGAAATCAAGCTGGACCCGCTGCTGATCCTGGCCGTGATGGCCATCGAATCGGGCTTGAACCCATTCGCGGAAAGCCCCGTCGGCGCGCAAGGCTTGATGCAAGTCATGTCGAAAGTTCACCATGAGCGCTTCCAGGAAATGGGCGGCGTGCAAGCAGCCCTGAACCCGGTCGCCAACATCCGCGTCGGCTCCCTGATCCTGAAAGACTACGTCACGCGTGGCGGTTCCGTCGAAGCGGGCCTGAAAACCTACGTGGGCGCCGCCAACTTCGCCACCGACTCGGGCTACGGCTCGCGCGTGCTGGCTGAATACCGCCGCCTGAAACAAGTGTCGGCCGGCCAGCGCGTGCCGACCACGACACCGGTGATGGCATCGAACACGCCAGCGCCAGCCAAAGCGCCGGCAGCGGAAAGCGGCATCACCATCAAAGTACTACCCCACAACGAGATCGCCGGCCTGTGACCCTTTAAAAGCCTTCACAGGGGCATCCAAAAAGCAGCACCCAGTAAAAAAGCCACCGCACGCAAGTGCCGGTGGCTTTTTTGTTGCCCTGCGGCAGCAGCCGCAGGGATTACGCTATATATTACTTGCGCTTGTTGGCGCCCACCTCTTCCTCGCGGAATTTCACTGCCAATTTATCCAGCACGCCGTTCACATACTTGTGGCCGTCGATACCGCCAAACGACTTGGCCAGCTCGACCGCTTCGTTGATGACGACGCGGTACGGGATTTCCATGTTGTTCTTCAGCTCGAATGCGCCGATCAGCAGGATGCCGTGTTCGATGGGCGACAGTTCCGCGATATTGCGGTCGATCAACGGAGCCATGCTTTCGCGCAGCGCCAGCGAATCCTTGATGGCGCCGTACAGCAGCACCGTGAAATGATCGCCATCGGCCTTGTCGAACCCGTGGGCCGCGCGAATATTGTTCACGACGGTGGTCGCGTCTTCATTATTCAGCAGCCACTGGTACAAGCCCTGCAGCGCAAACTCGCGCGCGCGGTGACGCGGCGTGCGGTTTTTGCTGGGATTGGCGAGCAAATTTTTCTCAGTCATGATTGTTACCTGTTCTTAAATACGTATGTACTGCAGATAGTGACGAATACCGCGGTGCGCTGCCAGGCAGCACACTGCGGCGCAAGCACGATTAATCCTCGTCTGTGTCTTGCAACTCTTCCAGCGCTTGCGCCAGATTGGCCATTTCCACTGCCACGCGTGCCGCTTCGGCTCCCTTGACCAGCATGCGCACTTCCGCCTGCTCGTCGTTTTCGGTCGTCAACACTGCGTTGGCGATGGGGATGCCGTAATCGAGACCGACGCGCGTGATGCCCGCGCCCGATTCGTTCGATACCAGCTCGAAGTGGTAGGTTTCACCGCGAATCACGGCGCCCAATGCGATCAGGGCGTCGAATTGCTCGGTTTCTGCCATTTTTTGCAGAATCAGTGGGATTTCCAGGGCGCCCGGCACGGTCACGTGCAGGATATCTTCATCGGCCACGCCCAGCTTGCTCAACTCTTCCAGGCATGCCGACAGCAAGCCACCACCGACGATTTCATTGAATCGTGCCTGGACGATACCGACGCGCAAACCTTCGCCGGCAAAATTGGTTTCGTATGCTCCTACGGTCATCATATGCCTCTTTATCAGGTGATCAGCGGCCAGCCATGCGCCAGGCCGCTGAAATTATTTAATTACTGCTGGCCAGGATGGCACTGAAAACCGGTCACTTCCAGGTCGAAACCGACCATCGACGGCATCTTGCGCGGGCTGGCCAGCAATTGCATCTTGCTTACGCCCAAGTCGCGCAGGATCTGTGCACCGATGCCATAGCTGCGCAAGTCCATGCTGGCGGCGCGGCCTTTCGGCTTGGCTTGCGGCGTGTCCAGGGCGGCGAACTGGGCAAACAGCTCGCTCGACGTCTCGCCGCAGTTCAGCAAGACCATCACGCCCCGCTCGGCCTGCTTGATGGCAGCCATCGAGGCGGCCACCGTCCACGAGTGGGTGGTCGCTTCGCTTTCCAGCACGTCCAGCAGTGAAACGGGCTGGTGCACGCGCACCAGCGCTTCCAGGCCGGGAGCCAGGTCGCCATGCACAAGGGCCAGGTGGGCCGATGCGCTGGGCTTGTCGCGGAAGGCGATCAGACGGAATTCGCCGTGCGCCGTGTGCAGGGTGCGCTCGGCAACGCGCTCGACCAGGGACTCGGTCTGGCTGCGGTAATGGATCAGGTCGGCAATCGTGCCGATTTTCAGGCCATGTTGCTCGGCAAACACCAGCAAGTCCGGCAGGCGCGCCATGGTGCCATCGTCCTTCATGATTTCGCAAATCACGGATGCGGGCGTCAAGCCGGCCATGGCCGTCAGGTCGCAACCGGCTTCCGTATGGCCTGCGCGCATCAGCACGCCGCCCTTTTGCGCTTTCAACGGGAAGATATGGCCGGGCTGGACGATATCGCTGGGCTGCGTACCCTTGGCAACAGCCACCTGGATGGTCTTGGCGCGGTCGGCGGCGGAAATGCCCGTCGTCACGCCTTCGGCCGCTTCGATGGAAACAGTAAAGTTGGTACCGTAGGCGGTGCCGTTGCGCGACGTCATCATCGACAGGTTCAGCTCGTCGCAACGCTCTTCCGTCAGGGTCAGGCAGACCAGGCCACGCGCATGCGTGATCATGAAATTGATGGCTTCAGGCGTCACGAAATCGGCGGCAAGCACCAGATCGCCTTCATTTTCCCGGTCTTCTTCATCGACCAGTATCACCATGCGGCCGGCGCGCAATTCAGCGACGATCTCTTCGGTGCTGGATATAGACATTGTTCATCCTCGTATGACGCCTGGCCAAACCTGCTGCGCGTCGGTATAGGCGGCCTGCGATGCTCACCGTACCTTCGTACGGTTGCGCGTCTCGGCCACCTCTCCCTTCCGCTCGCGACGGTTTTGCCGGGCGTTGTTAATGTAACTAAAAACTGAACCTAAACCTGAAACATCAAGCGAGAATATTCCTCGAATTTCCGGGAATTTTCTTATAACCTGCTATTTTAAAGGATTTAGCGCTTGCAGACCTGAAATAAGACAGTCCAGCAACATCAATAGGCAGGCCGCTGCCCTGCCTGCCCCACAAAGCCCCGCTTCGCCGATCCAGCGCGCGCGGCAGCGCCAAAGCGCGCGCCGCCGGCCTTGCAAAGAGCATAAGATCAGACTGTCATCGCCACGGCGCTGATACCCCACTCGCAGCGACACCCCACACAGGAGCGGCAATATGAAAACCAACGGATCGGCCATCTGGTCAGGCGGAATCAAGGACGGCAAGGGCGCCATCAGCACGCGCAGCGGCGCCTTGCAGGAATATCCCTACGGTTTTGCCAGCCGCTTCGAAGGCAAGCCCGGCACGAATCCCGAGGAATTGATCGGCGCCGCCCACGCGGGCTGCTTCACCATGGCCCTGTCGCTGATCCTCGGCGAAGCGGGCCTGACGGCGGAAAAGATGGAGACGACGGCCGAAGTAACCCTCGACAAGGTGGACGACGGCTTCGCCATCACGGCCGTCCATTTGATCCTGAAAGCGAAAATCCCCGGCGCCGACCAGGCGAAATTCGAGGAATTGACGGGCAAGGCCAAGGCTGGCTGCCCCGTGTCAAAGCTACTGAAAGCCAACATCACCCTGGACGCCACCCTGCTGCCCTAGATTTTAGGCACGGGCTTGACAGGTTCCACGGCAGCGACGGGCGCCACCAGAGGCAGGCGCGAGTCGCTGGCTGGCAATGGCCGGTTCATCAAGCCGGGATTCAGGGCTGCATTGTTCAGGTTATAGGCGGCGATGGCCGCCGCCACGGATGGGTCTTGCGATGAGGGCAGCGGCACGGCCTGGCCCGCCGCTTGCGCGGCTTGCTGCTGCGTCTGGGCATTTTGCTGGGCCAGTTGGGCCTGCGCCGTCGCCAGGCCCGCATCGGCCTGCCCCTGCGCTGCGTGGGCCAGCGACTGCGCTCGGTCGGAGGCTGCCTGAGCCGCCATTTGCGCGTCGTCGGCGGCCAGCTGCGCCCGCGTCGCATCATCCGCCGCTGCTTGCGCCCGCTGCTGTAATTCCTGCTGCTGCACTTGCCCTTGGCGCAGTTCGCCCACCCTTTCTGCTTCCTGCTGCTGCATCTGCTGATCAGTATTGATGCGTTCGTTATCCAGGCGTTCGGCGTCCAGGCGCAGAGTATCGACGCGCTGGTTGTCCGTGCGCTGCGTCTGCAACAGTTCCGCTGCATCGGCGGCGGCTTGCGCAGAAGGCTGGGGCCGCAGCTCCTGCAAATCCAGGTTAAGCTCGTCCGCTTCCAGTTGCTGCTGCAGTTCCATCTGCCGTTGCGCAATGGCAGCCGTTTGCGGCGGCGCCGCGTCGGCGGCCTGCGTCTGCCCGGCCTGCACCGCATTGGACGGCAGTGCTTCGCCCGTCAAATCTGCTTCGACTCCGGCTGTCAGCGGCGCGCCCTGCTGCCGGGCCAGCACGGCGCCCACCTGCGCCAGCACGTCCGTTCCCTGTTGCAAAGCGTCCAGGGTGGCATTGCTGTCGGCCGCATAGGCGGCCTGTAACGTTGGCGCATCGACATCTTCATTGCGCAAATCGATGCCGATGCGGGCCAGTTGCGCTTGCGTGAGCAAGCGGCCGTCCTGCGCCAGCGCGGCGGCCGCATCCGTCGTGCCATCGCCCGACAATAAATCATAGCGCTGCGCCAGACTGCCCGGCGTGTCGACGGCCGTCGCCAGCTGGCTGGCGTCGATGCCGCTCGTTTGCAGCTGGGCGAACGATTCCGTCAACTGCCGCGCCAGCGCCAGCAAATCGTCATTGACATTCACGGGGGTATTGGCCGCCCGGGCCTCTTCCGTGGCGCCCTGCAGGGCCAGCAGTTGCCGGCGCGACAAGGCCACGCCGGACAGGAACTGGCCCAGCGGAGAGATATCGACCTGGGTCGAGGACTGGATGGCAAGGGCCGCCGCCGCGCTGGACGGCGGCACGGGCAGCGTGGGCGCCAGCGGCGCCGTCGCACCTACGCGGGGCGTGGCCGGGATGGTGTTGGGCACGGTTGCGCGCGAAATCGGGTCCATGACTAGCCTCCACTGCGGAAAGCTTCATAGTATGCGCGTCTGAAGGAAAAGCAACACACGCTTGGCAAGGCCGCTCGTGTGCTGCTTCAAGCTGTGTGTTAAGCGGCAGCCTTGTCCAAGGACAGCATGCGCTCGACATAGCGGGCGATCAGGTCGATTTCCAGGTTGACCTTGCCATCAACCGTCAAGTGTTTCAAGGTCGTCATGGCGATCGTGTGCGGGATCAGGTTGATCGAGAAACGGCAGCCGTTGACGGCGCCCGCGCCCAGGTCTTCCACACGGTTGACGGTCAGGGACACGCCATTGACGACGACGGAACCCTTGAAGGCCAGGTATTTCGCCAGTTCGTGCGGCGCTTCGATCACCAGTTCCCACGATTCGCCCACGGCTTCGAATTTGCGCACGATGCCCAGGCCGTCGACGTGGCCGGAAACCAGGTGGCCGCCCAGGCGCTCGGCCAAGGTCAGGGCTTTTTCCAGGTTCACGTCCGTGGTGGTATCGAGGCCCACGGTGCAATTGAGGCTTTCGCGCGAGACATCGACGGCAAAGCCCGTGTCCGACTTTTCCACCACCGTCATGCAGGCGCCATTGATGGCGATGGAATCGCCCAGGGCCACATCGGCCAGCGGCAAGCCGCCCGCGTGGATGTTCAGGCGCACGCCTGCATCGAGGCCGCCGTCGAGCGGCTGCACGGTTTCAATCTTGCCGATGGCGGCAACAATTCCTGTAAACATGAACTAACCCTATAAAGTGTGAAAGTATTAATTGCGCTGGGCGAATCTTGCAAGGATACGCACATCTTCGCCCACTTGCTGAACCTGGTGAAATTGCAAAGTGCGCTGCTGCTTGATATCCGTCAAGGCGGGCAAGGCAAACATGCCTTGCGCGTCGCCCAGCAAGGTGGGCGCCAGGTAGACCAGCAGCTCGTCGACGCAGTCTTCGCGGATCAGCGAGCCGTTCAGTTTGGCGCCGGCCTCGACGTGGACTTCATTGATTTGCCGGCGTCCCAGTTCCAGCATCAGCGCGGCCAGGTCGACCTTGCCGTCCCCGTTCGGCAGCATGATGACTTCCGCGCCGAGCGCCTGCAGCTGCGCCTGCTTTTCCGGGTTGGCGACGGCCGACACTATCCACGTGCCGCCACCTTGCAAGATGCGCGCGTCGAGGCTGATGTCGAGCCGGCTGTCGACGACGATGCGGCGCGGCTGGCGCGGCGTCTCGACGGCGCGCACATTCAATTGCGGGTCGTCCGCCTTGACCGTGCCGATACCCGTCAGGATGGCGCAGGCGCGCGCGCGCCAGGCGTGGCCGTCGGCGCGCGCCTCCGGCCCCGTGATCCACTGGCTTTGGCCATTGTGCAAGGCCGTCATGCCGTCCAGGCTGGCAGCCGTTTTCATGCGCACCCACGGCTTGCCGCGCCGCATGCGCGAAAAGAAGCCGATGTTCATTTCATAGGCTTCGTCGGCCAGCACGTCCGCGGTGACGGCGATGCCGGCCGCTTCCAGCTTGGCCAGCCCCTGCCCCGCCACCAGCGGGTTCGGGTCCGTCATGGCGGCCACGACGCGGCCCAGCCCCGCGCGCACGAGCGCATCGGAGCATGGCGGGGTACGGCCGTGATGGTTGCACGGTTCCAGGGTGACATAGGCGGTGGCGCCGCGCACGTCGTTGCCGCGCACCGCCGCATTGGCCAGCGCTTGCACCTCGGCATGATCCTGGCCGGCCGCCTGCGTCACGCCGGCGCCGATCACCTGGCCATCCCTGACGATCACGCAGCCGATGCGGGGATTGGGCGAGGTCGTGTACAAACCGCGCGCCGCCCATTCCAGCGCCAGGCGCATGCCATCGATATCGTTGAGTATTTCCACGGGCTTCTTTGCTTGAAGGTAAATAATTGGTCAGTCTTGCTACGAACTGTCGGCCACGCCGCTGCAATTGACCGCCTGCTGCTGCGGATCGCACACGCGCACCCTGCCCAGCATATTGATTTTAATATGCCGTACCTGCTTTCCCAAAGCCAGGGACAAGGTGCCCCAGCGCGCCGCCAAACTATTGGTCGCGCTGCAACTGCGTCCTGCGCCATTGTAGGCGATATAAAACGGCGCCGTGGCCGAGGAAAACGCGAACTGGGCCGTAATGCCCTCCGGCAGCGGTCCCTGGCGGAACAGCAATTCGTCATCGCCATCGAACGCGAGATTGGCATTGCGGTCGATGAATACCAGCCAGCCTGCGCGCCAATCCGTGCCACCGGGCCCGGCCGGCATCAGCAGCACGCGCTGTCCCCGCGCCATCGCCTGCGCCCGCGTCAGTTCGATGGCCGAAAACAAGTCCGTGGCCGCCGCGCGCACCTGCTGGCGCGCCAGCACCTGCTGCAAGCTGGGCATGGCGGCGGCCGCCAGCAGCGCGGCAATCGCCAGCACGGCCAGCAATTCGAGCATGGTGTGCCCGACGGTGCGTACAGTCCACGGTGGACGCTTGCGCATGGCCATGGCCTAGGGCCAGCAATGGCTGGCTGGCCCGCTGCTGCCGCGCTCGCCCGTGCTGCTCAAGGACAGAACGCCGCAATCGGCATCCTGGAAGTGCGCATCGACCTTGGACGTGCCCGGCAGGGCGCGCAACAGCACGCATTGCCCGATCGCCAGGCCGGGACAGGCCAGTGCCTCGATTTCATACGCGCTGCGGGCCGCGCCCCCGTCGCCGGACCACCATGGAAACTGCTGCGCCTGCTCCGCCGGCGACGCCGAGGAAAATGCCAGATAGTGATTATTCTGCGAGTAATAGCGCTCCTGCTGTTGCATCAACCGCAGCAGGGTCGCCTGCCCCTGCACCCGCTTGGCGCGCACGACGTGACCATGATAAGCGGGCACGGCCAACGCCATCAGCAGGCTCATGATCGCCAGCGCGGAGAGCAGTTCGATCAGGCTGAAGCCCTGCGGGTTGGCAGCGGGAGCGCCACCGTTTGCAGCGGGTCCATTCCGCCTTGCCAGCGTCCCCATGCGATCTCCCCTTTCAAAAAGCGCCAGCCGATATGCTGCAGTGCCTTGCCGAGGCCTATTTTTTCTTGGCCGCCTCGTGCAATTCGCGCCAGTTCGCCACTTCGCGCCAGCTGAGGCGCCGGGCCGGCAGCGGTGCGCTGACGACCTTGAGCACCGCCCCGCTGGCCGCGCCGGGCAAGCCAGGTTGCAGCACGGCCAATTCCTTGCGCCCCTCGGCCCGCCCTGCCGCCGTCGCGGCGCCCACCGTGCTGTTCAGTTCCAGCGCCAGCGGCGGCGCGCGCGCCAGGCCATCGAACAAGCGTCCCGTCTGCTCGCCCGCCTGCACGACACCGGCGCCATCGGCGGCAAAGCCGCTCAGCACATCGAGCACGTACAGGCGCGTGGCCGGCTTGGCGCAAGGATCGCGCCTTGGCAAGACCGTATTGAACAGCACCTTGCCGGCGGCCAGCACGGCACCGTTGATGCTGCGTTCGCCCGTCTGCGCGGTATCGAGAAAATCGAGGTACCAGCCGCGCATGGCGTCGCTGCCCGTGTAGCGCAACTCGGCGCCGTCGACGCGTACGCCGCCTGCCGTCTCGCCCAGGCTGCGCTGCTCCAGGTCGCTCCGGCTGCGCGTGGGTGAGCTTGCCCGCAGATCGTCGTGCACGGCGTAAAACGACTGCGACAGGAAGGCGGAAGGCCAGGTATCGGCCGCTTCGACCAGCTTGCCCGTGCCAAACAGCAGCAGATAGCCGCCGCCGGGCGCATAGGCCACGTTCAGCTGCTGCGTCACGGGCTGTCGCCGGCCCTGCGCATCGCGCGCAACAAAGACGAGCTTGAGCCCCTGACCGTCCTTCCACGGCGGCCCGGCAGCCATGTCGAGACGCCAGATATTGCCCTGCAAATCGCCCGCATACAGGAAAGCCAGCGCGCCGTCGCCGCCCGGCACCACGACGGGCGGGGCCAGCGCCTGGGGTGTGGCATCCGCATCGCTGTCATGGCCACCATCACCGCCACCGCTGGCCACAGGCACCTTGAGCCGGAAATAATTACTTCCCAACACCCAGGGCATGCCAGGCGCCTTGTCCAGCGCCAGCAGGAAGATGGCAGCCGCCGATGCGGGCGCCGTCGTGTCCTTGCCGTCGTTGACATGGTTGTTGTAGCCGCTGGCGACGATGGCAAAATCGCGGTAGGCAGGCGCGTCCTCCTTGCCGCCCATGTTGATGCGAGCGAAGGCGGGCGGCGCGCGCACGTTGCCCATCAGCTTGTCGTCGCGGTCCGTGAATTCCCACAGCGCCCCCTCCTGCGCGAAGCGGGCCGGATCGGTGATGTCGAGCGCAAACACGCCTTGCGCCCCGCCGCCCATGCCCGACACCAGCACCGTCTTCCAATGCCCCAGCGCCAGCACTTCCGCCGTAGCCGCCCCGCCGTCGAGCAGCGGACCCGGACTGTAGTGAGTGCTCGCAGCGGCTGGCGCAAGGCGCAGCAGGGCTTGCGGCAGATAGGCAAACAATTCGCTGCCCGTGCGCGCATCGAAGGCATGCAGCAAGCCATCGTTGGCGCCCAGGTACAGCATCTTGCGCCGCTCCAATAAGGCCTTGCGGTGCACGCCATAGCCTGCCCCCGGCATGCCCAGCCCCGGCGCCCCCACGTACACGAGATTGCCATACGGCGCCGCACCCAGGTTGCCGGCTCGGCGCCGCAAGAAGCCGCCTGGCTGGCCCACCTCGAGCGTGCGCTGGCCCAGCAGATACGCCAGGCGCACTTCTCCCAGTCCATCGCCGCCGTCGAATGCGCCGCGCTGTTCCGCATCGAGCCCCTTCCAGGCCAGCGGCATCAGGGCGCCCTTGGCATCGAGCGTGTAGACGGGACGCAAGGCCGCCGGCACTCCATCCGGCGCGAGCTTATCCATTCCGCCCGCGCGCCACCATGGCTTGCCAGGAAGCAGTGTCCCATCGGCACCCACGGCAAATGCAGTGCGCGACACGGTCATGCCGCCATCGGCCAGGCGCATCTGCGTCTGGAACCAGTATGCCTCTTCCGTCCCGCTGGCCAGCGCCATCAGGGTTGGCCCGGCAAGCGTCGCTGGCAAGGTCGCCTTGTCGGCGGCAGCAAAGGCTGCGCGCAGTCCCGCGATCAGGGCGGCCGGATCGCTGCCGGGCAGGTAATGGGCGGGCCAGCGGCCATCCAGGCTCCACTCGTCGAACGCGCTGCCCGATACGCTCGTGAAGGGATTGGCGTCTCCGTTCGCATCGAGAAAGCCGCCATATTTGGCTGCCAACAACAAGGGCGTAGAAACAGGCGTGGCGGCCGAATCGCCCTGGCGCAAGTCGCCCGCGTAGTGCTCGACTTTTGCAACGCCGTCGTTCTTGCCACCAGGACGCAGGGCCTGCACGTGCGACCAGTAGGCCAGGCCTGCCGCATGGTAGCTGGCGCCGCCCGCCCCGTCGGCCAGCAATTCCAGTGCCGCCAGGTCGGGCCGTGGTGCGGGGTTGCCTTGCGCCCCACCGCTTTCCAAGCTGCCCACCGCATGCGTCCAGGCCATCGCATCAAACGGCGGCGGCGCAAAGCCATCGGCAGCGCGGGCGCGGTCGCCGTTGGATGCGGGAGTTGCGGGGACATTGCCGGGCACATAACGGTCGCCCGCCATGCCCGCGTCGCCGAGGCTGACGACGACGTGGCGCTGGCAACTGGCCGTTTGCGGGTCGCTCCATGGGCTTACGACCGGCAAGCCGTCGTCGATGGCAGGCGGGGCCGTGGCGGGTGGCACGACGGCGCTCGCTTGTCGTCCCTGCAGGTAGCGCAGCGATTCGTACAGCAATTCGGCCAGTGGCGCCGCGCTGGCGTACGCGCCGGGATGTCCGGCGTTGCCGCGGCCCAGGCCATTGATGTAAGCGGTCACCCCGCCGCCAGGGCCGGCGCTCTGGGGCACATACACACCGGTGGCGGGATTCCACTCGGCGTCGGTATTGTCTTGCGGCATAAAGTCGGGCGCCGTCCAGCGCTGCCGTCCCACGTGGGCCAGCGGCGCGCGCAGCACGCCGCCATACACGGGGCCGGCGCTGGCGGGCTGGCCGTTCAAGTGGCCAAACACGCCCACGCGCACCCGGCCGCCATGGCGCTGCACGGCGCCCACAGGCTTGTAGTTCTTGCCATACGCGAGGCACAAGTCGTCGCGCAGCGGCCCTTCTTCCGTGTCGCAAACGCGCACGCGCGCGAGGAACACGCCGTGCGTGGCCGCAACCCCGGGCGCGTCGCAACTGCCGCCCGGGGGCAGGCTGGCGTCGCCGAACAGCAGGCGGTTGCGGCAGGAAACAATAGCCAGTTGCGCCAGCGCAAACGGTGTGGCCGCAGCCACGCCTGTCTGCAGAACCTTGCGCGGGAAAAAGACGGGGTGGGCAAAGAAGTCGATGGGCTTGTCGGCATCGGGCAAATGAGCGCGCTGCAGCACCGTCTTGCGCACTTCGTCGATGACGCGGTCGCCGCCCGTCAAGGCATAACGGACGATGTCGAGCATGCTGGTGCTGGCCCAGTTGAGAAAATTGCCGCTGAAACTGTCGCCGCCGCAGCCGTGCAGCGCATCGGCCGGCTTCAACACGGAGAAGTAAGCGGTCGCTACGCGCAAGTCGGGCAGCATGACGCCGTCCTTGCTGCGATACGGATAGCTGTAGCACATGCGCGCATGAAAGTACCCTGCGTACTCGCGCTGCGGCGCATAGTCGCCGCCATGCGCGGCAGCGGCGGCCGCATGCGTGAGGGACAGGTTGAGCAGCAGATTCGGCGGCACCCTGGCGCCATGCAAACCCGCGTCGGCCCGCTCCAGCACCACCGAGAGCGGAGCAGCGATGGCGCCGCCGCAAGCCAGGACAATCCAGCCGAGCAGCAGCCAGGCAAACGTCAAAGCCCTCATGGTCCCGCTCCCGTCGCCTGCTTGCGGTAATAACTTTGCAGCACGACTTGCGTGCTTTCCTGTGCGCCAAAACCGATGGCCGTGATGCGGTAGACATAGCTTTCCGTCGCCAGGCCGCCAGCCACTGCCGCGGCCTGCGCGCCGGGCGGGTGAAACGGCAGCAGTTCGATCAGGTAGCGGGGCCGGCGCGACGGCAGGAAACCCTGCCCCGTCTGCATGACGGCGCCCGTAAACTGACCGTATGGCACCGTGCGGCTGCCAGCGTCGGCACCATCGAGGTCCGTACTTAGCCAGAGCGCCGGTGCGTCCGGCGCGGCGGGCAGGCACAGGCCCAGTGCGCCGCCCTCGCCGCAGCCGTCCGCGAACCCTGCCGCACTACCTGCCGCGAAGAGGCTGCTGCGTCCCGGCGCGCCAGGCAAGCCTTCGATATCGTTCTGCGCATCCACCAATGCTTCCTCCGCCGCCTGAAACGCGATCTGCCGGTCGCGCTCGCCGCGTGCCGCCTTTTCGCCCTGCAAGGCCATCTGCGCTGCCGATACGCCCAGCAGCAAGATGATCACCAGCAGGCACAGCACATACACCAGAGTGGCGCCGCCGTGGCGTACACGGGGCAGACGCCACGGTTTGCGACAGTTGACGCCTGCGCCAGCCATCGCGCCGCCCGCCTAGGCAGGCCCGTTGCGCAGCATGATGCTCGTCTGCACCAGTTGCCGCAGCCTGGAACGCGTCGCGGCGGGCAAGGACGCGCGCGCGATGCGCACACCCGTGTCGCTGGCGCCATGCGCCTCGGCATACGCCTTGCCGAACAGATCGAACTGCGCCGGCCCCAGTTCCGCCAGCTTGTCCGCCTGGCCCGCCTCGCCATGCAGCAACAGGGCCACGCGCACGCTGGCCACGCGTTTCCAGTGCGTGCGCCGGTGCAAATCGCGCTGACGCGCGGCCGCATCCGCCCCCTCCAGCACCAGCGCCGCATCGTAGGCGTCGAGCGCAGTGGCGTTGACGTAGCGGTTCGCCACGCCGTCAAACGGCGTATCCGTGTCGAGGCCATACAGCACCTGGAAACCGTCGACGCCGCGAATGACGGCGTCCGCACCCCATCCGTTCGCGCCACGGTATTTGCAACGCAATTCACCCTCGCCATCGGCGCCCTGCGCCACATAGAAAATGCTCCAGCCCCGCTGCGCCTGCGTTTGCGCGGCGCCCACGCCGAAGCCTGCGCAATTGAGCACGGAACCGTCGCCGCCCTCTTCCTTGCCGGCGCCGTAATAACGCAAGGCCAGCACGTCGCTGCCATGCAGGGCGCCGGGCAGCGCGCCGCTGATGCCTTCGCTGTTCTTGCCCAGGCTGCGCGCATCGAGCCCGGCCACATTGGCGCTGTCGTCATCGGCATGGGCGACGGGCGCGGCGCTGCTGTCCCAGTTCACGTATGCCGTCTGGCGCACGGCGCGGGCGATGGTGTCGAGCGCATAACGGCCATTGTCATCGAGCCGCGCGCTGGCGGACTGGTCGCCATAGCTGCCGCTGGTGGCCAGCAGCACGCTACTGGCGGCCAGCATCAGCAGCGCACCGAGCGACAGGGCCACCAGCAATTCGACGAGGCTCATGCCGCGATGCCAGTGCAGGACTTCGTTCATGCGCCGCCTCC
>NZ_LBCO01000007.1:24709-83032 GCF_000988085.1 Janthinobacterium sp. KBS0711 | reverse complement strand
AATGCCAGCCTGGGCAGCGACTCGCCTGCCGCATTCACGGCGGGCGAGCCATCGGGCAAGCGGGCGCGCCAGCCCAGCTTGATGACGATGGGCGCGCCCTTGCCGCCGCTGCACGCCCACTGCAAGCCTTGGGCGGCGGCATTCCATGCGGAAGTGTCGCGGCAGATATGCAGGCGCGCGCCGGGCAAGGCCGCATGCAGCCGCTGCTTCCATTCGGCGATATCGAATTGCGCCAGTTCGGCCGCGCTGCAGGCGGCAGTACCAAAACAGTCCGGCGCACCGCCGCCCGCTTCGGCCTCGTCCGCCGCCGCATACGCCACGTTCAGGTAGGAATTGCCCGTATCGGGGCCATTCATGAGCACGCTGTTCGCGCGCATGCGCTCGGCCATGCCGGCCGCCAGTTGCACGCCCGCCGACAACAGCGCCGACTCATGGCGCGCGCGCAGGGAGTTCAATTGCAGGATGCTGGCGCCCAACAGGCCCAGCGCCAACAGCAGCAGCGACACGAGCACCTCGACGAGGCTGCTGCCACCCATGAGACCACGCGCGCCGCTGTGCATGAGCTTCTCCTGCGGACAGAATGAAACCAGGACTGGAGCCGCACGGACGCACGGCCCAGCTACAAGATAGGCGCGCGCAAAAAGCCGGGTCTGCGCTGGCGCAAACAGTACGGCGAAAGGTGGGAAGAACAGCGTTGGGATTAATCAGTCCGCTTGCCGGGCGAACACTGGCGTGGTGAACACGGGGCGCAAACCGGCCCCGTTTTCAACAAGGTGAACAAGAAGGTGAGGTCAGGGCTTGCGCGCCTGCCCCACTTCGGCGATGGCATCCTGGAACTCGGCCAGGTCTTCGAAATTCTTGTACACGGAGGCGAAGCGGATGTAGGCGATCTTGTCGAGGCGCTTGAGTTCCTGCATGACGAGTTCGCCGATATAGCCGGAATCAACTTCGCGCAAGCCGCTGGTCAGCAGTTTTTCCTGGATGGACGCGATGGCCGTATCCACGGAGGCGGCCGCGACGGGACGCTTGCGCAAGGCCAGCATCAAACTGCCGCGCAACTTATCCGCAGCGAACTCCGTCCGGCTGCCATTCTTTTTGACGACGGCCGGCATGATAAGTTCAATGCGCTCGTAAGTCGTAAAACGCTTGTCGCATTTGCCGCAGCGGCGGCGGCGCCGAATGGCATCCCCTTCCTCCGATACGCGCGTATCGAGAACCTGGGTGTCGCCGTGCTGGCAAAATGGACATTTCATGGGCTGGCTACAACTTTATAGTAATAATTACGGGAAATCACCGTCCTTGTACAAAGGGCGCCCGAATCACTCCGGGCGCCCTTGGGCACGAAGGAATGTGTCATACAGAATCTTACTCTGTATGACACATTCTGGACAAATAATTATGCAGCGTACACAGGGTGCGCGTCGGCCAGCACTTTCACGGCCGCTTTCACGCGCTCGATGGTGGCGGCGTCATGCGGATTGTCCAGCACGTCCGCGATCAGGTTGCCCACTTCTTCCGCTTGCGCTTCCTTGAAACCGCGCGTCGTCATCGCCGGGCTGCCCAGGCGAATGCCCGAAGTGACGAATGGTTTTTGCGGGTCGTTCGGGATGCCGTTTTTGTTGCAAGTGATGTGCGCGGAACCGAGGATGGCTTCGGCTTCCTTGCCCGTCAGGTTCTTGGCGCGCAGGTCGACCAGCATGACGTGCGATTCGGTGCCGCCGGAAACGATGCGCAGGCCGCGCTTGATCAGGGTTTTCGCCAGCACATCGGCGTTCTTGATCACTTGCTTCTGATATTCAACAAATTCAGGGCTCAGCGCTTCCTTGAAGGCAACGGCCTTGCCGGCGATCACGTGCATCAGCGGGCCGCCCTGGATGCCAGGGAAGATGGCCGAATTGATGGCTTTTTCGTGTTCGGCCTTCATCAGGATGATGCCGCCGCGCGGGCCGCGCAGCGATTTGTGCGTGGTCGAGGTGACAAAGTCGGCGAACGGCACCGGGTTCGGGTACAGGCCGGCGGCGATCAGACCGGCGTAGTGGGCCATGTCGACCATGAAGTAGGCGCCAACTTCCTTGGCGATCTTGCCGAAGCGTTCGAAATCGATCTTTTTCGAGAACGCGGAGGCGCCGGCGATGATCAGCTTTGGCTTGCGTTCGCGGGCCAGGCGTTCCATTGCATCGTAGTCGATGTCTTCTTCCGCCGTCAAGCCGTAGGAAACGACGTCAAACCATTTGCCGGACATGTTCAGCGGCATGCCGTGGGTCAGGTGGCCGCCTTCGGCCAGCGACATACCCATGATCAGGTCGCCTGGTTTCAGCATGGCGAAGAATACGCCCTGGTTCGCTTGCGAGCCCGAGTTCGGCTGCACGTTCGCGCATTCGGCGCCGAACAATTGCTTGACACGGTCGATGGCCAGTTGCTCGGCCACGTCGACGTACTCGCAGCCGCCGTAGTAGCGCTTGCCTGGATAGCCTTCGGCGTACTTGTTCGTCAGCTGCGAGCCTTGCGCTTCCATTACGGCTGGCGATGTGTAGTTTTCCGACGCGATCAGTTCGATGTGGTCGTGCTGGCGCGTGTTTTCTTTTTGAATGACGGCGAACAATTCAGGATCGACGTTGGCGAGGGTATGATCTTTTGCAAACATGTAAAAACTCCAAGTATGAGGGTGCTTGTACTGGCAGATTGGATCGAATGAGGGGAGCCGGCGTTAAGTGAATAACAACATTGGACAGGCAGCCTCTTCGTGCTTTTCCATAGTGGCTACCCAGGCGAACGGCTGATGAAAAATCTCACGTTTCCCGGTGGGTGCCCACCTTTCGCCGGTTTGCCGATCGCCACTCATGGAGATCGCCCGACTTTTCGCCAGTCACGTGAGACGTAATGGAATGCAAATTGTAAGTTAAGTGCCCAAATTGAGCAAGGAATGCAAGCGTGCCGCTATAATCGCCGCCCGGGCAGCGCCGGTCCGGCGTCTTAAGCTGGATGTAAACTTTGCTCATGCATGTAAGCGTATGTTACGGGGCTTGCCATTGCAGCCCTCCGTTTTACAATGCTGCGGTGCAACTTATATGCAGCTTTTGCATGGCTTTCCAGCAAGCGCCCACAGTCACAAGAAGAAAAATCGCGTAAAATGTTGCTCAATCTCACTACTGGCGCAATAAACATGCCTTCAGTCTTTACCTGGAACGTACGTGTCTACTATGAAGACACCGACGCCGGCGGCATCGTCTATTACGCTAATTACCTGAAGTTCTTCGAGCGCGCGCGCACCGAATGGCTGCGCGCCATCGACGTGGGCCAGCAGGAATTGCTGGAGCAGCATGACGCGATGTTCGTTGTCAAAAGCGTCAACGCCGACTATCATGCGCCAGCCAGACTCGATGACACGGTAAGATTAACCTTAAGTATAGAAAAAATGGGGCGCGCCTCCATCGTTTTCCTGCAACAAGCCTGGTGCGGCGACCGCCTGCTCAACACGGCGCGCGTCAAGATCGGCTGCGTCGATTCGGCACTGCGTCCGCGCGCCGTGCCTGATGCAGTCGCGGCCCGCATGCGCGCCGCCTGACCCCACCCGCCACCCCGGATAATTCACCCAACAGACTGCCAGCCAATGAACGTTACACAAGATCTTTCTTTCCTCGCGCTCATCACCAATGCCCACCTGATCGTGCAACTGATCATGGCCCTGCTGCTGCTGATTTCCCTGACCAGCTGGACCTACATTTTCCGCAAGATGTTTGCCGTGCGCCAGGCGCGCAAGCAAACCATCGAATTCGAACGCAGCTTCTGGGCCGGCGGCAACCTGCATGCGCTGCACCAGAACGCCAGCGGCAACCGCGACCAGAGCGGCGCGCTGGCCCGCATCTTCGACGCCGGCATGGGCGAATTCATCAAGGGCAAGGCTTCCTACGGTTCGCGCGAAGCGCTGGACGTGGGCGCCGTGCTCGACGGCGCACGCCGCGCCATGCGCGCAGCCTTCCAGCGTGAAATGGACGTGCTCGAATCGCACCTGGCCTTCCTCGCTTCCGTCGGTTCCGTCTCGCCGTACATCGGCCTGCTCGGCACCGTCTGGGGCATCATGAACGCCTTCCGCGGCCTGGCCAACGTGCAGCAAGCGACCCTGGCCGCTGTCGCGCCCGGCATTGCCGAAGCGCTGATCGCCACCGCCATCGGCCTGTTCGCCGCGATTCCCGCCGTCGTCGCCTACAACCGTTTTTCGCATGACATCGACCGCCTGGCGATCCGCTTCGAGAGCTTCGTCGAGGAATTCTCCAACATCTTGCAGCGCCAGTCGCGCTAAGAGGGAGCAGCGTCCATGGGTTCCTCATTCAATAGCGGCGGCATGCGCGGCGGCCGTGGCCGCAAGTTCAAGTCCGAGATCAACGTCGTGCCGTATATCGACGTGATGCTGGTGCTGCTGATCATTTTCATGGTGATGCCGTCGTCGAACAATCCCAGCGTGGTGAACTTGCCCAACGCGGAAAAGTCGGCGAAACCGCCCGATGACTATATTCAGATCGTGCTGAAACCGAATGGTTCGCTGTCGATCGGCGTCATCGGCAAGGAACAGCTGTCGCCGGAAACGGAACCGAACCGCGACGCCCTGCTGCGCAAGCTGCGCGGTTTGCACGAAACCAATCCGGACTATCCCGTGATGATCGCGGGCGACAAGGAAAGCAAGTACGACGATGTGATCCAGCTCATTTCGGAAGCGAAAAAGATGGGCATTACCCGCGTCGGCCTGGCCACCAAGTAAGCACAGCGTCCTGTTTCCAGACTTGACCGTTTTTAGATAGACTAGACTTTGCAGAACAAACAAATCGACCATGTACTCGGCAAGCCCTACAGCGTGCCGCGCGAACGCAGCCGCTGGCCCTCGCTGGGCCTGGCGCTGGCGATGCACCTTGGGCTGCTGTTTTTCCTGTGGGTGGGCGTACACTGGCAAAATACGGAACCTGTCGCCGTCGAAGCGGAAGTGTGGGACATGAAAGTGCAGACGGCCGCGCCGCCGCCCGAAGTGGCGACGGAACCGGAGCCGACACCGGCCCCGCCGCCTGAACCGCAAGTGGAACAGCCGGCTCCGCCGCCACCGCCGCCGGTGGCCGCGCCCGAGCCGAAGGTCGACCTGCGCGAGGCGGAGATCGCCCTTGAGCGCAAGAAGGCCAAACTGAAGGAAGAAAAAGAGAAAGCGGCAGCGGAAGAGCGCCGCAAGCAGGAATTAAAGGAACGCGAGGAAGAAAAGCGCGAACTGGAAAAACAGAAGCAGAAAGAAAAAGACAAGGCTGAAAAGCTGGAAAAAGAAAAGGCCGACAAGCTGGAGAAAGCCAAGCAGGCCAAAGAGAAAGAAAAAGCGGCGGAAGAAAAAGCCGAGAAAGAACTGTCCGAGAAAAAAGCGGCGGCGGAAAAAGCTGCCAAGGCGAAAAAAGCAGCGGAAGAGAAAAAAGCCGCCGACAAGGCGCGCGCTGCGGAAATGAGCCGCATCACGGGTGCGGCGGGCGCCGGCACGACGGGCACGGCCGCGAAAGCGACCGCGCCACGCAAGGACAGCGGCTATGTCGCTGCCCTGACGAGCAAGATCAAGAGCAATATCGCGTACAGCGGTAGCACGGACGTGCCGGGCAACCCGCGCGCCGTGTTCAAGATCGAGCAACTGCCAACTGGGGAAATTATTTCGGTCCGAAAGATTAAAAGTAGCGGCCTGCCGGCGTATGACAGCTCGGTGGAAAACGCCATTAATAAATCGTCGCCACTGCCGAAGAAAAAAGACGGCACCGTGGAACGCGAGATTGAACTCATATTCGAGATGAAGGATTTGCCTAAATGATGACCATGAAAAAAATGAGCTATGTCGTGCTCTGCGCCAGCCTGGTGCTGGGAGCGTCCAGCGCCCAGGCGCAGCTGCGCGTGGAGATTACGGGGATCGGCAGCAACCAGATCCCGGTGGCTGTCGCCAGCTTCGTCAATGAATCGGCGGCGCCGCAATCGCTGTCCGGCATTATCAAGGCCGACCTGGCGCGCAGCGGCGTGTTCAAGCTGATCGACGCCGATGCGCCCGTAGCGGAAACGGCACCCGTCAGCTATGAACAGTGGAAGTCGCGCGGCGCCGACGCGCTGGCGGCCGGCACCGTGCAAAGCATGGCCGATGGCCGCCTGGACGTGCGCTACAAGCTGTTCGACACCATCAAGGGCGCGCAGATTTCCAGCATGAACAATGCGGCCGCGCCGCAGTTCAACCGCCTGCTGGCGCACAAGATCGCCGACGACATCTATGAAAAGCTGACGGGCGTCAAGGGCGCGTTCGCCACGCGCATCGCCTACGTCACGCAATCGGGCCGCGAATACCGCCTGGAAGTGGCCGACGCCGATGGCGAAGGCATCCAGGTCGCCCTGCGCTCGAACGAGCCGATCATTTCGCCTGCCTGGTCGCCGGACGGCACCAAGGTCGCGTACGTGTCGTTTGAAAAGAAAAAGCCCATCGTCTACGTGCAAAACCTGGTGACGCGCCAGCGCACCATCGTATCGAATGAAAAAGGCAGCAATTCCGCACCGAGCTGGAGCCCGGACGGCTCGCGCCTGGCCGTGGCCCTGTCGCGCGATGGCCATACCCAGGTCTACACCGTCAATGCCGACGGCAGCGGCTTGCGCCGCGTCAGCACCAGCAGCGGCATCGATACGGAACCCCAATTCTCGGCCGATGGCCAAAGCATCTACTTCACCAGCGATCGCAGCGGCGGACCACAAATCTACCGCATGTCGGCCAGCGGCGGCGAAGCCAAGCGCGTGACGTTTGGCGGCTCCTACAACATCAGCCCGCGGATTTCGTCCGACGGGAAGACACTTGCTTATATTTCCCGTCGCGACGGCAATTTCCAGCTCTACGCGCTCGACCTGGCTAGTGGCCAGGAACTGCGCCTGTCGGACACCGCCAACGACGAATCACCGAGCTTTTCGCCCAACGGGAAATATATCATGTACGCGACCGAATCCGGACGACGCAAGTCGCTGGCAGTGGTATCGGTGGATGGCCGCGTCAAACAGCGTTTGACTACGCAAGCTGGCAATATCAAGGAGCCCACCTGGGGTCCTTTTATGAAGTAAATGCTGTACAGTTTCACCTTTAACCATGACCCGGAGAATAAAAATGAGTAACTTTAAAAGTTTGGCTTTCATCGCCGCTACCGCAGCTCTGCTGTCCGCCTGCAGCACCCCAGTCAAAGTAGCCGAGACCCCAGTGGTTGAGCGCGCTCCTGAAAAAGTCGCAGCTCCAGTTGACACCCGTCAAGTTCAGCCAGTAACGACCGCATCGGTCGATCCACTGGACGATCCAAAAGGCGTGCTGGCTAACCGCAGCATCTACTTCGACTTCGACAAATACGTCGTGCGCGAAGCGGACACCCCAGTCGTGCAAAACCACGCTGGCTACCTGGTGAAAACGCCTAGCCGCAAGATCCTGATCCAAGGTAACACCGATGAACGCGGTGGCGCTGAGTACAATCTGGCCCTGGGTCAGAAACGTGCTGAAGCCGTGCGCAAGTCGATGGCAGCCCTGGGCGTGCCAGAAGGCCAAATGGAAGCCGTGTCGCTGGGCAAAGAAAAGCCTAAAGCACAAGGCAGCAACGAAGCAGCATGGGCAGAAAACCGCCGCGCTGACATCGTTTATTGATGTTGACAGGTGAGCGCGGCAGCATTGGCGCTTACCTAACTGGCCAGTCATAGGCATAATAATGGGGCGCAGCGCGGTGATTCACCGCCCGGCGCCCCGTTTGCATGTTTGCGTAACCTTAGAAAGCCCGACCCATGATGACATTCTCGAAAGCCGGCGTCGCCGCCGCCTTGATGGCCGCGTTTGCCTACCTGCCCCTGCACGCCAACGCCGCCCTGTTCGATGACGACGAAGCGCGCAAGGCTATCCTCGAGCTGCGCGCCAAGGTCGACGCCATGGCGCGCGACCTGAACAGCCGCGTCGACACCAAGGCGGACAAGACCAGCACCCTGAGCCTGATCAACCAGCACGACCAGACCATGCAAGAGATCGCCCGCCTGCGCGGCCAGATCGAAGTACTGGGCAACGATCTTGCGAACGTACAAAAGCGCCAGAAGGATTTCTATACCGACATCGACGCGCGCCTGCGCAAGCTCGAGCCGCGCCAGGTCACCATCGACGGACAGGAAGCGGCCGTGGGCGTGTCCGAGCAAAGCGCGTACGAATCCGCGTTCGGCCTGTTCAAGTCGGGCGACTACAAGGGCGCCGTCACGGCCCTGGACGGCTTCGTCAAGCGCTATCCGGAATCGGCCTACGCTGCCAACGCGCAATACTGGCTGGGCAACGCCTATTACGCCCAGCGCGACTGCAAGAGCGCCATCACGGCCCAGCAGGCAGTGCTGAAGAACTACCCGGACAGCCCAAAGGCGGCCGACGCCATGCTCAACATCGCCAGCTGCTATACGGAGCTGAAAGACAAGCCGAACGCGACCAAGACGCTGAACGCCCTGATCTCGCGCTACCCGGACTCCAGCGCGGCCCAGGCCGCCAAGGAACGGGCCGGTAAAAAGTAAAAGCGGGGAAAAAGTTGCCCGTTAGGTTTGACAGAATCCCGGGCACCCCCTATAATCTTTCTTCTTCGGGTCGTTAGCTCAGCTGGTAGAGCAGCGGACTTTTAATCCGTTGGTCGCAGGTTCGAATCCCGCACGGCCTACCAAATACTTCAGAGAAGCCAACCGTTCGCGGTTGGCTTTTTTGTTTTCAGCAGCATCACCCGCACGCGATGCCATCGCTGACACAAATCAAACGCCTTGCCACCTGCGATACAGCTTTATCGGACTGTCGTATAATCAGACAATCATGAACGCCACCCCATCCTCGACCATGTCCGAATTTGCGACAACGGAAGCAGCCGAAACCTATGAACAATGGTTTCGCGCAAAGGTGTTGGCGTCGCTCAATGATGACCGCCCTACCGCCTCGCACGAGACAGTCATGGCGCAACTGAGGAAAATCGTCACGCCGCAGACTGACGGCCATGCTGCCGATTCAATGGAAGGTTGAAGCTCAAGAAGATTTGACCGCGATACTCACGTATATCGCGCAGCACAACCAGCCGGCAGCGCTGCAGCTTTACAACGACATCGACAACGCCATCTCCCGGCTTCCCTGCCATCCCAACCTATACCGATCAGGAAGAGTTTCAGGCACGCGCGAACTGGTTGTCCATCCAAACTATGTCGTCGTGTATCGCGTTGGAGCAAACGCGATAGAAATTCTTGCCGTCATGCATACGCGGCAACTATATCCCTAAACAACAATACCTAAACCTTGTCATATCGAACGCCGTTTTTTAACGCGACACCAGCGCCGGCCGCCCGGCCAGATGCGCCACCACACTACCCATCACCCTTCCCAGCGGCACTTCCACCCACCGGTAAAACGCAGCACCAGCCGCCAGGCTGGCGCCCCAGGCCGTCAACATGCCCAGCGCCTGCCATTCCGGCTCAAGCGGAACATAGGTGATAAACAAGGCATTCACCAGCAGGCTGACAGGGAAGTGGACGAGGAACACGGCATACGAGATGCGGCCCAGGGTATTGATGATGTTCCAGGCGCCGCCCTGCGCAGGCGTGCGGACGCGGCCGAAAAGGAACAGGGCGCAGGCGACGATCAGGGCCAGCGCGATGCGGCTGCGGTAGTCGACGGCCAGGGCCAGCAGGACGGGCACGGCGGCCATGGCCATGAGCACGGTCATGGCGCCAGGTTTTCGGGCAGGGTCGCTGCCCCACCAGGCCAGCATGCCGAGACCATAGCTGCCGAAGAAATACGGCGCCCAATTGTCCCAGTCCGCGTCCAGATTGAAATACAGCAAGGAAAAGGCGATACCGACGGTGACGGCCAGCGGCATCAGCCAGTGCCGGCGCCACTGCCCCGCCACGCGGCCGCTCAGCCACAGCAGCGATACGGTCAGCAGGTACAGCTGGAAATCGATGGCCACGTACCAGGCGCCGGCCGACAGCGATTCATAGCCCAGCACGCCGTGCAGCAGCAAGGCATGGGCACTCAGCTGGCCCAGGGTGACGGCGGCCGACATGGAGTCGTGCTGCATCCAGATGCCGGCCACAGGCGTGATGATGGCCGCGAGCAAAGTGGCAGCCAGGAAAGGCGGCGCCAGCTTGGCATAGCGGCGCCAGACCGCTTGCAGAGGGTTGGCAATGCCGGGGCGGCCGGCGGGCGAGAGGGATTTGGCAACGAGAAAGCCGCCGATGACGAGGAACACTTGCACGGCGATGCGTGCGCTGCCGCCCAGCCAGCCCAGCAACTCGGGCCACAGGGGCTGCACGTAGTCGGACATGGGGCCGTAAAACGCCAGATGATGCAACACGATCAGCTGCGCCGCACCCGCCTTCAAACCATTGATCCAGCCAAACTGCGGACGATTTTCCAGGTGCGCCTGTGATACTGCTGCTGCCGTCATTCCTATTCCTTGCCGTGCCAGGTAGTCTCGCCAGCCATGCGCGCAACAGGCGCGCGGCCGAGGATTTACCGAAAGGCCGACATGATAGCCGAGCCTGGCACTTCGGTGACGCGCGGCAGACGACCGAGATCAATCCTTGCGCGACAAATCGGCACGCAACAGGGTCTGGATCACGCTGCCGCCCTGCTCGTTCGCGCGCACCGCGACCGCCATGGACGGCATGACGAACAGCACGCCATCCTGATCGCTCCAGGTATCGACCAGTTGCTCCAGCTCGCGCCCCAGCGACTTCGGCCGCCCGATCTGCCGGGCCAGCTGCGCCTCGCACTTGCCGTCATAGCCGACGCGGCGCGGGCACTCATCGATGCGCACAAACGGCATCTTGCTCTCGCGCAAGCGTGCGGACAATTGCGCGGCCACCACCGCCGGTGCGCCATCGAGATACAAATGGTAAGACGGCACACGGCAGCATCTCCCGGACAACAACAGCAAGCCGACCTTGGCGCCAAAAGCGGCCGCGTGGGCTACCGGCACGTAAGCAAACGGCGGCGCGTCGCCGCCCCACACAAAAGTCTTGCGTTGCTCGGCCGCGTCCGCCCCGCGCCAGCCGCGCAGGCAGGCGACGTTGTCGGCGGCAAAACAGGTGCGGTAGCCCGTCTGATCGCTGATAAACAATTGCTCCACCGGATTGCGCGCGCCGGCAGCCTCCGGCGCAACGCCGTCGGGTCGTACTTCCCAGCTGCCCGCGCCGTTCTTGTGCCATGCCAGCGCCGTGCGCGACCAGGCCCATAGCCGCTCGTATGGGTGGAATTGGTAGGTGGGCGCGTCCGCCAGGTAACTTCTCGGCAACGGAATCGGGTCGCGCCGCTTGCCGTCCGCATCGACCACCAGCACCACGGACGGCGCATACTCGCTGTCGACAAACGCAAAGGATGTCCCATCGGGCGAAATGGCCGCCAGGACTTGGGCGTGCAGGTCGCCGTCGCCCTCTGGCGGACTGGGCAGCACGGTGGTTTTCAGCGGCAAGCCACGCAACAGGAAACCGGGGCGCTGGTCGCCGGGAAAATAGCGCACACCAGGGGACAATGGAAAACCATGCGTGTACGTCTCGGTGCCCCGGTAGCCGTCTTTCGACGCCGCGATCTTCTCGACCACGGCCTTGCCCGCTTGCTCGTGGACCAGCGCCAGCACGCTGTCATCGTCAGGCAATCTGAGGAAATAGACGGGCTGGGCGAAGTCGGTCCAGCGTTCGATGCCATCGGTGTCCTTGACGACGACTTTATCGCTA
This sequence comes from Janthinobacterium sp. KBS0711, assembly GCF_000988085.1. Classification (NCBI taxonomy): domain Bacteria; kingdom Pseudomonadati; phylum Pseudomonadota; class Betaproteobacteria; order Burkholderiales; family Oxalobacteraceae; genus Janthinobacterium; species Janthinobacterium sp. KBS0711. Next base: position 71,281 of record NZ_LBCO01000007.1, on the reverse strand, counting down.
TGGATCAGCCGCATGGAATTGTTGTGCGTGGACATCAGGGAGCCGCCACCCTGGCGGTATTCGACCGACAAGGCGGCAAACCGCCCGTACGTGTCGGCCTTGGTCACCTTTTCGCCGCGCCGCAGCACAGCGGCATATTCGCCCGTGGCCGGCTCCGTGTAAGGCCAGCAGCCAGTGAGCAGTACGAAAACGGTGGCGCAGCACCAGCGATACCGTGCAGGAATTCTCATGCGTGATCAACCTTTCAGCTTGAGACTGCACTCCAGTGCTGCAAATTCGGCAATCTTGCAGGCATTCTACGGCAGATTCAGGGCTGATTCGCTTGCGGCTGTGCCAGGATAGCATCGAGCAAGCCGGGAAAGCGGCTCTCGATATCGGCGCGGCGCAAGGTATTCATGTGCGTCGTGCCCGCGTTTTCCGTGTAGACGAGGCCCGCTTCGCGCAAGACCTTGAAATGGTGGGAAACGGTCGATTTCGGCCGCCCGCCGTCCAGATCGCCGCAAGCGGCCGCGTCGACTCTGGCCAGGTGGCGCACGATGTCGAGGCGAATGGAATCGCTCAAGGCGTACAGCACTCTTTCGAGGACGAATTCGCTGGCGGGAGGATGTTTGTGTGGACGCATGTGCAGAATCATACAGCATGCGCTATACTAATTCCATTCTTCGAATATTTACGAACTACCGAATCAGCATTCACCCACATTTCCACCAACAAACACAAAGGCCACCATGTCCGCCCTCTTCCAGCCCTACACCCTCAAAGACATCACCCTGCGCAACCGCATCGCCGTGCCGCCCATGTGCCAGTACATGGCCGTCGATGGCCAGGCCAACGACTGGCATCTGTCGCACTACGCGGGCATGGCCCGTGGCGGCGCCGGCCTGGTGATCGTCGAAGCGACGGCCGTGGCGCCCGAAGGCCGCATCACCCCCGGCTGCACCGGCATCTGGAACGATGACCTGGCGCAAGCCTTCGTGCCTGTCGTGAAAGCCATCAAGGCGGCCGGCTCCGTGCCCGGCATCCAGATCGCCCACGCGGGCCGCAAGGCCAGCGCCAACCGACCATGGGAAGGCGACGACCACATTCCTGAAGGCGACGCGCGCGGCTGGCAAACCATTGCCCCGTCCGCCATCGCCTTTGGCGGCGGCCTGCCGAAAGTGCCGCGCGCCATGGACCTCGACGATATCGCCCGCGTGAAACAGAACTTCGTCGACGCGGCCGTGCGCGCCCGCGAAGTGGGCTTTGAATGGCTGGAGCTGCACTTTGCCCACGGCTACCTGGCGCAAAGCTTCTTTTCCGCCCATTCGAACCAGCGCGACGATATCTATGGCGGCAGCCTGGAAAACCGCAGCCGCTTCCTGTTGGAAACCTTAAAAGCCGTGCGCGAAGTGTGGCCCGAACACCTGCCGTTGACGATACGCTTCGGCGTGCTGGAATTTGACGGCCGCGACGAGCAAACCCTGCTCGAATCGATCGGCCTCGTGCGCCAGTTTAAGGATGCGGGCATGGACATGCTCAGCGTCAGCATGGGTTTTACCATTCCCGACGTGTCGATTCCATGGGGCCCGGCCTTCATGGGCCCGATTGCCGAGCGCGTGCGCCGCGAAGCGGGCGTGCCCGTCTCGTCCGCCTGGGGCTTCGGCACGCCGGCGATTGCCGAGCGCGTCGTCAAGGACGAGCAGCTCGACGTGGTGATGGTGGGCAAGGCGCACCTGGCCAATCCGCACTGGGCATACTTTGCCGCCAAGGAACTCGGCGTGGAACGCGCCTCGTGGACCCTGCCGGCGCCGTACGCGCACTGGCTCGAGCGCTATTGATCGTCCTTGACCGTTGCCGGATGCCCCTCCAGGGGCAGTTCCGGCAGGAACAACAGGAAGACCAGTCCCAATAGCAGCAGCACGGCGCCGGCGCCAAACACGCTGGCGATCGCATGGCGGTACACGTCCACCGTCTGCGCCGCCGCCTGCGCGCCCAGCGCCGAGACGGCTTCCACGCCGTGTTTGTGCAGCTGGTGCGCGAGGATGGCGCCAGACGCCGTCACGCCCAGCAAGCCGCCCAGCGAGCGGAAAAAGGCCAGCATGGCCGTGCCCACACCGCGGCGCGCCAGCGGCAAGGCATTTTGCACGGCAATCGTCATGTTCGGCATCACCAGCCCCAGCCCCGTGCCGAGGAAAAAGATGGCCGGCTCGATGATCCAGTAGCCACGCGACGTTTCCATGCCCCAGGCCAACACGGCAAACGCCAGCAGCGCCACGGCCAATCCCGCCACCTGCACCATCTTGTACTTGCCCGAGCGCGACAGCACCCGGCCGTTGAAGATCGACGACGCCACCAGCCCCACCATCATCGGCACCGTCATTACCCCGGACTGCGCCGGACTGGTGCCCATCACCAGCTGGAAGAACAGGGGAAAGAAGACGCTGGCGCCCATCAGGCCCATGAAGGTCACGGCCATCACCAGGCTGGCGATATTGAAGGTGCGGTTTTCGAACAGGTCGGGCGGCAGCACGGGCTCATCCACCCGCCCCACGTGCACCGCCAGCCAGAGGCCCAGCAGCACGGCAATGCCGCCGCACACCTTGATGGCCAGCGCATCCCAAGGCCACTCGGTGCCGCCCAGCGCCAGCACCAGCAACGCCGCCGTGATGGCGCCCGTCAGCAAGGCCGAGCCCAGATAATCGATCTTGTGCGCATGCGTGCGCGCCGGTTTGCGCATGGCGCGCGCGATGATGACAAAGGCGGCGACGCCAATGGGCAGGTTGACATAGAAAATCCAGTGCCACGACAAGGCATCCGTGATGACGCCGCCTAGCACGGGACCGAGCACGCTGGTGACGGCAAACACGATGGGCACCATGCCTTGGCGCTTGCCCCGTTCGGCCGGCGGCACGATGTCGCCGATGATGATTTGCGCCAGCGGCATGAAGCCGCCCGCCCCGAGGCCCTGGATGGCACGGAAGATGATCAGTTCCGTCATGTTCTGCGCCAGCCCGCACAGCACGGAACCGAGCAAGAAGGTCAGCAAGGCCGTGAAGATCATGGGGCGGCGGCCGTACTGGTCGGCCAGCTTGCCGTACAGGGGCATGGTGGCCGTCGAAGCCAGCACGTAGGCCGTCACCACCCACGACAGATGGGCCATGCCGCCCAGGTCATCGACGATGCGCGGCAAGGCCGTGGCGACGATGCTCTGGTCCAGCGCGCCGAGGCCCAGCACGGCCATCAGGCCCAGGTAGATGGCGCGCACTTCGCGCTCAGTGACGGGTTTGGCAGCGCCTTTTTCTGCGCCTGTGGCTTGATCGTGGCGGCTCATGCTTGCCCGATCTCAAGCAGCGGCTGCATGGCCGCTTCCAGTGCATCGATCTGCTGCGGCGTCAGACGGGCAATGCGCTGCGCCAGCGCATCTCGGCGCCTCGCACGCAGGGTTTCAAGTATCGCCAGGCCTTGCGCGGACACCTGCAGCCCCGAGCGGCGCCGGTCTTGCGGATCGGGCGCGCCGCGCTCGACCAGCCCCGCCTCTTCGAGCGACTTGACCTGCGCGCTGACGGTCGGCCCGCGCACGTTCTGCAGGCGCGCCAGCGCGGCCACGCCGATGCCGGGCTGCTCGTGGATCAGGGCCAGCAGCATGTATTGCATCATCGACACGCTGCCTTCCAGCTCGCCCCCTTCGCGCTGCATCGAACGCAGCAGACGCTTGAACGCCGTGCGCAATTCATCGGACAGCGCCAGCGCGCGTTCGGGGATGGGAAGTTCTTCAGTAGTGGGCATGGGAATATATAAATAGGTAGGCTACCTATCCATATTAGGCCGTACCTAGGCACAGCGCAAGGCTTTTTTCCATCCCTGCCCTTCCCAAAACCCGCTTTGGCCGTCATAATAACCGCCCTTGGGTCGTTAGCTCAGCTGGTAGAGCAGCGGACTTTTAATCCGTTGGTCGCAGGTTCGAATCCCGCACGGCCTACCAAGAATTTGCAGCATGCTGACTTGCCGCCATGGCAAGCCACGTACCGCACAGTGGTACCGCAGTTCAGTTGTAAAGTTTTTGGGTCGTTAGCTCAGCTGGTAGAGCAGCGGACTTTTAATCCGTTGGTCGCAGGTTCGAATCCCGCACGGCCTACCAAATACTTCAGAGAAGCCCACGAACTTCGGTTCGTGGGCTTTTTTGTTTCTGGTCGCATCTGCGCTGGTAAACGACCGTTGCATGCCCAAACCTCCTCTGGCATCTCAAGTCATATCAAACTTGGCGCCGCGCCGCCTTCTTGCCTGCAACCCAATCACAAAAATTCCTGCAAGCAACATTCCATAAGTACTTGGCTCAGGAACTGGCGATACCAATGATCCATTCAAGACAATCTCACCAATGGAATATACTGGAAGACTACTATCTCTATGTTTAAAGCCACTAATTGTTATCACATCAGTGGCAATGCCTTCCAGAACTGTGCCGGCAAAACTGAATCCATTATTGCACAGGTGATTGCTACATTTTGCCCCCCAGTTAGTCGCATTCATGTATAGCGACTTCTCTCCAAAACTGATTTTCGCACCCGACAAATTTCCAGCGGAGGCATTCCCCCCATATAACATACTATAGAAATTCATCTCATTAATGATACTTGATCCGGACAAGTGTAAAGTAATTATCGGATCCTCATAGCTATAAATAAGCTGGGTACTCTCAATGCCGTTTGGGACGATTCCGTCATTCAACGACCCTTTACCGCCGCTATAATCATAAATCCAATCCCATGTGGGATGACCTCGCGTCAGCGTTCCGTCGTAATTATTATTCCAGTGCCCTGCATCCTTTGCGCGTCCATTTTTTATATCATACGTAACAATTGTTTGAGCATTGACAGAGGCGCATGCCAGTGTCAGAAAAACCGCCGCGACTTTCAAGAAATTCATATTTTTACATTCCCTTATATTTACATACTTAAATACAAGGTAACTGAAATAAAAAACACTATCAATTAAAATTAATGAATTACCAATTATCAAATAACAACCCCACCTCATAACCTCCACGGCCGCACTACACCATCATCTTAAAAATATATTTCATCAGAATCAATTAAATAAAACTATTTTCAAAAAATATCCGGCGGGGCCGGGATCAAACCCGGCATTCGTACACGATTTCAACCTTCGCCGTCTATATCCGCAGCAAGTTGCGCATTATCAAATACCGATATTGCCCGATTAACTCCCATCGCCATCCCCATACCTCCCCGGCGTCACGCCCATCACCCGCTTGAACATGGCGATGAAGGCGCTGACGTTGTCATAGCCCAGATCCAGCGCAATCGTCGTGACTGGCTGGCCGGCGGCCAATAGTTCCAAGGCATGCAGGATGCGGGCGCGCTGACGCCAGGCGGAAGGCGTAAAGCCGGTCTCGGCCGTGAAACGGCGCGCCAGGGTGCGCGGCGACACGCCGGTCCAGGCGGCCAGCGCTTCCACGCCCCGCTCGTCGGCCAGGTCATCGAGGATGGCGCGCGCCACGCGCAGCAGGCGCGGGTTCGTGGGCAGGGGCAAGCCGAAGGGCTCGTGCGGCGAAGCGGCTATTTCGTCGAGGATCACGCCCGCGATCCGTTCCTGCCGCATGTCGAGCGCGCCATCGTCCCAGATGCTGGCGCGGCCCACTGCCTCGCGCAGCAATCCCGAGACACGCATCACGCAAGGCGCGGCGGGCAAGCTGGCGCAGCTGGCCTCGTCCACATACACGCTCCAGCCCTCAAACGGGCCATGTGAACGCAAGCCATGGACGTGATGGGGCGGCATCCACACGCAGTGGCTGGCCGGCACCACCCACTGCCCGCTGTCGGCGGCAACCGAGAGCAACCCACGCATGGCGCCGAACAGCTGGCCGCTGGCGTGGTGGTGCGCCGCCGTCACCCTCTCCTGCGGCTGGACAATGCGCATGGCGCGCAGCGGCAGCGATGGCGGCAAGATTGGCGGATTTGGCGTATCGAATGACATAAACAACGCAGGCAAGACAATCTAGCCATCATACAGTGAAGTCTTTCCAACATTCAGGAGTTCACCATGCGCGCAGAAGACGTATTGCCGGATCAACAAAACCAAAGCCAGTTCAATGGCGTGACCGTACGCAAGGGCACGGTGGGCGCCTTCCTGGCCAATGCCCGGCTATGGCTGGACGAGAACAGCAGCATCGCCGAACGGAGCACCGCCGAGCGCGACATTGCCGACGCCCTGCCCGCCCTGCACGCGCTGGGACTGTTCGATATCCTGCAAGTGCGCGAGCCGGCGCTGCGCGAACTGGTGGCCGCCCCCGCCGCGTGAGCAGGCTGACTCGTCCAAGGCGCGCATTTCCTCTATCATGCTGCTTTGCCCGCCTTCGTACCCGCCATGCCGTTTACCATTGCCGCCCCCGTCCACAGCGAATTGATCATCAAGAAAAGCCGTTTCATCGGTTGCGTGCAGCCGATGACGGACCGCGCCAGTGCGCAGCAGGTGGTCAATGACTTGAAGGCGCAGCATCCGGGCGCCTGCCATGTGTGCTGGGCGCTGCTGGCGGGCGGGCAGTCGGCGGCCGTCGATGATGGCGAACCGAGCGGCACGGCCGGGCGGCCCATGCTCGACGTGCTGCGCCACCAGGATCTGGAAGGCGTGCTGGCGACCGTCGTGCGTTACTTTGGCGGGATCAAGCTTGGTGCGGGCGGCCTCGTGCGCGCCTACACGGACAGCGTGGCGCAGGCACTGCTGCAGGCGGAAAAGACGGCCATCGTGCGCCAGCGAACCCTGCGCTGCACGGTGCCGTATGCGATGGAAGGCATGCTGCGCCGCGAACTCGATGGCGCCGGCTCCACCTTGCTGAACGTGGAACACGCCGAGCACGTGCTGTTCGACTTCAGCCTGCCTGAAACGGCGGCCACCGCCCTGCTGGCCCATCTGCATGAGGCGGGCAATGGGCGGATAGCCTGGCTGAAAGTGGAAGCCGAAGAGGAAGACTAAAACTTAAAAGTTGGTCGGGCGCTTGATCTGCAGCAAGATGAAATGCGTCCACGCCAGCGCCGGCAGCACCAGCAACAACAGCATCAGTCCGGCCGGCATGTCCGGCACGAAACGCACGAAACAGCCGAGAAAGCCGGCGATGGCCAGCCAGAAGCGCCAGTTGAACGCATACGCCTTGCGCGCCACGGTCGCCAGCGCGATGCGCCAGAATTCCAGCAAGGCCCACACGCCACCCGTCAGCAGCAGCGCGGCCAGGGCATTGGTGCCTGGGGCGTCGGCCCAGGTGCGCACCAGGTTGTACAGCAGCACGGGATAGCCGGCCGTGATAGCCAGGGTGGCCGGGCCGGCGGCGATGACAGCTTCAAACAGCTGCCCTTTGGAACGATGATCCACTGATACTCCTCAAGCCACGACGCCGGAATGGACGGCGATCACTTGCAGCGCACCGGCCGCGTCCTGCGCCCAGACGCGCGTAAAACGGAAGTCGCCATGCGTTTCCACGTCGTGATAGGTGCCCGTCAGCTGCATGCGCACGGAGACGACGGCCACGTTGCCGTTGATGCGCACATGGCGCTCGGACGCGCGCAAGTCGGTGATGGCCAGCAGGCGCTGCTCGTGCGCGGCCAGGTCCGCATGCTTGCTCAGCAAGTGACCCAGGTGATTCGTAAACAGCAAGTCATCGGCCAGCAAGACATTCAACGCGGCCACATCGGAGCCCATCATGGCCAGGCGCAAGCGCTCTTCCGCATCGAGCACTTGTACTTCAGTTAATGCATTCATCTTCTTCCTATCAAATAGTCTGGCGCATCTTAGCAAACGGGAAAAGCATGCTGGCACGAAATAGCTAAATTCACAATCAGCCACATGGCTTATACCTGTGAAGCATATTTATATAGCGTAATATTCGCAGCGGTATTGCGCAAAACGCCACCATAGTACTGTACAGTGCTTGCCCTTCCGCCCCGGGCTGGGGCAGCTGTCAGTTGTAGTACAGTTTTATGTGCTCCGTGCAGTCTCGAATAAAACCAAGATAAGGCCCCTTCATGGCAATTAACATCATCCTGAACCTGCTCGTTGCGTTGCTCGTCTTCGCTTTCATGTTCCACCAGCAACGCAAACACGCGACGTTTACCGTGCGCGTCTTCACGGGCCTGGGCCTGGGCGTGCTGCTCGGCGCGGCCGTGCAGTGGCTGTACGGCGCCGGCTCGCCCAACATCGCGGGCACCAATGAATACATGGACATCGTCGGCAGCGGCTACGTCAAACTGCTGCAGATGATCATCATGCCGCTGATCATGGTGTCCATCATCTCCGCCATCCTGAAACTCAAGGATGCGAGCTCGCTGGGCAAGATCAGCGCGCTGACCATCGGCACCCTGCTCATCACCACGACCGTTGCCGCCGCGCTGGGCATTTTGATGGCCAAGCTGTTCGGCCTGACGGCTGTCGGCCTGACGTCGAGCGCCGCCGAAGTGGCGCGCGGCGTTCAGCTGCAGGGCTCGCTGGAAACGGCGAAAGCCCTGTCCTTGCCAAAACTGCTGGTCAGCTTCGTGCCGACCAACCCCTTCCTCGACATGACGGGCGCACGCAAGACGTCGACCATCGCCGTCGTCGTGTTCTCGATCTTCATCGGCATTTCGGCCACGGGCATCGCGGCGAAAAAGCCGGAGATCTTTGCCTCCTTCGAGCACTTCATGAAAGTGGCGCACGCCATCGTCATGCGCATGGTCACCCTGGTGCTGCGCCTGACGCCGTACGGCGTGTTCGCGCTGATGTTTGAAGTGGTGGCCTCGTCGAGCTACACGGACATCTTGAAATTGATCAACTTCGTCGTCGCCTCGTACAGCGCGCTGATATTGATGTTCCTCGTGCACCTGGCCATCATCGCCGGCGTGGGGCTGAACCCGCTGCGCTTCGTGAAAAAAGTCTTCCCCGTGCTGGCCTTCGCATTCACGTCACGCACCAGCGCAGGCTCGATTCCAATGAGCGTGCAGACGCAAACCCAGCGCCTGGGCACGCCGGAAGGCATCGCCAACTTCGCCGCCTCGTTCGGCTCGACCATCGGCCAGAACGGCTGCGCCGGTATCTATCCGGCCATGCTGGCCGTCATGATCGCCCCGACCGTCGGCGTCGACCCCTTCACGGTCAGCTTCCTGCTGCCGCTGCTGGCCATCATCACCATCGGTTCCGTCGGCGTGGCCGGCGTGGGCGGCGGCGCCACGTTTGCCGCGCTGATCGTGCTGTCGGCCATGGACTTGCCCGTCGCGCTGGCCGGCTTGCTGATCTCCGTCGAACCGCTGATCGACATGGGCCGCACGGCCCTGAACGTGAGCGGCTCGATCACGGCCGGCACCGTCACCAGCCGGGTCATGGGACAGACCGACCTGGCCGTCTACAACAGCGACGATGCGCCCGACCTGGACGAAGCGGAACACGCCGCCTAAATAGTTATCCAGCGGCGCGCCGCGCCTTGCCGCTTTCGTCTATATTTATCAACAATAAATACGGAGGAAGGCGCAAGGCGATGGAACAGAAATGGCCGCAGCAAATCTGGATCGTGCGTCACGGCCAAAGTGCCGGCAACGTGGCGCGCGATGCCGCCGAAGCGGAAAAGCAGTTGTTGATCGCCATCGCCGAGCGCGATGTCGACGTCCCCCTCTCCGAGCTTGGCACGCGCCAGGCGCAAGCCCTGGGCGACTGGTTCGCCACCCTCCCCCCTGAACAACGACCGACCGTCGTGCTGTATTCGCCGTACGTGCGGGCACAGCAGACGGCGCAAGCCGTGCTGGCGCGCATCGATGCGGACAGCTTGAACTCCGTGGTGGCCGACGAGCGCCTGCGCGAAAAGGAATTCGGCATCCTCGACCGCCTGACCGTGCACGGCATCGCCAGCAAATACCCGGAACTGCACGAACAGCGCCAGCACGTCGGCAAGTTTTACTTCCGTCCGCCGGGCGGCGAAAGCTGGTGCGACGTCATCCTGCGCCTGCGCAGCGTGCTCGACACCATCACCCGCGAATACCGGGGAGAACGGGTGCTGATCGTCGGCCACCAGGTCATCGTCAATTGCTTCCGCTACCTGCTGGAACGCTGCGACGAGCAAGCCATCCTGGCCATTGACAAGGCGGCCGACGTGCCCAACTGCGGCGTCACTTCCTATGCTTTCAATCCCGCCCTGGGCAAGCACGGCAAGCTGCAGCTGGACCTGTGCAACTTCGTCGCGCCTTTGGTCGAATCGGGCACACCCGTCACGGCCCAGCCCGACATGCCGGCCGCGCCCAAATCCTAGTTTTCGGAGGCCATGCATGGACACCACCGACATCACCCCTACCCTGCTGCGCTCCTGGCCGTTGCCCATGCCGCAGCCCGATGGCGACAAGGAAGTGCGCGGCCATTTGCTGATCGTCGCCGGCTCGGCGGAAATGCCGGGCGCGATCCTGCTGGCAGCCACGGCTGCCCTGCGCGCGGGCGCGGGCAAGCTGACCCTGGCGACGGGCGCATCGGTGGCGGCGCAAGTGGCCATCGCCATGCCCGAGGCGCGGGTCATCGGCCTGGACGAAACGGCGCAAGGCGGCTTCCGCCACGAGGCGCAACACCAGTTGGCGCCGCTGGCGGGCAAGGTGGACGCCGTGCTCGTCGGGCCTGGCATGTGCGATACGCCGGCCACTTGCGAGCTGATGCGCCATTTGCTGCCCCTGTTTGCCGGCAGCCGGCTGATCCTGGACGCCTGCGCCATGCAGGTCGTGCGCAAGCCCCCGGACTTCCGCTTCGACCAGCCCGTGCTGCTGACACCGCACGCGGGCGAACTGGCCCAGTTGATGGGCCTGTCGAAGGACGCCGTGCTGGCCGACCCGCATGCCTGCGCCATGGACGCAGCGCGGCGCTGGAACGCCATCGTCGCCCTGAAAGGCGCGCTGACCGTCATCGCCATGCCCGACGGCACCTGCTGGACGCATGCGGGCGGCAATATCGGCCTGGCCATTTCCGGTTCCGGCGACACCCTGGCCGGCATCATCACGGGCCTGGCCGCGCGCGGCGCGCCGTTGCAGCAGGCGTGCGCCTGGGGCATCGCCCTGCATGCGCTGGCGGGCGAACAGCTGGCGCTGCGCTTCGGCATCCTCGGCTACCTGGCGCGCGAAATCCCGGCCGAGATTCCCGCCTTGCTGCGCAATCTGGCGGCATAAAAACAACAGCATAAGCATATCCAGAAAGAATCGTTAGCGCCGGCGGGCGCCTCCCTTAAGCTCATTGCAACTGTTTCCATACGAACACTAATCGAGCCCAAAGGACACCGCCTTGTATCCGCGCCATTCAACCGCCACGCCTTCTCTTCCCGCCACCCCGCTGCGCGCCATCGTGCTGGCCTGCGCCATGCTGGGCAACGCTCCCGCCTGGGCACAGGACGCGCAGATCACCACCGGCAACGCCACTGAAACGGCCAGCGCCAGCATCGACCAGGTCACCGTCGTCGGTTCGCGCGTGCGCAACCGCACGGTGTTCGACAGCAGCGTGCCCATCGACCGCTTCGGCGCGCGCGAAGTGAGCAATGCGCTGTCGACGGGCGACGTGGGCGCGGCCCTGCAAAACCTGTCGCCGTCGATCAACTTCCCCCGCATCGAGTCGAGCGGCGCGTCGGACTCCGTGCGCGGCATCCAGCTGCGGGGACTGGCGCCCGACCAGGTGCTGGTGCTGATCAACGGCAAGCGCCGCCACACGAGCGCCGTGCTCGATACGGAAAGCAGCTTTGCCGGCACCGTGCCGGTCGACATCAATGCGATTCCGCCCAATGCCATCGACCACATCGAAATCCTGCGCGACGGCGCCGGCGCCCAGTACGGCAGCGACGCCGTGGCGGGTGTCATCAACATCGTGCTGAAAAAAGCCCGCACGGGCGGCGCCGCGTCCATCAGCTACGGCGCCAACCACACGCATTTCGAGCCGACCGATCAAACCTTGACGGATGGCCAGACCGTCATCGTCAACGCCGACTATGGCGTGCCGCTAGGCGAGGCGGGATTCTTCCGCTTCGGCGCGGAAACGCGACGCCGCTCGCCCACGGAACGGGCCGGCCCCAGCGACGCGGGCTGGACGTCCTATAACTTCACGCCAGCCGACCAGGCGCTCGACGGCAAGGTCGTGTTCAAGTCGGGCGACTCGCGCCAACGCAACAACTATTTGTTCTACAACACCCAGCTCACCCTGGCCAACGGCCTCGACCTGTACTCGTTCGCTACCCTCAACGAACGCAAATCGGACGGCAGCGCCTACTTCCGCTATCCGGGCGACCCGTCGAACGTACCGGCTCTGTATCCGAACGGCTACCGCCCCGTCACCAACGGCGACAAGCGCGACCTCAGCATCGTGGCCGGCGTGCGCGGCAGTCTGGGCGAATGGAACTGGGACGCCAGCGCGCGTCACGGCAGCGACCGCTTTGACTACGGCGTGAGCCATTCCGTCAACGCCTCGCTGGGCGCGGCCAGCCCCACGCGTTTCGACTTGGCCGGCTTCGACTTCCGCCAGAACGCCTTGAACGCCGATGCCACGCGGACTATCGATATCGGCCTGCCCGCCCCCTTGAGCGTGGCAGTGGGCGCCGAATGGATGCGCGAAACCTACACCAGCTCGGCCGGCGACCCCGCTTCGTACGCGGCCGGCAGCTTCACGGACGCGCCACCGGGCGCGCAGGCGGGACCGGGCTTGCGTCCATCGGACGCCTACGACGGCAGCCGGCAAATCCGCTCCGTGTATGCGGACGTGGAAAGCGACCTCACGCCGCGCCTGCTGGTGGGCGCCGCCGCCCGCTATTCCCACTACAGCGACTTCGGCAGCGCCAGCACGGGCAAGCTGTCCACGCGCTATAAAGTGACGGATAATTTCCTTGTACGCGGCTCGCTGTCGAACAGCTTCCGCGCACCAGCCCTCGTGCAGACGGGTTTCCGCTTCGCCACACTGAACTTCAACGCCGATGGCACGGCCCTGCAAACGGCGGCCCTGCTGCCGGCCAGCGACCCGCTGGCGCGCAGCTTCGGCGCACAACAGCTGAAACCTGAAAAATCCACCAACGTGTCACTGGGCCTGGCCTGGAAACCGGCCTCCGCCACCAGCGTGACGGTGGACGCCTACGTGATCCGCATCCGCGACCGCATCACGCGCTCGAGCGACCTGCAAAGCGACGCCGTCACGGCCTACCTGGCCGCGAATGGCCGCAGCGACATTCAGTCCGTGGCCTACTTGGCCAATTTGCTCGACACCGCTACCCGCGGCCTGGACGTGGTGCTGAACCACGACCTGGCGTTCACGTCAGGCAAACTGAACCTCAACGCGGCGCTGAACCTGAACAAGACCAGCCTCGACAAGGTGCATCAAACTTCCGCTGCGCTGGCCAATATCGATCCGAGTCTGACCCTGCTGACGGAGACGAGTTTGTTCCGCATCAAACATGCGTCCCCCAACAGCAAATTGATACTCGGCGCCGACTGGCAGGCGGCCGGCTGGGGCGTCCAGGCACGCGCCACGCGCTTTGGCGAGCTGAAAGATTTTTCGTACGACAGCGATGCGCCGCTGATCGACGGCATCCCCGCACAGCGTTTCGGCGCCGTCTGGTCGCTGGACCTGGAAGGCCAGCTGAAACTGAGCAAGCAACTGACCTTGAGCGTGGGCGGCAACAACATCCTCGACCGCTATCCGCAGCGCGTGCGGGAAACGAATAACGCCACGTATGGCGGCGCCCTGCCCTACAATTTCATCAACCCCATCGGCGTCAATGGCGCGTACTTTTACGCCAAGCTGAACTACACCTTCTAAGGCCACGGAAAGACCCCATGATCATCAAGAAAATCTCCCACCTCGTCGCCGGCGCCTGCCTGAGCGCCCTCATGCTGTCCGCCGCCCAGGCTGCCGCACCGCTGGTGCTGATGACGGACTTCGGCACGGCCGATGGCGCCGTGTCCGCCATGCATGGCGTGGCCTATGGCGTCGATCCCCAGCTGACCATTTCGGACCTGACGCACCAGATTCCCGACTACGACATCTGGCTGGGCGCCTACCGTTTGTACCAGACGGCCAATTACTGGCCGCAAGGCACGGTCTTTGTGTCCGTCATCGACCCGGGCGTGGGGACCAACCGCAAGTCGGTGGTGCTGAAAACCAAGGGCGGACGCTATTTCGTGGGACCGGACAATGGCCTGTTTACCCTGATCTCCGAGCGCGACGGCGTAGCCGAACTGCGCGAAATCGATGAAAAGGTCAACCGCCTGGCCGGCTCCGCCGAGTCGTACACTTTCCATGGCCGCGACGTGTACGCGTATGTCGGCGCGCGCCTGGCGTCGGGCGCCATCAGCTATGAACAGGTGGGCCCGCAATTACCAAGCGAATCCGTGGTGAAAATCGCGTATCAGAAACCTGTACGCGACGGCAATACCATCCGCGGCATCGTGCCCGTGCTGGACGTGAAATACGGCAATGTGTGGACGAACATCCCGAAATCGCTGCTCGATGAATTGCAGGTGAAACTGCACGATCCGCTGCAAGTGCGCATCCTGCACAAGGGCAAGCAAGTGGCCAAGGTCACGGCCCCGTTCGAGCACACGTTTGGCGGCGTGGCCAAGGGCAAACCCCTCGTCTACCTGAACAGCCTGCTCGACGTGGCCGTCGCCATCAGCCAGGGCGACTTTGCCGCCAAACACCACGTCGAATCGGGCGTGGATTGGGAAGTGGAAGTGAGCAAGGCTTCATCGTCGAAATAAGCATGGCCCACGGCCAGGGCACACAGTCCTGGCCGTTTCAAAGTTGTCTACTACAGGTTTGCGCTACGTCAAACCAAGCGCTTTCCGCCCCCCGTCAGCACCGATCATTTGTAACTGCGGCGAACCTGCGCCCGCCCACCCACTCTAAATTTTGCAAGTGATGCCAGCCTTGCCTCAGATACACAATCTGGCAAAGCACGCGTTTCCTCGACAGCCTTCCACCGAAAAGGAACAATCATGACGGCTCCACTCCTGACCACCAGCAAGCTCGTCCTCGGTAGCGCCATCCTCTGTGCGCTGCTGGGCGGATGTAACAAGCGCACCGATACCGACACTGGCACCGGTGCCACCACCTCGCCGAACACCACGAACCCGGCAACCACGCCCGGCACCAGTGGCACCAGCGGGACCAGCGGCACATCGGTCGCCACGACGCCGGACACCACCACGCCAGGCATGACGCCGGGCACCACCAACCCCGATGGCACGACGACGCCGCCAACCACGCCACCGAACGGCACCACGCCGGGCACGGGCACGGGAACCGGTACAGGAACTGGCACGGGGACAGGAACGGGTACCAGAGGGACGGGGACGGGGACGGGCACTGGAGGTACCGGAGGTACCGGCACGGGCACGACGCCGCCGCGCAGCAGTTAAGCCCAGGCCCAAAAAAAAGAGCCTTCCGAGGAAGGCTCTTGCAATACCACGGCGCAGCATAAGCTGGCCTTGGCCCGGTATTACTTTTGCAGGCTGACCGACGCCGCTTTCGGCGTGCGGCGTCCCATCAGGAACAGCACGGCCTTCTTCAGCATGCGGTAGACGAAGCGCACCATCAGCAGGGTCAGCACGCACTCGAGCAAGGTCAATATCATGGCAAAAGCCACGGGCATGCGCGCGGCGCGGCGGTGGAACTTGGCAACGGCACCATCGCGCGCGATCTCGATGCTGTCATAGAAGGTTGGTACCACCAGCAGGGTCAGAATCGTCGAGGTGATGGTGCCGCCGATGATGGCGATCGCCAATGGACGGTAGAACTCGCCACCCTCGCCCAGGCCCAGCGCCACGGGGAACATGCCGGCGATCAGCGCGAACGTCGTCATCAGGATCGGACGCAGACGCATGCGGCCCGCATACATCAGCGCGTCTTCGCGGCCATGGCCCTCTTCCTCGCGCTTGCGCGCCGCGTCCAGCAACAGGATGGCGTTCTTGGCGACCAGCCCCATCAGCATGATGATGCCGATAAAACTCATCAGGTTGAGCGTATTGTTCGTGATCACCAGCGCCACCACCACGCCGATCAGACTGAGCGGCAAGGACATCATCACGGCCACCGGCGCCGTGAATGAACCAAACTGCATCACCAGGATCAAATACATCAGGCCGATACCCATCACCAGCGCGATCAGCATTTCCGTGAACAGCTCTTGCTGATCCTGACCGGCGCCGCCCAGCGCCAGGCCGTAGCCGGGCGGGAAGTCGATGGAGTTGGCCAGTTTCATGGCGTCGCTCGTCACTTCGCCATTCGAGCGGCCTTGCGCATTGGCCGACACGGTGATCGTACGCTTGCCATTCTTGTGCTCGATACCGGACGGGCCCTTGCCCATGGTAATGGTGGCGATCTGGTCGAGCGGCACCATTTGCGACGTGCCCGTCACGCTGATCGGCAGACGCTCGATGTTTTCCGACGCCACGCGGTCGTCGGGATGCAGGCGCACGGCCACGTCCCGCGTCTCGCCCGTCGGATCGACCCAGTCGCCCACTTCCACGCCGGCAAAGGCCACGCGCAACGATTGCGCCGCGTCGTTGACGGAAATGCCCATCGAGTTGGCCAGGCCACGGTTGAGCTCAATCTGCAGCTCGTTCTTCGGGTCCTGCTCGGACAGGCCCACGTCGACGGCGCCAGGAATGGCGCGCAGCTTGTCCATGTAGGCGTTGGTAATTTCCATCAGTTTGCGCGAATCCGGGCCCGTGAATTCCACCTGGATCGGCTTTTGCGAACCGTTGCTCAAGTCATCCTGCACCACGTATTCGGCGCCCACCAGGCGCGACATCTTCTCGCGCAGCTCGACCGCGATTTCCTTGGCCGAACGCTTGCGGGTGTTGCGCTTGCCGATGTCGACATACACACGTCCTCCGCCCGCATTGATGGAGCTGTTGGTATCCTTGGTTTCAGGCAAGGTACGGGCCAGGACGGCCGCCGCTTCCAGTTTCAAACGCGAATACTCGATGCTGCTCGACGATGGCGTGCGCACATTGATCATCAGGTTGCCCGAATCGGATGCAGGCAGGAAACTCGTGCCGCCATGCGTAGCGTGCAGAACGATGGCGCCCACCAGGCTGCCGAAGGCAATGACGGCCATCCAGCGGCGGTGATGCAAGGCCCAGGCGATCACGCGGCCATAGCGGTCGGCCTGGTGGTCGAACCAGTGGTTGAATCTTTCCAGCACGCGGCCGATGCCTTTTTTCGGCGCCGAGTGTTCCTCGACCGGGTCGCCCCAGTAGGCCGACAGCATGGGGTCGAGCGTAAACGAGATGCCCAGGCTGACGAGCACCGAGCACGTCACCGTCAAGGCAAACGGACGGAACCATTCGCCGGAGATTCCCGGCATGAAGGCCACGGGAATGAAGACGGCGATGATGGAGAAGGTCGTGGCAGCCACGGCCATGCCGATCTCGGCCGTGCCTTCCAGCGCGGCCGTGCGACGGTCCTTGCCCATCTGCATGTGGCGCACGATGTTTTCACGCACGACGATGGCGTCATCGATCAGCACGCCAATGGCCAGCGACAGGCCCAGCAGGGTCATGAAGTTCAGGGTAAAGCCGCACAGCCACACGGCAATAAAGGCGGCAATGACGGACGTGGGCAGGCTCAGCGCCGTGATCAGGGTCGAACGCCACGAGTTCAAAAAGGCGTAGACGACGAAGATCGTCAGCACGGCGCCCAGCACCAGCGATTCGATCACATTGTTCAGGCTATGCTGGGCGTTTTCGCCGCCGTCGCGCGTCACCTGCAACAAAGTGCCCTTCGGCAAGGTCTTGTTGATTTCCGCCACCATGTCGCGGATTTTGTTGGCCACGCTGACGGTGGAAGCGTCGCGCACGCGGGTGATGGAAATGCCCACGTTGGGCTTGCCGCTGCGCATGCTCAGGCTGTTGACTTCCGCAAAGCCATCCTCGATGGTGGCCACTTGCGCCAGGCGCACGATTTCCTCGCCGCGGCGCTTGATCACCACTTTCTCGAAGTCGCTCGGCGACTCGATGCGTCCCACGAGGCGGATGCTTTTCTCGTCCAGGGTGCCGCGCACCTTGCCCACGGGGGCGTTCGTGTTCTGGTTGCGCAAGGCGGTCACGACGTCGCTGACGGACACATTGTATTCACGCAATTTTTCCGCCCGCAGCAGTACGGACAGTTCACGCTTGAGCGAACCGCCCACGTTGACCAGCGCCACGCCATCGACGGTGCGGAAGCGGTCCGACAGCACGTCTTCGGCCAGGCGCGAAATTTCCGCATGGCTTTGTGAATTCGACGACAGCGCCAGTTGCATGATGGGCTCGGCGGCCGGGTCGATGCGCTGCAAGATGGGCTCGCGCATTTCCGTCGGCAACTTGTAGCGCACGGCGGCAATCGCATTGCGGATATTGTCGGACGCTTCGATCAAATTGGTATTGAAGGAAAACTTCAGGAAGATGCTGGCCGAACCTTCATTCGAATCGCTGTTGACTTCGGTCACGCCGGAAATGCTTTGCAGCGACTTTTCCAGGCGGTTCACCACTTCGCGCTCGACCGTGTCAGGCGAGGCGCCAGGGTAAGGAATGCTGACGACGATGAAAGGCACTTCGACGTCCGGATTCTGGTTGACGCGCAGTTTCTTGAGCGCCAGCAAGCCGACGCACATCATCGCCAGGATCAGCACGATGGTGGCGGTGGGCCGCTTGATACTGAAATCGGAAAGGAACATGGCTTAGTTTCCTTTACCGGCAACGGCGGCGCTGCTGCTGGCCACGGCGGCGGCGGGCACGGCCTTGGCTGCCGTCAGCTCCACTTTCTGCCCATCCTTGAAGGTCGAACCGGGCGTGCGCAGCACGGTGTCGCCGCTGGCCAGGCCGCTTTGCACTTCCCACTGGCCCGTGCGCACGTCGCGCGCGCCGATGCGCAAGTTGACTTTATGCAAGGCCTTGTCCTTGACTTTCCACGTGTACGTGACGTCGCCCGCCTTCACCAGGGCGGAATCGGGGATCATCAGCGCGCTGACGGTTTCCGTCTCGATGCGCCCTTCCGCGTACAGGCCCGCCACGCGCGGCTGTTCCTTGTCGTTGAAATCGACCAGCACAGCCACCTGGCGCGTAACGGCGTTGGCGGCAGGGTCGACTCGGCGCACCTTGCCCGCGAAATCCTGGCCCGGGTAACCATTGATACGGAACAGCACGGGCTGGCCCACCTTGACGACGCCGATCTTGTCGGCCGACACCAGGCCTTCGAGGCGCATGCTGGTCGGATCGATGACCTTGATCAATTCCTTGCCGATTTGCGCCGTATCGCCATTCGATACCTTGCGCTCGCTCACGATGCCGTCGAACGGCGCGCGCACGAGGGTGCGCTGCAGCTGCTGGCGGGCCTGGGCGGCGCGGCTTTTCGCGGCGGACAGATCGCTTTGCGCATTGTTGCGGCGGATTTCCGCGTCTTCCAGCGCCTGCGTCGACGTCATGCCCGAAGCGCGCAGGGTTTTCATGCGCTGGAACATGCGTTCGGACTGTTCCAGCACCTGGCTCGAAGCGCGGCTGGCTTCCTCGGCCGAATTGAGACTGTCGCGGATGGCCGTCTCGTCCAAGCGCACGAGTACGTCGCCCCGTTTGACGATTTCACCGTTTTCCTTCAGCACCTGGATCACCACGGCCGACACTTCGGCGCGCAAGTCCGCATTGCGCTCGGGCTGCACGGAACCGGTGATGACAGGGCCCGACGCCAGCGCATTGCTCTGGATGGTCAGCAGGTCTTCCGGGGACACGAGCAGATTGACGGCCGCGCCCGCCTGTTCCTTGCCATCCTTGCTGCCCTTGCCGGGATCTTTGGACTCTTTGCCACAGGCGGCCAAGGCAGAAGCGATTGCCAGAACAAACAGGGTTTTGCGCAACATGGGTATTTCTCCGGATAGATAGCGCCACGACCGTCCCGGCGGCCCGGATAGGGCTGCAGGCGATGGCAGGCATTTATTTTTATTAAAACCACAAGCGCCAAAGTATCCATGAGCGCATCCGGGCATGTCAATCGGCCGTTTCCTGTAATGCTTTATTCAATGGATGAAACGTAGTTTTTACGCCCTGAAACGCAAAACCCCGCCATGAAGCGGGGTTTTGCATTGCAGGGGAAAGATGCTTAGCGGGCAAACACGGTGTTGATCAGGAAACCGATCGCCACGCCCGTGCACAGGCCGCCGGCGATTTCCACCAGGGTATGGCCCATGCGCTCGCGCAAGGTCTTGTGCGCGGCGCTGGCCGCTTCCCCTGCCAGGCGGTTGATCGCGGCCGCCTGCTTGCCCACGTGCTGGCGCAGGCTGTTGGCGTCGATGATGACGATGAAGGCCAACGTCACGGCCACGCCGAAGGCGGGATGGCCGATGCCTTCGCGCAAGGCGATCAGGGTTGCCATGCTGGACACGACGGCACTATGGTTGCTGGGAAAGCCGCCATTGCCGACCAGGCCGAACGCCCATTGCCGCGTGCGGGCACTGTTGATCAGGAATTTGATCGGTCCGACCAGGATCCAGGCGATCAGGGGCGTGACGAGGTAAGCGATATCCACGGAGTATTCCTTCTTATATATATGTAGGGAGTGTGTCTGGGGCTGCGGCAGCCAGACAGGCGCGCCGCAATTATCGCAGATCATCCGCGCCAGCAGAACTGTCCTTCGCCAGGCCATAAAAACGCCGCCGCTGGCGGCGATCATATAAAATCATGGCATATACAACAATTGACGTATATCAACACTGAGTGCGGCGCGCACAGCGGCGCGGATAATCAAACGTCTTCATACTTGCAACGGGGTCCTCATGCGGCATTTCAGAATTTCCTTTTTAGTCACTTTTATCCTGATGGCGGTGTCGGGCTGGTGGGGTTACAGCCATGGCGGCATGGCCGGCATGATCCAGGCGCTGTGGATCACGGGCGTGCTGGGCATCATGGAAGTGTCGTTGTCATTCGACAATGCCGTGGTCAACGCCTCGGTCTTGCGCCACTGGAATGAATTCTGGCAAAAACTGTTTTTGACGGTCGGTATCCTCGTGGCCGTCTTCGGCATGCGGCTGCTGTTCCCGCTCGTCATCGTATCGGTGGCCACGGGCCTGGGCCTGGTCGACGTGTGGACCATGGCCACCACGACGCCCGATGTGTATGCCAAGCACCTGACGGACAACCATGCGCAAGTGGCGGCCTTCGGCGGCGCCTTTTTGCTGCTGGTGTTCCTGAACTTCCTGTTCGACGACGAAAAGGAATTGCACTGGCTGGGCTGGGCCGAGGAAAAAGTCAACGCGCTGGGCACCGAAAGCCTGGCCGTGCTGATCACCATGGGCGCCGTGGCGGCCTGCGTGGCGATGGGTCCCGTGGAAGAGAAGTACAGCGTGCTCGCGTCGGGCATCGTCGGCATCGCCGTCTACATCGGCGTGAACTGGATCAGCGGCTTGCTGGAAGAAGGCGAACCGGACTTGCAGGATGATGCGGAAGAAGGCGCCGCGCCAGCCAGAAACGGCAATGGCGACCTGGTAAAAACGGTGGCGCGCGGCAGCATCGGCGGCTTCCTGTACCTGGAAGTGCTGGACGCTTCGTTCAGCTTTGACGGCGTGATCGGCGCCTTTGCCATCACCAACGACGTCGTCATCATCATGCTGGGCCTGGCCATCGGCGCCATGTTCGTGCGCTCGATGACGGTCTTCCTCGTGCACAAGGGCACCCTGGACGAATTCGTCTACCTCGAGCACGGCGCCCATTATGCGATCGGCATCCTCGCATTGATCATGCTGGCGTCCGTCAAGTACCATATTCCGGAGTGGTTCACGGGCCTGTCGGGCGTGGCCTTCATCCTGGTCTCGCTGTGGTCATCGCTGCGTTATCGCAAACGGCACGCGGCAGAAGCTTGAAATCGGGGGTTGCGTCCCCAATTGAGAGAGTAATGGCACGAGCGCCTGGCGCTCATCCCATGAAGGCATGTTTGAGTTTAATTACTAAAAGGAGCACCACATGGCAATCAGTTTGCAAAAAGGCGGCAACGTCAACCTGAGCAAGGAAGCACCGAACCTGAAGAAGATCATCGTCGGCCTCGGCTGGGATCCTCGTTCGACGGACGGCGCCACCTTCGACCTTGACGGTAGTGCTTTCCTCCTGAAAAGCGACGGCAAAGTCCGTGGCGACTCTGACTTCATCTTCTACAACAACCTGAAGTCGACCGACGGTTCCGTCGTCCACACGGGCGACAACACCACGGGCGAAGGCGAAGGCGACGATGAGCGCATCGAAATCGACCTGACGCGCGTGCCGGCCGACATCGACCGCATCAGCATCACCGTCACTATTCACGACGCCGACGCGCGCCGCCAGAACTTCGGCATGGTCTCGAAAGCCTTCATCCGCTGCCTGAACGCGGAAGGCGAAAAAGAAATCGCCCGCTACGACCTGTCCGAAGACAGCTCGACGGAAACGGCGATGATCTTTGGCGAAATCTACCGCTACAACGGCGAATGGAAGTTCAAGGCCATCGGCCAGGGCTTCAACGGCGGCCTGGGCCCATTGGCCCGTTCGTTCGGCGTCAACGCTTGATTTTTTCATGAGCTAAACGCAGCCGCCTGAATATCATCAGGCGGCTTTTTTTTGGAGATTTATCATGCCAGTATTTAGTGTCACGGGCGACGTCGATCCATTTCTGCACGTCAGCATGAAGCAGGGCGAAACCATCTATTGCGAATCCGATGCGATGGTGATGATGGAGACGGCGCTGGACTTGAAGGGCAAGATGACGGGCGGCCTGGGCAGCGCCATCATGCGCCGCTTCGCGAACGGCGAATCGTTCTTCCAGCAGCATATCGAAGCGGTGCGCGGCAGCGGCGACTGCCTGCTCTCGCCCACCCTGCCGGGTGCCATCGAAGTGGTCGACGTTGGCGCGCGCCAGTACCTGCTCAACGACGGCGCCTTTGTCGCCGCCACTTCGGGCACGGAAATGAAGGTGCGCACGCAAAGCATCGGCAACGCCTTGTTCGCGCAGTCGGGCGGCTTCTTCGTCATGGAGACGGCCGGCACGGGGCAAGTGGTGGTGTCGGGCTTCGGCTCCATGTTCCAGCTCGACGTCGAGCCGGGCAAGGACGTCGTGATCGACAATTCCCACGTCGTCTGCTGGGACAACAGCCTGAAATACGAGATTTCCGTGACCACGGGCGGTGGCGCCAGCGGCGGCGGCATCGGCGGTTTCCTCGGCAATATCGTCAATAGCGTCACCAGCGGCGAAGGCATCGTGCTGCGCTTTTCCGGCTCCGGCAAGGTGTTCATCTGCTCGCGCAACCGCGACGCGTTCCTGAAGTGGACGGCGTCGGGCAAAGCCGGCTGATCGCCTCCCTCTAAGGCCAGGTTAAGTCTTTCTGGCTACACTCCCCGCGCGCGCACCTGCGCGCGGCTTCCCCTATTTCCACCCGGTCCCCGTACATGCAAAGAGTCTGGTTCAACAAAACATTTTCCTCGGTCGGCACGGCCATGCGTTTGATCCGCGAGGCCGACATGGCCGCGACGAACGGCGCGCCCCGCTATCACATCGTGTGCAGCAATACGAACGCGCACGCTGCCGCTTTTTTGGCTGCTCACGAATACGCGGTCGAACCGTCGGGCCTGACGGGTCTCAATTATGTCGAGTGGTGCCTGGAATTTTGCCGCGAGCGGGGCATCACGATTTTCTGGCCGGGCAAGGAAGCGGGCCTGATCGGCAGCGCCAGCGCGCGCTTCGCCGCCATCGGCACGCGCGTGCTCAGCGTGGCCAGCGAAGACACCTTGACCCTGATGCACGACAAGGCGCGCTTCTGCGCCGGCCTCGATCTGCCCATGGCGCGCCCGGCCGACTACCGCGCCGTGACCACCATCGCCGAATACGACGCCGCCTACGCCGAACTGCGCCCGCTGCACCGCAAACTGTGCATCAAGCCGTCCGAATCCGTGTATGCCCTGGGCTTTGCCATTCTCGATGAAGAGCGCACCAGCGCCCAGTTGCTGCTGGCCGGCGCCGCCTACCAGATCAATGCGCAGGAGTTGCGCAACGGCCTGGCGCAGATGGCATCGTTCAAGACCCTGCTGCTGATGGAATACCTCGACGGCCACGAATACAGCGCCGACTGCGTGGCAGACCAGGGCACGCTCATTTGCGCCGTGCCGCGCAAGAAGCTGCACGGGGGCGGCAGCGGCCAGCTGATCGAACTGCGCGACGACTTGCTGGCGGCCTGCGAAAAACTGGCGCGCGACTACCGCTTGAACGGCGTCTTCAATATCCAGTTCCGCGAAGGCGCCAATGGCCTGGCGCTGCTCGAGATCAACCCCCGCATGTCGGGCGGCATCGGCATGGCCTGCGCGGCCGGCCCGAACCTGCCCTACCTGGCCCTGGCCGGTTTCGACCAAGGCTTTGACAAGCTCGCCGTGCCCGCCATCCGCGAAGGCATGCGCGTGGGCGAAGCCGCCTACGCCGTGGAGCTGCCATGAACGTCGTCAGGCAGCAGATGCCCACGGGCGAGCTGACCTTGAAAGTGGACGAGGCGCGCTTTCCGCTGGACTGGCTGATCGGCTTTGCCGCGCGCGCCAACGCCAAGCGGGGCTTCCTGTTCCTTTCAAAAGTGCTGGGCAAGCACTGGCCCGTCACGCCGCGCGCCATGCAAACCATCCACGACGACCTGGCCGCGCAGATCCCTCCCAGCCTGCCCGGTCCCGTGGTCTTCATCGCCATGGCGGAAACGGCCGTCGGTCTGGGCCAGGGCGTGTTCGAAGCG
This sequence comes from Janthinobacterium sp. KBS0711, assembly GCF_000988085.1. Lineage (NCBI taxonomy): Bacteria > Pseudomonadati > Pseudomonadota > Betaproteobacteria > Burkholderiales > Oxalobacteraceae > Janthinobacterium > Janthinobacterium sp. KBS0711. The sequence goes on along the minus strand of NZ_LBCO01000007.1, from coordinate 46,557 downwards.
TGGCTGCGCGCCAATCCGAATGGCAAGGCCCTGTTTTTGCACAGCTCGCGCTACCGCGTGGGCAGCGTGCCCTTCTTCGAATTCGAGGAATCGCACAGCCACGCGCCGCGCCAGTTCCTGCACTTGTCGGATGCGGCCAGCGCGCTGTTTTCCAAGGCCCGCAGCCTGGTGCTGATCGACGATGAAGCGTCGACGGGCAACACCTTTGCCAACCTGGTGCAAGTGTGCCGCGCGCGCTATCCGCAGTTGGAAAAGCTGCACCTGGGCGTGATCACCAACTTCATGGGCCAGGCCGCCAACGCGGGCTTGAGCGAGCGTTTCGGCCTGCCCACCAGCATCGGCGCGGCACTCTCCGGACAGTATGCATTCCAGGCCGGCGATGCGCCGGCTCCCGTGGCGGCCAGCGCGCAGCGCTTCGAGGCGAATGCGGAACGGGGCGCCAGCCCTGCGTTTGGCCGTATCGGCGTAGGCCGCGCCCTGACGCCGCCGCAAGGCCTGGCCGTGCAGCTGGCGCAGGAAATCGGCGCCGGCGACTCCGTGCTGGTGCTGGGCACGGGCGAATTCATGCACCCGTCGTTCCTGCTGGCGCGCGAACTCGAAGCGCTGGGCAAGAACGTCGTGGTGCAGTCGACCACGCGCTCGCCGATCCTGTCGTGGGGCTCCGTCGGCCATATCGTCCACTGCGACGACAACTACGGCGAAGGCATCGCCAATTACCTGTACAACGTGGCGCCAGGCCAGTACCAGCACGTTTTCATCTGCCATGAAACCCCGGCCAGCCCGGCCCTCATGCAACTCGCCGGCCAGTTGAACGGCCGCCTGTTCCACTTTCAGTCAGAGACCAAAATTGAAGAAATTCCTGTTTGTTGATCTGGACGACACACTGTTCCAGACCCCGAAAAAATGCCCGGGCGAGACCGACCTGCAAGCGGCCGCCTATTTGAAAAATGGCGACGCCTGTTCGTTTACGACGGCGCGCCAGCGCGCCTTCTTTGAATTCGCGCAAAGCGGCATGACCCTGATACCCGCCACGGCCAGGAATGGCGACGCCTTCCGCCGCGTCGACCTGCCGTTTACCAGCTACAGCGTGCTCGATTACGGCGGCATCGTGCTGCAGCCGGGCGGCGCGCTCGATGCGGGCTGGCTGGCCCTGATGCAGAACGACATGCAGACAGCCTTGCCCGGCCTGCGGGACGCCATGCGCATCATCGACGATTTCCAGGCCAAGGCGGGCATGCCTTCGCGCGCGCGCCTGATCGAAGACTACAACACGCCGTTCTACATCGTCGTCAAGGACCATGAAGCGCGCGGCGAACGCCTGGCCGACATCGAAGAGCAAGTGCTGCAGCAATGGATCGCGAGCGAAGGTTCCGATTACTTCATCCACCGCAACGGCAACAACCTGGCCGTGCTGCCGAAGACCTTGAACAAGGCCCGCGCCGTGGCCTATCTGCGCGCGGAACTGGAAGCCGAGCATGGCCCCATCGTCAGCTTCGGCATGGGCGACAGCCGTTCGGACGCGCGCTTCATGGCCGCCTGCGACTACGCCATCATCCCCAACGGCACCCAGCTGGCGGCACTCACGGTGGCGGCGCTATGACCGAAGGCACGCAGCATTTCAGCGGCAGTTACCGCCAGGAAGACGTGGAGTTCCTGCTCACGCCGATGGCGCTGGAACCCATCCTCGACCTGGCCGAAAAAGAGCGCTTGATCCAGTCGGGCCAGCGCCACTACAGCGAAATGCTGTCGCCAGAGTCCTTGCCTTCGCCCGCCTACCTGGCCCTGTTCCAGAGCGCGTTTGCGGCCAACCGCCTGCAGATGGCGCGCGACTGCCTGCGCCTGGCGGCCCTGATCGCGGCGCGGCGCACGGGTTCCATCACGCTGGTGTCGCTGGCGCGCGCCGGCACGCCCGTGGGCGTTATCCTCGGGCACTTGCTGCGCCAGGTGTTCCAGCGCGAATGCTGCCATTATTCCGTCTCCATCATCCGCGACCGCGGCATCGACGCGAACGCCCTGCAGCACATCCTGGCGCAAGGCCATGCGGCCGACTCCCTCGTCTTCGTCGACGGCTGGACGGGCAAGGGCGTGATTTCGCGCGAACTGCGCCAGACCGTCAACGACTTCAATGCGGCGCATGGCACGGCGATCGACGGCGGCCTGTTCGTGCTGTCCGACCTGGCCGGCACGGCCGCCTGCGCCGCCTCGTCCGGCGACTACCTGATCCCGTCGAGCATTCTGAACGCCACGGTCTCGGGGCTGGTCAGCCGCTCCGTGCTCAATGAAGCCATCGGCCCGGACGACTTCCATGGCTGCGTGTACTACGCGCAGTTCGAGCAGCACGACCAGTCGCGCGCTTTCGCCGACGGCCTGGTGGCCGACGCCGTGGCCATTGCCGCCAGCAGCGGCATCCCGCTGGCCGAAGCGAGCGATGCGCCTGCGATGGCGGCCCGTTCGCAAGCCTACATGGCCGCCGCGCAGCAGGCATACGGCATCAGCGACATCAACCTGATCAAGCCAGGCATCGGCGAAGCGACGCGCGTGCTGCTGCGCCGCGTGCCCGAGCGCCTGATCGTGCGCGACACGAATGCGCCGGACGTGGCACATTTGCTGCTTCTGGCGCAGGAAAAAGCCATACCCGTCACAGTAGAACCAGCGCTGCCTTACCAGGCGGTCGCCCTTATCAGGAGCGCAGTCGATGGATAACAACTCCCTACACCCACAAAGCGAGCATAAAGCGGCACTGGGCGCCTCCATGTATGTGCCGACCACGCACAAGGACTTGCTGGCGATCGCCAATGGCGACAAATTCAGCCATTTGCGCTCGGTCATCCTTTGCACCGAAGACGCCATCGCGGAACGCGACCTCAGTTACGCGCTGTTCAATCTGTCGCTGGCGCTGCAAAACATGTGCGACGAATCGGATACCTTGCGCTTCGTGCGCGTGCGCAATCTCGACGTGCTGGCGCGCGTGCTGGCCATGCCCGGTGCCGACAAATTGAGCGGCTTCGTGCTACCGAAATCCACGCGCAGCAATTTCAACGCCTATTTCGAGCTGGTGCGCCACACGCATCATCTGCTGATGCCGACCCTGGAAACGGCGGAAGTGTTCGACGACGAGGAAATGAAGCAGTTCCGCATCATCCTGTCCGCGCCGGAAGTGCGGCGCCGCATCCTGGCCCTGCGCATCGGCGGCAACGACCTGCTGGCCCTGCTGGGACTGCGCCGCCCCACCAGCGGCACCATCTACCAGACGCCGCTGGGCCAGGTCATCGGCCGCCTGGTCACCATCTTCAAGCCGCACGGCTTCCAGCTGACGGCGCCCGTCTTCGAGCACCTGTCGCAGGGCAGCTGGCTGGACGCCGAAGTGGCGCAGGACATGGCGCACGGCATGATCGCCAAGACGGCCATCCACCCGGACCAGGTGCCGCAGATCGAGCGCCACTACCAGGTGGCGCAGTCGGACATCGAACTGGCGCTGCGCATCATCGACCCGGACAGCCCAGCCGTGTTCCGCATGCAGGAATCGATGTGCGAAGTGGCGACCCATTCCAGCTGGGCGCTGCGCATCATCGAGCAGGCGCGCCTGTTCGGCATCCGCCATGCGGCCGACAACGCCGCCGCGCACCACGCAAATACCTCATTGATTCAACTCTCAAGCGACGAAGGGATTGCACGACCATGACCAATTTCACACGCGGACAAAAAGGCAAACTGGCGGACCTGGGCTTGAACGGCCCGTTTGCCGTCACGCTCGATATCGTTTCGGGTTCGATGGAAGTGGACGTCAGCTGCTTCGGCGTCGATGCGGCAGGCAAGCTGTCGGACGACCGCTACATGGTGTTCTTCAACCAGAAAAGCGCACCGGACAACGCCATCACGGTGGACTTGAACGGCCCCCGCTCGACCTTCCAGGTCGACCTTGCCCGCCTGCCCGCCTCGATCGACAAGCTGGTGTTTACTGCGGCGACGGAACAGGGCAGCATGCGCGCGCTGGGCAACTCCAGCATGGCGCTGGGTCAGGCTGCCACGTTCGCCTTCACGGGCAATGACTTCCAGGACGAGAAAGCCGTCATCATCGGCGAACTGTATCGCCGCGACGGGAGCTGGCGCTTCGGCGCCGTGGGCCAAGGTTTCGCCGGTGGCCTGTCGGCCCTGCTGAAGCACTTCGGCGGCAGCGAGGCGGGGACATCCTCCCCGGCGCCAGCACCGGCTTCCGTGCCAACGCCAGCGGCCCCGCCTGCGGCGAATAAAATCTCGCTGTCGAAAATCCGCCTGGAAAAACGCGGCGACAAGATCTCGCTCGACAAGCGCGACAGCGGCGGCTATGGCCGCATCCGCGTCAACCTGAACTGGAACCAGAACGCGTCGCAAGGCCAGGCGCCCGCATCGAAACTGGACACGGGCTTCCTCGGCAAACTGTTCAACAAGCCGGCCGGCCGTTCGGGCGGCGTCGACCTCGATATCGGCTGCCTGTTTGAAATGAGCAACGGCAGCAAAAGCGCCGTGCAGGCGCTGGGCAACAGCTGGGGCGCCTACGACCGTCCGCCGTACATTCACCTGGAAGGCGACGACCGCACGGGCAGCATCAGCAGCGGCGAAAACATCTTCATCAACGGCACCCATTTCGACCAGATCAAGCGCGTGCTCGTGTACGCCTTCATCTATGAAGGCGTGCCGAACTGGGCCGCCACGGATGGCGTCGTGACGATCGAGATTCCCGGCCAGCCGACGGTGGAAGTACGCCTCGACAGCGACAGCCAGCACGCCATGTGCGCCATCGCCATGCTGGAAAACCACGGCGGCAACCTGCAGGTGACAAAATTGGTGGAATACTTCGGCGGCCAAGGTAAAATCACGGCGCACCAGGCCATGGACGAAAGATATAACTTTGGCTTGAACTGGAAAGCCGGACGGAAAGACTGAGTGTACGTACACCACTAGCGGAAGGCTGGGGTCAGACCCGCCGGGTCTGACCCCGGGTTTTCTTCAATTTAACGATAAAAGTCAACATGACCCCTACGACCAAAAAAGTCACCTTCGCCTTTGCCATCTTCCTCGTGGCCGGCTTCCTGCTGCTGGCCGCCTACACGTGGATGGCCCTCAGCTTCTCGTACTCGGAAGGCGAACGGGCGGGCTACCTGCAAAAGTTCTCCAAGCGGGGCTGGATCTGCAAGACATGGGAGGGTGAATTGCTGCTGACGGCGCTGCCGGGCACCATCCCGGAAAAATTCCAGTTCAGCGTGCGCGATGAGGAGGTGGCGAAGCAGTTGACGGCCGCCGCCGGCAAGCGCATCCTCGTCACCTACAGCCAGCACAAGGGCGTACCCACGCAATGCTTCGGCGAGACGGAATATTTTGCCGATAAGGTCGTATTGAGCCAGTAATACCGCAAGTCCACCAACTTCTGCAGCATCGCGCCGGCCAGCCCTTCCAGGCCGGCGCCTCCCTTCCGCCTCATCATTGGCGCGCCTCACACATTCTCACTTTCTTATACACTTGTGACAAGTTCTGGCCAATACAGTCCATAAATGTAGCCAATGTGCAAGATTCTTGCGCAATCGCATGATGCCCCGCCAGACGACCTTTAGCGTGTAATCACCTGTCACTGGAAACCTCATGCGCCTGCCATACACCGTCCTGGCCCTGCTGTCCGCCGCCCTTCCCCTGTCCGCCCAGGCACAGGATATCTCCGGCATGGCCGGCGCCCTGAAAGTCAACTCGACCAATGAACGCACCTTTGTCGCCGCCATCAGCTACACGCAGCCGGTAGGCAATTACAATGCGGTGAGCCTGTCGTATATCAACGAGGGACACCCGCAAGACCATCACCGCGACGGCATGGCGGGCCAGGTGTGGCTGCGCACGAAAAACGTGGAGCAGGGACTGATGCTGGGTGCCGGCGTGGGCCGCTATTTTTTCTTCGACACGGCCAAGACGGACGAAGCGCCGCACAATTTCGACAATGACCACGGCTGGGGTTCCATCGCCAGCCTGCAGGCGCGCTGGCAATTCGACAACCGCTGGTATGCCTTGGTCCAGATCAATCGCATCCGCCCCAGCGGCAAGGACGCCACCACGCACCTGCTGGTGGGCGCCGGCTACCGCTATGACGGCGTGCCGGGCGCCAAGCTGCACCTGCAGAACTGGGCCTACGACGACACCTTGACCTTGTCGACCGGCCACACCATCGTCAACAGCTTCCGCTCCGAGTCCTCGCGCCCGTTCACCTTGGAATACCGGCGCGCGGCGGGAAAATACGTGGACTGGAGCGCCGCCCTCATCGACGAAGGTGGCACGGCGCTGGCGCACCGGCGCGGCGCGGCCGCCCAGCTGTGGCTGATCCGCTCGCTCAATGAAAAGGTGGAATTCGGCATGGGTGCCGGGCCGTACGTGGCCTGGGACGGCCGCGACACCCAGGGCCACGACGCGCGCCTGACAGGCTTGCTGTCAGCCGTGGCCCGCTACCACGTCAACCGCCACTGGCTGGCGCAAGTGGCGTGGAACCGGGTGGTAACGGATTACCACCGCGACGCGGATGTGTTGCTGGTGGGCGTGGGCAGGAAGTTTTAAACGTTCTAGCTCAACGTGAGCGCCACACTGCACCGGCGTCATTCGGCTGCGTCAATCTCTCGATCACTTCCCGCGTCAGACTGGCCGAGCTCACCTGTTCGGCTTTCGCGCGGGCGGCGGTCAATGAGCTGGAAAACGCGCTTTGGGGTTGCTCCAGGCTGGCACGCAGGGCGGCCAGTTCGCGCTCTTGCTGCTGCGCGCGCTCCATTTCCCGTTCCAGCAATTGCTGCTTGGCGGCCGCCATCGCGCGCGTCGTCTCGGCCGCCTTGCGCTGCAGGGCCGCATGGGCCTGGGCGCTGGCCAGCAAGGCTTGCTGCGCGTCGAGTTTCTCGCTGGCGGCCTGCTGCGCGGCCAGTTCCAGCTGCTCGCGCTGGCGCATGGCGTCGAGCGCCTGCAACTCCATGGCGACGCGGGTTTCGGCTGCCGCCGTCGCCTGCTTTTCCGCTTCCAGACGGCCGGCGATGGCTTGCGAGGCGCGCTCTTCGGCGCTGCTGGTCTGGCGCTGCTGCACCAGTTTTTGCGCGATCAGGGCCAGCGACTCGCGTTCGGCCGCGACGAAATCGCGCTCGGACGCCAGCAGCGCTTCGGCCGCTTGCGCCTTGTCTGCTTCCACGCGGGCGCGCTCGCTATGCACCTGGCCCAGCTCCACGGCCAGGCGCGCCTGCGCCTGCACGGCTTGCGCGGCAGCCGCTTTCTGTTCACCTTCGACCAGGGCCTGGTCCATCAGGATGCGGATGGCGTCCGCTTCCTTTTGCGCCGCTTCCCGCAAGGCCTGTTCGGCCGCGTGCTGGCCGCGCAGCAGTTCCGCTTGCGCGCCCTCGGCGGCGATGCGTTCCTGCGCCGCGTTGAACGCCAGCGCTTCCGCTTCCAGTTTTTCTTTCAAGGCGGCGATGGCGGCTTGTTCGGCGGCCAGGCGCTCCTGCTCCGCCTGCAGCAGCTGCTCTGCCTGACGGGCTTTTTCCTGCGCCAGTTGCGACGCTTGCGCCTGCGCGGCCAATGTCGCCTTGCCGGCATCGACTTCGGCCTGCTCGGCGTCGTTCTGGCTCGCGGCCAGTTCCGACGCCTGGCGCGCCTGTGCAGCGCGTTCCTGCGCCAGGCTGGCGGCACGCTGCTGCTCTTCCAGTTCGCGGGCCGCTGCCACGGCGGCGGCCTGCTCGGCCGCTTCACGGGCCTTGGTTTCTTCGAGAGCCGCCGTTTCCGCTTCCAGCTTGGCGTGGCCGGCGATTTCCGCATCCTGTTCGGCGGCCACGCGGGCCAGCGCCACGGCGCGCAGCTGGCGGTCCACCTCGATGCGTGCCTCGGTGGCAGCCAGGATGCGCACGTCGGCATCGCGGCGCGCCTGCGCGCTGGCCACGGCAACCATTTCCAGGCGCTCGCGGTGGATGGCCGCATCGCGCAATTCCTTTTCCGTCTGCAGGCGCAAACGCAGCGATTGCGCCGCATGGCGTTCCGATTCCGCCTGCGCCAAGGCGATGGATTCGCGTTCCTGTTCCAGGTGCGCCAGCGCGCGCGCTTCTTCCAGGGCGCGCACTTCGGCGGCGGCGCGGTTGAAGGCCGATTCCAGCGCGATCTGGTCGGCGCGCTCGCGCTGCACCGTCAAGTCCAGCGCTTCGCTTTCCGCTTCGGCCAGCATCTGCGCCGTCTGGCGCGCACCGTGCGCATGGCGCTCGCGTTCGCGCGCCAGCACGGCAACTCGTGCGTCGGCCGAAGCGATGCCCACCATTTCTTCCTTGGCCGCCTGCACAGCGGCGACGCGCTCGACGGCCTGCAGGCGCGCCTGCTCCGTCTGCACTTGCAATTCTTCGGCGACGCGGGCGGCCTGTTCGGCCAGTTCCGACTGCACGGCCACCTGCTCGCTGGCGCGCAAGCGGCTTTCCTGCTCGGCGCGCGAACGCTGTTCGGCGGCCAGGCGGATTTCATTATCGGACTCCACGCGGGCGCGCAGTTCGGCCGTTTCCTGCTTGACGGCTTCCAGGCGGGCCACGCTCGCTTGCGCGGCGGCGCGCATGGTGTCGAGACGTTCGCGGTTGGCGGCAATCGCTTCCTCGGCGGCCTGCGCATTTTGCTGCGCGGCGGCGGCGGCGGCCGCGTCGATGGCGGCGCGGTCCTCGGCCAGCGAGCGCACGCGCGCCTCGGCCAGGGCCCGGCTTTCAGCGGCGCAGGTAGCTTTCGCTTCCGCTTCCACGCGGGCAATCGCCTCGTGGATGGCTTTCAATTCCATTTTCTGGCGTTCCGCGGCTGGCGCCTTGGTATCAACTTGGGCTTCGGCTGCCGGCTCGGCTTGCGGTTCGGATTGCAGTGCGGGCGTGATGGCGGCAGCAGGCGCTTCCGCCTTGCTTTCCAGGTCCTTGAAATCATGCAGCGAGACGATGCTGTCCTGGTCGAACTCGTCATCGGCGGAATACGCGACGGTGAGGGAGGCGGCCTGGCGCTGATTTTGCTGTGCTTGCATGATTTCTCGCTTGTTCGGGTGAATTCCGTTGCTTCTAGGAATTTATTACCACCATTATCGAACAGGCATGCACAAATCAGCGCGGCAAGAAGAGGGGCGTTTACCGCCCTTTTCCTGCGTTTAGGTCAAACAGGCCACAATGGCGCTTCGTCCATCAACGCCACCTGCTCCCTGAGTTCCAGGATGCGGTCCTGCCAGTACCGCTGCGTGTTAAACCACGGGAAGGCGACGGGGAAGGCGGGGTCGTCCCAGCGGCGCGCCAGCCAGGCCGAATAATGGATCAGGCGCAGGGTGCGCAGCGCTTCGACCAGGTACAGCTGACGCGGGTCGAAATCGCAAAAGTCTTCGTAGCCGGCCAGGATGTCGCTCATCTGGCGCACCATGTCGCCCCGCTCGCCCGACAGCATCATCCACAGGTCCTGGATCGCCGGTCCCATGCGGCTATCGTCGAAATCGACGAAATGGGGGCCGGCGTCCGTCCACAGCACGTTGCCGCCATGGCAGTCGCCGTGCGTGCGCAGCATGGCCACGTCGCCCGCGCGGTCATAGCAGCGCTTGACGCCGTCGAGCGCCTGCTGCGCCACGCTGGAATAGGCGGCCAGCAGTTCGGGCGGCAGGAAATTTCCTTCCAGCAAGAACTCGCGCGGCTCGACGCCAAACGTCTGGTGATCGAGCGCCGGCCGTTCCTTGTAGGTCGACAGAGCACCGACGGCGTGGATGCGGCCGATGAAGCGCCCTATCCATTCCAGGGTGGCCGGGTCGTCCAGCTCGGGCGCGCGGCCGCCGTGGCGGGGGAAGACGGCAAAGCGGAAGCCCTGGTACTGGTGCAGGGTGCTGCCGTTGATTTCCAGCGCCGGCACCACCTGGATTTCGCGCTCGACCAGTTCGGACACGAACGCATGTTCTTCAAGGATGGCCGTATCGCTCCAGCGCGCGGGACGGTAAAACTTGGCGACCAGCGGCGCGCTGTCTTCGATGCCGACTTGGTAGACGCGGTTTTCATAGCTGTTCAAGGCCAGCAGGCGGCCATCGCCGCGCAGTCCCACGCTATCGAGGGCGTCGAGCACGCAATCGGGGCTCAGGGCGGAAAAGGGATGGACGGGCCGGTCGTCCTCGTGCGGCTGGTTTTCATTGTGCATAAGCGACATTGTAAGGCGCGCGCGGGCCGTCGGTGCAAACACTTCGGCGGCAAGCCGCAGCAAGGCGTATACTGGCGCCTTACATTCAATCAAAGAGCAAGCCATGCAACTCGAACAGCCATTATCAGAAAAAGAATTCGACGAATTAGACCAATTCCTGTTGTCGGAGCGCTGCTCCGAAGACGCGATGACCATGGATATGCTGCACGGCTATCTGACGGCCGTCGCCATCGGCCCGGAACCGATCATGCCGGCCGAATGGTTGCCGCGCGTGTGGGGCGAAGATGCCGAAGATGCGCCGAAATTCAAGAACAGCAAGGAAGAAGAGCGCATCGTCAACCTGATCATGCGCTTCATGAACGAAGTGCTGGTGACGTTCGAAGTGGCGCCGAAGGAATTCGAAGCCCTGTTCGTCGAACACGACTACGAAGGCCAGACCCTGATCGACGCCGAAGCCTGGTGCTGGGGCTTCTGGGACGGCATGGAACTGCGCCCAGGCTCGTGGAATGAAATCTGGGACTCCGAAGTGGCCGAGCTGATGCAGCCGATCTACCTGCTGGGCGCCGACGAAATCAAGGAAGAAGAGCTGAAACTGGTGGAAGACCCGGTCAAGGCGCACAAGCTGGCGCAGGAACTGGAAGCGAACCTGCCGGCCATCCACCGTTTCTGGGTCCCGCGCCGCAAGGCACCCGTGCAAACCATGAAGCGCGAAGAGCCGAAAGTGGGCCGCAACGACGACTGCCCTTGCGGCAGCGGCAAGAAGTTCAAGAAATGCTGCGGCGCCGAGCCTGCAGCCGAGTAATCGCGCAGTAGCATCCCTGTTGCGCCGGCGTCCTGCCGGCGCAGCGCCGGCGCTGGCCCCCGGGCTATAATCGGCGCATGAAACTCCCCGACCTGAACCTGCTCGTCGCCCTCGACATCCTGCTCGAGGAAGGCAGCGCCGTGGCCGCCGCGCGGCGCATGCATTTGAGCGCGCCGGCCATGAGCCGCACCCTGGCGCGCATCCGCGACGCCATCGGCGACCCCGTCTTCGTCCGCTCCGGGCGCGGCCTGGCGCCCACCCCGCGCGCGCTGGAATTGCGCGAGCAAGTGCGCGGCGTGGTGGAGCAGGCGCACGCCATCTTCACGTCCGGCCGCGAAGTCGACTTGCGCACCCTGGAACGCACCTTCAGCCTGTGCGCCAACGACGTGTTTGTCGGCGCCTACGGCGGCAAGCTGCGCGACCTGCTGGCAGTGCACGCGCCGCACACGGTGCTGCGCTTCGTTCCCGAGGGCGACGGGGCCACGGAAAACGACGCCCTGCACGCGGGCCGCATCGACCTGTACATCAGCGCGCGGCGCGCCTTTGCGCCCGACATCAAGCTGCAGCAGCTGTTTAGCAGCGGCTTTGTCGGCATCGCCCGCAGCGACCACCCGATCTTCGACGGCCCCATCAACCTCGACAGTTTTACCGAGTACGAGCATATCAGCGTCTCGCGGCGCGGCCTGGCGCGCGGCCCGTTCGACACAGCCCTGGCCGAGCGGGGCTACACGCGCAGGGTTTCGCTGATCAGCCCCAACTTCCAGTCCGCCATCTTCGCCGTGGCCGATTCGCGCCTGCTGCTGCCACTAATGCCCACGCCCCTGCTGGCCATCGTCGAACGCCTGGGTCTGAAGCTGCGCACCTTCCAGCTGCCGATTCCCGTCGACAGCGTGGAAGTCTTCCAGGCCTGGCACCCGCGCCTCGACCACGACCATGCGCACCGCTGGCTGCGCCGGATGATCAAGGAGCTGTGCAGCGGCACCCCGCCAGGCACCTAGGGGCTGAACTCCACCATCATTGCACCAGACGCAATTCATACTTCCTTAATTATCAATTTTCACAAGATTAACGGCTACCTATACTGCGTGGACTGATCCTCATCCACGGAGTTCCCTGTGTCTGCAGTCCCCCTTCCCGGCGCCGCCCCTGCGGCCGCACCGCCTGCTCCTCCCCCACCTCCCGCCTTCGGCCTGCGCCTGGCCACGGGCCTGATCGGCGTGCTGCTGGCAGTGCTGGTGTCCGGCCTGAATGAAAACATCACCAAGATCGCGCTGGCCGACATCCGCGGCGCCATGGGCATCGCGCGCGACGACGCCAGCTGGCTCGTGGCCCTGTATGCGGCCGCCTCGGTGTCCGCCATGGCGTTCGCGCCGTGGTGCTCCGTCACCTTCTCGCTGCGCCGCCTGACGGCCGCCGCCATCCTCGTCTGCATGGCCGCCGGTGTGCTGTGCCCGTTTGCGCCGAACCTGTCCGTGCTCATGATCCTGCGCGTGGTGCAGGGCGCGGCCGGCGGCGCCCTGCCGCCCATGCTGATGACGGTGGCGCTGCGCTTCCTGCCGCCGAACATCAAGCTGTATGGCCTGGGCGGCTATGCACTGAGCGCCACTTTCGGCCCCAGCCTGGGCACGCCGCTGGCCGCGTTCTGGACCGAGTACCTGGGCTGGCAATGGGCGTTCTGGCAAGTCGTCCCGGGCAGCATCGTCGCCCTGCTCATGGTGTCCTGGGGCTTGCCGCAAGACCCGCTGCGCCTCGAACGCTTCCGCCAGTTCGACTGGCGCGGCCTGCTGCTTGGCCTGCCCGCCATCAGCATGCTGGTGGTCAGCTTGCTGCAGGGCGAGCGCCTGAACTGGTTCCATTCGCCTCTGATCTGCGTGCTGCTGGGCGGCGGCGCCGTGCTGCTGGTGCTTTTCCTCGTCAACGAGTGGTCGCACCCGCTGCCATTCTTCAAGCTGCAGCTGCTGTCGCGGCGCAACCTGAGCCACGCCCTGCTGACCCTGGGCGGCGTGCTGTTCGTGCTGCTGGCCGTGATCCTGATCCCCTCGTCCTACCTGGCGCAGGTGCACGCCTACCGCCCGCTGCAAACGGCGCCCGTGATGCTGATGGTGGCGCTGCCGCAGCTGATCGCCCTGCCGCTGGTGGCCGCCCTGTGCAATCTGCGCGCCGTCGACTGCCGCTGGGTGCTGGCCATCGGCCTGGCCCTGCTGGCCCTGTCGTGCGTGCTGGGCGCGCGCATGTCGCCCGACTGGATACGCACGCATTTCTACCTGCTGCAAGCGGTGCAGATCTTTGCGCAACCGATGGCCGTGATTCCCTTGCTGTTGCTGGCCACCACGGGCCTGGCGCCGCAGGATGGCCCGTTTGCGTCGGCCTGGTTCAACACCATCAAGGGCATGTCGGCCGTCGTCGCCACCGGCGTGCTCGATGCGCTGATCACGCGCCGCAACCATTTTCATTCGACGGTGCTCAGCGAACGCCTGGGCAACCTGCCGGGCGCCATGGACATGCCAGGCCTGGGGTCTGGTCTGAGTGCGCGCATGCATGCGCAAGTCGTCACCCTGACCTCGTCCGACCTGTACCTCACCGTGGCCGCCATCGCGCTGGCCATGATTGTGATCATTCCCATCCTGCCGACGCGCGTCTATCCGCCGCGCGCCGCTTGAATTTTCATTTTCACGAAAGAGCATCACCATGCAAAAACCCATACTGCGCTCGCGCGCATTTCTTCTCGGCCTGGCCCTGCTGGCCTGCGCCCTCGCCTTTTGCGCCTGGCAACTGCTGTTTTCCCGCAGCGAAGAACAAAGCACCGACGACGCCTTCGTCAGCGCCGACTACACGGTGCTCTCCCCCAAGGTGGGCGGCATCGTGCGCGACGTGCTGGTGGAAGACAACCAGGCTGTCAAGGCGGGTCAGCTGCTGGCCCGCATCGACGACCGCGATTACCAGGCCGCCGCCGCCTCGGCCCGCGCCGAAGTAGCGGGCGCCGAAGCGCAGCTGGACTATGCCCGCGCCACGGTGCAGCGCCAGCAATCGGTGATAGAGCAAGCCAGCACCCTGGTCGAGGCCAACCAGGCGGAAGACAAACTGGCGCAGCAGGAACTGGCCCGTTCAACGCACCTGGCCGGCCAAGGCGCGGGCAGCGTGCAAAACGCCCAGCAGGCGCAATCGCGCTACGACGTGAGCCGCGCGCGCCTGGCGCAAAACCGCGCCGCCCTCGTCGCCACCCGCAAGCAGACGGACATTTTGCAAGCGCAGCAAGGCGCGGCGGAAGCGGCCCTGCTGCGCGCCCGCGCCAGCCTGCAACGGGCCGAACTCGATCTGTCGCATACGCAGCTGCGCGCCCCCATTGACGGCATCGTCGGACGCCGCGCCGTGCGCGTCGGCGCCCTGGTGGCGCCCGGCGCCAGCCTGATGGCCGTGGTGCCCCTGAACCGCAGCTTCGTCGTCGCCAACCTGCAGGAAACCCAGCTCACGCACGTGCGCCAGGGCCAGCGCGCCAGCATCGCCGTCGACGCCTATCCGGGCGTGCTCCTGCACGGCACCGTGCACAGCATCGCGCCGGCCACGGGCGTGACGTTTGCCGCCATCGCGCCGGAAAACGCCACCGGCAACTTCACCAAGGTGGTGCAACGCATCCCCGTCAGGATCGCGCTCGATCCCGGCCAGAACGGCGACCGGGACCGGGGCACCCGCCTGCGCGTGGGCATGTCGGCCGAAGTGCGCATCGATACGGCCGCGCGCCGTCAACAGCTGCAACAGGTGAGCGCGCGATGAAAGCACTGATTTTCATAACGGCCCTGGGCCTGGCCGGCTGCGCCAGCGTCGGCACCGACTTCCAGCGCCCGCGCAATGACCTGGGACAGCAATGGCGTCAGGCGCAGGATGCCCGCTTCGCCGCGCAGCAGGATGGCGCCATCGAGCAGCGCTGGTGGGACAGCTTTGGCGACGCGACCCTGTCGTCCCTGCTGCGGCGCGCCGCCGGCGCCAATCTAGACGTGCTGGCAGCCGCCAGCCGGCTGGAACAGAGCCGTGCCGCGCGTGGCGTCATCGGTGCCGCGCAAGGCCCGTCACTGGGCGCGAATGGCGGCTACAGCCGTGCGCGCAACAGCGAACAAGGCTTGAGCGACCCGTCGCGTCTGAACGGAAAATCCGCCTACAGCCTGTGGCAAGGCAGTCTTGACGCAGCCTGGGAGCTGGACTTGTGGGGCCGCGTGCGACGCGAAGTGGAAGCGGCCGACGCACGCGTCGACGTGGCCCAGGAAACGCAGCGCGGCATGCTGCTGGCCGTGCTGGCCGAGACGGCGCGCGACTACATCGAGCTGCGCGGCGCGCAGCAGACCCTGGCCATCACGCAGCAACTGCTCGACATTGCCCGCCATACCCTGGAGCTGACCCGCATCCGCCTGCGCGAAGGCGCGGCGACGCAGCTCGACGAGGCCGAGGCGGCGGCCCACGTGGCCACCATCGAAGCGCGTTTGCCGCCGCTGCAGCAGCGTGTAGCGCGCCTGGGCAATGCCCTCGCCCTCTTGCTGGCGCTACCGCCGCAGTCGCTGCGGGCGGAACTGGCGGCCAGCAAGGAGATCCCTATTGTGGTCATGCAGGTGCAGCTGGGCGTGCCCAGCAGCCTGGCCGAACGCCGTCCCGACATCCGCCGCGCCGAAGCGCAGCTGCACGCGGCCACGGCCGCCATCGGCGTAGCGCAAGGCGATTTTTATCCGCGCATCACGCTCTCGAGCAGCACCGGCCTGCAAGCCATGCAGCTGTCCGATATCGGCTGGGACGCCAAGCGCTTCGCCTTCGGCCCTGGCTTCAGCGTGCCCCTGTTCGATGGCGGCCGCCTGCGCGGCAACCTGCAATTGCGCGAAGCGCAGCAGCAGGAAGCGGCCATCGCCTACCGGCAGACGGTACTGGCCGCCTGGCACGAGGTGGAAGACGCCTTGTCCGGCTACCAGGCCAACGCCCGCCGCCAGGCCAGCCTCGATGAAGCCGTCAAACAGGGACGGCGCGCGCTGGGGAGCGCGGAACTGCAGTACCGCCAGGGCGGCACGGACCTGATCAACGTGCTGCACGTGCAAAACACCTTATTGAACAACGAAGCAGCACTGATCGACAGCCGCGCCACCGCGTCGCTGTCGCTGGTCCAGGTCTACAAGGCGCTGGGCGGCGGCTGGCAAGCCTTTTCAAGCACCTCGCAAGAAAGTACCCAATGAAACCGAACCCCGCCCATTTTTCCATCCACGACGTCAGCGACTTTCCCATCGTGCGCTTTCGCCCTGAAACAGCCGTCGCCGGCTATGCCCCGCTGTGGGAAAACGACATGGATGCGCTGCTGCGCCATGGCGAACCGTTCGTCCTGCTGTTCGAGGAAGAACGCAGCAACGAAGCGCACGTCGACCGCAAGCGGCGCGGCCTGTGGCTCAAGCACAACAAGGTGGCGCTGGCCACCATTTGCCGGGGCCTGGTGTCCGTCGAAGCGGACGCGGAACAGCGCGCGCGCCTGCAGGCGATGGCCGCTGGCGCCATGAAAGCCTTCGGCATCGTGCAGGAAGTGGCGGCCACACGCGAACAGGCCGAGGCCCTGATGGTGTGGCTGCTGGGCAGCGGCCAGATGGCGCGGCCGCGCGCGGCGGACGTCTGGTAGTCATTTAGGCGGCCCGGCGTACCGCGCTTCGGGCAGGGATGACGCACACGTAGCCATCGCTGCTGGTGGCCGTCGTCAGGGCGATGCCGTACAGCGCGGCCAGGGCTGGAACGGCAGCGGCATCGCTGGCGATATCGCCGACCAATTGGCCCGAGCGCACGAGCAGCAGGCGCTCGAAGCCCAGCAAAGCGTGATTGATGTCGTGCAGGATGGCGATGACGGCGTGGCCGCGCGCGGCGCAGAACTGCTGCAGGCTGTCGAGCAGATCGAACTGCAGGCCGGGATCGAGCGCCGCCAGCGGTTCATCGACGAGTATCAAGCCGCCTTCGACATCCCACATCTGCGCGAAGATGCGCGCCAGCTGCACCCTGGCCTGCTCGCCGCCGGACAGGGTATCCAGGCGGCGGTCCAGCAGATGCCCGGCGTGCGCCAGATCGGCCGCCTCCCGCACGATCTGTCCCAGCTGCGGGTCGACCAGGCGCGCCACTCTTCCCAGGCCAATCACCAGCTCGCACTGCAGTCCGAAGGCCGCGTTCGAGCCTTGCGGCAGCACGGCGCGCCGCCGCGCCAGGTCGGCCAGCGGCCACTGCGCCAGGGGACGTCCGGCGAGCAGCACCTGGCCCGCCTGCGGCTGCAGTTCGCGCGCCATCAGTTTCAACAGGGTCGACTTGCCCGCGCCGCTGGGACCGAGGATGGCGATACGTTCACCGGGCGCCACCCGCACGTTGAAGGGGCCGAAATACTGCTGGCCCAGTTGCGTGGTGGCGAAGGAGAGTTCCAGCAGGGGTGTCATGTTTGCCTCTAGGCCGTGCCGTGGCGGAAGCGCCGCAACAGCATCAGGAAAAATGGCCCGCCCAGCAAGGCCGTGAAAATACCGACGG
Organism: Janthinobacterium sp. KBS0711; assembly: GCF_000988085.1. Taxonomy (NCBI): domain Bacteria; kingdom Pseudomonadati; phylum Pseudomonadota; class Betaproteobacteria; order Burkholderiales; family Oxalobacteraceae; genus Janthinobacterium; species Janthinobacterium sp. KBS0711. The sequence goes on along the minus strand of NZ_LBCO01000007.1, from coordinate 29,075 downwards.
GGACTTCCGCGGGAATGGCGACCGTGCGCGCCAGGGTGTCGGCCAACAGCAGCAGCAGCAAGCCGCCGGCCAGCATGGACAGCGGTAGCACGCGGCGCTGGTCGGCGCCCAGCCACGTGCGCACCAGGTGCGGCGCGATGAGGCCGATAAAACCGATGCCGCCGCACCAGGCGACGGCAAACCCCGTCAGCACGGCCACCAGCACGATCACCTGCGTGCGCAGCCGGCCCACGTCGACACCCACGTGCAGGGCCTGCGCCTCGCCCAGCGCCAGCGCGTTCAGGGAACGCATCAGGTAACGCGCGGCCCACAGCGCGCCGGCCAGCACCAGCAGCAAGGCCGCCACCTGGCGCCAACTGCCGGCCGACAGCGAACCGAGGGTCCAGAAGGTCAGGGTGCGCAGCTGGTCATCGCTGGCCAGGTAGATGCACAGGCCCATGACGGCCACCGTGATGGCGTTCAGCGCCACGCCCGTCAGCAGCAGGCCGACGATGGAGCCGGGCGTGGCCCAGCGGGCGACCCTGTCGAGCAGCACGCAGATGAGCATGGCGCCGGCAAACGCGGCGGCCGGCAGCAACCACACACGCAACTCGGGCGCCACGTGCAGGCTGGCGGCAAAGACGATGGTGGCCGCGCCTGCGCAGGCGGCGCCGCTGCTCACGCCCAGCAGTCCGGGGTCGGCCAGCGGATTGCGGAACAATCCTTGCGTCAGGCCGCCGGCCAGCGCCAGCGCGGCGCCAATCAGGATGGCAAACAGGGCGCGCGGCAAGCGGATATGCCACAGCACATAGGCGCCGCCGGACAACGCCTCGTCGCCCGCTTGAAACGGCGCCAGCCAGTCGGCCAGCGTCACGGGCACGGCGCCCGCCTGCACGGCGATGAGCAAGCCGCCAGCCAGTGCGGCCGCCAGCAGCCCGCCAGCGCCCCAGCGTGGCCACGACACTGCGGGCGTCATCGCGCGCACGTTCATGCAGCCATGGCCTTCGCAAAGGCGGCGTCGAGCTCCGTCAGCACCTGCGGCATGCGCGGGCCAAAGCCCAGCAGCAGCATGGCTTCCAGCGACACGATGCGGTGCTTGCGCCCGGCAGGCGTCTGCGCCAGACCTGGCAGTTTCAAGATGCCGTCCACGCCGCCCGACGCCTTCAATCCCTGGTCCGTGACGAGCACGATGTCGGGCCGCGCGGCGATCACGGCTTCCGGCGTCAGCGGTTTGTAGCCGGCGAATCCACCCTGCCCGCCCATCACATTGACGGCGCCCGCATACGCGAGCATGGCGTCGGCGCCCGTCTCGCGCCCGCCCACCATCACCTGGTTCGGCGCATGGGCGAGAATGAACAGCACGCGCACGGGTGCATGCTGGCGCTGGCGCACCTTGGCCAGGGCGCCGTCCCACTGCTGCTGCAAGGCTTGCGCCAGGCGCGCGGCCGGATCGGCACGGCCCGTGATCTGGCCCACTTGTTTCACCCGTTCGAGCAAGCCTTCGAATCTGTTATTCGCATTCAGCACCGCCACCGGCACGCCCGCGTCGCGCACCTGGCGCAGCACCGCTTGCGGTCCCGCCTCCTCGGTGGCGATCAGCTGCGTGGGCGCCAGCGACAGCACGCCCTCGGCCGACAAGGTGCGTGCGTAACCGACCTGCGGCAGCTGTTGCGCCACGGCCGGATACAGCGAAGTCGTATCGACGCCCACCAGTTCGCCCTGCGCTTCGAGCGCGTAGACGATTTCCGTCAGGGCGCCGCCCACGCTGACGATGCGCCGCGCTTTCGCCAAGGGTTTACCCGCGTCGGACACGGCGGCCAGCACCTGCATCGGCGCGGTCAGCGCCAGTGCTCCCGCTCCCATTTTTTTCAGCGCGATGCGGCGCGCCACGCTGGCGGCGATCATGCGGCGCATAGTTCTCCCTCCCGCGCCACCCGGTCGACGATATGGCGCCATTCGCACAGCTCGTGCATGCCCGGCTTGCGTTCGCCGAAGAACATGACGATGGTGTCGCCCTTGGCATCGAACAGTTCCACCGACGTCACCAGGCCATCTACTGTCGGTTTTTTCACCACCCAGGCGCTGGCGATATGGTCTTCGCGCAAATGCAGGTTGAAGCGCGTGTCGAGGATATTGATCCACGGTCCCATCACGGCGATCTTGTGCACGGGCCCCGAATGGATCTGGATCATGCCGGCATTGCCGACGAAGGCCATGATGGCGACTTTTTCAAGCGCGGCGTCCTTGAGCAGGTCGAGCACGCAGGATTTGTCGAGCTGCTGCACGAAGCGCGGCTCGGCCAGGCGCAGGCCCTGCAGGCGCGAGACCGAATATTTTTTCAGCACGGTGAAAAATTCATGCGTGTCGCGCAAGTCGGCCCAGGCGGCGCGAAAGCCGGCCACGTCGATCTGCGCGTCGGGCAGTTCGGCCGGCGGCGGCGCTGGCGCCTTCACGGCGATGCCGGCCGCCTGGTCCGCGTCGGCAAAATGCGCGACCAGCGCGTCATAGGCGGCAATGTCGCTGTGCGGCTTCATGAAAATCTTGTGCACGGCCTGGCCGGCCGCATCGAAGAATTGCAGGCTGCGCTGCACTTCCCTGTCTCCCATCTCGCGTACGGCAAAGCCATGCGCCCACTGGCGGTAAAACACGCGCAGGTCGATGTCGCCGCCGAGCACCAGGCCCACGTGGTTGTTGTGGCTGGCTTTTCGATAGACGCCCGTCTTTTCATGCACGCACGAGGCGTTGCGCGTTAGCGCCATGACTTCGCCCAGCGGTTCCAGCGCGGCGATGATGGCGGGCCAGTCGGCCTGCAGGCGTTCGGCGCCCAGCAAGGCGCCATTGGCCAGCGACAGGCCCGCATGCGCGGCGATCAGCTCGCCTTCGGAAATGGCCAGTTCCTCGGCGATGTCGCGGTGGCGGGCTTTCTTTTCGCGGCGCAGGCGGGCAAATTCGCCGGCGATCATCTCGGTATTGCAAATAGGGGGCATGCTCGTCACGGTGTCTCCTTTCAAGGCGAACACTGGCTGGCATGGGCTGGCTGGTGGTGGGGAAAATCTTGGAGTTAATTATAAATGAGAATCATTCGCAATCAAGTGTTATTTATGTGAAGAAAAAACGCGCAAAAAAAAGCGCCGCGACAGGAAACCCGTCGCGGCGCAAAGGAGACCGATCGATACAACCGATCAGTTCGGGAAAAAAAGGTCAGGCGCTGGCCTGTACGGCAGGCATGGAGACCGGCTTGGCAGTGGGCCGCTGCGCCAGCAAGACGACGGCGGCCAGCACCATGGCGCCGCCCAGCAATTGCGTGCCGCTGACGGATTCCTTCAGTAAGGTCACGCCGAACGCCATCGTGATCACGGGCTCGAACGTGGAAATAATCGAGGCCTTGGCCGCGCCGATCTGCGCCACGCCGGCAAAGAAGGCGGCAATCGCGATGGCCGTCGAGAATAGGGCGATGGCGCTGACAGCCAGCCAGCCTGTCGCCGTACCCGGCAAGGACACGCCCTGCCACAAGGCGATCGCGCTGTTCGACAGGCCCGCCGTACCCAAAATCACCACGCAGGCCGCCAATGGGTGAATATTCTCGCGGCTTTTCGACAGGCTGTTGCCAAACAGGATGTACACGGCATACACGCCGGCGGCCATCAATGCCAGGGCGACGCCGATGGGCTGGCCCTGCAGCTTGCCGCCCAGGGTGATGGCCATGCCGGCAATGGCCAGCGCCATCAGCACCAGCATGCGGCGGTCCAGCTTTTCCCAGCCCAGCGCCAGCGCCAGAATGGTGACCAGCACGGGATACACGTACAGCAGCATGCCGCACAGGCCGCTGCTGGCATACATGAGGGCATTGAAATAGCCTTGCGACTGGGCCGTGTACATCAGGCCCATCAGCATGTAGCCGGCCAGCAGGCGGCCGCGCGGCAAGCGCCAGCCACCGAGCCACACGAGCGGCAGCAACAGCATGGCGGCGATGACGAAACGCAAGGCCAGCATGGTCGACGGGTTGACCCCGGACGCATAAGCCGCCTTGGCAAACACTGCGGAACTGCCGAAACCGGCGGCCGACAGCAACACCAGCGCAACAGCGCGGCGATCAGACATGACTAACCTCTTTGAGTACACCTGGGCAAACCTGATGCGTATCGCGACGGTTTTCCAGGCGTTGTAACGTTGTAAATATAAATGCCCAGCAAGGCCGGGAGATGATGCATGCGTAAATCCTATTGCGGGTCGCTTCACGCATAGCCGGCATCATATTCGCTTGCGCAAAATGAAACAAACCAATATTCTTCACGGATAGGCCAAATAATACTGAGGCTCAATTCTCTTGAGAACGCCATGTCACGTCCCTTGCCCCCACTTGCCGCCCTGCACGCCTTCGAGGCGG
>NZ_LBCO01000007.1:9785-24673 GCF_000988085.1 Janthinobacterium sp. KBS0711 | reverse complement strand
CCCGCCATGAAGGCTTCCAGCGCGCGGGCGAAGAATTGCACGTGTCGGCCGGCGCCATCGGCCACCACGTCAAGCAGCTGGAAGCGTGGCTGGGCATCGTGCTGTTCCAGCGCCTGCCGCGCGGCGTGGTGCTGACCAATGCCGGCCAGCGCTATGCGGCCTCGCTGGGGCCGATCCTCAACCAGCTGGCCGACGTGTCCGAGCAGGCGCGGCGCCAGGGCGACGACAAGGTGGTGACGGTGACGGCCACCAGCTCGCTCGTCTCGCGCTGGCTGATGCCGCGCCTGGGCCGGCTGCGCGACCGCTATCCGCAGATCGAGCTGCGCGTGCTCGCGTCGATGCACCCGGTCGACCTGGCGCGCGACGGCGTGGACGTGGCCATCCGCCTGGGACCGGGCCGCTATCCGGGCCTCAAAGTCGATTTATTGATGGAAGAATGGTTTTCCGCCGTCTGCAGCCCCGATTTCCGCGCCAACGCGGCCAGCCTGCGCCAGCCCGCCGACCTGCTGCGCTATCCGCTGCTGCACGACGAGCCGGAAGTGCACCTGCCCGGCGAAATCGACTGGACGCGCTGGCTGCACAGTTGCGGCGTGCACTACAGCGGCAATAGCGGCAACAGCGGCGCGCGCTTTTCGCACACCTATCTGTGCCTGGACGCGGCCGCCAGCGGTCAAGGGGTGGCCATTGCCGCCAGCCCCCTGATCGGCGACGACCTGCGCTCGGGCCGCCTGGTGCGCGTGTTCGAACACGCCGTGCGCGGCCCCCACTGCTATTATCTGCTGCGCTCGCCCCAGGCGGAAACGCGGCCCCTCGTGCATGCATTCTGCGAATGGCTGATCGCCGAGGCGCGCGCCGACCAGGAAACCGTCTGGCCCACCGTGGAGACCGCATGACTCAGCAGGAATTGGCGCGCAGCGCCGCATATAGTGTCCAACATGAATACGAACACGCCACGGTGACGGCGGCCGATGGCAGGCAGGCCAGCGTGGGCGAATTCTATGGCGACCCGGCCGCAGCCTTGATCGATGTCGATGAGCAATGGTGCGCCGTGGCGGGCGAGGGATTGGTGATTTGCCGGCTGGAACAGGGGTTCGGCCAGTGCATGGAATACTACCGCCAGCCAGGCGAGGTGCGCTGGATTACCGACTTGCGGCAAACGGGACCGTTTGCGCTGGAATGGCAGGGTGAGGATGGTGCTTGGCACAGCCTTGTCTTTGAGGCGGCGGATGTGTCGGCTTACGCGCCAGGGCGCTAAGCCGACCTACGCCAACCTCCCCCAGCGGCGGTGGATGTCCCGTAGGTCGGGTTAGCGCGCAGCGCGTAACCCGACAACACCACCACAAACCAGCCGGAGCAACAGATCAGAGCAGGTAGGTCGGCTTAGCGCGCAGCGCGTAAGCCGACAACACCATTACAATTTAATGAAATGCTCGCGGTAGTACTTCAGCTCCTCGATCGACTCGAGGATATCGGCCAGCGCCGTGTGCTTCTGGTGCTTCTTGAAACCGGTGGCGATTTCCGGCTTCCAGCGCTTGCACAGTTCTTTCAGTGTCGACACGTCAACATTACGATAGTGGAAGAACGCTTCCAGCTTCGGCATGCCGCGCACCATGAAGCGGCGGTCCTGGCCGATGGTGTTGCCGCACATGGGCGACTTGCCTGCCGGTACGTACTTTTTCAGGAACGCGATCAGTTCCGCTTCCGCCTGCGCTTCCGTCACGGTCGACGCTTTCACCTTGTCGATCAGGCCCGAGCGGCCGTGCGTGCCCTTGTTCCAGGCATCCATCTTGTTCAGGGTTTCATCGGATTGATGAATCACGAACACGGGGCCTTCGGCCAGCAGGTTCAAGTGCATGTCCGTGACCACGACCGCCACCTCGATGATGCGGTCGGTATCGGGCTCCAGGCCCGTCATTTCCATGTCGACCCAGACCAGGTTCATCTCGTTTGGACGTGCCGGCACGGCGGGTGCGGGGGCGGATGCAGAGGTGGCTGCAGTTAAGTCGGTCGCTTGTGACATAATTCTCTCTTGGCCTAATCAAACTAAATAATCAGCCATTTTCTCACAGGCACAGAATGTATTCACTCGCGTTTTCGATTTTGTTTGTATCCGTCCTCGTTTTGACCCTGGCCGTGCGCTTCTGGCTCGCTTCGCGGCAGATTCGCCACGTGCTGGCGCACCGCGCCGCGGTCCCGCCCGAATTCGCGGAAAAAATCCCGCTGGCCGCGCACCAGAAGGCGGCCGACTACACGGTGGCCAAGACCAAGTTCGGCTTGCTGACCCTGCTGGTCAACTACGCCGTGCTGATCGGCTTTACCTTGCTGGGCGGCTTGCAATGGCTGGCGCTGCACCTGAATGAATGGATGGGGCCGGGCTCGCCCATGCTGTACCAGATCGGCCTGATCGCCGCCTTTGCCGCCATTTCCGGCCTGATCGATCTGCCCTTCGATTACTACCGCCAGTTCGTGCTGGAGCAGCGCTTCGGCTTCAACACCATGGCGCGCAAGCTGTTCTTCACGGACATGCTCAAGGGCGTGGGCCTGGGCGCGGCCATCGGCCTGCCGCTGATCTGGGTCGTGCTGACCCTGATGGCCAAGTCGGGCGACCTGTGGTGGCTGTACGCGTGGTTCGTCTGGAGCGGCTTCCAGCTGCTGATGATGGTGCTGTTCCCGACCGTCATCGCTCCCCTGTTCAACAAATTCACGCCGCTGGCCGACGAAGCGCTGAAGAGCCGCATCGAAGGCTTGATGCAGCGCGTCGGTTTCGCCTCGAAAGGCCTGTTCGTCATGGATGGCTCGAAGCGCAGCGCCCACGGCAATGCGTATTTCTCGGGCTTTGGCGCCAACAAGCGCATCGTTTTCTTCGACACCCTGCTGTCGCGCCTGGCGCCGCAGGAAATCGAAGCCGTGCTGGCGCATGAACTGGGCCACTTCAAGCTCAAGCATATCGTCAAGCGCATCGCCATGATGTTCGTCATCTCGCTGGGCTTCCTGGCGCTGCTGGGCTACCTGAAGACGCAGCCGTGGTTCTATGCGGGCCTCGGCGTCGACCCCGTCGCCGTGGCGCTGACGGGCCAGCCAACCGATGCGCTGGCCCTGCTGCTGTTCATGCTGGCCTTGCCCGTCTTTACTTTCCTGCTGGGACCGTTGACGTCGCTCAGCTCGCGCAAGCACGAATTCGAAGCCGACGCCTTTGCCGCCACGCACACGCAGGCGGACGACCTCGTCTCTGCCCTCGTCAAAATGTATGAAGACAATGCGTCGACCCTGACGCCCGACCCGCTGCACTCGGCCTTTTACGATAGCCACCCGCCGGCCAGCGTGCGCATCCGCCACCTGAAAGGGGCTACGACATGAATACGCCATCGACTTCGCAAGACCTGGCCCAACTGAGTTGCTCGCCGCGCCAGCAGGCGCTGGGCGACACGGACATCGCCACCCTGCACGCCCTGCTGCCCCAGTGGACCGTGCAAAATGGCAAGCTGTGCCGCGACTTCGGCTTCAAGAATTACTACCAGACCCTAGCGTTCGTGAACGCCCTGGCCTATATGACCCATACGCAAGACCACCATCCGGAGCTCATCATTACTTACAAAACCTGCGCCGTGCGCTACGACACGCACTCGGTCAACCAGGGCGCCGGCGGCCTGTCCGAAAACGACTTCATCTGCGCCGCCAAGGCAGACCTCATCTACCAGAGCAGCCAGGTGACCGCATGAGCGAAGGCAAGTTGACGGGCGTCATCATCGCCGCCCACGGCCGCCACTACCTGGCCGACGTGGACGGCGCCAAGCTGCAATGCGTGACGCGCGGCAAGAAAACCAATGTGGCCGTGGGCGACATCGTGCACCTGACGCGCACTTCCAACGACCAGGCCGTCATCGACCGCATCGAGGAACGCAAGACCCTGCTGTACCGCTCGGACCAGTACAAGTCGAAATTGCTGGCCGCCAATTTGACGCAGCTGTTCATCGTCGTGGCGACGGAACCGGGCTTTGCCGACGACCTGATCTCGCGCTCGCTGGTGGCGGCCGACGCGGCCGGCATCGAGGCGCGCATCATCCTCAACAAAACGGACGTGACCGCTTCGCTGGAGCGCGCCCGCGAACGCCTGTTGCCGTATTCGTCGATGGGTTATCCCGTCGATGAAGTGTCGGCGCGCGCCGAACCCGAGCACGCCGTGGCCACCCTGGCGCCGCTGCTGGCGGGCCAGTCGTCGATCCTGATCGGCCAGTCGGGCATGGGCAAGTCGTCGCTGATCAACCTGCTGGTGCCGGACGCCGACATCGCCGTGCGCGAAATCTCGGCCGCGCTCGACACGGGCAAGCACACGACGACCTTTACGCGCCTGTACAAGCTCGAGGAACTGGGCGCGAACAGCTCCATCATCGATTCGCCCGGCTTCCAGGAATTCGGCCTGTACCATCTGTCCGAAGGCATGCTGGAGCGGGCCTTCCGCGAATTCCAGCCGTATCTTGGCGGCTGCAAGTTCTATAACTGCCGCCACCTGATCGAGCCGCAGTGCGCCATCCTGCAAGCCGTGTCTGAAGGCAAGATTTCCAAGATGCGCCATACCCTGTACGGCCAGCTGCTGCACGAATCGGCGCAGACCCTGTATTAAGCAATATTTCTTTCATTCAAATATAGCGCCGCAAAACACCGGACAGGCGAAATTTAATTTCGCCGCCGAGCCCGCCCTCCGACTTTAATCCCAAAACCGTTCATCCACCGTTTTAGGCATTTCAGCGCGTAAAACCTGCCTTCCATCGCCTGCCGCTGGCGATGGACAGGCGTGTTTGCTAACTTGACACCAGTCCCTGCCAGAAACCTGCCAGCGACCACACGATCCAACTCCACTCCATCCAGCCATCCTGATCGAAGGTGAATGTCATGCATACCAAACGCTTCCTCCCCCTCCTCGCCGCCCTGTTCGCGCTTGCCGGCGGCACGGCCCAGGCGCAAACCGCCGCCGCACCGCAAGCCGCTGACAGCGTGCGCGTCACCTCGGGGGCCTACTATCACGTCACGGCCCAGGAAGCCTTCGACATCGAGCAGCAATACCACCTGTCGAATGGGCAACGCCTGGAAGTCCACCAGCAGGACAACCATTTCTTTGGCCGCCTGATCGATGACCGCGAATGGCAGGCAAAAGCCAGCGTGGAAATCTACCCCACCGGCCCGGGCCAGTTTGTCAGCAAAAAGGGCGCCGCCTTCGTCTTCAGCAATGAAGGCAAGCAGGTGGTGATCGACGACGCCCAGCTCCTGCCCGGCTTGCGCATGCCGGCCGACATGCGCAGCGCCAGTACCGTGAACGGCAGCGCCAGCATCCGCCTTGTGTCGCGCTAGGTACCTGTCCCGCCATCGAAGGCTGGGGGCAAATCACCCCCGCCTGGGACGCCATGGCGCATGAATAATTCTGACCAGCGTACTGAACAATTCCCCTGAATGCAGCTTACAATGCGATGACACATGGCCTGTGCGGTCGCAGGCTGGCGCCACTGTTTGCGGGGAGAATGCTTGAATGGAAATGTTCGCGCTCGAACATGACGTAGCGCAGTGGGAAAGCGCATTGCTGCCGTTGCGCGGCGCCGGGCGCGTACCGCTGCTGTTGTTGCTGTCCTGGCATTTGCGCCAGCGCGATTGCGCCAGAGCAATTCATCTGAGCGAGGAAGCGCATCTGCTGCTGCCGCTGGCCGGCCTGGAAGCGGCGGCACTGGAACGGGCGCGCGCGCGTCTGCAACTGGTGCAGGCGGAAGTGGCCTGGCTGCAAGGCGCGCTCGACTCGGCGGAAAGCCTGGCCATGGCGGCGCACGCCACCTGCGGCGCGCACGACGACGGCGCCGGCTGCGCCGATGCCCACTGGCTGCTATCCTCGATCGCCGTCGACCGCGGCGACCATGCCCGCTGCGACGCCGAACTGCTGGCCGCGGCGCAGCAAGCGCGCGGCGCCGGCGATGCGATGCGCGCCAGCCTGGCCGACGCAGCCACTGCCCGCTGGGCCGTCTTGCGCGACGCGCCAGCAGCCCTGGCCTGCTGGGGCGCTCACTTCCAGGCCGACGGCGCCAGCGGCAAGCTGCCCGCACCGCTGGCCGCCTGGGTGCACGACTTCCACGGTTTGCTGGCGCACACGTCGCGCGACCTGGGCGCGGCCGCCGGCCACTACATGCAAAGCTACGAGGCGGCCCTGGAAAGCGGCCAGCTGCGCGGCGCGATCACGGCCGCCATCAATATCGGCGACTGTTTCTCCAGCCTCAACGACAATGAATCGGCCCTCGAATGGATGCAGTGCGCGCTGGACTTGGCGCGCCCCACCGGCTGGCCGCGCAGCATCGGCGCCTGCCAGACGCATACGGCCGAGACCATGCGCAAGCTGGGGCGCCTGGCCACGGCCGAAGACTTGCTGCGCGAAGCGCTGCACATCCTGGCCCCCGTCGCGGGCGCCCGCACCTATGCCAACGCCCTGTTCCACCTGGGCGAACTGAGCCTGGACAAGGGCGACTACGACACGGCGCTCGACGCCTTCAGCCGGCTGGCACAACGGGCCGAAGCGCTGGGCCAGGCCGATTTCCGCAGCATGGCGCAGCGCGGCAGCGCCCACGCGCTGTCTTACCTGGACCGTCCGGACGAAGCGCTGCAAGCGGCCGAACGGGCTTGCCAGCTGGCCACCGCGCAGGGCGACGCCATGCACCAGGTGGCGGCGCTGCGCGTGCTGTCCATGCTGCACGCGCGCCACGACTTGCCGCCGCCCGCAGGCATGCAGGAACGCAATCCCGCCCTGCATTTCCTGCACCAGGCGCTGCAGGTGGCCGACTCCATCGACGGCTATGTGCCGCCCGGCGAACTGCTCGATGCGCTGGCGCGCGAATACGCGCATGCGGGCGACTATGCGCGCGCCTACGATATCGCCCTCGCGGCGGGCGTGGCGCGCGAAAAAAGCCACACCCAGCAGGCAAGCAACCGCGCCACCGCCATGCAGGTCTACCACCAGACGGAACATGCGCGCTCGGAAGGCTATCACCACCGCGAACTGGCCGCCTCCGAAGCGCGCCGCGCCGAAGTGCTGCAGCAAACCAGCGACACGCTGGAACGGCTGTCGGCCATCGGCCAGGAAATCACCACCCACCTCGACGCCAGCGCCGTGTTCCAGGTGCTGGACCGCCATGTGCATGCCTTGCTGCCAGTCAATACCTTCGCCGTCTACATGCTCGATCCCGCGGGCACGGCGCTGCGCCGCGCGCACGGCATGGAAGCGGGCCGGCCCCTGTCCGACAACGCCATTCCACTGAGCAACCCGCGCGCCTACTCCGTGCGCTGCCTGCTGGGCCGGCGCGAAGTGTATATCGACCAGGTCCCGCCCAAGCGCCACGCCTACACCGTGCCCGGCACCTTGCACAACCAGAGCGTGCTGTACGTGCCCTTGACGGTGGGCGAGCGCGTGCTGGGCGTGATGACGGTGCAAGCGTGCCATGCCCATGCCTACGGCGAACGCGAACGCCTGATCTTCCGCACCCTGTGCGCGTATGGCGCCATCGCGCTCGACAATGCCAGCGCCTACCGGCAACTGCAGGACGCCCAGGCGCAACTGGCATCGCAGGAAAAGCTGGCCGCCCTCGGCTCGCTGATGGCCGGCGTGGCGCATGAACTGAATACCCCGATCGGCAACAGTTTATTAATCGCCAGCACCATGCAGCAAAAGACGGAAGACGTGGAACGCCTGATGAACGGCCCCGGCCTGCGCCGCTCCGACCTGGCCGCCTACATCGATGATGCGAGCAAGGCGTCGGCGCTGGTGATGCGCGGCCTGCACAGCGCGGCCGACCTCGTCAACAGCTTCAAGCAGGTGGCCGTCGACCGCACCACCGAACAGCGGCGCCAGTTCGACCTGCAGCAGGTAAGCAATGAAATCATCGCCACCGTCATGAACCGCATCCGCAGCTCGGGCCACCGCATCGAGACGGACATCGACTTCGGCATCGCGCTGGACAGCTATCCGGGACCGTTCGGCCAGGTGATCACCAACCTGATCAACAACGCCCTGCTGCACGCCTTCGCACCCGCGCCCAACGATGGCGCCGCAGGCAAGGGCTGCATGCGCCTGTCCGCCACGCTGGACGGCGCGCGCGTGCGGATCGTCTTCGCCGACAATGGCGGCGGCATCGCCGAACAGCACTTGTCGCGCATCTTCGACCCCTTCTTTACCACCAAGCTGGGCCAGGGCGGCAGCGGCCTGGGTTTGTCGATCAGCTACAACATCGTCACGGCCCTGCTGGGTGGCACCATCCAGGTGGCCAGCAGCCCCGCCGGCACGCGTTTTACGCTGGATTTGCCCCTGGTGGCGCCCCAGCTGGACGGGGCCGCGCCCGCCAGCATCTATTAATCCACCGCCCTTTGCCCGGGCGCAGGCTTGCCTATACAAGTACGCGCCCGGACGGTCTTTCCAATCTAAAAGCAAAACCCTTATAATTGAACGGCTGAAGTACTTGCCATTGCATTTTTTTCAACTTGGCAAACCGCATCGACCCGCGCGACAAACAGGCGCGGGCACCGATCAACACAGCAGCGCGCCGGGCGAGGCAGTCATCAGACGAGATGTTGTACGCTGATGCAACCCGGCGGGAAAGGCACGCCGCCGGCGGCCTGCGCATCTTCAAGTGGTCATTATGTCGACAAAAAAACCGATCAAGCACTACCTCCAGTTCTCCGATTTCACGTTGGAAGAGTACGAATATGTGATCGAACGCGCCCATCTGATCAAGCGCAAGTTCAAGAATTACGAAATCTACCATCCACTGATCGACCGCACCCTGGTGATGGTCTTTGAAAAGAACTCCACCCGCACGCGATTGTCGTTCGAAGCCGGCATGCACCAGCTGGGCGGCGCCGCCATCTACCTGAACACGCGCGATTCCCAATTGGGCCGCGGCGAGCCGGTGGAAGACGCGGGCCAGGTCATGTCGCGCATGTGCGACATCATCATGGTGCGTACCTTCGGCCAGGAAATCATCGAGCGTTTCGCCGCCAATTCGCGCGTGCCGGTGATCAATGGCCTGACCAATGAACACCACCCGTGCCAGGTCTTTGCCGACATCTTCACCTACATCGAACACCGCGGCTCGATCGCCGGCAAGGTCGTCGCCTGGATTGGCGACGCCAACAACATGCTGTACTCGTGGCTACAGGCGGCTGAAGTGTTCGGCTTCCACGTCAACGTGTCGACGCCGCAGGGCTACGACATCGACCTGTCGCAAGTCAAGACCGAGCGCTACACCTTCTTCGCCAACCCGTCCGACGCATGCGAAGGCGCGCACCTGGTCAACACGGACGTGTGGACCAGCATGGGTTACGAAGCGGAAAACGCGGCCCGTATCGCCGCCTTCGACGGCTGGATCGTCGATGGCGCGAAGATGGCCCGCGCCGCGCCCGACGCCCTGTTCATGCACTGCCTGCCTGCCCACCGCGGCGAGGAAGTGGCAGCCGAAGTGATCGACGGCCCGCAATCGGTCGTGTGGGATGAAGCGGAAAACCGCTTGCACGTGCAAAAAGCGCTGATCGAATACTTGTTACTCGGTAAAATCCAATAATTCGCCTGGCACTGCATAAAACCTGGCAGCATCGCAATACATACATCGACAACGACAACTGGAAGCAATATGAGCGACATTAAAAAAGTAGTCCTGGCCTATTCCGGCGGACTCGACACCTCCGTCATCCTGAAATGGCTGCAAGATAACTACCAGTGCGAAATCGTCACCTTCACGGCCGACCTGGGCCAGGGCGAAGAACTGGAACCGGCGCGCGCCAAGGCCATCAAGTTCGGCATTAAGCCGGAAAACATCCATATCGAAGACGTGCGCGAAGAATTCGTGCGCGATTTCGTCTTCCCGATGTTCCGCGCCAACACCGTGTATGAAGGCGAATACCTGCTGGGCACCTCGATCGCCCGTCCTTTGATCGCCAAGCGCCTGATCGAAATCGCCAACGCCACCGGCGCCGACGCCATCTCGCACGGCGCGACCGGCAAGGGCAACGACCAGGTGCGTTTTGAACTGGGCGCCTACGCGCTCAAGCCAGGCGTGAAGATCATCGCCCCATGGCGCGAGTGGGATCTGCTGTCGCGCGAAAAACTGCTGAAGTACGCGGAAGACGCCGGCATCGAAATCGACATGAAGCACAAGAACGGCGGCGCACCGTACTCGATGGACGCCAATTTGCTGCACATCAGCTTTGAAGGCCGCCACCTGGAAAACCCGAGCGCCGAAGCGGAAGAGACCATGTGGCGCTGGACCGTCAGCCCGGAAAACGCCCCGGACGAAGCGGAATACCTGGACATCGAATACGAAAAAGGCGACATCGTCGCCATCAACGGCGTGCGCATGTCGCCTGCCACCGTGCTGGCCGAACTGAACAAGGTTGGCGGCAAGCATGGCGTGGGTCGCCTGGACTTGGTGGAAAACCGCTACGTCGGCATGAAGTCGCGCGGCTGCTATGAAACCCCGGGCGGCACCATCATGCTCAAAGCCCACCGCGCCATCGAATCGATCACGCTGGACCGCGAAGTGGCCCACCTGAAAGATGACCTGATGCCGCGCTACGCGTCGATGATCTACAACGGCTACTGGTGGGCGCCTGAGCGCGTCGCCCTGCAAACCCTGATCGACCACACGCAGGAAACCGTGAACGGCTGGGTACGCATCAAGCTGTACAAGGGCAATGTCATCGTCGTCTCGCGCGATTCGAAGACGGATTCGCTGTTCGACATGAACATCGCCACCTTCGACGAAGACGGCGGCGCCTACAACCAGGCCGACGCAGGCGGCTTCATCAAGCTGAACGCCTTGCGCATGCGCATCGCCGCCATCGCCCGCGAAAAACGCGGCCAGAAGTAACTAGTTGCCGGGAGGCACTATCTCCCCCGCCAAGCAAAGCCGCCCACGGGCGGCTTTTTTACGTTTGAAACGCACTCGTCCGCGATTTACGTCACTGCGCGCGCCCGGATCGCCCCCATTTGGCTGTCTCCGTGGCAAAATGCTACAGTGCAATTGTGCTGACCTTCCCGCTTCCGGAGCCCTCCCATGTTCAAAGACCTGAGTATCAAGAATAAACTGTACCTGGGCTTCGGCTCCATCGTGGCCATCATCCTGATCCTGCTGGGCGTGGCCTACAACAGCTTTTCGCGCCTGTCGGAAGCCAATGCATGGGACCGCCATACGATGGAAGTGCTGGTCGAGATCGACAGGATCCACAATTCCATCCTGCAAATCCAGGTGGAAGCGCGCGGTTTCATTCTCACTGGAAATGAAACGTCGCTGACGCCGGAGTCGAATGAAATGGACGTGCTGAGCCAGCACACGCAAAAAGCCATCGCCATGACGGTCGACAACAAGGTGCAGTCGGAACGCTTCCGCAAGATCGACGCGCTGACCACCACCTGGGTCAAGGAATGGATCAATCCCCTGATCGAGAAGCGCCGGGCGCTGGGCAACGCGCCGGGCGCCACGGAATCGGTGGCGCGCACCATGCCGCCGGGCGGCTACCCCGCCGTCGCGCAAGCGAACAAGCTGCTCGACGAAGTGGCCGCCGAAGAAACCCGCTTGCTGGCCGAGCGCACGGCCACCACGGCAAAATTGCAGGAAACCATGATGCTGACCCTGGCCCTGGGCGGCCTGCTGTGCGTGGTGCTGGCGCTGGGCATTTCCTACCTGCTGGGCCGTTCCATCCTCGGCCCGCTGAACAGCCTGACGGACGCCGTCGGGCGCATCGCCGGCGGCGAGCAAAGCGCGCGCGCCGCCATCCTCTCGCGTGATGAACTGGGCAAGGTGACGGAAGAATTCAACCGCATGGCGCAAACCATCCAGGACAATCAGGCCAATGAACTGGCCGCCACGAATACCCTGCGCGCCAAGGTCGATTCCCTGCTGGAAGTGGTGTCGAAAGCCGCCTCGGGCGACCTGACGGGCAAGGTCGGCATCACGGGCAGCGACGCCATCGGCCAGCTGGGCAACGGCCTGGCGAAAATGTTCGAAAACCTGCGCAGCCTGCTCAACAATGTGCAAAAGGCCGGCATCCAGGTGACGACGTCCGCCACGGAAATCGCCGCATCGGCGCGCCAGCAGGAAGCCACGGGCATCGAGCAGGCGCAAACGAGCGTGGAAATTCTCAGCACCACCAAGGAAATCTCGGCCAACACGAGCCAGTTGCTGAAAACCATGGAAGACGCCACCGCCGTGGCCGACTACACGACAAATGCGACGGCCGAAGCGCAAAACAACCTCAAGCGCATGGATTCGACCATGCAGCACATGGTCTCGGCCACCGATTCCATCAACGCCAAGCTGGCGGCCCTGTCGGAAAAAGCCAGCAATATCAATAGCGTGCTGATCACCATCACCAAGGTGGCCGACCAGACCAACATCCTGTCGCTGAACGCCGCGATCGAGGCGGAAAAAGCGGGCGAGGCGGGCCGCGGCTTCTCCGTGGTGGCGACGGAAATCCGCCGCCTGGCCGACCAGACGTCCGTGTCCACCTGGGATATCGAGCAAATGCTCAAGGAAATGCAGTCGGCCGTGTCCGCCAGCGTGATGGGCATGGATAAATTCTCGGAGGAAATTCGCCGCAGCGTGGGCGAGGTGCGGCAAGTGGCGGAACAATTGTCGTCCGTGATGGACCAGGTGCAGAAACTCACGCCGCAATTCGATGCCGTGCTGCAAGGCATGCAGTCGCAGGCGATCGGCGCCTCGCAGATTTCCGACACCATGATGCAGCTCAACGACGCCACCCAGCAAACGGTGGAGTCCTTGAAGGCCACCAGCGAAGCGGTGCACCAGCTGCAATATGCGGCGGGCGACCTGCAGTCGAGCGTGTCGACCTTCGCCGTCACCATCTGATCCCATGAAAGTGCTGCTCTTTCACATCGGACGCGACCGTTATGGCCTGCCCCTGGCCGGCATCGTGCGCGTCTTGCCGCTGCTGGAGCTGAAACAGTTGCCGCTCACGCCAGACTACGTGGCCGGCCTGATGGACTTGCATGGCACGCCCGTGCCCGTGATCGACCTGTCGCGCCTGGCCGGGCTGCCGGCCGCCGCCGCGCAGTTCGACACGCGTATCGTCGTCGTCGACTACCGCGCGCCTGGCGGCGAGACGGTGCACGCGCTGGGCCTGCTGGCCTCGCAGGTGCGCGGCATCGCCGACATCGACCCGCTCCGGCTTGAAGACAGCGGCGTGGCGACAGCGCCCTTCCTGGGCCAGGTGGCCAGCGACGCCGACGGCATCGTGCAGCTGGTGGAACTGGAACACCTGCTGCCGCCGGACGTGCGCGCGCTGCTGTTCCAAGACGCGAGCGCGGCATGACGGCGCAGGCCCTGCTGCGCCGCGCGACCGGCCTGTCCGTCTCCAAATCCGTGGCCGAGCGGGCCGTCGGCCAGCGCATGGAGCAGACGGGCTTTGCCGATAGCGAAGCCTACCTGCAGGCGCTCACACCGGCCGAAATGACGCAATTGATCGAGCTGGTGGTGGTGCCCGAATCGTGGCTGTTCCGCGATCCGCAGGCGTTCTACGCCACCGTCGAACTGGTGCAGGAACGCTGGGCCCGGGGGCGCGCCACGCGCATCCTGTCGATTCCCTGCGCGGGCGGCGAGGAACCGTATTCGATGGCCATGGCGCTGCGCGACGGCGGCGTGCCGAAACAGGCATTCAGCATCGACGCCTACGACCTGAGCCCCGGCTGCATCGAGCGGGCGCAGGCAGGCGTGTATGGCCGCAACGCCTTCCGTGCGCAGGACGTGGCCTTCCGCGAGCGCTATTTCACGCACGTGGCCGACGATTCCTACCGCATCATCGACTCCTTGCGCGAACAGGTGACCTTCAGGCAGGGCAATTTGCTGCAGTTCGACACGGCCACCTACAGCCGCCATTACGACGTCATCTTTTGCCGCAACCTGCTGATCTACTTTGACAAGCCGACCACGCGCGCGGCCATCCACAACCTGTCCGCCCTGCTGGCCGACGACGGCATGCTGCTGGCCGGCTATGCGGAAGTGCCGTCGTTCTGCCAGAACGGTTTTACGACGCTGCAATTCCGCCAGGCCTTCGCCCTGAAGAAGGAAACGGCGGCGCCGGCCAGCCCCGTGCAAGTGGCGCCGCTGCCGGCCTTGCGCACCTTGCGCAGCGTGCCGCCCGCGCCAAGGCGCACAACGGTGGCCCCTCCCTCTCCGGCGGTGCCGCGCACGCGGCCCGTGTCCGTGCCGCCGCCCGCGCAAACTGCGCAGGCCGATTTGCTGGCCGAGGCGCGCCTGCTGGCCGACCGCGGCCAGTTGCGCGAAGCCGGCGAAAAATGCCACGCCCACCTGGCGAAAGTGCCCGAGGCGGCGGAAGCGTATTTCATGCTGGGCATCATCAATGAACTGGCCGGCAAGATGGACCTGGCCGACGACTACTGGCGCCGCTGCATCTACCTGCAACCCGACCATTACGAGGCGCTGTGCCATCTGGCCCTGCTGGCCGAACGCAATGGCAACCACACGGCCGCCGCCACCCTGAAGGCGCGCGCGGCACGCATCTACGAGCGCCGCCAGGCGTCCAACTAAGGGGCAAGCATGACAAACCTCATCGCCACCGAGTCCCCCGCCACCATCGACGACTGCTGGAACCATATCGGCGTGGTCGGCGACCAGAGCTGCCCCAAGCTGCCAGCCAACGTGCATTGCCGCAACTGCGACGTGTATGCGGGCGCCGCCCAGCGCAACCTGCAGCGGCCCGTGGACGAACACTACCGGCGCGACTGGGCCAGCCACTTCCGCCAGATCGATGCGGGCGGCGAACTGCGCGACAGTTCCGCGCTGGTGTTTCGCATCGGCCGCGAATGGCTGGCGCTGCCCACGCGCGTATTCGAC
>NZ_LBCO01000007.1:0-9735 GCF_000988085.1 Janthinobacterium sp. KBS0711 | reverse complement strand
AAAGCCGCACGCGCTGCCGCACCGCGGCGGGGGCGGCTTGGCGGGCATCGTCAATATCGGCGGCAAGCTGTATCCGTGCATGTCGCTGGCCAGTTTGCTGGGCATCGACGAACAGGGAGCGCCGCCAGCCAAGGGCCGCCACACGTTTGCGCGCCTGCTGCTGATGCGCTGGGAAGAGCAGGCCTACGCCCTGCCCGTGGCCGACCTGCACGGCATCGTGCGCTACGCGTCGGGTGCCGTGCAGGCGCCGGCGGCCACCATCAACAAGGGCCTGTCGCGCTTTCTGTCGGGCGTGATCACCGAGGGCGACATGCGCATCGGCTGCCTCGACACGGCGCTGATCGGCTTCCAACTTGCGAGACTATTACGATGAGCCAGGACCAGCACGGCGACCTGAGTGCCTTTTCCATGCTGGACCTGTTCCGCATGGAAGCGGACAGCCAGACCCAGATTCTCACCGACGGCTTGCTGGCCATGGAGCGCCATGCGGGCGACGCGGCCGCCGTCGAGGCGATGATGCGCGCGGCGCACTCGATCAAGGGCGCCGCCGCCATCGTCGGCCTGCAAGTGGTGGTGCAGCTGGCGCACGGCATGGAAGACAGCTTTGTCGCCGCCCAGCACGGCAGATTGAAACTCACGCCGGAGCGGGTCGACGTGCTGCTGTCGGGCGTCGACCTGATCGTGCAGCTGTCGCGCCTGGACGACGCGGGCGCCGAAGCGTGGCTGGCCGCCAATGCGACGCAGATCGACCAGACCCTGAATGCCATCGCCGGTATCGCCGACCTGCCCGAATTGCCGGCCCTGCCCTCGGCGCCCGCGCCCGTGCCTGCGCCGGCTCCGGTGCGGGAAGCGGCCGAGCCGCAAGTTCCCGTCGCCAGCGGCCTGGCGGGGGATGAACCGGAAGCGGCCGCTCCCGCGCCGCGTACGGCGACCAGTACAGGTGCGCCAGCCAAGGCCCAGGCGCAGAATTTC
Source organism: Janthinobacterium sp. KBS0711 (assembly GCF_000988085.1). Taxonomy (NCBI): domain Bacteria; kingdom Pseudomonadati; phylum Pseudomonadota; class Betaproteobacteria; order Burkholderiales; family Oxalobacteraceae; genus Janthinobacterium; species Janthinobacterium sp. KBS0711. Next base: position 8,763 of record NZ_LBCO01000007.1, on the reverse strand, counting down.
GACAAACTGCTGTCGCTGGCCAGCGAATCGCGCATCAATGCGCACCAGATGCACCCGTTCGTCGGCGCCCTGCAGCGCTTCAAGCGCAACCAGAGCAGCCTGTTTTCCGCCATCGAGCACCTGCACGAAGCCATTGCCCGCTCGGCCGACCCGGGCCTGATGGAAAAGTCCTTGCTGGCGCTGCAAAAGACGCAGCCCCTGAAGCAGTTCATGCTCGAGCACATCGCCGACATCGAAACCTATGAACGGCGCTTGCTGGCTGTCTCGCAAGGCATGGTCGACGAAGTGCTGGCCCTGCGCATGCGCCCTTTCCGCGACGGCATCCACGCGTTCCCGCGCATGGTGCGCGACCTGGCGCGCAGCCTGGGCAAGGAAGTGCAGCTGGAGATCGAAGGCGAAGATACCCTGGTCGACCGCGACATCCTGGCGAAGATCGAAAGCCCGCTGAACCACATGCTTCGGAATGCCATCGACCATGGCATGGAAGGCCCGTATGAGCGCATCGACGCGGGCAAGGAAGCGCTGGGCACGATACGCATGGAAGCGCGCCACCGCGCCGGCATGCTGAGCATCGAGATCAGCGACGATGGACGCGGCGTCGACCTGGAAAAAATCCGCCAGTCCGTCATCGAGCGCAAGATGGCCAGCCCCGCCATGGCCGCTGCGCTGTCGCCGGGCGAGCTGCTGGAATTCCTGTTCCTGCCCGCATTCAGTCTGAAGGCGACGGCCAATCAATTGTCCGGACGCGGCGTGGGCCTCGACATCGTGCACGAGACGATACGCCAGCAAAACGGCACCGTGCGCCTGGAGTCGGAACCGGGCCGCGGTTTCCGCGCCCTGATCACCCTGCCGCTGACGCAATCGATCGTGCGCGCGCTGGTGGTCGACGTGCACGGCGAAGCCTACGCCATCCCCATCGTCAAGGTGGAAAGCGTGGTGCGCGTGCCGCAGGCGGCCATCCATACCCTGGAAAACAAGCAGTTCTTTGAACTCAAGGGCGAGCATCTGGGCCTGGTGTCGGCGGCGCAGGTGCTGGAGCTGGGCGAGGCGGCCAGCCAGGCCGACGATTTGCCCGTGGTGGTGATCGGGCGCGGCAAGCAAAGCTATGCGCTGGTGGTCGACGCCATCCGCGGCGAGCAAAGCCTGGCCGTGCAAGCCATCGACCCGATCTTCGGCAAGATGCGCGACATTTCCGCCGCCGCCCTGCTCGACGACGGCGAACCTGTGCTGATCCTCGACGTGCCCGATTTGCTGCTGTCGATCGACAAGCTGCTGCACGAGGGCGGCCTGCACCAGCTGGCGCAGGCGGGCCACGCGCAGCAGCGCCGCGCCAAGCGCATCCTCGTCGTCGACGATTCGCTGACGGTGCGCGAGATGGAGCGCAAGCTGCTGCTGGCGCGCGGCTTCGAGGTCGACGTGGCCATCGACGGCATCGACGGCTGGAACGTCGTGCGCAGCGGAGAATATGATCTGGTGATCACCGACGTGGACATGCCGCGCATGGATGGCATCGAACTCGTTTCGCTGATCAAGAAGGACCTGCACCTGCACAAGCTGCCGGTGATGATCGTGTCGTACAAGGACCGTCCGGAAGACCGCGCGCGCGGCCTGTCCGCCGGCGCCGACTATTATTTGACCAAAGGCAGCTTCCACGACGAGACCTTGCTCGACGCGGTGGCCGACCTGATAGGAGATGCCCGCTTATGAGCTGTCATTCATGAAAATTGCCATTGCCAACGATGTCGCCATGGCCGCCGAGGCCCTGCGCCGGGTGGTCGCCAGTACGCAGGAACACCAGGTGCTGTGGATCGCCCGCACGGGACTCGAAGCCGTGCGCATGTGCGAGGGCAACCGTCCCGACCTGATCCTGATGGACCTGAACATGCCGGAGATGGATGGTGTGGAAGCGACGCGCCTGATCATGGAGCAAAGCCCGTGCGCCATCCTGGTCGTCACGGGCCGCCCGCAAGACAATGTCAACCAAGTCTTCCGCGCCTTGGGCGCCGGCGCGCTCGACGTCACAGCCACGCCCGTGCTGCAGGGGGAAGTGGGCGGCGACAGCGAGCTGCTGGCCAAGATCAAGACCATCGGCAAGCTGATACGCCACAGCGCCGAACCACCGCCGCCGCGCCAGGCACCAGCCAATGGCGGCGATCGGGGCGACAGCCAGGTCAGCACCCTGGTGGCCATCGGTGCCTCAACGGGCGGGCCCTCGGCCGTGGCCAAGGTGTTGTCAGGCTGGACGGCGCCGCCCGGCTGCGCCATCGTCGTGGTGCAGCACATCGATGAAACCTTTGCCTCGCACTTCGCCAAATGGCTCGATGACCAGCTCAGCATGCCCGTGCGCGTGATCGCCGAGGGCGACGAACTGGTGTCGGGCAGCGTACTGATCGCCAAGACCAACGATCACCTGCTGCTAGATCAAAATTATCGTTTGGGTTACGATGCAGCACCACGCGACTATGTTTACCGCCCGTCCGTCGATGTCTTTTTCAATTGCGTGGCACAGCACTGGCGTGGCGACGCCATCGGTGTATTGCTCACAGGCATGGGGCGCGACGGTGGCGATGGCTTGCTGGCCATGCGCCGCGCGGGCAAGACGACGATTGCGCAAGACCAGGCCAGCAGTGCCGTGTACGGCATGCCGCGCGCGGCAGCCGAACTCGATGCGGCGCAGCAAATTCTGCCATTGGATAGAATAGGCGCCAGCCTGCGCAGCCGCCTGGGCGCCAAGCTCAACAATGGGTGGGAGCCCTCCCCTAACATCTGAAAAGAATGCAATGCCAGAATTCTCCTCCAGCTTCACCCAGCATGAGCCCGCATTGACCGAATTCAAGGTCAGCGTGCTGCTGGTGGACGACCAGTTGATCATTGCCGAGGCAGTCCGGCGCATGCTCAGCGACCAGCAGGATATCGAATTTCATTACGTGACCGACGCCACGCAAGCGCTGGACACGGCACTGCGTTTGCAACCGACCGTCATCCTGCAAGACCTGGTGATGCCGGGCATCGACGGCTTCGCCTTGATCAAGCTGTACCGCGAAAACGAGGCGCTCGCGCACGTGCCCGTGATCGTGATGTCGGCCAAGGATGACCCGAAACTGAAAGCCCACAGCTTTGCCGTCGGCGCCAACGATTATGTGGTGAAACTGCCGGACCGCCTGGAACTGCTGGCGCGCATACGCTACCATTCCAGCGCGCACATCAGCCGCTTGCAGCGCGACCAGGCTTTTCGTTTCCTGCGCGAAAGCCAAAAGAACCTGGCGGACGCGAATATTGAATTACAGAAACTGGCCGCCCTCGATGGCTTGACGGGCATCGCCAACCGGCGTCGCTTCGATGAAACCTTGCAATTCGAATGGCAGCGGGGCCAGCGTGACAAGACGCCGCTGAGCCTGCTGTTCTGCGATATCGACCATTTCAAGAGCTATAACGACCACTTTGGCCACCTGGCGGGCGACCTGGGCCTGAAAAAGGTCGCCGCCGTGCTGACGGAACATTTGAAACGCCCGGCCGACCTGGCCGCCCGTTACGGTGGCGAAGAGTTCGCCCTGATCCTGCCGGAAACGGAAGCGGCCGGCGCGCTGATGATCGCCGAAGCATGCCGGCGCCATCTGGAAGGCTTGCAAATCGAGAACCCGGCGGCAAGCAAGGGCATCGTCACCATCTCGATCGGCGTGGCCACCGTCGTGCCGTCGCCGGAATCGACGATCGAGCAACTGATCAACCGCGCCGACCAGGCCCTGTACGCAGCCAAGCGCGGCGGACGCAACAGCGTGCTGAGCGCCAATGACGTCCGCGACTGATTTTTAACAGCAAGGGAAGTGAAGCATGAGCACACAACTGGACAATGTCAGCGTCGTCAAGAAGTCGAATATTTACTTTGACGGCAAATGCGTCTCGCACAACGTCATCCTGGCCGATGGCACGAAGAAAAGCGTCGGTGTGATTTTCGCGTCATCGTTGCGCTTCAACACGGGTGCGCCGGAAATCATGGAAATCGTCGGCGGCTTGTGCAAGGTACGCCTGGCTGACGCGACAGAATGGAACAGCTATGGCGCGGGCCAGGAATTCAGTATCCCGGGCAATAGCTATTTTGATATTGAAACCGTCGAGACCGTGGATTACGTCTGCCACTTCGGTTGATTAGACGAACACAGGCTCGGGCGACAGGCGCACGCCATATTTCGCCTCTACATCATCCTGTATCGCTTCCGCCAGCCGGGTAATGTCCGCGCCACGAGCGCCGCCATTATTCACCAGAACCAGCGCCTGCTTGGGATACACTCCCGCGGGCCCCAGGTTTTTCCCCTTCCAGCCACACTGATCGATCAACCAGCCGGCCGCCAGCTTTTCCGTGCCATCGGGCTGCGCATGGTGCACCAAGGCAGGAAAACGTTCCAGCAAGGCAGCACACTGTTCACGCGACACCACGGGATTCTTGAAGAAACTGCCCGCATTGCCGATCACGGCCGGGTCCGGCAATTTGCGCCGGCGGATCGCCATCACCGTGTCGGCCACCTGTTGCGGCGTCGGCTCGGCAAGATTACGCTCGGCCACGGCCTGCGCCAGTTCCGCATAGCGCAAGTTCGGCTGCCATTCGGCCGGCAAGGCAAACGTCACTTCCAGCACGATCAGTTCGCGTCCGTCCGACTGCTTGAAGATGCTGTCGCGGTAGGCGAAGCGGCAAGCATCGCGGTCCATGTCGAAAACGATGCCGCTGGCGCTATGCATGACGCTCACGCTATGCAGATAATCCTTGATTTCCACGCCATACGCGCCGATATTCTGGATAGGCGCGGCGCCTACCGTGCCGGGGATCAATGACAGGTTTTCCAGTCCGCCCACGCCTTGCGCCAGGGTCCACTGCACGAAATCGTGCCAGTTTTCGCCGGCCGCGGCCGTGACGAGTATGGTCTCGAAGTCCGCCTGTGCCAGGCGCATGCCGCGCGTGGCCATGTGCAGCACGGCGCCGGGAAAGTCGCCCGTGAGCACGATGTTGCTGCCGCCGCCCAGTATCAGGCGCGGCATGGCGGACAAGGCGGGGTCTTGCAGCGCCGCATGCAGTTCGGCCTGCGAAGTGATGCGTACGTAGGCGGCCGCGTTGGCCGTGATGCCGAAGGTATTCAGGCGCTGGAGGGAGTAATTGTGTTCGATGGTGAGCTCTGCAGACATGGGATAGCGATTATTTTGCTCGATTATAGAGTGAAACCGACAAAAAACCAGCGCAAGACAAGGGCAGGCCGTCCGTTGTCCGTTAAAATGTCGCATCTTTAACGGGGCTGTGCCATTTTGCAAAGAATGCGCGCGCCCGGCGCGCCAGCAGCGCGCTCGCTCTAACACGAAAGGAACAGACCATGCCGTCATTTGATGTAGTCTCCGAAGCCGATATGATCGAAGTCAAGAATGCCGTCGAGCAATCCAACAAGGAAATCACGACGCGCTTCGACTTCAAGGGCAGCGACGCCCGCGTCGAACACAAGGAAAACGAATTGACCGCGTTTGCGGACTCGGAATTCCAGCTCAGCCAGGTGCGCGACGTGCTGACCAACAAATTGACCAAACGCAAGGTCGATGTGCGTTTCCTCGACGAAGGCGACATCAAGAAGATCGGCGGCGACAAGGTCAAGCAGATCATCAAGATCAAGAATGGCATCGAATCGGATGATGCGAAGAAAATCGTGCGCGTCATCAAGGACAGCAAGATGAAAGTGCAAGCGAGCATTCAGGGCGAAGCCGTGCGCGTCACGGGCGCCAAGCGCGACGACCTGCAAGCGGCCATGGCCATGCTGCGCAAGGACGTACCCGACATGCCGCTGGAATTTAACAATTTCCGCGATTAATTTCGATCAAGCGCAAGCTCCGGCCTGCGCTTGCACCGGCATGGCGGCAAGCTGCCTCGGAGCGCCTGCCCGCTTGGGGTAGAATTGAAGCTGCGCACAGCTACATGCGCCCGCGCGCCTGACCGGCGACGGGCTTGACCGTACATCTGGCTCAGTGATAACCACGGTAGTCTAAGGATAGCAATGAAACGTGTTGATGATTTCCGCCTGCGATTTGGCAAAAAAGAATATGTGCCCATCATGATAGGCGGAATGGGTGTGGATATTTCCACGTCGGAGCTGGCCCTGGAAGCGGCCCGGCTGAACGGTATCGGCCATATCTCCGATGCCATGGTGGAAGACGTGTCGGATCGCCGTTTCGACACCACCTTCGTCAAAGACAAGACGAAACTGTACAAGTTCAACATCAATAACAGCGACAAGGCCGTGGTGCAGTTCGACCTGGGCCGCCTGGCGGAAGCGCAGCGCCTGCATATCGGCCGCACCATGGAAGCGAAAAAAGGCGATGGCTTGATCTTCGTCAATTGCATGGAAAAGCTGACCATGAACGGCCCCCGCGAAACCTTGCGCGTGCGCCTGAACGCGGCGCTGGACGCCGGCATCGACGGCATTACCCTGTCCGCCGGCTTGCACTTCGGCTCGTTTGCCCTGATGGCCGACCATCCGCGTTTCCGCGATGCCAAGCTGGGCATCATCGTCTCGTCGGTACGCGCCTTGCAGATTTTCCTGCGCAAGAATGCCAAGCTGGACCGCTTGCCTGACTTCATCATCGTCGAGGGGCCATTGGCCGGCGGCCACCTGGGTTTTGGCATGGACTGGGCCAATTACGACCTGCACACGATCACGGCGGAACTGCTGGCCTACCTGAAGGCCGAGCAGCTGGATATCCCGCTGATCGCCGCTGGCGGCATCTTCACGGGCAGCGACGCCGTTTCCTTCCTGGAAGCGGGCGCGGCTGGCGTGCAAGTGGCGACGCGCTTTACCGTCACCAAGGAATGCGGCTTGCCAAACAAGGTCAAGCAGGAATACTACAAGGCCTCGGAAGAAGACATCATCGTCAATGGCGTCTCGCCGACGGGCTACCCGATGCGCATGCTGAAGAACACGCCCGCCATCGGCGCCGGCATCCGTCCAGGCTGCGAATCGTATGGCTACCTGCTCGACGCGACGGGCAACTGCGCGTACATCAACTCGTACAACCGCGAAGTGGCAGCCCATCCGGAACAAAAAACCGTCGTCGTGATGGACAAGACTTGCCTGTGCACGCACATGCGCAACTTCAACTGCTGGACCTGCGGCCATTACACGTATCGCCTGAAGGACACCACGCACAAGCTGGAGAATGGCGAATACCAGATCCTGACGGCCGAACACGTCTTCAAGGATTACCAGTTCAGCGTCGACAACCAGATTGCCCTGCCGGAAAAAGAAATCCTGGTAGCAAGCTGAACCTTGTCAGCCTGACATAAAAATGGCGCAGCCTGCGAAGGTTGCGCCATTTTTTTATGCGGGGAGCATATCCCGCAATGCCCGTTCGATCGCGTCGAACTTGGGCCGCCGCAATATTTCTTCCTGCAGGCAAGCATCCATCATGGCCTCCAAGGCGGGCAAGGACGTCGCGCAGTGCGCGATCAACTCGCCCAGCAGCACGCCAAAAGCGCGCGCCTCTATACCCTGCAGCAAGTCCCCTTGCGGCGAGCCGGGCGCAAACATGGAAGCGGCGCCAAAGTCGCCCAGCAGGCAGGCGCCAGCGTCCGCATGCAGGATGTTGTGCGCATACAGGTCGCCATGCACGATGCCGTGCGCATGCAGCTGCCACACGGCCGAGGCGATGCCGTGGGCAATGGCCAGCGCTTGCGGTGCCTCAAAGCATTCGCCATCGGCATACACGTCGCGCGTGCACGATGCCAGGCTCGGCGGCCCTGCCAGGTTGCGGAAAGCAGCGTCGATGAGCGGCATGACAAGCCCCAGCGCGCTTTGCGGATGCGCATCGAGCGTCCCGAGGATGGGGATCAGGCTCACGTGCGCACCGGCGCCGACGCAGGCGGCCATCTCGCTGCGCGGCAAGCCATCGCTGGTCATCTCTCCCTTGAATACTTTGACGGCAACATCATCGACGCCATCGAGGCGGGCACGGTAAATCACGCCTGATGCGCCCTCCCCCAGCTGCTGCGCCAGCTCCAGGCGCTGCCATGCCACGCCCGCCACAGCTGTACCGGCCAGAGCGGCCAGCTCACGCGCTTCCGTGCAGGGATTACCCGCATACGCGAGCCAGCTCAGGCGTGGCAAGGACAGCAAGCAGTCGGGCAACGCCGTAAAACGGTTGGCGGCAATGCGTACGAGTTCCAGCTGGCGGCAGTCGGCAAGAGTAGCGGGCAAGTGGCTCAGGCAATTACCTGCCAGCATGAGTTTCTGCAATTGCGTGCACTTGCCCAGCTCATCCGGCATGGACTCGATGACATTATCGGTCAGGGTCAGCCAGCGCAGCGTGGGCGGCAAGGCTGCGGCCGGCACGTGGCGGATCCGGTTCGCCTTGAAACCGATCATTTCCAGCGCAAGACAGGAACCGAGCACGTCAGGCAATGACGTGAACAGATTATCCGAGCAAAAAATGATGCGCAGCTTGTGCAGGCGCGGCAAATCGTCAGGCAATGTGGACAGCGCATTGCCGGAGAGGTCGAGGATTTCCAGGCTGTCGGCCAAGTCGAAGATTTCTCGGGGTAATGTCGTCAAGCCACAGGACAGCTTCAGGCGGCGTACACCGGCCAGTTGGCCAGCACGTAATTGTTCCAGTGTATGCACAGCAGACAAGATATCCCTTTCAAGGCAGCACGCGATCGATGCCATGCATAAAATCATTGGACGTAAAAAAACCCCAACCGGATCACCGGAAGGGGTTTTTTCGAATAACAAGCCTGAC
>NZ_LBCO01000006.1:186817-193541 GCF_000988085.1 Janthinobacterium sp. KBS0711 | reverse complement strand
CGCTATCGACAAAGCGTTGTGTTTGTCAGCTGCGAAGAAGGAAGAGTATGAAGCGTTTGCAGCATTTCGTCAACCTTCTTTTGCTCCCCGTTTTTACTCTGCAACACCATGTTTTGTGTGCGTCGTTTTGCGAGGAGGCGAATCATATCAAAGACCGTCGAAGTTTGGCAAGCGCTTTTCCAGGAAAGCGTGCATGCCTTCTTTTTGCGCCGGCGTACCGAAGGCGGCCTGGAACAAACGGCGCTCGTAGGCGACGCCATCGGTCAAGGTGGTTTCAAAGGCGCGGTTGACGCAATCCTTGATCATCATGGCAACCGAGGTCGGCATGGCGGCGATGCTCTTGGCGGCGGCGAGGGTTTCTTCCAGCAATTTATCGGCCGGCACCACGCGCGACACGAGGCCGATGCGTTCCGCCTCGGCGGCATCGATGGTGCGCGCCGTCAGCAGCAGGTCCATGGCCTTGGCCTTGCCGATGGCGCGCGGCAGACGCTGCGTGCCACCCGCGCCTGGCGTGACGCCAACCTTGATTTCCGGCTGGCCGAACTTGGCGCTGTCAGCGGCGATCAGGAAATCGCACATCATGGCCAGTTCACAGCCGCCACCGAGCGCATAGCCGGCCACAGCGCCCACCACCGGTTTGCGCACGCGCAAGATATGCTCCCAGTTGCGGCTGATGTAGCCCTGGGTATAGGTGTCTGGATAGGTATAGTCGGCCATGGCGGCGATATCGGCACCGGCGGCAAACGCTTTTTCGCTGCCCGTGAGCACGATGCAGCCGATATTGTCATCCGCATCGAACTTCAGCAAGGCGTCGCCCAGCTCATTCATCATGTTCTCATTCAAGGCATTCAGCGCCTTGGGGCGGTTCAGGCGGATGACCGCCACTTTGTCCTGGATGTCGATGATCAGGTCTTCGTATTGCATAGTGTCTCCTCTCGATGAACGGTGCAACGATTGTAGCGGCTAACGGCAACGGCGCGGCAGGTGCGCTGCTATTATTGTGAGCCCGATCTTTTTTATCGAGCAGCATATTTTCTCTCCCCTCTTCCGGTATTGCGCCCGTTACCTGCGCGGCGACGGCAGCGCCGCCAGCGTCAATTTCCGCCGCCTGTGGTTCAGCAATGGCCTCAATTGCTTCGGCGCCCAGATCACCTCGCTGGCCCTGCCCCTGTGCGCGGTGCTCTTGCTGCATGCGACGCCGGAACAGATGGGCGTGCTGGTCGCGCTGCAGGCGCTGCCGTTCGCCCTCTTCGGCTTGCCTGTCGGCGTACTGCTGGACCGGCGCAGCAAGCATCCGATCATGCTGTTCAGCGAAAGCATGTCCGGCCTGGCCCTGGCCAGCGTGGCCGTGGCCTACTGGTGCGGCGTGCTGTCGATGCCATGGTTATATATAGTGGGCTTCATCATCGGCACGGGCTTCGTCGTCGGTGGCGGCGCCGAACAGGTGTTTCTGACTTTCCTCGTGGGCCGCGATGGCTTGATTGATGCGCAGTCAAAATTTGCCGCCACCGAATCAGCTTCGCGCCTGATCGGTCCCGGCCTGGCCGGCGTGCTGGTGCAAGTGCTGTCGGCGCCCGTCGCCATCCTGTGCACGGCCTGCGGCTATCTGGTTTCCGTTTTCAATCTGCGCGCCATGAGCGTGCGCGACCCGCGTCCCGCACCGTCCGACAAGCACGCCTTGCGCGACATCGCCGACGGCTTGCTGTTCGTCTGGCGCGAGCCGCTGCTGCGCGCGCTGGCCTGGGGCGCCGGCATCTGGCACTTCCTGTTTTACGCCAGCATGGCCTTGACGGTGCTGTTCGCCACACGCGACCTGGGCATGAGCCCTGGCGTGCTGGGCATGACGCAGATGCTGGGCGGCGCCGGCGTGCTGCTCAGCGCCTTCATCGTCAAACCGTTGACGAAGCGCTATGGCGCCGGCCGCACCATCCTGATCGGCCTGGCATCGACTTCGCTCTGCTTTGCCCTGACGCCAACGATACCCGCCGCGCTGTTCGGCAGCGCAGCGGCCAGCGCCGTGGCTTATGCCATCTTGATGTTCTTTTTCGATTGCGGCGTGATGCTGTTCTTTATCCCCTACCTGGGCTTGCGCCAGAAAGTCACGCCCGACCCCATGCTGGGCCGCATGACGTCGACCATGCGCTTCCTGACGGTGGCGACGGCGCCGCTGGGCGCGCTGGCCGCCGGCTGGGTAGCGGAACATTTTGGCGTACGCAATGGCCTGGCTTGCATCGCGGCAGGCAGCATTGCGCTGACGGTGGCCATGGTGTGGGGCACGCCGCTGCGTAGCGTGCGCACCTGAAGCGATGAACGGGAATACACTGGCGAAAGATTGCCTTGGCGACACTATTCACGCCAAAGCCTGTGAGGTTTGATTTACATCAAGGTTTTAATTGATGTAAATCCATAAGCTGTCTTACATCACTTGAGGAGCACGCTATGTTTAACACCATCTTATTTCCCACCGACGGCTCGCCGTTGTCCGACAAGGCCGCCGAGACCGCCCTCGCCTTCGCCCAATTGAACAAGGCCAAGCTGGTCGCCATCAGCGTGGTGCAGCCGTTCCCGTTCTCGCCGATGGCGGACGGCGGCATCGTGCTCGACGCCAGCCTGTATGAACAGCAGATGCAGGAAGCGTCGCAACGCGCGATCGACAAGATCGGCGCAGCGGCAAGCGCCGCCGGCGTGCCGTTTGAAGGCGTGGTCGCCGTGTCGCCAAGCCCGCACGATGAAATCGTCAATGCGGCGCAAACCTACCATTGCGACATCATCCTGATGGCCTCGCACGGCCGCAAGGGTTTGAACAAACTGTTCGTGGGCAGCGAAACGCAAAAAGTGCTGGCCCACACTCAATTGCCAGTGATGGTCCTGCGCTAAGCGACACCACGAACTGCCCGGCGCCGCGAGAATCTCAGCGCGCCGGCGCCTGCTTCGGCAACAGCACCCACACGGCGCCGCTCTGCTTCATGCGGCCCGCATTCTCGGCCGCTTCCGCGCCAAAACCAAAGAAGTAATCGACACGGATAGGCCCGCGAATGGCGCCGCCCGTATCCTGCGCCATCACCAGACGCTGCATGGGAATCTCGCTATTGGCTTGCGTGGTGGCCAAAAACACGGGCGCACCCAGCGGCAAAAAGCGCGAATCGATGGCCACCGAGCGCTGCGGCGTCAGCGGCACGCCCAACGCGCCCTTCGGCCCCACTTTCGGATCAGGCAAGCGCTCTTCCTTAAAGAACACATAGCTGGGATTGGCGTTGAACAATTCATCCTTGCGCGTAGGATGGCCGGCGATCCACGCCTTGATGCCCTGCGCGGACGCCTGGCTCAGGGTCAGCTCGCCCTTGTCGACCAGGTAGCGGCCGATCGATTTGTAGGGATGGCCATTTTGATCCGCGTATGCCACGCGCACGGTTTCCTGCGTATCGGTCAGCTGCACGCGCCCGGATCCCTGCACTTGCAGGAAGAAGGCTTCGACTTCGTCATCCACCCACAGCAATTCCTTGCCCGTGACGGACGTGGCGCGCTCGATGTCGGCACGGGTAGCGTACGGCACCACCTTCTTGCCGACCAGCTTGCCACGCAAGCGCATGTTCTTCAGTTCCGGATACACGCCGGCCAGGTCGACGGTGACCAGGTCGTCGGGCACCTTGTACAGCGGCGTCTGGTATGGACCGCCCCGCTTGCGCGCGCCGTGCAACAGCGGCTCGTAATAACCCGTCACCAAGCCGGTGCTGGCGCCATCGGCCGTGATGACTTGATTGGGCACAAAGAAGGTCTCGAAAAACAGGCGGATGGCCTTGTCGCTGTCGGCATTCACCTGGCGCGCGATCGTGCACGACTCCTTCCAGTCCGGCCGTTTGACCAGCACGCCGCACGAGGCCATGAACGCTGGCCAGGCGGCGCGCATGTCGTCGCGGGCCCAGCCAGGCAAGGCGGCAAACTTGGCGGGCACGAAGGTGGGGGCTGCCGCATCCGTGACATCCTTGGCGTCGGCCGGCTTGGCCGGAACCGGCTTGACGACAGTCGGGGCAATCGCCGGCGCCTTGCCAGTCGCGGCGACTGGCTCTGCCGGCGGCGTAGTACAGGCGGACAGGACAAGCGCGACGGCGCCGACTGAAACGGGTAGACTACCGCGTGTCAACAGACGGCGGGTAAATACTAAGCTGCGGGTAAATAACATAGGGGTGCGTATGTGGATCTTGATGATAGAGGCGCTGGTAGCGTTCTTCTTGCTGGCATTTATAGTCTGGTGGACCATGTATTCGGGTAAAAAACCCGCACCGCCTGCACGCAAGCAGCTCGGCGAAGAACAGGACAGCACCGAAAAACTGAAGTAAGGGGGCGCAAGCCCCCGCGTTGCATCAATGCAGGGTGCGCGGCACGGACAGCACGAACTCGGGAATCGGCGCTTCGAACTGATGGCCATCTTCGGCCACGCAGAAATACTCGCCGTGCATCGAGCCTTGCGGCGTGCCCAGCATGGTGCCGCTCGTGTATTCGAACTGCTCGCCCGGCTGCAGCAGCGGCTGGTGACCGACGGCGCCCAGGCCGCGCACCTCTTCCACCTTGTTGTTCGCATCCGTGATGACCCAGTGGCGCGAAATCAGCTGCGCGCCAGCCGTGCCCGTGTTGACGACGCGGATCGTGTAGCTGAACACGTGCCGCCCCTGGTCCGGTGCCGATTGCTCGGGCAGGTATTGCGTCTTGACCGTTACCGTAAATTCATAAGTCGCCATCATCATTCCTATTCAGACATTGCCAGTCGTATTGTGTGTCGCGCGCGACGCATAGACCATCGCGCGATGCGTATTCTGTGTTTCATCGTGCTTCAATAAGGCATGGTAGCGGCGTCAAGCGTAAAATAGCGCATCTTCGCATTTTCTATCCTTTGGCTACTCCACCATGACTACATTCCGTATCGCTCCCAGCATCCTGTCCGCCGACTTTGCCCGCCTGGGCGAGGAAGTGCGCAACGTCGTTACCGCCGGCGCCGACATCATCCACTTCGACGTGATGGATAACCATTATGTGCCGAACCTGACCATCGGCCCGCTGGTGTGCGAAGCGATCCGCCCGCACGTGCAAGTGCCCATCGACGTGCACCTGATGGTCAAGCCTGTCGATCGCATTATCCCGGATTTCGCCAAGGCTGGCGCGAACATCATCACCTTTCATCCGGAAGCGTCGGATCACGTCGACCGTTCCTTGCAACTGATCCGCGACAATGGCTGCAAATCGGGCCTGGTATTCAACCCGGGCACGCCGCTGCACTACCTGGAACACGTGATGGACAAGATCGACATCATCCTGATCATGTCCGTCAATCCAGGCTTCGGCGGCCAGTCCTTCATTCCGCACGCGCTGAAGAAAATCGCCGAAGCGCGCCGCATGATCGACGAATCGGGCCGTGACATCATGCTGGAAGTCGACGGCGGCATCAAGATCGACAACATCGCCGCTGCCGCCGCCGCCGGCGCCGACACCTTTGTCGCCGGTTCGGCCATCTTCGGCAAGCCCGACTACAAAGCCGTCATCGACGCCATGCGCGCCGAGCTGGCAGCCGTCAAGGGCGCCTGATGCAAGCGGGCACGGTGAAAGACCACGTACTGGCCGGCGTGCGCGCCGCCATCATCGACCTCGATGGCACGATGCTCGACACCGTGCCCGATTTCCATGTCGCCATCAACGGCATGCGCGCCGAGCTGGACCTGGCGCCCATCAGCGCCGACGCCATCAAGCTGATGGTCGGCAAGGGCTCGGAAAACCTGATCCGCACCGTGCTGGCGCTCGACTTCGATGCGGCCGGCGTGGAACAGCGTTTCGAGCAGGCGATGGACGGCTACCAGCGCCACTACCTGGCCATCAATGGCCAGTTCAGCACCCTGTATCCGGATGTGGAAGCGGGGCTGGCGGCAATGAAGGCAGCGGGCTTGCGCCTCGCCTGCGTGACCAACAAGCCAATCGCCTTCGCCCTGCCCCTGCTGAAGCAGAAGAAACTCGATGGGTATTTCGAGATCGTCTACGGCGGCGATTCGCTGCCCAGGAAAAAACCGGACCCGATGCCGCTGCTGCAAGTGTGCGCGGACTTCGACCTGGCGCCCGCCAAAGTGGTGGCCATCGGCGACTCATCGAACGACGCGCAAGCGGCCCGGGCTGCGGCTTGCCCCGTATTGACGGTACCGTATGGCTACAACCACGGACACTCTATACACGATACCGATTCCGATGGTATAGTAAATACGCTGCTCGAAGCGGCAGATTTTATTAGCATGCACAACAGACCAGCATACTGACCAAACCCAACACCATATCGTGAACACGTTTCTCATCAAAAAACACAATGTCACCCAAACCGGCTCGATTGAGGCCTGGCTTTGGCGACGCTGGCAATCCTGGCAGGCCTAAGGGCCGAGCCGTGTAAGATTGCTGCCGGCTGCACGCGCGCATTTGCGTACCGTATGCACCGGCAGGTTTTTTGATAACCCACCGCAGGGCTAGTGCATCGTGCACATGCGTACCCTGGCGGCATGGAGAGACACATGACCGAACTCGAATTCAAATCGCTGGGCCAGCAAGGCTACAACCGCATCCCCCTGATCGCGGAAGCCTTCGCCGACCTGGAAACCCCGCTCACGCTGTACCTGAAACTGGCGCAGACCCAGCAAGGCGGCAAGAATACCTTCTTGCTCGAATCCGTCGTCGGCGGCGAACGCTTCGGCCGCTA
>NZ_LBCO01000006.1:104986-186773 GCF_000988085.1 Janthinobacterium sp. KBS0711 | reverse complement strand
GCTTGCCCGCCACGACCGTGTTGCGCAGCTACGGCAGCCACACGGAAATCGTCAAGAACGGCGTCGTGATCGAAGAGCACGAAGGCAATCCGCTCGACTTCATCGAACAGTACCAGTCGCGCTTCAAGGTGGCCCTGCGCCCCGGCATGCCGCGCTTCTGCGGCGGCCTGGCCGGCTACTTCGGCTACGACACCGTGCGCCACATCGAGAAAAAACTGGCCGGCGGCGCGCCGAAGGATGACCTGAACCTGCCCGACATCCAGCTGATGGTGACGGAGGAACTGGCCGTCATCGACAACCTGTCCGGCAAACTCTACCTGATCGTCTACGCCGACACGGCGCAGCCCGAGTCGTTCAGCAAAGCGCGCCAGCGCCTGAAAGACTTGCGCATGATGCTGCGCCGCGGCGTCGATGCGCCCGTCACCAGCGCTTCCGTGCGCACGGAAACCATCCGCGATTTTGCCAAGGAAGACTACCTGAAGGCCGTCGCCAAGGCGCACGAATACGTGATGGCCGGCGACCTGATGCAGGTGCAGATCGGCCAGCGCATCCGCAAACCGTATGTCGATTCGCCGCTGACCCTGTACCGCGCCCTGCGTTCGCTGAACCCGTCGCCGTATATGTACTTCTATAATTTCGGCGACATGCAGATCATCGGCGCCTCGCCCGAGATTTTGGTGCGCAACGAGAACACGGCCGACGGCGGCAAGAAGGTCACCCTGCGCCCCATCGCCGGCACGCGCCCGCGCGGCGCCACGCCGGAACGCGACGCCGAGCTGTCCGCCGAGCTGCTGGCCGATCCGAAAGAGATCGCCGAGCACGTGATGCTGATCGACCTGGCGCGCAACGACATCGGCCGTATCGCCGAAACAGGCAGCGTGCACGTCACCGACCGCATGGTCATCGAAAAATACTCGCACGTGCAGCACATCGTCTCGAACGTGGAAGGCACCTTGAAGAAAGGCTTGTCGAACCTGGACGTGCTGCGCGCGACGTTCCCGGCCGGCACCCTGACGGGCGCGCCGAAAGTGCGCGCCATGGAAGTGATCGATGAATTGGAAATCACCAAGCGCGGCATCTATGGCGGCGCCTGCGGCTACCTGTCGTTTGGCGGCGAAATGGACGTGGCGATTGCGATTCGCACGGGCGTGATCAAGGACGGCATGCTGTACGTGCAGGCCGCGGCCGGCATCGTGGCCGACTCGGTCCTCGAAATGGAATGGCAGGAAACCGAAAACAAGGCGCGGGCAGTGCTGCGCGCCGCCGAACAAGTGCAAGATGGCCTGGATGGGGAGTTTTAAGATGCTGCTGATGATCGACAACTACGACTCCTTCACCTACAACATCGTGCAGTATTTCGGTGAACTGGGCGAAGACGTGCGGGTCTACCGCAACGATGAAATCACGATCGAACAGATCGAGGCGCTGAATCCGGACCGCATCTGCATCTCGCCCGGCCCGAAAGCGCCGGCGCAGGCGGGCATTTCGGTGGCAGTGCTCAAGCACTTCGCCGGCAAGAAGCCGATATTGGGCGTGTGCCTGGGCCACCAGGCCATCGGCGAAGCGTTTGGCGGTAAAGTCATCCGCGCCAAGCAAGTCATGCATGGCAAGACTTCCCTCATCGCGCATACGGGCGTGGGCGTTTTCAAAGGCTTGCCCAGCCCCTTCACAGTGATCCGCTACCACTCTTTGGCGATCGAACGCGCCTCGCTGCCTTCCTGTCTGGAAGTGACGGCGTGGACGGACGACGGCGAAATCATGGGCGTGCGCCACCGGGAATACGATATCGAGGGGGTGCAGTTCCACCCCGAATCGATCCTCTCGGAACACGGCCACGCCCTGCTGAAGAATTTTCTCGAGCGCTGATCCCATGCGCACGCCCCGGCGTGCCATCAGTGTCCTCCTGCGCCATCATTGAAGAAGGAAGCATCATGCCGATCACCCCACAAGAAGCCCTGCTGCGCTGCATCGAACACCGCGAGATCTTTCACGACGAAATGCTGTACCTGTTCCGCCAGATCATGTCCGGCGAAATGTCCCCCACCATGATCGCGGCCCTCACCATGGGCTTGCGCGTGAAAAAGGAAACCATCGGCGAAATCGCCGCCGCCGCGCAAGTGATGCGCGAGTTTTCCACCAAGGTGCCCATGGCCGACACCACCAACCTGCTCGACATCGTCGGCACGGGCGGCGACGGCGCGCACACCTTCAACATTTCCACCGCCTCGATGTTCGTGGCGGCCGCCGCCGGCGCGCGCGTGGCCAAGCATGGCGGGCGCAGCGTCTCGTCCTCATCCGGCAGCGCCGACGTGCTGGACTCCCTGGGCGTCAACATCAACCTGCAGCCCGAGCAGATCGCCCAGTCAATCGCGCAGACGGGCATCGGCTTCATGTACGCGCCGAACCACCATGCGGCCATGAAGCATGCGGCGCCCGTGCGCCGCGAACTGGGCGTGCGCACGATCTTCAATATCCTCGGTCCGCTGACGAATCCCGCCGGCGCGCCGAATATTCTGATGGGCGTGTTCCACGCCGACCTGGTCGGCATCCAGGTGCGCGTGCTGCAGCGCCTGGGCGCGCAGCATGCCATCGTCGTGTATGGCCGCGACAATATGGATGAAGTATCGCTGGGCGCGGCCACCATGGTCGGTGAACTGGTCAACGGTGAAATCCGCGAATATGAAATCCATCCGGAAGACTTCGGCATGTCGATGATCGCCAGCCGCAACCTGAAGGTGGCCGACTCCGTCGAATCGAAAGCCAAGATGATGGAAGCGCTGCGCGGCGAGCCTGGAGCCGCCGCCGACATCGTTGCCCTGAACGCAGGCACGGCCCTGTACGCGGCCGGCGTGGCCAGCTCGATCGAAGACGGCCTGGCGCGCGCGCGCACCGCCGTCAGCTCGGGCGCCGCGCTGGCGAAACTCGACCAATTCGTGCAGGTGACGCAGCAGCTGGGCACCCCGGCGCAAGCGTAAGTCCTCCGCCCTCCCTTATAGAATAGCGATCATCATGTCCGACATACTCGATAAAATCCTGGCCGTAAAAGCCGATGAAGTGACCAAGGCCAAAGCCCGCCGCAGCCTGGCCAGCCTGCGCGGCGACGTGGAAAGCGACAGCGACCTGCGCGCCGGCCTGCGCGGCTTTGAAGCGAGCCTGCGCCAGCACATCGCCGCCGGCAAGCCCGGCATCATCGCCGAAGTCAAAAAGGCGTCGCCGTCGAAAGGCGTCATCCGCGCCGACTTCCGCCCGTCTGATATCGCCGCCAGCTATGCCCAGCACGGCGCGGCCTGCCTGTCCGTGCTGACGGACGAGCAGTTCTTCCAAGGCAGCGTGGAGTATCTGCAGCAGGCGCGCGCCGCCTGCGCCATCCCCGTGCTGCGCAAGGATTTCATGGTCGACATGTACCAGATCTATGAAGCGCGGGCCATGGGCGCCGACTGCATCTTGCTGATCGTCGCGGCGCTCGACCATGGCCTGATGGCGGAGATGGAAGCGTGCGCCCACGAACTGGGCATGGGCGTGCTGATCGAAAGCCATGACGGCGAAGAACTGACGGCGGCGCTCAAGCTCAAGAGCGCGCTGATCGGCATCAACAACCGCAACTTGCGCACGTTCGAAACGTCGCTGGAAACGACACTCGGCCTGCTGCCGCGCATTCCGCAAGACAAGTTGATCATCACGGAATCGGGCATCCATACCACGACCGACGTGCAACGCATGCGCGACGCGCACATCCACAGCTTCCTCGTAGGCGAAGCGTTCATGCGCGCGCCAGACCCCGGCGTGGAGCTGGAACGCCTGTTCAGTTAAACCATGGTAGGCTGGCAGCCATGAGACACGCGATCACCGTCCTTGCCGCCGCCAGCCTGCTGGCAGCCTGTCAAAGTACGCCCCCGCCAGCGCTGAACACACCCACGTCCGCGCCCCCTCGCACGCCGGCCGCGATACAGCTGGCCGCCAGCATCGACGCCTATAAGTCGCTGGTGGCGCAGCAGATCATGGCGGCCAACGCAGAATACATATTCAGCGGGCGCCTGCCGCCCATGTTGCCGGCCATCGTCGTGCTCGACCTGAGCGTGGGACCCGACGGCGAACTGAAAAGCGTGCACGTGCACCGTTCGCGCGACAGCGAAGCCTCGGCCGCGGCGCTGGCCGCCGTGCGACGCGTGCCAGTGTTCTTTCCGCCAGCGGCACACCTGATGCGCCGCCACGCCCGGACCTTCGATTTTTCCGAAACCTTCCTGTTCAACGACCAGTACCGCTTCCAGCTGCGGACATTGTCCGGTCCTCAGTAAACACGCAAGCATCGAATTCGATGCGGTCGCGTCCCCGTTCCTTGGCCAGGTACAGGGCCGCATCGGCGCGCGACAGCAGCTGTTCCAGCCCTTCCACCACCGATGCCTGGCAAGCGACGCCGATGCTGACCGTACACGGTGGCAGCCGACTGGGCTCGTGCAGCAAGGCGCGGATGCGTTCGGCCACGCCCAGCGCGTTATGCGCTGGCATGTCCGGCATCAGCACGACGAACTCCTCGCCGCCGAAACGCGCCACGCAATCCGATTCGCGCAAGGCGCCCTTGATAACGGTGGCCACGTGCGCCAGCACCTGGTCGCCCACCGCATGACCGTAGCTGTCATTGATCAATTTGAAGTAATCGAGGTCGATGCTGAGCAGTGTCAGCGGCAAACGGCGGCGCCGCAGATTGCCTAGTTCTCGCGCATAGGCGTCGCCAAAGCCGCGCCGGTTCAGCACTTGCGTCAGCGGATCGTGGGTCGAACGGCGCTCCAGTATCTGCTGCAGGCGCCGCGTCGCCACCGTCATGAAGCCCACCGTCAGCAGCAGCGCCATGAAATTGGCGACCGCCAGATAAATACCGGCCGGCGTGCCGGCCACCGTCAAATTCACGCTGGCGCCGCCATGCAGCAGGGCCGATACGCCGCGCACCAGCACCACGACAGCTTGCATCAGCATCAGCGCGCCAAAGAAAAAACTCGAGAAATGGCGTTCGCCATGGCGCCACACCAGTTGCACCTGGCGCGCATAAAACAGGAAGACCAGCAGGGAAAAGACCGCCACGCGCGCCGAGAAATCGGGGCGCGCCAGCAGCCACCAGCTATTGCCGGCGATGGCCAGGCCGAGTATCAGCAGATAGGCGCGGCGGCTGGGCGCCAGGCCGAAGAATGTCTCCGTGCCCAGCATCGACAGGCCGATGCCGGCCACCAGCGCCGCATTGGCCGCGAGCATGGACAATGCCGGCGGCAGCACTTCGCGGGTGCCGAACAGCAGGGACGCGCACACCAGCAACAGCAAACCGGCCGCCCAATGCCCCAGTCCATGCACCTCGCGCCGGAAACTGCGATACACCGAGAACATGACGATGCTCATGGCCCCGCACATCAGGGTCGTCATCAGCATGATGGTTCGGGGATCGAGGGTTTCCACGTTGGGCGCGGCCTAAAAGAATCAGTTCGGCAATTTTAGTTTAGTTAAAGAAAAATTAGTTCATTTGCAGTAAATATGATGGCAAGCCGCGAGTGCCGGCGGATCAGTTGCCATTGAAATGGCGGCCTGAAATACAAAACCGGCCAGTGACGGCCGGTTTTGTCTTACCGCATGACGAACAGCTTATACAGCGCTAGGACGCTTCGGCCCCGTGGCTTTCTTTGGCGCCGGCAGCAGGCTCAAGCTGACGCCGGGCACGCGGTCGCCCTGCAGCACGGCGGCGAATGTCATCAGCTCGTCGCGGCGGAAGGCGTGGACCGCCACCTTGGCGCCGACGGCGTAACGGCCCAGCAAGGTGTCCAGGTTGCTGCCCGTCACGCGCAAGCCATCGACGGCCACCAGCACGTCGCCCGCCGACAAGCCGGCCACGTGGGCGGCGCCGCCCTGGTGCACCTGCGCCAGTTTGGCGTCGTTGCCGTCGCGGCCCAGGTTGACGTCGAGGCTGGCTTTTTCGGCCTTGCGCGCGTCGCTGTATTTCACGCCGAACGGCGCCAGCAGGCGCGCCAGCGGCACGTCGTCCGTGCCGCGGATGTAGCGTTCGAAGAACGGCTTCATGCGCGTGCCGCAGACTTCATCGAACAGGGCTTCGACTTCGGCCGGCGTCACGCCGCGCGCTTTGCCCTTGTAGAAATCGCGGCCATAGCGCTGCCACAGCGCCTGCATCACGTCGTCCAGCGATTTCTCGCCATTCGTCTTCGTGCGGATCGTCAGGTCGAAGGCCAGCGCGATCAGCGAACCCTTGGTGTAGTAGCTGACGATGGCGTTCGGCGCGTTTTCATCCTGGCGGTAGTACTTGCCCCAGGCGTCGAAGCTGGAGTCGGCCACGCTTTGCTTGGTGCGGCCGCTGCCGCGCAAGACGCTGTTGACGGTTTTTCCGAGCAGCTTGAAATAGGCCGCCTCGTCGATCAGGCCCGCGCGCACCAGCATCAGGTCGTCGTAATAGCTGGTGAAGCCTTCGAACAGCCACAGCAGCGGAGAATAGCTTTCCGCCTGCAGGTTGTACGGTGCAAAGGCGGCCGGCTTGATACGCTTGACGTTCCAGGTGTGGAAGTACTCGTGGCTGCACAAGCCCAGAAATTTCAGGTAGCCGTCGCCGATCTCGGTGCTGGTGGACGCCGTCGTCGGCAAGTCGGCGCGCGCGCAGATCAGCGCCGTCGAGGCGCGGTGTTCGAGGCCGCCGTAACCGTCGCCGACGGCCATGGTCATGAACACATAGCGGTCCATCGGCGCTTTCTTTGTCTTCGGCTCGAAAAAGGCGATCTGCGTTTCGCAGATGGCTTTCAGGTCGCGGCACAGACGGTCCAGGTCCAGGTTCGGCACCTTGCCCGTGACGACGATATCGTGCGGCACGCCATGCGCGGTGAAGGTGGCCAGCGCGAAGTCGCCCATCTCCACCGGGTGGTCGATCAGCTCATCGTAGTTGGCCGCCTGGTAGCTGCCGAAGCCGTAGCGCTTCGCCTTGAGTTCCGGCAGGGTGGTGGCCACTCGCCAGGTCTTGCAGGCCGCATCCTTCGGCTGCACGATGTGCACTTCATGGGCGTCGGATTCCTGGCCCAGCACGCGCAGGAACACGCTGGTGCCGTTGAAGAAGCCGTGATTCTGGTCCAGATGGGCGGCGCGCACGGACAAATCCCATGCATACACGTCGTATTCGACCATCAAAGGGCCCTTGCACGGCGCGGCTTGCCACGAATGCTTGTCCAACTTGGTCAGCGCCACAGCCTTGCCTTCGGATTCGGCGCGGATGCTGACGATGTTGCGCGAAAATTCGCGGATCATGTAGCTGCCCGGGATCCAGGCCGGCAAGGACAATACCTGGCCGATGGCGGCCGGCGACTTGACCGTCAACGTCACCTTGAACATGTGGCCTGCCAGGTCCGCTGCGGCGATGCTGTAGATGATGCCGGCGGCCGGTGCGGCTTTCGCCTTGGTTTTCGCTGCGGCTTTGCTTATGGCATTGCCGGAGGCTTTTGCGGTGATTTTTTTAATCGGTGCTTTCTTCATGTTTTCCTCGTGTCTGGCATGGATGTTCTACAATCGCCCGGGCGCGCCATGCACCGGCGACAAATCGTCAGGTGTATCAATATCGCGCAAGATGCCGCCATCGTCCACTGTCACTTCGCATACGGCATGGCTGTTGACGATGCTGCGCGCGCCCTGGTCGCCATCGAGCGCCAGCAGCAGCGGCAAGTGGAAGGCGCTGAACGCGACAGGATTGCCGCGCCGTCCCTGGAACACGGGCACGGCGATGCGCGCGCCATCGCCGATGGCTTGCGACAAGGCGGCGATTGTAGCCGCTTCCACGAAAGGCATGTCGCCCAGGGCGATCAGCCAGCCCGGCGCGCCGCGCACATAATCGATGGCGCAGGTCAGCGAGGCGGCCATGCCCGTGTCGGCGTCATGGCAGACGCGCACTTCGCAGCCCAGCGCGCCGAGCACACGCGCCACCTGCGTGTCGTCGGCACGCACCACGGCCAGCACGCGCGGCAAGGCCGCCAGCATGGCTTTTGCGGCCGCCACGACCACCGGCGAACCCGCATGCGGGCCTTCGGCCAGCGGCTGCAATAATTTGTTCTGTACGCCGGAAGGGTCGAACCTGCGCCCCCTTCCGGCTGCCAGCAAGATGCCGACCGTACTCAAAAAACCGCTGCCGTCATGCGGCCGCCAGGTCGAACGGCAGCTTGCGCAGGCGCTTGCCCGTCAGGGCGAACAGCGCATTGGCAAAGGCAGGCGCCAATGGCGGCACGCCCGGTTCGCCCATGCCCGTCGGCGCGTCGCCCGACGGCACCAGGTGCACCTCGATCACCGGCATGTCGGGCATGCGCGGCACCGGGTAGTCGCCGAAGTTCTGCTGCTCCACCACGCCGTCCTTGAGCGTGATGGCCGCGCCGGGAATGGTCATGCCCAGCGCCATCAGCGCGGCGCCCTGCACTTGCGCCTCGATCGTCAGCGGATTGACGGCCAGGTTGCAATGCACGCCGGCCCATACCTGGTGCAGCTTGGGCGCGCCTTCCACCACCGATGCCGTCACCACGTAGGCGACGACGGAATTGAACGACTCGTGCATGGCCACGCCCCAGGCTTGTCCCTTCGGCAGCTTCTTCTTGCCATAGCCGGACTTGGCCACGGCCAGGTCCAGCGCGGCGATGTGGCGCGTGTGCTTGGCGTCGATCAGCTGCTTGCGGTAGGCGACGGGGTCCATCTTCGCCACGTGCGCCGCCTCGTCGATCAGGGTTTCCATGACGAAGGCCGTATGCGTCGAACCGACGGAGCGCCACCACAGCACGGGCACGTTCGCCTTGGCCGTGTGCACGGACAGCTTCATCGGCAGGGTGTACGGCTCGCCCATGCCTTCGACCATGGTGCCGTCGACGCCATTTTTCACCATGAAGGCTTCGAACGGCGTGCCGGCCATGATGGACTGACCCACGATGGTGTGGTCCCAGGCGAGGATTTTCCCTTTGGCGTCGAGGCCGATCTGCGCGCGGTGCACATGCGACGGCCGGTAGTAGCCGCCCTTGATGTCATCCTCGCGGCTCCACATCAGCTTTAGCGGGCCGCTCTTGCCCGCCGCGCGGTACGCCTTGGCGACGTTGACGGCTTCGACCACGTAATCGGAACTCGGCACGGCGCGCCGGCCAAAGCCGCCACCGGCCATCATCGTGTGCAAGGTCACCTGCTCCGGTTTCAGGCCGGAAGTGGCGGCAATCGCCGCCTGGTCGCCCGTCTGGAATTGCGAACCGACCCACATCGTGCATTTGTCGGCCTGCAGGTCGACGACGCAGTTGAGCGGCTCCATCGGCGCGTGCGCCAGGTAGGGGAATTCGTACACGGCTTCGATCTTTTTCGGCGCCGACGCCAGCTTGCCCATGTCGGCAGGTCTGGCAACGGTGCCCGGCGTTTTCGCCAGCGCCTTGAAGGCGGCCAGTTGCCTGTCGCTGCTGACCTTTTCCACGGCGCTCGTATCCCACTCGATCGCCAGCGCGTCGCGTCCCTGCTTGGCGGGCCAGTAGCCGTCGGCGATGACGGCCACGCCGCTGCCGCCACGGTCCGTCTTCACTTCCAGCACCTCGAGCACGCCCTTGATGGCTTTCGCCTTGCTGGCGTCGAATTTCGCCACCTTGGCGCCAAACACGGGCGGGCGCGCCACCATGGCCACTTTCGCGCCGGGCGGCTTGAAGTCGATGCCGAACTGCTGTTTTCCCGTCGACTTGGCGGCCGCGTCCAAACGTTTCACGGGTTTGCCGATGATGGAAAATTCGCGCGGGTCTTTCAGCTTCACGGTGGCGGGCACGGGCTGGCGCATGGCCGCGTCGGCAAATTCGCCATACGTCGCCTTTTGTCCGCCGGGGCCATACAGCACGCCCTTGGCGGCGCGCACCTGGTCGGGATTGACTTTCCACTGCGCGGCGGCGGCGCCTACCAGCATGGCGCGCGCCTTGGCGCCAATTTCGCGGTACTGCGTAAACGAATGGACGATGCTGCCCGAGCCGCCCGTCATCTGCATGCCGTAGGCGGCATCCTTGTACTGCTCGCCGGCCGGCGCCAGGGCGCCATGCACGAGGCTCCAGTCGGCATCGAGTTCCTCGGCGATCAGCATGGGCAAGCTCGTTTGCACGCCCTGGCCGAATTCCAGCCGGTTCACCTGCACCGTCACCGTGTTATCGGGCGCGATGTGCAAAAACGCGTTCGGCGCATACACGGGCTTGGCCGGAGCGGCATCGGCCGCCTGCGCCAGCTTGCCGGCACCGGGCAGGAAAAAGCCCAGCATCAAGCCGCCGCCAGCCACCGCGCCGGCCTTCATGAAACCGCGCCGCGACACGCCATCGGCCGCGCCAACCACAGCCACCGGCGTCGATGCCAGCGCCGCACCCAGGGTCACCCCGCCATGCTGCAATGCTTCCTGATTCAACCATTCGATACGCATGCCGTTCTCCTCAGGCCAGGGTCTTGGCCGCGTCCTTGATGGCTGCGCGGATCCGTTGATAGGTGCCGCAGCGGCAGATATTGCCGCTCATGGCGCCGTCGATGTCGGCATCGCTGGGCGCCTTGTTGGTGCGCAGCAGCGCCGTGGCGCTCATCACCTGGCCGCTTTGACAGTAGCCGCATTGCGGCACGTCGTGGCGCACCCATGCCGCCTGCACGGCCTTGCCTACCTGGTCGTTTTCCATCGCTTCGATGGTGGTGATCTTTTGCGCGCCCACCGAGGAAATCGGCGTGATGCACGAGCGGATCGGCTGGCCGTCGAGGTGCACCGTGCAGGCGCCGCACAGGGCCGCGCCGCAACCGAACTTGGTGCCCGTCATGTTCAGGTTGTCGCGCAGCGCCCACAGGATGGGCGTGGAAGGATCGGCGTCGACCTGCGTGTCGCGTCCGTTGATATTCAAGGTAATCATCTGCTGCTTCCCCTCTTTGGATTGTTATGGCGTCTACGAACAACACTTGATGATACGACAGCGGAAAAAATGCAAAAAAAAGCGCGCCTTGCGAGGGCGCGCCGTCCAGCCTTCCTGGCGACAGCCCGGATTACTTAATGGTCGAGAATTTCTGCTCCAGCGTTTTCGCATCGACTGCGCCAGGAATGCGGCTGCCGTCGGCAAAGAAGATGGCTGGCGTGCCCGAAACGCGCAGCTGCTGGCCCAGGGCCAGGATTTTTTCATGCGGGTTGGCGCAGTTGGCTGGCGATGCGGCAGGCACTTTACCGTTCAGCATCCAGTCATCCCAGGCCTTGTTGCGGTCCGGCGAGCACCAGATATTGCGCGACTTGGCGATCGAATCGGGCGACAGGATGTTGTACATGAAGGTGTAGACGGTGACGTTGTCGATTTCCTTCAGCGCGTTCTGGCGGAAGCGCTTGCAATAGCCGCAGTTCGGATCTTCGAACACGGCGATCACGCGCTTGCCATTGCCCTTGACGGTCTTCATGGCCGAATCGAGCGGCAGGTCGGAGAACTTGATGCGATTGACTTCGTCCAGGCGCACCTTGGTCAGATCCTGCGACGTCTTGGCGTCGAAGACGTGGCCGACGAACAGGTATTGGGCGGACTTGTCCGTGTACAGGATGTCGCCGCCCGTGCGCACTTCGTACAGGCCGCCGTACGGTGTTTCCTTGACCGAATCGACCTTGGCGCCTTCGCCCAGGCGCGGCTCGATCAGCTTTTTGATGCTCGCTTCCGTCGGCGTTTCCGCGCCGGCGCACGACATCATCAGGCCCGAGGCCAGTACCAATGCGATTCTGCTCATTTTCATCACTATCACTTCTCCACTTGTAACGCCCGGCGAAACTGGCAGGGGGCCCGGCGCCGTTACCTCTTTGACAAAACGATCGCCGCAGACCAGCTGCGGCGACCTTGAATTTTCACTGCTGCCATTATCCGGCGATATCTTAAGATACGCTGATATTTACTGGTGTCCCAATGCATGCGAAATCATTTTCCGCTTCAGGGCAGGTAATTTATCCAGCAAGTTTAATCCCAAATTGCGAACCACGCGCAACGGTTCCAGATCGGCGCCAAATAATCGCGCCAGGCCATCGGTCGCCAACTGCATCAGCAGCACGTCTTCCTTGCGCGCGCGCGCATAGCGGGCCAGCACGCGTTCGTCGCCGATACCGCGGTGCGCTTCGCGTTCGCTGATCGTCTTGACCAGCTGCGCCACGTCGGCAAAGCCCAGGTTCATGCCGTGGCCAGCCATCGGATGGACCACGTGGGCGGCGTCGCCCACCAGGGCCACGCGCGGCGCCACCATGGCGTGCGGGCGCATCAGGGTCAGGGGAAATGCGCGCACCAGCTCCGGCTGCAAAGGCGTCAGCTTGCCCAGTTTGTCCTGGCAGTATGCGGCCAGGCGCGCGGCCAGAGCGTCGGCCGGTTCGGCCATCAAGGTATCGGCCAGCGCATCGGGCGCCGACCAGACGAGCGAAACCCGGTCGCCCGGCAGCGGCAATAGCGCGACGATGCCTTCGCTGCCCGTAAACCACTGGTGGGCCGCGCCATGGTGCGGCTTTTCGCAGGCGAAGTTGCTGACCACGCCGCGCTGGCCGTACGAGCGATAATCGAGGCCGATGTCGCACTGGCCCCGCACCCACGACTGGGCGCCGTCCGCGCCCACCACCAGCGCGCAGGTGATGGTATCGCCGCCATCAAGGTGCACGATGGCCGAGTCATTCGTCCATTCCAGGCGGCTGGCGCGGCCTTGCAGCACGCTGACGTTCGGCGCGAATTTCAGGGCGGCGTCCAGCGCCTGGCCCAGATTGCGGTCTTCGATGATCCACGCCAGGCTGCCCACATGGGCGCCGTAGGCGTCGAAACCGAGTCCGCCCGCCTGCGCGCCGTCGCCGTTGACCAGCATGGCGTCGACGGGCGCCACCCTGTCGGCCTCCAGGGCGCCCCACACCTTCAGCGACGACAGCAACTGGTGCGCCGTGTGATTGAGCGCATACACGCGCACATCCCAGCTGGCTTCGACCGGCTTGACGGCGGAAGCGGACGTGGATGCCGGCGGGCTCGCCGGAGATAGCAGGGTGACGCTTTGTCCTGCCTGGGCAAACGCCAGCGCCGTGGTTTTCGCGATGGCGCCGTTGCCGACGATGCAAACGTCGCTGTGGCTGTGCATGAAGCGCCGCATGGTAGGGGAAGTGGGACTGTTCATGCGGCCATTATAGCGTTTGCCCCACCTGTTTCAGATAGTCCGGAAGTACAGAACGCGTGCCTCAGATCAAGCGGCGCCATGAAAGACGGGCAACACGTGTTCCGCGATCTCCTGCATCGTCTCGGCCAGCGGGCGGCGGTTCTGCCGCAGCTGCAAGCCGATATGCCGCACGCCGGCCGCGCGCATGGCGTGCAGCTCGGCGATCAGGCCATCGCGTCCCGTGCGCCCGCCGAAGCGGAAGCGCTGCAGCGGCAGGTTCGGATCTTCGTCCAGGTCCAGGTGGATGAAGCTGACATACGGCTTGTCGTCTCCGGCCACGGCGCGCCATTGCGCCGAGCGCCGCGCATGGTCGTCCGGCGTGCCCGGATAGGCGAGCCAGCCATCCATCTGCGCGCCTATCCACGCGGGCGACTGCTGCGCCAGCCCCGCCACCAGCAGCGGCAGAGGCGCGGCCGGTTTCGGCAGCAGACGGATGCCGGGCGGCAGGCGCGTCTCGCCCCAGTCGCGCAGCATGGCGACCTGTTCGCGGAAAGCGGCGCCGCGCTGGCCGAAATCGCGGCCGAACACGGGATACTCGACGGGCCGGTCGCCGCTGGCCACGCCCAGCAACAAACGCCCGCCGCTCAACTGGTCGACGCTGGCCGCCGCTTTTAACGTCAGCACCGGCTCGCGCAGCGGCAGCACCACGGCGGCCGTGCCCAGCAAGATATTGTCCGTGATGCCGGCCAGGTAGCCGAGATACGTAAACACCTCGAAGACCTGGGCCGCGTCGCCGAACGACGGGTCGTACAGGGGCACGTCGCGCAGCCATAAGGCTTTGAAACCGAGGCGGTCGGCCAGCTTTGCCAGCGCAGCATGCTGTTTCAGGTCAGGTTCGCCCGGCACGCGGCCGGACACCGCATTCGCCTGCCGCCCCATAGACGACCAGTCATTATCGAGCGGCAGTTCCAGGCCGATGCTGAAACCGCCCTGCCCCAGTTTCGTCATGGCACCCATCTCAATCCCACTGCGGCGCCAGGCCGTCCGGGTTGGCCAGGCGCTCGCCGCGTTCCAGGGTCGCCATCTGCGCCATCTCGTCCGGCGACAGGGTGATGCGCTGGAAATGCAGGTTCGCTTCCAGATTGGCGCGTTTGGTCGACGACGGGATCACGGCAAAGCCCTGCTGCAGCGACCAGCTCAGCGCCACTTGCGCCGGCGTCACGCCATGTTTGGCGGCGATGGCCGCGATCACGGGATCACGGGATCAACGACCACCTTGCCATACGCGAGCGGCATGTAGGCCGTGATGTGGATGCCCTGGCTGCGCGCGAAATCGATGACTTTGCGGTTTTGCAGGAAAGGATGGATCTCGACCTGCTGCGTGGCGATTTCCGATGCGCCCACCGTATCGATGGCTTGCCGCAGTTGCGCATTCGTGAAATTCGATACGCCGATGGCCTTGGTCAATCCCTGCGCCTTGGCCTGCGCCAGCGCTTCCATGTACTCGGCCACGGGAATGGCGTCCTGCGGCGACGGCCAGTGGATCAGGGTCAGGTCCAGTTGTTCCAGCCGCAGCTTGCGCAGGCTGTCCTTCAGGCTGGGAATGAGCTTGTCGCGCTGAAGATTGTCGATCCAGATCTTGGTGGTGACGAACAGCGCGTCGCGCGGGACGGCGCTGGCGGCGATCGCCTGGCCCACTTCGGCTTCATTGCCGTAGATTTGCGCCGTGTCGATATGGCGGTAGCCGACGTCCAGGCCCGTGGTGACGGAATCGATGACGACCTGGCCCTGCAGGCGGAAAGTGCCCAGGCCGATTTCAGGGATGGCGGTGTGTTGGGTAGTCGTGTTCATGCGGCAGTCCTCTCAAATACATGTCGATGACCACACTATGCGCCCATCCTTTATTGAGAAAAATACCGTTTATATCAAATCATATTTGATTCACGCGCAAGTAACGCAATGCCAATCCGGGAAATACAGGAAAAGTCGCGGCCGGCTCTTGCATTCCCGTTTTGGTCTGCTATAATTCGCCACCTTGGCCTGGTAGCTCAGTCGGTAGAGCAGAGGATTGAAAATCCTTGTGTCGGTGGTTCGATTCCGCCCCGGGCCACCAAGAATCAGTTGTTACAGAACGCCAACCCTCGCAGGTTGGCGTTTTCGTTTGTGGCCGAGAAGTCCGTATCGGTCTCCCCCGCTCCTGTGGGCGGTCCCGATAACTAACAGTTTGGCGCGAGGATAGGATGGGTCAGAGTCCCCTGCTATTGCGGCGATTGTTGCGTGCGAAAGATAGAATGGACGGCGCCCCCGATGAGGATTGGCCCGTCCACCGCTTGGCGCAGGTGAGCGCCGTCTCGATGGCCTACTTCGCGCGCGAATTCAAAAAGGCCTTCGGCCTGCCCCCACACCGCTACTTGCTTACCCGCCGTATCGAGCGGGCCACGGCACTGCTGCGCGGCACCGACCTGCCCATTACGCAGATCGCACTGCAAACCGGCTGGACCAGTCTTGGCACCTTTGGCCGTATCTTCCGCGACATCACGGGCGCAAGCCCGGGCGAGCTGCGAATGCGCGAGCGCTCCATCCAGCACATGGGGGAGCATATTCCCGAATGCGTCATGCGCGACGCCGAACGGCCCAATCTGAATATCGCAGTTTTGGAGAAGCGGCGCAGGAAAGCAACTGGCAAACTGTAGCTTCATTTCAAGGAGCTGATATGACTCAAAGTGTGAATGTGGTCGGCCTGTATGTGCGCGACCAGGACGAAGCGCTTGCGTTCTACGTCGAAAAATTGGGATTTCGCGTCCACACGGACGTCCGAAACGGCGACTATCGCTGGCTGACGGTGCAGCCTGCGGACCAGCCATCCTTCCAGCTCGGCTTGTTCCGTCCCGGACCGCCGATGCATGACGCGGCAACCGCGCAAGCCCTGCATGAAATCGTGGCGAAGGGAGCCATGCCGCCGCTGGTGCTGCAGGTGGACGACTGCCGCGCCGCATACGAACGCCTGAGCAAGTGCGGCGTCGAATTCACGCAGGAGCCCGTGGACCGCTACGGGCAGGTGGATGCCGGCTTTCGCGACCCCTCCGGCAACGGATGGAAAATGATCGGGGCTGCGGCCAAGTCGACGGCGCGGACATCGCCATGAACCGGCGCCATGGGATACGGCAAAGCCACCGCTGGCCGTCCATCGTCAGCTGGTCGCGCCGCCGCATGTGAGCAAGCGGCGCGCCGAACGGCCACCCGTTTACCACATCAAATCATCAGGAATCTGGAACGCCGCATACGGATCATCCTCATCCACTTCCGTGCTGGCCTGTTTCACGCGCACGACGATGGCGGGGTCGCGTTCAGCGATCTTGTCGGCGATGATGCGCGGCACCAGTTCCACGGCGCCGCCCAGGCAGACGATCACCAAACGGCCCGCCACCAGGTGGGCTTGCACGGCCGCCGTCACGTAGATGCGCTCGATCTTGTTGTTGAACGTGAAGTTATACGGCACGTCGCCGTTGTTGCCCTTGCTCTGGCGGTTCTTTTGCACCATTTGCGCGATCTGCGCCACGATGGCTTTCTGGTTGGCGGCAGCGTCGCGCTGGGCGTTCAGTTCGCGCGCGCGTTCCGCGTTCTTGCGCTGGGTCTCGAGCGCGGCCAGGCGCACTTCGTCGACGCTTTGCGTGCCGCTCTTGCGCTCGTCCTTTTTTTGCTTGCTCTTGTCCTGGTTGGCCAGCTTGACCTTCTTCTTGTCGACCAGGCCGGCCTTTAAAAACTGCTCTTGCAACGAGACCATAACTACTCCGTATTGAGGGTGCGCCGGCCAAGGCAGCGGCATCGGCCGGTGGAAAGACGCTAGCATAGCAAAAAACAGGGGCGCTGCCGCCGCAACATGGCTGCCCGGGTCAGCCGAGGAGCGCCTTGTGCCTGTCAGTAACAAAAAGACACACTCGAGTGGAAATTTTGTTGATAAATGTCATATAGTTAGTTACGTTCTGCATATCGGCATTGCCTGCCGATTGCATGTCCCCTTCCACTGACTGCGTCTACAAGGATTTACCATGAAACAATTAATCGCCCTCTGCATCGCCGCCGCGTTTGCCAGCACCGCCTTTGCCGCCGCACCGGAAGCGGCGCCCGTCGCCAAGACGGCCCAACAGTCAAAAATGACGACCTGCAATGCGGACGCCGCCGGCAAGAAAGGTGATGAGCGCAAGACCTTCATGAAAGAGTGCCTGAGCGCCAAGCCGGCGCCGGCCATGACGCAGCAAAACAAGATGAAAGCGTGCAATGTCGACGCCAAGGACATGAAAGGCGACGCCCGCAAAGCCTTCATGAAGGAATGCCTGAGCGCGCCGAAGAAATAAGCGCCTCGCCGCTTGCCCCACAACGCCAGCATCATGCTGGCGTTTTTTTATTGCGCCGCGTAAGCCTGCATCAGCCGGTCGAGGAAAACAAACAGCTGGCCGTTCATGGCTTGCCAGTCTTGGGCGCGCAGGATCGCTGGCTGCTGCACGTAGCGGTGCGATTCCAGCGTGGCCAGTTCTGCTTCCGACGCGGCGATCAGCAGGTCGACCACCTCCGGCGTGAACTCCATGTGACACTGGAAACCGTACACCAGATTGCCGTATTCGACGATCTGGCGCGGGCAGCCTTCGCTATAGGCGATGACCTTCGCGCTGTCCCTCAGGCCCGGCATGTCGCTGTGCCAATGCCCCGTTTCCAGAACAGCGCCGAAATGCGCGAACTTGTCGCTCGCCTTTCCGTCCGCCGTCAGCATGATGGGGAACTTGCCGATTTCCTTTTCAGGGCTGTGCGCATGGGGCGCTCCCAAGGCCGCGCCGATCAGTTGCGCACCCAGGCAAACGCCGACCACCGCCTTGCCCGCGGCGGCACAGGCAGCAATCAGGGCCTGTTCGGCTGCGGCGTCGAAATGCGGACACTCCTCGCGCGTCGTCGACGGCGACTGCGGCCCGCCCATGACGACCAGCAGGTCGATGTCCGCGATGGAAACGGGCAGCGGCTCATGGGCATAAAGGCGGGAATACGTGGCCTCGTGGCCGCGCTCGCGCACCCAGGTCTCATAGGCGCCCGGCGCCTCGAACGCTTCATGCACGATGAAATGGACTTTCATGATGTTCCCTTCTGTAGCGAGTAATTAAAAAACTATGGCCGATCCAGCACCTGGGCCAGCACGCGGGCAAACGCCTGCGCGTCCGCTTCATCGATGCTCGACACGGTGATCCGCAATCCCTGCGCTGGCGCCTGCACGCCGAAGGCTTCGCCGCCGCGCACCAGCCAGCCATGCCGGGCCAGCGCCAGCACGGCCGCCTGGCTGCTGTCCGCCATTGGCAGCCACAGGTTCAGGCCATCGGCGGGACTGGCGCAGACCAGGCCTTGCGCCGCCAGCGCCGCCGCCACCATGTCGCGGCGGCGCGCATAGTCGGTGCAGGCAAGGGCCACCTGCGCGGACACGTCGGGCGACGACAGGCAGGCGCTGACGGCGTCCTGCAAGAGATGGCTGACCCAGTTCGTGCCGGGCGCCAGGCGCAGGCGCAGGCGCCGGGCGGTCTGTCCGTCGCTGGCGACAATGGCCAGGCGCAGGTCGGGGCCGAAGATCTTCGACACGGAACGGATCAGCGCCCAGCGCTTGGCCGCAGGGGGAATCACGTCCTGGTAGCGGGCCGTGGACAGCAGCGAAAAATGGTCGTCGACGATAAGCAGCACGTGCGGGTAGGCGGCCAGCACCGCGCGCAGCTGCTCCGCGCGCGCGGCGCTCAGGCTGCAGCCGGTGGGATTGTGCGCGCGCGGCGTCACGATGACGGCTTGCGCGCCTTGCGTCAGCGCCCGTTCCAGCGCCGCCGCCTGCATGCCCTCGGCATCGACCGCCACGCCAACGGCGTGCAGGCCGGCGATGCGCAAGGTGTTGATGCTGCTGACGAAGCACGGGTCTTCCACGGCCACCTTGTCGCCCGCGGCCAGGTACGCCCCCAGGAGGCGCTCGACCGCATCGACGGCCCCATTCGTCAGGGTGATCTCGTGCTGTTCCGGACAATCGCCGGCCATCCAGCGCCGCGCCAGCACTTCCAGCTCCGGGTCCACGGTGGCCTCGCCATACAGGCGCGGGCGGTATGGCTTGCGCGCCAGGGCCGCGCCGACATCGGGCAGCCAGGCCAGGTTCGGATTGCCGCCGCCCAGGTCGGCCAAGGGCGAACCGGGCAGCAAGCCTTCCTGCTCGCCGGGATCGCGCTGCGCGCGGATGGCCGTGCCCAAACGCCCTTGCGTGACCGCGATCCCGGCCGTCACCAGGCGCTGGTACGCCAGCGACACGGTATTGCGGTTGACGCCCAGAGTCGCGGCCAGCTCGCGCACAGTCGGTAACTCCTGGCCCGGCAGCAACTCGCCCGCCTGCGTCAGCGCGCGGATGCTGTCGAACAGTTCCGCCGCGGTTTTCCCTGTGATCTTCACTATAGTCTCAGACATGATATATTTTGGCATAGGACAATAATACACCACTCCCGCGACTCCTGCCGCTAAAGACTGACACAAGGCCGACACATGCACAAAGACACTCCCCTGCTCACTCCCACCATGCACGAGCGGCATGGGCGCTGGCCGCAAGCCGTGTCGGTGAATGACTTCCGCCGCAATCTGGCGGCAGTGCATGCCCGCATGGCGGCCGCCTGCCAGCGGGTCGAGCGCGATCCGGCCGGCGTGCGCCTGCTGCCCGTCAGCAAGACCAAGCCCGAGGCGAGCCTGCGCCTGGCCTACGCCGCCGGTTGCCGCATGCTGGGTGAAAACAAGCCGCAGGAGGCAGGCCGCAAATGGGAAGCGATGGCGGACCTGGCCGACCTGCAATGGTCGGTGATCGGCCATTTGCAGACCAACAAGGCCAAGCTGGTGGCGCGCTTTGCCAGCGAATTCCAGGCGCTCGACAGCCTGCGCGTCGCCGAGGCGCTGGAACGGCGCCTGCAAGCGGAAGGACGCAGGCTCGACGTGTTCGTGCAAGTAAACACGTCGGGCGAAGCCAGCAAATACGGTTTGCCGCCAGACGAGGTGGCCGCTTTCCTGCGCCAGTTGTCCGCCTTTCCGGCGCTGCGGGTGCGCGGACTCATGACATTGGCGCTGTTGTCGGCGGAAGCCGTGCGCGTGCGCCGCTGCTTCGTGCTGCTGCGCGAATTGCGCGACCGGCTGCGCCAGGATGCCCCCGATGGCGTCAGTCTGGACGAGCTGTCGATGGGCATGTCCGGCGATTATGAAATCGCCATTGAGGAAGGCGCCACCGTCGTGCGCGTCGGCCAGGCCATCTTCGGCGCGCGCGACACGCCGGATAGCCACTACTGGCCCACGGCGCAAACGGACTAGGCGGGCCGATGCGCCTTGTGGTCGCAGAGTCAATCATGCCGAATGATCAAGATGACATGCTGAAAGATACCGCGTAATATTTTTACCATACTGCTCAGCTCGGCAGCACAGCTCCCTGGGGAAAGGACGGCAGCGTGGCCGCGTCGAACGATCTCGCGCACTGGCGCGGACAGATTTTTACGCGCCTGCTGCAGGCGGTACTGCTGCTGGGCGTGGCGACGGCCATCCCCAGCGCCCTGCTGGCCGCGCGCGAAGCTATCTGGTCCATAGTCGCCCTCGACTTGCTGGCCATCGGCTGGATCGGCGCCATCTGGCATTGGCGCGCCATGCCCTACCGCTGGCGCGTGTGGCAATTCCTCATCGTCGCCTACCTGGTGGGCGTCGGCCTGCTGCTGAAAATCGGCCCCGTCAGCCAGATCTACATGATGCTCATGCCCGTGCTGGCGGCCCTGCTGCTGGGCATGCGGCCTGCCTTGTCGACCCTGGCTCTGACGTCGCTGACCATCTTTTTCCTCGGCCTGCATCCCGACGTGGCCCTGCACGTGCAGGGCGTGCCCGATTCTCCCGTGCTGCGCGCGCTGATCGTGGCCCTGAACTTCCTGTTCATCGCCGCCGTGCTGACCCTGTCCTGCGCCTTCCTGCTGCGCTACCTGGAACGCAGCAGCCAGGCCCTGTCGCAGCTGAACGCCGATCTGCGCCTGACGGCCACGGCGCTGGCCCGCCTGAACGACATGGTGATGATCGCCGAAGTGGCCGATGCCACCGCCGAGGCAACGCCTGCCACGCGCATCATCTTCGTCAACGACGCCTTCGAGCGCAGCAGCGGCTATGCGCGCGCCGAGGTGATGGGCCGCAGCCTGCTGTTCCAGCAAGGCCCGGCCACCGATGCGGACGAGCTGGCGCGCGTCGCCGCCGCCATGGCCCGCGCCCAGCCGGCACGCGCGGAGCTGCTGAACTACGACAAAGCCGGCAAGGCGTACTGGGTCGAGGCGGAACTGGTGCCGTTCACGGATGACGACGGCAAGCAGACGCACTGGGTGGCCGTCGAGCGCGAGATCGACGAGCGCAAGAAATCGGAAGCGGACATCCACCGCCTGGCCTTCTACGACGTGCTGACAGGCTTGCCCAACCGGCGCCTGCTGATGGACCGCATCGGCCACCTGCTGGCCGCCGCGCCGCGCGACCAGTCCATCAGCGCGCTGATGTTCATCGACCTCGACCACTTCAAGCACATCAACGACGCGCGCGGCCACGCCACGGGCGACGCGCTGCTGCGCCTGGCGGGCGAACGGCTGGCGCAGCTGATGCGCAAGGCCGACACGGTGGCGCGCATCGGCGGCGATGAATTCGTCGTGCTGCTGGCGCACCTGGCCAATGACCTGGACAGCGCCGCCCGCGCCGCAGCCCAGGTGGCCGAGAAAATCCGCGCCGCCATCGCGCGCGACTTCGAGATCGGCGCGCAGTCCTATCATTGCAGCGCCAGCATCGGCGTGACCCTGCTGCCGAAAATGGAGCAGCAGGCGCACGACCTGCTGCGCGAAGCGGACATCGCCATGTACCGCGCCAAGGCCGAAGGGCGCAACGGCATCGCCTTCTTTGAAGCGGCCATGCAGGCGGGCGTGGAGCGTCGCCTGACCCTGGAACGGGCCCTGGCGCGCGCCCTCGATAACCGTGAATTATGCCTGCACGTGCAGCCGCAGGTCGACCGCCATGGCAGAGTGACGGGCGCCGAATTGCTGATGCGCTGGCCGCAGGCGGACGGCAGCCATATCGCGCCCGGCATCTTCATCCCCATCGCCGAGGAATCGGGGCTGATCGTCAAGCTCGGACACTGGGCCTTGCGCGAAGCGTGCCGCGCCGCCACGGTGCTGGCGCAGGCGGGATCGCCCGTCGCCCTGTCAGTGAACGTCAGCCCGGCCCAGTTTCGCCAGCCCGATTTCGCGTCCCGCGTGCAGGCGGCGCTGGCCGAACACGACACGCCGGCCGGCGCCCTGATCCTGGAATTGACGGAAGGCTTGCTGATCGACCAGCGCGAAACCTCGCTGGCGCGCATGCGCGCACTGGCGGAGCTGGGCATCCGCTTTTCCATCGACGATTTCGGCACCGGCTATTCCAGCCTCGCCTACCTGACCTCGATGCCGCTGTACGAACTCAAAATCGACAAGCGTTTCATCGACGACACGCCGCGCGACACGGCCATCGTGCAAGCGATCCTGGCCATGGCGCGCCACCTGGGCTTGCGCGTCGTGGCCGAAGGCGTGGAAACGCAGGAGCAGGCCGACTTCCTCATCGCCCACGATTGCGACGGCTTGCAGGGCTTCCTGTATGCGCGGCCGATGCCCTTGCCCGATTTCATGACGTGGCTGGCCGAACGGCGTTAGCTTTACGGCATTTCCTGCACGCAACTCCTCCGCTAGAATACCGGCCTCATAGCCTGTACCTTCACCATCCCCTTTGATTAAAGCGATCCCCGATGCGTCTGGTTCTTCCCCTGCTGCCGCTCCTGCTGCCGCTGCTCTCTCTGCTACCCGCCGCGCATGCGGCCCCCTCCTCCACCGCCACCGCGCCCACGCCGATCACCCTGGACCAGGCCATGGCCGATCCCGACTGGATCGGCACACCCGTCGAGGCGGCGTGGTGGGGCTGGAATGGCCAGCTTTACTACAAGCAAAAACGCCTCGGCTCGCCCCTGCGCGACACGTTTCAAGTCTCCGGGGCGAACGCGAAACTCAATAGCGGCAAGCAGGTCGACGATGCGCAGCTGGCCAATCTCGATGGCCAGCAGATGGTCGTCAACCGGGCCGGCACGCGCGCCATCCTGCTGCGCAACGGCGACCTGTTCGAGCGCGACCTGAAAAACGGCGCCTTGATCCAGATCACTCGCGGCGTCACGGCCATCAGCGACCCGCAATATTCCAGCGACGGCGGCGCCGTGCAATACCGCAGCGGCACGGACTGGTTCAGCTGGAACCGCGCGGAGCGCCTGAGCTCCCCCGTGGCCCTGCTGCGCGCGGCCAAGGACCCGGACGCCAAGCCGGAAGCGGACGCACTGCGCGAATTGCAGTTGCGCCTGATCGTCAACCTGGCGCGCCAGAAGGAAGACCGCGACGCAAACCGCGAACGCCGCCACGAAGAGCGCCGCGTGGACGCCACGCGCGCGCCGGAGCCGATCTACCTGGGCGAGAAAGTGACGATTTCCGGCAGCGCCCTGTCGCCGGACGGCCGCTGGCTGCTGTTCGTCACGCAAGACAAGGCCGCCGAAAAGGGCAAGCTGGGCAAACTGGCCCGCTACGTGACGGAAACGGGCTATCCGGAAGCGGACGACGAGCGCACGCGCGTGGGCCGCAACATGCCGATTGCGCAAAGCCTGAAACTGGCCGACCTGCGCACGGGCCAGGTGCGCGAGATCGGCTTCGACAGCCTGCCGGGCATCGCCGTCGACCCGCTGGCAGCCTTGCGCGCCGAACAGAAAATGCCGCCCCTGAAAGGCAACCGCCCCGTGCGCATCGACGCCCAGCGCGACGGCATCGCCTGGACCGATGACGGCAGCAAGGTCGCGGTGCGTATCCGCGCCATCGACAACAAGGACGGCTGGCTCGCCAACGTCGATCTGGCCAACAGCGCCCTCGTGCCCGTGCACCGCGTCAGCGACACGGCCTGGGTCAACCGCCGCGCCGAGGAATTCGGCTGGCTGCCCGACAACGCCACCCTGTGGTATCTGTCCGAGGAAAGCAGCTACGCCCACCTGTACACGAAAACAGGCGCTGCCCCGGCACGTGCACTGACCAGCGGCCAGTGGGAAGTGAGCGCCGTCGAATGGAGCCGCGACGGCAAGAATGCCTATTTCATGTGCAACCGGCAGGCGCCGGGCACGTATGAAGTATGCGCCAGCACGGCCAGGGATGGCGGCGCGCGCGAAGTGACCAGTTTGAAAGGCGTGGAAAACTTCGGCCTGTCGCCCGACAACGGCAAACTGCTGCTGCGCTATTCCACCAGCTATATGCCGGCCCAGCTGGCCACGATTTCCGTTGCGGGCGGCAAGGCGAATATCCTCACCGATACACGCAGCGACGCCTTCAAGGCGCGCAACTGGGTCATGCCGGAACTGGTGCAAGTACCGTCCACGCATGGCGCGGCACCCATCTGGGCCAAGCTGTACCGGCCTAAGCAGCTGGAAGCGGGCAAGCGCTACCCGATCGTCATGTTCGCGCACGGCGCCGGCTACCTGCAGAATGTGACCGAGCGCTATCCCGTGTATTTCCGCGAACAGATGTTCCATAACCTGCTGGTCGAGCAAGGCTACATCGTGCTCGACGTCGACTACCGCGCCTCGCTCGGTTACGGCAGCGCCTGGCGCACGGCCATCTACCGCCAGATGGGCCACCCGGAACTGGAAGATTTCATCGACGGTACCAACTGGCTGGCGCAGCAGCACCAAGGCGACATCAAGAACGTGGGCATCTATGGCGGCAGCTATGGCGGCTTCATGAGCCTGATGGCCCTGATGCGCGCACCTGACATCTTCAAGTCGGGCGCCGCCCTGCGCCCCGTGACGGACTGGACCACCTACAACCACGAGTACACGGCGAATATCCTGAACACGCCGGACATCGATCCGCAAGCGTATAAAATCTCGTCTCCGATCGAATATGCGGACAAGCTGACGGGCAACCTGCTGATCGCCCACGGCATGATCGACGACAACGTGTTTTACCAGGACTCCGTGCGCCTGTCGCAGCGCCTGATCGAGCTGAAAAAGGATAACTGGGAAATGGCCAGCTACCCGATGGAGCGCCACGGCTTCGTGCAGCCGGAAGCGTGGTATGACGAGTACCGCCGCATCTATCAGTTGTTCCAGCGGACGCTGAAGTAAGCGATATCAGAATGTCGGATTACGCGGCTACGCCGCTAATCCGACCTACCCGCTCCGGCGTAGCTCGGATTAGGTCCGCAGGACCGTAATGCGACACCACACCCAGTCAGTCAAACGGCACCGGCCGCGGCGTCGTGTCCGACGATGGCGGCAGGATTGGCAGCACAATGTGCGGCTGCTTGCCCGTCAGGGTCTTCAGGAAGGCCACCAGTTTCGCGTTTTCGTCGGGCGTAAACGTGCGGCCCAGCTGCAAGCGGCCCATCACGTCGACGGCCTGCGTCAGGGTCGCCGCTTCGCCATCGTGGAAGTACGGATACGTCAGCTCCACGTTGCGCAGGGTCGGCACCTTGAAGTTGAAGCGGTCCGCATCCTTGCCCGTCACGGCCGAGCGCCCTTCTGCCGTCATCGCCGTTTTATATGGTTCCACCACGCCCATCTTCTGGAAAGTGTTGCCACCCACGGCGGGACCG
The DNA here is from genome assembly GCF_000988085.1 of Janthinobacterium sp. KBS0711. NCBI lineage: Bacteria > Pseudomonadati > Pseudomonadota > Betaproteobacteria > Burkholderiales > Oxalobacteraceae > Janthinobacterium > Janthinobacterium sp. KBS0711. Next base: position 160,949 of record NZ_LBCO01000006.1, on the reverse strand, counting down.
TTATGGCAGGCGATGCAGCCGCTCGACTTGAACAGCTGGTAGCCGGCCAGTTCGTCTTTCGTCAGCGCGCTTTTCTTGCCCGACAGCCATTGATCGAAGCGCGAACCGGGCGTCACCAGCACTTCCTCGAAGGCGGCGATGGCGCGCGTGACTTGCTCGATGGTCAGCTTGTCCTGGCCAAACACTTGTCTGAACTCCGCGCGGTAGGCGGGAATCGAGGCCAGCACGTCGATGGCCAGTTCGTGCGTAAAAGCCATCTCGCCGGGATTGGCGATGGGGCCGCCCGCCTGCTCCTGCAAATCCTTGGCGCGGCCATCCCAGAATTGCGCCACGTTCATGCCGGCATTGAGCACGGTGGGCGAATTGATGGGCCCGCGCTGCCAGTTGTGGCCAATCGAGGTCTTGATATTGTCCGTGCCGCCCATACTCAGGTTATGGCAGCTGTTGCAGGAAATAAAGCCCGAGCGCGACAGGCGCGGGTCGAAAAACAGTTTTTTGCCCAGCTCGACCATCGCTGGATTGGCCACCTTGGCGGCGGTAATCGGCTGGATCGGCTCCTTGCTGGCGGCGTGCAGTGCGCCACTGAAAGCAAGGCTGGCAATAAAGAATAAGGGGGACATGGTGCGGCGCATAGTCTAACTCCTGGAAACATTCCCGAATCGGCGGCGCGCACCGGCGCGGGAATGCAGCGCGCCGGCCCGGTTGCCACCCGTACATCGCTGACTGGATGTTGATTTATATTAACTTTGACGGGTTGACAATGAAAATGACCGGGGTCAAGGATCGAGCAGCATACGAATCGTGCTTGCCATTTACGCAAGCGTGGCACATGATGAAGGCATGAAAACGCCTAACTACTCCTCCCTGTTGCGCGCCACGTGCGCCAGCTTTCTGCTGCTGGCCGCCAGCGCCTGCGGCAGCGCCCCCACGCAAGACGATGCGCCGCCCGCGCCCGGCAATGCCGGCTTGCTGGCGCAAATCCAGGCGGAAGTGGGCCCCGCCGCCTGCGATTCCACCCAGCAATGTCAGACGATCGCCATCGGCGCCAAGGCTTGCGGCGGCCCCGAGCGCTACCTGGCCTGGTCCAGCAAGGGCAATGACGGCAAGAAACTCAAGGCACTGGCCCAGGCACAAGCCGACGCCAGCCGCAAACAGCAGCAGGCGGACGGCATGATGTCGACCTGCTCCATCGTCACGGACCCGGGCGCCACCTGCGAAGCGGGACGCTGCGTGCTGCAAAAGAGCGCCATGGGCGGCAGTGCCGCCATGTAATGGAGTGATTCGGCAACACGTCAGGACTGCAATTGCAGGGTCTTGACGATCTTGCTCTCCACCCTCTCGCCCGCGCCTGAGGTGGTGTTCTTGCTCTCCTTGCGCAGCAACAATAAATGGTCGCCGCTGACGCCATACTGGCGCGTCTCGTCCGTCTTTTGCGTAAAGCTGACGACGACAAAGGCGCGCCCGCTCACGTCGAAGTGAAAACGGCTGGCCAGCGGCGTGCCATCCGCGGCGATCCACACCTCGATACCGCCTTCGAACTTCTTCACATACTTGCGGTCCTTCTCAGGCACCTTGTCGAGCGACAAGGTAAAGCTGAGCAGGCGCGCCGGCTTGCCCTTGTAGCTATCCACTTTTTCACTGCTGAACACGGCTTCCTCGATCTCGCGCGACAAAGAGTCCGCCGCCGACACCATGGAGCGCAGCTCCGTCGCCTTCATTTCCCCCAGCGCAAAGCCGATCGGCGTCTTGACCTTCGGATCTTTCACCTTGGCGCGCTGCTCGGCCTCCACTTTCGCCAGCAGGTCCTTGCCGTAGAGCACTTGCAACCCCGCCGGCCCGCCGTCGACGGAGACCGTGGCCTGGCCGCTATCTTCTTCCGCCTCCTTGCCCTCGCCCTCCCGACGCCAGCTTTTCGATTCCACCTGCGCCTTGATCGGCGTCTGCCCTTGCAGCCGCGCCAGCGCCGCATTCAGGTCAGCCAACCCATCGGCCCGCGCCACACCGCACACCACGCTGAACAAGCCGCCCAGCACCAGCCATTGCACGCCATTACGTCGCTGCATCGCCACATCCCTTCAATTCATACAAGGATGCCAAAACACCATGTTTTGGCCATCTGTTGCATTTGAACACAGCTAGCTCTGGTCAGGTAGAAAGTCTTTCTGCTATAATTCGCCGCCTTGGCCTGGTAGCTCAGTCGGTAGAGCAGAGGATTGAAAATCCTTGTGTCGGTGGTTCGATTCCGCCCCGGGCCACCAAGAATTCAGCAGTACGTAGCAAAAAGCCAACCTTCGGGTTGGCTTTTTTGTTTTCCTTTGCACAAAACCTCCTCCACTCGCCGCTGTGTACGCAAACGTACGGACTACGGCTGTCCAAGAGCCCATGCTGCAGGCAGACCACACACCCTTCCCGCCGCCAGCGCCCTGCGCGACACGGCGCAACGGCCACCTGGCCAGTTCTCCCCGCCACACCGCCATGCGAAACTCGCGCCCGACGTCGTCGAGCCGTTCCGTACATTACGGCACACTGCCAAAGGATGCATCATGAAAACTACCCTGATATTGCTCGCGCTCGCCTCTACCCTTGCCCTGACCGCTTGCCAGCGCGAAGCGCCACCCGCGCCCACCGTCGTACAAGTCGTTCCCGGCCCTGCAGGCGCGCCTGGTCCTGCCGGCGCGACGGGCGCCAAGGGCGCTGAAGCCCCTGCCGGCGCGACCGGTGCCACTGGCGCCACGGGCCAGACCGGCGACAGTGGCATGCAAGGCAACGATGGCGCCAAGGGCGACGCTGGTGCTGCCGGCGACGAAGGTGCCAAAGGCGACACGGGCGCCAAGGGCAAGCAGGGCGACACGGTGATTGTCGTTCCGCAACGTTAATACGCTTCACGCCTGACACCACAACGCCAACCCATCCGGTTGGCGTTGTGCGTATGCGCTGTACCGCACAGTAACATTCGCCATCTCGGCCTATCCTGTCGTCATATAACAGGGAGGTATCGCATGCTGACGATCATACTGGTGGTGGCCCTGCTGGGCCTGGTTGTACTGTTCGCGCCCGGCCCCGTGCGCCGCGCCCTGGTGACTCCGCACTTGCTGGCCCTGTTCAAGCGCATTTTGCCGACGATGTCGGACACGGAGCGCGACGCGCTCGAAGCCGGCACCACGTGGTGGGATGCGGACCTGTTTTCCGGCCGGCCCGACTGGCCAAAACTGCTGGGCTATGGACGCGCCTCGCTCACTGCCGAGGAACGCCACTTTCTTGAACACGACGTCGAACGGCTGTGCGAACTGGTCGATGACTGGGAAACGCAGCAGCAACTCGACTTGCCGCCGCAAGCCTGGGACTACATGAAGGCGCAAGGTTTCCTCGGCATGATCATTCCCAAGCAATACGGCGGCAAGCAATTCTCCGCCTACATGCATTCGCAAGTTGTCATGAAGCTGTCGAGCCGCTGCTCGGCGCTGGCCGTGACCGTGATGGTGCCCAATTCGCTGGGGCCGGCCGAACTGCTGCTGCACTACGGCACCGAAGAACAGAAAAACCATTATTTGCCGCGCCTGGCCGCCGGCACCGAGATTCCCTGCTTTGCGCTGACCAGTCCGTATGCCGGTTCCGACGCGGCCGCCATTCCCGACCTGGGCGTGGTTTGCATGGGCATGCATGAAGGACGCCCTACCCTGGGTTTCCGCCTCACGTGGAACAAGCGCTACATCACCCTGGCGCCCGTGGCGACCTTGCTGGGGCTGGCGTTCCAGACCAGCGACCCCGAGCATCTGCTATCCGACAACGATGCGCCCGGCATCACTTGCGCGCTGATCCCTGCCAGCCACGACGGCGTGGTGATCGGGCGCCGCCACCATCCCTTGAACGCCGCTTTCCAGAACGGCCCCACGTCGGGCAACGATGTGTTCATCCCCATCGACTGGGTCATCGGCGGCCAGGCGCAAGTGGGCAAAGGCTGGCGCATGCTGATGGAGTGCCTGGCGGCCGGGCGCGCCATTTCGCTGCCCTCGTCCAGCGTGGGCATGGGCAAGATGGCCGTGCGCGGCACCGGCGCGTATGCGGCCGTGCGGCGCCAGTTCAACATGCCGATCGGCAAATTCGAAGGGGTGCAGGAAGCGCTGGCCCGCATGGGCGCCAACCTGTACCTGATGGACGCGGCGCGCACCCTGGCCGCGCACGCCGTCGACCTGGGCGAAAAGCCCGCCGTCATTTCCGCCATCGTCAAATACCACGTCACGGAACGGGGCCGCGCGCTCGTCAATGACGGCATGGATATCCTCGGCGGCAAGGGCATCTGCATCGGCCCCAACAATTTCCTCGCCAGCGCCTACCAGCAAATCCCCATCGCCATCACGGTCGAAGGCGCCAATATCCTCACACGCAGCCTGATCATCTTCGGCCAGGGCGCCATCCGCGCGCATCCGTATGTACTCAGGGAAATGGCCGCCGTCAGCGAAAGCGACGGCCGCAAAGCCATACGGGATTTTGACTCCGCCTTCTTTGGCCATGTCGGCTTTGTGCTGGGCAACCTGGCCAGGGGATTGTGGTACGGAATGGGCGGCGCGCGCCTGGCGGCAGCGCCCGACGCCGGCGCGCCCGTACTGGCGCCCTACTACCGCGCCTTGACGCGGCTGTCGACGGCGTTTGCCGTCATGACGGATATGTCGATGTTCGTGCTCGGCGGCGAACTCAAACGCCGCGAACGGCTGTCCGCCCGCTTGGGCGACGTGCTGGCGCAGCTATACCTGGCGTCAGCCGTGCTGAAGCGCTACGAAGACGATGGCCGTTTCGCCGCCGACCTGCCCTATGTGCACTGGTCGCTGCAGGATGCGCTGGTCAAGGCCCAGCAAGGCTTGACGGGCGTGCTCGACAATTTCCCTGCGCGCGTGCTGGCGGCGCTGCTGCGCACCTTGCTGTTCCCGTTTGGCTTGCCCCATCGCCCGCCATCCGACGAACTCGGCAGTGAAGTGGCGCTGGCCCTGCAAACGCCGGGCGCCGACCGCGAGCGCCTGCTGGCCGACGGTTATGTGGCCACCGACAGCAGCGATCCCGTGGCCTGCGTCGAGCGGGCACTAGTACTGCTGCCCGACGTCCTGCACATCGAAAAACGCCTGAAAGACACGCCCGAAGGCGCGGCACTGCGGCACCTGCCGCAAAGCCTGTCCGCCATGCAGCAGTGGCTGGCCGCAGCCAAGGCGGCGGGCTCGCTCAGCTGCCAGGAGCACAATAGCTTGCTCGAGTATGCGCGCCTGGTCGACGGCTTGATACAGGTCGACGATTTTGCGCCCGCCGCCAAGCAGGAAACGCCGGCCTCCTATCCGCGCGACGATGCCGGCGTGGTCGACGCCAGCGACAAGCCCAGCACGAGCGGCACCAGCGCCGCGTACACGACAATCACGGACAGCCAGACGGCGCCGGGCCAGTACGCCCTGACGCCAAAATAGATGCTGGAAAACACCAGCGGACACAGCACGGAAGCGAGGCTCACGGCCGAGGCCAGCACGCCCTGGAACTGGCCTTGCCGATCCTCGGCAACCTGGCGCGTGGCCAGCGACTGCAGGGCTGGCGCGCCGATGCCGCCCAGGGCGAACACGGGCATGATGGCGAAGATCATCCAGCTGCGGGTGGCAAAGGCCATGACGACCAACGCCACGCAGGCGCAGGCCACACCTGCCAGGATGGTGGCGCGCTCGCCCAGCAGTTTCACGGCGGGACCGGGCAAGAAGGCTTGCGCCAGCGTTTGGCACACGCCAAAGGCCCCCAGCGACAGGCCGATCCACAGTCCATTCCACGCGAACGCATCGTGCCCCCACAAGGCCCAGCACACGCCATACACTTCGCCGGCCGCGCTGAAGGTAAAGAAGATGACGGTAATCGGCAGCAAGCTTTTCTCCGAAAAAACCCAGCGCAGCGGGCGCAAGGGGTTCAGTGCCGCCAGGTCGATTTTTGCGCCTGTCGGCGTACGTGATTCGGGCAAGGTAAAAAACGCCAGCAGCAGGTTACAGCCGTTCAGCACGGCAGCCGCCATGAACGGCAGGCGCAGGCCGTAGTCGCCGAGCGCGCCACCCAGCACGGGACCGATGATGAAGCCAGCGCCGAACATGGCGTTGAGCAAGCCGAAGCGGCGCGCCCGCGTCGCCTCGGGAGAAATGTCCGTGATGTAGGCCGTGGCCACGGAGACGTTGGCACTCGTCAACCCCGCGATGGCGCGCCCCAGCAGCAGCATCCACAGGCTCGGCGCAAAGGCGAGGAACAGGTAATTGACGGCCGCGCCCGCCAAGGAAAGCAGCAGCACGGGACGCCGGCCCAGGCGGTCGCTCAGCGCTCCCAGCACGGGCGCAAAGATGAATTGCATCAACGCATACAGGGCCGTCATGATACCGATATACGGCGCCACGTTATCGGCATGCGTGACGTTGCGCAGCAGCGCGGGCAGGATAGGGAAGATCAGGCCGATACCGACGGCGTCGAGCACAACGGTAGCGAAAATGACAGGCAGCGCCGCCACAGGAATGGTTTCTTTCATATACTTGATCTAAATATGTACTCAGTACATAAATAGTACGCCCGGTTTTGCCACGCCATCAAGCGTTATCTGTACTCAGTACACTTCGTGTATGATCGAGGCAACATGACGATTCCCACCGACCTCCGTTCCCGCAAACGTCTTGCCACCCGCCAAGCCATCTCGAATGCCGCCACGCGGCTGTTCTTCGTGCACGGTTTCGACCAGGTGACGGTGGACGAGATCGCGGCGGCCGCCAATGTGGGACGCATGACCGTGTTCAACCACTTCCCGCGCAAGGAAGACATGTTCTTCGACCGCGAGGAAGAGGGCCGCGAACTGCTGCGCGCCGCCTTGCGCCAGCGCGATCCCGCAGTTGCCCCCATCGAGACCCTGCGCCTGCTGGCGCACCGCCTGGTACTGGACGACAGTCCGTACATCGCGTTTTCCGCCGCCGGCCAGGGTTTCATCGCCACCATCGAGGCCAGCGATACATTGAAGGCCCGGGCACGGGCGATCCGCGACGAGCTGGCGCACGTGGTCGCGCAAGCGCTGATGGAATCCACGGGGCGCGATGCAAACGATCCCCTCGCCAACCTGGCGGCCAGCCTGCTGCTGGCCACCTGGAGCACCGCCCTCATCGAGGCTCACCGCGCTTTCGCGCGGCATGGCGATGCGCAGCTGGCCAAGGCCGGCTTTCTCACCCTGGTGGACCAGGGACACACTGGCTTGAACGCGGCCATGGCGGGCACGCCTTACGCCTGAAGCTATCGGGCGCCGGATGCCAATCCCTTGACCCAAGGCAATGCAATACAGCGCCAGCCAGCATAAGATCGCCGGCTTTGCCCATCCTCCATGCGCCACGCTCCCGAACTCCTCCTGCCTGCCGGTTCCCTGGCCAAGATGCATGCCGCCTTCGACTTTGGCGCCGACGCCGTCTACGCGGGCCAGCCGCGCTACAGCTTGCGCGTGCGCAATAACGACTTTTCGACCTTGCAAGCCTTGCAGGAAGGCATCGATGGCGCCCATGCGCGCGGCAAGCAATTTTTTGTCGCCAGCAATATCTTCGCCCACAACGCCAAGCTGAAAACGTATTTGCGCGACATGGAACCGGTGATCGCCATGCGTCCGGACGCGCTGATCATGGCCGACCCGGGCCTCATCATGATGGTGCGCGACAAGTGGCCGGACATTCCCGTGCACCTGTCGGTGCAGGCGAACGCCGTCAACTGGGCCGACGTCAAATTCTGGCACCGCATGGGTTTGACGCGCGTGATTTTGTCGCGCGAACTGTCGCTCGACGAGATCGAGGAAATCCGCCAGCGCTGCCCGGAAATGGAACTGGAAGTCTTTGTCCACGGCGCCCTGTGCATCGCCTATTCGGGCCGTTGCTTGCTGTCCGGCTATTTCAACCACCGCGACCCGAACCAGGGCACCTGCACGAATTCCTGCCGCTGGGATTACAAGGTGAAAAATGCGTCCGAAGACGCCAGCGGCGACCTGGGCGGCATGCAGGTGGTGCCGCTGGAATTTCACCAGGCGCTGGCCGAGGCCGACAACAATGCGTTTTCCGCCCTGCACCAGCAGCCGCGCCACCCGCTGGCCGACCAGCCCTACCTGATTGAAGAAGCCCAGCGCCCGGGCCAGCTGATGCCGATCCTCGAAGACGAGCACGGCACCTACATCATGAATTCGAAGGACTTGCGCGCCGTCGAACACATCGAGCGCCTGGTGAAAATCGGCGTCGATTCGCTGAAGGTCGAGGGCCGCACCAAGTCGCTGTACTACGCAGCGCGCACGGCGCAAGTCTACCGCCAGGCCATCGATGACGCCGTCGCGGGCCGCCCCTTCGACATCGGCCTGCTGGGCCAGCTGCAAGGCCTGGCCAACCGCGGCTACACGGACGGCTTTTACCAGCGCCACCACACGCAGGCGCACCAGAACTACATGCGCGGCGCGTCCGAGGCGGACCGCAGCCAGTACGTGGGCGACGTGCTGGGCGTGACGAACGGCTGGGCCAGGGTGGAAGTGAAAAACCGCTTCGCCGTGGGCGACCGCATCGAAGCCGTGCATCCGGGCGGCAACCGCGACGTCACCATTACCCGCATGCTCGGCGATGACGGCAGCGAGATCCAGGTGGCGCCCGGCAGCGGCCACTTCGTGCGCATCGAACTCGACGGCGCTCTCGACAAGGCCTTGCTGGCGCGCTATTTGTAACCGCCAGTCTGCCGCATCAGGTAGCGTAGCAGTTTCCAAGTGTTTGATTTGACAAGAAAAAATCCAGCCGACACTACCTAAATAATTTGTTTAGGCTTCAACATTGCTATACGATACGGCCACCCGCGCCCGGGGGCCTTATCGGCATCCCGTGCGTCCCTGACACGTTCACCGGAATCCCCGATGCCACCTGCCACACCCGCCCTGATCACCAATGACGCCGTCGTCCTCGGCCTGCTCGCCATGACCCTGGGAGCCGTCTTCTGGAGCGCCTCGCGCCCCGACGGCTTCTGGAAAAAGTTCTACACGTACATTCCTTCCCTGCTGATGTGCTATTTGATCCCGGCGCTGCTCAATACCTTCGGCATCATCGACGGCAATGCGTCCGGCCTGTACGCCGTGGCGCGCGACTACCTGCTGCCCAGCGCGCTGGTCCTGCTGTGCGTGGCCATCGATTTCGGCGGCATCATCCGCCTCGGGCCCAAGGCCATCATCATGTTTTTGACGGGCACCCTGGGCGTGATGCTGGGCGCCCTCGTCTCGTTCGAAGCCTTGCGTTTGATCCACCCGGAAACGGTGGCCGGCGACACGTGGCGCGGCATGACGACTGTCGCCGGCTCGTGGATAGGCGGCGGCGCCAACCAGGCGGCCATGAAGGAAGTGTTTGAAGTGAACGCCACCTTGTTCGGCCAATTCGTCGCCGTCGACGTGCTGGTGGCCAACGTCTGGACGGCCGTGCTGCTGTTCCTGGCCGGCCGCGCGGGCGCCTTCGACCGCTGGACCGGCGCGGACTTATCCGCCATCAACGCGCTCAAGGACAGCATCGAAAGCTACCGCGCCCAGCACGCGCGCATCGCCAACCTGACCGACATCATGATCATCCTCGGCGTGGGCCTGGGCGTGACAGGGCTGTCGCACTTCCTGGCCGGCCCCATCATCGGCTGGATCAGCACCCTGCCCGCCGCATGGCGCTTGCAGGATTACAGCCTGACGTCGAACTTCTTCTGGATCGTCGTGCTCGCCACCACCTTCGGCCTGCTGCTCAGTTTTACCCGGGCGCGCAGCCTGGAAGGCGCGGGCGCCTCGACCATCGGCTCGGCCATGCTGTACGTGCTGGTGGCAACCATCGGCATGCACATGGACTTGAAAGCCCTGTTCGACAAACCGTTTTTGTTCCTGCTGGGCCTGATCTGGATCGCCGTGCATGGCGGCCTGATGCTGATCGTCGCCAAGCTGATCCGCGCGCCCCTGTTTTTCATGGCCGTGGGATCGCAAGCGAACATCGGCGGCGCCGCCTCGGCCCCCGTCATCGCCAGCGCCTTCCACCCATCCCTGGCCCCCGTTGGCGTCCTGCTGGCCGTGCTCGGCTACGCGCTGGGCACCTACGGCGCCTACATCACGGGCTTGATCTTGCGCGGCATGGCGGGGTGATCCCTGTCCTGGCTTGTCCAGCCAGGCACGCAAGAATGACGACAACGCCAGCCTTCGGGCTGGCGTTGTCGTTTACGGCTCGCCTCTGCCGCAGCGTCTTAAAAAATCCCCAAAATGTAGCAGAAACCCCTCAAAACCAAATTTCCGCACCATTTTTGTGCGAAATCTGCGATGATAGTTGCCCAAATAACCGATTACCTCCATGGAATTCTGATGAAATACGCATCTGCTCACGAGTATGTCCAGCATGTCGCCGCACGCAATCCAGGTCAACCCGAGTTTCTGCAAGCCGTCACCGAAGTCATGGAGAGCTTGTGGCCGTTCCTGGAGCAGCACCCGAAATACGCGGAACAAGGCTTGCTGGAACGCTTGATCGAGCCGGAGCGCGTGGTGATGTTCCGCGTGTCGTGGGTCGATGACCATGGGCAAGTACAAGTCAACCGCGGCTACCGCATCCAGCACAGCATGGCCATCGGGCCGTACAAGGGCGGCATCCGCTTCCACCCTTCCGTCACCTTGTCCGTGCTGAAATTCCTCGCCTTCGAGCAAACGTTCAAGAATGCGCTGACGACCTTGCCGATGGGCGGCGGCAAGGGCGGTTCCGACTTTGATCCGAAGGGCAAGAGCCCGGGCGAAGTGATGCGCTTCTGCCAGGCCTTCGTGAGCGAACTGTTCCGCCACGTGGGGTCGGACACGGACGTGCCGGCCGGCGACATCGGCGTGGGCGGGCGCGAAGTAGGCTACATGGCCGGCATGATGAAAAAGCTCAGCAACCGCGCCGACTGCGTGTTTACGGGCAAGGGCGCCAGCTTCGGCGGCTCGCTGATGCGTCCGGAAGCGACGGGCTACGGCACCGTGTATTTTGCGCAGGAAATGCTGAAGACGCGGGGCCGCTCGTTCGAAGGCATGCGCGTGTCCGTTTCCGGCTCGGGCAACGTGGCGCAGTACGCGGTGGAAAAAGCCATTGCGATGGGCGCGAAAGTCATCACCGTCTCCGATTCCAGCGGCACCGTCATCGACGAGGCAGGCTTTACGCCGGAAAAACTGGCCATCCTGATGGAGGTCAAGAACCATTTGTATGGCCGGGTCAGCGATTACGCCGCGCGCACGGGCGTGCGCTTCGAGGCTGGCGTATCGCCATGGCATGTGCCTGTCGACATCGCCCTGCCCTGCGCCACGCAAAATGAACTGCACATCGACGATGCGCGCACCTTGATCGCCAATGGCGTGCAATGCGTGGCCGAAGGCGCCAACATGCCCACCACCATCGAGGCCGCCAAGGCGTTCGAAGCGGCCGGTGTGCTGTACGCGCCGGGCAAGGCCAGCAATGCGGGAGGCGTGGCGACTTCCGGCCTGGAAATGAGCCAGAACGCTGCCCGGATTTCCTGGCCGCGCGAAGAAGTCGATGCGCGTTTGCTGCAGATCATGCAAGGCATCCACGCCGCGTGCAAGCAGTACGGCACGCGCGCCGATGGTTCCGTCAGCTATGTGGATGGCGCGAATATCGCCGGTTTCGTGAAAGTGGCCGATGCGATGCTGGCGCAGGGGGTGATTTAAGGGGGGTGATTTAAGCGGCCTCACGACACCTGACAAAACCGTAGCGAGCGGAAGATAGAGGTGGCTAAGAAGCGCAACCGTACTCAAGTACGGTGAGCATCGCAGGCCGCCTATATCGACGCGCAGTAGTAGTAGGTCGGATTAGCGCAAAGCGCGTAATCCGACGCCATTGTTGGCACGGCTGGTGGTGGTGTCGGATTACGGCGCCTTGCGCCTAATCCGACCTACGCCGACCTACGACATTTCCGGTTTCATCAAGCTCTTGCGGCTGATCGTGCGGCCCGACACCATGAACTCGCCGTTGCCACGGTAATGCAGGGTTTCGGGCAGCTTGGGCGAGGTGGCCACGTGGGCTTTCACGCACTCGAAGATGAAGAAGCCGCCCTTCGGGTTGCCCGACACCTGGGCCAGCTTGCATTCGAAGTTGGCGTAGCATTCGGCGATCAGGGGCGCACCCACCTGTTCGGCCGGCTGCGGCGTCAGGCCGAAGGCCGTGAACTTGTCCGTGTCTTCGCCGCTGCAATTGCCGATGGCGACCACCTGGTCGACCATGTCGGCCGTGGGCAGGTTGATCACGCACTCCATGCTGCGCTTGATCATTTCGTAGCTGTGGTTCGCATCGGAAATGAAGCAGCCCAGCAAGGATGGGGTAAATTCCATCAGCATGTGCCAGGCCATGGTCATGACGTCGCTTTCGCCCTTCCACGTTGAACTGACGAGCACCACCGGCCCCGGTTCGAGGAAGCGCCGGATATCGGCGACGGGATAATCTTCTTTGTGGTAATTTTTCATCTGGTCTCCAGGACGCGGTACGCCATAGCATAGACCAACGACGCCTTGCCGGGCGCGCGGCTGGCCTGCGGAGGCGTGTCATCCGCACCGCGATTTGTGCCGTTCATCGCAAATTTATCCCTCTTGGAGATGTTGCAACATAGAATACACTGATCAACTACTCAAGGAAATCGCCATGCGTCCTCTGTTCCTGTTGTCAGTCCTGTCCCTCGCCTGCCTCTCGCCCCTCGCGCATGCCGACGAGCAAACCCGCACGGTGGGCGCCTTCAACGCCATCGACATCCGCGGCCCCATCAGCATCGAAGTGGAATCGGGCAAGGAGCAAAGTCTGCTGCTGCGCGGCGACCAGAAATTTCTCAGTGGCGTCATTACGGAAGTGGTCGATGGCGAGCTGAAAATTTCCATGAAGGACAAGGACATCAAGAAGACCGAGGGCGACCCGCGCATCATCATCACCATGCCCACCTTGCGCAAGCTGATCGCGGAAGGCGCGGGCGAAAAAATCCTCACCAAGCTCAATGGTCCTCGGGTCGACATCAGCTACAAGGGCGCGGGCCGCCTGTCTGCCGATGGCCAGGTCGACTGGCTGCGCCTGAAGGCGCAAGGCGTGGGCGAAGTCGATACGAAAGCCTTGCTGGCGAAAAACGTCGACGTCAATTTCGAAGGCATCGGCTCCGTCAAAGTGTATTCCTCGGGCGAACTGAACGCCGTGGTGCGCGGCATGGGCGAACTGACCTATTACGGCAAGCCGAAGATCGTGCACAAATCGATCGCCGGCATCGGCAGCGTGAATGCCGCCAAATAAGTTTTCCTAGAACAACAAGGCCATCAGGCCACTGGAGACCGCATGACCGCAACACATGATACCGAAGCGCCGCTGGTGCTGCGCGAGGAGCACAATGGCCTCGTCACCCTGCGGCTGAACCGCCCCCTGCAATTCAATGCCCTGTCCGAAGCCATGCTGGCCGCGCTGCAGGAAGCGTTCGATGCCATCGCGCAGCAGCCGCACGTGCGCTGCGTGGTGCTGGCCGCCGAAGGCAAGGCCTTTTGCGCCGGCCACGATTTGCGCCAGATGCAGGCCACGCGCCAGCTTGCGTATTATCAAACCCTGTTCGCGCAATGCTCGCGCGTGATGCAAGCCATTCAAACCTTGCCCGTGCCCGTGATTGCCCGCGTGCACGGCATCGCCACGGCGGCCGGCTGCCAATTGGTCGCCAGCTGCGACCTGGCCGTAGCGGGCGCATCGGCCCGCTTTGCCGTCTCCGGCATCAACGTGGGCCTGTTCTGCGCCACGCCATCCGTCGCCCTGTCGCGCAACGTGTCGCCCAAGCGGGCCTTCGACATGCTGGTGACGGGCCGCTTCATCGACGCCGACACGGCCGCCGACTGGGGCCTGATCAATGAAACGGTGGCCGACGCGGCGCTCGACGAGGCCGTGGCGCGCCTGGCGCAGCAGATCATGGCGAAAAGCCCGACGGCCATCCGCTACGGCAAGCAGATGTTCTACCGGCAGCGCCAGCTGCCGCTGGACGAGGCTTACGCCTACGCCGGCGACGTGATGGCGCGCAATATGATGGAAGAGGATGCGGACGAAGGCGTGAGCGCCTTCCTGGAAAAACGGCCGCCCCACTGGGCGACCGTCAAATAGCTTAACGACTGTCCTTCATCTGCTGCTGCACGGACAAGCTCAAGGTCCCCAGGTCTTCCTTGCCCAGCATCGGCAATTGCGCCAGCAGGTTGGCCAGGGCCGAGCTGCCCGTCACGTCCAGCTCGGACGACTGCACCAGCACCGTGCCGGCGCCCGTGAAGTCGATCTGCTTTTCCTCGCCCGACAAGGTAAAGCCCGTGAGCGCGCCGGCGGCCGAGGCCCAGCCCTGCACGTGAGCATAATCGTAGTGATACGAAGGGCTGGGGCAATCGGCCCAGCCCAGCACGGCCTGCTCGTCCACGCGGCATGGCAACTCGAGGAAATGCACGGGACCGTTCGACGAGGCGATCACTTTACCTGTGCCTATCATCGTCAGGTAACCGGGCAAGGTCGATTCCTGGCAGATCACATCCTTCGTGAAACCCAGCAGGTTTTTCGCGCGGATGGTCATGTTGGCGTTGTCTAGGTCGTAGCACGCCAGGTCGTTGCCGTTGTCGCCCAAAATCAATTGACCCTGGCCTTGTGCGACGACAAAGTGGTGGATGTATTTCGGCGCATTGAAGGCATTGCGCACGATCAGGTCGAGCACGCTGCTGCCCATGGCCTCGAAGCGCAGCTCGCCATAGAAGGCGATCATCTTGCCCTTGCGAATGAATATCTGTTCCTTGACGTCGATGACATACGAAAAACGGTTCAGGTTATCGTTCTTCGGCAAGGTATCGGGATTGTAAATCGTCATGGCTTACCTTTCGCTCGCTTGGATGTAGACCGTGCCCTGGCCCGTAAACTTCACCTGGTACGATTCGCCGGACGCCTGGCCGACGAAAGTTTTCCAGTTCAAGTCCGTGACGATGGTCGAGCTCAATTGCCCCGTGTGGCCGATATACGCTTGCGGGTCGACAAAGACGGGCACGTCCGGCGTGACGGGCAAGCCGATGGCATTGCCGTCGGACAAAATCGCCACGTCGCCCGTGCCTTGCAAGGTAGTGGTAAACAAGCCTTGGCCCGAAGCCATGCCGCGCACCACGCCCTGCACGCCACCCTGGTTGCCGAGGAACATGGTGCCGGCCGTCAGGCGTGCATCGAAGGCCAGCAGGGAATCGCTTTCCACGTAAAACGTTTCGCCACGCACGGGCACGATGGTGACGAACAGGCCGCCCTGCGCGTAAAACACGCTGCCCGTGCCGCGCGCCGACATCATGGCGTAGCCTTCGTTCGTGACGGCGCGCATGGCCAGGCTTTGCACACCTTGGCCGGCCAGGAAGGAGCGGCTGAACGCCACGTCGCCCTGGTAGGACACCATGGCGCCCTTGCGCGCGAACACTTCTTCATTGCCGAGTTTGACCTCAAGCATCTTTTCATTGATCTGCTGATAGACAGGCATCGCGGGTCCTCGCTAACTTAACGTTCGGCGGGCTGGATGAACACCACGCCCTGGCCTGTGAATTTGTGCTGGTACGATTCGCCCGAGCTCTGGCCGATCATCGTGCGCCAGTTGACGTCGAAAACGAATTCCTGGCGGATATCGCCCTTGAAGCCGACGAAGGCGTCCGGGTCCACACGCAGCGGATGCGCGGGCGTCACTTCCAGCATGATCAGGTTGCCGCGCGAAATGACGGCCAGGTTGCCATGGCCTTCGACGGTGGTGGAAAACAGGCCCTGGCCCGAGCTGGCGCCGCGCAGGCCCGCAAAACTGGTGCCCGTCTTCAGGCTCGTGTCGTAGGCCAGCAGGCTGCTGCTTTCGATGGTCAGCTTTTCGCCGGCCAGCGCCATGACGGTGATCTCGGCCGCATTCTGCGCGAAAAACACGGTGCCCGTGCCGGCGGCCTGCATCACCTGCATGCCTTCGTTCGTCACCTTGCGCTTGAGCGCGCCGAAGAGGCCCTCGCCGCCGAGCAGGGATTTTTCAAATTTGATGGCGCCCGTATAGGCGACCATCGCGCCGGCAATCGCCAGCACTTTTTCATCCTGCAGGCGCACTTCCAGCAGGCGGTCGGTATTGGTGCGGAAACTGGTCACGCGCGACTCCCCAAGTATGCCAGGCCACAAAGCCATGGCTATCCGACAAGATACCGGGGGCGTTACCGCCATGCAAGTGCTATTCCTCCCGAACGGGGGGTATCCATTAAAAAAAAGGCGTGCCCGGAGGCACGCCCTGCGCTTACACCGGCAACGGTTTACTCGGCCAGCACCGGCTTGGCGCCGCGCGCGTTCTGGAACAGCGGCACGGGATCATTGGTATTGACCTCGACCACCGTCACACCCTGCACCACGCCAGCGACCTGGTAGCCGACGGCGCCCAGGTGGCGCTTGCCTTCGGCCAGGTTGGACCAGCTCAGCGAGACAGACGCAGTGCCGCCCATGAAGGCCGTGCCCGGCATCAGCGCCTTGAAGCTGCCGTTGTTCAAGCCCGGGGCCAGTACCCACGACGACAAGGTGTAGTCGGCCTGGCCGTTTTGCGGCGCAAAACCGATCACGCACACCTTGTAGGTGCCGGCGGCGGGCAGGCGCAGTTCCACCTGCTCATTGGAACTTTCATTGCCGCTGCTGCCGACCAGCACATTGGCGGCGTTGTAGACCTCCATGTCCATGTCGGTATTCGCGCCGCCCGTCGTTTCCGAGTCGTAGGTGGCAAAGCGCGCCGCCAGCGTGCCGGCCGGAACCACCACGTTGTGCACGTTCACGCCCGTCGCACCACCGGCCTTGCAGGCAGCCGATGCGGCAGCGCCCGTCGCCGCCTGGCCGATCGTGCGTGTTTCGCGCACGGCTTCGACGAGACCCGACTTGACGCCCACCAGCGCGCCCGTGAAGCCCGTGCCCAGGGTCAGCACCTTGCTGCCGGTGGCCGCTTCGCTGCTGACCAGCGGAATGGCGGCCAGCGAGGTGCCGCGCGCCGTCAGCGGGCTGCGCACCGTGTGCGTGCCATCCGTCCAGCTCAGGGCTCCGTAGGTCCAGGTATTGGCCGGCGCCGTGGTGCGCGTCAGCTTGACCTGGTACTGGCCCTTGGCGCCCGGCGCCAGGCTCAGGCTCGTAGGCGTCACCGCCACCGTATAGCCGGGCAGGCTGGCCGAGACGTTATAGACGGCGCTGCTGGCGCCCACGTTGGTCACCGTGCGCGTCAGCACTTGCGTGCCCAGCACGTTGGCCGCCGTCAGCGACGCCAGGTTCAGGTTGTAGGCAGGAATGGTGCCGACAGCCTGGCAGGTGGCGGCGCTGTAGACCTTCAGGTTCAGGCCGCACAGGAAGCGCGCATAGTCGATTTCCGACACGTCGTACACGAGGCCGGGATCGGCCGCGCTGTTCGGCGCGATGTGCCCGGCGCCCTGGCCCCACGGCAGCTGGCCCGAGTTCTTCGCCGTGGCATCCCACGACACGGAACCGTTCAAGCCGTCAGGATACGTGCTGAAGGCCGTCGTCATCAGCGCCGACTTGATGGCCGCGGGCGACCAGCTCGGATGCTGCTGCTTGAGCAATGCCGCCACGCCGGCCACGTGCGGACTGGCCATCGAGGTGCCGGAATAGAAATCCCACTCCGCCACTGGCGCCACGCCGCCGGCCGCCACGGCATCGCGCTGCGCCGGGGTCAGGTCGGCCGTCACGCCGGCGAGGATGTTGGTGCCGGGCGCCGACATGTCCGGTTTCAGGATATTCGCGTTGGCCACGTTCGGCCCGCGCGAGGAACGGTCGCTGACGATCGGCGCCTGCACCGTCGTGTCGGCGATCGTATGGATTTCGCCCAATGCCGCCGTGCCGTCCGGATTGGACGCCATGAAAGCCTTCAGCGCGTCGCCCTGCGCCTGCGCCAGGTGGACCGTCGACAGCACGTGCGCCTGGTTGATGATGGTATTGGCGCCGCCGACCACGTTGGCGATGACCACGCCCGCCGCGCCCGCCGTCTTCGCATTCGCGCTCTTGTTGACCAGCACGTTGCCGCCACGGTCGCACACGAGTATCTTGCCCGCCACTTTCGCCGGGTCCAGATAAGCCGAGGTGGCATCGGCCGCGCCGAAGCAGCGCAGCAAATTGAGGTCCGTCGGCGACACGCCGGCCAGGCCCGCATCGCGCGAGCGGATCAGCGGCAGCGCCGGCGTCTTCGCATTGCTCGATGCGCCTTCCAGCTTGGTGCCGTTGCTGAGAATGACATTGCCCGCGTACAAACGGTTGTGGGTGGAATTGGCCACCGTCGCCAGCCAAGGGCTGATGTGCGAAACGGGAGCCGGCACGTCGGGCGCCGGCGTGGATGGACCGGAATTGCCGCCGGACGTGGCGACAAACACGCCGGCCGCCGCCGCGCCGAGGAAGGCGACTTCCGTCGGTTCGTCGAAAGCGCCGCCGCCCGCGTTCGGGCCGATGGAGAAGTTGATGACGTTGACGCCATCCTTGACCGCCTGGTCGATGGCGGCCACGCTGTCGGCCGTGGCGCAACCGTTGCGGCCCGTCGATGCGGCCGTCCAGCACACTTTATAGGCGGCGATGCGGGCGCGCGGCGCCATGCCGGACGCCTTGCCCAGCGACACCCCGTTCGAAGTGGCCAGGGCGCCATTGTTGCCGCCGGCCGTGGACGCCGTGTGCGTGCCATGGCCGCCGTGCCCCGTCAGGCCGGCGACGGAATCGCGCGGCGACAGGAATTCCGTCCAGTGCAGCGCCGACGTGGAGGCGCGGTAGTAGCGCGCACCGATCAGCTTGTTGTTGCAATTCTCGGCGCTAAAACCTTCGCCGGTCTGGCAAGTGCCTTGCCAGCTGGCCGGTGGCGCGCCGTACACGACGTTGCTGCCGCTGTGGCTGGGCACGCCGTTCTCGTCGAGGCGGTCGGCAAAGGCCGTGTTCTCGGGCCAAATGCCGCTGTCGACGATGCCGATGATGATGTCTTCGCCCGCGTGTGTCTTGCCGCCCAGTTGTTCCCACAGGCCGCCCGGCTTGTCCAGGCCCAGAAAGGTGGGCGTGTAGCTGGTGTCGAGCTGCAGGATGGAGTCGGCGCTGACGCTGGCCACGCCGCTGTTTTTCTTCAGGGCCCGCACTTCATCGTCCGTCAGCAAGGCGGAAAAGCCGTTGAAGACGACGCTATACTGGTGCGTGATTTCCGCCGCGCTGACGGTGCCGGCCACGGCGGCCTGTTTGGTGTCGAGGTAGTTCAAATAGGCCTGCACATCGGCGGCGCCCACGTTGATGCGCGCGCCCGGAGCCGGCTTGGTGGCGGCCAGGCCGTCGATCTGGCCCGTATAGGTGGCGGCCGGCTTGTCGACCAGTTGCACGATGTAGGAACGGCGTTCCTGCGCCTGCGCCGCTTGCGCCAGACTGGCGGCCAGCAGGAGGATACCGAGTGAAACGGGACGTAATTTCATCTCATGCTCCTTGCACGGTGAATGCTGCGAACTTGCCGCTGCGGCGGCGCGACAGCATGCCGATGGCGCCCAGGCCGGCCAGCAGCAGCATGTAGGTCGACGGTTCCGGCACGGCGCTGATGTTGATATTGTCGAGCGCAAACTGGCCTTGGTTAAAGGCGGGGAAATCGATGGAATTGGTGCACGCGCCAGTGTCATTGAAAATGCAGGCGTTGAAGGTCAGGCCCGTCAACGCATAGTTGCTGAAGCCGCCCAGCAGGGAAGCGCCCTGGAAATGGTAATTGCCATCGCTGCCCTGGCCGGGAAACGCCAGCGAGGTGCTGACCACCTGGCCGTTGCTCAGGGTGCCGCTCAGCTGCAGCTGGCCCCAATTCATGTTCGGCAAGCCGGAGACGGGCGCGATGAAGGAATAGTCGAAACCGGCCAGGCTGAACGCCTGGTGGTCGGCACGCGCGAAATTCACGCCGCCATCGTTGAGGATGGCCAGGTAGTTGCCGGTGGCGCCCTGCGGGCAGGCGGCGATATCGCACGACGAGCCCACGCGGCCATCGAGGATGGCGCCCACGCCGCTGACGCCGCCGCCTGCCGCCGTGGTCGGGTCGGCCAGGAACAGCAGGTTGTAGCTCGACGTATTGAGCGTCTGGCCGCTGGCATACACGTCGGGACGCAGGGAGTCGAAGGTCAGGACATCGGCCATGGCCGGCGCCGAGGCCAGCACGGACAAGGTGGCCAGCGCGGCCAGGACGGTGGCGCGGCCGCGGATAGCGGGCGCAGTGGCGGTGGCGGGCGATACCCGCGCATGTGATAGACGATTCATTCTATTCCCTTGGTTGTTGTGGATAGATAGGTCGGCAGGTCTGGCGCCCGCTTTCAGCTTTTTCACAAAAGTGTCAACAAATATAGCAAACCACACAAAACAAATATCATATTTTTAATATCATTTATTTATTTTTTATCTAACTCTGCGAAACTTTGTTTTGTTTTATCTATGAAAGCTTGAGCAATCTCAACGTTACATCGGAACAACAATGCGTCGCACTGCAGACGTGCGCGCCAGCGTGCCCGCCCGACTTCAGATAAGCTCGAAAACCGTGCCTGCTGTGCCGTCATTGCTCCGTCACATCGCGGTACACCTGTTCCATCCTGGAACACTTGTCTCTCCCCGCCACGCGCCCGGCCACTGCCCCTGCGCCGATGGCATGAAGCTTGCACAACAAAGGAATCGACCGTGCTCAGGGAGCAGCATCATGGAACACCATCAATTTGCCGGCAACGGCCGCTCAGACACGCGGCCGGCCCAGCGCCTTCTCGTGTGCTGCGCGCTGGCGCTGGCTTTTTTCCTGCTGGCCGCCAGGCTGGACCTGGCCGAACGGCTGACCTACGCGCTCGGGCGCCACGAACACTGGCAACTCGATGAACTGGCCCTGAGCCTGTTGCTGCTGGCGCTGGCGCTGGCCAGCTTTGCCGTACTGCGCGGCCGCCAGGTGGCGCTGCTGCTGGCGCAAAACCGCGCCCTCACGCAGCGCCTGCTGCGCGCGCAGGAAGAGGAGCGCTGCGCGCTGGCGCGCGAGCTGCACGATGAAGTGGGACAAGACTGCACGGCCATCCGCGCCGCCGCCAGCTACATCCTGCGCGCGCGCGATGGCGACCAGGCGAACGTGCAAGCCTGCGCCGCCAGCATCGCCCGTTCGTCGGAAGCGCTGCATGCGATGGTGCGCACCATGCTGCGCCGGCTGCGCCCGCCCGTGCTCGACAGCCTGGGATTGGCGCCGGCCCTGCAGGCGCTGTGCGACAGCTGGGCCCAGCAGCACGGCATCGCTTGCCATTTCGCGCCGCACGCCATCCCCGCCAAGCTCGACGACGGCACCGCCACCGCCATCTACCGCCTGGTGCAGGAAGGCTTGACGAACGTGGCGCGCCACGCGGGCGCCGACCGGGCCACGGTGGAGTTGCGCGCCGATGCGCACGGCTTGCTGCACCTGGCCATCGAAGACAATGGCCACGGTTTGCATCCAGACAAAACGCCGGCGGATGGCTTCGGCATGTTGGGCATGCGCGAGCGCGTGGCGGGCCTGCGCGGTCATATCCGCTGGATCAGCGCGCTGGGCAACGGCTTGCGCATCGAAGTGGCGATGCCGCTGGCGGCTGGTGCGGCATGAACGCGGCCATGACACCGATCCGCGTGATGCTGGTCGACGACCATCCGGTGGTGCGCACCGGTTACCGGCGCCTGCTGGAACAAGGCGGCGACATCGCTGTCGTGGCCGAAGCGGGCAATGGCGAAACGGCGTATGCCTTGTATCAGGAACATGCGCCCGACGTCTGCGTGACGGATTTGTCCATGCCGGGCATCGGCGGCCTGGAATTGCTGCGCAAGCTGATCGCCCGCGATGCCGGCGCCCGCGTGCTTGTGTTCAGCATGCACGACACGCCGCAGCTGATCGCGCGCGCGTTTGACGGCGGCGCCTGCGGCTTCGTCAGCAAGCAGGCCGACCCGGAACACCTGGTCGACGCCGTGCGCGCCGCCCACGCGGGCCGGCGCTACCTCGATCCGCACAGCACCCCCGGCGTGTTGCAGGGCGCGGCCAGCATGGAAGCGCAGCGCTTGAGCAGCCTGAGCCAGCGCGAGTTCGAAATCTTCCGCCTGTTGGCCGAAGGCCGCAGCGCCGCCGACTGCGCCCGCCTGTTACACGTAAGCAGCAAGACGGTGGCCAACCACCAGACCTGCATCAAGGAAAAGCTCGACGTGCCCGGCCCCGCCGCCTTGGTCCATCTTGCATTACGCAATGGCGTCATCGAGCACATCCTCCCTTAAAACACGTAGCGCAAGCCCACATTCACGCTGCGCGGCGCGCCGGCCGCATAGAAGGTCGCGTTGACCATCGGATACTCGCCGTTCACGGCCGGCAGCGGCCGGGCATTAAAACTGCCATTGGCGTCGAAACCCGTCGCGCCCAGCTGGGCCGCCGTCGCATAGTGTCGGTCGAGCAGATTGTTGACCTGGGCGAACACGCTCAGTTGCCGTGTCAGCTGGTATTTGCCGTTCAGTTCCACCACGGCGTAGCCGCCGCTCTTGCCCGCGCCCAGGTACGCCGGCCCGCCCGCCTGATGCGCGTTGTTTTCATTGCCGCGCGCATAGGCACTCGACACGGCCGTCATGGCCAGGCCCACCGTCCAGTCGCGTCCGCCCTGAACCTCCACGTGCGCCTTCAGGATATGGCTGGGCGTGAGCGGAATGCGCTTGCCCGGCGTGATGACGATATTGCCTTCCAGGCCGGGCGCTTCCGCGTCGCTGCTGCTGTTGGCGCTGCCGTTGACGGTTTCCCGGCTTTGATACGTCGCCTGCAGCCACGTGTAGTTGACGCCGAAGTCGAGCGCGCCCGCCTTGCCGTCCAGCGCCAGCTCCACGCCCTGGTGGCGCGTCTTGCCGAAATTCTTGAAGTAGCCGAAACCGGCCTGGTTGTCGGCCACGAACAGGATATCGTCATGGTTTTCCGCGCGGAACACGCCCGCGCTCCAGCGCGCCACCTCGCCCCACTGGCCCCGCACGCCCGCTTCCCACGTCTTCGTCACCACCTGTTTCAAGGGCGGGTCGCCGGCCATGGCGTTGGGCAGGCGGCATGGGTTTTCCGGGTCGGCGCAACCAAGCTCGATGGCCGTTGGCGTGCGGCTGCCTTCGTTGTAGCCGAGATAGGCGCTCACGCCCGAGGCCGGCGCGTAGGCCAGGCCGATGGCGGGATTGAAGCGGCTGAAACGGTGGTCGCCATCGAGCGAGCCGCTGCCGCCGCCGGGCGTGATGGCGTCGCGGTTGCGCACCGTGCTGCGGTTGTAGCGGCCCGAGACGGTCAATGTCAGGTCTTGATTGAACGCGATGCTGTCGCTCGCATACACGCTCCACGTACGCATGCGCCCGCTCAAGTCGACCCGGTTGTCGACGGGCGTGCCGTCATCGTCGATTTCCGTCCCATCGGCAAAGAAGTCGACGGGCGTGATGCCGCGATCCGGGTTCAGGTAGCCGAACTGGCTCGTCTGGCGGAAGGTGGCGTGACTCGTGTCGTAGGCGGCGCCGGCCGTGACGGCATGGCGCATGCTGGCCACGTCGGCCAGCGCAGTGAACTGGCCGGAAAAACCGTAGTTTTCCTGCTGCGTATGACTGCGGTTGATCATGCCATTGCATTTTTCGGCTGGCTCATCGTTCAGCAGCACATTGCCGATGCAGCGCCACTTCGGGAAAGGCGTATTGCCGGCATTCGCCCCGCTGGCGGGAAAGCCCGTGTAACCGGCCGCCGCCAGGGCAGCCCGTTCGGCCGCGCCGGGCTGGTAGACGGACTGATCGAGCGACTCGTCGTTCAGATCGCCGTTGTAGGTGTGCGTGTCGATCTTGCGGTAATACACATTACCGGACAAGAGCAAGGCAGCGCCGGCCTGGTGCTTGCCCGTCAGGTTCAGCAGGGTCGACCTGTTTTGCGTCAAGTCCGGCTTGGTGTAGACGCTGCGGTAGTCGCGCGCCAGCATGCGCTGTTCCTGCAAGCCGTTGCCCGTCAACGCATTGTCCGCGTGGGCCACGGTGACGGCGATATCGGTGCGCGCATCGCTCCAGCCCAGCTTGCCAAACACCTGGCGCACGTCGGACGGCGAATCGTCGCGCCAGCCATCTTCCTTGAAACGGTTGCCCGTCACGTACCAGTGCCAGCCCTGCGCATTGCTGCCGCCATGTTCAACTTCCACGCCGCGGCGTTGATCGGAACCCAGGCGCGCCTCGACGGCGGTGCCTGGGCTGGTCTTGCCATCCTTGGTCTGCAGGGCCAGCGCACCGCCCAGGGTGTTCAGGCCGAACAGGGGATTCGAGCCGGGCATCAGGGTCAGCGAAGCTATGGCCATGCGCGGGATCAAGTCCCAGCTGACGACGTCGCCAAACGGCTGGTTCAGGCGCATGCCGTCCAGGTACACGGACAGCCCCTGTGGCGTGCCCAGCAGGGGCGAGGCCGTATAGCCGCGGTAGCTGACGTCGGGCTGGAACGGATTGTTCTGCACTTCGTTCACGTAGACGCTGCCCAGGTTGCGGCGCAGGAAGGCGGAAATATCGAGCGCGCCGCTGGCGGCGATCTGCTGCGCGCTGGCCGTCTGCACGGGCGCGGCGAATGTGTCGCGCGGCTGCTCCACGGTGGGCAGCGGCATGCTGCCCGTGATGATGACGGTGGGCAGATCGCCCGAGGCGGCCAGGCTGGCATCAGCAGGTTCGGCTGCCTGCGCCTGGCACAGCGCCATGGCGGCGGCGGCCAATAAAGTCAGTTTCATGCTATCCCCGTTTTATCATGGTTTTTATGTCTGTCCAGTATCGGACAGCCACCATCGATGAACTAGGGAAAAACTCCCGCCGTGCGGGCGGCGGGCAAGCACGCTATCGCTGCAGCGGCAAGTAACTCTGCTTCAATTGGCGCAGCACAAAGCTCGATTTGCTGTGGCGGATGCCGGGGATTTTGTATAAACGCTCGCGCAGCAGGCGTTCGTAGTCGCGCGTGTCGCTGACCGCAATGCGCAAATAGTAATCGTAGTCGCCCGAGACGAGAAACGCTTCCAGCACTTCCGGGATCATGGCCAGCGCGTGGCCGAATTCGAACAGGGCCTGGTCGGAATGGTCGTCCAGGGTGACTTGCACGATGACGGTGTCGGCCAGCCCCACCTTGGCCGCGTTGACGTTCACCGTATAGCCTTCGATGACGCCATCGTCTTCCATGCGCTTGATGCGCGCCCAGCATGGCGACGAGGTCAGGCCCACCTTGGCGCTCAGCTCGTGCAGGCTGATACGGGCATCCTGCTGCAGGGCCGTCAGGATGGCGAGGTCGAATTTGTCGAGCTTCATTCTGGTCTTTCCATATTTTGCAGCAAATTTTGCTGAAGTATGCATTTTATACGAGAAAACCAGCAGCCTTTTCTGCCGCATCAGGCAGAAAATAAGGCCATGAAACCCGATCCCGCTCCCCTCCTCGCTCCCGCCCACGATCTTGCGCCGCGCAACGGCGCCAGCACCCTGATCGACACCCTGCTGGCCCTGGGCGTCGACACCGTCTTCGGCTATCCCGGCGGCGCCGTGCTGCCCCTGTACGATGCGCTGCACGCGCAGCCGCGCTTGCGCCACGTGCTGGTGCGCCACGAACAGGCGGCCGTGCATGCGGCCGAAGGGTATGCGCGCAGCACGGGCCGGCCCGGCGTCGTCTTCGTCACGTCCGGCCCCGGCATGAGCAACACCACCACGGGCTTGCTCGACGCCCTGTGCGATTCGATTCCCGTCATCTGCATCAGCGGCCAGGTGGCCACCACCAGCATCGGCACGAACGCCTTCCAGGAATGCGACGCGCTGGGCATTTCGCGCCCCGTCACCAAGTGGAACCGGCAAATCCGCACGGCCGACGAAACGGCCGCCGTCGTGTACGAAGCATTTATCCAGGCCACGCAAGGCCGGCCCGGCCCCGTGCTGATCGATTTTCCCAAGGATATGCAGCTGGCTCACGTCGCGGACCACACGCCGCTGCCCTCCGCCGCCGCAGTGGCTGCATCCCTGCCCGACAGCAATGAGCTGGAACGGGCCGCCAGCCTGATCGCCAACGCGCGCCAGCCCGTGTTCTATGGCGGCGGAGGCCTCATCAATTCCGGCCTCGATGCCTGCGCCGCGTTCCAGCAACTGGTGAAACTGGCGGCCGCGCCGTGCACCCTGACCCTGCTGGGACTGGGCGCCTTTCCCGCCTCGCACCCGGCCTTCCTCGGCATGCTGGGCATGCACGGCACCCTGGAAGCGAACCTGGCCATGCACCATGCGGACCTGATCGTCTGCGTGGGCGCCCGCTTCGACGACCGGGTGACTGGCAGGCTGGACGCCTTCTGTCCCGGCGCGAAAATCATCCACGTCGATATCGACCCGGCGTCGATCGGCAAGGTGGTGCGCGCCGACGTGGCCCTGTGCGGCGATTGTGCCCCCGTGTTGACCGCCTTGCTGGCGCAGCTGCGCGGACGCCTGCTGGCGGACCGCCAGCCGTGGTGGCAGCGCATCGACGGCTGGCGCGCGCAGGATTCGCTGGCGTTCGACGATACGCTTGATGTGATCGCGCCGCAGGCGCTGATGCGCCGGCTGCAGGCGGCCCTGGATGGACAGGACGCCATCGTGTCCACCGACGTGGGCCAGCACCAGATGTGGGCCGCGCAGCACCTGCGCTTCGAGCAGCCGCGCCGCTGGCTCACCTCGGGCGGCGCCGGCACCATGGGATACGGCTTGCCGGCCGCCATCGGCGCGCAGATCGCCCATCCCGGCAAGCGCGTAGTCTGCGTCAGCGGCGACGCGTCGATTTTGATGAATATCCAGGAACTGGCCACAGCCGTGCAGCACCGCCTGCCCGTGAAAGTGGTGCTGTCGAACAATGGCTACATGGGCATGGTGCGCCAGTGGCAGGAACTCATCCATGGCGGGCGCTACAGCCACAGCTACACGGAAGCGCTGCCCGACTTCGTCGCGCTGGCACGCGCGTTCGGCTGGCAGGCGCATACGGTCAGCCGGCGCGACGAGCTCGACGGGGCGCTGGCGGCCTGCCTGGCATCAAGCGGCCCCTACTTCCTCGACGTGCGCGTGCATGGCGAGGAAAACTGCTTTCCCATGATGGCGCCCGGCGCGGGGCACCATGAAGTCACCCTGTCCAAGGGAAAGGTGTACAGCGAACGGTAATCCGGCATGACCACTGGCCACGCCAACGATGTTGTCGGATTACGCGTGGCGTTGCCACGCTAATCCGACCTACGC
Source organism: Janthinobacterium sp. KBS0711 (assembly GCF_000988085.1). Taxonomy (NCBI): domain Bacteria; kingdom Pseudomonadati; phylum Pseudomonadota; class Betaproteobacteria; order Burkholderiales; family Oxalobacteraceae; genus Janthinobacterium; species Janthinobacterium sp. KBS0711. The sequence continues at coordinate 133,665 of NZ_LBCO01000006.1, read as the reverse complement.
CCGTATTTGGTAGACATCACCACTCGCCACCACGGGTAGGCCGGATTAGCGGCGGTACGCCGCGTAATCCGACATCACCACCGGCCGGATTACGCCCATATCCTGTAGATCCAATAACTTTCATCCTCTCGGCTGGCGCGCGCGAGTTCCGTGGGACTCAGGCCCGTGATGGCGCGCACTTCGCGGCACAGGTGGGCCTGGTCGGCGTAGCCGCCCTCGGCGGCGATATCGCTCCATGCAGCGTTGCCTTGCAGCATGGATTCTCGCGCATCGAGAAACGACTGTTCCGCGCGGCGCATGCGGCGCAAGGTGCGCATGGGCTGGCCGGCCCAGGCCTTGATGCGGCGCTCGATATTGCGCGCGCCGCTGGCCAGGCCCGTCGATGCCGCCTGCACGCCCAGGCGGCGTACCCAGTCCTGGATGGCGCCGGCAGGATGGTCGCCGTTCTTGCGCGCCAGTTGCCAGCGCGGCGCAAGAAAATCTTCCACCAGCGCGATGCGCGCCGCGTCATCGGGCGCGGCCAGCACGGCGTCCGACAGCACCAGCCAGTCGGCGTCGAACAGCGCGTCGAGCGGGCGAAACTGGTCCAGCAGGGCATCCATCGATACGCCCGTCAACGCATGCAGGGCGGCCGGATAAAACATCACGATAAACGAATGCACTGGGCCGGGGTTGTAGCTGACCAGCGGATACGAACGGGGACCGCCGAACAGCGCGGGCGGCATGCGCACGTCCGGCAGCGACAGTCCCGGCGCGGCCGCTTCCACGTCGCCGGCGACGGTCCAGATGATGCTGCACATGGGCGCGGCGGGAAAGCGGTTCAGGCGCTGGGCCGGCGGCAACGGTGCGCAGCCCGTGGTGTCGCGCACGAGGAAAGCGCGCACGCAGGACGCCAGCGCGGTGCGCGGCGCGATCAGGTGGCTCAAGGGCGTAGGGGCGGCAGGCATGGCGACGATTGTACCGGCAATTTCTGGCCGCGCACGATGTCGTATTCATTCAATACAAGCGGGCCGCAATCGCGTAGAGTGTGGCCATTATTGCAAGCAATCCGCGTACTTTTACCGTATCGACAGGAGATGTTCATGCCGCCACTCGACCACGCCGCCGCGCCCGCCACCACCGCGCCGCTGCGCCAGATCCGCCACTTGCCGGGGCCATTCGCCCTGCCCATCGTCGGCAACAGCCTGCAAATCAAGCTCACGCGCATCCACCGCGACGTGGAACAGTGGGTACGGCGCTACGGCCCCTTCATGCGCGCCTGGTTCGGCCGCACCCTGGTGCTGGTGGTGGCCGACAGCGAGGCCGTCGGCGCCGTGCTGCGCGACCGGCCCGACGGTTTTCGCCGGCCCTTGAGCAGCTCCATCGTCTCCGACGAAATGGGCGGCGTGCCCGGCCTGTTCCTGGCCGAGGGCACGGAGTGGCGCAACCAGCGCCGCATGGTCATGGCCGGCATGGCGCCCGGCGCCATCAAGGCGTATTTTCCGGCGCTGGTGACGGTGGCGCAGCGCCTGCAACGGCGCTGGCATCTGGCCGCCACGCAAGGCCAGGCGATCGACCTGGACGGCGACCTGAAACGCTACACGGTCGACATCATCGCCGGCCTGGCCTTCGGCACGGAAGTCAACACGCTCGAATCGGGCGAAGACGTGATCCAGCGTCACATGGACGACATCCTGCCCGCCGTGGCGCGGCGCAGCCTGTCCATGTTTCCGTACTGGCGCTATGTCAAGCTGCCCGTCGACCGCCGGCTGGACCGCGACGTGGCGGCCCTGTCCGCCGCCGTGGCCGACCTGGTGCAGCAGGCGCGCACGCGCATGGCGCACGACCCGGCGCGCCGCGAGCGTCCACCCAACCTGCTCGAAGCGATGATCGCCGCGGCCGACCTGGAGGGCAGCGGCGTGACGGACCGCAACGTGGCCGGCAACGTGCTGACCATGCTGCTGGCGGGCGAGGATACGACGGCCAATACCGTGTCCTGGATGATCTATCTGCTGCAACGCCATCCGCACACCCTGGCCCGGGCGCGCGAGGAAGTGCGGCGCCTGGCGCCCGACGTGGCCGGTTTCACGATCGAGCAGATGGATAGCCTCGACTACCTGGGCGCCTGCGCCAGCGAAGCCATGCGTTTGAAACCGGTGGCGCCCTTCCTGCCCGTCGAGGCGCTGCGCGATACGGTCATCGGCGATATCGCCGTGCCGGCCGGCACCCTCGTATGGTGCGTGATGCGCAACGACACGGTGTCCGATGCGCACTTTCCCGACGCCCAGGCCTTTCAGCCCGAGCGCTGGCTGGAAGGCGGCGAAGCGAACAACAAGCGCGCTGCGATGCCCTTTGGCGCCGGCTTGCGCACGTGCCCGGGCCGCTACCTGGCCTTGTTGGAAATCAAGATCGCCATGGCCATGCTGCTGGGCAGCTTCGACATCGCCGGCGTCGACACGCCCGATGGCGGCGAGGCGCAGGAACTGATGGGTTTTGTCATGTCGCCCATCGGCCTGACGATGCGCCTGGCGCGGCCGCAGTGATACCATGGGGAATATCTCATTCACTTGACTTCCCCATGACCATCCGCCTGGAATCGCCGCAGCAAGCCGACGTGCAAACCCTGATCGCCGAGCTTGATGCCTATCAACAGACCCTGTATCCGGCCGAGTGCGTGTATTCGCTGGACCTGGCGTCCGTGCCGTCCGATACCCTGCTGTTTGCCGTCGCCCGCGATGCGGCAGGCGCGGCGCGGGCCTGCGGCGCCATCGTCGTCACGCCCGATTTCGGCGAAGTCAAGCGCATGTACGTGCACCCGGACAGCCGCGGCCTGGGCCTGGCCAAGCGCCTGCTGGCCCTGCTGGAAGAACAGGCGCTGGCGCGCGGCTGCCGCTTGCTGACGTTAGAGACGGGCATCCACCAGCCTGAAGCCATCGCCCTGTACGCGCGCCATGGCTACCAGCGGCGCGGACCGTACGGCGACTATCCCGACGATCCGTTCAGTGTCTTCATGGAAAAACCGCTGCAGGTGGCGGCATGAACGCGCCAGCCGACAGCCTGCTCGACATGCGTACTCGCCTGCGCGCCTTTGCAGCCGAGCGCGACTGGGACCAGTTCCACACGCCGAAAAACCTGGCCATGGCCCTGTCCGTGGAAGTGGCGGAACTGGTCGAGCACTACCAGTGGCTGCCCACGGGCGCGGATGCCGAACTGGACGAAGCCAAGCGCACGGGCATCCGCCATGAACTGGCCGACGTGCTGATGTATCTGGTGCGCCTGGCCGACAAGAGCGGCGTCGACCTGCACGCGGCCGTGCTGGAAAAGATGGAACTGAACGCGCAGAAATACCCGGCGCAGCAGGTGCGCGGCGATGCGCGCAAATACAGCGAGTACTGAGCGAATACTGAGACAGCCACCCGTGCGTGGCTGATGCGCAAAAAAGCGTAGCATCAAGCCATGCGTACCTACCACCCTCTCCTGCTGGCGTTGCTGCTCCATGGCCCTGCGGCCCTGGCGCAAACCGCGCCCGTGCCGCAAGTCAAAGTGGACGCCACGCGCGACCCCGTCGATAAATCCTACCGCAAGATGCTGCAGGGCGTGGACCGCTTCGAGCGCGACCATGCGCTGGCGCCGCAGGCGGTGCTGCGCTTTCGCTTGCTGCCGCGCCAGCCCGGCGTGGACATGACGGGCGTGCGGCTGCGCATCGCCGGCGACACCGTCAGCATCCCCCTGCCATTGGCCGAGGACAACAGCTTTGCCCCGGTGCGCAATGCGCAAGCGGCGCGCGAAGACGCCGTGCTGATCGCCAACCGCAAGGCCACCACCATGAGCTGGCGCGCGCAAGTCATCACGCCCGGCTTGCCGCCCGGCACGCGGCGCCTGGGCGACTTGCGCCTGGAATGCCGCGCCGGCATGGATTCCGGCCTGATCTCGAACGACCCGCAAATCATCGCCTGGCTGTCCAGCATGCTCTACAGCACCGACAAGGTCTGTTCCGAACCGGACGGCAATTATCTGTTCTTCACGGACCGCCCCCTGTTCGGCGTGACTCTCGTGCATGGCGAGCGCAGGGTTTCGCTACCGTTCAAGATGCTGTATGCGGGCGGCGAGCAGACGCCTGCCTCGCTGCCGTATTGTGATTGCCAGGTACTGCTCGACCGCACGTATTACGCGCCCCTGTGGGATAGCAGCTGGCCCGACGATACCCTGCTGGAATTTAACTATATGGACGAGGTGGCGCCATGAGGTGGCTCAGTGTCTTCGCGCTGGCGCTGCTGGCCGCCTGCTCCGGCACGCGTGCCTTGCAGGCAAGCAAGAACGTGCCTTACGCAACCCTGGAACAGACGGTGCAGGTCGGCAGCAGCACGCGCGAACAGGTACGCGCCGCGCTGGGAGAGAGCACCTCCATCCGCTTCGACAGCGGCAATGAAGTGTGGATGTACACCTACCCGGCCGCCTCGGGCGCGCAGGGGGAATATGTCATCTTGTTTGGCGGGGATGGGGTGGTGAAGAAGGTGCGCAGCGGAGAGGTGTACCGGGTACCGAAGTAAATCCCGCCAACGGTGCGCTGGCGGGATAATTGTCTTAGCGTGCCTTCAGCAAGGCCCGTGACGCCACGCCCGCGCCCACGCTGCGCCCCACGCCAGCCGTCTTGCGCTTGGGTGAAGCCTTCAATTTGAAGATGCCGATCGACTGGGCCACGCTGTCGGTGCGCTGCGCCAGGCTGGTGGCGGCGGCGGCGGCCTGCTCCACCAGCGCCGCATTCTGCTGCGTGATGCCATCCATGTGGATGACGGCCTGGTTGACTTGCCCGATGCCTTGATTCTGTTCGCGCGTGGTCGAGGAAATCTCGTCCATCACTTCCGTCACGCGGGCTACCGAGGCGATCACTTCCGTCATGGTGGCGCCCGCATTGCTGGTCAGCACGCTACCCGCATTCACGGTGGCGATCGAATGGTCGATCAGGTTTTTCACCTCTTTCGCGGCCGTCGCCGAGCGCTGCGCCAGGCTGCGCACTTCGCCGGCCACGACGGCAAAACCACGGCCGTGTTCGCCCGCGCGCGCCGCTTCCACGGCCGCGTTCAAGGCGAGGATATTCGTCTGGAAGGCGATGCCGTCGATGAGGCCGATGATGTCGAGAATCTTGCGCGACGAGGTGCTGATCTCGTCCATCGTGGTGACCACTTCGCTGACGATGGTGCCGCCCTTGGCCGCGACGGTGGACGCCTGCGCCGCCAGCTTATTGGCCGTGTCCACGTGGTCGGCGCTGTTTTGCACCGTCGACGTCAGCTCTTCCATGCTGGCCGCCGTCTGTTCGAGGCTGGAGGCCTGCGATTCCGTGCGGCTGGACAAGTCCATATTCCCCGTGGCGATTTCCGCCGTGGTGATGCGGATATCCTCGAAGTTGGCGCGCACGTCGCCGATGATGCTGTGCAGGTTGATGTTGGTCTGGCGCAAGGCCGCCATCAATTGGCCCATGTCATCGTCGCGCACCTTGTCGATGACGCCCGTCAAGTCGCCGCCAGCCATCTTGCGCGCCACCGTGATGGCCTCGCCCAGCGGTGCGACGAGGGAATTGTGCAGGTGGGCCCAGAAATACAGCATCAGCGCCACGGCCGCGGCGGCAGCGCCGCTGAGCCAGCTGCGCGTGGCCGTGCTCGTGTCGCCGTCGATATTCCACACGGCGCAGCCGAGGATGGCCAGCACGACGCCAAAGACGATGCAATGCAGGGCCAGGTCTTGCGACAGGGTCAGCTTGCGCCACTCGGCCAGCTTGGCGGCCCAGCCCTGGCGCACGACGCGGCCATTGCGGATCGCCAGCTTGGCGCTATTACCGTCTTTAAAACTTTTATACAGGGCTGCCGCTTCGTTGATCTGCTCGCGCGTAGGCTTGGTGCGCACGGACATATAGCCGATCGGGCGGCCATTTTCGATGACGGGCGTGATATTGGCGAAGACCCAATAAAAATCACCATTCTTGCAGCGGTTCTTGACCATGCCGGTCCATGGCATGCCGGTCTTGATGGTGTCCCACAGGTCGGCAAACGCTTCGGCCGGCATATCGGGATGACGCAGGATATTCTGTGGCGCACCCAGCAGTTCCATTTCTGAAAAACCGCTGACTTCAATGAAATACTGATTGGCGTAATTGATATTTCCCTGTAAATCCGTGGTGGAAACAATCGTCATGCCTTCATTTAATACGTATTCATTTTGCGTGATAGGCGTATTGACCCGCATCTTCGCTCCTCTATTTTTTTCAACTAGCATAACAAAAACATAAAAACAATATACCACATCAAGCACCCATGATATATCGCCCAGGCGACAGTGATACTGGTCAAATAATTTAATAAAAGCCAATTCATTTATGTTTTAGAATTTACTTTGATTTAACTTTATTGATTTTATTGAATGCAAAATTCAAATTGCGCGCAGATACAATAATTAATAAAAAATTATGTACTGGCGCAGCAGCCAATAAATACGGCGTATGCGCCGATAAAAAGACGCAGATGAACTGGCGCAATGGCCGGCACGTGGCGACGCCTGCCGCCAACAATAACGCGGCAACAATATTCATTTCTTGAGGGAAAATAAAAACTGGCGCGAATGCGCCAGTTGGGGAACTGTCTCCAATCCGCGACACAGGCGCCGGGGAGGCGCCCGTGCAGGGATTGCTTACTTGAATGTTTTGCGCGGCGACTTCGGACGCGGTGGCGCCGGCTTGCGCTCCGTCGTGCCATCGTCCAGGCTGATGCGCAGCTTCTGGCCCGAGACCACGACCGATTTCAGGTGGTCGAGGATTTCCGGCGGCATGCCTTCCGGCAGGTCCAGCACGCTGTAGTTGTCAAAGATATCGATGCGGCCGATATGCTTGGCTTCCAGGTTCGCTTCGTTGGCGATGGCGCCGACGATGTTGCTTGGCGTCACGGCGTGTTCACGGCCCACTTCGATGCGGTAGGCCGTCACGCCTGGACGTGGGCGTTCCTTCTTCGGCGCGCGCGGCGCAGGGGCTGCGTCGCCCGCGTCCGCTGGCGCATCCTTGAACGCTGGCGCCGACTTGGCGGCGAACGGCTTGCGCGGCGCGGCTGGCGGCGCCAGGTCCGGCGCGTCGCCGTCGCGGCTGATGCGCAGCTGCTGGCCCGCGACCCACACGGTTTTCAGCTGGTCCAGCAATTCTTTCGGCATGCTATCCGGCAAGTCCAGGACGCTGTAGTCGTCATAGATTTCGATGCGGCCGATGTTTTTCGAATCGATGCCCGCTTCGTTGGCGATGGCGCCCACGATATTGCCTGGTTTCACGCCATGCTGATGACCGACTTCGATGCGGAAGGTCTGCATGCCGGCATCGGCTGGACGTTGGATGCGTTCCTTTTTCGGGAAGGCCGGGCGCTCGCCACGGTCGCTGCGCTCGTTACGGTCGAAGCGGTCGCCCCGTTCCGGACGGTCGTTGCGCTCGAAGCGGTCTTGACGCACAGGACGGTCGTCTTGCCACGTGGCTTGCTCGCGCGCCTTGTTCTTGTCCAGCAGCAGCGGCGTATTGCCACGCGCCATCTTCGCCAGGGCGGCGGCGATTTCGATGGCGGGAATGTTTTGTTCGCGTTCGAAATCCTCGATCAGCGACTGGAACTGTTCCAGTTCGCCCAAGGCCAGGGTTTCGCTGATCTGTTCCTTGAACTTGGCGATACGTACGTCGTTGACGGCCTGGATCGTCGGCAGTTCCAGCATGCCGATCGGCTGGCGGGTCGAACGTTCGATGGCTTTCAACAAGTTCTTTTCACGCGGGGTGATGAACAGGATCGCTTCGCCGCTGCGGCCGGCGCGGCCCGTGCGGCCGATGCGGTGGGTATAGCTTTCCGGATCGTGCGGCACGTCGTAGTTGACGACGTGGCTGATGCGCTCGACGTCCAGGCCGCGGGCGGCCACGTCGGTTGCCACGAGGATGTCGATCTTGCCGTCTTTCAACTGCTGGATCGTGCGCTCGCGCTGGGCTTGCTGGATGTCGCCATTAATGGCGGCAGCCGAGAAGCCACGGGCTTGCAGCTTGCCGGCCAGCTCTTCCGTGCCCAGCTTGGTGCGGGCGAAGATGATCATGCCGTCAAACGCTTCCGCTTCCAGGATGCGTGTCAGCGCGTCGAGCTTGTGCATGCCCGACACCAGCCAGTAGCGCTGGCGGATGTTGTCGGCCGTGCCCGTCTTGGCGGCAACCGTCACTTCGGCCGGGTTCACCAGGTAGGTCGTGGCGATGCGCTTGATGACGGAAGGCATGGTCGCCGAGAACAGGGCCGTTTGATGGCCTTCCGGGGTTTCTTTCAAGATACGTTCGACGTCGTCGATAAAGCCCATGCGCAGCATTTCATCGGCTTCGTCAAGCACCAGGGTTTTCAGCTTGGACAGGTCGAGCGAACCCTTGTCCAGGTGATCGATCACGCGGCCTGGGGTGCCGACGATGACGTGCACGCCGCGGCGCAGGGCCGACAGCTGCGGGCCGTAGCTTTGGCCGCCGTAGATCGGCAGCACGTGGAAGCCGGGGATGTGGGCGGCGTACACCTGGAACGCTTCGGCGACCTGGATGGCCAGTTCGCGCGTCGGTGCCAGGACCAGGGCTTGGGGTGAGCTTTGTTTCAGATCGATGCGCGACAGGATCGGCAAGGCGAAGGCGGCGGTTTTACCCGTGCCCGTTTGCGCCTGGCCCAGCACGTCGCGGTTCGCGAGCAATAATGGAATCGTGGCCGCCTGGATAGGCGACGGTGTTTCGTAACCGACATCCTTGAGCGCGCGAATCAGCGGCTCGCTCAGGTTAAGGTCGGAAAATAAGGAAATTGGTGTATCAGACATGAAATCACTCACAAGTTCGCTCGAATCGCCCAATGCGAAAGAGTGTATCCGCTAGTTTACTCTTTACTGGACCTTACCGGGTGGAACGGGGCGGCAGAACGCCATTTTTTGCAGTCTAAAACGCAGAAAAATCGGCGATCCGCACGCAATTGGTGCAAAAACCAAGCAATATTATGTGTTTTGCAATAGATTCGGCTACTTTACAGATGCGCTTCGATATTGCTGGCCGCATCGACCGAGTGGCGCAAAAATTCCAGCAAGTCCTCGTTCAGTCTGTCCTTGTGCGTCGTCGCCAGGCCGTGCGGCGCGCCCGCGTACACGAGCAGCTTGCTGCCGATGATGAGCTCGGCAGTGCGCCGCGCCGAGGCGGCAATCGGCACGATCTGGTCGTCGTCGCCATGGATCACCAGGGTCGGCACGTCGAACTTGGCCAGGTCCGCCGTAAAATCCGTCTCGGAAAATTGCTTGATGCACAGGTAGGATGCCGGCATGCCCGCCTGCATGCCTTGCCGCCAGAAACTGTCGCGCACGCCCTGCGAGGGCTTCGCATCGGGCCGGTTGTAGCCATAGAAGGCCTCGCTCAAATCCTGGAAAAACTGGCTGCGGTCGGCCTGCACGCCGGCGCGGATGGCGTCAAATGTGGATAGCGGCAAGCCCAGCGGGTTTTCCGTGGTTTGCAGCATCAGCGGCGGCACGGCGCCCACCAGCACGGCGCCGGCCAGGCGTTCCGTGCCGTGGCGGCCGATATAGCGCGCCACTTCGCCGCCGCCCGTCGAGTGGCCGACAAGCGTCGCGCCCGTCAAGTCCAGTGCGGCGATCAGGGCGGCCAGGTCGTCGGCATAGGTATCCATGTCGTTGCCGTCGAACGGCTGGCTGGAGCGGCCATGGCCGCGCCGGTCGTGCGCGATGACGCGGTAGCCGCGCGAGGCCAGATAAAACATCTGGTCTTCCCAGGCGTCGGACGACAATGGCCAGCCGTGGCTGAAGACGACGGGCGGGCCGCTGCCCCAGTCCTTGTAGTGGATCAATGTGCCGTCGGCGGTACGCAGGGTATTACTCGATTGCAAGTTCGTGGCAGTCATGGAACGCTCCTTGTCGGTGGACCAGCAGCCATTGTGGCCGCAATCGGCTTGCACGCGCCGCGCGCTACGCCAAGGCATTGCGGTAGAGTAAGATTGTCGCTGCTTTGCTTTCCCGTATTCACTTTTGGAGTTGTCATGCGCTTTCCCATCGTCCTCGCCGCCAGTCTGTTCAGCACGGCCGCCCTCGCCCAACCGCTCGTTGCCGAAGCGCCCCTGCGCGCCCACCTGTCCTTCCTGGCAGACGACTTACTGGAAGGACGCGGCACGGGCCAGCGCGGCGGCGACCTGGCCGTGCGCTACCTGGAAACGCAGGCGGCCGTGGCCGGCCTGCAACCGTTGAAGGATGGCAGCTATCGCCAGGCGCTGACCATCGTCGGCAGCAAGGCCTTGCCGTCGAGCAAAGTCACGTTCAGCGCGGGCGGCAAGACCTTGTCGCCCGCCTTCGGCAAGGACATCGTCTTTGGCGCGGCGAATGGCCAGCAGAAAGTGGCGTTCGATGCGCCCGTCGTGTTCGCCGGCTACGGCATCCGCGCGCCAGAAGAAAACTGGGACGATTTCAAGGGCGTTGATTTAAAAGGAAAACTCGTCATCATGATGGTCAACGACCCGCAGCCCACAAGCACCGAGCCGAACCGCTTTGCCGGCAAGTCGCTGACCTATTACGGCCGCTGGGTCTACAAGTACGAGGAAGCGCTGCGCCAGGGCGCCGCCGGCGTGCTGCTGATACACACGACCGCATCGGCTTCGTATCCGTGGTCGGTGCCGGCCAACGGTTTCGGCCATGAACGCTTCAACCTGGCCGGCGCGGGCAATGCGATGGAAGGCTGGCTGCAGGAAGACATGGCGCGCGCGTTGTTCCAGGCGGGCGGACAGGACCTGGACGCCTTGCGCGCGCAGGCGGAAACGCGCGAGTTCCGCCCCGTCGCCTTGAACGCAACGGTTAAGGTGGCGCTGGATAGCCAGGTGCGCAGCATCGAGCAATTCAACGTGGCCGGCATCGTGCCGGGCACAGACCCGAAACTCAAGGACGAGGCGGTGATCTACTCAGCCCACTGGGATCACCTGGGCAAGGATGACGAAGGCAGCGTCCAAGGTGTCAAACAAGGCCAGAGCGACCACATCTACAACGGCGCCATCGACAACGCCTCGGGCGCGGCTGCCCTGCTGGCCATGGCGCAAGTGGCAGTAAAACAGCCGGCGCGCCGCACGCAGATCTTCCTGTGGCCGGCCGGCGAAGAAACGGGCATGCTGGGTAGCACGGCCTACACGCGCGCGCCATTATGGCCGTTGGCCAAGACGGCCGCCGACCTGAACCTTGACAGCATGAATTTTGTTGGCAAGACGCACGACATCGGCGTGGCTGGCGCCGAGCGCAGCAGCCTGTATGCGAGCGCCGCCAAGGTGGCCAAGCGCATGGGCCTGCGCCTGGCGCCCACCATTCCCGACCTGTCCGGCGCGTTTTACCGGGCCGACCATTTTGCGTTTGCCAAGGCCGGCGTGCCCGCCTTCAACGTGGGCTCGGCCGTGTTTTCCGGCGACGGCTCGTTCGACTTCGTCCAGGAGCCGAAAGCATCGGGCGAGCGCCTGGTGGCGTTCAAGAAGGACTACCATCAGGTTACCGATGAGTACAACCCTTCGTGGGATCTGTCCGGCATGGTGCAGCAGGCGCAATTTACATTGAACCTGGGCTATGAAGTAGCCAACGACAGGAATTTGCCGGTATGGAACAAAGGCGAAGCGTTTGGGAAGGTGAAACGGTAACGTCAAGCGTAGGTCGGATTAGTGGGGCATCGCCCCGCGTAATCCGACAACATTGTTGGCACCGGTGGGAATGCCGGATTGCGCAGCTTCAGATTGCCATGATGCGTTTCAGGTCGACGAACGCGGTTTCGTACAAATGCTGGAACGCACCGGTCATGACCTCTTCCACGCCTTCGGCCGCGTCGAACTCGCTCGACCATTCGGCCACGCACTCGTTCGCGCCCGGCTCGCCCGTGACACGCAGGGTGGAACGGTAGTTCTTGACGGGGATCGGGCCCGAGACGATGGTGTAGCTGTAGCTCTTGTCCGCTTCGCTGTAGCTTTGCAGGCGTTCGGCGATGATGGCGCCATCCGTGGTTTTCAGGCGGCGCACGCGGCCGCCGTGCTCGGACAGGCTGGTCTTGATCGAGCTCGACCATTCAGCCAGCGACTGGAAGCCGCCGATAAAATCCCACACGCGTTCGGCGCTTGCCGCCAATGTTACAGAAACAATTACTTGGGCCATCTTTAATTCGGTTCCTCATCCAGGTTTGCCGGGCGCCGTGCCCGGCCGGCCGGAGTTGCCCGGCACAGCCGCTATTTTAACGCCCATGCAGCGTTGCTGCTGGGCGGAAAATAACGGCTGGCCAGCCCGGCGAGGCAGTCTTACAGATTTTCCGCCAAGAAAATCAAGGAATTGCCATGCGCCTGGGCGGCGGCGCGCTGCTGATAGCTGTCGCGGTGGGTGCAATTGAAACCGTGCTCGGCGCCCGGGTAGATATGGATTTCCACGTCTTGACGGTCTTCGAAGCGCTCGGCGATCTTTTGCACGGCTTCCGGCGGGATGTGGCTGTCCTGGCCGCCGAAATGCATGAGCAGCGGCACCTTGATCCGGTCGGCCAGGTCCAGCTTGTTCTGGATGCCGCCGCCGTAATAGGCGATGGCTGCATCAACCAGGCCGGCCGCGGCTGCCTGGTACGACAACCGGCCGCCGAAGCAATAGCCGACCGAAGCGAGCTTGCCCGTCACTTCCGGACGCGCGCGCAGGGCGGCGACGGTGGCGGCGATATCGGCGTCGGCCTGCGGATTGTCGGTCGCCTGCATCAGCTCGACGGCGCGCTTCCAGCCCGCTTCGTCATAGCCCAGTTCGATGTGCGCGCCGGCGCGCCAGAACAGGTCGGGCACCAGCACCACGTAGCCATCAGCCGCGTACTGGTCGGCCACGGCGCGGATGTGCTCGTTGACGCCGAAAATTTCCTGCAACAGGATGATGGCGGGGCCCTTGCCCACGTGCGGCACGGCCAGGTAAGCCTGGAAACTGCCGTCCGGGCCGGCGATATCGATCCACTGCGAAGTTGTGCTCATAGAAACTCCAGTCTGAGGTTGGGGGAATGCCACAGCCACGCATGTTACTGGTTTTTCGCTCTGCCTGCCCCCGCCCTTGGTCCAGGCTAATACATCTCGCGCAGGTAAATCACGGGGCCCGACTTGAAGACGCCAAAGACGACGGTGCCTGTCGTACTGGGCAAGTACGACAGGCCCGGCACGGAAACGTCCACGCTGCCGGACTTGCCGACGCCGGGCGCCGCCAGGGTCAGCCGCCTATTTGGCGGCAAGATGCCATTGTTGACGGTATAGGTGCCGTTGGCCAGCTTGAAATCCGTGCACACCAGTGTTTTCTTGCAATTGGCAAACACTACCTGGGTGTTGCTGAACGCGCTGATGCTGTCCAGCAGACTCGTCACCCAGGTCTTGCCATCCCAGTACTGCGCCTGCACCGCCAGGCGCACGGGATAGCGCTCGGAACCATAGTCATGCGGCACCATCAGGCGGCCCGTGAGCACGGTCAACTGCGCGTCAATGCCATCAGGCGACGCCGAGCTCACATTGCCGGCAGCCGGATAGCCATACGTCGCGCGCAGCAGTACATTCGTCGGCGATGCCAGCGCTTTCAGCTCTTTGGGCACGGCATAGGCGGCGGGAAAGCTGTAGGCGATGGTGCGCGTTGCAACGCCCTCCTTGAACCTGGTGACAGGTATGCCCGTCACGGCGGCAGGCACTGTTTCCCCATCCGTCAGCGTACTGCCGGACGGATCCGTTGGTGGATAGCTGTTCTTCACCGTGGCCGCGTCATAGGGAACCAGCGACACTTGCGTTTTGTTGATGTCGCCATTCCTGGCGTCGAAGTTCTTCGTCTCCTTGGCAGCAGCGTTCCGGGCGCGGATGGTCAGGTCAAAAGGCTGGCGCGAATACACGGCACGGTTGCCGGCGCAGGCGAGCGGCGTGCTGCACGGGAAAGGAAACTCCGTCTTCGCCCCCCCCGGGAGATCCACTTGCTTGATAACCAGTTCCGTCACGAAGTGATGCGGGTAAAAGAGCACGGCATCGCTGGCGCCCGACGACGTCAAGGTACTGTCCAGGTAACCTTTTTGCAGCGCGGCCGTGAAATTGATCTTGCCCACTTCAGGCCAGACCAGCGGCGGCGCCTCGATGGCGCCCCCTTTTTTCACGAAGTCGAGATCGCCGCCGACTTCCGGGTTGATTACGCCTGTGTAGACCGGCGCCAGCAGGCTACGATCGAGCACGACTTTTTGCACAGCGATATTGCTTTCGTTGCCAAAGTTCTTCGTCACGGCACCAGCCGCATTGACGGCCGATAACGTGATGGTCGCACCGGGCGTCAAGGGTGCCGCAGGCAGGCCCGCGCGCTGCGTCGGCGCCAGCTTTGTAAACAGGAATTGCTTCGGCGCCACGATGACCGTGCCGCTGCCGCTCATGTCCAAACCTTTGTCGCTGCCGCTGTCCGGCTTGTAGGAGGCTGTCAGGAGCAGCGCTCCCGCATCCGCATACAGCATGTTCGGCCTGGCCACGCCATCGGCGCCGAAAGTCACAATCACTTTGCTACTCAGCGCAGCACAACTGCTCTGGTCGCTGCCAGCCAGGGCAACATAACTATTTTTGCCGCTGTCAAAAATGCGCGCAGGCAATGTCCCCTTATCCGGGTTGCTGTACGCACAAGTCAAGTTCAACTCCTTGTTCTGGCCGGCGAACATGGGCACGCAAACGTCCTTGTTGCCGGACGAAGTCTGCAAGGCGCTGATTTCCAGTACGGCCGCGTCTTCAGCGTAGCGCGGAAAGCCGCTCACCTGGAAGCCGCTGGCAAGGAAGCTGATCTGGCAATTGCTCGTGCTGCCGCCGCTCTTGCACACCAGCGCCCCCGTCGTGGCGGGCGTGCTGACCAGGCCGAGGGTGGCGATGCCCACCGTGGTCTGGCGCACCATGACATTGGCATTGACGCCGCTAGTATCGATCTGCGTCGGCACGCCGCCCGGGCTGACGGTGACGCTGGCGCCACTCTTGTAGAGCGCACTGCAGCTGGCATCGGCGCAGGCAGTCACCTTCACCGTGGGCGTCTGGCAAGTAAGCGCCGTCAGCGAATGCTCGATCTGGAAATGGTGCAATCCGCTCTGCGTACCAGGGCCGCACTTCGGCCCCATCGGTTCATTGAAGGCCCAGCCGCTGTTATTCGTCACGCAGCTGCACGGATTGGACGGCGTATAGGCCTTGCAGGTGATGGTTTGCTGCACCCGGCCCTGCCAGCCCAGAGTGATGTGGTCGACCTTGGCGTTGCCCGTGATATAGGCATTGGACGAGTCGAGCGTCACCTCGCCGGCATCCACGTTGCCCTTGATGCCATTGCCGGAGGAGATCGACAAGGAATTGCTTGCCTCCACGTCGCCCGTGACGAGCAGGCCGGACGGCTTCAGGTCGATCGTCGGCGATTTCAGGTTGCCCGTCACCTGGCTGCCCGAACCGATGGTCAGCGAGGTGGTCGCCGTGATATCGCCCTGGATGCGGGTATTGGCGGCCAGGATATTGACGACGCTACCGCTGATCGGCCCGTTGATGACCGAACCCGAGGCAATGTCCACCTGGCCCTTGGCGCTGATCTTGCCCGTCACCGTCACGTTGTTCGAACCCATCTTGATGGTCGTGGCGAAAATATTCGCCGTGATCGTCTGTTCCTGCGCGCCCATGAGGAAAGTGCCGCCCTCGGCGCTCAAGCTTCCCCCCGTCACCTTCAGATTGGCCGGTTTGATATCCTTGATGTCGAGACTGCCCTTGACCGTCAGCGCGGCGTTGCCGCTCATCGTCAAGCCCTGGTTATAGCTCATCGACAAGGAACTGTTCACCGTCACGCCGTTCCCGCTGGCAATGATGATGACGTCCGTGTCGGCCAGGTTGAGCGAAGCGCAAGTGTACAGATTGCCCACGCGGGAACAGTTGTCCACATCGCCGCCATTGAAGTTGAGCGTGACCGCGTGGGCAAGGGATGAGCCCAGCAATAATGTCAGGGCGGCAAAAATGTGGAGTAAGCGCACGATATTCAGGAATCCGATGGGTGGGGAGCCAGCGGGCGCGCCGATTATTTCATGCTAACCTACGCCATCGCTGTTGTTGCATTATGGCAGTATTTATCCCCCTCGCGCATATCGCATGATCAAGCAAAGCCCCAAAGAATTCCCCCTGCGCACCGTCGACATCATCGTCTATCCCGGCTTCAAGGCGCTCGAAGCCATTGGCGCCATGAAGGTGTTTGACTACGCCAACACCCATCTGCGCCTGCGCAAGCTGCCCGGCGGCTACGACGTGCGCATCGCCTCGACGGCCATCGGCCCGGTCGAATCGGACACCCTGATGTCGCTGCACGCCAGCAAGGCGCTCGACGCCAGCCGCCTGCCCGACCTGGCCGTCATCGTCGGCTGCCACCACGTCGAGCAAGTCTTGCAGGACATCCCCGCTCTCGCCGCCTGGGTGGCCGAGGCGGCGCCGCGCATCGATACCCTGGCGGCCCTGTGCACGGGCTGCTTCTTCCTGGCAGAAGCGGGCGTGCTCGACGGCAAGAGCGCGGCCACGCACTGGAGCGCCGTGGACAGCCTGCGCCAGCGCTATCCATTGATACAGGTCAATGCCGATGCGATTTTCGTACGGGAAGGGAAATTCTGGACGTCGGCCGGCGTGACGGCCGGCATCGATTTGGCGCTGGCCCTGGTGGAAGACGATTTCAGCCGCGATATCGCGCTGGAAGTGGCGCGCGACCTGGTCGTGTATTTGAAGCGGCCCGGCGGCCAGTCGCAGTTTTCCGTACACCTGTCGAGCCAAATGACGACGCATCCGACCATGCGCCAGTTGCAGGGCTGGATCATGGAGCATCTTGCCGAAGAGCTCACCGTGCCGCTGCTGGCGGCCAGGCTGGCCATGAGCGAGCGCAATTTTACGCGCGTGTTCCAGCGCGAAACCGGCACCAGCCCCACGGAATTCATCGACACGGCCCGCTTCGAAGTGGCGCGCCGTTTGCTGGAGGACAATGTGTCTTCCTTAAAACAGGTGGCCGTGCAGGCGGGCTTGCATAGCGAGGACAGGCTGCGCCGCCTGTTTCAAAAGAAGCTCGCCATCACGCCGCGCGACTATCGCGAGCGTTTTTCCAGCACGGCGCGCTAGGCGCAGGGGAAATCAGCGCGACTTGTTGGTGCGCACGTGGCGCGTGGCCAGCTGCTGGCGGTGCCAGGCCAGCGGCGTAAACATCAGCGCGCACAGCAGATAGGTGGCCAGCAGCGCCAGCCAGATGGCGGGCGTGGCAAGGATGGCGGCATTGCTCCACCACAAGGCCAGCAGGGAAGACAGGGCCGCGCCGAGGAAGACGGGCAGCATGCGGCGCAAGGTCGCGAGATAGGCAGTGGCAAACATGAACGGCTCCCAAAGCAAGGCGGTGATGTCTTCACACTAGCAGGGGCAGGCAGCGAAGTACAGCGTGCCGCCCTGCCCCGTCCGTCAAGTGTTGCGCAATGAGTACAGTCCGATAGGATTAATCCACTACGATTAATACAGGACCACGGAACGGATCGATTCGCCGCTCTTCATCAGGTCGAAGCCTTCATTGATGCGTTCGAGCGGCAAGCGGTGCGTGATCAGGTCGTCGATGTTGAGCTTGCCTTCCATATACCAGTCGACGATCTTCGGCACGTCCGTACGCCCCCGCGCGCCGCCGAAGGCCGAACCGCGCCATTCGCGCCCCGTCACCAGTTGGAATGGACGGGTGGAAATTTCCTGGCCAGCCGCCGCCACGCCGATGATGAAGGACTTGCCCCAGCCCTTGTGCGTGCACTCGAGCGCCTGGCGCATCAGGGTCGTATTGCCCACGCATTCAAACGAATAATCGGCGCCGCCGTCCGTCAGTTGCACGATGGCGTCGACGACGTTTTCCACTTCGTTCGGGTTGATGAAATGCGTCATGCCGAACTTGCGCGCGATGGCCTGGCGCGCCGGGTTGATGTCGATGCCGATGATCTTGTCGGCGCCGACCATTTTCGCTGCCTGGATCACGTTCAGGCCGATGCCGCCCAGGCCGAACACGGCCACGTTGGCGCCCGCCTCGACCTTGGCCGAGAACAGGACGGCGCCCACGCCCGTCGTCACGCCGCAGCCGATGTAGCACACCTTGTCGAACGGTGCGTCTTCGCGGATCTTCGCCAGGGCAATTTCCGGCACGACGATGTAGTTCGAGAACGTGGACGTGCCCATGTAATGGAACAGCGGCTGGCCATTGAGCGAAAAGCGGCTGGTCGCGTCCGGCATCAGGCCGCGGCCTTGCGTGGAACGGATGGCCTGGCACAGGTTGGTCTTTTGAGACAGGCAGAACTTACACTGGCGGCATTCCGGCGTGTACAGCGGGATGACGTGATCGTCCTTTTTCAGGGTCGTCACGCCCGGACCCACGTCGACGACGACGCCGGCGCCCTCATGGCCGAGGATGGCCGGGAAGATGCCTTCCGGATCGGCGCCGGACAGGGTGTAGTAATCGGTATGGCAAATGCCCGTGGCTTTCAGCTCGACCAGCACTTCGCCGGCGCGCGGGCCGGCCAGGTCGACTTCTTCGATGGTCAGCGGGGCGCCCGCCTTCCAGGCAATCGCGGCTTTGGTTTTCATGTGTATCATTCCTGCATCGGTTTCAGATGCGCCATTATCGGGCGCGTGAGGGCGTGACGGGACAGCTGACGCCGCGCTTGTCTGAAAACGCGGCGCATTTGTCCGATGGCGCCGCACGTTTGCGCCAGCACAAACTTCCCAACACAAAGACGCGCATTCTTGGCACAAGCTCCTCCTTGGAGCAGCCGTTGCGTCGTTCCCGCAGGAGACTGACATGCGCCATCTACTTTCCCGCTTTCCCAGGCCCTGGCTGGCCCTGTTGCTGGCATGCTGCCTGGCCCTGCTGGCCGCCTGTGGCGGCGGCGACGACGACCCTGGGCCCGGCCCCACCACCGGCAGCCTGACGGTCACCATCGGCGGCTTGCCGGCCGGCGTGGCGGGCGCCGTCACGGTTACGGGACCTGCGTCCTACAGCAAGACGCTGACGGCAAGCTCGACCTTGACGGACCTGGCGCCCGGCGCCTACACGCTCAGCGCGGCCAGCGTGGCGCAAGGCACGGGGACGCTGGCACCCACGCCCGTCACGCAGCAGGTGCAAGTCAATGCGGGGGCGACGGCCAGCGCCAGCGTCCTGTATGCGGCGGCCACGCCGCTGGCGCTGGGCTTGCAGGAAGTGGCCAGCGGCTTGAACACGCCCATCTTCCTCACGGCGCCGCCCGGCGACAGCCGCTTGTTCATCATCGAACGGGCCGGCCGCATCCGCGTGGTGCAAAATGGCAATCTGCTGGCCACGCCCTTCCTCGACATCAGCGCCCTGACCACCACCAGCGGCGAACGGGGCTTGCTGTCGATGGCCTTCCATCCGCAGTACGCCAGCAATGGCTATTTCTTCCTGTACTACACCAACCTGGCCGGCGATATCGTCATCGAGCGCCGGCAAGTGTCGGCCGACAGCGCCAACGTGGCCGATCCCCTGTCCGCGCTGACCATCCTCACGATTCCCCACCCCACGTTCAGCAACCACTATGGCGGCTTGCTCAGCTTTGGCCCGGACGGCTATCTGTATGCGGGCACGGGCGACGGCGGCAGCGGAGGCGACCCGCCCCGCAATGCGCAAAACACGAATGTCCTGCTGGGCAAGCTGCTGCGCCTGGACGTCAACGCCAGCAGTGTCGCCCAGCCGTACGCCATTCCACCCGGCAACCCGTTTGCCACGGCAGGCGGGCGCCCTGAAATCTGGGCCTACGGCTTGCGCAACCCGTGGCGCTACGCCTTCGATGTGCCGGCACAGCTGCTGTATATCGCCGACGTGGGCCAGGCCAACCTGGAAGAAGTCGATGTGCGCCCCACAGGCCAGGCGGGCAACAACTATGGCTGGAACATCATGGAAGGCACGCAGTGCTACAACAGCGCCAGTTGCAGCCAGGCGGGACTGGTCTTGCCCGCCATCGAATACGGCCACGATACGGCTGGCGGCTGCTCGATCACGGGTGGCTATGTGTACCGGGGCACGGCCTTGCCTGAACTGGCGGGGCAATACCTGTATTCCGATTATTGCAGCGGCTGGCTGAAGAGTTTCAGCTACAGCAATGGCACGGCATCAGCCGTGAAAGACTGGGGCATCACGAACGTGGGCAATATCCTGTCGTTCGGCCAGGATGCGCAAAACGAGCTGTACATGCTGAGCGGCACGGGCAAGGTGTACAGGATTGTACGCAAATAAGCGTACGCAAGCAGTCATGGCGGCACACGCCTGAGGCAGCGTTTTTCGACGGCGCGCGGGGAACCGGCTAGAATTGGATTTTCCCGCCGCGCCCTGCGCCCCAGCCCAAGAGAACACCATGGCCCGTTTGAAACTTGAATTTCCCGAAGACCAGTATTGCTATTCCTCGCAACTGACGGTACGCACGACGGACATCAATGCCGGCAACCATCTCGGCAACGATTCCATGATTTCCATGATTTCCGAAGCGCGCGCCCGTTTCCTGTTCGAATATGGCGTGCGCGACATCGAAGCGGACGGCAACGGCATCATCGTCACCGACCTGGCCACCACCTACCGCGCCGAAGCCCATGCGCGCGACCAGTTGCTGTTCGAAGTGGGTGTCATGGATTTCAATAAATATGGCGGCGACATCACCTTCCGCATCACGCGCCCGCGCGACAATACCCTGATCGCGATGGCCAAGTCCGGCTTTGTCTTCTTCAATTACAAGAGCAGCCAGGTCGTGCCCATGCCGGACGAGTTCGGCAGCAAGTTTCCACAGGTGAACTGGATCGATTGAGGGAGCGATTAAGCGGTCCCATGCCGCCATGCTGTATGCTTGCCAGGAAGACATTAAATCTGGAGCGGCATGCAATCAGCAATCACGGCAAAACTATGCCTGGCCTTGGCCCTCGCGCTGCTGGGCACGTTGCCGCCCGCCCTGGCCGCGCCGCAAACCGTCATCCTGTACGGCGACGATGACTATGCGCCGTACAGCTATGTGGAAAATGGCGCCTTCAAGGGCATGTATATCGACATCCTGCGCCAGGCGGCCGGCGCAATGCCCGGCTACCGGCTGGAACTGCAACCGCGCCCCTGGAAACGGGGGCTCGACGCACTGGAAAAGGGCCAGGTTTTCGGCCTGTTTCCGCCCGGACAGAAGACGGAACGCTCATACGTACAACCATATTCGGCCATGCTGCACCGCGAATCGGTGGTGCTGTTTTGCCATGACGCCGTCATGCGCACGCCGCGCACGCACTTCCCGACCGACTTTGCCGGCCTGACCATCGGCGTCAACACGGGTTTTCTGCTGTCGGAAAAGCTGATGGCGCCGGCCCGCCAGGGACTGCTGCGCCTGGAGGCGGCCAAGGGCAATGAAGCGAACCTGAAGAAACTGGCCCTGCGGCGCATCGATTGCTACGCCAGCGACCGCGGCGCGGCACGCCACACGGCGCGCCAGCTGCAAGGCGAACTGGCCCGCTACGGTTTTCAATTGCACGAAGTGCTGGAACTGTCGTCCGAAGCCACCTACATCGCCTACAGCGCGCACAATACGCCTTCCTACAAGGCCGATTTCATCGAGAAGATGAATGCCGCCCTGCTCACCATGCGGCAGAACGGCGAGCTGGCGCGCATCGAAGGCGCTTACCTGCGCTGAAAGTGGCGCAGCGGTGCTTATTTGCGCGTGTGGCGCTTGAGCTTGACGCCAAAGGTGTCGGCATACCAGTCGTCGATCATCAGCTTTTCATAGCGCAACTTTTCAGTGCTGAAATAAGGATTGATACGGCTCAGGTACGACATGTCGGACAGGGCCGCATTGCCGCTGCTGATGACCTTGCCATCCTGTTCCAGCACATAGTGCAGGCGCAGGCGCGGCCAGTCGACCCGGCCATTCATGACGCGGATATCCTGGCCCGCACGCAGGGAAGGATTCTCGCGTCCCGCCAGATCCACGTCCGTGACGTCGATTTTCAAGGTCTGCCCGGGTGGCAGCGCCGTACCCAGCTTCTCGAAATGCCGGGTCAGCTCCTTCAGTACGTCTTCCCGCTCATGCGGGTCAAACGGCACGTCCGTGAATTGATCCGGCTTACTGAAATGCACTTCGGTTCCTGCCCAGGCCGCGCTGCTGGCCAACAAGGCCAGTCCGGCGATCAGGGCGCGCGTCGTTTGCTTTTGCATGATGTACCCTTTCAGGAAATGTGAGTGGCATGGTGCCACTTCTTATGCCTGTCCAATATAGCGCGCTCCAGCCCATTCTGACGCGCAATTCATACCTTGTTACTTTTTCGGCTTGCCGTTGGAAAGGCGGAGCGCCGCTTTTTTTTGCGGATTCATTGGCAATATTAATTAAAACAAAGTATTGTCTTGAAAATATAGTTGCCTAAGCGATAAAGTATAGATAGTCTCGGCGGCATGCATTTAAAGTGCTTTTTTAGCACGTGTGTTGCATGATTTTAGTCAATTGTTCTTGCTTATTGTTAATACTTAGCTGTCAGTCTACAATCGACAAAATGCGCCCGAAAAACGCGCAACGCCGATCATGCGCACAGGAATTCCTGGCGCGGGCGTCTCAGCATTGCGTCAGTTATGCCTTTTAGCGGAACTCGCCCTTATGTCATTTTTGTCTTCAGCATCGCCCAAGTTACCTCCCTGGAAAGTCCTGCTCGTCGATGATGAACCCGACATCCACGACATCACCAAACTGACGCTGAGCCGTTTCCGCCTCGAGGGCCGCGCCCTGAGCTTCGTGCACGCGTACAGCGGCGCCGAAGCCAAGCAGGTGCTGGCGCGCGAAGAAGGCATCGCGCTCGTCTTCCTCGACGTGGTCATGGAACGCGAAGACAGCGGCCTGGAAGTGGCGCGCTGGATGCGCGAAGACCTGGGCAACCAGTTTACGCGCATCGTGCTGCGCACGGGACAGCCGGGACAGGCGCCGGAAGAACGCGTGATCGTCAACTACGACATCAACGACTACAAGGAAAAGACGGAACTGGACCGCACCAAGCTGTTCACCACCACTTTTGCCGCCCTGCGCGCCTACCGCGACATCATGAAGGTGGAAGAAGCGCGCCAGGCCCAGCTCCATTACCGCGAAGGCCTGGAAAGAGTCATCGCCGCCTCGGCGCACATCTTCAAGCAGCGCAACCTGCGCGACTTCGCCAGCGGCCTGCTGCAGCAAGTCGTCGCCCTGCTGCGCCTGGAAACGAGCATGCTGCTGCGCCTGCGCGGCGCCAGCGCCATCACGGGCGAACAGGACTATGAAATCCTCGCGCAGATCGGCGACCATGAAGCCGATGGCGGCATTCTCAGCCCGTCCCTGCTGTCGCAACTGGACGACGCGAAGAGCAACAAGATCTCGCGCCTGCACGGCGACACCTATGTCGGCTATTTTCCAAACAGCAGCGGCAAGGCGTCCTTACTGGTATTGAAAGGCGTGGAAGAAATCTCCGACCTCGACGCGCAATTGCTGGAAGTATTCTGCTCGGGCGTGGCGATCGCCTTCGACAACATCCTGCTGACGCAGGAAATCACCGATACCCAGGCCGAGCTGATCCTGCGCCTGGGCGACGTGGTCGAATCGCGCTCGCATGAAGGCGGCAACCACGTGCGCCGCATGGCCGAAGTGTGCCAGTTGCTGGCGCAGGCCTCGGGCATGTCGGAAGAGGAAACCATGGTGCTGCGCCACGCGGCGCCCATGCACGACATCGGCAAGATTTCCACGCCCGACGCCGTCCTGCTCAAACCGGGCAAGCTCGATGCGGCCGAATGGGAAATCATGAAGCAGCATCCGACGGTGGGCATGTCCATCCTCGACGGCTCGCAGCGTCCCCTGTTGAAGGCGGCAGCCGTGATCGCCCACCAGCACCATGAAAAATTCGACGGCAGCGGCTACCCGCAAGGCCTGGTCGGCGAAAGCATCCACAAATACGCGCGCATCGCCGCCGTCGCCGACGTCTTCGACGCCCTCATGCACAAGCGCTGCTACAAGGATGCCTGGCCTCTGGAGCGCGTCGTCAGCTACCTGCGCGAAGTGAGCGGCAGCCACCTCGATCCGCAGTATGTGGAGTTGCTGATTGCGAATCTGGATGAAGCGCTGGCGCTGAATCAGCGTTTCCCGGATTAGCAGATCAGAACCAAGTGCCGCCGAGCGATACGCACGCCGGCAAAACACGCTTCGGCCCAAGCCCCCAACATGGGCGTTCCGGGCCAAGCGGGCCTGAAAAATGTCGAGGGCAAGGCGCAGCGACGCAGACAGTACGCATGTACGGCAAGGAGCTGCAACGCCGTCATCGGCATTTTCTCAGGCCCGCGTCTCCGCCCCGCCGTTTTTAGGTTTTCAAGGACACATCATTGAAACCGAGAGGGAAGCGTATCTTGTAATGCAATCCCATGCCGGGCGCACTGACCACCTTCACCGTCCCGCCCAGCGGTCCCGTCACCAGGTTGTACAGAATATGCGCACCCAGGCCACTGCCGCCCGAGCCCCGCTTGGTCGTGAAGAAGGGGTCGAACAGCTGGCCCAGGGTGGCGCTGTCCATGCCCATGCCGTCGTCGCTGTAATCGAGTTCCAGCATGTCGCCCGCCGTCCTGGCGGACAGCTTGATCTTGCCCGGTTCGCCTTCGGCAAAGCCATGCACCAGTGAATTGACCACCATGTTCGTGACGATCTGCGAGACGGCGCCCGGATAGCTGCGCAGCTGCACTTCAGGCGCGCAATCGATCTCCACCTTGACCGGCTTGCCCTTGAGCTTGGGTTGCAGGGACAGCAGAATTTCATCGAGGTATTTGCGCAGATTAAAGCTGCGCAATTCGTCCGACGACTGGTCCACGGCCACCTGCTTGAAGCTGCGCACCAGCGCCGCGGCGCGCTGCGTGTTGGTCGTCATGATGCGCAGGGTCTGGTCGATGATGTCGAAGAATTGCCGCAAGCCGTCTTCATCGAGCTGGCCGCCTTCCAGGTCTTCGCGCGTGAGCTTCAATTCCTGCACCAGGTGGCTGGTGGCCGTCACGCAGATGCCCAGCGGCGTATTGATTTCATGCGCCACGCCCGCCACCAGGCGACCCAGCGAGGCCAGCTTTTCCTGGCGCACCAGTTCCGACTGCGCTTCCTGCAAGGCGCTCAGGGCGCTGTTCAGGGCCGCGTTCTGCTCTTCCAGCGCTTCCTTGGCCCGGCGCATGGCGCTGTCGGCCTGGATGCGGGCCATCGCCACAGCCACGTGGCTGGCCATGAAGGCCAGCACGTCCAGTTCGGCCTGGCCATACACGACGGATTCGTCATAGCTTTGCACGATGATCACGCCATACTTGCGCTCGCCCAGCAGCATGGGCGCGCCCATCCAGCTGGCGATGCCGACATTGCCCAGCGGCTCGTCCATCTCGCCGCTGGCCACCAGCGCCGCATAGCTGCTGGCATCCAGCAAACACGCCTGGCGCCGCGCCAGCACGTACGAACTCATGCCGATGCCATAGTGAAAACGTTTTACGGGTGCTTGCGCATCCTTCTCGTCGACAAAATACGGGATCGTGATGTCCTTGTTGTCCGGGTGGTACAGGGCGATGAGGAAATTTTTTGCCGTCACCAGTTCGCTGATGATGGCATGCAGGCGCGCGTACAGGGTGGTCGCGTCGGCCGCCTGCGCCGACAGGTTGGCGATTTCATACAGCGCATGCTGCAGGTTTTCCGCGCGGCGCCGCTCGGCCACCTCGTGCGCCAGCAAGGCCGTGCGCTCCTGCACCGCCTTTTCCAGCCTGTCCATGCTTTGCATGCCTTGCAGGGCGCTCGACACGTGCGTGGCGATCAGCGCGAACAGGGCCTGGTCTTCCAGGCTGAAACGGTGCTGGGCGTCATAGCTCTGGATGACGATGGCGCCCAGCACCTGATGCTGCTGGTCCAGCAGCGGACAGCCGATCCAGTGCTCGGCCTCCGTGCCGCCGCCCCAGGCGCCGCCGCCGATGGCGCGCATGGCGTCGTCCTCGGCCGTCATCACCAGCTGCTTGCGGTTGACGATGACCCACGCCGTCGGTGACTGCGCGGCGCTGGCCAGGCGCACGCCCTCGTCCGGATCGGGTGCGGCGTCGAATTCATCGACAAAATACGGAAAGCGCACGAGGCCGTCGTCGTGGTCGCTGAGCGCCACGTAAAAGTTCGCCGCATACATGATGCGCCCCAGCGCCGCATGCACCGCCTGCAGGAATTCGCTGATATCGCTGCAGGTGCTCGAGCGCTGCCCGATTTCCAGCAACACGGTTTGAACGGCTTCCAGACGGCTGAGACGGCTTTCCATGGGTGACTATGTACCTTGTGCAAGTATATGTTCTGAAAATCAATATTATCAGTTCAGCCCAGCCTTGGCACGGCATAAAACGGAGAATCTTGCCTTGAGGCAGAGCAACACACGCCACGCGCGCATTTGCCACGCTGGCAATACGGTGGCAGACTAGGCCCCTTCCTACAGACCAGACCGTCCTCATGACCGCCACGCTACGCGCTTCGCTTCGTCCCTACACCCTCGCCGGCCTGCTGGCCTTTGCCGCGCTGGGCATGCCGCCGCTGTGCGCCGCGCCAGCCAAGGCGCCGGCGGCGGAAACGGCCGATGGCGGACGCTATTTCGGCCCCCTCGTCGACGGCAAGATGCAGGGCCAGGGCCGGCTCGAATACGCGAGCGGCGCATTCTACGAAGGGGGCTTCGCGCGCGGCGTGTTTTCCGGCCAGGGCAAGCTGCGCCAGGCCTCCGGCGTCGAATACACGGGCGCCTTCCGCCAGGGCGCTTTCGATGGCATCGGCCGCTACACCTCGCCCAAGGGAGAAATCTATGCGGGCAACTTCGTCAAGGGCAGCTTCGAGGGACAAGGCCGCTTCCAGGGCGCCGACGGCGCCACCTTCGAAGGCCATTTCAAGCACTGGCGCCCGCACGGCGCCGGCAAGCTGACCGACACGGACGGCACCGTCTTCGAAGGCGAATTCGTCCAGGGCCAGGTGCAGGGCAAGGCCAAGGTCACCACCAGCGACGGCATCCACTACGAAGGCGAGCTGAAAGACTGGAAATTCGAAGGCGACGGCGTGCTGCACACGGCCGAGGGCGACGAATACCGGGGCGGCTTCAAGAATGGCCAGTTCGACGGCCAGGGCGTGCTGCGCTACGCCGTGGCGCAGGCCGATGGCCGGCGCGAAGACAGCGGCAACTGGACGGAAGGCCAGCTGGACGACCCGGCCCTGGACAAGCTCACGCGCGACAATATCGAGCTGGCCCTGTACAACCAGCGCAGCCTGCTAGACGGCGCCCTGGCCCGCATCGCGCCGCGCGATCCTGCGAAAAAAATCAATCTGTATTTGCTGGGCGTGGCCGGCGATGGCGCGCAGGAAGTGTTTCACCGCGAAACGGCCTTCGTGCAGCGCCAGTTCGACCGCGATTACGGCACCGTGGGCCGCTCATTGATGCTCGTCAACAGCCGCAACACAGTGGCGCAGCAGCCGATGGCCACGCGCACCAGCATCGGCAGCAGCCTCGACGCCCTGGGCGCGAAGATGGACAAGCAGAACGACATCCTGTTCCTGTTTCTCACCAGCCACGGCTCGCCCGAACACGAACTGGCGCTGGCGCAAAACGGCATGGACTTGCACAGCCTGCCCGCGCAGGAGCTGGCGTCCATGCTCAAGCACAGCGGCATCCGCTGGAAAGTCATCGTGATCTCGGCCTGCTATGCGGGCGGATTCATTGCGCCATTAAAAGATGACAACACCCTCATCATCACGGCCGCGCGCAGCGACCGCACCTCGTTCGGCTGCGACGACCAGAACGATTTTACGTATTTCAGCGAAGCGTATTTCAAGGAAGCGCTGCCCAAGAGCGCTGGCTTTGCGGAAGCGTTCGACAAGGCCAAAGTGCTGGTGCAGGCGCGCGAGGCGGCCGATTTCCGCGAAGGCGGCATGGAGACGGAAGAGCATTCCGAGCCGCAGCTGTTCCAGGGCAAGGCCATCGCCACGCAGCTGAAGGCGTGGCGCGCCCAGCCCCGCTAAGCGCTTCTTTCTGTACAATAGCCGTCACCATGCGCCGATTCTTCCTCATTTTGCTGCTATTCGTGCTTCCGCTCCAGATGTCCTGGGCCGCGGCGAGCGCGTATTGCCTGCACGAGGAAGGCAAGGCGGCGCAGCACCTGGGCCACCACAGTCACCAGCACAAGGCCGAGTCCGATGCGGACAAGCAGCCCGCCGGTGACAAAAAGGTGGCGGACCAGCAGAAAAAAGGCCAGCCGCACAGCGATTGCAACGTCTGCCACGGCATCGGCCATGCATGGCTGCCGGCCGGCTCCAGCCTGCCCGTCGGCGACATGGCGTCCGTGAACGCGGACACCTCCCCCTTCTTTTACGCTTCCCATATCCCGGACGCTCCCAAGCGCCCTGACTGGTCGTCGGCCGCCTAGGCCGACGGGACATCTCACTCACTTTTCGCAGTAAGTCAGGCGCAGGCCTGCACGTCCCGTCGAATTCTTTTCCATGCTTTTGGAGAATTCGATGCACCGATTCATTTTCTTGCTATCCGCTGGCCTGCTGGCCGGCAACCTTGTCCACGCGCAATCCAGCGTGGAACCCGCCGCACCGTTGACCCTGCCCGCCGCGCTGG
>NZ_LBCO01000006.1:12946-104931 GCF_000988085.1 Janthinobacterium sp. KBS0711 | reverse complement strand
CCCCCCCCCCGCCACGAACTGGCGGCACAGGGCGGCGCCCTTCAACAGGCGCGCGCCCTGCCCAATCCGGAACTGCAAACCGTGCTGGAAGACACGCGGCGCGCCACGCGCAGCACCACCGTGCAACTGAACCAACTGATCGAACTGGGCGGCAAACGGGGGGCGCGCGCCGCCGTCGCCCAGCGCAGCGCGGACTTGGCGCAAGCGGGCCTGTCAATGCAGCAAGCCGACACGCGCGCCGCCGTCACTTCCGCCTTTGTCGACGTGCTGGCGGCGCAGGAAGGCTTGCGCCTGGCCGACAGCGCGCAAGCCCTGGCCGCGCGCGCCAGCGACATCACGGCCCGTAGAGTGACGGCCGGCAAGGCTTCGCCCGTCGAGGAAACGCGCGCCAAGGTCGCCGAAGCGAGCGTGCGGCTGGAGCTGAACCTGGCCCGCAGCACCCTGGCCAGCGCCCGCAAGCGCCTGGCAGCCCTGTGGGGCAACGCCACGCCACGCTTCAGCGTCGCCGAAGGACGCCTGGAAACCTTGCCGGAGCTGCCCCCGGCCAGCGAACTGGCGGCGCGCCTGGAGCAAGCCCCGGCCGTGCGCCAGGCGCACAGCGCGCTGGCCCAGCGGCAAGCCATGCTGGACGTGGAACAGCGGCGCGCCACGCCCGACGTCACCGTCAGCATCGGCATGAAGCGCTCGGAAGAACTGGGCCGCAACCAGGCCATCATCGGCCTGGCCCTGCCGCTGCCCCTGTTCGACCGCAACGCGGGCAACAAACTCGACGCACTGCGCCGCAGCGACAAGGCCAGCGACGAGCTGGCCGCCGCCCGCATCGCCGTGCAAACGGACGTGGCCGCCGCCACCGAACGCCTGGCCACGGCCCGGCTCGACGTGGAAAGCTTGCGCCGCGACATCTTGCCCGGCGCGCAAAGCGCCTATGACGCGGCCAGCAAGGGCTTCGAGTTCGGCAAGTTCGCCTTCCTCGACGTGCTCGACGCCCAGCGCACCTTGCTGCAAGCCAAAAACCAATACCTGCGCGCGCTGACGGAAGCGCAACACGCCGCCGCCGACATCGAGCGCCTGCTGGGCGCCCCTGCCTCCCTGTAAGGAACACCATCCATGAACATCACACTCAACAAAAAGCAGGCGATCGCCATCGGCACCATCGCGGCCGCCGGCATCGTGCTGGCAATCCTCATCCTCGGCACGGGCAAGTCCAGCGCCCCTTCGGTCCCTGCCGCCAAGGCGGAAGCACATGCGGAAAAGAAAGACGAACACGGCCACGAAGAAGTGGAAGGCAAGCTGGAATTGACGGCGGCGCAAAGCAAGGCCGCCGGCGTCGTCATCGCCACGGCCGCGCCCGGCCGCATCAAGACGACGGTCGCCCTGCCCGGCGAAATCCGTTTCAATGAAGACCGCACGGCCCACGTCGTGCCGCGCCTGGCCGGCGTGGTGGAAGCCGTGCAGGCGGACCTGGGCCAGCTGGTGAAAAAGGGACAAGTGCTGGCCGTCATCGCCAGCACGGAATTGTCGGAACAGCGCAGCGCATTGCTTTCCGCGCAGCGGCGCCTGTCGCTGGCCCGCTCCACGTATGAGCGCGAAGAAAAACTGTGGCGCGAGAAAATTTCGGCCGAACAGGATTATCTGCAAGCGCAGCAGGCGTGGCGCGAAGCGGAAATCGCCGTGCAAAATGCGCAGCAAAAGCTCAGCGCGCTGGGCGCCACGAGTACCAGCAAAGGTCCGCTGAACCGCTATGAGATCCGCGCGCCGTTCGACGGCATGGTGCTGGAAAAACACATCACCCTGGGCGAAGCCGTCAAGGAAGACGCGAACATCTTCGTCATTTCCGACCTGTCGACGGTGTGGGCGGAAATCGCCGTGCCGGCCAAGGACCTGGCCACCGTGCGCGTGAATGGCAAGGCGGAAGTGAAAGCCAGCGCTTTCGACGCCAGCGCGCAAGGCACGATCACCTACGTGGGCGCGCTGCTCGGCGAGCAGACGCGCACGGCCAAGGCGCGCATCAGCTTGCAGAACCCCGACATGGCCTGGCGCCCGGGCCTGTTCGTCACGGTGGAAGTGGTGTCCGGCGAAGCGGACGCGCCCGTCACCGTGCACAGCACGGCCATCCAGACGGTGGAAGACAAGCCCGTCGTCTTCGTGCAGGTGAAAGATGGCTACCAGGCCACCCCCGTGGTGCCGGGCCGCAGCGATGGCACATTGACGCACATCAAGCAGGGTCTGGCCGCAGGCATGCCGTATGCGGCGCAAGGCAGTTTTGTCCTGAAGTCCGAGCTGGGCAAAGATTCTGCCGGCCACGAACACTGATCACGTCAAAGCTAAGGAAACCATCATGTTTGAACGTTTGATCCGCTTCGCCATCGACCAGCGCTGGCTGGTGATGCTGGCCGTCGCCGCCATGGCTGGCCTCGGCATCTACAGCTATCAAAAGCTGCCCATCGACGCCGTGCCCGACATCACCAATGTGCAGGTGCAAATCAATACCCAGTCCGCCGGCTATTCGCCGCTGGAAACCGAGCAGCGCGTGACGTTCCCCATCGAGACGGCCATGGCCGGCTTGCCGAACCTGGAACAGACGCGCTCGCTGTCGCGCTACGGCCTGTCGCAAGTGACCGTGATCTTCAAGGATGGCACGGACATCTATTTTGCGCGCCAGATGATCAACGAGCGCTTGCAGGAAGCCAAGGAAAGCCTGCCGGCCGGCGTCACGCCGAAGATGGGTCCCGTCTCCACGGGTCTCGGTGAAATCTACCTGTGGACGGTGGAAACGCAGGACGGCGCGAAAAAGCCGGACGGCACGCCGTACACGCCGACGGACTTGCGCGAAATCCAGGACTGGATCATCAAACCGCAGTTGCGCAATGTCACGGGCGTGACGGAAATCAATGCCATCGGCGGCTACGCCAAGCAATACCAGGTGGCGCCGTATCCGGAAAAACTGGCCGCCTACGGCATCAGCCTGCAAGACGTGGTGACGGCGCTCGAGCGCAACAACAGCAATGTGGGTGCCGGCTACATCGAAAAGCAGGGTGAGCAATTGCTGATACGTGCGCCAGGCCAGGTGGCGTCCAAAAGCGACATCGGCAACATCGTCGTTGCCAACGTGCAGGGCGTGGCGATCCGCATCCGCGACGTGGCCGACGTGGTGCTGGGGCGCGAGCTGCGCACGGGCGCGGCCACGGAAAACGGCCGCGAAGTGGTGCTCGGCACGGTCTTCATGCTGATCGGGCAGAACAGCCGCGCCGTCTCGCAAGCCGTCGACAAGAAAATGGTGGAGATCAACCGCAGCCTGCCCAAAGGCGTGCATGCCGTCACCGTGTATGACCGCACGGTCCTCGTCGACAAGGCCATCAATACGGTGAAGAAAAACCTGCTCGAAGGCGCGGTATTGGTGATCGCCATCCTGTTCCTCTTCCTCGGCAATATCCGCGCGGCCGTCATCACGGCCATGGTGATTCCGCTGGCCATGCTGTTCACGTTTACGGGCATGGTGCAATACCACGTGAGCGCCAACCTGATGAGTTTGGGGGCGCTGGACTTCGGCATCATCATCGATGGCGCCGTGGTGATCGTGGAAAACTGCGTGCGCCGCCTGGCCCATGCCCAGCAGAAACTGGGGCGGCCATTGACCTTGCAGGAACGCTTTCAGGAAGTGTTTGCCGCATCGCAAGAAGCGCGCCGTCCCCTGCTGTATGGCCAGTTGATCATCATGGTCGTGTACCTGCCCATCTTTGCGCTGACGGGCGTGGAAGGCCGCATGTTTACGCCGATGGCGCTGACGGTCGTCATCGCCCTGCTGGGCGCCATGCTGCTGTCGATCACCTTCATTCCCGCCGCCGTGGCGCTGTTCATCGGCGACAAGGTGGCGGAAAAGGAAAACGCCATCATGCGCGCCGCCAAGCGCGGGTATGCGCCGCTGCTGGACAAGGTCATGCGCAACACGCCCGTCGTGTTGACGGGTGCGGCCGTGGCCGTCGTGCTGTCGGGCTTGCTGGCCACGCGCATGGGCAGCGAATTCGTGCCCAGCCTGAACGAGGGCGACATCGCCATCCAGGCCTTACGTATTCCCGGCACCAGCTTGACGCAGTCGCTGGCCATGCAGCAGCAGCTGGAAAGCAAGCTCATGGCAAACCACAAGGAAATCGCGCGCGTGTTCGCCCGCACGGGGACGGCCGAGATCGCGTCCGACCCCATGCCGCCGAATATTTCCGATGGCTACATCATGCTCAAGCCCCGCGACCAGTGGCCGGAACCGGGAAAGTCGCGCGAGCGCTTGCTGGCGGAAATCGAAGCGACGGCTACCAGTTTACCGGGCAACAACTACGAGTTTTCGCAGCCGATCCAGCTGCGCTTCAATGAGCTGATTTCCGGCGTGCGCAGCGACGTGGCCGTGAAACTGTTCGGCGACGACATGCTTGTCCTCGACAGCACAGCGGCGAAGATCGCCGGCGTGCTGGGCAAGATCCCGGGAGCCACGGAAGTGAAGGTCGAGCAGACGACGGGCCTGCCCATGCTGACGGTGCAGATCGACCGCGAGCAGACGGCCCGCTACGGTCTCAACATTGCCGACGTGCAGGCGGCGATTGCCACGGCCATCGGCGGGCAAGAGGCCGGTACGCTGTTCCAGGGCGACCGCCGCTTCGACATCGTCGTGCGCCTGCCCGACAGCCTGCGCAGCGACCTGGAGCAATTGAAACGCCTGCCCATCGCCCTGCCGCTGGGCGCGGCGGCGGAAGGCCGCGCCCGCTTCATCCCGCTCGGTGAAGTGGCCAGCCTGCAAGTGGCGCCGGGACCGAACCAGATCAGCCGCGAAGACGGCAAGCGCCGCATCGTCATCAGCGCCAACGTGCGCGGGCGCGATATCGGCTCGTTTGTCGCCGACGCCACGCAGCAGCTGCAAGCGCAAGTGGCCATTCCCGCTGGCTACTGGACCAGCTGGGGCGGCCAGTTCGAGCAATTGCAATCGGCCACGAAACGTCTGGAACTGGTGGTGCCCGTGGCGCTGGCGCTCGTCTTCGTGCTGCTGTTCGCCATGTTCGGCAACGTGAAGGATGGCTTGCTGGTGTTCAGCGGCATCCCGTTCGCATTGACGGGCGGCATCGTCGCTCTGTGGCTGCGCGACATCCCCATGTCGATCTCGGCGGCCGTCGGCTTCATCGCCCTGTCCGGCGTGGCCGTGCTGAACGGCCTCGTGATGATCGCCTACATCCGTCAGCTGCGCGAACAGGGCATGCCCTTGCAGGATGCCATCCGAGAAGGGGCGATCACGCGGCTGCGGCCCGTCTTGATGACGGCGCTGGTGGCGTCGCTGGGTTTCGTGCCGATGGCCATTGCCACGGGCACGGGCGCCGAAGTGCAGCGTCCGCTGGCCACCGTGGTGATCGGCGGCATCCTGTCATCGACGGCCTTGACCTTGCTGGTGCTGCCGCTGTTGTACCGGCTCGCGTATCGCAGGAAAGAAGAGGAGGCAGGTCGGATTAGCGTGGCCGAAGGACATACGTAATCCGACACATTGTTGACGCCGGTGGTGGTGTCGGATTACGCGGAGCAAAGCCCCGCTAATCCGACCTGGTCATGGCCGGCGGTAGCCGCCCTCGATCCAGTTCGCGGCGGAGGTCGCGTTGAACTTGAACGCGGCCGAGGTACGCACCTTGGCGATCTGTTCGCCGTCGGCGTCATAGGCGCTCAGTTCCGCGTACGGGTGGTCTTCGTCGGGGACGATGTCGAACATCACCTTGACTTGCCCCTCGTCGGTGGCGACGAACAGGTTCTTGTGCAGCTGCGCATGCAGCTGCTGCTCGTGGCGGCGCAGCACCTCCGAGGCCGTCTTGACCAAGGTATTGAAGGCGTTGACGTCGAGCGGCTTCGGGTTTTTCTTGTCGCGGCCCATGGTCCACGGGCCCACCAGCGCCGGCTCCGGTTCGCCATCCTTGATCATGGCCACGGCCCAGCCTTCGTCTTCCTCGTTCTTGATCACTCTCGCCGTCCAGCCATTGCCTACCCACAGGCGCGGCTCCTGGATCGGGGCGTCATTGTCCTGCTCGGCTGCTTCGTCGGAAAACTCGGGAAAATCGGTACTCATGGCGGTGCTCGTGATGGAAGGTCGGGGCTAGCATGATAGTCGAAAACGCCCGCCCGTGCCGCGTTCCCGGCGGCACGGGTGAACGTTCAACACTTCCGTCCGGCATCTTCCCACGCGACTGTCAGCACATGGACATGGCAGGCCGGTTGGGCCAGGTCAGCGGCGGACCGGGCGGCACCCAGCGCGGGTCGATGGCCGGCAGTGGCGCATGGTAACTAAAGGGATTGATGATGATCGGCGGTATCGCCGATGGCGCACCGACGGGCTCGGCGCAGGACTGCGTGGCGCTACGCTGGCGCGTGATTCGATGGTCGTGGGGGGATAGCGATTGATCCCCGGTATCTGCAAACAAAAGCATGTTGCCCTCCTTGCGAGAGTGAGGTATTCAGTATAGGACGGCTTGCGCACATTACAAGAAAAGAAATCTTGTTCCAGATCAGCGTTTTCTGGCCGCCAGCGCCTTCCATACCGTGAAAATGACGGCCTGTCGCACGCCGCTGGCGGCAAGCCGGGCGCGCCCCTACAGTGTGACCATGCAACACCCCATCACCCACACTGCGAGGCCTATCATGAAAAAACTGCTCACCTTCGTCCTCATCGTCATGCTCGCCTGCCTCTTCCTCGACAAGGTCGGCGGCAGCGACATGCACATGCAGCTCAACGGCGACGATATCGACGGTCCGCTCGAGTGGCTGTTCGGCCTCGTGTTTGCCGGCGGCGGCTTGCTGATCGCCGCCATTGCCGTGGTGTGCGCCGCCGTCGTGACGGGCGTGGTGCTGGCCGGCGTGGGCGTGGTGCTGATCGCCGCCGTGGCCCTGTGCGTGGTGCTGGCGCTGGCACTGAGCACGCCCGTGCTGCTGCCGCTGCTGATACCCGTGGCCATCGTCTGGCTGATCGTCAGCCGCAACCGCAAGCAGGCGCAAGCGCGTCAGCACAGCCTGTAATCACTGCGCCATGAACTTGCTGAGCACGCCGTCGCCGCCGCCATCGTTCTGTTCGATGCGGTTGCGTCCGCCCCGCTTGGCCCGGTACAGCGCCTCGTCGGCGCGCGCCAGCACGGCGTCGCAATCGGCATCGGTGCCGGCCATGGCGGCCATGCCGATGCTCACCGTGATGGTGATCACAATGCCGCCATCGATGGTCAGCGAACTTTCCGCCACGCGCCGGCGCAGCCGTTCGGCAAACACGGCGGCGGCGCTCAGATCCGTGCCCGGCAACAAGATGGCGAATTCCTCGCCGCCCACGCGGCCCGGCACGTCGACCTTGCGCAGCGCCTGGCACATCAGCGCGCCCAGGTGGCGCAGCACGGCATCGCCCACGGCATGGCCATACTCGTCGTTGACGCGCTTGAAGTGATCGATGTCGAGCATCAGCACGCTGGCGCAGCTAGCCAGTTCGCGCTGCAAGCGGGCATGCTCGTTTTCCAGCGACGCCATGAAGTGGCGCCGGTTCGGCAAGCCGGTCAGAAAATCCGTGGTGGCCAGCTGCAGCAATTCCGCGTTCATGCGCTTGCGTTCGGTGATATCGAGCGAAGACACCATGACGAAATCGAGGCTGTCCGCATGGCCGGGCATCACCAGCAAGCTCAACTCGTTTTGCCGCGCCGCGCCATCGAGACGCACGAAACTGCTCTCGCACTCGTACAGGTGAGCGCCGCCAGCCAGCGCCAGCAGCGCGTCGCCGAAACGGGGCAAGGCGCTGTCGTCGAAATTCTGCGCCAGGCTCAACGCGCCACGGCGCTGGTCATCCTCGTTGGCGCGCACTTGCGCCAGCGCGGCGCCGTTCGCATCGATGATGCGCACCAGCCCCGCCAGCCGCCGCAGCGCATCGGGATTGGCCTGGAAGTGGGCGCCCAGGTCGCGCACGCCCGCTTGCTCGAGAGCATCGAGCGCGGCGCGCACGGCCGACCAGTCCTGTTCCCACAAGGCGACGGGCGCATGGTCGTACAAGCTGCGGAAACGCGCTTCGCCCGCGCGCAGGGCCAGCGCCACCTGCGCCTGTTCAATGGCCATGCCGGCCAGGTGCGCCGCCTCGCTCAGCCGCGCCAGATGCGCCGCGCCCGGCAAGGTGGGCTGGCGGTGATACGCCATCAGCACGCCGAGCATCTTGCCCGAGCCGCCACGCACGGGCTCGGCCCAGCACGATTGCAGCTGAGCCCGGTACGCCAGTTCCATCGTTTCCTGCGCATCGGCATGCAGGTCGCCCACGATCACGCGCTGGCCGTCGCGCACGGCTTGCGCGGCGATGCCGTGCACGCCCTGCAGGGTGTCGAGGTCGTGGCCATGACTGGCCAAGTTGAAAAACGCGGGCAAGCTGGGCGCCGCGCCCAGCACCAGGCGGTGGCGGTTTTCATCGAGCAGCAAAATACTGCACAGCATGGCGGGATGGTCGGCTTGCACGCTCAGCACCACGCTTTCCAGCACCCGTTCCAGCGGCGCGCCCGTGGCCAGCATTTCCAGCACTTGCCGCCGCGTGTGTTCGCGCCGTTCCATCTGGCTGCGCTCGCTGATATCGCGGAAAGTCCACAAGCGCGCCTGTTCATTGCCCAACTGCATGCTGCGCACATATTGCTCGACCACCCGTCCATCGCGCAGGTGCAGCACGTCGCGCCGCTCGCGGTGGCCGTGCGGCGCGTGGGCGCGTGCTCCGAGGAAAGGCGCCGCCTGCTCCAGCTGACTTTCCACGTGGCGCACGAGCGCCGTGCCATCGGCTTGCCAGTCGAGCGCGTCGGGCACTTGCCACAGGTCGCGGAAACGCCGGTTCGACGTGAAGATGCGGCCGTTGACGTTGTCGACCAGAATGCCGTCGATGGTCGAATCGAGGATGCTGCGTA
Source organism: Janthinobacterium sp. KBS0711 (assembly GCF_000988085.1). Lineage (NCBI taxonomy): Bacteria > Pseudomonadati > Pseudomonadota > Betaproteobacteria > Burkholderiales > Oxalobacteraceae > Janthinobacterium > Janthinobacterium sp. KBS0711. Next base: position 96,010 of record NZ_LBCO01000006.1, on the reverse strand, counting down.
GCATGGCCTGGCTGCGCTGCGCCGCTTCGGCCATCGCCAGCACGCTGGCCTGCCCCTGCTCCAGCTGGCCGGTCAGCTCGCTCGAGCGCGCCAGCGCCGCCTGAGCGCGGGCGCGGCCCGCCGCCAGCAGCCAGGTCGCCAGCGCCAGCACGATGCTGGCCAGCAAGCCTGTCCAGGCCACCAGACGCGGCCGCGCCAGCAGCTCGCCATCGAAGCCCGGCATGGCGCGCACGCGCAAGGTCCAGGGGCGGCCGGCGATGGTGATCACTTGCAGCGACACGAGGCTGTCCGACGCGGCAGACGACATGCCGCCCGGCAAGCTGTCATACATCAGGGCCGCCTCGGCCATTTGCGCGCCATCATAAATTTCCAGGTCCAGCTGGTGCGCGCTCTCGCCGCCCACGCCCGCCATCAGGTCGCCCATGCGGAACGGCGCAAACACCCAGGCGCGCAGGGCGGCGCGCCGCTGTTCCACGCTGGCATGCAGCAAGCCGTTGTCATACACGGGCAGCACGACGAGGAAGCCATGCGCCTGGGCGCTGCCGCCATCTTGCACCAGGTGGATCTTGCCCGTCATGGCGGCTTGCCCCGTGTCGCGCGCCTGCTCGAGCGCGGCGCGGCGCACGGGTTCGGACCAGATGTCATAGCCGAAGGCCAGCAGGTTGCTGTCGCTTAAGGGTTCCAGATAGGTGATGGGCGCGTGCCAGGCGCGCTGGCCGGGCGGACGCACGGCATAGCCGGGATAGCCCTCGGCGCGCACGCTGGCCTCGTGCCGCGCCAGGGCGGCGCCAGGCAACAGCGGCAGGTAACCGATGCCGTGGATGCCGGGAAAGTGGCGGTCCACCTGCTGCACCGCCAGATAGGCATGGAATTCGCGGCGCGTGACTTCCTGCGAACTGGCATACAGTCCCTGCACCCCGTGCAGCACCTGGATGTAGGTCTGCATGCGGCCGGCGATGTTGCCCACCAGTTCGCGCACGCGGAAATCGAAATCGGCCTGCACCTGCTGTTCGCTGGCGTCGTGGGCGTTGCGCCAGGCGCCATACGTCAGTCCCAGGCACAGGGCCAGCACCAGCGCGGCCAATGCGCGCGGTCCCACCCAGTGCGACACTGGCTTGGCAAACCACGACGAAGACGCGCGTGTAGACATGACAGGCTGACAGACAGAACGGCATCAAACCATTTCACGGCCAGCAACATGGCTGGCAGCGGGCTGCACGACTACCATCGGTAGTCGATGAGAATGATAGTACGTTACAGCGGGCGCCCTTGCAATGCTGAATATTGTATTAAAAAGACCACACATTTCGTCAATGCAATGATGTGTACTCCAGGAAAATTCGATGCCATGAAAACCATCTGCTCTCACTGGTATGATCGCCCCGCAATCCATCATCAAGGAGCCGCGTTTGCAGCAAGATAGCTGGCAGGGAACACTATGGCTGGCGCCGGACTTCGCCATCCTGCATGGCGCGGCGGGCGCCACGGCTAGCCACGCCCACTATGCGCATCAATTGATGCTGAGCACGGGAGCACCCTTCACGGCCGAGCTCGACGGCATCGTCCACACGGCGCGGCACTTGCTGGTCGACAGCCTGCGCCCGCACGCCATCCTGAGCGCGCCGGCGCCCATGCTGACCATCTACGCGGAACCGCAACGTCTGGGCGGCGCGGCCCTGCTGGCGGCAGCCGCCAGCGCCGGCGTACCCAGCCTCGACAGCCTGGCTGCCGCGCTGCAGGCGCAGCCACGCGAGCGCTTGCCCGATCCCCGCCTGCTGCGGGCGCTGGACAAGGTCGATGCGCTGCTGTCGGGCAAGGTCAGCGCGGCGGCCGTGGCAGAGGCCGCGCATTTGTCGCTGAGCCAGCTGGAACGCCTGTTCAGCGCCCAGCTGGGCTTGCCCGTGCGACGGCTGGTGCTGTGGCGCCGCCTGCGCCTGGCCATCCGTTTCATTTTGCTCGGCAGCACCCTGACGCAGGCGGCCCACGGCGCCGGCTTTGCCGATGCCGCGCATTTTTCGCGCACCATGCGCAGCCTGTTCGGCGTGCGCGCCGACCGCAGCTTGCGCCAGCTCGACGTCAGGCTGCTCGATTGACGGCACGATTGAGCGCCTGCTGCAAGCCGGCCGGCAACTCGGGCGCGCGCACGCCCTCTTCCGCGCGGAACGGTTCCAGCAGTTGCGGTCCATAGGCGACGGGATAATCGGGACGGCTGCCGATGCCCAGGTCCTCACCCCGCATGCGGTAGCCGGGCGCGTCGAAGGCCGTGCCCAGCAGGCGGTCCCAGCAGGTAAAGAACAGGCCGAAATTCACATCGCCGGCCGTGCCGTACTTCATGTGATGAAAACGGTGCAAGGGCGCCCAGGCGAACACGTGGCGCAGCGGCCCCATGCGCATGTGGACATTCGCGTGCTGCAGCAACAGCTGGATCGCCACGGCAAACGCCAGCACGGCCATGACCTTCTCCGGTATGCCCAGCAGCAGCAAGGGCAGCATGCCGCCCGCCGCTTCGAGCAGCAGGTGCAGCGGATGTTTCATCCAGCCATTGAAACCGTACATGCGCTGCACGCTGTGGTGCACGGCATGCAGTTTCCACAGAAAATAATAGCGGTGGCTCAGGTAATGCACGAGCGTGATGCCGCAGTCGGCAATCAGGATCGCCAGCAGCAGCTGCGCCCAGAACGGCAACTGGACTGGCCAGAATGCGCCCAGCGCCAGATGCCCGGCCAGCAGGGGGAAGGCAGCCAGGCCCAGCAGGTAGAGCGCTTCATTGACGAGCGCGTGCAACGTATCGCGCCAGCCGTCGCCGTGACCGTCGTTCCACGCGCCGTCATACGGCGCATAGCGTTCGGCAAGAAAGGAAGTGAGCAGGGCCAGCAGCAGCAAGGGCGGCAAGACCCAGAAGGAATGTTGGCTAACCGCAATCAGGTAACAGGCGGCGCCGATGAAGCCGGCCCAGAACACGGGGCCGTACAGCGCGGCAAAGAGGGATTTCATGGCAAGACGCTCCTGTGGCAAAAACCACAGCATGGCTGCTCCCCCTGCCGCGCCGCTTGAAGAAACGGCGCAACCTGTTACTTCAGGGCTTTTCTCGCAGCATATTGCTGGTAGCCATTCGCGCGCAGGGCGCAGGCGGGGCAAGTGCCGCAGCCATAGCCCCAGTCGTGCAATTCACCCCGCTCGCCCAGGTAGCATGTATGCGTGCCGCTGCGGATCAGGTCGACCAGCGGCTGGCCGCCCAGGTCTTCCGCCAGGTCCCAGCTTTGCGCCTTGTCCAGCCACATCAGCGGCGTTTCCAGTTTCAAACGCGTGTCCATGCCCAGGTTCAGGGCCACTTGCAGCGCCTTCATCGTATCGTCGCGGCAATCCGGGTAGCCGGAAAAATCCGTCTCGCACATGCCGCCCACTAACACCGTCAAGCCGCGGCGATACGCCACGGTGGCGGCGACAGTCATGAACAGCAAGTTGCGTCCAGGAACAAAGGTGTTCGGCAAGCCGTTTTCCTGCATGACGATCTCGACGTTCTGCGTCATGGCCGTATCGGAAATGGCGGAAATCAATGACAGGTCGATCATGTGGTCCTGGCCCAGGCGGCTGTCCCATTCGGGCGACTGCTGGCGCATCTGTTCCAGTACGCCGGGACGCACGGTCAGTTCGATCGCATGGCGCTGGCCGTAATCAAAGCCGATGGTTTCCACTCGGCTATAGTGTTTGAGAGCCCAGGCCAGGCAGGTGGTGGAATCTTGTCCACCGCTAAAGAGCACCAGTGCGGAGTCCGTTGCTAGCATAATTTCTTTCTTTTCAGTTTTATTCTATTCAATAGTGCGCGGGGAAACATGATTCCCATTGCAAAAAATACTTATTCGTCCGCCATCAGTTTACCTATTCCGGTAACATGCAGTCAGCATTTACTTATCTGGAGCACCATGTTTTCTGCACGACCCATACGGCATACGGCTGCCGGCAAGGCGATACGACCACGAATTTTGGCACAAGTAGTGGCAAAAGTAATGGGGCAACTGACACTGGCGGCCGCCGGCGGTGCCATATTGCTGTTTCCCATCGCCCATGCCCGCGCGCAGGAGGCAACGCAAGATGCTGCTCCAGAGAGCGCCAGCGCCACGGAAGCGGCGCCGGCCCCGCTGCAGTACGAGGTCAAGGTGAACGCGCCCGGCGACCTCGACGAGTTGCTCGAAAAAAACCTGGACCTGGAACGCTTCCGCGGCAACCCGCGCATGGACCGCGAGCAATTGCGGCGCCTCGTGCGCGCTACGCCCGAGGAAGCCAAAAACCTCATCGCCACGGCCGGCTACTACACGCCCGTCGTCACGGTGCGCGTCGATACGACGGGCGCCAAACCCGTCGTCATCGTCGACGTCGACCCGGGCCAGCCCGCGACCATCGACAAGGTCGAGCTGGAATTGCGCGGCTTCGACCCCACGCCGCCGCTGGCCGCCAGCGAGCCCTACGATACGGAAGCGCTGAAGCGCAGCTGGGCCCTGAAGACGGGCAGCGTGTTTCGCCAGTCCGACTGGGAAGCGGCCAAGCGCGCGCTGCTGCGCGAAGTGGTGCAGACACGCTACCCGCGCGCCCAGCTGGTCGACACGCAAGCCGTGGTCGATCCGGAAACGCACAAGGTCTCCTTGCTGGTCGTGCTCGACAGCGGCCCCGAGCTGCGCTTTGGCGAGCTGCGCATCGAAGGCCTGAAACGCTACGACGCCAGCATCATCCGCAACCTCGACAAGATACGCCCGGGCGAGTACTACAGCGAATCGGCGCTGCAATCGTTCCAGGCGCGCCTGCAGGACACCGGTTACTTTGCCAGCGTGGAAGTGAGCGCCGACATGAGCAGCATCCTCAGCGAGCAGATCGAAGCGGGCCAGGAAAGCCAGCAAGCCGATGCCGCCGGCGCCGCGCCCGACGCCAAGCCGGCCAACCGCGGCCCCGCGCCGCTGCTGCCGCTGGTCGTGCGCGTGACGGAAAACAAGCAGCAGAACGTCAGCGCCGGTCTCGGTTTCAGTACGAATACGGGCAATCGCGCCCAGCTCAACTATGACAACCTGAACGTGTGGGGCACGCGCTTCAAGAGCGCGATCACCATGGAAACAAAGAAACAGGCGGCGCACGCCAATTTTTACTTTCCAACGACCGAGCGCGGCTACAACGACAGCGCTGGCGCCTCGTTCGAGCGCAGCGACATTTCCAACGAAATCACGGCCGTCACCACCATCTCGGCCAAGCGCAACTGGGGCGGCACCAACCTCGAGCGCAGCCTGACGTTCGAGTTCCTCAGCGAAGACAAGACCGTCGTGGGCCTGGAACAGACGCGCAGCAAGAGCTTGCCCCTGACCTACGCCATCACCAAGCGCAGCCTCGACAGCCTGCTGTTCCCCACCAAGGGCTATGTCATCAACGCCCAGGTGGGCGGCGCCCTGCTGCCCGTGCTGACGGACGAGCGCTTCGTGCGCGTGGCCGGCAAGGCCGTGTATTACCGTCCGCTCGGTGAAAAGGGCGAGCTGATCGTGCGCGGCGAAATGGGTGCGCTCGGTTCCAAGGAAAAACGCGGCGTGCCGGCCGTCTACCTGTTCCGCGCGGGCGGCGACCAGTCGGTGCGCGGCTATGCCTACCAGGAACTGGGCGTCAAAGAGGGCGACGCCACCGTCGGCGGGCGCTACATGCTCACCGGCAGCGCCGAATACCAGTACTGGTTCAAGCCGAAGTGGGCGATTGCCGCCTTCTATGACGCCGGCAATGCGGCCGATACCGTGAAGGCGGCCATGACGCCAAAATCGGGCTACGGCCTGGGCGGGCGCTACAAGAGCCCCGTCGGCCCCATCAATGTCGACGTGGCGTATGGCCACGCCGTCCACGCTTACCGTTTGCACTTCTCTCTGGGATTCACTTTCTGATGTCCGATATTACTACCGAGTCCCACGACGCCGCGCCGCCACCGCCGGCAAAAAAACCGCGCCGCTGGGTGCGCTATGTATTGATCGCCGTCGCCACCGTGGCCGTGCTGCTGGGCGGCGCCTTCTGGTTCCTGGGCCGCGAATCGACCTTGCAGATGCTGGTGCAAAAAGTGGCCAGCGCCAGCGGCGGCGAGATCGAAGTGTCGGGCGTGTCCGGCTCGCTGTACAACCGCATGCACCTGGGCCACGTCAGCTACCGCAGCAAGACGCAGCACATCACGGCCGACAATATCGACATCAACTGGTCGCCGTTCCAGTTCTTCTCGGAAGGCATTGCCATCAGCGAACTGCACGTGGCCAGCCTGTCCGTGGAAAGCACGGCGCCGTCCGAAGAACCGTCGACCATGCCCACCAGCCTGGCCGCTCCGTTCAAGATCGGCATTGCCGACGCGCGCCTGGACAAGGTGACCCTGGTCAGCGCGGGCGGCAACACGGTGTTTGAAAAAATCCATTTCACCCTGTCGGGCGACAAGTCGCAATGGCAGCTGGAAGACGCCTCGGCCCTGACGCCGTTCGGCCAGGCCACGGCCAGCGCGACGATAGCCGCCACGCAGCCATTCAAACTGTCAGGCAAGGCCGGCTTGACGCAGCTCAACCCCGCCGTCGGCGAAAAACCGGCCGCCCTGGCGCTGCAGCTGGGCGGCGACTTGAACGTGCTGAACGTGACGGCCAAGGGCAGCGCGGGCGCGGCCACGGCAGACGCCCAGCTGGCGCTGGCGCCGTTCGATCCCGTCATCATCCTGCGCTCGGCCAGCATCAAAGGGCGCAACATCAATCCGGGCAAGTTCGACGCCACCTTGCCGCAGGCGGACCTGAGCCTGGAACTCGACGCCGCCATCGACACGCGGCCCAACGCGCAAACCGTGTCGGGCAAGCTGGCCATCCTCAACCACGCCACACCGGGTCCCATCGACCAGCAAAAGCTGCCGCTGCGCCAGTTCGAGGCGCGCCTGGGTGGCACTCTGACGGCCACGACTTTGGAGTCGGCCATCATCGACTTCGGCAACGCAGGCAAATTCACGGGCAGCGGCAAGCTCAACCGCGACGCGGCCGACGCGCCCATCGGCAATGCGCAGCTGACCCTGCACACGGACAAGATCGACTTGCAGCACATTTACAGCAGCATCAACAGCACGAAAATCGTGGGCGACATCGTGCTCGACAGCGACGGCAAGACGCAAACCCTGCGCGCCAAGCTCGGTGAAGCCAAGCTGCGCCTGGACGTGGAAGCCACCCTGGCCGACTCGCTCGTGCAATTGCGCAAGGCGACCTTGCAAGCAGGCAAAAGCAGCGTCAATGCGACGGGCCAGATCAGCCTGAAGGACGAGCAGCCATTCAAGGCCGTGGCCAGCACCAGCCGTCTCAATCCCGCCGACTTCGGCGCCTTCCCCGTGGCTGACCTGAACCTCGACGTGCGCGCGAATGGCCACGTGGCACCGCAATGGCTGGCGAATGCGGACTTCACCGTGCGCCCCAGCAAGCTGCTTGACCAGCCGTTGTCCGGCAAGGGCAAGCTGACGGCCGACGCGGCCCACTTCAGCGGCATCGACGTGCAATTGGCGCTGGGCAAGAACAACGTGACAGCCAAGGGCAACTTCGGCGGCACCGGCGAAAAACTGAACTGGAACGTCGACGCGCGCCAGCTTTCGGCCCTGCAGAGCGACTTGCTGGGCACGGTACTGGCCAGCGGCGTGGTGCAAGGCACGATGCAGCAGCCGCGCACGAGCTTTGTTGCCGATGCAAAAGGACTGGGTCTGACCAGCGGCAAGCGCCCCGCGCCGGACAGCGCCATCCACGCCAGCGGCGAAGTGGGCTTGACGGGCGCCAAGCAGCAGGCGGAACTGAAAGTGGCGGGTTCGCTGCAAAAGATCAATCCTGCCGCGTTCGGCGCGGCTCTGCCCAACGGCAACGTCAACGCGGACTTCACCGGCAGCGGCCGCCTGACGAGCGACTGGCAAGTGGCCCTCAACCTGGCACTGCGCGAATCGACCCTGCAAAACGCCCCGCTGGCCGGCTATGCCAAGCTGTCGGCCAATGCGAAACGCATCGACAGCGTGGATACGGAATTGCGCCTGGGTCCGAACAGCCTGCTGGCCAAGGGTGCGCTGGGCGGCGCCACGGACCAGCTGACGTGGAAACTCGATGCACCGCAACTGTCGACCCTGGGCCCCCGCTTTGCCGGCGTGCTGCATGCGGCCGGCTCCGTCTCGGGCAAGATGGACGCACCCGCCGCGCAGCTGACGCTCGATGGCCATGACCTGACCTTCTTTGGCGACCAGCAATTGAAAACCGTGAAAGGCAGCGCCAGCGTGGGCGCCGGTCAGGGCGCGCTCGACCCCATGGTCAGCAGCCTGGACATCACGGGCTACAGCACGCCCACCTTCAAGCTGGCCAGCGCCCGCCTGGGCACGACGGGCACGCGCGGCAGCCATACGGTGAGCCTGGCGGCGCGCAACGACGACTTCGACGCCACCGTGCAAATCCGCGGCAGCCAGAGCGGCGCCAGCTGGACGGGCACGATCGACAGCCTGCAAAACAAGGGCCGCTATGCGCTCGTGCTGCAAGCGCCCGTGCCCGTGAAAGTGGCCGGTCCTGCCAACAGCGGCGTGGCGGGCCTGGGCCAGCCGGAACAGATCAGCGTGGGCAACACCGTCATCAAATTGCCGGCAGGCAGCATCACCATGCAAAACCTCGTCAAGAACGGCCCCCGCTGGACCAGTTCCGGCCAGGCGGCCGGCGTGGCGCTGACCTATCTGGCGCAAGTGATTCCAGCGCTGCAAGCCAATGCGCGCAGCGACCTGACCCTGGGCGCGCAATGGTCGCTCGACATGCAGGTGCCGACGGCCAAGCAGAAAGATCCGTCTTTGGCCGGCATGCTGCACATCTACCGCGAAAAAGGCGACGTGACGGTGGGCGTGGAACAGCCGCTGGCGCTGGGCTTGCGCACCCTCGATGCGCGCATCGACGTGGCCAACCAGCAACTGCGGCTGGCCGCGAAACTCGATGGCGCGCGCGCGGGCCAGAGCGACATCAACGCCACCGTGCAAATGCTGGGCGGGCGCATCAGCAACGACAGCGCCCTCTCGCTGACGGGCACCACCAGCATCGATTCGCTGGCGTGGCTGGCGCCGCTGACGGGCCAGCCAGGCCTGGAACTGGGCGGCGCCTTGAAGGTGGCCCTGTCCGGCAGCGGCACCATCGGCGCGCCGCAATTGAATGGCGATATCAATGGCAGCAAGCTGCTGGTGAACTGGGCCGACCAGGGCTTGAAATTGCGCAATGGCGTACTGCAAGCCAAGCTGGCAGGCGATCAATTGCAATTGCAGCGCCTGAGCTTTGACGGCGGCGATGGCAAGGTGCAGGCAGATGGCTGGGTACGCTTTGCGAATGGCGAAGCAAGCCTGGAGCTGAAGTTGATGGCCGACCGCCTGCAGGCGCTGTCGCGCCCCGACCGTACCTTGATCCTGTCGGGCAACAGCACCCTCGTGCGCAACGACAAACGTTTCAGCTTCGAGGGCAAGTTCAAGGCCAACCGCGCGCTGATCGAACTGGCGCCGCAAGACACGCCGACGCAAAGCAGCGACGTGGTGGTGCTGGGCAAGGAAGTCAAGGGCGGCAAGGAAGCGCCGTCACTGCCCCTGAATATCGACCTCGAGTTCGACCTGGGCAACGCCTTCCACCTGCGCGGCATGGGCATCGACGCGGACCTGGCGGGCAATGTGCGCGCCAGAGTCATCAACCGCGCCGCGCCGCGCGTGACGGGCAGCATCAAGGTCACCAGCGGCCAGTACGCGGCCTACGGACAAAAGCTGTCCATCGAACGGGGCTTGATCGCCTTTACGGGCGCCTATGACAACCCGTCGCTCAATATCCTGGCCGTGCGCAAGCGCCCCGACGGCGAGGCGCTGTCGGAAACGAACGTGGAAGCGGGCGTGGAAGTGCGCGGCACGGCGCAGGCGCCGACGGCCAAGCTGGTGTCCACGCCAAGCGTATCGGACAGCGACAAGCTGGCCTGGCTGATCCTGGGTCACGGCGCGGAAACGGCGGCCGGCGATGAAATGGCCTTGTTGACGACGGCGGCCGGCGCCCTCTTCGGCGGCTCCGGCGGCGGCTTGCAAGGCAAGCTGGCCAATTCGCTGGGCCTCGATGAAGTGGGCCTGTCGCAGGCGCAGGGCCTGGAAAGCACGGTCGTCACCGTCGGCAAGCGCCTGTCCTCGCGCGCCTACCTGACGTTCGAGCAAGGCACGAGCACGGCGACGAGCCTGGTCAAGCTGCGTTATAAGCTGAACCGCCGCATCACCTTGCAGTTCCAGACGGGGACGAACAATGCCTTGGACGTGCTGTACACGTGGGCGTTTGATTAGATTGGCAGCCAACAATATTGTCGGATTACGCGTGGCGTTGCCCCGCTAATCCGACCTACGCTCCATGTGCATGCGCGTAGGTCGGATTAGCCCGCCAGGGCGTAATCCGACACCACCACCAGAAACAACAAAGGGCGCCTCGGCGCCCTTTTCTTTGCTCTGACGCAAACAGCTTACTCGGCCACGTCGAGCCCCCGCTCGATCATGCCTTCGACGTAGGCGCGCAGGTATTGTTCCAGCGCGGGGCCGGACAGCACGTTGGCCGTCAGCGCGCCGTGCGGCGAGCCTTTCAGCACGCCGTCGTGGTACACGCGCGCAATCCAGGCCACGTCCGCGCCCTGGGTGTAATCGAGTTCATAGTCGAACGATTCTCCGCTGACTTTGCGTGTGTAGACTTCCTTGACAATTGCCATCTAAAACAGCCTTTCTTGACGAGATTAACTGGGGTGCGGGTGCGGCACGGGATCATCCTGCGGCACCGGGTGCACGGGCCCCGGCTGGCGCCCGGGCGCTTCTTGCGGCTCCGGCGCCGGCATGGGTTCATCGACGGGCGCCGGGTCGGGCGCGCGGTGGGTATGGATGACTGACATGGCTGGCCTCCCTGCAGACAAAGGAAGACCATACCACGAGATGCGCGCCGCTGCCCTTATTTGCCTGCCGGCTTGACGTCGGCGGCCGGCGGTGCCGCGTTCTTCACATATTTCTCCAGCCAGTTGTTGCTTTCATACAGCATCTGCATGATCGATTCGCGCGCGCGGTAGCCGTGGCTCTCGTTCGGCAGCATCACCAGGCGCGCCGTGCCGCCCAGTCCCTTGACGGCCTGGAACATGCGTTCGCTCTGGATGGGGAAGGTGCCCGAGTTGTTGTCCTGCTCGCCATGAATCATCAGCAGCGCATCCTTGATCTTGTCCGCGTAATTAAACGGCGACATGGCCTGGTAGACGGCTGGCGCCTGCCAGAACGGGCGCTCTTCCGCCTGGAAGCCGAACGGCGTCAGGGTGCGGTTGTAGGCGCCGCTGCGGGCGATGCCGGCGCGGAACAGTCGCGTATGCGCCAGCAGATTGCCCGTCATGAAGGCACCATACGAGTGGCCGCCGATGGCGATACGGTTGCGGTCGGACACGCCCCGCTTGACCACTTCCTCGACGGCCGCCTCGGCGTCGGCCACCAGCTGCGGCAGATAGGTGTCGTTCGGTTCCTGATCGCCATTGCCCACAATGGGGAACGATGGATTGTCGAGCACGGCGTAACCCATGGACAGGAAGGCGGCCGGCCCCCAGTAGCTGACGGCATTGAATTTGTATGGCGACCCCTTGGTCTGGCTGGCGGCGCTGGCCGTCTTGAATTCCTGCGGGTATGCCCACATCAGGGTCGGCAGCGGACCGTCGCGTTTGACGTCATAGTTCGGCGGCAGCATCAAGGTGGCCGTCAAGTCCACGCCGTCGGCGCGCTTGTAGCGGATCAGCTCTTTCTGCACGTCCTTCAATTGCGGCAGCGGATGGGGGAAATGCGTGAGGGCCGTCAATTGCGCCGCGCCCTGCTGTTTCAGGTTGCGCACATAGTAATTCGGCTGCTCGGTCGGCGATTCGCGCGTCGACAGCAAGCGGCTGCCATCCTCGTCCAGCACGGCCACGACGTTTTCATAATACGGCGCGGCGCTCTGGAACAACCGCTCCTTCTGTTTCGTCGCCAGGTTCAGGCGGTCGATGAAGGGACGGTCGCCTTCCTTCGAAGCACCCTGGCCGTCGAGCAGGATGGAATTATCAAAGGCGATGAGCAAGCGCGGCAAGCCGGCAGCGTCCGCGCGCATGACGGGCTGGCCCGGGTCGTTGTAGCGGTCTTCGAAGGAACCGGCGTACACGAGGTCGGCCGGCGCGGAAGGTTGATCTGGCGAAATCTTCCACTGCTTGACGGCACGCGTCTTGTACCACGCTTCGCTGAGCAGGGCCAGGTCGCCGCGGCCCCAGGCCACGCCCGCATAGCGCGAGCCCAGCTTGGCCAGCATGGCCGGCTTGCTGCTAAACGGCGCCGCCTGCGTGTAGACGATGTCGCGGATCTCCGCCGCCTTGGCCGGGTCGCCGCCATCCTGCGCTTCGGCCCACACCAGGGTCGCTGGCGCATCGACCCGCCAGCTGACGGAACGCACGCCGGCGGACACGGCATCATTGCCTGGCGGCAGGCCTTCTTCCAGCGGCAGGGCCGCCACCGCATGCACCACCTTGCCATTCAGGTCGCGCACGTCGATCTTGTGGGCGAAGTCGTGCGCCGGCACGATATACGAATACGGACGCACGATGCTCGTCGTCAGCAGGTGCTTGCCATCGGGCGAAGCCGACACGCGCGAGAACTGGCCGGGCTGGCCGACGAGGCGCTGCTTGCCCGCCACGTCCAGCATGGCCAGCTGCACGGTGATGTAGTGTTCGAACAGCTGCGCATCCTGTTCGTTTTTCAGCAGGTCGGGATAGGTGCGCAATTGCTTGACGCCGCCGCCCGGCACGCTGTCCTGGATGGACGGGCCCGTCGGAATGCCGCTCGCCACGGGCGCCGCGCCCAGCTTGGCCGGTTTCAGTTGCACCAGCAAGGTTTTGCTGTCCGGCATCCAGGAAAAACCGCGGCCATACACGGTCGACAGCGCTTGATTGCCCAGCTTGCGCGCCGCTTTCGTCTGCACGTCGAGCAGCCACAATTCCACGCCCGACTCCTTCACGCCCTTGGCGGGATCGGCAAAGGCGATGTGCGTAAATGCCAGGTAGCGCTGGTCGGGCGACCAGGCCAGGTCGGCGATGCGGGGCGATGCGGGCAGGCCGCTGACCTTGATTTCCTTCTGCGTATCGATGTCGAGCAAACCCAGTCCCGTGTGGAAACTGAAACGGCTGGCCGAATACGTGCGCGGATTGATGCGCAAGCCCGCCAGCTTCAGTTCCGGCTGCGCCACTTCGCTGATGCTGGGCAAGGATGGCGTGGGCAGCACGGCCGCCAGGTTGCGTTTCGGGCTCAGGCTCAGGGTCGGCGCGCGCGGCGCATCGACGATGGCTTGCAGGGGCGCTGGCGGGGCTTGATAAGCGCCATCTTGCGCCATGGCCAGGGAAGACGAGGCCATCAGGCCGACAGTGATGGGAAGCAAAGGCAAACGAGTAGACATGGAACTCCAGTGTATGAAGGTGGCGACAACAAGCGGGCGCACCGCACCGCTCATGGCGGCGCATTGTGACAAAGCATAGTGCGTTCATGCCATGTAAATGTCAATCAGCAACTTTTGCCGTTTGACAAGCATCGCCGCCCGTCCCCATCTGGCTTACAATCGCTGTTTTCCCCGCACCCGAATGCCTACATGGAAACCACTACCCTCGCCCTGCTGTTCCTGGTCCCGCTGCTGGTCTGGCGCATTTATTCGCGCCTGAAAAAACTGGTGGCGCGCCAGAAGTCGCAGCTGTGGCGCCATTGGAGCGTGGCGGTCGTCTTTCCCGCGCTGCTGCTGTTCCTGGCGACGACGACGAAATTCGAGCTGTTGCCCCTGTCCAGCCTGGGCGCGGGCGCGCTGGCCGGCGGCTGGCTCGGCGTGCTGGGCTTGAAACTGACGCGCTTCGAACAGGTCGGCAAGGATTTCTTCTTTACCCAGCACCGCTACCTGGGCCTGGCCATCACGATGCTGTTCATCGCCCGCTTGCTGTACCGCGGCATGGAAATCTACCTGAACACGCGCCTGGACGTGCCCGTGCCACCGCCGCCGTTCGGCCAGAGTCCGCTGACCATGGCCGCCTACGGCCTCGTCATCGGCTACTACGCCGTGTATGCGTGGGGCCTCGTGCGCTGGCGCCAGCGCAACAAGCCGCTGCAAGCGGCCGAGTAAGCCGGGTCAGTAGTACTGGCACAGGCCTGTACACGTCGTCACCGACAGCGCCTGGCGTATCGTCGCCAGCGCCGGCGCCAGGGCGGGATCGAGATCCTTGTCCGCATCGGCCAGGCTGGTCAGCAAACGCTCGCGCAAGGGCGGCGCCATCAGATTGGCATTCGCCGTGGCGTGCTGCGCGGCCGCTTCCAGCATCATTTTCTTCTGCGCCACGTTCCACAACGGCACTTGCATGAACTGCAATACGCCAGTGTAAACAATGGCCGTATTCTTGCTGAACGCCCGCGCGCGCAGACGCTCGGGCCCGCTCACCGCATCGGCCGGCTGGGCGCTGAATTCCTGCTCCATCAGCCCAATCAAATGGCCATGGCAATGCATGCTGAAAGCAAACAAGGTGCTCATTTCATCGCCGTAACTGGCCAGGTTCTGCGTCATTTGTTCCCTGCGCGCCTGCTGCAATTCGGCGCCGGACAGCGGCAAGGGCCGTTCGAGGCCAAACGCATAATATGTTTTCCCCAAACGCATGGCCTTTTCGCATACGGCCACGCTCTGGTTGACGTCCTGCAGCGCCGCGACGGGTGCCTGGAACAGGCGCGGGCCGTCGGCGATATGGGCAAACAGCTGCGCCACGGCAGGGTCGCCCAGGCGCGGCAAGCCGCTTTGCGGCGTGGCCTTGGCCATCAGCGCTTCCAGCTGGCCGCTCGCTTGCTGGAAATCGGTATAGCTGTCGGCGAAGGCGGCGGACGCCACGAGGGCGGAGGAAAGGCAGAACAAACGGCCGAGGCGGCGCAGCGGCATGGAAATGGACAGGGACATGGGATCAGAAAAACACTATTGGATAACTGGCAATTATAGGCAATCTGTATCCACAGTGCATTTAATTGCTTTTACGCCAGCATTTCTCAAGCGATGATGGTCACGCGCGGCCAGCGCGCCGCATAGTTTTTGCTGGCCAGGCGCTGTGCATAGCCGTCTTCGCTGATGCGCGCCGGGTTGCGCCGCACCACCATGTTGAACAGGTCGTCGAGGCCATGCGGCGCGATGATGCCGATCCCGCCATCGGGCTGCAGATGGATGCCGACCGAAGTGGCAAACTCGGGCCAGGAAGCGATGGCGTCATCGAGCGACAGCAGGGGCGGCACGGCGTAGCCGAACTCGTCTTCAAACCACAGGTGCACCCTGGCCTGGTTGCACACTTCCCACGGCACGCCGGGCAGCACCGTTTCCAGGCGCTGGCGCAGTTCCACCTCGCGCCGGGCTTGCACATCGTGCGCATCGAAATACGCCACGTCGACGTCGCTCAATGCCGACGGTTGCGCGTAGCCGTGCAAGGCGTCCCACACGAGGTTGCGCACGGCGCCGGCGCCGATGCAGCAGTGGGGCAAGCCCAGCTGCGCCACAGCGTGCAGGGCCTGCATGCACCACGGCGTGGCGCGGGCGATGGCGCGCAGGCGCGCGGCCAGCGCTTCCTGCGTGCTCATTCCTATGGCCGGATCTGCGGCGCCACGCCGTCGTGGTCGCCCGCGCCTTCGACATTGCCGAAGTACACATCGAGGTCCTGCTTCGGATGGAAGTTGCGCAGCTTGACTTGCAAGGTGGTGGGATTGATTTTGGTGAACGTGCCGGGGAAGCACAGGCTGACCAGCTCGTCCGGCTTGCCCTTGATCAGGTTCAAGGTAAAGTCTTCGATGCCATTCTTCCAGGTGTTGCCCGTCGTCAAAATGTACGATACCCACACGGCATTGACGAAGCCGCTTTCGCCCTGCTTGGCCGCCAGGCGGTTCCACGTCTTGTAGAAGGCCTTGTCGCCGCAGTATTTCTTTTCAAACTCATTGCCATCACCCAGGTAGGACGCACCCGGGCCTGCCGCGACGAACGGCGCATATTGATGGCGCACGCGCACGACTTTGCCGGCGGGGAATTTCTGCTGCCACAGGTAGATGACTTTCACGGTCCAGGCCGGGACCCATTCCTCGTCGTACAGCTGGGCCAACAAGCCTTCGCGGATCATGATCTTGCTTTGCGCGGCCGTCAGCGGGGCCACCTTCCTGTCGAACGGGGTGTGCGACGGGAAATAGGCGATTTGCGCGTCCGACAAGCCCAGCTGGCGCAAGCGGGCCGTCACGTCGGCGCTATCGAGCTTGGCAACGAAGGTGGTTTTGTAGTCCTTGCGCTTGCCATCCACATCGACGGTAAACTGCTGCGGCTGGCCGTAATACGTGGGCGAACCATGGTAGCCGGCCGAGTATTCGGGCAGCGGGAAGAAGATCGTCTCTTCCACATCCTTGGCCGACTCGTTAAGGAATTCGTACTCGACCTTGATCAAGTCCGTGCTCACGCTGAGCACTTCCTTTTTCATGGCCACGGCATCCGTCTTGCCGAACAGGATGCCGCCCGCGCTGACGGAACCGATGCCATCGTTGGCCACGGCCGTGCCGGCCAATGCCAGCGACAGGGCCGCGGCCAGAATGAGCTTGCGCACGGCCATCACGCCACCTTGCCCGGCACGGGTTCGACCCGGCGCTGCAGCACGAAAATCGGTTGCGCCCATTGGGTATCCTTTTTCTTCTTGCTGGTGATCAAAGTGAGCTCCGACGGATCGTAGACATCCGTGTTGTGCGTCAACGGCGTCGTCATCAGGTATTGCGCTTCCGTGTTTTTCAGGAATTCGCCGACCAGCTGAATGTTGCGGATATCGAGGTGGGCAAACGGTTCGTCGATGAAGACGAAGCCGCCGGAACCGTCTTCCGATTTCAGCAAGCCGATCAGCAGCACCAGGGACTTCATCACCTGCTGGCCGCCCGACGCTTCGCCATCGTTCATGCCGATGACGCCCTTGCCGTCGAACTTGAAGCGCACGTGCAAACCCGCCTGCGACAGCTGCACGTCGTCGTTTTCCAGGCGCACGGGGTCGGCATGCACTTCGATGCCGGCCAGTTCGCCCAGCTCCTTGATGTTCTTGCTGTACGTCTTGATGGTGTAGCGCAAGCGCTCCATGTAGGCGCCGCGGGCATTGCCCGTCGCTTCGATGGCGCGGTTGTTCTGGTAGCGGCGCTCGTCCGTTTCCGACTGGCGGCCGTGCAACTGGTCCGACAGGCGGTGATGCTGGTCGATGACGGTCGCGTCAAGTTCCCAGTCGTCGCGCGCCAGGCTGTTTTGCAAGCTGGCAACGCGCAAATCGACCTGGTGCGCATTCTGGTGCTCGGCCACGAGCGCGGCGCGACGTGCGGGACGGCGCCAGCTTTTCGGCAGATGGCGCCACGCATGACGCAAGGCCAGCAAGGCGCGCGCATGCTCGGCGCGCTGTTCAATCTGCTTCTTGTAGCCGAGACGCGAACCGGCTTCCGCTTCCGACAATGCCAGGCGCGCGTTTTGCCAGACCGTATCGGCACGCGTGCGCGCCACGGTGGCGTTCTTGGTGAGGTTCTGCAACTCGCCCAAACGGCCACCCACTTCCAGGCGCTCTTCCTTGAGCGGCTTGGAATTGCGCAGCGCTTCGGCGAATTCTTCCTGGCGTGCGCTCAGTTCCTTGGCCGCGTCGACGCCGGCGATGCGCGCTTTCAAGGCGCCCACTTCGGCCGCCAGTTTAGAGATCGCCAAAGTCAGCGTGTCTTCCTGTCCTTCCAGTCCCGGCAAGGAGCGCAGCAGCGCTTCCAGGCGGCCGCTGCGGCCAGCCTGGCCGAAGCGGTAGCGCGACGCTTCCACGAACAGGGAACGGCCGCCGCGGCGTTCGCGGTGATAGGCCTCGGGCGTGATCCACTCTTCGTGGTTGCCCAGCTTGAAGCCTGCTTCGACGGAATCGACGCGCGAAATGCGCGACAATTGCTCGATCAGCCAGCTCGGCACGGGCGCGGAGAATTTCACCACAGCCAGCAAGCTTTCGTCTTTCGCCACTGGCGCCGTGACGAGGTCGGGCACGATGAAGTGGCGGTAGCGCTCCTTCTCGGCCAGGCGGTAGGCGCTAGACGCATCCTTGGCCTTGTCGAGCAGGACGACGGAGGCGTAACCGCCCAGCACGCCTTCGACGGCGCCCTGCCAGCGGCTGTCCGTCACTTCGACGATGTCCGACAGCATGGCGTGGCTGATCCCCGCGTCGCGCAATGCACGGCGCATGCCGCGCACATTGTCCGGCTCCGGCATGGCCGTCTTGCCTTGCAGCGCTGCAATCGTCGCCTGCTCTCCCGCGATGCGGGCCGACAGGGCGTCGCGCTGCTGGCGCTGGCGCAGCAATTCCGCTTCCTTCTGTTCCAGCTGGGCCGCCACTTCGGCGATGTCGCTGCCCGAGTCGGCCGCCAGCTTCTGCAAACGGTCCTTCTGTTCCAGCAAGCTGTCCAGCGGTTTCAGCTTGGCATTGATCAGGGAAAGGCGGCTCTGCAGGCCTATCGATTCCTGCTCCAGCAGAGTCTCGTTCATCTGCGCGTCGGACAGGGCCTTCGCCTGTGCCGCCAGCGCATTACGTTTATCCGTCAGTTGCTGGTCGGCCTGTGCCATCGGTTTGCGCGCATCGCGCAATTGCCGGCTGGCGATGGCAGCCTTTTCGCGCGCCTCGTGATACTGCAGGCTGGGCAGCACTTCTTCCAGCAGGTTGCGGCGCTCTTTATGCAAGCCTTCCCACTGGTGGTAATTGGCCACGCGCAGGCGCAAGCCTTCCAGATTGGTCTTCGACGCTTCCAGTTCCGTCTCGAAACGTTTCAGCTCCACTTCCGTGTCGCGCTGGTGGCGCTTGGCTTCGTCGTAGGCGTCCAGCACTTCCTTGTCGCCAAACACCTGGAACACCAGGTCGAGCAGCTGGCGCGGCGCGTATTCGCACAATTTGTCCGTCTCGCCCTGCTCCAGCGCCAGCACTTTCGACATGGCCGGCGACAGGCCCGCATTGGCCAGGCGCTTGCGGTAGTTTTCCACGCCGAGCCAGTCGTTGGCGTCCGTGATGTCCTCGATCTGCACATTGCCTGGACGCATCAGATACTGGCGCTTCCAGTCGCCGCCATTTTTCTGGATCTGGCAAAACAAGGTCACTTCATCATCGCTGAAGAAGCCGGAACTGCGGAACGGGCGGTTCGACAGTTGCTTGCCCACGTTCTTGTTGTCGACCACGGCGCGCAGCCAGGCCGTCTGCTGGCCCGAGTGGCGCGCATAGTGCTTGTACGTGCGCCCCATCGAACAGTCGAGGCCGAACAGGGTACGCAAGGCGTCGAGCAAGGTGGTCTTGCCGGAACCATTCTGCCCCGCGATGGTGATGATCTTCGCGTCGAGCGGGATGTTCTTGATGCGCTGCCAGTAATCCCAGTGCACCAGTTCAAGTGATTTGATATGAAACATGGGCGCTTTCAGTGAGGAAGGTCGGACGCGGGCTCGTCGCCAGCGTCAGGCAGGTCGCCGATGTCGGCGGACAAATCAGCGGACAAATCAGCGTCAAGGTCGACGGCCACCAGGCGCGCCGGCGCCCGCTTGAACACGTCGGCCAGGGCACCATTGATGATGCGCTCTTTCAACACGTCCGTGTCCATCATCAGGTCCAGCAGCGGACCTTCCAGGATGAAATCGCCGCGCCGCTCGATGAAGCCCAGCTTGGCCAGGGTGCCCAGGTTCATGTCCATGCGCGTCTTCTTGCCCAGCTTGTCGCCGAAGTCCGACAGCAGCGCCTTGTAGGAAATGCCGATCGACGCGTCTTCCGCGCGCGGCAACGGTTTTTCCGTGCCGAACATATCGTTCTGGTCATCGTCCGCGTGCTGGTGGGTTTCCTGGCGTTCGCGCTTGGGCAGGATGATCTGCGCCCACAGCACCACCAGCAAGGCCACGCCATCGCGCGCCAAACCAAAATTATTGTTTTGCCACACGTCGCGCGCGCCGAAGATCTTCGGCTCGATGGTGCGCGTCAGGGCCAACGTCACGTGGTCGGCATATACGTTGTCAAGCAGCTTCAGGCCGCAGGCCAGCAATCGCGCATCGATCTCGGCGCGGAACAGTTCGTCGGACAGCACGCGCTTGACGAGCTTGTCGTCGCGGCGCAGGGTTTGATGCGTGAGCAGGCGCGCAATCAGGATTTGGGAATCGTCATTCATCAAAGGTGGCGCCATCTAAATCAAGTGAAACATTCAGTGAAAGCGAGGCGATCGACATGGCCGCCACGTGGGGGTCGGTCAGTTGGACCATCTCGTCGGTCGGTGTAAAGGTAATCGGCAAGCGGGCCAGTTCGGCCGTCGAGCCTTGCAAGCTCGCTTCGGAGACGTCGCCCAGCAGCGGCAGCATCGAGGCGCGGTACGAGGCCACGGCAAAGCTGGCCGGCAGCAGCGAATCCTGCACGGGCACCGATTTCGGTCCTTCTTCGCCAATGCTGGGGAAATTGCCCAGGCTGGCGAAGTTCGACAGGCGGTCCAGGAGGTCATCGAGTTCGAGTTGCATGGCGGGACCGTCGCTGATGGTGGTGGGCGCGTCTTCCCCGCTGGGCAGGCCCGTGTTGATGATGCCTGCCGCCCGTTCGGACAGCAGTTCCGTTTCGGCAACGTCGATCATCTCGGCCGGCGTGGAGAACAGCGGCACGACGGGCTGATCGATGGCGCCTTCG
The DNA here is from genome assembly GCF_000988085.1 of Janthinobacterium sp. KBS0711. Taxonomy (NCBI): domain Bacteria; kingdom Pseudomonadati; phylum Pseudomonadota; class Betaproteobacteria; order Burkholderiales; family Oxalobacteraceae; genus Janthinobacterium; species Janthinobacterium sp. KBS0711. Next base: position 75,265 of record NZ_LBCO01000006.1, on the reverse strand, counting down.
GCCAGGCTGGCCAGGTCTTCGTGCAGCAAAAGCCAGCGCTTGATGTCCGTGGTCGACAGGCCGGACTGGCCCAGGTGCACGCGCTGGCGCTCGATCTGATTCAGGGCGCGTGAAAACATGCCTTGCATGTTGAGCAATTTACTTTGCGCGCGGCCAATCGCCTGCGCCGCCTTGTGCGTGGCGCTGTCCGCGTTTTCATCGGACGTGATGGCCACGAGGATTTCGGAGCCCTTCTCCACCCAGTCGCAGGCCATGTTCCACTTCGCTTGCGCCGTGCGCAAACGGAATTCCGAACCGGAAGCGATCGCGTCGGAGAATTCCTCCGTCAAGTCCACCAGGCGGCCCAGCAAATGCTGGAGTTGTTCAACCGACACGCCGCCGACGGCTTGCGCACCGGCCACCTGCGACAGCAAGAAACCCATTTCCGCTTCGTCTTCCGTCTGGCCCAGGCCCAGCAAGCTGTCGATGGCGGACAGCACGTTGCGCGCCATGGGCGTGACGCGGTACACGCCCTGCTGCGCATCCCAGGCCAGCAACTGGTTCGAGCGCAAGCGCAGCAAGACCGTTTCCAGGCTTTCCGGCAACAGATACGCCAGTTTCGTATTGATATCGGCGCGCGTATAGGCCGACGTGGCCGCATCGGCAGCCAGCTCGCGCAACACCAGCAAGCGCACCAGCACGCCGTCGAAACCGCCGTGGAACAAAGCCGTAAACACTTGCAGCAAGGGCTGCGCCCGCTTCAAGTGAAATACCTGCTCGATTTCATCGGCCGAAATATTGGGCTGGAAATGCGCCTGCAAGGAATCGTGATGCTCTTGCTCTGTCTGATTTGCATCCGTAGCCACGGCTGCACTTGCCATTATATCAATCATTCTTTTCCGGATGAGTGTTCAGCGGGCGGCGCAGCGGGCTAACGCAGCGCTGCGGGGCGGGGGCGTCAGTATATCAGTTCTGACATGCAATTTGACTGATGGCCAGCGGCGGAAATCCGGGGTCAGACCCGGCTGGGGGAATGCCTTCCAATGGAAGGCATTCCAATCCGTCAGGACTGACCCCAGCATTTGCTTTGGGGCAAGAAAATCGAATGCAAGCAAGCGTGGAAACCTACTTCTGTACAATCTTTTGCAAGGTTTGCTCCACGTAATCACCGTCTTCATCGGCGAACGTCACCTTCACGGGATACCATTCCAGCGACGGCGCCAGCCACAGGTCCACTTGCTGGCCCTTCTTGTCCGGCGGCGGCGCCTTGATCAGGTGCACGGCTTCGACCAGACCCTGGCCGGTAGCGACGGTTTCCTGCTTGACGACCTTGAAGGTCCACGGCTCGGCGTCGTGGCGGCCGGCAACGAAGAAGCTCCATTCCGAGCCGGGCGTGAATTTCTCGGGCGTGGCGCGCGCTATGCTGACCAGTTGCCAGACGGTGCTGTTGCGGTCCTGCTCGCCGCCTTTCAGCGGATAGCTGTCATCGCCTTCGCTGAAGACGATGGTCTTGCTGTCGCGCTTGAAGGTGGTCGTGGCCGCTTCCTTGCGGAAACGTTTTTCCACGAACTGGGCCGGCGCCAGGCCGAAATCGTCGACCGTGCCTTCGCTGCGCTGCTCGAGGATCTTGCCGAACAGGGCGGCCTTGGTTTCGGCCAGCAGCGAGTACTTGCCATCGCCGGCGCGCCAGTTGCTGACCGATTCGCCGGACAGCGCAATGCCGCGCTGCTTGGCCTTGATCGAATAGACGAGGTCGGCCGACGGCGCCAGCTTGTACGGGCGCTTGATGACGGGATGCTCCACGGGCGCGTCGGCCATGGCGGGAGTGAAGGTGGCGGCCAGCAGGCTGGCGAGCAGAGCGCGTTTCAAAGTTATCAAAGTAGTCATCTATTTTCCTGTAGCGTCATTGACGCGAATTTGGGTCACGGTTTGCGTGGTCAGCGCCCCGTTCGCTTCGGTATTGCGTATTTGTACCGGATACCATTGCATGGACGGCGCCAGCCAGATATCAAGCTGCGACGAATACGTGCCGGGCTTCGGCGGCCGGCGCAAATGCCACGTCACCAGGCGGCCCATCTTGGTCTCCAGTTCTTCCTCGCCCACCAGCTGGAAACGGAACACGGTCGCTTCCTTTTCTTCGCCGACGAGGATGTCGATATTGCCTGCCAGCTGGTTGACGTCGGCGCGGCCGATGGCGGCCAGCTGGAATGGCACCGTGGCCTTGTCTTGCACCCCCTCCTGCCATGGCGCCGTGGCCGTCGTGGCCGAAAACGTGATGGCCTTGGCGTCGCGGTTGAAATGCGTGGCCGTTTGCGCGCGGCCCTTGCGCTTTTCCGTCGCCGTGACGGGCACGATGCCGCTGCCATCGATCAGGCCTTCGCTCGTCAGCACCAGCAGGTTGATGCGCGTGATCAGCATGCTCAAGCCCACTTCCAGCTTCAGCTGATACGTGTCGCCCCGATTGTCCCACGCCATGGCGGCCACGCCCTGCCACTTGGTGCCGTCCGCATCGCGCCGGTCCACGTGCAGGTCGAACTGGGCCGAGGCAGGCGCATTCGTCTTGTAGCGCCGCGCCTGTTCGACGGGCGGTGGCGGCGGCACGCTGGCCGGCACGGGCGCGGCCGCCACGGCTGGGGCCGGCGCCGTGATGGCTGGCGCGCTGGCTGCCGGCGCCGCCGGCGTGACCGGCCCTTCCGGCGCGTCGCTGGCGGGCGCCGTGAACTGGGCAGTGTCGCTCGACGGCAGTTCCGTCGGCGGCGGCGGTGGCGGCAAGCGGGGCTCGGGCAAGGGCCGCAGCTTGGGCGGCGGGGGCGGCGCCACCGGCACGGGTTTGGGCGGCTCGGCGATCAAGGCCATGCTGACCACCTGCGCATGATCCTGCCCCAGCGGCACCATGCTGGCACGCGAGGTGAGCCATTCCAGCGCCACGTAATGCAGTGCTCCGATGACCGCGACAAAAATGACGGTGCGGCGGCGCGGTGGCGAAAAGAAGGAGTCAGGCATCATAGGCCGTAGTGTACCGCCTTCACCCCACTTCCTGCTTCTTGCCCGTGCTCAACTCCTGCTGTTTTATGTAAGAAAATGTTGGCGGCTTTGCGTCAGTTGCAAGCTGATATCTGCTACGCTAGGCACATCCACCTACCAGGAGATTTCGCATGGCAAACCCGCAAATGCCCCAAATGCCGGGCGCAGCAGTTGTGACCGACACCCTCGACTTCGTCAAGAACCTGTGGGGCAGCATGAGTGTGCCCGGCATGGGCGTGCCTGGCATCACAGCTCCCACCATGTCGGTGGAAGAGCTGGACAAGAAAATCAATGACTTGAAAGCCGTCGAAGCCTGGCTGAACCTCAATACCAGCATGCTGCGCGGCAGTATCCAGGCACTGGAAGTGCAGCGCAGCACCATCGCCACCCTGAAATCGATGGGCGCTTCCCTGGCGGCGGCCATTACCCAGCCCGGCGCCAGCGAGAAATCCGTGTTTGAATCCGTGCCCTACGCTTCCGCGTTTTTCCAGCAAGCGGCGCCTGCACCTGCGGCGCCAGCGCCTGAACCGAAACCGGCGCCTGCGCCCGCACCGGAACCGGCTGCGGCGGCGCCCAGCGATGCCGGCAGCCAGGCGGCAGCCCAGCTGGCCAATCCAAGTGCCTGGTGGAATTTGTTACAAGATCAGTTCAAGCAAGCCGTATCGACGGCCATGTCGCCCGATGCCGCCAGTGCGGCGGCGGCCAGCTTTGGCAGCGTGAGCAAAGCCAAGCCAGCGGCCAGCAAGCCGGCCAAACCTGCTGAGGCAGGCACGGCAGCCAAGGCCAAAGCCCCGCTGCGTAAGGCGCCCGCGAAACGCGCGGCGCCCAAGGCTAAAGCGCCAGGCAAGGCCTGATGCTGCAAGCCGGCAATATGATCAGGCGATACGATGAATGCGGATCGCCTCGATCATGTTGTCGGCCTGGCGTTTTACGTCACCGATCGTGATCAGGCCTTCGTCGGCCAGCGCCTTGGCGTGCTCGTACGAAGACTGGAATGTTTCCAGCGTGTCTCCCTTGGCGGCGACCGGGCGTACCCAGGCAATACTGCCGACTTTCATTTTTTTGTACACTTCATTGACCACATCACGCATAGTTTCTTCCTTATTGTTGTAAAGCAACTCAAGCACGGGCGAACCCACGCTGGCCCCTAGTTTATCATCCGGCACGCTCACGCACGACTTTTCCCCCTTTTTCCGGCGCCGGCGGCGTTTTTTCCGCTACCACGACAGCCTCTTCCGGCCCGGGCGGCGGCGTCAGTTGCACCAGTTGCTCCATCAATTGCGCAAAGCGCTGCTGCCCTGGTGCAATTTTGTCTACATACAACAACACTTCCATGGCTTCGGCCGCCAATTCCGCCTGGTAGCCGCGCTGCTCCAGGAACGACACGATGATTTGCGCGGAATTGAACAGGATGCGCAAGTTGTTCGGCAGCTTTTCGCGCGCCGTGCGCATCCAGGCCACCGCTTCGTTGAGCTTGTCCGTCTTCCACAGCAGCACGCCCTTGTTCATCAGGTCCGACGCTTCCTTGCGCGAAGCGATGATCAGGCTGGTGCCCTCGTCGCCCATCTTGGCCTTGTCGAAGATTTTTTGCACCTCGTCCTGCACCACCTGGTTGTCGTGGTTGTTTTTGACCACATAGCACAGCAGGCCGGCCGGCGCATCCTTGACGCCGACGGCGAACAGCAGGGTCGCCAGTTCCATGCAAATGCTTTTCTCGGGCCGCGCCGGGTCGTCAAGCAGCATGGCTTCGAGTTCATCGCCGCACTTGCGCGCGCGCCGGTAGTCGCCCGTTTCGTGGTGCACCATGCCTTCCGTGATCTTCGCGCGCAGACCGATCTGCTCGGGCGAGAATTCGCGCTGCGCCAGCAGCAGCCATTGCAGCGCCTCCTTGGCATCCTTTTTGAGGCCGCACACGCGCGCCAGGCCCAGGTAGGCGTCCGGCGTCTTCATGACGGAAAACTCGCCGATGGAAATACACTTGCGGAAGGCCTTTTCCGCCATGCTGACATTGCCGACCTTCAGGGCCGCCAGGCCCAGGTTGCGCTGGCGCGGCACGGAGTTGGGCGACAGGCGCGCCGCTTTTTCCAGCACGCCGCACGCTTCCTCATGCTGACCCATCAGCTGGTAGGCGACGGCCATCTGGTCGTAGGCGTCGATGTAATACTTGTTTTCAACGATCACGCCCTGAAAGATCTGCCGCGCCGCCTCGTGCTCGCCGTTGTTCATGCGGATCTTGCCCAGGCCCGCCTTGGCCCAGCTGTAATCACGCTCGGCCAGCACTTTTTCGTACACGGCGCGGGCCTTTTCCGGCTCGCCGCTTTTCAGCAGCAACGACGCCTTCATGCGCAGCAATTCCAGCTCGTGCAGCTTGTTGACTTCGATCTGCGCGTCGCACAGCTTGGCCGCGCGCAGATAATCCTTTTCCATGCAGGCCTGGTCGATTTCGCGAAACACCTGCTTCTTGTGCCACACGCGGTTCAGGCGCGTCAGCAGTACGCCTTCCGTGATCGGCTTGATCAGGTAGGCGTCGGGCTGGTGCTCGGCCGCGCCCATCACGGATTCCACGCTTTTCTCGGCCGAGACCATCAGCCAGACGCTGGACGGCGCCGTCAGGTTGCGCACGCGCGTTTCCTCCAGTACTTGCTGGCCGTTCTTGCCTTCGCCCAGGTTGTAATCGCACAGCACCACGTCGTAGCGCGTCTTGGCCAGCAGCTTCATGGCTTCGCCGCCGCTGGCCGCCTGGTCGATATGGCGCGCGCCCAGGTTGCGCAACGATTCGCGCAGCAGGATGCGGATGCCGATGAAATCGTCGACCAGCAGATAATGCTTGTCGGCCCAGTCGGTGCTGCCCGCTTCGGCGGCGGTGGCGTGGCTGTCTGTCGTCATGGAGTCCTCGTTCAGGGCAGGCGCAGGATGAAACAGCCGCCGCCCAGCGCGCCGCCATTTTCCAGGGCGATGCTGCCGCTGCTGCCCCGGTGCTTGTGCATCTTTGCCACTTCGCTGGAAAAATACAGGCCCAGGCCCGTGCTGTTGGTGGAAAAGTTCACGCCGGCCGCCATGCCGTCCATGGCCGCGCTGCCCGCGTCGAGCAAGGCTTGCGTATAGCCGTCGCCATTGTCTTCCACGCGCAGCTCGAGCATGCCGCCGTGCTCCCGCACGGACAGGCGTATCGTGTCCTTCGTGTAGCGGATGGCGTTGTTGATGGCATGCGCGAGCACGCCGATGACCAGGTCTTCATCGAGCGTCCAGATCAGCTCCGGCGCACAAGCCGTCTCCAGCCGGATGCCTTTCGAGGCCAGCAGGATCTTTTCCTGGTCCACCACCTGGTCGACCACCTGACTCACCAGTTGCGGCTGGACGTCGAACGGGTAGCCGGGCTTGCCCACTTCCTTGTACAGGGCCAGCAGCTGGATCAAGTTATCGTTGAGGCGCTTGGTCTGGTACAGCATCTGCGCCATCTGCAGGTAGGCTGGGTCGGCCTGGGGGGCTGTTTTCGCCTGCTCGGCCGCCAGCAGCGACTCCAAAGTGCCGCTGACCACGCTGATCGAGTTTTTCATGTCGTGCACGGTCGACGCCAGGAACAGGAAAAGCTCGGGCGAGCTGTGTTGATCTTCCACCGGATATCTCCTTGGGCCGCAGCTTCAATATTGCCAAGGATAAATTATACCGCCAGCCTGCAGGCGTCAGCCAGCCGCGCGCAAAGTCCGTGACATGACGCAACAATGCCGCCCCCGCTTGCGCAAGGGCGGCATCAGCTTGACAAGCAGGCACGGTCAGCGGCGCGCGCCCGCCAGGCGCTTGACCACGACGATCATGCGGTCGATTTCCTCGTACGTGTTGTAGAAGGCGAACGATGGCCGCACGGTCGCTTCCACGCCGAAGCGGCGCAGGATCGGCTGGGCGCAGTGGTGGCCCGAGCGCACGGCGATGCCCTCGTCGTTCAGGGCGCGCCCCACTTCCGCCGGCTCGTAACCGGCCAGCACGAACGAGGCCACGCTCGCCTTTTCAATCGCCGTGCCGATCAGGCGCACGCCGGGAATGGCCTGCAAGTGGTGCGTCGCGTATTCCAGCAGCGCGTGCTCGTAGGCGGCGATGTTTTCCAGGCCGATGCGCTGCACGTAATCGATGGCAGCGCCCAGGCCCACAGCATCGGCGATATTGCCCGTGCCCGCCTCGAAACGATTGGGCACGCCCTGGTAGACGGTGCGCTCGAACGTGACGTCGGCGATCATGTTGCCGCCGCCCTGCCATGGCGGCAATTGCTCGAGCAAGTCAGCCTTGCCATACACGGCGCCGATGCCCGTCGGACCAAATACCTTGTGGCCCGAGAACACATAGAAATCGGCGCCCAGCGCCTGCACGTCCACGCGCAAATGCGACACGGCTTGCGCCCCGTCAACCAGCACGCGCACGCCGGCCGCATGCGCCAGCGCGATGATCTGCGCCACGGGCGTCACGGTGCCCAGCGCATTCGACACCTGCGTCACGGACACCAGTTTCGTACGGCCGTTGAGCAGCTTGCGGAATTCATCGAGGATGATCTGCCCGCTGTCGTCGACGGGAATCACGCGCAGGGTGGCGCCCTTTTCCGCCGCCAGTTGCTGCCACGGCACGATGTTGGCGTGGTGCTCGAGCTGCGAGACGATGATCTCGTCGCCGCTGCCGATGTATTTGCGGCCGAACGTGTTGGCGACCAGGTTGATGCCTTCCGTGGCGCCCCGCACGAAGATGATTTCGTTAGGCGAAGCCGCGCCGAGGAAATTGGCCACCTTGGCGCGTGCCGCTTCATAGGCATCGCTGGCGCGCGCCGCCAATGCGTGCGCCGCGCGGTGGATGTTCGAATTCTCGTGCGCATAGAAATACGACACGCGGTCGATCACCGACTGCGGCTTGTGCGTGGTAGCCGCATTGTCAAACCAGGCCAGCGGCTTGCCGTTGACGCGCTCCGCCAGCACGGGAAAGTCGCGCCGCACGGCATGCACGTCGAACGGCGCCGGCGTTTGCCCTTGCTGCCGCGCTGGCAGCTCGGTCTGGAAATAGAACGCGGGCTGGCCACCAGCTGGCGATACGGGCAGCTGGCGCGCGGGCGAGCGCTGCGGCGTGGCAAACAGCCCCCGCACATCATCGGGCGCGGCCTGTCCCAGCCCCTGCTGCGCCAGGCCATCAAGCTTGCCGTTCGACGCGGGATAGCCATGCGCGCCGCCGACAAAATAGTAGGGCGACGGCGCACCGAGGGCGGATGCCCGTGGCGTCGGCACGGAGGCCGGCGCCGGCGCAACCGGTGCTTCCAAAGGTGGCGTCACGGGCGGCACTTGCGCCGTCGCCACGCCGGGGGCAATGGCGGCGAAGGAAGGGCCGGGCTGCGGCGGCGGACGATTCGCATAGCGGGGCGCCGCATCGAGCACGCTGCCGGAACCGCCAAGGCTGGGTGACTTGTCCAAGCCCGGCAAACGGGCAAAGAATTCACCGGCCAGGCGGTTCAGGGTCGCCTCATCGGGCGAGAACGGGACGGCAGGCAAGCCCGCCGCGCCATCACTTGTAGGTGTCTGGGTAGTCATGGTATTTACCGATCTCCACGTCTTCCAGTACGGCCAGCGCATCGTCGGTCAGCACGGCCAGCGAGCAATACAGCGAAATCAGGTAGGACGAAATCGCGTGGCGGTTGATGCCCATGAAACGCACGGACAGGCCGGGGCTTTGCTCGCCCGCCAGGCCAGGCTGGAACAGGCCGATCACGCCCTGGCGCTGCTCGCCAGCACGCAGCAAGATGATCTTCGTCTTGCCGTCTTCGATCGGCAGTTTGTCGGACGGCACCAGCGGCACGCCGCGCCACGTGAGGAACTGGGAGCCGAACAGACTGACCGTCGGTGGCGGCACGCCGCGACGCGTGCATTCGCGGCCAAAGGCGGCAATGGCCAGCGGATGGGCGAGGAAAAAGCCCGGCTCCTTCCACACTTTCGTCAGCAGTTCGTCGAGGTCGTCCGGCGTGGGCGCGCCCGTCAGGGTAAAGATGCGCTGGTCATCGTGCACGCTGGCCAGCAGGCCGTAATCGGGATTGTTGATCAATTCGCTTTCCTGGCGCTCCTTGATCGTCTCGATGGTCAGGCGCAGCTGCTCCTTGATCTGGTCGTGCGGGCTGCTGTACAGGTCCGACACGCGCGTGTGCACGTCGAGCACCGTGCTGACGGCATTGAGAAAATATTCGCGCGGCTGGTCGTCGTAGTCGACGAAGGTTTGCGGCAATTCCGACTCGTCGCGCTGCGAGCAGGCCACGCGCACGTCCTTCGGATTTTTCACGCGATTGAGGCGGTAGATACCCGCTTCCACGGGCAGCCATTGCAGCAGGTGCACGAGCCAGCGCGGCGTGATCGTGGATAACTGGGGGACGCTCTTGCTTGCATTGGCCAGCTGGCGCGCGGCGTTATCGCCCAGCGCGAACTGGTTCTCTGTTGCTTCTGCCATGACTACTCCTGATGAGAAAAGTGAATATGCTTATCTGAAAAACGAATAAAGTATCGAGCGTCTCCCCATTCTTCTCAACATGCTATCGCCACCAACGCGGCGTTTTAATCGACCCGCTTTAATCCACCAATTCCGGTTCGCAGCGCGCCATCAGTCCCGCCAGGCCGATGCCCAGCGCGCCGGCCAGTTTTTCCACCGTCAGCAGCGACGGCGTGGCGGCGCCCCGTTCGATTTCGCCGATGAACGAGCGGTTCAAGTCGGCCGCTTCGGCCAGGCGCTCCTGCGACCAGCCATGCCCTTCGCGCAACTGGCGCACGGCCAGTCCAAACTGTTTGATCAACATGCTGTCCTCATGGGTGGTGGGCAAAGGCGGGGTGGGATGGCGCCGGCAATTCCGGTGCCTCCTGCTGGTTGTGCGCTTGCGTGACATGGCTGCCGGGCGCCACGCTGCGGGTCAGCCAGACATTGCCGCCGATGACGGAGCCCTGGCCGATGGTCACCCGTCCCAGGATCGTCGCGCCCGCATAAATGACCACGTCATCCTGCACGATGGGGTGGCGCGCCAGTCCCTTTTTCAGCGCGCCGTCGGCGCCGGCGGGAAAGCGCTTGGCGCCCAGGGTGACGGCTTGGTAAATGCGCACCCTGTCACCGAGGATGGCCGTCTCGCCGATCACCACGCCCGTGCCATGATCGATGAAAAAGCTGCTGCCGATGATGGCGCCCGGATGGATGTCGATGCCCGTCTGCGAATGGGCCACTTCGGCGATGATGCGCGCCACCAGAGGCGCGCCCAGTGCATACAGGGTGTGCGCCAGGCGGTAATGGATGATGGCCAGGATGCCCGGATAGCACAGCAGCACTTCGTCGACGCTGTGCGCGGCCGGATCGCCATGGAAGGCGGCCGCCACGTCCGTGTCGAGCTGGGCGCGGATGCGCGGCAGCGCGCGGGCGAAGCGCTGCACGATGGCCAGCGCCTGCTGTTCGATCGACACCGTCTGCTGCAAGCCGTGCTGGCGCGCGTGGTAACTGAGTTCGCGCCGCACCTGTTCGTGCAATCCCGTGAGGGTCGTGTCGAGCGTGTGGCCGACAAAGAAATCCTCGCTCTCCTGCTGCAGGTCGAGGGGCCCCAGGCGCATGGGGAACAGGGCCGCACACAGGGCGCCGACGATATCGCGCAAATGCTGGCGCGACGGGAATTCGCGCGCGCCGCACTCCTGGTTGCTGGCCAGCCCTTCGCGCCACTGCTCGCGCACGGCGCGCAATTCATCGACGATCTGGCGCAATTCCCATTGCGGCTGCGCGGCAAGGGAAGCGGGGGGAATGGCTCGCTGGTTCATGGTGGTCCCGGGAAGAGGTTTAATCTTGCAGCCAAGGCAGCGCATGCCAGCGCCAGCCACCGCTGTGGCCGCGCTGCTGCTGCTCGTCGAGATCGCCCTCGAAGCCTTGCGCGATATTGAAGACGTGCGTGAAACCGGCCTTGGCGGCCGCTTCGGCAGCCGCGGCCGAGCGCTTGCCGCTGCGGCACAGCAGCACCACGACGGCATCCTTGCCGCCCACCTTCGCTTCCAGTTCGCGCGTAAAGCGGGGATTGCGGTTCATGGCCGTGCCGGTCGCCCACGCCACGTGCAGCGAGGCGGGCACATAGCCGACGAAAGTGCGCTCTTCATTCGTGCGCACGTCGACCAGCACGGCCTTGCCGGCCTGCACCAGCTGCCACGCATCCTGCGCGCTGACGATGCCCGCATACGGCAAGCCTCGCGCCTGCGCCTGGGTGCGCGCCAGATTGAGCACTTCGTCAAAAGCCGCCTCGCCATGCGCGGCGCGGGGATCGAAAATCAGTTCTGCAGCAGTCATCTTTCCACCTCTTTATTCCGTCGTCAAAAACCAGCACGAGTCCACTGTAGCGAACTTATGTTGTTCGGAAAACAAATTAAAAAGAGTTTGGAAAGCTGAAAAACGTATATGGAGATATTGCAGCGTAAAGCCGGGGTCAGACCCGCCGGGTCTGACCCCAGAACTTGTTTTGGGGGTGAATTATAAAAAGACCAGAATCAATATGCTCTACGACGCTCTCGTAATAAAAAGCGCGCAGGATCCAAGGCAGCGGCCAATTGACTCTCCAGCGGCAGCGGCTCGCCCTCCAGCTGGCACGCCAGCAGCTCGGCCGCCAGCGGCGCCCAGATCAGGCCGCGCGAAGCGTAACCGAGCAAGCCAAACAGGCCAGGCCAGCGCGGTACGTCGCGCAGGCGCTCGCAGCGGCCTGGCACGCCCGGGTCGGGCAAGGCCCCCGCCAGCGGCAGGCGGTCCGGTGCCATGCAGCGAAAGCCCGTGCGACCCGCCAGCGGCGCGTCGAACGGAGCCACATCAAGGATGTCGGCGATCTTCCCGATATTGTCTTCCTGGCTCGATGGGCGCAAGCTGGTGTCAGCGTCCGCATCGTAGCTGGCGCCCACGCAGACGACGCCCTCGTGCGCCGGCGTCATGTAGGCTTCGCGGCAGACGACGAACGGCAACGATGGCAAGCTGCCTTCGGCCAGGTGCGTGACCTGGCCGCGCACGGCGTCCAGCGGCAAGCCGGCCGCCTGTTCGAAATCCACAGCCCCCGTGCCCGCCGCCAGGATGACGGTGGGCGCCGCCGCGATCAGGGCGCCGTCCGCATCGCGCACTAGCCATTCCTGGTCGCCACGTTCCAGGCGCAGGGCGCTGCTGGAAAAGCGCCGCGTGAGCAAGGCGCCGCAGGCGTTCAGCATGGCCGCGCAGACGGAAGACGGGCGCGCCCAGCCGCCCTGCTCGAACCACCAGGCGCCATCGGGCGCCGGCGCGCCCAGCATGGCGGTCGCCTCGGGCGCTTCCAGCCAGCGGGCGAATTCATGCGGATACAGGCCGCTGGCGGCAATCTGCCGCTGCACCTGCGCATGCGCGCCGTCGCGCGCCAGGTGCAGCACGCCGCTTTGCACACCCTCGATGGCGGCGCCGATGCCGCCCAGGTCTTTCCAGCGGCTCAGCGAATACAGATAGGCGGCACGCACGAGGCGCGTGGCGATATTGTCGTCCTTCGACATCAGCGGCATGAAGATGCCAGCCAGGTTGCCCGACGCCTCGCTGGCCGGCTGCGCGTGGCGCTCGACCAGGGTCACCTTCCAGCCGCGCGCGGCCAGCCGTTCGCAGGCGGCCGCGCCGGCCACGCCCGCGCCGATGACGATGGCGCGGCGCTCGGGCACGGTGACGGCCGCATACTCTGCGCGCCGCGCATAAAACATGGCGCGCAAACGGCTCTCGTCGAAAACAAAACCATGCTTTTGCAGCGCCGCGCGCTGCGCCTCGTCCAGGTGCACGGCTTGCAGGCGGGCGCCGTCGACCATCAGGCGCGCCAGCACCGACGTGGCTGCCGGCACCCAGGCCAGGTGCACTTCATCGACTTGCGCCGACAATTGCGCCAGGCAGGCATCGGCCTCGCCGATCAATACATCGAGCGTAACGAGGCCATCGTGCGAAACCATGCGGTGCAGGCCCGGCACGCAAGGCGGCCACTGTGCGCGCCACTGCTCGGGCAAGTGGCGCGCATCGACGGGACGCGGCGCCAGCGCGATGTAGTGCAGGCGGCGGCCGCCATGCGCCGCACAGGCGGCGCGCAAGCGGGCGCCGTCAAAATCCGTGTCGAGCAGGACCAGTACGCGGCGCATCAGCGCCCCGCGCGGCAAAAGCAGGTGGGCGCATGGTCGTTGACCATGCCGATGCCCTGCATGTAGGCGTAGATGATGGTCGAGCCGACGAACTTGAAACCCAGCTTGAGCAAGTCTTTCGACAGTTTGTCGGACAAGGCCGTCTTGGCGGGAAATGCGCCCGGCTGCCAGCTGTTGACGATGGGCTGGCCATCGACATACGCCCACAAAAAGCTGTCGAGGGTCTGCCCTTGCGCGCGCAGGCGCAAATAGGCTTGCGCATTCGTGATGGCGGCCGCCACCTTCAGGCGGTTGCGCACGATGCCGGGGTCCGCCAGCAGTTGCGCCGCCTTGTCCGGGCCATACGCGGCGATCTTTTCCGCGTCCCATCCGTCGAAGGCGGCGCGGTAGGTGTCGCGCTTGTTGAGGATGGTTTCCCAGCTCAGGCCAGCCTGCGCGCCTTCGAGGTTGAGCATCTCGAACAGCCGGCGCTCGTCGTGGCAAGGTACGCCCCACTCCGTATCGTGATAGTCGAGATAGCGGGGATTGGCCGGATTGGCCCAGGCGCAGCGGGTAATATTCATGGTCGTGTTCTTCGTGTGCAGGCAAATGCCAGTATAGTTTATCGGCCGCGCAGGATGCGTCCCAATTCCTGCAGGCCGTGCACCATCTCGTCCGGGGGAATGGCCGCAAAGCCCAGCAGCAGCCCCGGCGGCGTGGCGCACTCGGACCCGGCCGCCGGATCGGCATAGTGGCCCAGCGGGCGCAGTTCGATACCGCGCGACAGCCCCGCGCGCGACACTGTTTCTTCCTCGTGGCCGGCGCGAAAATACGCACACAGTTCCAGGCCGCTGTCGGCCGGGCCGCACGCCAGCAGGTCGCCCAATTCGCGCGCGATGCCGCGCACCAGCAGGTCGCGCCGCTCGGCATTGCTGTCGCGCGTGCGGCGGATATGGCGGCCAAAGTGTCCCTCGGCGATGAAGTCGGCCAGCGCCATCTGCGGCACGATGGCCGTGTGCCGGTCCATCACGGACTTGGCTTGCACCAGCGCGTCGGCCAGCGCGGGCGGCGCCACCATGTAGCCCAGACGCAGCCCGGGAAACAGCACCTTCGACAGGGTGCCCACGTAGACCACGCAGCCGGCCCGGTCCAGGCTTTGCAGCGAGGCCAGCGGCGCGCCCGCGTAGCGGTATTCGCTGTCGTAATCGTCCTCCACCAGCCACGCCTTGTGCTGCGCGGCCCAGGCCAGCAAGGCCAGGCGGCGGGGCAAGCTCATGCTCACGCCCAGCGGCATCTGGTGCGACGGTGTCACGTACGCCAGCTTCGCCTGCGGGCAATGCGCCACGCCGTACGCCACGTCCAGCCCCTGCGCATCGACGGGAACGGGAAACACGCGCGCGCCGGCCGCGCGCAGCGGGCCGCTGGCGCCCCGGTAGCCGGGCGACTCCATCCAGACCGGATCGCCCGGCGCCAGCAAAATGGTCGACAGCAGGAACAGCGCCTGCTGCGAACCGGAGGTGATGACGATCTGCTGCGGCGTGCACTGCACCCCGCGCGACGCTTTCAGATACACGCACAGCAGCTCGCGCAGCGGCAGGTAGCCGGCCGGGTCGCTGTAGCCGAAATGGTGGTCGGGACGGCGCCAGCGCCGCGCTTCCAGGCGGTTCCACACGTCGAACGGGAAATGGTCGATGCGCGGCATGCCGACACGGAAGGCGCGCAGCGGGCCACGGTGATATGCCACCTGGCGCATGGCCGTCACCACGCCCTGGCCGCGCGCCGACAGGGGCCGCAGCAGGCCCGGCGCGGGGGCGTCCGCCTCGGCCGCCGGCGCGGCCATGGGCACGTCGATGCTGACAAAAGTGCCGCGCCCCACGGCGCCATCGAGATAACCTTCGGCCGTCAGAAGCGCATACGCATTGAGCACCGTCTGGCGCGACACGGCCAGCAGGCGGCAAAAGTCGCGCGTGGGCGGCAGCTGCATGCCGGGACTCATGCGGCCATCGAGGATGGCCGCCTTGATGGCCGCATACAGCTGGCGAAACAGCGGCTCGCTGGCGCCGCGCCGCAACGGCAAGGCGGCGATGATCTGGTTCAGGTGGGATGCAGGCATGGTGGCATTCTTGAATTGGTAGCCTCAAGATAGCACTTATTGGATATTTTAAATAGCCAAGACTGGCGCTAAGATGGCGCATCCCCCTCTACTCTCGCGGAGCACCCATGCATCAGTTTTTCGCCACCGTGGCCTGGCAGCGCGACGGCCAGGATTTTGCCGGCCAGCGCTACAGCCGTGGCCATGAATGGCAGTTCGACGGCGGCCTGACGGTAGCCGCCTCGTCGTCGCCCCTGTCCGTGCCGCTGCCCATGTCGGTGGCGGCAAATATCGATCCGGAAGAAGCGCTGGTGGCGGCCACGTCGAGCTGCCACATGCTGTTCTTCCTGTCGCTGGCAGCGCAGCGCGGCTACGTCATCGACGACTACCGCGACGACGCCGTCGGCGACCTGGGCAAGAATGCGGCAGGCCGCCTGGCCATGACGCGCATCGTGCTGCGTCCGCGCATCGCGTTTGCGGGAACGCCGCCCTCGCCCGAGGCGCTGGCGGCCCTGCACCACGACGCGCACGAGCGCTGCTACATCGCCAATTCGCTGACGGCCGACGTGGTCGTGGAAGGAGCCGATTAAATGTACTCGCCCGCCAGCTTTCGCGAAGAACGCCTAGAGGTGCTGCATGGCTTGATCGACGCGCATCCGCTGGGCGCGCTGGTGCGCCACGATGACGATGGCTTGTGCGCCGACCATCTGCCGTTCGAGATCGCCGCGCCCACGCCCGAGGCCCCATTCGGCATACTGCGCGCCCACGTGGCGCGCGGCAATCCGCTGTGGCGCGCCGCCGGCGGGAACGATGAAGCACTGGTGATCTTCCAGGGCCCGCACGCCTACATCACGCCCGCCTGGTACGCGGAAAAGCAGCGCAGCGGCAAGGAAGTGCCGACCTTCAATTACGCGGTCGTGCATGCCCACGGCCCGCTGCGCGCCATTGACGATGCGGCGTGGCTGCTGGGATTGGTGGAGCGACTGACGGCGCGCCATGAGGCGGGGCTAGCCGCGCCGTGGCAGGTGAGCGATGCGCCGGCCGGCTATATCGAGAAACTCCTGAAAGCCATCGTCGGCATCGAAATCCCCCTCACGCGCATCACGGGCAAATGGAAGCTGGGCCAGAACCGCAGCATGCAGGACCAGGCCAGCATGGCGCATGGCCTGGCGCTGGAGAATCAGCCCGGCGCGGCGCAGGCGCTCGGCGCGCTGATCGCCGCCAACGTCACGCCAGCCAGCTGACGGCCGCCGAAAACGTCAGGAACGACAGCGCCGTCGAGACCAGGATGATGCGGGCGATGCGCGCCGTATTCGCCCCGAAACGCTCCGACAGCAGCGAAACGTTGCTGGCGCTGGGCAGGCACGCCACCAGCACCATGCAGGTCAGCGCGAACGGATCGAGCGGCGCGCCCAGCGCGATGGCCGTGTGGCCGATGCCCCACACCAGCAGCGGATGCAGCAGCAGTTTTTTCAACGCCACGGGTACATATTCCCCCAGCGGCGCCGGGTCGGCCGTGCTCATTTGCGAACGGGCCAGCACGGCGCCGATGGTAAACAGGGCAACGGGCGAGGCGGCATCGGCCAGCAGGCCCACCGTCTGCATCAACGGCTTGGGCAAGGCCAGTTCCAGCCACGACGACATGGCGCCCAGCACGATTGCCCACGGCATCGGATTGCCCAGCATGCCCTTCATGGCGTTGGCGACGGCGGCGCGGCTGCCGTGCGCGCCGCCGCTGCCGATGCGCGACAGGGCGATGCACAAGGAACTGGTAATCAACATGTCGACGACGATGGTGACGATGACGGGGCCCGAGGAACGGGGTCCCAGCAAGGTCAGTAGCAGCGGCACGCCCATGAAACCCGTATTCGGGAAGGCCGCCACCAGCGCGCCGAAGGCGGCGTTGTTCCAGTCGATGCGGTGGCTCAGGGTCATGGCCGTTGTGACGCCCACCATGATCAGGGCGCACAGCAAGTACACGCCGAACACGCTGGCGTCGAGCAACTGCGCGATGGGCGTGGCGGCGCCAAAGCGGTACAACATGCACGGCAGCGCGAAGTACAGGACAAAACTGTTCAAGCCGCCGATGGCGGCCAGCGGCAGCAGTGTGCGCCGCACGGCCAGGTAGCCGCACAGCACCAGGGCGAAGAAGGGAAAGGTGATGGCGAGAATGGTCAGCATGAAACGCCATTGTAGCGCGCGTTACCGGCTGGCCGCCGGGCGCAAAAAAAGGCCGCTCGCGCGGCCCAAGGAGGTTTCGGGGAAAACGCCGCTGGCAGGCTAGGGCTTGAGCTGGGCGCGGATCTCGCCGGCCGGGTAGGCGGCGCTGTGCACGTTCACGTACAGGTTGCCGGCCTGGTAGCTCGCATACTGGGGCGGCGTCAGCATGGTGTTCGGCGGCACGGCAAACATGCCTTCGGCCGTTTTTACGAGCGGCACGATGACGGGGCCGTTGGCGCCCGCCGGCGCTTCATGGATATGCGCGACGGTGGCCACCATGCCCGTATAGCGCACGCCGCCGCTGACGCTGCGGTCTTGGGCGACGCGAATGGTGCTGCTGCCGCTGGCCGTGCTGGTATTGGCCGGTACTTCCTGCGCGCCCGTCAAGGTGACGTCATGGCCACCCGGGTGATGCGGGCCGTGGGAACAGGCGCCCAGCAGGGCCGCCAGCGCCAGCACGGTGGCGGCGCGGCGAGCATATTGTGGTAATGCAGTCATCGCAGTACTCCTTCAACGGACATCGGGTCACGGATGGCGCCACACCCTGCACAGCCGGGCCTGCGCCGCACTTGAATTGCATAGTGCGACGGTAACGCCATGCCGTGCAGTCCGTCTTGCTTTGCGCCAAACTCGGCGCACCTCCGCCAGCGCGTTTTCAGGCCAGATGCCCTTCCGCCACCCAGCCGCGGTTGGCGGCTGGCGCCTTCGGCTTGGGCGCGATGCCGTTGCTTTTTTCCGCATCGAGGATGATGCTGCGCATGCTGTCGCTGGCGGCCGGCCCTGGCGCAAACGCGTAATACTCATCATTGATGGGCAAGCCCGTCGTCGCGTCGACCAGCACCGGGTCGGCGGCCAGGCCCGTGTCGCGGCTGGCGATGACGAGGCTGGCGCCTTCCGGCGCAAAGTTTTCATTGCCCCAGGCGATAAACGCCAGCAAGACGGGCTTGAAGGCGCGCCCGGACTTGGTCAGCACATAGTCGTAGCGGGGCGGCTTGGCGCAATACAGGCGGCGCGTCATCAAGCCGCCCTCCACCAGGTCGGCCAGGCGGCGCGTCAGGATGGTGGGCGCGATCTTGAGGCTTTTTTCAAATTCGTCGAAGCGCGTCTTGCCATAAAACGCTTCGCGCAGGATGAGGATGCTCCACCATTCGCCCACCTTGCCCAGGCTGCGGGCAATCGGGCAAGGCAGATTATTAAAATTGGTATGTTTCATGGCCATCTCCTCACATTGATTCAACACAACAATCGAAAGTATTTAAGTTGCAACACGGAAACTTAGTGACTATCATTTTGAAAGTGAGGTGCTTGCCCTTGCGGCGGGCTGAAAATACACGAAAACTCACACTTTCCTTGTTCAAGTACAATCATGGCTGGTTCTGCTCCCCCAATCCCGGTGCGAAAAACGGTGCCAGCCACGCCTTCCAGCGCTGCTGCCCACGCCCGTTTTTCACTCGATGCGTTCACGATGACCCCTTTGAAGCTTGCCGTACTGCCTGCCCTGCTCGCCCTGTCCCTTTGCCAGACCACCACCGCCGGTACCGCCGCTTCCGCAACGCTGCAGGCCACCTTCGTCGTGCAGGAAGCGTGCACCGTCGTCTCGCAGCGCAGCGGCACCCAGGTGCACTGCCAGCACAACACGCCCTATCTGCTGCACCAGCAGGCAACGCCATCGGGCGCCGGCCTCGTTACCGTCACGTTCTAAAAATAAATCGTTGCCGTCACCGTGTCCTTGTAGTCGCCGGGGCGCGGCGACACCTGCGCCGGCACGCGGCCGTAAATCGTCAGCGGCACGCTGGCGCCCGTGCCCGTGCCTGTCACCATGCTTGTGCCCGCCGTGCCATCGCCCCATGGCGCACCATCGAGGCTGGCTGACAGCAGGTAGCTGACCTTGTCCGTCGTTAAGAGGTTTTTCATTTGCCGGTTGGCCACGTTGGCCGCCACGCTGCCGCCATTGAGGGCAATCTGGTAGGCGTTGTTATTCACGCAGCGCACCGACAAGGTGCTGGTGCTGCGCAAGTTGCCCGTCAGGATGGAGGCGTTGGCGAACGCCATCGGGCTGGCCGCGATGGTGCAATCGTTGACGGCCGTGGCACTCACCGTGAAACCGAAGCTGCCGCTGGTGGCCGTGCAACCCTGCAGGTTGACGAGGCCATACGTCGTGTACGTGTAGGTGCCCACGCCGGCAAAGCTCGACGTATAGATGGTATTGGCATTGGCGACCGTGGGCACGGCGGCCAGCGCCGTGCCGGCAGGAATCTTGGCGTACACGGTAAAGGTGGTGGAATACGTGCCGGGCGGGGCCAGCAAGCCGGCCGACAGGATCATGCCAAAGGTCGATGGCGCGCCCGCCACGCCGGCGCCGCCCCAGATCTTCGCCGTCGCATACGAATTGTCCACATACACGTTGTATTCCATGCGATTGCTACCGTTGCCCAGCTTGCGCGGCAGGGCCGACGTGGAATTCGTGCCCAGTCCCAGCGAAATGCACACTTGCGCGTTGGGCGTGAGCAACTGCCCCAGGTTCAGCGACGAAAACAGGCAGCTGAAGGTGCCCGTGGCCTGCGCCACGTAGTCGGTGCCGGAAATCGGGCTGACGGAGCCGAAATTGATATTCGTCATGCTGACCGTGCAGGTATCGGCCGCCTGCGCCCCACTGCCCCAGGCGCAGCCCAGCAGCAAGGTCAGCCATAGCAGCAGGCGGCGCATCAGCGTCCTCCCCCGGCGCCAGCGCAGCGCAACGGGCCGATCACGGGCAAGCCGCCCGCGGCCGGACGCACATACGCAAAGCCGACCGTGCACGCGCTGTCGCCCTCGCCCACTTGCAGCTGATTCTGTTCGCGCAGGTCGTCGACGAAAATGATGCCGTCAAATCCCACGACCGTCTGCTTGCCGCTTTGCACATGCAGCACGGGCAAGCCCGTGGTCAGCGGCTTGCCATCGGCGCCTTGCACGATGACGGTGGCGGCGCTGTAGCGTTCGACGGGAAAGGCCGCCAGCACGCCGGCAAGGTGTTGCGGCACGACAGTCATATTGGTCACGGGCACGCGCGCGTCGACGTCGAGTTCATCGGTGGCGATGCTGATCTGGTTATTGCCATAGGGATTCAAATTCGGCACCAGCAGATAGCCGCTCCTGCCCGTCACGCCGATCTGGCGGTTTTCATGCAGCACAGGAATATTGCCCACGCCGCCAGTGGAGACCAGCGCAAAACCGTTGCCCACCTGACGCGCCGTCTCGACATGGCCATCCATCAGCACCAGCGCGCCGGCCGCGCCCAGCGAAGAGGCATTGCCCATGCTGCTGCTTTGCGTGCGCGCGCTCACGCGGCCGTCATTGCCCAGGTATTCCACTTGCGCTTGCCGGTAGGCATTGCCGCCAACCGTGCCAGCTTGCAAGTTCCAGCCAAAGCCGCCGCCAAAGTCCGCCGCGCGCTGCGCGCTGACGCTGCGGCCGCTCTCGCCGTTTTGCCGGCTGCCGCTCGTGCTGATGGACAGATTGTTGTCGAAGGCCATGCTCAGGCCGACATAAAATCCCCGCTTCTCGCGTTGCCGCAAATCCTGGAACAGGCTGGCGTTCAGGAACAGGCCGTGAAACAGGGTGGCCGAATAGCCCAGGGTGGCCAGCTTCGATGGCGGCGCGCCGGGCGTGCGGTAGCTGATATAGCTGCTGCTGATGCTGCTGCCCGCCGGCAAGGGCAAGCTCACGGTGACGCGGTCCGCCGCGCGCACCACGGGACTGCCGTCGCGCGAAGCCAGGTCGCCAAACCGGGCGCTGGCGCGCACGCTTTGCACGTCGACGCTGAAGCGCGGCCCCATGTACTGGTAGCCGGCGCCCAGCTGCACGCCACGGCTATGGCCGGCGCTGGCCGACAGCGAGCCGCTGAGCACGCCCGCCTGGCCCAGCCGCACCAGCGCGCCCGCCCCCGCCTGATACAGGCCGGCAGCAAGTTCCGCATGGCCTTCGATGGTGAAGTTGTCGCTGACGCCGTGGCGGACAGAAGCGCTGGCAACGAGCTGGCGTTCATAGCCGAACAGGCGGCGGCCATAGTCGCGCCGCACGGCGCCCGCCTCGAACGAATAATCGCTCAAGCCGCTGGCCAGCATGCGCGTATCGACGTACAGGGGCAGCACGGTCGTCACGCTGCGCCCCAGCGCGTCGCGCGTGATGAGGGTGGCTTGCCCGGCGCCATTGATGCCGGCCACCTGGTTCAGCACGAACGGGCCGCTGGGCACGCTGGCAGCATATTGCTGCACGCCATTGACGTACAGGCTCAGCGACGAGGGCACGAGCGCCGTGCCATCGACGGAGGCGACGGGAAAGGTCAGCAGGTCGGGACGCAGCTGGAAATTCTTGCGCCACTGTACGCCGCCCACGCGCACGGCGCGGCTCCAGCTGAGCGAAGACGAAATCAGGTCGCCCACTTGCCACGTTTGCAGGGTCTCGGGGTCGGCATGGCTCCAGAAGGTGTCAAAGCGCATGTACTTGCGCTGGTCCGACCCCAGGTTCACGGTGCCGGTATTGCTGAACACGCCGCTGTCATTGAAATAGCGCAAGTCGTTGAAGATGGCGGCGCGCCGCGTCCGGCCCAGTTCCGCATAGGCTTCGTAATTGAGGACGGCGCCGGGCGTGACGCTCGACGGCGGCGTCTGCGGGGCCAGGCGCGCGTTGATGCGGTACGGCGAACGCAAGTCGTCCGCCACCTGCAGCGACACGCTCTGGCGCGCCGCATCATAGTCATAGCTGAGTCCGGGAATCGCATCGAGCGCCACCTCGGTCTGACCGGGTGCGACCAGGCGCGCCGGGTCCAGCCCCAGCTGCTGCAAGTTCGCCACACTGCTGCGCAAGCCTTTGCCCACCTGGGTAAAGCGCAAGATCAGCCCGGTTGATTCAGCATTCACAGTCACCTCCAGATACAGTTCATTCGGCGCCATCGGATCGCTCGGCAAGCTGGCCGGACCCGGATCGGCGCCCGTCTCGGCGGCAGATCCATCGGCCCTGGCCCCCGGTGCCATGGCCAGCAACAGCAACAGCAAGGATGCCAGTGCGCGTCTCATGGTTTAACCCGGTTCGCGGCAAGCCCGCCCGCCATGGCGGCCCAGTTCAAGGTGTCGAATTCGTGGCAACGAGCGCCTTTGCATTCACGTTTGCCGCAATACTCAACGGTCCATCCAGTTCAGCCTCGCTGGCGACGGGCAGGCGCCATACGCGCATGCGTGCCGCCAGGACATAGCCAAACAGCCCCTTGCTGACGACAAATTCCTTGCCCGCCTGGTTCGTCAACGTCATCGCACCGATCTGCGCATGGAAATTGCCGCTGTTCTTGACGCGCAACATCCACTCACCCCGCTCGCGAAAGACTTGCCAGTCGAGTATTTCCTTGCCCGGCGCACCGGCCGGCAGCACGAACACGGGCACCGAGTAGCGCAGGCGGATATCGACGCCGCTGCGGCCCGCCGCATCCTCGCGGCTGACTTCATCGATGAGCACGCGATACGTTTTTTCCTGCGCGACGGGGCCAGCCTGGGCACGCACGAGGCGGATGGTCTGCCGGCTGTTGGCGGCGATTTCGACGATGGGCGGACTGGCCACCAGTTCCTGTGTCGGCGCCAAGGTTTCCTCTCCATCGCGCTGCTCCCAGGCGAACACCCGCACCTGCCCGTAGATGGGCTGGTCGCCGAGGTTTTGCAGGCTGATGCCGGCCGCGTTCTGTGGGGCGCGCAAATTGAGCGTCACCGGCGAAATCTGCAGATTGGCGCCGTGCGCGCCCGCCGCACAGCAAGCCAGCAGCGCCAGCACGCTTTTCATCAGGGAAACAGCACCGGCCTTCACGCGGCGCCTGGCTTAAAAGTACACGGTGGCCGTGATGGTCGACTTGTAGGTATCGGGCGCCGGCGTCGCCTGCGGCGGAATATTGCCGTACACCGTGATCGGCTGCGATGAGCCGTTGCCGGTGCCGCCGACGGTATTCGTGCCCTGGGTATCGCCCCACAAGGTACTGCCGGCCGTCTGGTACAGATTGAATTGCACCGTCCCCAGGTTGCCGCCCGTGCCGCTCATATAGCGCGTGGTGCCGCTCGATCCCGTGCCCGAGCCGGCCGTCAAGCCCACGTTATACAGCGTGGTATTGGTGCAGGTGACGTTCACGGTCGTATTGACGTTCACGGCAGTAGCCAGTACACCCTGACTTTGGCCAAAGTCGAGATTGGCCGCCGCGATGGTGCAGTTGGCGATGATTTTCAGGGTGACGTCAAAGGTGGTGGTGGCGTTGCCGTTCAGATATACGGCGGCGTCGGCGTCACGCGGCAGGAGCGCCGTGGCGGCAACCGCCACGCTGGCGGCAACGATAAGGCGGGGAAAAATAACTCGCAACATGATACCTCCTGATGATGGAACATCATTAATGAGCCCACCAATATGAGGGGCGTCGAGGATAGTCACGGTATTGCCGGCGTTTTCTTGGGCACGCAAACCAGGACGACAAAATACTTGTGCCGAGAGTCAGGAACCCGGGGACTCCGGCATTGTTTGCAGCATTTGCAAAACAGATTTTTTTGCAATCGACATTGCTTAAAATCAATGCATGAGTGGATTATTGGCGATCTGGGAAATCCGCGCTTCTTCTGGCGGAGAAACATCTTTTGAAATACGAGAAAAGCAGAAAAAAAAGAAAAAGCGAGGCATAATAAGCCACAACTTGCTATTTGGTTAAGTCATCCATGCCATGCCATTGACCAGCGAAACCGTCAAAAAGAATATCCTGCTCGTGGACGATTCCGCGTTCGAGCAGCGCATGCTGATGGAGCTGCTCAGTGAGCAGCCCTACCGCTTCAGCATTGCCTTCAATGGCTACCAGGGCTACCAGCTGGCATTGGCCACGCACCCCGACCTGATCCTGCTCGACGTGCGCATGCCCGAGATGGATGGCTACACGGCGTGCCGTTTGCTCAAGGCCAATCCCGAGACGGAAGAGATTCCCGTGATCTTTCTCAGCGGCGCCGATGCCGCCAAGGAACGCGTCATGGGCTTGCAGGTGGGCGGCGTCGACTACATTTCCAAGCCCTTCCTGCCGGAAGAACTGGCCGCACGCATCCATATCCACCTGGGTTTGATGCGTAAAAGCAACAGTACCTTGCCGGCCGCGCCCCAAGTCAGCGACCGGCAGCAACATCCGGACCTCGTGTTCGTCAATGCCGTCAAACAACTGATTCTCGACAACCTGGGCAGCCTGCCCAACCTGTCCGACATCTCCCGCAGCGTGGGCACCTACCGCGAAAAGCTGACCCTGATGTTCCGCGAGCAGACAGGCATGACGGTCTTCGCCTTCATCCGCGAAGCGCGCATCGCCCGCGGCGTGGAATTGCTGCAGCAGACCGAGATCGACGTGCAGGATATCGCCCTGCTGATCGGCTTTCACAACGCGGGCAACTTTGCCACGGCCTTCCGCGAACGCATGGGCGTCACGCCCAGCGCCTACCGCCAGCGCCTGCATGAGCAGACGGGGCAGCGGCAGGCGACTGGCTAGAACTTGTAATTCAGCTTGAGCGACGCGAAGCGCCCGCGCGGATCGGCCTGCGTATAGTCGAAGCCCGAAGCCGAGTAATCCCACGGCGCGCGCTTGTTGGCCAGGTTCTGCACGATGAAGGTGACGTTCGCCTTTGGCGTGACCTGCCAGCTGGTGGTGACGTCGAAGGTGCTGAAGGCCGCCACGGATTCATCCAGGTGCGTATTCTGCGCATAACTGCCCACGTAATTCCAGGTGAGCGTGGACGACCACTTGCCCTGCTCCCAGGTGGCCGACGTGACCCCGCGCCATTTCGGAATCGAACCGAAATAATTCGTGCCGGCGCCATCGGTCAGCGGCGCGCCATCCGACAGCGGTTCGGCAAAGCGCAGCACGCGGCTCAGCTGACCGGCCAGGGTCAGCTTGCCCCAATCCTTGTCGACGAAGCGCTGGCGCAGGTCCAGGTCGATGCCCGACACTTCGCGCTGGCCCTGGTTGCGGTACTGGCGATACAGGGTCGTGATGCGGCCATCGGCGTCGCGCGTGATCTTCTGCGGCGCCGACGCTTCGTTGGCGAGGGTGGTGGTGGCGCTTTCCGTGCCGATCACGCCATCTTGCTTGATGCGGTAGTAATCGAGGCCGATGCTCGAACTGCTGGTCGGCGACACCACCACGCCCAGGTTCAGGTTATTCGACCGTTCCGGACGCAGCGCCGTATTGGCGATGGTAATGGCCGTCACGCCGCGCGTCTGCGTGGGCGTGATCGGGTCGCGCGGATCGAGCACGCTGACATAGCTGACGGCCGTGCTTTGCGTGATTTCCGGCAGCGACGGCGCACGGAAGCCGCGCGACACGGTGCCGCGCACCAGCAGCCACGGCGCCGCCTGGTAGCGCGCGCTGGCTTTCGGCGAAAACGCATTGCCGAAATCGCTGTAATGGTCGGCGCGGCCCGCCAGGTTGACGGACAGGTCTTTCACGACGGGCACGTTGAATTCGGCAAACAGGGCCGACACGCTGCGCGAACCGTTGATGATGTTGATGGCCGGGCGCAGCTCCGTGCCCGACAGCACGGCCGTCGAGGTTTGCGAATCCATCTTTTCGCGGCGCCACTGGGCACCCGCGGCAAAGCCCAACGGACCGGCTGGCAATTGCCACAGGTCTTTCGCGGCCGAGAAATCGACGGTGTCGAGAGTCGACTCGGCCGGACGCAAGGTCGACAGGCGCAGGCGGTTGCGCACGGCTTCGCTGTTTTGCGACTGGTCGAAGAAGTTATAGCTGCCGTCAGCCAGCACCTTCTGGAATTCGTAGCGGTTGACGAAGTTCTGCACGGTTTCTTCCAGCTTGCTGCTCGAGTGCCCCACGGCCGCATCCCAGTCCCAGCCCGCCAGCGTGCCTTTCACGCCCGCCAGCGCGCGGTAGAACGTGACCTTGTCCTGCTTCAGGCGCGGCCCCAGGTCGAACAGGGTGGCCGTGAACGGCAAGGGCGTGGCGCCCGGATTGTTCGGGTGGCCCACGGGCAGCACGACGGGTATCGTGTCGAGCGCCTGCGTGGCGTTGTTCCACACGCGCGTGGCATTGTTGACGGTGAGCGGCGCGCTGAAGGTCTGGTCGGCGCGCGAATAGCTGTGCAGCAAATCGACGTACGCTTCCGTGTCCGCATTCAGTTTGAAGGTGGCGCGCGCGGCCGTGTGCACGCGCTGGATGCCGGGTATCAGGGTTTTATATGGCGACGGGTTATACGCCAGCACCTGCCCCGTCTTGCCGGGCGAGATGTCGCCATAATTGACCAGTTCCAGCGGGCTGCGCACGCCGCCCAGGGTTCGCGTGGGGTCGCTGCCCGCATAATTGGTGGCGACCCAGCCCAGCGCGCCACGCTGCTGCTTGCGGAAATCCGCGTCGCGCATCCACGCCACGTCGCTTTGCTGCAGCTTGTCGCGCTGCTGCGCGTCGATCGAGAAGACCAGACTGTAGCCGTCTTCCTCGAGCTTGCCGAAACCCGTCTGCAGCGCCGCGCTCTTTTCATGCTGGCCCGTGCCTTCGGTCGAGCCGCCCCACTGCGCCGTGATGTCCGTGCCCGTGAATTCCTTGTACAGGATGATGTTGACGACGCCGGCCACGGCGTCGGAACCGTAGATGGACGAAGCGCCATCCTTGAGCACCTCGATGCGCTGCACGGCCGCCATCGGCAGGCTGTTCAGGTCGACAAAGGTTTCCTGCAGATTTTGCGCCGTCGCATAGCTGGCCACGCGCTTGCCGTTCACCAGGATCAGGGTATTTTTCTGGCCGATGCCGCGCAGCGACAGGCCCGACGTGCCGGCCGAGAAACTGCCCGTATATTGTTCGTTATAGCTGTTGCCGCTGTTGGCGGAAATGGCGCGCAGCACATCCGACACGCTGGTCTTGCCGCTGGCTTTCAATTCCTTGGCCGTGATGACCTGCACGGCGCTGGCGCCCTCCTTTTCGCTGACGCGGATATTCGATCCGGTGACGTTGACGCGCAGCATGTCGTCCTCGGCGTGGGCGATGCTGGAGACGGCGGGAAAGGCGGCGGCGATGGCAAGACTGATGGCGAGTGGTTTGAACATGGTTTCCTCTTATTGGGATTGCAGCCTTTTTCAGATAAAAAAGGCCGAGCAGGGGCACGCGGACCGGATGGGCCTGCGGGCAAAACGACGACGGGGGATGAAGGAATTACGGGATGCGTGGACGGGCACGCATCGGCATCCACTGCGCCATGCATTGCATGGTCAGCTGGTGCCGGGCGGCGTAAAAACAGGCAGAAAGGGTAAAGCGCAACATAAAAGACACCGGTAAGCGGGGAAAGGTCACTATATCCCGGTGTCTTTATGGGGTGAACGAATTAAAAATTGAATGTATATACGATTTGGATCTAAGGACTTGGTTTTTGGCAATATCAGGTGTCGGCCAGCGCCTGCGGCATGGCCGCCGCGCGGCGTGCCTGCACGTTCCACCAGTACCAGGAAATGACGGCGTTGACCCAGTAGGCCGCATACAGCACGGCCGTCAGGTGCAGGCCGCGGCTGTAGTAGAGCGGCACGGCCACCGTGTTGACCAGCAGCCAGAAGGCCCACGTCTCGATGCGCCGGCTCATCAGCAGGAATTGCGCGATGATGCTAAATACCAACACCGCCGAATCGATGAACGGTGCGTAGGCATTCGTGAAGCGGTGCAGCAGCATGCCGTAGATCACCACGGAGGCGATGCCGGCCGGTACCACCCAGGCCAGGCTGCGCCAGCCCGTGCGCGTGATCGGCAAGGGCTTGCCGCCGGCGCCGCGCCGCCATTGCAGCCAGCCGATGACGCAGGTGACGATGAAAAACAGCTGCAGCATCACGTCGGCATACAGGTTGACCTGGAAAAACAGCACGGCAAACAGCACGCAGCCGACGATGCCGATCCACCAGGAATGAATGTTGTTGCGTCCGGCCAGGACGATGGAGGCAGTCATCAAGACATTGGCGGCGATTTCGAGCGGGGGAGTCAAGCGGATTTCCTTGGAATGAAGGCACGCCGCCACTATAGCCCATTTGATATCCGCAACCCGCCAAGCACTGCTTGACTTCCGTGGCCATTCTGGCAAATTGGGAAGCACTACCCCCTGAACCACTGCGGAGATGTCCATGCGCTTGCGCCACGTGCTGCTTGCGGCAACACTACTCGGCAGCGTCCTGCCCGCCCTGGCGTGCCGCATGACGATGGCGCTCGAGCAGTGGCCGCCGTACGTCTACCGCGACGCCCAGGGCGGTTATACGGGGCTGGACCTGGAACTGCTGCGCGCCATCTTCAAGGAAGCGCACTGCACCTTGGTCACCTTGCCGGAATTGCCGACGGCGCGGCGCCAGCTGCTGTTCCAGAAAGGGGGACTGGATCTGATGCCTGCCGCGTCCGACACGTTGGAACGCCACGCGTATGCGCGTTTCAGCGTCAGCTACCGCGATGAAACCGTCGGTGTCTTCGGCAAGGCCGGCGCGCCCGCCGTGCCGCACCACGCCGGCAGCTTCGCGCAACTCGCGCGCGGCAAGTCCACCCTGCTGGCGCCCAAGGTGGGCTGGTATGGGGCAGACTATGCGGCGGCCCGTCCGGCGCTGGAAAAGAATGGCCGCCTGAATACCTTCGGCAGCTTCCGGCAAGGCATCCTCATGCTCGACGCGGGCCGCGCCGACCTGCTGCTGGGCGACGTGCTGGCCGTGCGCCACGAAGCGCGCCAGCAGGGTGTTGCCTTGAGCACCCTGCCCTTCCTGGCCTTGCGCGCACCCGTGCACCTGATGCTCAATGCGCGCACGACCAGCGCCGCCGACCTGGCGCGCCTGAACGCCGCCATCACGCGCCTGGAACAGCGCGGCGTGCTGGCGGCGATACGCAACAGCTACGCAGCGCCGTAGCGGCAATCAGCCCTTGGCAGCCGCTTCCAGGATTTCCAGCTTGGTTTCACGGCCATTCTTTTGCACGCCCTGCGCCTTGTCGTAGCTTTCGATCAGGGCGCGATACGGCGGCACGATATGGTCCGTCATGATGGCGGCGAATTCCATCGCATCGGCGCGGTTCCAGGTGCTCATCACTTCAGCCAGCACGGCATACGTGTCGATCGGCACGGCGCCCGCCTGCGTCACGCGCGCCATGGTGATGTCGGTGGCCATCTTCGACCAGTTGCCCGAGGCGTCGATGATGGCAAACACCTTGTAGCCGGCCGCCAGCGCGCTGATGGTGGGGAAAGCCATGCACACGCTGGTGAGCGTGCCGGCGATCAGCAGGGTCTTGCGGCCCGTCTTTTCGATGGCATCGACCCAGGCCGGATTGTCCCAGGCGTTGATCTGGCCCGTGCGCGGGATGTAGACGGCTTCCGGGTTGAAATGGTGGATTTCCGGGATCAAGGGGCCGTTCGGGCCGTCAGGCACGGACGCGGTGGTGAAGGTCGGCATGTTCGCCAGGCGGGACAGCTTGGCCAGCGCCGTGACGTGGCCGCGCAGCACGTGCTGCTCGATGTCGCGCACCAGCTGGAACAAGCCGCTCTGGTGGTCGATCAGCAGCATGACGGCGTCGTCGGGATCGATCATCGGTGGCAAACCTTGGAAGTTGGCGGGGGTGCTCATGGTGGTCTCCTGAAAAACCGTGCCGCGGGATGCGGCACGGGTACTACACAAATTCACTGCACAAATTACTTTGCGATGCGGGCGAAGCGGCCGCTGTTGAAATCCTCGAACGCCTGCGCGATTTCCGCTTCGGTGTTCATGACGAAGGGACCATGGCCGACGATGGGCTCGTCGATCGGCTCGCCACTGAGCAGCAGCACCACGGCGTCGTTGTTCGCTTCGACGGTGATGCTGTCGCCATCACGCTCGAACAGCGCCATCTGCGCTTCGCGCACCACGCTCTCGCCATTGACCAGCACCGTGCCATGCAGGACGATCAGCGCCGTGCTCCAGCCTTTGTTCAAGGGCAGCTCCGTCAGCTTGCCCTGGGCCAGGCGCACATCCCACACCTGCATCGGCGAGAACGTGCGGGCGGGGCCATGCTGGCCGTCGAAGTCGCCGGCGATCACGCGCACGGAACCTGCAGCATCGGGCAGCGCCAGCGTGGGAATCGTGTCGCTGGTGATGGCCTGGTAGCCGGGCGCCGTCATCTTGTTTTTCGCCGGCAGGTTCACCCACAGCTGCACCATTTCCAGGGTGCCGCCCGACTGCGTGAAGGCAGGCGAGTGAAACTCTTCATGCAGGATGCCGGCGCCGGCCGTCATCCATTGCACGTCGCCGGGGCCGATCACGCCGCCCTGGCCCGTCGAATCGCGGTGCGCCACTTCGCCCTTGTAGACGATGGTCACCGTTTCAAAACCGCGGTGCGGGTGCGAGCCGACGCCGGGCGGACGGGTGCCGGGCGCAAATTCGGCGGGACCGGCATAGTCGAGCAGCAGGAAGGGGCTCAGCTGCTTGCCATGGCCGCTGTACGAAAACATCGAGCGCACGGGAAAACCGTCGCCGACCCAGTGCTGGCGCGGTGCGCTGTAGATACCTGTGACTTTGTTCATCTCGATCTCCTGTTGGGGTTTGCATTACGATGGAGACAGAATACGCTTGCAACGATGAAGCGGGTAGACGGTAAAATAGGTCATCAGCGTTCCAAAAATAGAACGATCCAGGAGGCGGCATGCAGGACCTGAATGACTTGTATTACTTTGTGCAGGTGGTCGATCACGGCGGCTTCGCGCCGGCCGGGCGCGCGCTGGGCATGCCGAAATCCAAACTGAGCCGGCGCATCGCGCTGCTGGAAGAGCGCTTGGGTGCGCGCCTGCTGCAACGCACGACGCGGCATTTTTCCGTCACCGATGTGGGGCAGACGTTTTACGAGCATTGCAAGGCGATGCTGGTGGAAGCGGAGGCGGCGCAGGAGGCGATCGAACTGACGCGGGCCGCGCCGCGCGGCACGGTGCGCCTGTCCTGCCCCATCGCCCTGCTGCAATCGCTGGTCTCTCCCATGCTGGCCGGTTTCATGCGCGCGCATCCGCAAGTGACCCTGCTGCTGGAAGCGAGTAACCGCCGCGTCGACCTGGTGGCCGAAGGCATCGACGTGGCCATCCGCGTGCGTCCGCCGCCGCTGCCCGACAGCGACCTGGTGCTGCGCGTGCTGGCCGAACGTGGCCAGTGCATGGTGGGCAGCCCCCTGCTGTTCGCCGGCGCACCGCTGCCGAAGGCGCCGGCCGACCTGGCCGACTGGCCCAGCCTGGCCCTGGGCATGCCGCAACAGCACTATCAGTGGGATTTATATGGCCCCGATGGCGCGCGCGCCCAGCTGCGCCACTTACCGCGCTTCGTCACGGGCGACATGCTGACCCTGCGCGACGCGGCCGTGGCCGGCGTGGGCGTGGTCCAGCTGCCGACCATGATGATCACCGAGCAGGTGGCCAACGGCAGCCTGCTGCCGCTAATGGAGCAATGGCGGCCGCAACGCGAAATCATCCACGCCGTCTTCCCGTCGCGGCGCGGCCTGCTGCCGGCCGTGCGCGCGCTGATCGACTACCTGGCGCACAGCTTCGCCGCGCTGCCGGAAGAGTGAAGGTTTTCAGGTACGATGGTGCTCTTTCAACAGGCGTGAAAACAGCATGCGTTTATTGATACTGTCGGACCTGCACCATGAGTTATGGCGCAACGACGCGCCGCAGGGCGACCTCGCGCTCAGCTGCCCCGACGCCGTCATCCTGGCCGGCGACATCGACACGGGTACCCGCGCCGTCACCTGGGCCGCCAGTGCATTCGCGGGCCTGCCCGTGCTGTACGTGCATGGCAACCACGAAGGCTATGGCCACCATCTGGACAAGGTGCGCCAGGAGCTGCGCGCAGCCTGCGCCGCCACGCCCAACGTGCATTTTCTCGACGCCGATAGCCACGTCATCGCCGACCAGGCAGGCAACAAGGTGCGCTTCCTGGGCGCCACCCTGTGGACGGATTTCCGCCTGCTGGGCGACGACACCCGGCAAGCGGCCATGCGCGACGCGGAAGCCGTCATGAACGACTACAAGCGCATCCGCCTGGCCGGCATGGGCTTTCGCAAGCTGCGCGCGGCCGACACGGCCATGTTCCACGCGCAGCAAAAAGCGTGGCTGGCGCGCGAACTGGCGCAGCCCTTCGACGGACGCACGGTGGTCATCAGCCACATGGCGCCGTCGCTGCTCTCGGTCGACGATGCCTATGGCAGCGAAGGATGTTCGCCCGCCTATGCCTCGCGCCTGGACGACCTGGCCGCGCAAGCGGACCTGTGGGTGCATGGCCACCTGCACGTCTCGCGCGACTACCGGATCGGCGCGTGCCGCGTCGTATCGAACCCGTGCGGCTACAAGACGCGCAGCGGCGCGCCGCAAAATCCCGATTTTGATCCGAACTTCATCATTGACCTAACGGCCGGCTAATCGTCAGCTTTGAGACGGCCCGCCAGCCATTGCTGCAGGCGGTGCTTGCCGGCCCGGCGCGCCACGCGCGGCGACGTCTCCGACTGGTGCGCGCCGGCGCCGCCGCGCAGTTTCGCTACCGCCACCAGCGGATTGCGCGGCTTGGGCGTGGCTTTCAATTTAATTTTCATGGTGTTTCCTTTCAACCCGCTCGTCCAAAACAAAAAAACCCGGCAAGTTTCCTCACCGGGGTTTGAAAGACACCGGCTCGGGATCGGCAACATGCCGATGGCCCCGAGCGTCATGCGCGGGGCTAGTGGAGGTACAACTTGCTGCCAGCCTGCTCAAACATGGGTATCCTTTCTTTTGTTGGGTTAATCTGCGCTGCGGACGCTGATTCTGCGCCGCATGCTGCGGTGCGTCAACCGCTTTTCGTGGCGACTGCACCAACGTTGTTATTCTGTCGCAGCCGCTTTTTCTTTCGCGATACGGGCATCGAGCTTCGCTTCATTTTTGACAGCGTACTGGCTGCACGCCTGGGCATCGATGAAGGGATTCGGCGTGACACCTTCCAGCAAGCGCCTGAGTTTTTCGTCGGCGCCGGAATGGTCGGGGTGGGCCGAAATGAGGATATCGCAGGGCAGCCTGGCGAAATCCTGCATGGTGCGACGGAAGGCCGGCGTCATGTCGCCATGCGCCGCATCACCGCTGAAGTGAAAATGGCCCGCGCCCACCGGCGTGAGACTCGCACCGAACACCACGTTCAGGCATTCCTGCCCTGCCGCGTCCTCGCACGACACCCAGGTCCAGCTGGTGCTGCCAGGCGTGTGGCCCGGCGTATAGCGCGCCGTCACCGTCACGCCGCCCAGTTCCAGGGTCTCGCCATCGGCGATCTCGCGCACATCTTGCACGGCCGGCATGGGATCGATTGCACCCGCTTGCGGGTCCGTATCGAGCACCCTGCCAGCGCGCAGCGCCTGTGCGCCGAGCGGGCTGGCGACCACTTGCGCGCCGCTGTCGCGGGCCAGGGCGGCGATGCCGCCCGAATGGTCGAAATGCGCTTCCGTATTCAGGATGAACTTGATGTCTTCCAGGCGAAAACCCAGCTCGAGGATATGTTCCTTGATGGCGGCCACCGATTGCGGCAGCGCGCCGTCGATCAGGATCAAGCCTTCGCGCGTGTGGATCAGCACCACGCTCAAGCCGCCCACGCCCACGTAATACGTGTCGCCGTGGATGCGCGCCGGTTGCTGCGGGCGGTTCCACTGCGCCGCATACGGCGAGGCGATCGGCTGCGTCAGGGGATCGACGGCGGGCGCGGCGGCATGCGCGGCAAACGGCAGCGCCGAGGAGGCCAGCGCGATACTGAGCAAAGTCTTGGAAAGGAAGAAAGGCGGCATGCGGCTCCAGTAATGAGTGTGCGGTAATCGATGCCACAGGGTAACGTCGTCCCCTCATGCGGTCAAGCAGCCGGACGCGGCAACTTGCGCTACGATAGAGGTCCATAGACCTGCCGTGCGCCTTGCCGCGCCCACTGCCATGCGTTTGCTGATTCTGTCCGACCTGCACCTGGAAGTCTGGGGTGAAAACACACCCGCCATCGACCTTGCCGCCAGCCGCCCCGACGTGGTGATCCTGGCCGGCGACATCGACACGGGCTGCAACGCCATCGCTTGGGCCGCGCGCACCTTCGGCACCCTGCCCGTGCTGTACGTGCACGGCAACCATGAGGGCTATGGCCACCAGCTGGAACACATGCAGGACGCCGTGCACGACGCTTGCGCCAGCGCGAATGCGCACGGCGCCAACATCCGCCTGCTCGATGGCGACGCCATGGTACTGAACGGCGTGCGTTTTCTCGGCGTCACGCTGTGGACGGATTTTTTGCTGTTCGGCGCGGAGCGCCGGGAAGAAGCCTTGAGCGCGGCGCAAAGCTACATGCCCGACTACAAGCGCATCAGCACGGGCGGCGACACGCCGCGCCTCTTGTGCGCGGCCGACACGGCGCAGCTGCACGCGCAGCACCGCGCCTGGCTGGAACGGCAGCTGGCGCAACCCTTCGATGGCAAGACCGTCGTCATCACGCACATGGCGCCCTCGATGCTGTCGGTGGAAGAGCAATACGCAACGAACCTGGGCTCGCCCGCCTTCGCCTCGCAGCTCGATGCACTGGTGGCGCAGGCCGACCTGTGGGTGCATGGCCACATGCATGCCTCGCTCGATTACCGCGTCCAGGATTGCCGCGTCGTGTGCAACCCGTGCGGCTACAAGCAGCCCGATGGCATGCCGGAGAATGAACGCTACGATTCCGGCTTCATCGTCGACCTCGCCGGCACGGTTTAATTTTTTCGATAGCGCAGCTGCACCACGCCGCTGGGCAGCTGGCGCGTGTCGTCCAGGCGCCAGTCGCTGCGCGGCAAGCCATCCTCGAACAGGCGCACGCCCTTGCCCAGTACCACGGGCAGCACGGACAAGGTCAGGCTGTCGATGACGCCCTCGCGCAAACCCGTGCGGATGACGGCGCCGCCATCGAGATACACGTGGCGGCACCCCTCATCTGCCAGCGCTTCCAGTACTTCCCCCACGCTGCCTGCGCGGCGCTGCTCGCCATGGCGCGGCGCGAAGTCGCGGTGGCTGAGTACCACCACGCGCTTGCCCGCATACGGCCATGGTTCAAAACCCAGCACGGCGTCATACGTGGTGCGGCCGATCAGCAAGGTATCGACTTGCTCCAACAACGCCGTGTAGCCGGTGGCGTCGGGCGAGTCGGGCGCCAATTCCGCCAGCCAGGACAGGTCGCCG
The DNA here is from genome assembly GCF_000988085.1 of Janthinobacterium sp. KBS0711. Classification (NCBI taxonomy): domain Bacteria; kingdom Pseudomonadati; phylum Pseudomonadota; class Betaproteobacteria; order Burkholderiales; family Oxalobacteraceae; genus Janthinobacterium; species Janthinobacterium sp. KBS0711. Next base: position 39,626 of record NZ_LBCO01000006.1, on the reverse strand, counting down.
TTTTCTCCCGCGATGCAGCCGTCGAGGCTGATGCCGAGAAATACGCTGACGAAAGTTTTTTGCATGGGTGCTCCTTGATTTAATTCTACGGTGTAGAATTATGCCCATGAAAACCCCAAAACTTCAAGCCATGGAATCTCCCGTGCGCCGTGCCGGGCGTCCGCGCCGCGCTCTGCCCGCGCTGGACAGCGCCAGCATCCTGCAGACGGCATTAACCCTGCTGGAAGAAAAAGGCGAAGCATTTTCCATGCGCGCGCTGGCGCAGAGCCTGGGCGTCGATGCCATGGCCTTGTATCACTACTATGCGGGAAAAGAGGAGTTATTGCTGGCGTTGATGGTGCAGCGTTTTGCCGCGCTCGATCCGTGCCAGCCGCCATTTACGCAACGCCAGGGGCCGCAGCGGCGCCTGCTCGCGCTGTGCGCGCTGTACCTGGAACTGGTCAGCGCCACGCCGTATTTCGTGCGCCTGATGGCGCGCGGACTGGTAGAGCAAGCCGACGTGGCCGAGCGCTTCACGGCGCTGTTTGAGCAGGCCATCGAAGGCCTCGGCCTGGACAAGAAAACCCGGCTGCGGGGGCGCGATGCGCTCGTCGATTTCCTGCACGGCTATGCGCTGGCGGGCCGGCCGGCCAGCGAGACAGCCTGGCACGCCTCGGTCAGCCTGATCCTGGCGGGCATGGCCGCTGGACACACTGCTGTGTGACGACGAGCGGCCGGACGCACTAGCCTGGCATCAGGCCAGCAGCTTGAGCAGCGCCTGCGCGGCCGCTTCCGACGATGCGGGATTCTGGCCCGTGACCAGCAAGCCATCGGTAACAGCGTACGGCTGCCAGTCGCCCAGCTTCGAGTACACGCCGCCATTTTCCTTGAGCATGTCCTCGACGAGGAAAGGCACGATGGCCGTCAAGCCGACGGCATCTTCCTCGGTATTCGTAAAGCCCGTCACCTGCTTGCCGCGCACCAGCGGCGTGCCATCAAGCGCTTTCACGTGGCGCAGCACGCCGGGCGCGTGGCAGACAGCGGCGACGGGCTTGCCGGCGGCGATCATCTGCTCGATCAGTGCGATCGAGTGCGGGTCTTCGGCCAGGTCCCACAGCGGGCCATGGCCGCCCGGGTAGAACACGGCGTCGAAGTCCCCCGCCTTCACGTCGGCCAGCTTGCCCGTGTTGGCCAGCACGGCTTGCGCAGCGGCGTCCTGCTTGAAGCGGCGGGTAGCATCCGTTTGCGAATCCGGCTCGTCGCTTTTCGGGTCCAGCGGCGGCTGGCCGCCATTGGGCGAGACCACGGTCAGCTTGGCGCCCGCTTCCTGCAAGGCATAGTAGGGCGCGGCGAATTCTTCCAGCCAGAAGCCGGTTTTCTTGCCGGTGTTACCGAGTTGATCGTGCGAGGTCAGTACCATCAGAATGTTCATGTTGTTTCCTTTTATGTCAGGGTTACAGTGCTGCTTCGAGGATACGGCGGCTGCGCGCGAGGTCGATATCGCGGTGTTCGCCGAGGGAGGTCATGCCATGTGCTTCCAATTGTTTCAGTACCGCGTCCACCGCTTCCTGCCCCAGCTGATAGGCCGACAAACGGGTCGGGATGCCCAGGCCTTCAAAGAAGGCGCGCGTGCGGGCGATGGCGGTATCGATGCGCTCGTCGTCGCTGCCGCTGGTGATGTTCCAGACACGTTCGCCATACTGTAGCAATTTGCCGCGTTTCTGCTCGCGCTGTACGTCCAGCAGCGCCGGCAGCACCAGCGCCAAGGTGCGTGCATGGTCGATGTCGTACAGGGCCGTCAGTTCGTGGCCGATCATGTGGGTGGCCCAGTCCTGCGGCACACCGGCGCCGATCAAGCCATTCAGGGCCAGGGTGGCCGTCCACATCAGATTGGCGCGGGTGGCGTAATCGTCGGGCAAGGCCACGGCCTGCGGCGCGATCTCGACCAGGGTTTGCAGCAAGCCTTCGGCAAAGCGGTCCTGCACCTTCGCCTGTACCGGATAGGTCAGATACTGTTCCGTCGTGTGGACAAAGGCGTCGACCAGGCCATTGGCCACCTGCGTGGCCGGCAAGGTAAACGTTTTGCTCGGGTCGAGCACGGAAAACTGCGGGTACAGCAGCGGGCTGCGGAAACTCAGCTTGTCATGCGTGGCTTTTTTCGTCACCACGCCGCCGCTGTTCATTTCCGACCCCGTGGCAGGCAAGGTGAGCACCGTGCCAAACGGCAAGGCGCGCTGCACATTGGCGCCGCCGCGCTCGGCGATTTCCCATGGCTCGCCGTCGTACAGAGCGGCGGCGGCGACGAACTTGGTGCCGTCGATCACCGAGCCGCCGCCGACTGCCAGCAGGAAATCCACCTTATCGCTGCGTACCTGGGCGACGGCGCGCATCAGGGTTTCATAGCTGGGATTGGGTTCAATGCCGCCAAACTCCTGCACGCTGCGCTGGCCCAGCGCAAGAGCAGCTCGCACTTCGGCCAGGGTGCCCGTCTTTTCGGCACTGGCGCCGCCGTACAAGATCAGCACGCGCGCGTCGTGCGGCACCAGGGTGGACAATTTGGCGACGGTGTCGGCGCCGAACACGATCTTGGTCGGGTTATGAAATTCAAAATTCTTCATGCTGCTGCTCCTTTATTATTAGACTGGTCGTCTAGAATGCAGTTCAAAAAACGCGGACATGGTGCGTCCGCTTGTTTGCCTTGTTTACCGTTTATCGGTCGCTGTCCGGCGGCAGCTGCAACATGGCCAGGGTCGCACGCCACGCCGTTTGCAAGGCGCTGGCGTCGCGCCGCAGCTTGGTCAGCATGGCCGCACCCAGCCACAGCTGGTACAAGGTGGCGGCCATCTGCGCCGGATCGGCCACCGATGGCAAGGTATCGTCCACCCTGCCCCGCGCGATGGCCAGGGCCAGCCTGGCGATGATGCGATGCGTGCCATCGAGCAGCGCCACGCGCATCGGTTCCGACATGTCCGCCACCTCGCTGCTGAGCTTGACCACCAGGCAGCGGCAGTCGCAACCGCTGCCATCAAGGCTTGCGCTGGTCCAGCTGGCCCAATACGCCATCAGCGACTGCGCCGCGTTCTGGCCGGGCTGGCTCAGCACGAGCTCCATTTCAGCCAGGTAGCCGGTGACGTAATCTTCCAGCATCGCTTCGCCAAACAATTCCTTGGACTTGAAGTAATGGTAGAACGACCCCTTGGGCACATCCGCAGCCGACAGGATCTCGTTCAGCCCCACCCCGGCAAAACCCTTGCGCGTGATGATGGCCTTGCCCTGGTCGATAATGTGCTGGCGCACGTCGGTGTATTCAGCTTTCATGCGACGCATTGTAGCACAATTAGACCAGTCGTCTAGGTCCTTCTATTTCAATGCAACGACTGCGACCTAAGCGCGCTTGTCACGCATGGCGTCTTCATCAGGCTGCTCGCGAAGATCAAGGGCGCCATGATCTTGGGCGCGCCATTCGCGGCGCAATTGCGCCATCCGGCTGAAGGCGGTCCTTGCCAATTTCCACCAGGCAAACGGACGCGGGTCGGCCAGCATGCTGAGCGCTCGGGAATAATCGAGCGTCAGCCCGGGCGTCCACGCCATCGTCACGGCACGCTTGCGGATCTGGGCGGCGACCCACAGTTCCGGCGTCGCCAGGATGCGGAAAAACACTTTCCAGCCTGCGCGATCGCCATACAGGCGGCCAACGGCGCCGTCGATAGCCGCTTCCAGGGCCCGGGCAACCGTACTGGAACAATTACGATGCGTGAGATTGTAAGTCGCGTCCTTGCGATAATGCCGCCAGAACGACTGCAGCTGGCGCGGGTCGTAATTCCGGATACGGACCTGAACGGTGGACGGGCACCATGCCTTCGACTCTGTCGCGTAATCGGGCTGGAATACGCCCGGTACGTCATTCTCGCGGGTGGCGCGCAGCAGGCGTCCGAAATCGTCGGGCGAACGGTCGATCTCCACACTCGGATACAGGCTGATATAAATACCCTCCGGCGACTCCAATGCCGCATGCCCGGTGGAGATCACGCCGTTGACATCGACCGCGGCGATATAGCGGTCGACGATCGGATAATTCTGGGTGGGCGACTTGGCTGAACCGGAAGGCGTCCAGACATGCACCGTCAGCGCCTGTTCATGGTCCGCTGGAGGCCCCTCCCACTCCACTTGCGTGAATGCGGAAGCAAGCTGCTCATCCGGCTGAACGTCAGGCTGCACCGATTCCGACAGCGCCGGGTTATCGCTCATGCGGCGAACACGGGCGGCCAGGGCGATCAAGTTGGCGCCGCCAAACATCAGGAACAAGCCCAGGCAATACGGCAGTGTGCCGACATAGTGCGTCGGGTAGGGCTGGTAAAAGAAGATTGCCAGCGCAATTTCGGCCACGCCCCACGAGAAGGCCACGCGCCAGCGGCGATAGCGGACCATGTAAGCGGAAATACACTGTATCAGCCCGTCGGCGAGAAACAGCGTCCCAAAAATCATCGATAACAGGAAATTGCCATGGTGGTGACCGGCGAAGATCAGCATCGCCGCCAGCACGACGGCGCAACCTTTCACGTATCGCAATATCCGCTGGCCGCCGACGCCGGTCCATGCCACAGCCAGCGTTGCCAGGCCTTCGGCCAAGAACAGGTAAGCAAAGAAATTGATCGGGAAGTACAGCGCGTTATCGAGTGCGTCGATAAATATGACCAGGCCTGCGAGCAGCCATATCAATCCGATCAACAGGATACTGCGCCAGCGCTTGCGCAGATATTCAACGCCCAATAACAGCAACACCAATCGAATCATGAATGCTCCTCCTGTTTTTAACTTCAGCAGCAGTACTCGAACAATACGTATTCACTGGCCGTCATGGCTGTGAAAGCGTATGGCCACGGACTCTCACATCATTTGAGAATGACAATTGTCGCAATCAATGAATTAAGTAACCCCCAATAAATTATTGTGATTTCTGACTTCCATAACCGGCGCTCTGCGGCGTTGCCCGCTGCTAGCAGTGCTCGCACTGCGTCGCAGCGGGCGCCTTGCATAGCATCCGGTTCTGTTCGTCATAAATTCACAATAATTTCCTGAGGATTACTTAGCGTAAAAATGAAATTCTTCAGAAAAGTATCATAAAAGATAAAAATGTCAGGTTTGCTTGCCGGCAGCCGTATCAACAGCAGGCAATCGGTTCGCCCACTGCGTCACACATTAACGGGGCGTGAGCATGTCGCCCTGGTGACGGTGTCCCAATACCTCATAGCCGACGACCGTGATGACCGGCGCAAAGAGCAAAATACCGAGACATTCAACGATATTCGCGCCAAAGATCGCCGCCATGATCGCCGTCGCGATGACGGCAGCTGTTGCAAGCAAAAGCCATATATGCAGTTGATCGAAGCGGCGCACAAGAAAATAGTGGAGCGCATAAATCAAGGCGAGGAAAATGGTCACGGGAATCGCCGTGGCAAGCAGGGCCGGGAGTGTGCCGATATGGGCCTTGTTTTCAATCAGGTTCGCCGCGACGTCAAGGCCAGCCCCCGTTGCCACAATAGATGCAATGATCAATATCTGCCCATAGCTCCAGATGAAAGCGCGTGAGCGATGCACGTGCAGCACATTCGCCGACGGCAGAATGGAATACACCCACCACATGCCAAAGGTCAGTCCGACGCCTGCAATGCAAGCGAGCGCCGTTTCCAGTGTCCAGCCCTGGTGCTCTATTTCGGCAGACAACGTCGCGACCGTACCGACCAGGCCTTCCCCCAAGGCAAGGATGGCGAACAGGCTGTAGCGTTCCGCAATGTGCTCCGCGTGCCATGGCGTATCGCCATCCTTGCGCTCCGCCAGCACGGGGCCGGCGAACTCAATGAGAAACCAGAGGACAACCAGGACAATGGTCACGCCCATCGAGAAAGGGAAAAGAATAATCGCTATCCAGCCTATCTGGGCAATCGCAATGGCGGCGGCATAGGTGAGGCAAGCGCGGCGTCGTGCGACGTCTTGCCTCGCTGCCCGCAACCATTGAAATATCAGCGCCACGCGCATGATCACGTAGCCGAGTACCATCACCGAGTTATCCAACTGCTGGCCGTGTTCGAGGGAAGAGAACAGGCGCGGCAAACCGACCGCCAGCACCAGCACACCCGTCATCTGTACCATCGTGGTGATGCGGAAAATCCAGTCGTCAGTGTCGTAGGCGGATGCAAACCACGTGAAATTGAACCAGGCCCAGCAGATGCAGAGGCTCGAAAATCCAAATCCGATGAGCGCGCTGGCGTAATGGCCTGCCGCGAGTGCGTGTGCGAACTGTGCCGCGGCAAACGCAAAGCATGTGACGAAAGTCAGGTCGAATAACAATTCCAGAGACGATGCGACACGGTGCGGCTCGTGCGGATCGCGTCCTGACATCCGCCGTATGTGATGGTGGAGAACTTTGCCAACAGAATCAGATGTGCTCATGCGTTATTCCTTGCCAGCGAACGCGATATCAATAATGGTTTCAAGAATCAGGTGCAGTGTAGCCTGCGAATTGCTCATATGGCAAAATTCAAGCATGGCTCACACAATGCCGGGTATTGCATCCATACCCGGCACACCCCGGTCAAACTCCGTTAAGCGGGAAAATCCGTCGATGCGGAGAGCTCGCGCCACGTCTCCATTTCCTGTGCCACAAAGGCATTTTTTGCGGCAATCGCAGCCAGCGTATCGGTGCCCATGGGAAGGCGCAGTGGCGGATTGGGCGCGTCGGCAAGGCGGAGCATGGCGGCCGCCAATTTTTTGGGATCACCGGGCTGATTGTGGTTCAGCGATAACGCTTGTTTGCGCACGGCGCCCGAAGTCGCCGCGTAATCGCCAATTTCATCGGGCGCTACGAGCAGCGACGAGGCATCGAGGAAATCGGTGCGGAAATAACCTGGTTCAACGATGGTGGCGTGGATGCCCAGTGGCTTGAGTTCGGTATGCATGGCTTCCGTGATGCCTTCGACGGCAAATTTTGTCGATGAATACACCCCGAACCCTGCCGCAGCCTGATAGCCGCCGATCGATGAAATATTGATCACGTGACCGGAACGCTGAGCCCGCATTATAGGCAGCACGGCGCGCGTCACGTTCAGCAAGCCGAAGACATTCGTGTCAAACATCCGTCTCACATCCGCATCGCCAGACTCTTCCACGGCAGCCAACAGACCGAAGCCCGCATTATTGACGAGCACGTCAATACGCCCAAAATGTTCCAGCGCAACGCGCACGCCCAGCCTGATTTGCTCCTCATTCGTCACGTCGAGCGCAATCGGCAGCAACGCGGCGGACGTGCCAAGCCGCTCGATGATCGCTGTCGCGTTGCGCCCGGTTGCGACCACGGCATTGCCGTCCGCCAGTGCCGCCTCTGCAATCAATGCGCCGATGCCCCTGGATGCACCGGTAATCAACCAGACGCGCTTGAGTTCGTGCTGTTGGACGTTCTTCATCATTCTGCTCCCGAGCTGCTTAAAGGGCGAATGATAGAAGCAAAAATTGGCATGAACTAGTGGTCAAATGCTAGAATGATAATCAACTAAAACTTGCTAATCATTCTCGCTCCATGAACGATATCCGCGCCATTACCGTCTTCGTCCGTACGGCAACGCTGGGCAGCTTGCGGCGCGCGGCCATCGACCAGGGCATTTCCCCGCAGGCGGCCAGCCAATCGGTGATCCAGCTGGAAAAATCACTGGGCGTGCGCCTGTTCCACCGGACCACGCGCAAGCTGAGTTTGACGGAAGAAGGCCAGCGCCTGTTCGACAGCGTGAAACCGGCACTGGCCATACTGTCGTCATCCCTCGACGAAGCGCGCCGGTCAAAGGAAGAAGTGAACGGGATATTGCGCATCAACGCTCCCCAGTCGCTGGGGCTGTCCGTGCTTTGGCAATTTTTCGAATTATTCCACCAGTCCCATCCCAAAGTGCAGCTCGACATCCAGCTCGATGACCAGTTCACCGATCTGGTGAGCGGGCGCGCCGATGTCGGTTTCCGGGGTGGCCCCCCGCCCTCGGGAGGGTCGATTGCGCGGCGGCTCGTGCCCATTCAGCTGATCGTTTGCGCATCGCCGGACTACATCCAGCGCCACGGCGCTCCTCAAACGATAGACGAACTGAGCCAGCACAGCTGTACCGGCTATCGGTGGGCAAACACAGGCAAGGTCGCCCAATGGCAGTTCCAGATCGGCGACGAAATTGTGCATCGGGACATACCGGCCGTCATTTGCGTGAATGACACCGCGATGGAGACACGGGCGGTGTTGTCGGGCCTTGGCATTGGACAGCTAGGGAGTTTCGAGGCCATGCCGCATATCCGTAGCGGCCGGCTCGTGCCTTTGCTCATGCAGCATGTCAGCCAGTGCGGCGCCATCTATATCTACTATGGGCATCGGGCGGAACAGTCGCTGCGGGTGAGGACCTTTATTGACTTCATGATCGAAAAACTCGCTGACAACCGCGCATTCTTCCTGGAGAGCTCGGAATTGGCCGCTTCCATCCCCCGTTGAAGGCACATCCTCATACGCAGGGGCTGAGAAAAATCCATTCCATGAATTGCGGCAGCACCGGCCACCGCATTCTCATCACCGATCGTCATGTCCAAATCAGATGGTGCTGGGCCCGACAAGATGTCAGGCCCCGCCTTATGCAAACTTCTTGAAATCGGGCTTCCTCTTTTCAAAGAAGGCCGTAAACGCTTCCTTCGCCTCGGCGCCGCCCAGCATGGCGCTGAACAGTTTGTTTTCCTCGGCGATGGCAGCCTTCATCGGCTCCAGGCGGCTTTGTTTCATCAATCGCTTGGTGGCGCGGATGGAGGCGGCCGGCAGGGCCACCAGCTTGGCGGCCTGGCCTTGCGCGTACGTCATCAAGTCGTACAGGGGCACGACTTTCGAGACCAGGCCCATTTCCAGCGCTTCGCTGGCCGGGAACGACTCACCCAGCATCAGTTTTTCCGCCGCGCGCGGGTAGCCGGCCAGTTGCGTGAGCAGCAGGCTGGAGCCGAATTCCGGGCACAGGCCCAGCTGCGTGAACGGCATCGAAAAGCTGGCGTTATCGGCCGCGTAGACGAGGTCGCAATGCATCAGCAAGGTGGTGCCGATGCCGATGGCGGGACCGGAAACGGCCGCCACCACGGGCTTGCTGCTGCCGTACAGGGCGCGCATGAACTGGAACACGGGACGGTCATGGTCGAGCGAGCCATCTTTCGGGCGCGCCGTTTTCATGAAGTCATCGAGGTCGTTGCCGGCCGTGAAAATCTCGCGCTTGCCGCAGATCAGGATGGCGCGTACTTCATCATCGGTCTCCGCCGCCACCAGCGCATCGGCCAGGGTCTGGTACATGGCACCCGTGATCGCATTCTTGCGTTCCAGGCGGTTAAATTCCAGGGTCAGAATGCCCTCGCTCTTGCTCCACAAAATATCCATGTCGTCTCCAAAAAGATAAAGGGCGCCGGGGTAATCCCGCAGCGCCCTGTTTTATTGCTTTAGCCCGTCGAACTTAGACGCGTTCGAAAATACCTGCCGCGCCCATGCCGGCACCGACGCACATCGTGACCATGCCGTACTTCTGCTTGGTGCGCTGCAGTGCGTGGATCACGGTGGCCGCGCGGATGGCGCCGGTGGCGCCCAGCGGGTGGCCCAGGGCGATCGCGCCGCCCATCGGGTTGACCTTCGCCGGGTCCAGGCCCAGGTCGCCGATGACGGCCAAGGCTTGCGCGGCAAACGCTTCGTTCAGCTCGATCCAGTCCAGCTGGTCTTGCGTGATGCCGGCGGCGGCGCAGGCGGCTGGAATGGCGAATTTAGGACCGATGCCCATGATTTCCGGCGGCACGCCACGCACGGCGAACGAGGAGAATTTCGCCAGCGGGGTCAAGTTGTGCTCGCGCAGGATTTTTTCGCTGACGATCAAGAGCGCACCGGCACCGTCGGACATCTGCGAGCTGTTGGCGGCCGTGACGGAACCCTTGGCAGCGAAGACAGGCTTCAGCTTGGCCAGCGACTCCATCGACGAATCGGCGCGTGCGCCTTCGTCGGTGTCGACAGTGCGGCGCGTTACATCGACCTGGCCGGTAGCCAGGTTCGGCGTGCGCGTGATGATTTCCACGGGCGTCGTTTCCGCCTTGAAGAAACCGGCTTGCTGCGCGGCGATGGCGCGGCGGTGCGATTCAACAGAGAACGCATCCTGCTGTTCGCGCGACACTTTCCATTGCTGCGCCACTTTCTCGGCCGTCAGGCCCATGCCGTAAGCCATGCCGATGTTCTCGTCGCTGAACATGTCCAGGTTCATCGATGGGTGGTGGCCCATCATCGGTACCATCGACATCGATTCGATGCCGCCGGCGATCATCACGTCGGCTTCGCCCACGCGGATGCGGTCGGCCGCCATGGCAATGGCCGTGATGCCCGAAGCGCAGTAACGGTTGACGGTGACGCCGCCCACGGTTTTCGGCAAGCCGGCCAGCAGCACCGAGTTACGCGCGATATTGAAGCCCTGCTCCGCTTCCGGGAACGAGCAACCGATGATGGCGTCGGTGATCAAAGCCGGGTCGAGGCCAGGCGCTTGCGCCAGGGCCGATTGCAGCACGCGCACCAGCAGGTCGTCCGGGCGGGTGTTCTTGAACATGCCGCGCGGCGCCTTGCCGATCGGGGTGCGGGTTGCAGAGACGATGTAGGCGTCTTGAAGTTGTTTGCTCATTTTATGCTTTCAAAGATGTTGAACGAAGTTCGTGTTCTGTCGAATGTCCGGGATGCTGGCCTATCGCTTCTGCGACAAATACCAGTCCACCGTCACCTGTGCCGCCAGCGTGCCTTCGGCGTCGAAAATATCGACTGCCACGGGAAACGCCACCTTGCCGTCCTGCGCCAGCTGCGCCTTCAAGGCAGCCAGGTCGCCCGGTACCCGGCCTTCGGCGCGCGTCGCGCCCCGGGCCACCTTCTGGTACTGGATGCGCGACTCCTTGGCCACCGGGCGCAAGCCCAGTATCAGCTCGGCGAAGCCGCCAGCCATGGCCGCGCCGGAAGCCGTTTCGGCCAGGGTAAACAAGGCGCCCGCGTGCTGCGTGCCCAGGTGATTATTCAGTTTTGGATCTTCCGGCATCGACACCTTCGCAGTGCCGGCGCCGATGTCGTCGATGCTGATCCCCAGCAGCCGCACGAAGGGCAAGGTGTCCATCATCTGTTGTTTGATACGGTCATACACCATGCTTGGCCTCACGCGCAGCAATACTTTAAAAATAATGGACAGGATCGTCATCGACGTCAGGCTTAGTTGCGTACCGGCTTACCGGTTTGCATCATGCCCATGATCCGTTCCTGGGTTTTCGGATGGTTCAACAGCTCCAGGAATGCCTTGCGTTCCATATCCAGCAGCCACTGTTCGCTGACGAAGCTGCCCTGGTCCACGTCGCCGCCCGATACGATCTCGGCGATCATCTCGCCCAGTTTGAAATCGTGCGCCGAAATGAAGCCGCCGTCGCGCATGTTGACCAGCTGCGCCTTGATGGTGCCCCAGCCGTAACGGCCCGTCACCTGGATCAGCGAAGGGAGCGCTGGACGGAAGCCCGCGTCGAACATGGCGCGCGCTTCGACCTTGGCCACATGCAGCAGCTCGTAGGCGTTGAACACGATCACGTCGTCTTCTTTCAGGTAGCCCATCTTCTTCGCTTCCAGCGCCGATTTCGACACGTTGGCGGTGGCCGCATTGGTGAAGCCCGTCTTCAGGAATTGCAGGATGTCGTTACCCTTGGCTTCCTTGTAGGCGCGCTGCGCCGCTTCCTTCAAGCCGCCGCCGGCGGGAATCAGGCCCACGCCCACTTCCACCAGGCCGATATACGACTCGATCGAGGCCACGCGTTTCGATGCGTGCAGGGCCAGTTCGCAACCGCCGCCCAGCGCCAGGCCAGCGACCGCGGCGATCACCGGCACGTTCGCGTATTTCAGCGACATGAAGGTGTTCTGCAGTTCGGCGATGATCGGATCGACGGCTTTCACGCCGCCTTGCATGAACGCCGGCAGGGCCGATTGCAGGTCGGCGCCGGCCGAGAACGCGCCGCCTTCGGCTGCATCGGCGTGCCAGATCACCAGGCCCTTGAAATTCTTCTCGGCTTCGGCCAGCGCCAGTTTCAGGCCGTTGATGACACCTTCGCCGATCACGTGCATCTTGGTCTTGAACGAGATGATCAACACATCGTCGCCCGTATGCCAGACGCGCACGGATTCGTCTTCGAAGACGGTGGTGCCGGCGGTCTTGCCGTCGATGGCGCCGCTGCCCAGGACTGGCGCGCGGAATGGCTGGCGGTCATACACGGACAGGGTCGAACGTGGCACGAAGCTGTTCGACACGGCGGAGTACGAACCTTCCGGCGTGTGCACGCCGCCTTTTTCAGCGACCGGACCCTCGAAGACCCAGGCTGGCAGCGGTGCATTGCACAACGCGTGGCCGGCGTCGATGTCTTCCTTGACCCAGTTGGCCACTTGCAGCCAGTTCGATGCCTGCCACGTTTCAAACGGACCCACGTTCCAGCCGAAGCCCCAGCGCATGGCAAAGTCGACGTCGCGCGCATTGTCGGCCACGGTGTCGAGGTGGATGGCGATGTAGTGGAAAGCGTCGCGGAAGATCGCCCACAGGAACTGGCCTTGCGGGTTCGTCGATTCGCGCAGCGCCTTCATCTTCTTGACCGGATCCTTTTCCTTCAGGATGCGGGCGATGATGTCGGCAGCCTTGGCGCCGCCGGCCACGTACTCACCGGTGGCGAAGTCCAGGCGTTGAATCTCCTTGCCAACCTTCTTGTAGAAGCCTGCGCCGCTCTTCTGGCCCAGCGCGCCCTTTTCCACCAGCTGCGCCAGCACGGCCGGCGTCTTGTAGACGGCGGCGAACGGATCGTTCGGCAGGTAGTCCTGCATGGTCTTGATCACATGGCCCATGGTGTCCAGGCCAACCACGTCCGCCGTGCGGAAGGTGCCCGACTTGGCGCGGCCCAGCTTGGCGCCCGTCAAATCATCGACAACGTCCACGGACAGGCCGAATTTTTCAGCTTCGTGCACGATGGCCAGGATGCCGAACACGCCCACGCGGTTGGCGATGAAGTTCGGCGTATCCTTGGCGCGGACCACGCCCTTGCCCAGGGTGGTGGTCAAGAAGCCTTCCAGCTGGTCGCTGATTTCAGGCTTGGTGAACTCGGTCGGGATGATCTCGACCAGGTGCATATAGCGCGGCGGGTTGAAGAAGTGCACGCCGCAGTAGCGCGATTTCAGGTCCGCATCGAAGCCTTCGGCCAGCTTGGTGATCGACAGGCCCGAGGTGTTCGAGGCGAAGATCGCGTTCGGGCCGATGTGCGGGGCCACCTTCTGGTACAGGTCGTGTTTCCAGTCCATGCGCTCGGCGATGGCTTCGATGATCAGGTCGCAACCGGCCAGCAGGTCCAGGTTGTCTTCGTAGTTGGCGACCTGGATCAGCGCCGCATCATCCTTGTTGCCCAGCGGGGCAGGCGACAGCTTTTTCAGGTTCTCGATGGCGCGCAGCACGATTGCATTTTTATCCGTCCCGCCGGAGACATGCTCCGGCTTAGCCGGCAGGTCGAACAGCACGACCGGCACTTTCGCGTTGATGCAATGGGCGGCGATCTGCGCGCCCATCACGCCGGCGCCGAGGACGGCTACTTTTTTAACGATGAAATTGGTCATATTTTCCTCAAGTCTTAGAACAGGTCTGCGTCGAGTGCCATCAGGTTGGCCGAACCGGAACGCGCCTGACGGATCAGGGTTGCCGTCTCAGGCTGCAAGCGGGCGAAGTAGAAACGTGCGGTAGCCAGTTTGGCGGTGTAGAACTTGTCGCCGCTGGATTCTTTTTCGAGGGCGATCTTGGCCATCTGCGCGAACAGATAGCTGTAGATCATGTGGCCGACGACGCGCAGGTAAGGCACGCATGCCGCGCCCACTTCGTCAGGGTTCTGGAAGGCCTTCATGCCGATTTCCATGGTCAGCTTGGTGACTTTGTCGCCCAGGTCGCCCAGTGGGGTGACGAATTCACTCATCGCTTCATCGGTGCCGTTGTCTTCGACGAAAGCCTTGATCTTTTCGCCGAACTTGCGCAGCTTGGCGCCGTTATCGCCGAGGATCTTGCGGCCCAACAGATCCAGCGACTGGATCGTGTTCGTGCCTTCGTAGATCATGTTGATGCGCGCGTCGCGCACATACTGCTCCATGCCCCACTCCGAGATGTAGCCGTGGCCGCCGAACACTTGCATCGCGTCCGAAGTGGCGATCCAGGCGTTGTCGGTAATGAAGGCCTTGATGACAGGGGTCAGCAGCGCCACTTCGTCGGCCGCTTCCTTGCGTACGTCAGCGTCCGGGTGGTGCAGTTCGCGGTCGATCTGCAGCGCCACGTACGAGGTGAACGCGCGCGCGCCTTCGGCGTAGGCTTTGCCCGTCAGCAGCATGCGGCGCACGTCAGGGTGCACGATGATGCGGTCGGCCGGCAGTTCCGGGTTCTTGATGCCGGACAGCGAACGCATTTGCGTGCGGTCCTTGGCGTAGATCAGCGCGTTCTGGTAAGCGATTTCCGTCAGGCCCAGCGACTGCATGCCCACGCCCAGGCGGGCCGCGTTCATGAAGACGAACATGGCGTTGAGACCCTTGTTCGGCTGGCCGATGATCCAGCCTTTCGCGCCGTCCAGGTTCATCTGGCAGGTCGAATTGCCGTGGATGCCCATTTTTTCTTCGATGGCGCCGCAGGTGATCGGGTTGCGTTCACCGACCGTGCCGTCCGCATTTGGCAGGAATTTCGGCACCAGGAACAGCGAGATGCCTTTCGAGCCTTCCGGCGCGTCCGGCACGCGGGCCAGCACCAGGTGCAGGATGTTTTCCGCCATGTCGTGCTCGCCGGCCGAGATGAAGATCTTGTTGCCGGTGATGGTCCAGGAACCGTCCGCCTCAGGCAGCGCTTTCGAGCGCAGCAGGCCCAGGTCGGTGCCGCAGTGCGGTTCGGTCAGGCACATGGTGCCCGTCCATTCGCCCGACACCAGCTTCGGCAGGTAGACTTCCTTCTGGTGGTCGGTGCCGTGTTCCTTCAGGCACTCGTAGGCGCCGTGCGACAGGCCAGGGTACATGGACCAGGCCTGGTTCGACGAGTTCAGCATTTCATAGAAGGAGTTGTTCAGCACGACAGGCAAGCCCTGGCCGCCATATTCCGGATCGCAAGCCAAGGCCGCCCAGCCGCCTTCGACGTACTGCTTGTAGGCTTCCTTGAAGCCTTTCGGCGTGGTCACGCTTTTCGTGACGGGGTCGTGGTGGCAGCCTTCGCGGTCGCCGGAGTGGTTCAGCGGGAACAGTACTTCGGAGGTGAATTTGCCGCCCTCTTCCAGCACCTGGTTGATGATGTCGGCGTCGACGTCGGCGTACGACGGCATTTGCTTCAGTTCTTCTTCCACTTGCAGGAACTCATGCAGGACGAATTGCATATCCCGGATTGGCGCGACGTATTGACCCATAATTTTCTCCTGAAGGCGATTAGCTAAAGTGTTGTACTTGTAAGTGCGTGTGCGTTGTTGCGGATACTGCCTGACGGCTTATTTGCTTGTGACGCAATTCTGGTACGACGCCAGCAGGCGGATAAAGCCCGCTTGCGCCCGTTCGATGCTGCCCGGCACGCGCAGGAAGCGCGCATCGTGATGCAGGGCCAGGATCAGGCCATACATCTCGTACACCAGCTGCTGGGCATCCGTGTCCGCTTTCAGGTCGCCCGTGGCGATCGATTGCTCGACACTGCGCAGCAGCGCGCCCTGCCAGGCCCGCACCATGGCCACCAGGGCCTCGCGGATGGGACCGGGACGGTCGTCATACTCGACGGCGCCGCTGATATAGATGCAGCCGGAAGCGATTTCCACGCTGACCCGCTTGACCCAGCGCGCAAACATCGATTGCAGGCGCTGGATGCCGCGTGGTTCTTTCATGCTGGGGAAAAAGACTTCTTGCTCGAAACGATAGTGGTAGAGCTTCAGCACTTCCATCTGCAAGTCTTCGCGCGAGCCAAAGTGGGCAAACACGCCCGACTTGCTCATGTTCATTTTGTCCGCAAGCAGCCCTATGGTCAGGCCTTCCAGGCCGTCACGGCTGGACAGATCCAGCGCCACGTCGAGGATGGCTGCACGGGTCAGTTCGCCCTTGCGCATGAATTTGACTGAAGTATTCAAAATGTCCGTTCTCAAAGTATGTTGCCGATTTGGCGGACTGAAGCGAGGGTAAAAAAAAGCACGCTTCGAAAAAATCCGAACGCTCGTACTATTATCCACTACCACGTAAAAGTCAAACGGGAACTTTAGAGCCGGCGTTCTATTGGTGCAGCGCAGCATTTTTTGCCTGCGTGTTTGTAGTGATTTCAGGCAGGCAAAAGCGGCATGCGCCCTGCCGCATGGCCTCAGTCGAGGCCGCCTGCCTTGTTCAATTGACGGCGGTCGCGCTTGGTCGGCCGCCCCTTGATGGTGGTGCCCGGCTCGCGGAACAGCTTGCGTTCCTCGGCCAGCTGTTCGCGGCGGGCGATGCTGGCCGGCGTTTCGCCATACAGCAAGCGCGCCACGGGCGCCGCGCCGCGCTTGTCGGACAGGCCCAGCACGGCCACTTCCCACGTCTCCGCGCCATTGTCGATGGCCAGCTCGTCGCCCACGCGCACGCTGCGCGCCGGTTTCACGCGCTCGCCGCCCACCTTGACTTTACCCGTGTCGACGGCTTCGCTGGCCAGCGAACGCGTCTTGAAGAAGCGCGCCGCCCACAGCCATTTGTCCAGCCTTACCGTTGTCATCTCGCTCATGCGTACTTGCCTACTGAAAAAATGCGCATCACCAGCCGGTACACGAGGAAGGCGGCTTCATAGCCGATGCGCCGGAAGCGGCCGATGTGCTTGAAATCATCCTGGTGAATCACGATGCCGTCGGCCACGCCCTGCTCGATATGCTGGCGCAAGCTTTGCGCGAACGCCACGTCCTTGATCACGACGTTCGCTTCCTGGTTGAGGAACAGGCTCAGCGCGTCAATATTGCTGGACCCCACCGTCGCCCAGTCGTCGTCGACGACGGCCACCTTGGCGTGCAGCTGCGTCTTGCGGTATTCCACAATCTTGACGCCGGCGGCCAGCAGTTTCGGGTAAAACGAGTGCGCCACGGCGTCTTGCATGCGGAACTCGCCCACGCCGATCAATAGCACCACGTCGACGCCCCGCTGGGCCGCCTGGGCCAGCGCGTGGCGCAGCTTGTGCCCGGGGGCGAAATACGGATTGGCCAGCATCACGCTTTTTCTTGCCTGGCCCAGCGCCTGCAGGTAGGCGCGCTGGATGGTGCGGCGGTTGCGCAGGTTGTCGCGCACGACAAAGCCGGCCACGACAGGGTTCTTCGCCAGTTCCTTGCTGACGACGCGCATCTTGCGGTACAGCTTGATACGCCGCACCAGATTCATCTTGCCCAGCCGCGCCCACTGCGCCTGCACCTCTTCGTGGATGGCGTCGACCAGCGGACCCTTCACCTGCACGGCGAAATCCCAGCGCGGCGCTTCCAGGCTGATGTTGTGGTCGTAGTCGCAAAACATGTCGTCGTTGATATTGATGCCGCCCACCAGGGCAATCTCGCCGTCGGCCACGCAAATCTTGCGATGCGTGCGCGTGATGCCGCGCTTGAACCACGGGTTGAAGATGCGGTGATGCACGCCGGCCGCTTCCAGCTCCGCATGCATGGCCTTGACCCGGCGGTTGCCCGTGCCGAACCAGTCCGTGATCATGCACACGAGCACGCCGCGCGCGGCCGCGCGTTTGAGCGCGTCGAGCACCAGGGTACCCGTGGCGTCGTCGGCAAAGATATACGTTTCGAAATAGACTTCCGAGCGCGCGCCATCGATGGCGGCTATCAGCGCGGGAAAGTAATCGGTGCCGCAATACAGCAGCTTGATGTCGTTGTGGGCGATGAAATTGACTGTGCGCATGCCGGCAGTCTACGCGAGTTTCAAAGCAGCAACGATCGGCGCGTGGTCCGACAGTTTTGCCCACAAGGTGCCATGCATCACTTGCGCACCTTCCACGTGGAAACCGCGCACATAGATGCGGTCCAGGCGGAACCACGGCAAGGCGGCGGGAAAGGTGCGCGCCGGCACGGGCGTGGGGGTCTTGCTCTGGCGCCGCGCCAGGGTGCGCACCAGGTCGCCCAAGGCCGAGTTCGAGGCGCGCTGGTCGAATACTTCCACCACGCCCAGCGCATTGCGCAGCTTGTCGCTGAGCGTGTTGCGCCAGTCATTGAAATCGCCGGCAATGATGACGGGTTCGCCATTCGGCGCCGACTCCATCACGGCGTCGATCAGCGCCTGCGTCTGGCGGCCCCGTCCCGACTCGAACAGGCCCAGATGGACGACATAACAGTGCACGTCGGCCTGCGGCGTCTTGAGCACGCAATGCAGGATACCGCGCTGCTCGTAGGCATGGTCGGAGACGTCATGGTTGGTTTGTGAGGCGATGGGGAATTTGCTGAGCAAGGCATTGCCATGGTGGCCATGGTCATACACGGCATTCATGCCGTAGGCGGAATGGTGCTCGGCGCCGGCAAAGAACTCGTGCTGCGACGCTTCCGGCCAATGCTTGTGGCCGTTTTTCTCGGCGCCAAAGCGGGCCGCATTGCGGTCATGCTTGCCTTGCACTTCCTGCAAAAAGACGACATCGGCATGAAACAGGGCGATCGCCTGTTTTAAAGCATGCACGCGGGGCAAGCCTCGCACGGAGGAGACACCCTTGTGAATATTATAAGTTGCTACGCGGATTTTCATGCATTGATTCTACTCCCTGACGGGCCTCGCGCGGCGCCAGCGTAGGTGCGCGTGCGCACCTATGGCAGCTTTATCTGCCCGTCATCGCTGCCAGCAAACTATCGATGGCGCTGATGCTGCCCACCACCATGCCGATCACCCACAAGCCCTTCACGATCCCGGGTGCGCTGCTCCAGCTGAAGGCGCCCCGTCCGCCGGCAAAGCAACGGGGATGCAACAGAAATCCCAGCATCAGCAAGGGCAAGCCTGCCTGTGGAAGGCGGGCATGCGGCTGATCGGGAAAACACACGGCATACAGAGCGCCAAAGATCCAGGACAGGAATACGACGCCCAGGAGACGCTGCTGAAAAGAAAGTTGAGACCAGTTCAGCATGTACACCTTTCGTCATGATGTGGAATTACTATTAAAGCAATAATACCACATGACAATAGTTTGCAACGCTTAAGCCAGCATGCGTCCCACGCCCGCCGTCACGCTGACGATCAGCGCCGTGATGCCGGCCGCCCAGACGATCTTGACCAGCAACGGTGCGCCGCGCCAGGCCACGGTGCGCTTGCCCTTGGCAAACGCGCCCGGGTGCAGCAGCCAGCCGATCGCCATCAGCGGCATGCCGATCGGTGGCGTGCGGCCAGGCACGGTGGAACTGAACAGCAGGAAGATAAAGCACAGGCAAAAAACGATGCCCAGGGTGCCCAGCAGTTTTTGCTGCGCAGTCAAATGTAACCAGTTCAACATGGAATGCTTTCTATCAGGTGGGGCGCGCCAGGCCCGTCATGGCCGGCAATTGCAGAATCGCTTCCGCGTTGGACGACGAAAAACAGCGGTCGGCCGCTGCCAGATACGGCAGCCACGCGTACTGCAAGTGTTCGCGCGGGCTCAGGGTGATGGCGATGTCGCGCGGCACCTGCACGCTGAACACGTGTTCCGTGTTGCGCGTCACGCCGGGCGCATAGCGGTGGCGCCAGATCGGATAGATCTCGTACACGTTCGACAAGTTCCAGTCGCGCAGCACGATATCGTGTCCATCGGCAACGATGCCGGTTTCCTCGAACAGTTCGCGCGCGGCCGTCTGCAGCAGCGGTTCGTCGACGGCATCGACGGAACCCGTCACCGATTGCCAGAAACCGGGCTGGCCCGCGCGTTCGATGAGCAAGACGTCAAGGTCAGCCGTATGAATGACGACCAGCACGGAAACAGGAATTTTATGAGTCATATCAACAATGAAAAAGGCGCCACGACAGCGCCTTTTTTTGCATAGCGGATCAAACAGCGGCCGCCAGGGCAGCCGCATGCTTCATTACACTACTTTTGGCTCGGCGCTGCGCAAACGGATGTGCAGTTCACGCAATTGCTTCTCGTCCACTTCCGACGGCGCATGGGTCAGCAAGTCTTGCGCGCGCTGGGTTTTCGGGAAGGCGATCACGTCGCGGATCGATTCGGAACCCGTCATCATGGTCACGATACGGTCCAGGCCAAATGCCAGGCCGCCATGCGGTGGCGCGCCGTATTGCAGGGCGTCGAGCAGGAAGCCGAACTTCAGCTGCGCTTCTTCGGCGTCGATCTTCAGTGCGCGGAACACTTTCGACTGCACTTCTTCGCGGTGGATACGGATCGAACCGCCGCCCAGTTCCCAGCCGTTCAAGACCATGTCGTAGGCCTTGGCGATGCAGGCGCCCGGATCGCTTTCCAGCATGTCTTCATGGCCGTCTTTCGGCGCCGTGAATGGATGGTGGGTTGCCGTCCAGCGGTCCGCTTCTTCGTCGTGCTCGAACATCGGGAAGTCGACCACCCACAATGGCTTCCACACGTCTTCGAACAGGCCGGCTTTCTTGCCGAACTCGCTGTGACCGATCTTCACGCGCAGCGCGCCGATAGCGTCGTTGACGACCTTGGCCTTGTCCGCGCCGAAGAAGATCAGGTCGCCGTCTTGCGCGCCCGTCTGCTCGAGAATCGTGGCCAGCACGTCGGCAGGCAGGAACTTGACGATCGGCGACTGCAAGCCTTCAGGACCCTTGGCTTTCTCGTTGACCTTGATGTAAGCGAGGCCCTTGGCGCCGTAGATGGCGACGAATTGCGTGTAGGCATCGATTTCCGAACGGGGCATGCTGCCGCCTTGCGGTACGCGCAGGGCAACCACGCGGCCGCCTTTCATGTTGGCGGCGCCGTTGAAGACTTTGAATTCGACCGACTTCATGACTTCGGTCAAGTCCGTGAAGGCCAGCTTGACGCGCATGTCCGGCTTGTCGGAACCGTACAGGCCCATCGCTTCGGCGAAATCCATCACCGGGAACGGGTTCGGCAGGTCGATGTCCAGGGTGTTCTTGAAGACGACGCGTATCATGTCTTCGAACAGGTCGCGGATTTCCTGTTCCGTCAGGAACGAGGTTTCGCAGTCGATCTGCGTGAATTCAGGCTGGCGGTCGGCGCGCAAGTCTTCGTCGCGGAAGCATTTGGTGATCTGGTAGTAACGGTCGAAGTTAGCGACCATCAACAGTTGCTTGAACAACTGTGGCGATTGCGGCAAGGCGAAGAAACTGCCCGCGTTCACGCGCGACGGCACCAGGTAATCGCGCGCGCCTTCTGGCGTCGACTTGGTCAGCATCGGCGTTTCGATGTCGATGAAGCCCAGCGCGTCGAGGTACTTGCGCACTTCCATCGTCACCTTGTAGCGCAGGCGCAGGTTGTTCTGCATTTGCGGGCGGCGCAGATCCAGCACGCGGTGCGTCAGACGCGTCGTTTCCGACAGGTTGTCGTCGTCCAGCTGGAACGGCACGGGCACGGAAGGGTTCAGCACTTCCAGCTCCGAGCAGACCACTTCGATCTTGCCCGACTTCAGGTTGTTGTTGATCGTGCCTTCGATACGGTTGGTCACGACACCCGTCACGCGCAGGCAGAATTCGTTGCGCACGGCTTCGGCGACCTTGAACATTTCCGCTTGTTCCGGGTTGCAGACGATTTGCACCAGGCCTTCACGGTCGCGCAAGTCGATGAAAATCAGGCTGCCGTGATCGCGGCGGCGATGTACCCAGCCGCACAGGCTGACGGTTTGTCCCAGCATGGCTTCGGTAACGAGGCCGCAGTATTCAGTACGCATAGACATAAAATTCTCAGTTCAGGTTAGTGAGTGTTCAATCCGGCCACGTCCCGCATGGGACGCCTGCCTTTATTCTTTGGCTGCCGGGGCCGGTACAGCAACAACTTCCGCAGGCGCCACCACGCCCATCGAGACGATATATTTGAGCGCCGCATCGACGCTCATGTCGAGTTCGACGACATCGCTGCGCTTCATCATCAGGAAAAAGCCCGATGTCGGATTCGGCGTCGTCGGCACGTACACGCTGACAAAGTCGCCCACCAGGTGGTTCGCCGCATCGCCGCCCGGCACACCGGTCAGGAAAGCGATGGTCCAGGAGTTCTGGTGCGGATACGGCACCAGCACGGCCTTGCGGAACGCATTGCCCGACGGGGAAAACAGGGTATCGGACACTTGCTTGACGCTCGAATACAGGGAATTGACGATGGGTATGCGTTGCAGCAATTTTTCCCACAGTTTCACCACGTAATTGCCGACCAGGTTATTCGTCAGCAAACCCGTGAAGAACACGATCAGTACCGTCAATACCGTGCCCAGGCCGGGAATGGTGCTCAGCGGGGGAACCTTGTGGCCGAACCAGACGCTGGGCTGCGTACTGCCGGGCACCAGCAGCAGCGACTGGTCCATCGTGCTGATCACCAGATTCAGGACCCAGGCCGTAATGGCCAGGGGCACCAAAATCAGTAATCCGGTAATAAAGTATTTACGCATCAGTTTCTCGGTAATGGATCGTATCGGCGCGGCGCGCTCTCAGTCCGCTTTCGGCGCGGTTGCAGCCGGGGCGGGCGCAGGCGCAGCGGCAGGCGCGCTGTCGGCGGCCGGGGCAGGCTTGGCGTTATCGGCCGGGCCCGTCGGAATGGCCGTGGTGGGCGCAGTGCCGCCGCGGAAATCGGTCGCGTACCAGCCAGTGCCCTTCAATTGGAAACCGGCGGCCGTCAATTGTTTCTTGAAACTGGGCTTGCCGCACGACAGGCACACCGTCAGTACTGGATCGGAGATCTTTTGCAAGACATCCTTGGCAAAACCACACTCGTCACAACGGTAAGCGTAAATCGGCATCTCTACTCCGAGAAAATCATCAAAAACCCTGAATTATAAAGCTTTTCCATTACTCCCAGCGGAAATTGCCCGGCCCGCCTCACTGCGCCCGGCGGCGCCAGCTCATCCAGCGCTCCTTGCCCGCGAAGACGGCGATGGAATCATCGACGGCTTCATCGGCCAGGCAGTCGAAATGCGGCGCCAGCAATTCCTGCAGTTTCTCACGTGAAATGCCGAATGGCGGTCCCTTGGCATTGTCGTCAAAGAAAAAATAACCGGCCAGCATGGTGCCCGGCGCCAGCAGCTGCGCCCAGCGGGCCGCCACTTGCGGCCACATGGCGCGCGGCATGGCGCACAAAAAGGCCCGTTCATAGATCAGGTCCAGCGGCGCTGCGGGCTGCCAGGCAAAGAAATCGGCTTCCACCACCTGCCCTGCCCGTTCGCCGACGATGGCGCGCGCGGCGGCCACGGCGGCCGGCGAAAAGTCGATGGCCGTGGCATCCCAGCCGTGATCGAGCATGAAAACCAGCTCATAGGCCGAGCCGCAGCCGGGAATCAGGCAGCGCAGCGGCGCCGGGCTGCCCGCAACGAAGCTGCGCAGGCGCGTGGGCACGCCGCCGTGGTCCCAGGGCGTGAATTGCTTCTCGAAACGCTCGTCCCAGAAGGCGGGCGAGAGCGGATCGCGGGTATCGAAGTCAGCCATCACTTACGTCCTCAGCCTTTAAAACGGGAGTTGATGCCAGCGCATGAACACTTGCAAGCCCAGCGCGCCGAGGGCGAAGGCGCCCACGAAGTACACGATAAAGCTCAGCAGGCGATTCGTCTGGCGTTGCTCCGCCAGCAAGGTTTTCATCAATTCCACATCGTTTTCACGCGGCTCGCCATGCACCGTCAAGGCCTGGTGCAGCAAGCGCGGCAGTTGCGGGAAGATGTGCGCATAACGGGGTGCCTCGGCGCGCAGGCGCTCCATGAAGCCTTGCGGTCCCACCTGATTGCTCATCCATTTTTCCAGATACGGCTTGGCCGTTTGCCACAGGTCCAGCTCCGGGTCCAACTGGCGGCCCAGGCCTTCGATATTGAGCAGGGTCTTTTGCAGCAGCACCAGTTGCGGCTGCACTTCCACATTGAAGCGGCGCGAAGTCTGGAACAAACGCAGCAAGACTTGCCCAAAAGAAATATCCTTCAGCGGACGGTCGAAGATCGGCTCGCAGCAGGCGCGCACGGCCGCTTCCAGCTCATCGACGCGCGTGTCCTTCGGCGCCCAGCCCGATTCGATGTGCGCCTCGGCCACGCGCTTGTAGTCGCGACGGAAGAAGGCGAGGAAGTTTTGCGACAAATAATCCTTGTCGTAGTCGTTCAAGGTACCCACGATGCCGAAGTCGAGCGCGATGTAGCGGCCGAACGAGTCGGGCGCGATGGACACGAGAATATTGCCCGGGTGCATGTCAGCATGGAAAAAGCCGTCGCGGAATACTTGCGTGAAGAAAATCTCCACGCCATCGCTGGACAGTTTGCGCAAATCCACGCCGGCCGCCACCAGGCGCTCCGTCTGCGACACGGGGATGCCATACATGCGTTCCATGACGATGACGCTGCTGGAACAGTAATCCCAGTGCATTTCCGGCACCAGCAGCAAGTCCGAGTTGGCGAAATTACGGCGCAGCTGGCTGGCGTTGGCCGCCTCGCGCATCAGGTCCAGCTCGTCGTGCAGGTATTTGTCGAACTCGCCCACCACTTCCTTGGGTTTCAAGCGCTTGCTGTCGGCCCACAGGCGGCTGGTCCAGTCGGCGGCGATGTGCATCAGCGCCACGTCTTCGTCGATCAGCTTTTTCATGCCTGGACGCAAGACTTTCACGGCCACTTCGCGCCCGTCTTTCAGGGTCGCAAAGTGCACCTGGGCAATCGAGGCGGACGCCACCGGCTCGCGCTCGAAGCGGGCAAACAGCTGGTCAGGGTGCGCGCCGAGCGACTTGGTGATTTGCGCGATGGCCAGATCGGAATCGAAAGGCGGCACCCGGTCTTGCAGGCGCGCCAGCTCTTCGGCGATGTCGAGCGGCATCAAATCGCGCCGGGTCGACAGCACCTGGCCAAATTTGACGAAGATCGGGCCCAGCTCTTCCAGCGCCAGGCGCAGGCGCAAGCCCCGTGGCGACGACAGGTCGCGCCAGAAAATCAGGGTGTCGATCAATTTGGCGGTGCGGGGAACTTGCAGACCAGAAATCGCTATCTCATCCAGACCGTACTTGATGGAAACACGGATGATT
This sequence comes from Janthinobacterium sp. KBS0711, assembly GCF_000988085.1. NCBI lineage: Bacteria > Pseudomonadati > Pseudomonadota > Betaproteobacteria > Burkholderiales > Oxalobacteraceae > Janthinobacterium > Janthinobacterium sp. KBS0711. Next base: position 14,451 of record NZ_LBCO01000006.1, on the reverse strand, counting down.
TTAAACAGGCGCAGGAATTTCAATATCATGTAGACAAATCCGGTGAGGAGGACTGCGGCTGGACGGCGGCGGCCGCCTTTTCCAGCCGGGCAAGGCGCTTGGCCAGGCGTTCGACGTCATCGCGCACGCGCGTCACGCCAGCGGAATACTCTTGCAAGGTAGAAGGACGGATCAGCATAGGCTGTTCGTCGAGAAAATATTCGGCCACGTTTTCCGCCAGCTTTTGCTGGCCCGTGCGCACAAAGGCGGCAGCATCCTTCGCGCCGGCAACGAGGCGCGTGGCCAGCATGGGGCCGACGACCTTTTCCAGGTCATGCTCGGCTTCCCAGCGCAAGCCCTTGCTCAATTGCGAAATCGCGTTGGCAAACTCGGCATCACCTTCGATCTTGACGTAGGAAAACGCCCGCTCGCGGTTTTGCAGGATCAGCGGCACGTCGGACAATTTGACGCGGATGGTGACGTTGGCCGGCATGTCGGCCGGCGCCGCCTCGAGCATGCCGGCGCTGTCAATGCGCAAGCGCAAGGCCACGGCGCCCGTGTCGATGCAGGCCAGCTTGCCTGCGTGCACGGCCAGCTGCTGGCGCGCCCACGGCTCTTGCGCCAGCAAATGGTTGAGTGTCGCGATGACGGGCGTCATCAGGGAAAGATCGGAAAGTGGTGCCATCATGTTGCGCGCTTCGCGCCCCCAAAAAGAAAAAACCGCCCGTAAAACAACGTGGGCGGTTTCGATCTTACCAGTTCAGCAGGAAATATCTGTTAAGCATCATGCATTCCGCATGGACTTAAGCCAGTATTCAGCAAGTTTTTACAATTAATTCAATTGCTGGATGCCTGCCAGGACCCAGCCGCTATTGCCGCTGACGGGTTTCGACATATTCCATACTTCCGCGAACGGTTCCGCGGCCGCGCCCGGCGCCGAACGGATCAGGCCAGTAAACTTCACGCTGGCCAGGTAATCGTTGACGCTCGTCTCGATGCCCAGCAGTTCGGCATCGATGGTGACGACGTCCGTAAAGTCCGGCTGCGCGCCCCGTTCCTGGATTTGCATGCGCAGTTCCGCATACACTTCCGGCGACGTGAATTCGCGGATATCGTTAACGTCGGCCTTGTCCCAGGCCGCTTGCAGGCGAATGAAATTGCTTTTCGCGTGACGCAGGAACGCTTCCTTGTCGAAGTCGCTTGGCACCCCCCATGGCGCGGCAGCCGGCACCGGCTTGTCCAGGCCTACGCCGGACGAGACAGGCTGCAGCGGCGGCAGCGGTGGAATGCGCGAACCGATGTCAGGCACGTTGCCAGCTGGCGCAGGCTGGTTGCCGAAACCGGCGAACGGCGCATTGCCGCTGCTATTGCTGTCGCGCTTGCCGCGCACCATACGGTAGATAAAGTAAGCCACGCCGGCCAGCAAGGCCACCATCAGCAAGGTGCTGATCATGCTGGCCAGGGCGCCGCCCAGGCCGAAATGCGACAGCAGCGCGCCCAGGCCCAGGCCCAGCAAGGCGCCGCCC
>NZ_LBCO01000006.1:0-12886 GCF_000988085.1 Janthinobacterium sp. KBS0711 | reverse complement strand
GGCTCGGTGCCTTGGCGGCAGGGGCCGGCGCGGGAGCCGGCGCGGGTTGCGCCTGGCGTGGCGCAGCAGCCGGCGCCGGCGCTGGGGCCGGTGCGGGCGCCTGGCGGCCCACGTTTTGCGACTGGCGGCCAAACGAACGGCCACCGCCCATGGGACGGGCCAGCGCCTCGCCCAGCATGGATACCGTGGTCGCGGCCAGCATCATGCCAACCATAAATTTCTTCAATTTCATTCCATCTCCTAAAAACACCAACGTTGATGCATTACATCTTGATACCGGTGTGCAAAGCGGCAATGCCTGCCGTCAAATTGTAGTACTGCACGCGTTCCAGACCCGCCGTTTCCATCATGGTCTTCAGGGTTTCCTGGTCCGGATGCATGCGGATCGATTCGGCCAGGTAGCGGTAGCTTTCCGCGTCGCCGGCGATTTTCTGTCCGAACCACGGCAAGACCGAGAACGAATACAGGTCGTACGGCTTTTGCAGGGGCGCCGCCACCTTGGAAAACTCCAGCACCAGCAGCTTGCCGCCCGGTTTCAGCACGCGGCGCATTTCCGCCAGCGCCACATCCTTGTGCGTCATGTTGCGCAGGCCAAAGGCCACGCTGACACGGTCGAAATAATTATCGGGGAATGGCAGTTTTTCCGCGTCACACAACATGGTGGGGGTGAGCAAGCCGCGATTCAAGAGGCGGTCGCGGCCCACGCGCAACATCGATTCATTGATATCGGTCAGCCAGACTTCGCCGGTAGGACCCGCCTGCTTGGCAAACGCCTTCGACAGGTCGCCCGTGCCGCCTGCAATGTCGAGCACCTTGAAACCGGGGCGCACGCCCGCATTGGCAATGGTGAACGTCTTCCACAGACGGTGCAGCCCGCCCGACATCAAGTCGTTCATCACGTCGTATTTGGCAGCGACGGAATGGAACACCTTGGCGACTTCGCGCACTTTGTCGTCTTCTGCAACTGTTTTGTATCCGAAATGGGTCGTATTGGTCATGGTAGGCAGTCTGTTTGAACTTGGGAGCATTATACAAGCGGCAGGCGCATTTCCCCGTGACGCCGGAGAAGGTATTGCCTTTCCACTGCATTCGAAGCCAGCATTGCTGCTTGGGCATACGCCGCCAGCGCCCCCGGCCGGTCGCCCTGGCGGCGCAGCAAGTCGGCCCGGGCCGCGTGCAGATAATGCGATCGCGCCAGGCTGGGCACGGCTTCCAGGCGATCCAGCCACGCCAGCCCGTGTGCGGCCCCATGCGCCATGGCGCAGGCGATCACGGCATTGAGCAAAATCAAGGGTTCCGGCTTGTGCCGCAGCAAAGCGCCGTACAGGGCGCTGATCTGGCGCCAGTCCGTCTGCCCGGCCGCGGGCGCTTTGGCGTGCAAGGCGGCAATGGCCGCCTGCAACTGGTATGGCCCAGGCGCGCGCGCCGGCAAGGCCAGTTCCAGCAGCGCCAGTCCCTCGGCAATCAAGTCTCCCTGCCACAGGCGCCGGTCCTGCTCTTCCAGGGTCAGCAAATGCCCCTCGGGCGACAAACGGGCCGGGCCGCGCGACGCCTGCAGCAGCATCAGGGCCAATAGCCCCTGCACTTCCGGCTGGCCCGGCTGCAGGATGTCCAGCAGCAGCCCCAGGCGCAGCGCCTCGGCGCACAGGTCCGCGCGCAGCAGGGTGCCGCCGCCGCTGGCGCAATAGCCTTCGCTGAACACCAGGTAGATTACGTGCAGCACCTGCGCCAGCCGTTGCTGCAGTTCTTGCTCCGGTGGCAACTCGAAAGGAATGCGCGCTTCGGCGATCTTGCGCTTGGCGCGCAACAGCCGCTGCGACAGGGCCGTTTCCGCCACGCCGAAGGCGCGCGCGATTTCGCCCGTCGACAACCCGCACAGGGTGCGCAGGGCCAGCGCCACCTGCGCCTCGGGCGCCAGCGCGGGATGGCAGCAGATGAACAGCAGGCGCAGGCGGTCGTCCCCGATGGCAGGCGCCTCTTCAATCACGGGCGCAGGCAGGCCGGAGAACACGGCCTCGGCCTCGGTGACGCTCTTGCCCGCGCGGCGCACGTGATCGAGGCCCGCATTGCGCGCCACGGAACTGAGCCAGGCGGCGGGATTATCGGGGATGCCCGTGCGCGGCCACAGTTCCAGCGCCTTGCGGCACGCTTCCTGCAACACATCTTCCGCCAGGCCCAGGTCGCCGAAGCGCCGCATCAGGCCGGCCAGCACCCTGCCCTTTTCCTGGCGAAAGACGTGCTCGACGGCCGCAACGGCGTCGCCGGCCATGCTCAAGCCGTCACGGGCCGCACTTCGATGGCGCCCAAGGAGGCCACCGGGCAACGCCCGGCCCAGGCCAGCGCCTCGTCCAGGTTGGCGCAGGCTAGCAGATAGTAGCCGCCCAGCTGCTCCTTGGTTTCCGCGAACGGCCCATCCGTGATGACGGTCTTGCCATTGCGCACCCGCACGCTGGTGGCGCTGCCCACAGGCGCCAGCTCGGCCCCGCCGCGCAGCACGCCGGCCGCCTCCAGCGCCTGCGTATAGCTGGCAAAGTCGGCCATCAGGCTGGCCATCTGCTCGTCTGGCATGGCGGCATAGCGCGCCTCGTCGGCGTAGATCAGGATCATGTATTCCATAGTCTCTTCTCCAAAAGAAAAATGCCCGCAAGCGCGGGCATTCATACGACGAACGGGGCGGCGGCAATCCGACAAGATTACCGCATTTATTTTTCCTTAATGCTTATGCCCGCAGCTCGGTCCGTGGACGTGGCCGGAAGATTGCTTGACCGTCATGTCGGCCTTCGCGTCGCGGCCGCTGTCGCCGGGATAGCCGGCTGCCGCCAGCTGGTCCAGGTAGGCTTGCCACAGTTTGTCTTTTTCCGCGCCCAGCTTGTACAAATATGCCCACGTGTACAGGCCGGAATTGTGGCCATCGCTGAAGGTCGGCTGGACGGCGTAGTTGCCGACCGGTTCCAGGCTCGTGATGCCGACCAAACGCTTGCCTAACTGCAAGGTTTCCTGGCCCTTGCCATGGCCCTGCACTTCGGCCGACGGCGAGTACACGCGCAGGTATTCGAACGGCAACGCAAATTCGCTGCCGTCGTCGAACGCCACGTCGAGCACGCGCGACTGGTTGTGCACGGTCAAGCCGGTGGGTTGCGGTGTTGCTGCTTTTTCAGTCATGACGATACTTTATGCGGATAAACGTTGAATGATGGCGTCGCGCAAGGCCGGCAGCAGGGCGCGGCGCGCGGCCAGCACCTCGGGCGCCGTCTCGCGCTGCACGACAGCCCAGCTGGGGTTCGGGAAATGCGCGTCGTCGCGGTAGCGGGGAATCACGTGCCAGTGCACGTGCGGCGTCATGTTGCCGAAACTGGCCACGTTGACCTTTTCCGGCTGCATCACTTCACGCACGGCCAGCTCGACTTGCCATACGACTTCCATGACGTAGTTGCGCTCGCCAGGCGTCAAGTCCGTCATTTCCTTCACGTGCTTGTTCCAGATCACCCGGCAAAATCCGGGATAGGCGGTGTCATCGACGGCCACGACGGACAGCCGCTCGCTGCGCCACAGCAAGGTCTCCAGACCCTGCTTGTTGGCGTAGCCGTCCAGCAGTGTGCACAGATCGCAGGTCACACGAGCACCCGTTCAATGCCGCCGTCATTGGCGCGTTTCACGTAATCCGGCATCCAGTTCTCTCCCAGCAAGTGTTTGGCGATCTCGACGACGATGTAGTCGGCCGTCGTGCCCGAATCGTCATTGTAGCGCGAGAGTCCTTGCAGGCACGAAGGGCAGCTGGTGAGGATTTTCACGTCGCCCGTAAAACCGTCGTCGCGCAGCTTGTCGGCCCCCTTGACCATCTCTTCTTCCTTGCGGAAACGCACTTGCGTGGAAATGTCGGGGCGCGTGACGGCCAGCGAACCCGATTCGCCGCAGCAACGGTCATTCTTCTCGATCTTCACGTTGTCTACCGTGCTGATCAGGGAATTGATGGTCTTGCCCGATTCCTGCAGCTTCATCGGATTGTGGCATGGCTCGTGGTACATATAGCGCGTGCCGTTGACGCCTTCCAGCTTGACGTTTTTCTCCAGCAAATACTCATGGATATCCATGATGCGGCAGCCGGGGAAAATCTTCTCGAACTGGTACGTCGCCAGCTGGTCGTAACAGGTGCCGCACGAGACGAGCACCGTCTTGATGTCCAGGTAATTGAGCGTGTTGGCCATCCGATGGAACAGGACGCGGTTGTCCGTCATCATCTTCTCGGCCTTGTCGAACTCGCCCGCGCCCCGCTGCGGATAACCGCAGCACAGGTAGCCAGGCGGCAAGACCGTCTGCACGCCCACTTCCCACAGCATCGCTTGCGTGGCCAGGCCCACTTGCGAGAACAGGCGCTCCGAACCGCAACCAGGGAAGTAAAACACGGCTTCCGTATCGGCCGTCGTCGTCTTCGGATTGCGGATGATCGGAATGACCTTGTCGTCTTCGATGTCGAGCAGCGCGCGCGCCGATTTCTTCGGCAGGTTGCCCGGCATCTTTTTGTTGATGAAGTGGATCACCTGCGCCTTGACGGGCGGCTTGCCCGTCGATGGCGGCGGCGCCTTGGTTTGCTTCTTGGCAAATTTCTTCAGCAAATCGTGGCCCAGGCGCTGTGCCTTGTAACCCCAGCCGATCATGACCTTGCGCGTGGCGTTGATGGTCACGGGATCGGTGGCGTTGAGGAACATCATCGTGGCCTTGGTGCCCGGATTGAAGCTCTTCTTGTCCATCTTGCGCAGCAAGTTGCGCATGTTCATCGACACGTCGCCGAAGTCGATGTTGACCGGGCAAGGCGTCACGCATTTATGGCAGACCGTGCAGTGGTCGGCCACGTCCTCGAACTCTTCCCAATGCTTGATGGAAATACCGCGGCGCGTCTGCTCTTCGTACAGGAACGCTTCGATCAGGGACGAGGTCGCCAAAATTTTATCGCGCGGCGAATACAGCAAGTTGGCGCGCGGCACGTGGGTCGAGCACACGGGTTTGCACTTGCCGCAACGCAAGCAATCCTTGACGCTGTCGGCGATGGCGCCGATATCGCTTTGCTGCATGATCAGCGATTCGTGTCCCATCAGGCCAAACGATGGCGTGTAAGCATTGCGCAAGTCGGCACCCATGCCTGGCAGGTTCAGCAATTTACCCTTGTTGAAACGGCCTTCCGGATCGATGCGCTGCTTGTAGCTGCGGAAGTCGCCGATTTCTTCTTCCGTCAGGAATTCCAGCTTGGTAATGCCGATACCGTGCTCGCCGGAAATGACGCCATTGAGCGAACGGGCCAAAATCATGATGCGGCCTACGGCTTCGTGGGCATCCTGCAGCATTTCGTAATTGTCCGAGTTGACGGGCAAGTTCGTGTGCACGTTGCCGTCGCCAGCATGCATGTGCAGCGCGACAAACACGCGGCTACGCAAGATGCGCGCGTGAATCGCGGTGGCCTCGTCGAGGATCAGCTTGAAAGCGGCGCCGTTGAAAATCTGGCGCAGCTGGGCGCGGATTTCCTGCTTCCACGTGATACGCACGGTGCGGTCCTGCACCACGTCGAACAGGGTGGCGTCCGGCTGCGTTTCCAGGCGCGCATCGAACACGGGCAGCAAGCGCTCCATGCCCAGTTCAGCCAATTCAGCCTTCGCGTCGACCAGCGGACGGTCGAGCTGGGCCAGCAGATAGGTCCAGCGTGCCGTGACTTGCGCCAGCAACTGCTGCGCCTGCTCGGCGCGGTCGCCCAGCATTTCAGCATCGTCCACGCGGTCGTCCGATGCATCGTCGCTCTTGCCGATTGGCAAGTTACCCTTGGCAAAGAACGCGCTCAGGGCGTCAGCCAGTTGCAGCTTGTTCTTGATCGACAGTTCGATATTGATGCGCTCGATGCCATCCGTGTATTCGCCCATGCGGTTCAGGGGAATGACCACATCTTCATTGATTTTAAAAGCGTTGGTGTGCTTGGCGATCGCCGCCGTGCGGGCACGATCTAACCAGAATTTCTTGCGCGCTTCCGGGCTGACGGCAACAAAACCTTCACCCACGCGGGTGTTGGCAATACGCACCACTTCCGACGCCGCTTGCGCGACGGCATTTTCATCGTCGCCGACGATGTCGCCAAACAGGGCCATCTTCGGCAACACGCCCCGCTTCGACTTGGTGGCGTAGCCGACGGCGCGCAGGTAGCGCTCGTCCAGATGTTCCAGGCCCGCCAGGCGCAGGGTCGTGTATTGCTCGCCTTTCGCCGGCAAGCCGTCCAGGTAATCCTTGATTTCCACGATCGACGGGATCGCGTCGCGCGCCTGGCCGAAGAATTCCAGGCAGACGGTGCGGGCGAATTTCGGCATCTTGTGCAAAATCCAGCGCGCCGACGTGATCAAACCGTCGCAACCTTCCTTCTGGATGCCCGGCAAGCCGGCGAGGAACTTGTCCGTCACGTCCTTGCCCAGGCCCTCCTTGCGGAACTTGCGGCCAGGAATTTCCAAAATTTCCGTCTTGAACGGCGCGTTCGGTTTTGTCGCGTCGCGCGTGCTCGGGTGGCGCCATTCCAGCTGGAAGCGTGCCAGTGCGATATCGTGGATCTTGCCCAGATTATGGTCGAGGCGGGTGACGTCGAGCCAGTCGCCGTTCGGGTCGACCATGCGCCACGAGGCTAGGTTGTCCAGCGCCGTGCCCCACAACACGGCTTTCTTGCCGCCCGCATTCATGGCGACGTTGCCGCCGATGCACGAAGCGTGGGCCGAGGTCGGGTCGACGGCAAACACGAAACCGGCCTTTTCCGCCGCTTCCGACACTTTATTCGTGATCACGCCGGCGCCCGAATTGATCGTCGCGTATTCATGCGTCAAGCCCGGCAAGACCGTCATTTCCACAGCGCCCAGGGTGATGAGTTTTTCCGTGTTGATGACGGCCGACATCGGCGTCAGCGGAATCGCGCCGCCCGTGTAGCCGGTGCCGCCGCCGCGCGGGATGATGGTCAGCCCAAGCTCGATACAGCCTTTGACGAGGCCGGCCATTTCTTCTTCCGTGTCCGGCGTGAGCACGACGAACGGGTATTCCACGCGCCAGTCGGTGGCGTCCGTCACGTGCGACACGCGCGTCATGCCGTCGAAGCGCACATTGTGTTTTTCCGTGTAGCGGCCCAGCACCTTGACCGTGCGCTTGCGCAAGTCGTAGGTCTTGCGGAATTCGTCGCCAAAGTCGGCCACGGCCTTGCTGGCCGCCTTCAGCAGCAGCTCCACGTTGGCGCTGCGCGCCTTGGCCACTTCCGGCGCTTCGCCGGCCGCCAGCGCATCGCCGCCGGCCGCATCAATGGACAGGCGGCGCTTGTCGACTTCGGCCAGGCGGTGATGCAAGGCATCGATCAAGCCCTGGCGGCGCTTCGGATTGTCGAGCAAGTCATCCTGCAGGTAGGGATTGCGGCGCACGACCCAGATATCGCCCAGCACCTCGTACAGCATGCGGGCCGAACGGCCCGTCTGACGGGCGCCGCGCAGCTCGTCGAGCAGGCGCCAGGAGTCCTCCCCCAACAGGCGTATGACGATCTCGCGATCGGAAAACGACGTGTAGTTATACGGGATTTCGCGCAGGCGGCTTGCTGCGGGACCATTCGGCGTTTCTGCCAGTAAAGCTTGGATTTGTGCGGGAGCGTTCATGGAGTGTGGTGACGATATAGACTGGACCCTAAAGGGCCATTTTATCTTATTGCGCCGCACCATGCGGGAACAGCCTTATGCCGCCCAAGGTTTAAGCACCTCATCCGCCCCCATAGCAAATACGGAAAAGCCTTCTTTTACATGAATAAAAAACCAGTTTCCATGATTTTTTGACGCAAAAATGCCAAGAATTGACCTCTACTGCAAACTATCGACCTGCCCGAAAATGGGGCAAACTGGCGTTGCAGGCAGTCCCATTCAGGCCAGCATCTGGCCGATCCGGTGCCATACGCCATCGGGCACGTACAGCAGCAAGCCCGTCATGGTCAGGTAGCGCGCGCACTTGCCGATGGCCATGTAGGCCACGCTGGGCCAGAACGGCAGCTTGAGCCAGCCAGCCAAGGTGCACAGGGGGTCGCCCACGAGCGGCAGCCAGGCCAGCAGCATGGTCTTGGCGCCATAGCGGGCCAGCCAGCGGAACCAGCGCGTGTCACGCTCCTTGGCGAAAGCCTGCTTGGCCCGGTAGCCGAGCCAGTAGTCGACGATACCGCCCAGGGTATTGCCCAGGGTGGCCACGCCGATGGCGGCCCAGAATAGCGCGGGATTGGCCTTGATGACGGCAAACACGGCCGGCTCCGAGCCGAGCGGCAGCAAGGTGGCGGAAATAAAGCTGATCAGAAAGACCGATGTCAGCCCGACTTCCGGTGCTGCGATCAGCTGCAGCAGCCAGGCGATTGCGGATTCGATCATGGAACACTTCGCGATGCAGTAAGGCTCTCCATTATAATGAAGAGCAGCCTGGGCGCCGCACACATCGCACCGGCCGGCAAAGGCATACCCGCCCGCAGTTCCACAGAGCATTATTGTCGCCAGGCTATCCGCCGCCGCGCCGCCGCTATCGACAGACACGCTCCAGACCCTTTCTGGCCCAGAATCACTTGCTTGCAGACTATGAACATCGACTACCTCAAGAAAATCCTGACCGCCCGCGTCTATGACGTCGCCACCGAAACGCCGCTGGAACTGGCCCCTGCCCTGTCGCAGCGCCTGAACAACCAGATTTACTTCAAGCGCGAAGACATGCAAAGCGTGTTCAGCTTCAAGATTCGTGGCGCCTACAACAAGATGTCCAAGCTCAGCGAAGCGGAACGCAAGCGCGGCGTGATTTGCGCCTCGGCCGGCAACCATGCCCAGGGCGTGGCCCTGTCGGCCGCGCGCATGGGTTGCCGTGCCGTCATCGTCATGCCGACCACCACGCCGCTGGTGAAGGTCGAGGCGGTCAAGGGACGGGGTGGCGTGAACGTGGAAGTGGTGCTGCACGGCGAGTCGTACACGGATGCCTACAACCATGCCCTGACCCTGGAAAAGGAACAGAAGCTGACCTTCGTGCACCCGTTCGACGACCCGGACGTGATCGCCGGCCAAGGTACGATCGGCATGGAAATCCTGCGCCAGCACGCCGGCCCCATCCACGCCATCTTCGCCCCCATCGGCGGCGGCGGCTTGATCGCCGGCATTGCCGCCTATGTGAAACAGATTCGCCCCGACATCAAGATCATCGGCGTGCAAAGCGTCGATTCGAACGCCATGGCCCGCTCGCTGAAGGCCGGCGAGCGCGTGACCTTGAACGACGTGGGCCTGTTTGCCGACGGCACGGCCGTGCGCCTGGCCGGCGAGGAAACCTTCCGCCTGGTGCAGGCGTATGTCGATGAAATCATCACGGTCGACACGGACGCCATCTGCGCCGCCATCAAGGATGTGTTTACGGATACGCGTTCCATCCTGGAACCGTCCGGCGCACTGGCCGTGGCCGGCGCCAAGGCCTATGTGGAGCGGGCCAGCCTGTCGAAACACCCGATCAACAACGAAACCCTGGTCACCATCGCCAGCGGCGCGAACATGAATTTCGACCGGCTGCGCTTTGTCGCGGAACGGGCCGAACTGGGCGAATTCCGCGAAGCCGTGTTTGCCGTCACCATGCGCGAACAGCGGGGCAGCTTCAAGCGCTTCTGCTCGCTCATCGGCGCGCGCAACGTGACGGAATTCAATTACCGCATCAGCGATGAAAAAGCCGCGCACGTGTTCGTCGGCATTCAAATTGCCGACCGGCATGAATCGAGCGTGCTGGCGAAGACCTTCGAGGAACACGAATTCAAGACCCTGGACCTGACCCACGACGAGCTGGCCAAGTCGCACATCCGCCACCTGGTGGGTGGCAAGAGCCGGCTGGCGCAGGACGAACTGCTGTACCGCTTTGAATTCCCCGAGCGCCCGGGCGCGCTGATGCGCTTCCTCGACAGCATGGCGCCGAACTGGAATATTTCCCTGTGCCATTACCGCAGCCAGGGCGGCGACGTGGGCCGCATCCTGATCGGCCTGCAAGTGCCGCCCGATGAGATGGGAGAATTCGCCCGCTTCCTCGATACCCTCGGGTATCGTTACTGGGATGAGAGCAGCAATCCTGTGTATAAACTGTTCCTCGGTTAAATGGCGAATTCACCCCGGTATTTGTACTGGGGTGAAATAGGCTACCATGCGTCCTTGACTGAATTCACGCCACACGACCATGACCACCACCAACGACCTCGCCGAACTGTCTCCCCTGGGCAAAAGCTCCGCCTACCGTACCGATTACGCGCCGGAACTGCTGTTTCCCATTCCCCGCCAGGGCAAGCGCGACGAGCTGGAGCTGCACGGCACACTGCCGTTCTTTGGCCTCGATATCTGGAATGCGTATGAACTGTCGTGGCTGAACCAGCGCGGCAAGCCGCAGGTGGCCATCGCCAAGGTCAGCGCGCCGGCCGATTCGCCCAACATCATCGAATCGAAATCGTTCAAGCTGTACCTGAACTCGTTCAACCAGACCAAACTGGACAGCCCCGATGCACTGCTGGCCCTGCTCAAGCAGGATTTATCGAACGGTTTCGGCGCCCCCGTGCAAGTGGAACTGACCTTGCAGGAAGATTTCGGCAAGCTGAAGATGGGCGAATTCAACGGCGTGCTGCTGGACCGCCTGGACCTGGAAATCACGCAATACACGCCCTCGCCGCTGTTGCTGAAAGCTGCCCTGGATGAAGCGCCGGTGGAAGAAAAACTCGTCTCGCACTTGCTCAAATCGAATTGCCTGGTGACGGGCCAGCCCGACTGGGGCAGCGTGCAGATCGAGTATGCGGGGCCGCAGATCGACCAGGAAAGCCTGTTGCGCTACCTGATCGGTTTCCGCGAACACAATGAATTCCACGAGCAATGCGTGGAGCGCATCTTTGTCGATATCTTGCGTCAGTGCAAGCCGCAAAAACTGTCCGTGTATGCGCGCTATACGCGCCGCGGCGGCCTCGATATCAATCCATGGCGCAGCAACTTCAGCACGGGAGCGATGCCGGGCAATCTGCGCAACGCCCGTCAGTAACAACCAAGCACCTCCAGGCAAACAACAAAACCATGCCAGCAGGAATGTTGGCTGTGTTTTAAAACAACGTTGCAGTAGTGCCGCAGAGCATGTCACAGACGCTGAAAAATCGGAAAATCGGCATTCGGCGGCGGAAAAACCGGCGCGCCGCGTGTTTTTAATCAAGAAATAGCCGATACACGCCGATGTTATATTTTTGCTAAAATGATGGCCACGTGGGCTGTAGCGTCCACTGCGCCCGCAGCGGGCGTATACTGTTGAGAATTGGCGTTACAGGCCGCCGAAACAGGCCTATAATTCGGCTCGCAAGCCCTCTGCGCATTGCACCATTTCATTGAGTGTCATGACTAATCTTAGCAAAATATTATCCCTCGAAAACGTCCTGCTGGACCTGGAAGTCTCGAGTAAAAAGCGCGCCTTCGAGCAAGCCGGCCTGATCTTCGAAAACAATTACGGCATCGCCCGCTCTACCGTCTCGGACAATCTGTTTGCCCGGGAACGCCTGGGCTCGACTGGTCTGGGCCATGGCGTGGCCGTGCCGCATGGCAGAGTCAAGGGCAGCAAAACCTTGAAATCGCCGCTGGGCGCCTTCGTGCGCCTGGCCGAGCCGATTCCCTTCGAGTCGCCCGATGGCAAGCCCGTCAATCTGCTGTTTTTCCTGCTGATTCCCGATCATGTCACCCAGCAACATCTGGAAATCCTGTCGGAAATCGCCGAAATGTTTTCCGATGATGCCTTCCGTACGGCGCTGGCCACGGATCCGGAACCGAAATCCGTGCATTCGCGCATCGTCAATTGGCAACCCAGTCTGCAAGCGGCGGGTTAAACTTCAGGTATTCCTCCACTCCTGAAGAAGACTGCCATGTTGCAAACGCCGCTGACGATACAACGCCTGTACGACGATAATCGTGAAAGTCTGCAACTGGGCTGGTTCGCCGGCTTCCCCGGCGGCGAGCGCCTGATCTCGGGCGACGTCTCGTCGGCCGCCGACCAGGTGGGCCACTTGAACCTGATCCATCCGGGCCGCATCCAGGTCTTCGGCCACCAGGAAATCAACTACTACCAGCGCCTGAAGGTCAACACGCGCACCCACGTGATCGGCGAGCTGATCGCCGGCGGCCCGCCTGCGCTGATCATCGCGCAAGGCCTGGAAACGCCGCCCGACATCCTCGCCATCTGCGACGAGCAAAACATCCCCCTGTTCTCCACCCCGCTGCCGGCCGCGCAAGTGATCGACTTCCTGCGCGTCTACCTGTCCAAAAAGTTGGCGCAGCGCATCATCATGCATGGCGTGTTCATGGACGTGCTGGGCGTGGGCGTGCTGATCACAGGCGATTCGGGCCTGGGCAAGAGCGAGCTGGGGCTGGAACTGATTTCGCGCAGCCACGGCCTGGTGGCCGATGACGCCGTCGAATTCTCACGCATCGCGCCGAACATGATCGAAGGCCGCTGCCCGCCCCTGCTGCAAAACCTGCTGGAAGTACGGGGCCTGGGTTTACTCGACATCAAGGCCATCTTTGGCGAAACGGCCGTGCGCCGCAAGATGCGCTTGAAACTGATCGTGCACCTCGTGCGCCGCAACGCGCTGGAAGAAGAAGTCGAGCGCCTGCCTTTCCTGTTCCCCACGGAAGACGTGCTGGGCTTACCCGTGCGCAAGGTCGTCATCCCCGTCGCCGCCGGCCGCAACATCGCCGTGCTGCTGGAAGCGGCCGTGCGCAATACGATACTGCAGCTGCGCGGCATCGATACCTTGCAGGAATTCATGGAGCGGCAACGACTCGCCATGAGTGGCGATTAATGTTGCCAAGGAGTTCGCCCTTGCAAG
>NZ_LBCO01000005.1:0-62142 GCF_000988085.1 Janthinobacterium sp. KBS0711 | reverse complement strand
GGTGCCGACGTTGACGTGCGGCTTGGTCCGTTCGAATTTACCTTTTGCCATTTTATTCTTCCTTAGAACAATGATTTAAATGTAGGGACCGGCATTCTCGTGAAAGCCGGCCCGGAACTTCTATTACTTAGCTTTCGAGCTTACGATTGCTTCAGTCACATGCTTAGGTGCTTCAGCATAGTGCTTGAATTCCATCGTGTAAGTCGCACGACCTTGGGTCGACGAACGCAACGACGTGGCGTAACCGAACATTTCCGACAGAGGCACTTCGGCCTTGATGATCTTGCCGCCACCGCCAGCAATTTCATCCATACCTTGCACCATGCCGCGACGCGACGACAGATCGCCCATCACGGTACCGGCGTAGTCTTCCGGCGTTTCCACTTCCACGGCCATCATCGGCTCCAGGATGACTGGCGATGCTTTGCGGCAGCCATCTTTGAATGCCATCGAAGCGGCCATGCGGAATGCATTTTCGTTCGAGTCAACATCATGGTACGAACCGAAGAACAGCGTGACTTTCACGTCAACGACTGGGTAACCAGCCATCACGCCCGAAGTCAGCGTGTCGCGCACACCTTTTTCAACTGCAGGGATGTATTCGCGAGGAACGGTACCGCCCTTGATCGCGTCAACGAATTCGAAGCCCTTGCCCGGTTCTTGCGGTTCGATCTTCAGAACCACGTGACCGTATTGACCACGACCACCCGATTGCTTGACGAATTTGCCTTCCGACTCTTCGCACACTTTACGGATCGTTTCGCGGTAAGCCACTTGTGGCTTGCCGACGGTGGCTTCAACGTTGAATTCGCGCTTCATGCGGTCAACGATGATGTCCAGATGCAACTCGCCCATACCGGCGATGATGGTCTGGCCCGATTCTTCATCGGTACGCACGCGGAACGATGGATCTTCTGCTGCCAGGCGGTTCAGCGCCAGGCCCATTTTTTCCTGGTCGGCCTTGGTTTTTGGCTCGACTGCCTGCGAAATCACCGGCTCAGGAAAGACCATGCGTTCCAGAACGACGCTGGCTTTTTCGTCGCAAAGCGTGTCGCCGGTGGTGGTGTCTTTCAGACCCACAACGGCGGCGATGTCGCCAGCGCGCATTTCCTTGATTTCTTCGCGTTCGTTCGCTTGCATCTGCACGATACGGCCGATACGCTCTTTCTTCTGCTTCACGGAGTTCAACACCGAGTCGCCCGAATTCAGGGTACCCGAGTAGCAACGGATGAAGCACAACTGACCGACGAACGGATCGGTTGCGATCTTGAACGCCAATGCCGAGAATTTCTCATTGTCGTCAGCTGCGCGTTCGACTGGCTGCTCGTCCTCGTCCAGACCTGGGACAGGTGGAATGTCGATTGGCGATGGCAGGTACTCGATGACCGCGTCCAACATGGCTTGTACGCCCTTGTTTTTAAAGGCGGTACCGCACAACATTGGAACGATTTCGCTGGCGATGGTACGCTGACGCAGAGCAGCCTTGATCTCGGCTTCCGACAGGTCGCCTTCTTCCAGGTACTTGTTCATCAGGTCTTCCGACGCTTCAGCAGCGGCTTCAACCATGTTTTCGCGCCACTTGGCAGCATCAGCGGCCAGGTGTGCAGGAATGTCGCCGTATTCGAACTTCATGCCTTGCGAAGCGTCGTCCCAGATAACCGCTTTCATCTTGACCAGATCGATAACACCGGTGAAGACGTCTTCAGCGCCGATAGGCATCTGAATAGGTACTGGGTTGGCTTTCAGACGCGAACGCATCTGATCGTAGACCTTGAAGAAGTTGGCGCCGGTACGGTCCATCTTGTTCACGAAGGCCAGACGTGGCACTTTGTACTTGTTAGCCTGACGCCATACCGTTTCCGATTGTGGCTGCACGCCGCCGACTGCACAGTAAACCATGCAGGCGCCATCCAACACGCGCATCGAACGTTCCACTTCAATGGTGAAGTCAACGTGGCCTGGGGTGTCGATGATGTTGATGTGGTGAGCTGGGAAGTTGTTTGCCATGCCTTTCCAGAAGCACGTAACAGCAGCCGAGGTAATCGTGATACCGCGCTCTTGCTCTTGTGCCATCCAGTCGGTGGTGGCAGCGCCATCATGGACTTCGCCCAGCTTGTGGTTCACGCCTGTGTAGAACAGGACGCGCTCGGTCGTGGTCGTCTTACCTGCATCGATGTGAGCGGAGATACCGATATTACGATAGCGCTCAATGGGGGTCTTGCGGGCCATAATTAATCCTAAATGAATGGACAAAACCGAGCAGCATTTTTTTGCAAAAATGAGCCCGGCCTCGAACAACAGATGCTTGACAGCCGCCTTGCGGTAGCTGGCTTTATATTAGAAGCGGAAATGCGAGAACGCTTTGTTCGCTTCAGCCATACGATGGACTTCGTCGCGTTTTTTCATCGCGCCGCCGCGGCTTTCAGCCGCTTCCATCAGCTCACCGCCGAGGCGTTGTGGCATCGATTTTTCGCTGCGCTTGTTAGCAGCTTCACGCAACCAACGCATGGACAGAGCCATACGACGGACTGGGCGAACTTCGACCGGCACCTGGTAGTTTGCACCACCGACGCGACGGGATTTCACCTCAACCAGCGGCTTGGCGTTGTTGATTGCGGTAGCAAAAACTTCGAGCGGATCTTTGCCCGATTTTGCTGCGATGTGCTCGAAAGCACCGTAGATGATGTTTTCTGCAACCGATTTCTTACCGGACAGCATCAGCACGTTTACAAATTTAGCGACATCAGTGTTGCCGAATTTTGGATCTGGCAAAATTTCGCGCTTGGGTACTTCACGACGACGTGGCATATCAATTCCTTTCAATCTTCAGTTGAGCGCGCGTTCTTCGCACACTCGCGGACGACCATCATAGTCTTCCACTTACTCGACCAGATGCGGTCGACTACATTCACTTAGCTAGTTGCCACTGAGCGAAACTTGGGTTTGCTGCGTACAACTTATTACTTCTTGCCAGCTTTAGCGCGCTTGGTACCGTACTTCGAACGCGATTGCTTACGGTCTTTAACGCCTTGGGTATCCAGAGCACCGCGAACCATGTGGTAACGCACACCCGGCAAATCCTTGACGCGGCCGCCGCGCAACAGCACAACACTATGCTCTTGCAGGTTATGGCCTTCACCGCCAATGTACGAAATAACTTCGAAACCATTGGTCAGACGAACTTTAGCGACTTTACGCAGAGCCGAGTTAGGCTTCTTTGGAGTCGTGGTGTAAACACGTGTGCAGACGCCACGTTTTTGCGGGCTGTTTTCCAGCGCCGGCGATTTGCTCTTCACGGTCAAAGCGACGCGTGGATTGCGAATCAATTGATTGATGGTTGGCATCGTTATAAATCCAACAAAAAACTACGATTAATAACCCGGGCAAGATGCCCGGCGACTAAAACCTCGTCCCACTTTCATCTACTGCGCACCGGAGGCGCCCGCAGCCACTCGATTAGGAGCGGCCATGAAATGCCAAGTAATACGTAAACGATGAGCAGAATAAAATCGAGAACTCGCTAGTTTAGACCTTGTGTTACAGGGGGTCAATCAGTTTACCGCTTTTTGCTATAAAAAAAGGCAAAAAAGAGGCGCTTTTGTAGCATTTTGACTAATCTTTGGCTGCGACGGGCGGGCACCGACACCCGGCGGCAATTGATGATTTGGCATTCTTTCTCTGTCAGCAAGCATCTGGCGCGCACATTCTTGTATGACCGCAAGACAACAAAAGGACTGATAATAGCGGACATTTTTTGCTGCCGCCCCCCTATGCGCTCCTTGCTTCGCCCCGCCAATCTGTTCCTGCTCCTGACGTATGCCCTGCTGACGGCCGTGCCCTTCATCCCCGCGCTGCTGGGGCGGGCGCTCGAGCATCCGTGGCAGATGCTCACGTTCGAGCTGCTGGCCTGGCTGGCCGTCTGGAGCATCTTCAAGCGCCCCGCCCACTTCCACTGGCTGCTGGTGCCCGCCTTCCTCGCCCTGCCGACGGAAATCTACCTGTTCATCTTCTATGGCCAGGGCATTTCCACGCACCACCTGGGCATCATCTTCGAAACCAGCCCCAAGGAAGCGATGGAATTCCTCGGGCAAAAAGTATGGCTGATGGGCGCCGTCATGCTGGGCGTGATCGCCTGGTGCGTCCTGAGCTGGTTTGCGGCCGCGCGCACGCGCGACCTCGACTGGCGCGGCAAGACGCGCCCGGCCGCCTTCGTGCTGCTGATCCTGCTGGGCGGCTTCTGGTGGTATGGCTACGAATTCGGTTTCGAGGCCAAGGCCGTGCACAGCGCCGCCGCGTCCGCCAAGGCCAGCAAGCCGGCGGCCAGCGGCAAGGCGGGCGCTTCCGGCTTCGGCGACGCCAGCTCGGCCGACGAAGAAACGGAAGAGGAAGACGAGGAAAGCAGCAAGCCGGAGAACGCCAGCATCGCCGGCGCCGACGAGACGGGCCTGGGCTGGCCCAGCCTGCCCCACTGGGCGCGCCTGCCTTACGCCTTCGACACCGTCAGCAATTCCTGGCCCTTCGGCCTGGCCGCGCGCGGCTTCGATTTCTACAAGGAACGCAAATACCTGGCCGAGCTGGGACAGAAAAGCAGCAGCTTCCGTTTCGGCGCGCACCAGCAACAGCCCGATACCAACCCGGAAGTGGTGGTCATGGTGATCGGCGAATCGTCGCGCTACGACCGCTGGAGCCTGAACGGCTACGAACGCGACACCAATCCCCTGCTGAAACAGGAAAGCAACCTGGTGCCGCTGGCCGACGTCATCACGGCCGTTTCCGCCACGCGTTTGTCCGTGCCCGTCATCATCTCGCGCAAGCCGGCCACGCAAAGCCTCAAGGATGGCTTCTCGGAAAAATCCTTCCTGACCGCCTACAAGGAAGCGGGCTTCAAGACCTACTGGCTGTCGAACCAGATCTCGTTCGGCCAGTTCGACACGCCCGTGTCCGTGTTTGCCAAGGAAGCGGACGTGGTGCAATTTTTGAACCTGGGCGGCTTTACCAACAGTTCGAACTTCGACCAGATCCTGTTCGATCCGTTCAAGAACGCACTGGCCGACCCGGCGCCGAAAAAACTCATCGTGCTGCACACCCTGGGCAGCCACTGGAACTACAGCCAGCGCTATCCGAAATCGTTCGACAAGTGGCAGCCGTCGCTGTTCGGCGTCGACAAGCCCGTCTACACGGACACGGCCATCAAGCCGCAGCTGAACAACAGCTATGACAGCTCCATCCTGTACACGGACTGGTTCCTGTCAAACGTGATCGGCATGCTGAAGGACGACGGCCAGCGCACCGCCCTGCGCAGCTCGCTCGTCTATGTGGCCGATCACGGCCAGACCCTGTACGACGGCACCTGCCGCCTGGCCTTCCATGGCCACAACACGCAGTTCGAATTCCACGTGCCCGCCTTCGTCTGGTATTCGCCACAATTCCAGCAGCACTATCCGGACAAGGTGACGCAACTGCGGCGCCATCAGAAGGCGCGCCTGTCGACGGAAAACATGTTCCATACGCTGCTCGACCTGGGCGACATCCGCTTCGCCGGCGAACAGCCCGACTGGAGCATCGCCAGCGCCCGCTTCAAGCAGCACAAGCGCTATGTCGACAGCTACGGCTGGACCAACTACGACAACGCCATCATCCGCGGCGACTGCCGCGAAGTGATCGACAAGAGCACGCCGGAGAAGCAGGACAAATAAGGGCGGCCATCAAGCCCGCGCCAGCACTCCCGCGCAATCGGCCGGCTGCGCCATGTGCGTGCTGAGCCAGTCGAAGACGCGCCCCGCCTTGTCCGTGATACCGGCGTCAAAACCGCGCTGCGCCAGCAGGGCGATGCCGTTGGTGGCCTGCAGCACGCCGGACGCGCGCGGACACCGCCTGGACAGCGCGGACACGGCGGACAACCGGACGCCCGGATTTTTCCCCAATCAAATCAACGGCTTAATAACTGGCATGGATCGTGCATTGGAGCAGCCATTCTCCACGAGACATGACCATGATCCGCGATACCTCTTCCCAAGACGCCGTATTGTCCGCCCCGCCGGGCCAGCGCCACAAGCAACGCGCCTTGCTGCTGGCCGGCGCCGTCATCGTCATCGGCGCGGCCATCGCTGTCGTTGCCGGCTGGCGCAACAGCGAGCATTCCGTCAATGCCAGCCGTTTGCGCATCGCCGAGGTCACGCGCGGCACCCTGATACGCGACGCGGCCGTCACGGGCCGCGTGGTGGCCGCCATCAGCCCCACCCTGTATTCGACCACGGTGGCCACCGTCACGCTGAAAGCGAAGGCGGGCGACACGGTGAAAAAGGGCGACATCCTGGCCGTGCTGGAGTCGCCGGACCTGTCCGATGCGCTGAAACGTGAGCAGTCCAGCGTGCAGCAGCTGGAAGCGGAAGTGGCGCGCCAGCAGATCCTGGCCAAGAAGCAGAAACTGCTGGCGCGGCGCGAAGCCGATACGGCCGAGATCGAGCGCCTGTCCGCGCAGCGCACGCTCGAACGCTATGAAAGCGTGGCGCAGGTAGGCATCATTGCCAAGATCGATTACCAGAAGGCGAAAGATGCGCTCAATTCCGCCGATATCCGCAGCAAGCACGCCTCGCAGGCGGCGGGCCTGGAAAGCGAAGACGTGACCCTGGCGCTCAAGACCAAGGTCAACGAACTGGAACGCCAGCGCCTGAGCCGCGACAACGCCCAGCGCAGAGTCGATGAACTGACCGTGCGCGCGCCCGTCAACGGTTTCATCGGCACCCTGTCGGTGGCCAACCGCAGCGTGGTGCAAGCCAACACTGCGTTGATGACCCTGGTCGACCTGTCGCAGCTGGAAGTCGAGCTCGAGGTGCCGGAAACCTATGTCGCCGACATCGGCCTGGGCATGCGCGCGGAAATCGAAACAGGCGCCATCCGGGCGACCGGCAAGCTGTCGGCGCTGTCGCCCGAAGTGGTGAAAAACCAAGTGCTGGCGCGCGTGCGTTTTAACGGCGAGCAGCCGGCCGGCCTGCGCCAGAACCAGCGCGTGGCGGCGCGCCTGCTGATCGATGAAAAACCGAATGTGCTGATGCTGGCGCGCGGCTCCTTCGTCGAGGCCGAAGGCGGCCGTTTCGCCTACGTCGTGCGCGACGGCGTGGCGATGCGCACGCCGATCAAGCTGGGCGCGACCAGCGTCTCGTCGGTGGAAATCCTCGACGGCTTGAAGCTGGGCGACAAGGTCGTCGTCGCCGGCACGGAAAACTTCGAGAACGCGGCCCGCGTCTCGCTCAACTAACGCCACTCATCCAACCAGGAGCCCTCCATGCTGCGCATGCAAAACCTGAGCAAAGTCTACCGCACCCACATGATCGAAACCCACGCGCTGCGCGGCTTCGACATCCATGTGCAACAAGGTGAATTCGTCACCGTCACGGGGCCGTCCGGCTCGGGCAAGACGAGCTTTCTGAACATCGCCGGCCTGCTCGAGGAATTCACCGACGGCGAATACATCCTCGACGGCGTCAACGTCAGGGGTATGGACGACAATGCCCGCTCGCGCCTGCGCAATGAAAAGCTGGGCTTCATCTTCCAGGGTTTCAACCTGATTCCCGACCTGTCGTTGTTCGACAACGTCGACGTGCCACTGCGCTACCGGGGCTTCAACCGCGCCGAACGCAAGGAACGCATCGAGGACGCGCTGGCCAAGGTGGGCCTGGCCTCGCGCATGAAGCATTATCCGGCCGAATTGTCGGGCGGCCAGCAGCAGCGCGTGGCCATCGCGCGCGCGCTGGCCGGCTCGCCCAAACTGCTGCTGGCCGATGAGCCGACGGGCAACCTCGATACGCAGATGGCGCGCGGCGTGATGGAACTGCTGGAAGACATCAACGCGCAAGGCACCACCATCCTGATGGTCACCCACGATCCGGAACTGGCGCTGCGCAGCCAGCGCAACGTGCACATCATCGACGGCCAGGTGTCGGATCTGGTGCAGCACCGCGCCACGCTGTCGGCCAAGCCGCAGCACGCCGCGACCGTGTAAGGAGAGCACATGTTCCGCTACTATTTCACCTTGGGCTTGCGCAGCCTGCGCCGCAACCGCGCCCTGACGGCGCTGATGGTGCTGACCCTGGCCGTCGGCGTGGCCGCCAGCGTATCGACCGTCACCATCCTGCACGCCATGTCGGGCGACCCGCTGCCGCACAAGAGCGACCGCCTGTTCGTGCCGATGATCGACATCCTGCCCGTCAAGGGCTACGTGCCCGGCGACAAACCCGGCTTCGCGCAATCCCAGATGAGCTATATCGACGCGCGCAATTTCATGGCCAGCAAGGTGGGCGTGCGCCGCACCGTCATGTATGGCGTGGCAGGGCCAGTCGAGCCGGCGCGCAAGGATATCGGTTCCTTCCAGGCCCAGGGGATGGCGCCCACGCGCGATTTTTTCAGCATGTTCGAAGCCCCCTTTCTGTACGGCCAGCCGTGGAGCGAAGCCGATGACGCCAGCGGCGCCGATGTGATCGTGCTCAGCCGCGCGCTGGCCGAAAAACTGGTGGGCACGAACAACCCTGTCGGCCAGCGCGTGACGGTGCTGGGCCGGCCCTACATGGTGACGGGCGTGCTGGCCACCTGGGACGTGGTGCCGCGCGCCCATCACATTATCGGCAGCAAGGGGGCGTTCGGTCCGGAGGACGAATTCTTCATTCCATTTGCCAGCGCGATCCGCCACGAAACCGAGCACGACGGCGGCATGAGCTGCAACGGCGACAATAACGCACCCGGCTACCAGGGCAGGCTCGCCTCGGGCTGCACCTGGCTGCAGTTCTGGTTCGAAATGGCCGGCAGCGGCGAGCGTGGCCAGTTGCAGCAGTACCTGGACGCCTATGCGGGAGAGCAGCGCAAGCTGGGGCGCATGAAGCGCAACGCGCCGAACCGCCTGTACGACCTGAACGAATGGATGAGCTTTTTGCAGGTAGTCGACAACGACAACAAGCTGGCGGCCTGGCTGGCCTTCGGTTTCCTGCTGCTATGCCTGGTCAACACCATCGGCCTGCTGCTGGCGAAGTTTTCCGTGCGCGCCAGCGAGGTGGGCATCCGCCGTGCGCTGGGCGCCACGCGGCGCGACATCTTCCGCCAGTTCCTGATCGAGACAGGCGTCATCGGCCTGGCTGGCGGCGTGCTGGGCCTGCTGCTGGCGTTCGGCGCGCTGGCCGTGGTCAGCAAGCAGTCGGAAGATCTGGGCACCGTCGCGCACATGGACGTACCGATGCTGCTGCTGACGTTTGCCATGTCGGTGCTGGCGGCCCTGCTGGCAGGCTTGCTGCCGACCTGGCGCGCCTGCCAGGTGACGCCGGCCATCCAGCTCAAATCCCAATGAACATCCTTTACCCAACATGAGGTCCAGCATGGAAATCCGTCCCATCCTGTCGGCGCTGATGCGCAGCAAAACCGGCGCCGTCCTGGTGGCCGTGCAGGTCGCGATCAGCCTGGCCATCCTGGCCAACGCCCTGCACATTGTCAACGTGCGCCAGGCCGTCGCCGCGCGGCCCAGCGGCGTGGCCGCTGAAAACGACGTTTTTTACGTCAATATCCAGAACCTCAACCGTGGCAGCCATGAGCGCCAGCTGGCCGAGCAGAAGCGCCAGGCGGCACTGCTGCGCGCGCTGCCAGGCGTGATGTCGGTGGCGCAAACGTCACAGGCGGTGCTGTCGCGCTCTGGCCACTTCACCAGCATGTCCGCCAAGCGCGACCAGGCCGCGGCCAGCGCCGAAGTATCCACCTATGTCAGTCCCGATTCGCTGATCAAAACCTATGGCCTGCAATTGGTCGAAGGACGCGATTTCCGGCCTGACGAGGCGCCCGAAATCAACGAAGACGTCGACGAGAGCTCGCCCAAGGTTCTGATACTGACGCGGGCGGCGGCGCAGAAAATCTGGCCCGGCGAGACCAGCTTTGTCGGCAAGACCTTGTACCAGGGCACCGGCTCGGACGACCCGGAACTGCGCGTGGTGGGCATCGTCGAGCGGCTGCAGACCCAGAGCGCGCAGACCAAGCCGCGCGGCGAATATTCGTCGCTGCTGCCGGCGCGCCTGACGGGCGGGCGCGGCCTGCTGATATACGCCGTGCGAGCCGAACCAGGCCAGCGTGACCGTCTGATGCAGGAAGCGGAACAGGCCATCCGCACTACCAGCACGGACCGGCTGCTGGTCACCACCGACACCCTGGAACAGCATCGCAAGGCGCGCTACCGGGCCGATCAGGGGCTGTCATGGATGCTGATCGCTGTCTCGACCCTGCTGCTGCTGGTGACGGCCAGCGGCATCGTCGGCATCGCCAGCCTGTGGGTGACGCAGCGGCGCAAGCAGATCGGCGTGCGGCGCGCCTTGGGCGCCCGCCGCATCGACATCCTGCGCTATTTTTTGACGGAGAATTTCCTGATCACCAGCGTGGGCGTGGCGGCCGGCGTGGTGCTGGCTTTGGGCTTGAACCAGCTGCTGGTAAGCCAGCTGGAAATGGCGCGCCTGCCGCCCGGCTATCTGCTGGCCGGCGCGCTCGTGTTCTGGCTGCTGGGCGTGGGCGCGGTGTACGGCCCGGCATGGCGCGCGGCCAGCATTTCGCCCGCCACTGCCACCCGCAGTACCTGAGCCGGCACCTGAGTGATATGCTGCGCGCATGCCTACCGTACTGATTATTGACGACAATGCCGCCGTGGCCATCGCGCTGGACGTGCTGTTCTCGCTGCACGAGATCGACGCCGTGCGCGCCGCCTCGCCCGAGGAGGGCTTGCACCTGCTGGAACGCCACGCCATCGACCTGGTGGTGCAGGACATGAACTTCACGGCCGACACCACGTCGGGCGAGGAAGGCGGCGCGCTGTTCCACGCGATCCGCGCGCGCTACCCGGACCTGCCCGTGATCCTGCTGACGGCATGGACCCAGCTCGACGCGGCCGTGGACCTGATCAAGTCCGGCGCGGCCGACTACCTGGCCAAGCCATGGGATGACCGGCGCCTGATCGCCAGCGTGCAGAACCTGCTGGAGCTGGGGCAGGCCAATCGCGCGCTGCGCCAGCGCGTGGTGGCCGAACAGCGCCAGCGCCACGCCCTGGAACACGATTTCGACTTGCGCGGCATGGTGTGGCAAGACCCGGCCACGGAACGAGTCGTGCACCTGGCGTGCCAGGTGGCGCGCGCCGACGTGCCCGTGCTCATTTCGGGGCCGAACGGCAGCGGCAAGGAACGCATCGCCGCCATCGTGCAAGCCAATTCCCAGGTCGCCAGCGGCCCCTTCGTCGTGCTCAATTGCGGCGCCGTGCCAGTGGAGCTGATCGAGGCGGAACTGTTCGGCGCGGAAGCGGGCGCCTACACGGGCATCACGCGCGCACGCGACGGCAAGTTCGACGCGGCCGACGGCGGCACCCTGTTCCTCGACGAGATCGGCAACCTGCCGCTGGCCGGACAAATGAAACTGCTGCGCGTGCTCGAAACGGGACGCTTCGAGCGCCTCGGCTCGAACCGCGAACGGCAGGTGAAAGTACGCGTCATCAGCGCCAGCAATGCCGACCTGCCGGCGATGATCAAGGCCGGCACGTTTCGCGAAGACCTGTTCTACCGCCTGAACGTGATCGAATTGCGATTGCCGCCGCTGGCCCAGCGACCGCTGGACATCCTGGTGCTGGCGCGGCATTTCCTGGGCAGCGAAAAGACGCTGGACACGCAGGCGGAGGCGACTTTGCTGGCGCACGGCTGGCCGGGCAATGTGCGCGAACTGAAAAACGTCATGCAGCGCGCCAGCCTGCTGACGGCCGGCCCGGTGATCGGCGCGCTGGAAACGGGCCTGCCGCTGACCGGTGTGGCATCGCCGCGCGCGCCGCAGGATGGCGCCGCGACGGAGCCGGACCGCGACAGCGTCAGCGCGGCGCTCGCGCGTGCGCACGGCGTGGTGGCGCAGGCGGCGCAGGAACTGGGGCTGTCGCGCCAGGCGCTGTACCGGCGCATGGAACGCCTGGGCATCGCGCGCGGCTGATGGCCTACCGCCCCATGCGCCTCTCCCTGCTCACGCGCTGGACGGCGCTGATCGTCACCTTGCTGGTGCTGGGCATCGGCATCGCCCTGCTGCTCGCGCATTTTTTGCCGGGCCAGCCGCTGCTGGTGCTGGCCGGCACCCTGCTGTGCGTGCTGCCGGTGGCCGTCATTACCATCCGCGCGCAGCTGCAATCGATGCTGTCGCTGTTTCGCGCCTTGAGCGGCACGGTGGCCAGCTACCAGGACGGCGACTTCGGCTTCAGCCTGCGCTGGCCGCAGAACGATGAACTGGCGGACCTAGTGGCGGCCCACAATGCGCTGGGCGACGTGCTGCGCAAGCAGCGCCTGGACCTGGTGCAGCGCGAACTGCTGCTCGACACCATGGTGCAAAACACGCCGGTGGCCATGCTGCTGGTGGCCGAGGGCAGCGCCATCGTCTACGCCAACCTGGCCGCGCGCCAGCTGCTGCATCACGGCCGCCGGCTCGAAGGGCACCATCTGACCGACATCGTGCGCGAGGCGGCGCCGGCCCTGGCCGAAGCACTGGCGCGCCGCAACGACGGCCTGTTTACCAGCGGTGAAGGGGAACAGGAAGAGGTATATCACCTGGCGCGGCGCAGCTTCAGCCTGAACGGGCGCAAGCACGAACTGCTGCTGTTGCGCCAGCTGACGCTGGAACTGCGGCGCCAGGAAGTGCAGACCTGGAAAAAAGTCATCCGCGTCATCAGCCATGAGCTCAACAACTCGCTGGCGCCACTGGCCTCGCTGGCCCATTCCGGCGCCGAGCTGGTGCGCCGCGGCCAGACGGAGCGCTTGCCGCAGATCCTCGCCACCATCGAGGAACGCACGCGTCACCTGGAAACCTTCATCCTGGGCTATGCGCGCTTTGCCAAGCTGCCCGCGCCGCGCGTGGCGCCGTGCGAATGGCAACCCTTCCTCGACAGCCTGGCCTCGCAAGCGGCCTTCACGCTGGATGGCCCCCCGCCCGCGCAGGCGGCCTTGTTCGATGCGGCGCAAATGCAGCAAGCACTGCTGAACCTGCTCAAGAATGCGCTGGAATCGGGCTCCCGGGAAGAGCATATCGGCCTGCACGTCAGCCAGGCGCATGGTCAGCTGCGCATCGAAGTGCGCGACCGCGGACCGGGGATGAGCGGCGCCGTGCTGGAAAACGCGCTGGTGCCGTTTTATTCCACCAAGCGCAGCGGCACGGGACTGGGCCTGGCCCTGGCGCGCGAAATCGCCGAAGCCCATGGCGGGCGCATCACCCTGGCCAACCGAGAAGGCGGCGGCCTGGCGGTGACCTTGATTCTGCCTTTGCCAGACAGAAATTAGTTCCTCTGCAACGATTTTTAAATCACACCATCCGCAATTATTTTTCAGTGCAATATTAATAATTATAGTTTTTAATATTGCAACTTCATGAACGCCATGCCCGTGTGTTAGAAATAAGCTATTTAAGTTTTCATAATGATATAAAAATAGCTCATTGACAATGAATTGTCTTGGCGATAATTTATCAGCGCGGTACGGTTTTTTTGAAACATTAATCGTTTTTTCGCGGGGATCAACATGAAACTAAAATCACTCATCGCAGCGGCAGTACTCAGCGCCGCCTCCATCGGCAGCGCCAGCGCCACCGCCTACACCGTCAACCTCGTCAATACCACGGGCAATCTGTGGACCAGCGGTTTCAACGCCGTACCCAGCCCCCTCGGCGACTTCACGGATACCTTCACGTTTACGCCGAATGCCACCTTCGGTTCCACCGCGCAAGCCTTCCTGGCCAACCTGTCCGTTACGGGCACGGACAGCTCCTCCATCCACTTCACCAGTGCCGACCTGAACGGCATAGGACTGACCGGCTTTGGCGGCCCCACCGTCTTTGGCTATGCCCAGGGTGAAATACTGGCACCGACGAGCGTCCTGTTCAATGGCCCGCTGGTCCTGACCGTCATGGGCAACACCAAGGGCGGCAGCTATGGCGGCGTCTTCAACCTGAACCTGGCTCCCGTTCCTGAACCGGAAACCTATGGCATGCTGCTCGCTGGCCTGAGCATACTCGGCTTCCTGGCGCGACGCCGCAAGCAATCTTGAACGCTCCTCCCAAAAGACGCCCCGGCGTCTTTTTTTTTGGCGGCTGCTAAACTGACGCCATGACGACCGACTTTACCTCCACCAGCCACACCGCTTTCAGCCACCCGGGCCACCCGCCCGCCACCACCACCGAACACCGCGGCATCCGCTACCTGCACCTGGGCACCAAGTGGGTGCAAGGCGCCATGCGCCTCGACAAACCCGACGCTATCGAACTCGAATACGTGCAGATGATGATGATGTGGATGCTGTTCAAGACGCAGCCCAGACGCATCGTGCAGCTGGGCCTGGGCAGCGCCGCGCTGACCAAGTTCAGCTACCGCCGCTTCCCCGACGCCACGGTCACGGCCATCGAACTCAATCCGAACGTGATCGCCATCTGCGGCGCCCAGTTCGCGCTGCCGCCAAACGACGCACGCCTTGACGTGCGCGAAATGAATGCGCTCGACTTTGTGCTTGACCCGGCCAACCACGGCACCGTCGACGCGCTGCAAGTGGACCTGTACGACGAGGACGCGCGCGGCCCCGTGCTCGACACGCCCGAGTTTTACCAGGCCTGCTTCGACTGCCTGACGGACGACGGCATCATGTGCACGAATGTCTTCGGCGACTTCCCCAACTACGACAAGAATTTGCAGGCGATGGAACTGGTCTTCGACGCCGTCGTCTGGGTGCCGGAAATGGAAGATGAAAACATCGTCGTGCTGGCCTTCAAAAAATCGCCCTCGCTCGACTTCAGCGATTTATACGAACGCGCCGCCACCATCAAGAAGCAGTTCAACCTGCCCGCCAAGAACTGGGTCAACGGCTTGAAGCAGTGGATGCAGGACCAGCAATAAGATAACCGCATCACGCCGGCAGCAGCGCGCCCAGGCGGCGCGCCAGGCCATCCATGTTCTCGGCCGGCACCTGCGCATAACCGAGCAGGAAACCGTTCCAGCCCGGCCCTTCTCCCGTGCCATGCGCGGACAACGCCAGCGCCACGATGCCGTCCTGCGCGGCGCGGCGGCTCAGCGCCAGGTCATCCCATGCCGTATCGTGAAAGCGCAGCGCAAGGTGCATGCCGGCCGTGCCGCCATGGATGGCCGCGCCGCCACACGCATGGCGCTGCAGCGCCTCGCTCAAGGCGTCGCGCCGCTGGCGGTACAGGCGGCGCATGCGACGCACGTGGCGCGCAAACAGGCCGCTGCGCAGGAACTCGGCCAGCGCCAGCTGTTCGGCCACGCGGCCCCGCGCGGCGCCCTGCGCCTGCATCTGCGCGAAGGCCCCGGCCAGCGCGGCCGGCACGACGATAAAGGCCAGGCGCAAGGCGGGAAACATGGTCTTGCTGAAGGTGCCCAGGTACACGATGGGCGCGTCGGCCACCAGTCCCTGCATGGCTGCCAGCGGTGGCCCGCCATGGCGAAACTCGCTGTCGTAATCATCTTCGATGATCAGGGCGCCGGCCGTACGCGCGCGTTCGAGCAGCGCCATGCGGCGCGCGGGACTAAGCACGCTGCCCGTCGGATACTGGTGCGACGGCGTCGTGTAGATCAGGCGCGGCGGCATAGCGCGCCAGTCGTCATCCGTCGGCGCGATGCCATCCATGTCGACGGCGATGCCCGTCACCTGCAAGCCGGCGCCACGGCCCGCCGCCAGCGCGCCGCCATAGCCGGGATGCTCGATCCACAAGGTGTCGCCCTGGTCGGCAAAGGCGCGCAGGCAGACATCGAGACTGCTCTGCGTGCCATCCGTGATGAACACCTGGCCCGCATCGCAAACGACGCCGCGCGCGGCGCGCAAATGCTCGGCGATGGCCATGCGCAGCTGCGGCTCGCCGGCAGGGTCGCCGTAATTGAGCTGGCGCGGGGTCAGCGCGCGCCACGCGCGGTCCAGCATGCGGCGCCACTGCGCCAGCGGAAATTCATCGAGCGCCGGCACCCCAGGCGCGAACGCGCCCATGGCGTCGGCGGGAAACACCACCGCCGCGCTGGCATCCTGTCCCGACACGCCGCGCAAATACCGGGCGCGGCGCGACAAGCCATCCTGGCCTGCGCTCACTGGCGGTGCGGTCGGCACGCCAACGCTGCCGGCGACGACGGTGCCGCGCCGGTCCGGCAAGACAAACCCTTCGCTGGCCAATTGCTCGTAGGCGTACAGCACGGTATTGCGCGCCAGCCCCAGTTCGGCCGCCAGCACGCGCGTGGCGGCCAGGCGCGTGCCCGGCGCCAGCTGGCCGCTGCGGATCGCCGCGCGCAGGCATTCATGCAACAGGCGCTGGCGCGGCCAGCCCCGCTCGCGGTGCGTGCGCTCGAATGCGTTCAGCAACAAAGCGAAATCCATGCGCTCCCCTCCATTGTGGCTCTATATTATTTCTCACTTCTGGATCTTTTTTCAGGGCCAGAAGCCGATTATAGTGCGGCCTGCCTCTTCAACCAACGGATTTCCGCCATGACCGCTACCGCCCTGCCTCCCAGCCCCCGTACCCGCGTGCGCCGCGTCGCCGAACTGGCCAGCTACGAGCAAGCCACCTTGCACGCCATTCTCGATGCCGCCTACCTGTGCCATATCGCCTTCCACGACGACAAGGGTAGCCATTGCATCCCGACCGCCTGCTGGCGCATCGATGGCCACCTGTACATCCATGGCTCGAACGGCAGCCGCATGCTCAAGCTCCTGCAAGACAGCGACGTGTGCGTGACGGTCACCCATCTCGACGGCCTGGTGCTGGCGCGCTCCGCCTTCAACCACACGATGAACTACCGTTCGGCGATGGTGTACGGGCAGTTTGAGAAAGTGAGCGACATCGGCCAGCAGCATGCGGCCATGGACGCGCTGATGGAAAAGCTGGTGCCGGGACGCCTGGCGCACGTGCGCGGCGGCAACGCCAAGGAATACGCGGCCACCACCGTGCTGCGCATCGCGCTCGACGAATACGCCGTCAAGCAGCGCAAGGGCGGTCCGCTCGACGATGCGGACGACATGGCGCATGCCGTCTGGACGGGCGAACTGCCGTTGACGCACGGCCGTGGCGCGGCCATCGCCGATGCACTCAACACCTGCGACATGCCCGCGTATGCCGCCGCATGGGGGACGGAATCCGCTTGACCAGCCAGCGTGCTTGGCCGATGATCGGCGTTGATGGCGATCGCCACCAATTGACCAACCGATCCAATCACGCATGGAGCAAATGATGATGAAGCGAGTATCCCTGGCCGCGGCCCTGACGGTCATGCTGGCCTGTGGCGGCAGCGGCGCGGCACTGGCCGCCGATACGGGCGACGCGACCCTGAAGGCGGCCATCGCCGGCAGTGCGCGCACGCCGGCCAACGCGCTGCGCGACAGCGCCCGCCACCCGTATGAAACGCTGACGTTCTTCGGCATCAAGCCAAACATGACGGTGGTGGAACTGGCGCCCGGCGGCGGCTGGTACACGGAGATCCTGGCACCCTACCTGCGCGACAACGGCAAGCTGATCGCGGCCGGCAACGACCCGCAATCCGCCAGCGAAGGCGCGCGCCGTGGCGCGGCGCGCTTCCAGCAAAAACTCGACGCCAATCCTGCCGCCTTCGGCAAGGTGGACATCGGTGCCTTTGCGCCACCCACCACCTACCGCATCGCGCCCAAGGGCACGGCCGACATGGTGCTCACCTTCCGCAATATCCACAACTGGATACCGATCGGCGAAGCGGGCATGCAGACCCTGTTCAAGGAAGTGTATGACAGCCTGAAACCGGGCGGCGTGTTCGGCGTCGTCGAGCATCGCCTGCCGGCGAGCAAGGCGCAGGACGCCACGGCCAGCAGCGGCTACATGCACGAAGCGTATGTGATCAAACTGGCCGAAGGAGCGGGTTTCAAACTGGCGGCCAAATCGGAGATCAACGCCAATCCGAAAGACGCGGCGGACCACCAGGGGGGCGTCTGGGCGCTGCCGCCCACCTACGCCAACAAGGATGTGGACCGGGCCAAGTACACGGCCATCGGAGAGAGCGACCGCATGACCCTGAAGTTCATCAAGCCATAAAAAGCAAACGGCGGCGCGCCACTCCGGCGCGCCGCCCGATCCCGGATTGAATGCGGCCTTACAGGTGGATGCCGTAGACGCCGCACAGGCGCTTGACCAGGGTGCAGGCGTTGGCATCGCCGTCCGTCACGCAGGCCGTGTAGGCTTCCTCGCAGGTTTCGCGCGTTGGCAGGGCAAACGCGGAAGAACTGATGGCGCCGGCAAAACCGACGGCGGCGCAAAAGACAAATACGGCTTTTTTCACATTGATCATTTTTATCCCATTCCCCAAAGTTGAGTCGTTCTAAAAACCACTGGAAGACAAAGACGTCAGCCGCCAGCAAGCGCCTGCCGACAGGCGAATTTCATGGCGCACGGAAATAGTAGCACTTTGAAAAATTATTAAATAAGCAAACAGGAAAACAAGATAACGTTTCTTTTTCACCCCATTTCATGGAATAAAAACCGGCGCGCCGCCCTCCTGCCGCGCATTTGCATGGCAATGGGCGAAAAAAAACCGCAGCACAGGCTGCGGTTTTGGTATCGACCCTTTATTTCTTCGCTTCCTTCGGTTTCACCGGCACCAGGCTCAGGTCCTGGAAGTCGTAGCTGAAATCCGTCTCGGCCGACACAGGCGCCATCTTTACCCGATCGATGCTGCCATCGGGATTGAGCGAGAACGTCACGTAGGCGTCCGCGTTGAAGTTGCGCTCTTTCCAGCGCACGATGAAGGTGTCGTGCTGCCAGTGTTCCAGCTCGCCCGTCAGGTCCGGCGTGCGCGTGAAGCTGAGGATATGCTTTTTTCCCTCGGGCTTGATCACGACCTTGCCGTACCAGGCATCCTCATACTCGCCGTCGTACGATGCCAGCGGCAGCGATGGCTGCGATCTGGCCGCCCGCGCGCTCGACGCCTTGCCCTGCTTTTTCACTTCTTCCGCATGCTGATCCTGCTCCACCTTGGCCACCAACGCCAGCCAGTCCGATGGCGCCGCCTGCAGGTAATGGTCGAGGATGCGCCATTGCAGCGCCGTCATGGAACCGCCATTTTCCGCATTGGTGAGGATGGCCACGCCCAGCTTTGCTTCCGGCACCATCACCACGCGCGAATAAAATCCCTGCAGCGCACCGCCGTGCATGGCCACCTTCATGCCCTTGTAGTCGCGCAGCTGGAAGCCCAGGCCATACGCGCTGAAGTTCGGTTTCGTCGCGGCCAATGCCGGTTTCGGCTCGGGGATCTTGATCGGCGTTTGCGCCGTCCACATTTCGCGGCCCTGCTTTTCGCTGAACAGGCGCGCGTCCTTGCCATCCTTGTCCTTCACGCCGGCGATCTTGCCGCCGTCGAGCAGCACCATCATCCACTTGGCGATATCTTCCGCATTCGTGTTGATGCCGACGGCGCCCACGGCGTTCGGCACGGGCATCGATTTGACGGCGGCGATCTTGCCGTCGATCTTGCTGTGCGCATTGGCGACGTCGGGATTGCCCGCATTTTCAGCCAGGCTGGTGGTGGTGCCCGTCATGCCCAGCGGCGCCAGGATGCGTTCATGCATGGCCTCGCCCCAGCTTTTCCCCGCCTTGTCGGCGATGATCTTGCCGGCCACGATGTACAGCAGGTTATCGTAGGCATAGCTGTTGCGAAAACTCGTGGCCGGACGGATGTAGCGCAGCTTCTCGATGATCTCGTCGGTGCTGAAGGTCGTCGTCGGCCACCACAGCAAGTCGCCCGCGCCCAGGCCCAGGCCGCTGCGGTGCGTCAGCAAATCGCGGATGGTCATGGCGCCCGTCACGTAGGAATCGTGCATCTGGAAGCCGGGCAAATGCTTGGTGACGGGATCGTCCCAGGCCAGCTTGCCCTCGTCGACCAGCATGGCCAGCGCGGCGGCCGTGAAGCCTTTCGAATTCGATGCCACTTCGAACACGGTCTTCGCATCGACGGCGGCCGGTTCGCCCAGCTTACGCACGCCAAAGCCCCTGGCGGTGATGACCTTGCCATCCTTGACGATGGCGATCGCCATGCCAGGCACGTCGAACACTTTCAGGGCGGTGGCGACGTCGCGCTCAAGGTCGAAGGCCGGCGCGGGCACCGGCGCGGCGGCGACAACGGGGGCGGCGTCAAGGGCCAGCGCCGGCATGGCGATGCCGGAAAACGCCAGCACGATGGCGGCGGCGAGGCGGTTCATGGTATGCATGGTGAGGATGTCCAAAGGAAGTTCAATGCGCTTGCGCGGCCATCAATTTGTCGACGCTTTCCTGCGTCACCGGGTGGTAGCGTTCGCGCGCCTTCGCATACACGTCCTTGGCCCAGGCATGGCCTTGGGGCGTCTTCATCAAGGCGCTGTACAGGGGCACGACGAACTTCTGGCGGCCCACGCTCATCAGGAATGCCTGCAAGGGCTGCTGCACGTCGTAGCCGGCGTTCACGGAGGCCAGGTAGAAGCGGTAGGCCACTTCATTGTTGCCGCTCTTGCCCACGCCGTAGGCCTGGTCCAGCTCACGCAATTGCGCCGCGCTGGCCTTGTTGTTGATGTCGTTCAGGAAGTGCATCGATTCGATGGCGATCCACTTGTCCATGCCCAGGTCCTTGGTCGCCAGCTCGCCCTTGAGCCAGGCGTCGCGGTGCTGGTCGAGCAGCGCCAGGCGCGGCGAGACGACACGCTGCGCGCTGGCCGGCACGCCTGTGCCATACAGCCATTCATCGAGTTCCGCTTCGGGCATCACGTCCGGATGCTGCGCCAGCAGGTTCTTGCGCAGGTAGGCGACGAACTGCTCCGTCGTCACGCTCTGGAACGCGTGCTGGTCGAACCAGCCGCGCAGGAAGGGATCGAACACGGCGCGGCCGGCGCGGCGTTCCATCGTGGCCAGGAACCAGGCGCCTTTCGGGTAGATGATGCCGTCGTCCGTGTACGTTTCGGCCGGATTGGCATCCGCGTCGCGCGTGATCAGCGCCGTTTTCGCGGCCGGTAGTTCGCGGATCGAGGCGGCCAGTTCTTCCTGGTCGACCTGCACGCCCATCTGCGCCACGTCGCTGCCATACAGCTGCTCGACGATGCGCGTCGTGACGTAGGTGGTGAAGCCTTCATTGAGCCACATGTGCTTCCACGACGCGTTGGTGACCAGGTTGCCCGACCACGAGTGGGCCAGTTCATGCGCGATCAGGTCGACCAGGCTGCGGTCGCCCGCGATCATGGTCGGCGTGAGGAAGGTCAGGCGCGGGTTTTCCATGCCGCCGTAGGGGAACGATGGTGGCAGCACGATCATGTCGTAGCGCCCCCATCCATACGGGCCGTACAGCGCTTCGGCTGCCTGGATCATCTTTTCCGTGTCGGCCAGTTCGTATTCGGCCGCCTTGATGCGCGGCGGTTCCGCATACACGGCGGAGCGGGGACCGAGTTTGCGCACTTCCAGCTCGCCGATGGCAATGGCCAGCAGGTACGATGGAATCGGCTGCGGCATCCTGAATTTCCAGCCGCCCTTGCCCGTCGCCTTTTCGTCGTTCTCGGCGCTCATCACGACGCGCATGCCCGCTGGCGCATCGATGCGCGCGCTATACGTAAAACGCACGGCCGGCGTATCCTGCGATGGCACCCACGAGCGGGCGTTGATGCTTTGCGACTGGCTGAACATGAATGGCAGCTTGCCCGACATGGTTTGCTGCGGCGTGAGCCACTGCAGCGCGATGGCGTTCGGCGCCGTGTGATAGTAGACGCGCACCTTGCCCGGCTGGCCCGTGGTGGTGATGCGCAGCGCCTGGCCCTTTTCCGGGTCGGCCTTGTCCAGCTGGTACGGCGCCATCTGCCAGGCGCCGCGCTTGTCCTGTACCTGCACTTTTGCGATCGACAAATCGCGCGTGTCGAGCACCAGGGTGCGCGCCGCAGGATCGATCCAGTTCAAGGACAGCTCGGCATAGCCGGACAGGGTCTTTTGCTTGAAGTCCGCTTTCAGGTCCAGCTGCAGGTCGCGCGTGCGCACCTGGTCGTAGCGCGCGTAGCTGAGGGGGTCGGCGTGCGCGGCCAGGGTTACCTGGCAAAGTAGCGCACAGCCCAGCGCGCGCAGGAAGGTCAAAGTTTGCATGGTCGTCTTTTGAATGATTTGCGAAAGCCCCGGTCCGTGTGCGCCGGGGCGTCGCGCAGAATAGCACTTCCCGCGCAGGCCGGCAGAAAAAAGCGCCGGACTGGCCGGCGCTGTTTCCCTATTTCGTCTCGGCCTTGGCTTCCGGCTTTGCCTCGGGCGCCTTGAGCGGCGTATTAAAATCCTTCATCAGGTTGTTCTTGTCGCGGTCCTGCTTGAACAGCTCCAGGCGCGATGGCGTGATTTTTCTCGGCCAGCTATTGTTGCTGGTGTCGATGTCGGCCGTCTCCCAGTACGGGTCCTGCACCAGCCCTACCATCGGTTCATCCGTGACGATCACCTTGCTGATCTTGTCCGGCGCATAGCGCCACACTTCCGCCGGTACGCGCTCGATGATCTTCTTGCCGCTTTTCAGTTCGATTTCCAGGATCAGCGGCATCACCAAGCCGCCGAGATTCGAAAAATCGACCAGGTACAGATGCTTGCCCATGTTGCGCTGTTCCAGCAGCTTTCTCTCCCACGGCTCCAGCGTTTCCTGCTCTTCCGCATAGCTGTTGCGGTCCTTGTTGGTGACCGTGAATTCATCATGCTGGTTGTAGAAATCCTTCAGCGCGGGATCGATGTCGATCTTCTTCGGCAGCGCCTTGTTGCGCTGGTCCGAGATCGAGATGGGCTGCGCGTCTTTCTGCGCCTTCTTCCACGCTTTCTCGACTTCCGGATTCTTCGTGCTCACGCCATATTCGCTGATGCCGTCGATGCTGATGTCGACCGCGTCGGTGGTATAGAACCAGCCGCGCCAGAACCAGTCCAGGTCCGTGCCGGACGCGTCTTCCATGGTGCGGAAAAAGTCGGCCGGCGTCGGGCGCTTGAACTTCCAGCGCAGCGCGTACTGCTTGAAGGCGAAGTCGAACAGTTCGCGTCCGAGGATGGTCTCGCGCAGGATGTTGAGGGCCGTGGCCGGCTTGTCGTAGGCGTTCGCCGTGAACTGCAGCAAGGACTCGGAATTGGTCATGATGGGCACCTGGTTCTGGCTGCGCATGTAGTCGACGATCTTGCGCGGCTCGCCATTCCAGGACGGGAAATGCTCTTCCCACGCCTGCTCGGCCAGGTACTGCAGGAAGGAATTCAAACCTTCGTCCATCCACGTCCACTGGCGCTCGTCCGAGTTGACGATCATGGGAAAATAATTGTGGCCCACTTCGTGGATGATCACGCCGATCAGGTCATATTTGGTCGTCTTCGAATACGTGCGTTCTCCCGTCTTCTTGTCCTTCACGGGGCGCCCGCCATTGAACGCAATCATCGGGTACTCCATGCCGCCCACGGCGCCGTTGACGGAAATCGCATTCGGATACGGATAGTCGAAACTGTATTTGTTGTACTGCTCGATCGCATGCACGACGGCGCGCGTGCTGTACTGCTGCCACAGCGGATTGCCCTCGTTCGGGTAATACGACATGGCCATCACGCGCTTGCCGCCGCTATCGAGTCCCTGCGCATCCCAGATGAACTTGCGGCTCGACGCCCACGCCACGTCGCGCACACTGGCCGCCTTGAAGTGCCAGGTTTTCATCCCGGCCGCCTTGCCCTTCTCCGCCGCCAGCGCTTCCTGCGGCGTGATCACCAGCAGCGGCGTAGTGCTGTTTTTTGCCTTCGCCAGGCGCTCGCGCTGCGCCGCGCTCAGCACGCTAGCAGGATTTTGCAGCTCTCCCGTGGCGGCCACCACGTGATCGCCCGGCACCGTCAGATACAGCTCGTAGTCGCCAAATTCCAGGGTGA
The DNA here is from genome assembly GCF_000988085.1 of Janthinobacterium sp. KBS0711. NCBI lineage: Bacteria > Pseudomonadati > Pseudomonadota > Betaproteobacteria > Burkholderiales > Oxalobacteraceae > Janthinobacterium > Janthinobacterium sp. KBS0711. The sequence continues at coordinate 38,238 of NZ_LBCO01000005.1, read as the reverse complement.
ATTCACCGGAGCCGAGGAACTGCTTGTGCTGCCAGCCGACGGCGTCGTAATACGCGGCCATGCGGGGGAACCACTGCGCGATCTGGAAGATCGTGTTCTTGTCGTCTTCAAAATATTCGTAGCCGGAGCGCTCGACGAGCACCTTCTGGTCATTGATCTGATACGACCAATCGATATTGAACGTGATGCTCTGGCCGGGCGCCAGCGCCACCGGCAGATCGATGCGCAGCATGGTCTGGTTGACGACATACGGCAACGGCTTGCCGTTGGCCGCTTTCACGGCGGTAAGCTTGAAGCCGCCGTCAAATTCGCGGCCCGCATGGATGGCGCGCAAGTCCTCGAATTTCAGCGCCTCGTCCTCGCTGTTACTCAGCCAGGCCTGGCGCGATGGGGCACTCAATACGCGGCGCTGGTCGGCATCCTGGCGCAAGCCATTCTGGTCCAGCTGCAGCCACAGATAGGCCAGGCTGTCGGGCGAGCGGTTGTGATAGGTGATCTGCTCGCTGGCCGTGATGGCGCGCCGTTCCTCATCGAGCGTGGCGCGGATCACGTAATCGGCGCGCTGCTGCCAGTAGGCGTGGCCCGGCGCGCCGGAAGCCGTGCGGTAGCTGTTCGGCGTGGGCAGCAGCTCTTCCAGCTGGCGGAACTTGTCGTCGAAGGGTGCGGCGGCGCACAGGCCGGACAAGGGAGCAAACAAGGTCAAACACAAGGCAAGCAAGCGGACAAGGACCGGCATGGCGCATTCCATCTGGGAGTCGTGGACAGAACTGCATTCTAAGTCGAGTCTGTTTGCAAACCGGTCATTGTTGTCGAAGTCCCACACACCAGGCAGTGCCGCGCCCCGGCGCTACTGGCGCCGGCGCGGGCATTGGCGTATGATGCGCCTCGAACATTGGGGAGTAGTCGTCCCGCGGTCCTGCCGCGGGAACCTGTATCAACATGATTGGCCCGCAGGCCATGGTGCAGGTGGTTGCAGAACTTGACGAGACCATTGATCCAGGGCGGCCGCATGGGCCGGAGTCGCCCGTGGATCATTGGTTAATTCGTCCGGCCCGCGTACCTCTTGCAATCTCATGGAAGCATTCCTCATCTCCACCGGCATCGTCGGTCTCGCTGAAATCGGCGACAAAACCCAACTCCTGGCCTTTCTACTGGCCGCCAAATTCCGCAAGCCGCTACCCATCGTGCTGGCCATTTTCGTCGCCACCATCGCCAACCACGCGTTCGCCGCCGCCGTCGGCGCCTGGATCACCAGCATGCTGGGACCCGACGTGCTGCGCTGGGTGCTGGGCGTGTCGTTCCTGGCCATGGCCGCCTGGACCCTGATCCCCGACAAGCTCGATGAAGACGAGACGAAGCTGGCCAAATACGGCGTCTTCCTGACCACCCTGATCGCCTTCTTCATGGCGGAAATGGGCGACAAGACGCAGGTGGCGACGGTGGCGCTGGCGGCGCGTTATCACGATATCGTTTCCGTCGTGCTGGGCACCACCTTCGGCATGATGCTGGCCAACGTGCCGGCCGTCTACCTGGGCGACAGGATCGCCAACCGCGTGTCGCTGCGCCTCGTGCATGGCATCGCGGCGCTGGTCTTTGCCGTGCTGGGCGTGGCCACCCTGCTGGGCGCAGGCGCCGTCCTGGGGTTTTGAGAGAGCTTTAGATAATTTCTCATTTACAATATTCATGTCTATAATTACAATGTCGTCGACATGAACACTGGCGCGGTGCCACTTGGTGCCCACCGCGCTTTCTTGAGGAATGTATGCAGTTAAATAGAAAAGTGGCGGCGCTGTGCCTGGCCGCTTGCGCCATCCAGCCTGCCGCCGCCACGGCGGCAGCCGTGAACTACCACCAGGCGGCAACGCCGTCCGCGCCCGAAGTGCGCACGCGCGACCTGCTGCTGTTTGGCGCCGGCCTGATCCTACTGGCAGGCCGGCGCCGTCCCGAACACGATACGTGGCAAGTACGGGGGCAGGACTAGAGCAGCAATAGCACCGCATACTCGCGGCCCTCGTCGCGCAGGGCGATGCTGTTGCCGCCCTGCGCCACGCCATCGAGCGACAATCCCGCAGGCCGCCCCTGCGCCTGCTCCACCGTGATGGCATAGCTGCTGGCGCCGAAGCGGTAATGCAGCTTGAAGCTGCGCCACTCGGCCGGCATCGTCGGCGCCATGCGCAGCACGTTCGCTTCGCGCGTCAATCCCAGCAGGGATTCGACGATCAGCCGGTACAGCCAGCCCGACGATCCCGTGTACCAGCTCCAGCCGCCGCGTCCCACATGCGGCGCCACGGCATACACGTCGGCCGTCACCACGTACGGTTCCACCTTGTAGCGCGCCACCGCCTGCGCGTCTGCGCCATGGCGCACGGGACTGATCATGCGCAGCAATTCCCACGCCTTTTCGCCGTCGCCCATGCGGGCAAACGCCATCGCCGTCCAGATGGCAGCATGCGTGTACTGACCGCCGTTCTCGCGCACACCCGGCACATAGCCGCGGATGTAGCCGGGATTGAGGTCGGCCTTGTCGAACGGCGGATCGAGCAGCTGGATCACGCCCGAATCGCGGCGCACCAGGCGCGCATCGACCTGGCGCATGGCGCCGGCGACCCGCTCCTTGTTGGCGGCGCCCGACAGCACGCCCCAGCTTTGCGAAATCGAATCGATCTGGCATTCCTCGTTCGTGTGCGAACCCAATGGCGTGCCGTCATCGAAATACGCGCGCCGGTACCACTCGCCGTCCCACGCATGCTCCTCGACGTTGGCGGCCAGTTTCACGGCTTCGTCGCGGCAGAACTGGGCGAACGCGGCGTCGCCGCGCAGCATGGCCACTTCGGCAAAGCGCTGCAACACTTCATACAGGAAGAAAGCCAGCCACACGCTCTCGCCCTTGCCATGCTCGCCCACCTTGTCCATGCCATCGTTCCAGTCACAGGACCCCATCAGCGGCAAGCCGTGCACGCCGAGGCGCAGGCCATGGCGGATGGCGCGCACGCAGTGTTCGTACAGGTCGGCCGATTCGCCCGAACGCACGGGCAGGTCGTAATACGAATCCTCTTCCGGCTTGACGGCGCGCCCCTCGATGAAGGGCGCCACTTCCGACAGCACATTGACGTCGCCCGTGGCGATCACATAGCGGCAGGCGGCCAGCGGCAGCCACAGGTAATCGTCGGAGCAGTGCGTGCGCACGCCCCGGTCCGACGGCGGATGCCACCAGTGCTGCACGTCGCCCTCGACAAACTGGTGTGCCGCGCACAGCAGCAAGTGCTTGCGCAGCAGCTGCGGCGCCGTGTGGATCATGGCCATCGCATCTTGCAGCTGGTCGCGGAAACCGTAGGCGCCGCCGGACTGGTAATAGCCGCTACGCGCCCACAGGCGGCAGGCGATGGTCTGGTACATCAGCCAGCCATTGGCGATCACGTCGAGCGACGGGTCAGGCGTTTCGATGCGCACGGCGCCCAGGGTACTTTCCCAGTGCGCGCGCACCGCGTCGAGCGCACTGCGGGCCGCTTCCTTGCCCGCATGGCGCTGCACCATGGTGCTGGCGTCGGCATTGCGGCGCCCGCCCACGCCGAGGATAAAGACGATTTCGCGCTCCTGCCCCGGCTGCAGTTCGAACGGCACCTGGATGGCGGCACACTGGTCCAGTCCCGTGCCAGCCTTGCCGGACAGGCGCACGCGGCGCAGCGCCGCCGGCTGCGCCAGGCTGCCGTTGCGGCCGATGAATTCATTGCGGTCGCAGGTGATGGAGCGGATGCTGGCGTCCGTATTGAAGAAGCCGACGCGGCCCGAAAACTCCGTGTTGTAGTTATTGCGCGCAAACAGGGCACCGCTGATCGTGTCGACCTCGGTGGCCACGTGCATGCCGGACTTGGCGCGCAGGTCGGCCATCACCCATTCCACATAGCCGGTAACGGACAGGCGGCGCGGCACGCCGCTGTCGTTGCGCACCTTGATCACCGAATATTTGACGGCCGCATCGAGCGCCACATAGGTGCACAACTCCGTGGCGATGCCGCCTTCGCTGTGTTCGAAAATGCTGTAGCCGAAACCGTGGCGCGTCACGTAGTCGCCGCTGCCGCGAGCGGGTAAAGACGAGGGCGACCAGAACTGGCCCGTCTGCTCGTCGCGCACATAAAACGCTTCGCCGGACAGGTCGGACACGGGGTCGTTCTGCCATGGCGTGAGGCGGAATTCATGCGCATTCTCGCTCCACGTGTACGCCTGCCCCGCTTCCGACACCACGGTGCCGAATTGCGCATTGGCCAGCACGTTCGACCACGGCGCCGGCGTCTGCTTGCCTTCTGCCGTGGTGATCACGTATTCGCGGCCGTCGGGTGTGAAACCACCGAGGCCATTTTCCAGGATCAGCTCTCGCTTGGGCGCCCGGTGCGGCACGCCGCCCTGTTCGCGGGCCGGGTCCTGCAGCAGCGGCGGCATGCGCAGCACGGGGCTCGGCGGGCGCTTGACCTGCTCGGCCAGGGTGCCGCGCAAGTCGCTGATGATGGCGCGCGCCACCGATTGCAGCAAGATGCGGTCTTCATTGGCGATCTGCTCGGCCAGGCGCACGAAGATGCCGCCCGGACGGTCGATCGCCTGCGCATCGATGCCCGAGGCAATCAGGCCCATGATCTGGTCGTGCAGCAGCTGGCGGTAGCCCGACTGCTCTTCGTACCAGATCACCAGATCGACGATCAATCCTTTCAGGCGCCAATAGGCATGCGCCTGCACCATCTGGCGCGCCAGCTCGATATTGGCCGCGTCGCGTATCTGCAGCAGCACGATGGGCAGGTCGCCGGAAATGGCATACGCCCACAGGCCGGACTGGCCGCGCTGGTTCTTGATCAGGATGCTGGCTTCGGCACGCAGGGCCGCATTCGGATAGATCACGGCGTTGGCCAGGCGCGCATACAGCTGCGCGTCCGCTTCGCTGGCGTTCAACTGGCGCAGCACCACCTGGCTGTGCGTCCAGGCCAGTTCGAACACGCGGTCGGCCAGATGGCGGTCCTGGTATTTGTCGATCAGGTGCAAGGCCGCATCGCGCTGCTCGGCCATGCCGGTGACGCTGTCGACCGTGACAGCCTGGTCGGGTTCGAGCGTGATGACGTAGCGGATGGCCACGATGGGGTCGAGCACGGAACCGTGGCCGCCACTGAGCGGCCCACTTTCCTGCAGCGCCTGTGGCAGCTGCGCCGTGTTGCCGCGGCCGATGAAGCGCGCGCGGTCCGTCTCGAACGATACTTCGTAGCGCTCGATATCGTGCACGGTCATCACATGCAGCAGCCACGGCATCTGCTCCTCCTTCGAGCGGGGCCGGCGCGTGCACAGGATCGCCTTTTCATGCGCGAGGATTTCCGTCTGCACGAACAGCTTGCTGAACGCGGGATGGGCCGCATCGGCCGCCGCCGGCGCCATCACCACTTCGGCAAAGCTGGTGATCTCGATGCGCCGCTGGCGGTTCGAATTATTGCTGATGCGCGTACGCCGGATTTCGATGTCGTCCTCGGGCGAAACGACGATTTCCGTGTACAGGTCCAGGCCGTGGTCGGCACGGCGGAACTCGGCCCGTCCTTCCGAAAAAATCACTTCGTATTTCTTCGGTTCGGCCAGGGTGGGCTGGTACATGGTGGACCAGACTTCGCCATCATCGAGATCGCGCAGGTAGCAGAAATTGCCCCAGTTATCACGCGTGCTGTCTTCGCGCCAGCGCGTGACGGACAGGTCTTTCCAGCGGCTGTAACTGCCGCCCGCATTGCTCACCATGACGTGGTAGCGGCCATTCGACAGCAGCTGCGTTTCGGGCACGGCGCTGTTGGCTTGCGTGAGGATGCGCATCGGCATGGCCTGCTCGGGCGCGCCGCTGCGCAGCACCGCCAGTTCGGCCGTGTTCGAATAAAACGCGCCTGCCTGCGGCGTGCGTTCCTGCAGCACCAGCAAGGCCGATTGCAGCAGCGGATCGGACTCGAAACGGCGCTGCATCGGGCGGTCGTGCAGCAGGTAGCTGAGGGCCAAAAAGCCCATGCCCTGGTGGTGCACCATGAAGGAGCGGATGATGGCGCTGCCCTGCCCGCGCGGCAGGCGCGCCGTGGTGAAATCGATCGCCTCAAAAAAGCCGTAGCGGCCCATGTAGCCGGCCGCCTGCATGCGCTGCAGGTTCTGGCACGACGCTTCCGGCTGCACCATCAGCCCCATCATGCTGGCGTAAGGCGCCACCACCAGGTCGTCGGCCAGGCCCCGCTTCAAGCCCAGCCCCGGCACGCCGAAGGCGCGGTACTGATAGTTCAAACTGGCGTCGACCGTGTTGTAGCCGGATTCGGAAATCCCCCACGGCACATCGCGCTGGCGCCCGTAATCGATCTGCGCCTCGATGACGGAGTGGTAGGTCTGGTCGAGCAAGGTGTTCGGGTAGTTCGGCATCACCAGGAGCGGCATCAGGTACTCGAACATCGAGCCGCTCCACGACAGCAGCACGGGCTGGCCAGCCACCATGCACAGCTGGCGGCCCAGGGCGAACCAGTGCTCCTGCGGCAGCTGGCCCTGGGCGATGGCGATGAAGCTGGCCAGGCGCACTTCGGAAGCGAGCAAATCGTAGTAGCTGGGGTCCAGCCGCCGTTCGCTGACGTTGTAGCCGATGGCCAGCAGTTTTGTCGATGGGTTATACAGGAAGCCGTATTCGATCTGCGCGAAGTCGCGCGCCTGGCCCGCAGCATGGGCAATGTCGCGCATGTGGCGGCCCGCCTGTTCGCGGCCTTGCGCCAGCAAGGCGGCCAGTTCGGAAGGCGTGCCTTGCGGCGCTTCCAGGTTGGCCAGTTCGCGCAGGGTCGGCACGCGCATCAGCGCCGCATCGACGCCCGCCTGCGCCGCCCAGGGCGCCAGTTGCAGCAATTCGGCCAGCGCCGCGCGGCACTGGCGCGCCAGCGCACCCGCCCACATCGACAGCTCGCCATCCTCGCTTTGCAGGGTCAGCGACAGCAGCGCATCGGCCGCGCCATTCGCGGCAGCGAGATAGGCATGCCATTCGGCCAGGCTGGCGGGAGCGGCCGCTGCCTGCAGCAGGGTCATGCTCTCGCGCATGGCCTTGCCCTCGCCTTCGGCGGCGATGAATTCCTGCAGCACCTGCGCCGTCGTGCGGATGCCCTGCACCACCTGCGCGCCGATGATCGGGGCGTCATACAGTTCCACCAGTCCCGGCTGCAAGGTCAGCAGATGGCCGGCCAGGTTGCCGCTGTCGACTGTCGAGATGTACATCGGCTGCAGCGCCTTGAGCGTTTGCGTGTCGTACCAGTTATAGAAGTGGCCCTGGAAGCGTTCCAGCTCCCCCATGCTGTGCAAGGTGGCACGGCTGCGTTCGATCAGCTGGCCCATGGTGATGTAGCCGAAATCGTAGGCCGTCAGGTTGGCCAGCAGCGCCAGGCCGATATTCGTCGGCGAGGTGCGGTGCGCCACCACCAGGTTCGGATGCTCCTGCATGTTATCGGGCGGCAGCCAGTGATCGTCCGGCCCGACGAAAGTGTCGAAATACGCCCAGGTCTTGCGCGCCACGCCGTGCAAAAAACGTCCCTGCTCGGCCGACAAACGCGCCACGGCCCGCTCGATGGGGCGGCTGATCCACCAGGCGATGGCGGGTGCGGCCAGCCACAACAACAGCACCACGGCGGCGGCCGGCAAGGCTTCCGGGCGCCAGTAGAGCAAGGCGCCGAAGGCGGCCAGCGCCAGCGCGGGCGAGCACCACATGGCGCGCCAGCTGTCGGCCTGTGAACCGGAAGAGCTGTGCAGGTTCGAAGCGCGCCAGTCAAGCAAATGCTTGTGCGACACGCCCAGGCGCCACAGGGTGCGGGCGATGGCGTCCAGGCTGATCCACGCTTCGTACGGCAGGAAGACGAGGGTCAGCATGGCGTGCGAAAACTGCACCCCGCAGCGCCGCTCGAAGGCGGCCAGGTGCTGGCGCCACAGGGTGTCGCGTGGCTTGCGCAGCAGATCGTACAGGGCCGAAAAGACGGGCGGCAGGAAGATGATGGCCAGCACGGCCGCGCTCCAGAATGCCACGTGCGGCAAGAAGCCCCACACCAGCAGCAGCGACACGGTGGTCGCAGGCGCCACGACGCTGCGGCGCAGATTGTCGAACAGCTTCCAGCGCGACAGCATCGACAGCGGGTTGCGTTCGCGCTTGCCGGCGCGGCCCGGCACACGGCCCAGCAGCCAGCCGATCAATTGCCAGTCGCCGCGGATCCAGCGCTGGCGGCGGCTCACGTCGGCGTCGTAGCGGGCCGGATATTCCTCGTACAGCTGCGAGTCGCTCAGGAGTCCCGCGCGCAAATAACAACCTTCCAGCAGATCGTGGCTGAGGATTTTATTGTCGGGCAGGCGCTGGCCCAGCACGCGCTCGAACATGTCGAGGTCATAGATGCCCTTGCCGATGAACGAGCCTTCATAAAACACATCCTGGTACAGGTCGGAAACCGTACGCGTGTACGGGTCGATGCCCGGTTCGCCGCCACACAGCAGCTCGTAGCGCGACGCGTTCGCGCTGGGCAGCGCCACGGCCACGCGCGGCTGCAGGATGCCGTAGCCGGCCACCACGCGCGTGCCGGCCGCGTCGAGCACGGGGCGGTTCAGCGGGTGCATCATGGTGGCGATGAATTCGCGCGCCGCGTCGCGCGGCAGCTGCGTATCCGTGTCGAGCGTGATCACGTATTTGATCGTGCGCAGACCGCGCAACTCGCCTTCCACCAGCGAAAATTTGTCGCGCGCGCCGCCGCGCAAGAACGCGTGCAGGTCGGACAATTTGCCGCGCTTGCGCTCCTGCCCCATCCACGCATTCTGCTGCGAATTCCACAGGCGCGGACGGTGCAGCAGCAGGAACGGCCCGACATGGCCCAGCTCCTCGGCGTCGGCCGGGTCGCCGTTTTCCTTGAATTCGACGCCCTCCACGCGGTACTTCTCGTTCAGGGTGCGGATGGTGTCCTGCGCCTGGCGCAACAGGGCTTCGTCGCCGGGCATCGTTTGCGTTTGCGCGTCGACGAAGTCCGTCAGCAGGCAGAAACGCAGGTTCGGATCACGGTTGGCGAGATAACGCACTTCCAGCGCCTCGCACAGGGCCGCCACATTTTCCTGGCTGTAGATCAGGGTCGGCACGACAACGATACCGCGCGCGTCCGACGGAATGCCGGCCTGGTAATCCATGCGCGGCAGCGGATGCGGCGACGTCATCAGGGTCGCCAGCCAGTTCACCACGGCCACGGCCAGCTGGCTGCTGCCCAATAGCGCCAGCGCGCCCAGCGCTGCCAGGGGCCAGCCCTGCACGCCATGGCGCACGGCGCGCTCGAGCAGCAAGGCGCTCGTCGCCAGGCTCAGGAAGCAGATGGCGCCCAGGTAGACGGCCAGCGGCGCGGCGCGCGCCGTATGCTGCAGCGCCTCGACAAAGGGCAGCTTCGCGCCTGCCTGCTTTTCCAGCACCAGCACGCCGCGCCCCACCAAGTAAAAGCCGATGTGGCCGCGGCGCGCGTCATTGCCGTTGCCGTGCGTGTGCGCCAGTTGCACCACCATCTCGGCCACTTCCACTTCGCTGCGCGCGCTGCGCTTGGCGATGCGTTCGATGGCGTGGCGGTAGCTGTCGCGCGTGGCGAAATCCATCAAGCCATAGGTGCTGGCCGGGTCCAGGCGCAAGGTTTGCTCGACCACGCTCATGGTCTCGACGAATTCCTGCCAATCCATGGTGCCGAGAAAACGCAGGCTGCCGATGCTGTTGGCGATCGACACCTGGTCGGCCGCCTGCTGCCCGATCTCGGACTGGATCTGCTGCTCGATGGTGAGGCCCGACTCGGCCAGCTTGTGCGTCAGCCACGACAGCGCCAGGGTCAGCGAGGAACTTTGTCCCTGCAGGCGACGCGACAATTCGGCCACGAAGGCGCTGGTCATCGGCGGATTCGAACGGGCCATGTCGGCCACCAGCAGGATCAAGCCGCTGGGATTGCGCTCGGCGATCTCCGTCATCTGGTCGGCCCAGGTGTTGGCCAGGTCGCGCTGCGTGCGGTCGTCGGCCACGCGCACGGCCACGCGGCGCAGGTTTTCGATCAGGGCCAGGCGCAACATGATGGGCACGGCCCACAGTTCGCCCAGGGTTAAGGTGGCCACGTCCTGGTAGGCCTCGACGAAGTGGCACAGATTTTCCAGGTCGACCCTGCCATCGCCGTGCGAGATGATTTCCAGCGCAATTTTATAGACGCGCGGGCAGCCGGCATCGGGGCCCGACGTCAATCGCGGCAGCTCCTTGCTGTAGTTCTTCGGCAGGTGGCGCCGCGTGGTGCGGATCTGCTCTTCGATCAGATAAAAATTATCGAGCAGCCATTCCGACGCGGGCGTGACCTGGCGCCCGCTTTTGACGGTCGCCGTCAATTCGTTGACGGTGGCCGTGATCAGGGCCGCATTGTCGGCCAGGCGCGCCAGCAGGCGGTCGCGGCCATGATGCTTGCCCACCGCATGGCCGGTGGCCACATGCTTGCCGTGGGCGGCCATCTGCATGGCGCTGAATAATTCGGAACGCAGGGGCAAGGCATCGTCGCGCGCGGCGTCGAAGGTGTCCGGTGCAAGGGAATGGTCGCGGAAGATTTCTTTAACTTTGGAAATCTGTTCCTTGATCTGCTGCGTGACAACTGCTGTGTACTCTTTCAACTTGGGCCTCGCTAGGTGCGCGCACACAGCCAGCGGCCACCGTCACGCGAGCCCAGTCTGCAAGAACACGATCGGACACTGGCGAAGACGGAAAGCGAAGCGCCGGAGCGTTGCGACGAATCTCAGGGTATAGGGAGATTTTCTGAACTTCATCGTAGGAGGGCCGCGCAGGCAAGACCGTGCGCTAGCGTACATAGCTGGCGCTTTGGAAGCGTGTCGGCAAAGAAATTTGCAGACTGGACAGTGAAAAAATGCCGCAAGGAAACGAATAGCGTGCACCGTACCGATGATGGCACGGTGCAATATTTCAACGAGGAAAGTCCAAGCCGCTCAGGCAGCGATGGCCAGCGGGTGGCGCGTCGCTTCCGCCATCGCCATGCCGCCGTTGAGCTGCCATGCGGCGCCGTGGCCGAGGCGGCGCAAACAGGCGCTGGCGCGCGCGCTGCGATTGCCGCTGCGGCAGAAAAAGACCAGCGGGCGCTGCGGCTGCCGCAGCCACGCGGCCACTTGCCCCGCCAGGCGGCTCAGCGGTACGCTGCGTACCTCGCAGTCCTCGAACACCGTGCCGGCGCACGCCGCATGTTCATACGCTTCGCGCACGTCGACGAGGATGGCGTCGGGATGCTGGCGCAGGAAGGCGGGCAAGGCGGCCGCGTCGAGCTGCAGTTCGGCGGCCGGCACGCTACCGTCCTGCACCGTGCGCACGGTATCGCAAATGCTGCCGTCGTCGCCTGACGCGCACAGCACGGTGTCTTGCGTCAGCAGCGCCGCATCCAGCAAGGGCGCCAGCGCCTCGGAAGCCAGGTTGCCGATGAAGGCGAAGCGCTGCTCCAGCAGGTACACATGGGTTTCGCCGCACTCGATGCGGCGCAAACGCTGCTGGCCCAGCGCCAGCTCACCGTCGATATCGACGCGGCCGACTTGTTCGATCTCGAGTTCCTGCAGCAAGGCCAGACGCGCCACGCCATGGTCGGCTGGCGCCGCCGTGTGCACGATGGCCCGCAAGGCCAGGTGCTGGCAGCGGATGAAGGCGGCCAGGCGCGGCACGAGGGCGGCGACGGGATCGATGACGACGCAACTGGCGCTGGCAAGGTCGCTGAGCAGCCAGGTGCACTGGCCATCGACGCTCAACTGGACTACGCCGTCCTGCGGCGATGGCGCCAGTGTCGACGGCAACAGGCAGCTGCTGCGCAGCGCTTCACCGCAGCGCTCGATGCGCGCGCAGGCGGCGGTAATGGTCGCCGCGTCGATCAGGGGGCCGAACGATAAACGGATGGCCGAGCTGGCGCGCCATTGCGGCACGTGCATCGCTTCCAGGACATAGCTGGGGAGCGCCTTGGCGGCGGAACAGGCGCTGCCCGAGCTGACGCGCACGCGCGCCGCGTCGAACAGGTCCAACAGCTCTTTCGAGGACAGGCCCGGCACGGAAAAATTGAGCGTCGTCGGCAAGGACAAGTCGAACGGCATATTGAAGACGATGCCGGGGAAAGCGCGTTCCAGGCTGGCAACCAGCTGCACGCGGAACGCGGCCAGGTCGGCGTCGCTGCGGAAGGTCTTGCCATCGTCGAGCGCGCCCAGCACGGCGCCCAGCGCGGCGATGCCGGCCATGTTTTCCGTGCCCGAGCGCAGGCCCGCCTCCTGGCCGCCGCCCATCATCAGGGGCGTAAACGGGGCGCCGGCGCGCACGTACAGCATGCCGATGCCCTTGGGCGCGTACAGCTTGTGGCCGGAAAACGGCGCGTAATCGATGCGCGTGGCGGCCAGGTTCAGTTTCAGCTTGCCCAGCGCCTGCACGCAATCGACCATCCAGTAGGCATCGGCACCGCGTTCCTGCAGCAGGTGGGCGATGCCGGACAAATCGCTGACGACGCCCGTTTCATTATTCGCCGCCATCGTGCACAGCATGGCCGCGTCGCCGATCAGCGCACCGAGCGCCTGCAAATCGTGGCGCCCCTGCGCATCGACGGGCAGCTTGCGCACTTCCAGGTTCAGGCCCAGCAGCCGATTCCAGTGCGCCAGGCTTTCCGGCACGGCCTTGTGCTCGGTCGCGCCATACAGCAGCAGGCTGCCGATGCGCTTGCCTGCATCGCGCCGTTCGCGCAACGCACACAGCGCAGACAGCACGGCCGTCTGGATGCCTTCCGTGGCGCCGCTGTTGAACATCAGGCGGCCGTCGCCCACGCCCAGCAAGCGGGCGGCGCGCTGGCGCACGCCATCCATCATGGCCTTGGCCTGCAATCCCGTCGCGTGGGTGCTGCTGGGATTACCATAGCCCTGCTCCATCGCTTGCCGGGCGGCGGCAACGGCGGCGGGCAGCACGCAAGTGGTGGCATTGCTGTCGAGGTAGATTTCTTTCATGATGGCAGTCTGAGTATTCTATAAAAAGGGCACAGCGCAGGCGGCTGGGATATATAGATAGTCTACCGGCCTGCCCCCGTGAAGATATGCCAAAAAATACTGCAAACAAGGTACCATGCAGCATGTTCATGCCATAAAAACTGGATTAGTAAAATGAATTCACCAAACGCCTCGCTCGACAAATTCGACTGCGCCATCCTCGCAGCCCTGCAGCAGGACGGCACCCTGTCGATCGCCGCCCTCAGCGAGAAGATCGGCCTGTCCAGCACGCCTTGCTGGAAGCGGGTCAAGCGCCTGGAGGAAGAGGGCTATATCGAGAGCCGCGTGGCCATCGTCAACCGCCAAAAAGTGGGTTTGCCCGTGACCGTCTTCGTCAGCGTGCGCACGGGCCAGCACGATGAGAAATGGCTGCGCCGCTTCGCCGCCGCCGTCATCGTCTTGCCCGAGGTACAGGAATTTCACCGCATGAGCGGCGACATCGACTACCTGCTGAAAGTCGTCACCACCGACATCAAGGGCTACGACACGTTTTATAAAAAACTCATCAAGGCCGTGCAGCTGACGGGCGTGTCGTCCGCCTTTTCCATGGAGCAGATCAAGTGCAGCACGGAATTGCCGCTGGAATTGATCGCCCACGGCTTGCCTGCCTGAGACGATCGCGCGTTGCTGCAATGCAACATAAGTGAATGAAAAGCAGCAATGGTGCGATGGAAGGCGCAGTGCGGCCGGTATACTGTCTGCTCGCCTGCCCGCTTTTCTGCTCATTCTGCAGGCCATCCTCCAAGGTCTTCCATGTCTCTGCTCCGCCGCCTCTCCATCCAGAAAAAACTCCTGTTCAGCATGGGCTTGTGCCTGCTGCTCTTCATGGCGATCTCGTCTTTCCTCAGCGTGCGCATGAGCAGCGATTACGTGCGCGAGCGCGTCGTCAGCCAGGAGTTGCCGGCGCAAGTGGGCGAAATCCGCAACGACGTGCTGCGCCAGATCAGCCAGCCCCTGTCCGTGGTGCAGACCATGGCCAATGATGTCTACTTGCAAGACTGGGAAGACGCGGGCTTGCCCGACAGCGGCATCGCCACCTTCCAGCGCTACGCCACCGTGGTCAAGGAAAAAAACAAGGCCGCCTCGATCAACTGGGCCTCGGCCAGCACGGGCAAATATTTCACCACGGAAGGCTTGCTGCGTACCCTGGACAAGAACCAGGCGGCAGACCAGTGGTTTTATGGCTTGCTGGCCGGCGACAAGGCCTACACGCTCGACATCGACAAGGCGGAAAACTCCAGCGACCTGATGCTGTACCTGAATGCGCGCGGCCAGACGGCGGGCGGCAAGCAGATCGCGGCCGGCCTGGGCCTGTCCATCAATGCGCTGGCCGACACCATCCGCAGCTACAAGATCGGCCAGACGGGCCATGTCTACCTGGCGCGCGCGAATGGCGTGCTGCTCGTGCACCGCGACACGGCCTTGGCCGACGGCAAGCATGCACTCAAGGATTTGCCCGGCTTCAGCGATACCCTGAGCCAGAGCCTGCTGACTGGCAAAAAATACGCGTATGCCATCTACGATGCGCCTGCTGGACGCCAGTTCGTCGCCGCCTCCTTCGTGCCGGAATTGAATCTGTACGTGATGGCGGAAGTACCGGAAGCGGAAGTGCTGGGCAATGTCACGCGTTCGGCCCTGATTGCCGCCCTGATCGCCGGCCTGGTCGGTGGCGGCATCGCCCTGTGCATCATTTATGTCATCAGCCGCGCCATCGCCGCTCCCGTCGCGCGGGCGGCCGACATGCTCAGCGAAATCGCCAGCGGCAATGGCGACCTGAGCCGCCGCATGCCCGTCGAATCGGAAGACGAGGTCGGTGCGCTGGCTGCCGCCTTCAACCGCTTCGTCGCATCGTTGAACGTGACGATACGCGAAGTTCGCGACAGTACGGGTTCCATTGCCAGCGCATCGAGCCAGATCGCGTCGGGCAACCTGGACCTGTCGGCGCGCACGGAAGCCCAGGCGTCGAGCCTGGAAGAGACGGCGGCGGCCATGGAAGAACTGACGTCGACCGTAAAACAGAACGCGGACAACGCGCGCCAGGCCAATCAGCTGGTGGTATCGGCGTCGAGCCACGCCGTCAAGGGCGGTGAAGTCGTGGGACAAGTCGTGCAGACGATGGGTGCGATTACGGAAAGTTCACGCAAGATCGCGGACATTATCGGCGTGATCGATGCCATTGCCTTTCAAACCAATATCCTGGCGTTAAATGCAGCGGTCGAGGCGGCCCGTGCGGGCGAACAGGGGCGCGGCTTTGCCGTGGTGGCAACCGAGGTGCGCAACCTGGCGCAGCGCTCGGCGGCGGCGGCCAAGGAAATCAAGGACTTGATCGTGGACTCGGGCAGCAAGGTGGAAGCGGGCAGCAAGCTGGTCGACTCGGCCGGCGCCACCATGCAGGACATCGTCGTTTCCGTGCAAAGGGTGGCCGACTTGATGGGAGAAATCGCTTCAGCCAGCCAGGAGCAAAGCCAGGGTATCGCGCAAGTCAATGCCACCGTGACGCAAATGGATGACGCCACCCAGCAAAATGCGGCGCTCGTGGAAGAAGCGGCGGCGGCCGCCCAGTCCTTGCAGGACCAGGCGGGCCGGCTGGCGCAGGTGGTCAGCGTCTTCAAGCTGGAAGAGACCGGACATGCGGCGCAGCCACAGCCTCGGCAGCCGACGCACAAGCCCATGCTGCCCACGCCGTCGCGCCCGACAGCGCCGGCCAGCGATGCGTGGGAAGAGTTTTAAAGGGTGTGAATTAAATCGCCGGCGCTTTCACGCTGGCCGCTTGCTTGAAGAAATCATAAATGCCGCTCTCGCTCATGCGGCGCGCATTCGCCAGTTCGCCGCCCTTGGTGGCGTACAGCACCTGGTTGTTGTCGCTCGAGACGAGCACGGCAGCCGGGATGCCTTTCTTGAGCGGATTGCCATAGGCTTGCGCCACGTCCAGGTTATGGTCGAAGTTACCCACGTCGACCTTGACGACCTTGAACTGTTGCTGCATCAACTCCGCGTTCTTGCCTTCCTTCAATGCCTTGTCGAGCGCGCGGCAATCCTCGCACCAGTTGGCGCCAAAGATCAGCAAGACAGGCACCTGCGCCGCCTTGGCTTCGGCCAGCGCACGGGCCACGTCGGCCTTGGCGTCGGCCGCCGCGTTGTACGGCAAGTGCGGCGTGGCGACGGGGTTGGCCGGCGTCGGCGCAGCGGCAACGGCGGTGCCGGCAAGCAGCAGGCTGGCAAGGAAAAGAGAAAAGCGCATGCGGGCTCCTGAGAAAAATCGTGGGGACCAGCTGAACAGCTGCCAGCTAGTGTGATTGTCTAGAATATGCCTGCTTGTGGGAAATATCCACCATTTAATTACACTGTGCTTATGCGGAAAACGTATAAGCAACACCAAGGAGTAGCCGCTTGAGCATGCCAGATACCCTGCCCCCAACCTTGTCCGGCGCCGCGCGCATGCTGCGCAGCGCCTATCCCGCTGGCATTCCCGACTCGGCGTATTTCGCCGTATTGGCCCTGCTGTATGAACACTTTTCCGACCGCAACCTGGCCGAGCTGATGGCCGCTGTCACGGGCAGGGATGCGGCGGTGGTCCTCAATGACATCTATGCCTGCGCCAGCAACAAACCGGCACCTTCCGCCATCGCGGCCGCCAAGCGCTTGCTGGAGCAACACGGCTTGCAAGCGGTCTGTGCCGAAGATTGATGCCTGCAGGCAGCGAAATGGAACGCATGGGATAATATCGGGCTGATACTGAGCAACGCGGCCCGAACGCGCCCTCCCATGACGACTTCTTTCCTGGCACGCTGGCTGCCACAACCGAACAACGGCAGCCGCCGCGAACAATTGCGCGCCTGCGCGGGGGCCATCTGCGGCTTGCTGCTGACGGGCCTGATCTGCCATTTCCTGCTGGCCCCCGACAGCGCCAGCGTCTACCTGATCGCGCCCATGGGCGCCTCGGCGGTACTGCTGTTCTGCCTGCCGGCCAGCCCGCTGGCGCAACCGTGGTCCGTGGTGGGTGGCAATGTGGTGTCCGGCCTGATGGGCATGGCTTGCGTCAAATGGCTGGGGCCCAGCGTGGGCGTGGCGGCGCTGGCCGCCTGCCTGGCCATCGGCGCCATGTTTGCCCTGCGCTGTTTGCATCCGCCGGGCGGCGCCGTGGCGCTCACCACGGTCGTCGGCGGCGCCAGCGTGCATGCGGCCGGCTTTGAATTCGTCTTTATCACCGTGCTGTTCAATTCCGCCGTGCTGGTCGCTTGCGCCGTGCTGTACAACAACCTGACGGGACGCCGCTACCCGCACATCCAGCAACTGGTCGCGCCGCATCCGCACGCCACCAAGGATGACGTGCCCAGCAACCGGCTGGGCTTTTCGCCCGATGACCTCGACGCCGTCCTGCGCCAGCACAGCGAAGTGCTCGACATCAGCCGCGACGATTTGCAAGCGATCTTCCTGCAAACGGAAATGCGCGCTTACCAGCGCCGCTTCGGCGTCGTCACCTGCGCCGACATCATGTCGAAAGACGTGCTCAGCGTGGAATTCGGCACGCCGCTCGATGTTGCCTGGCGCACCATGCGCGAGCATCAGGTAGGCGCCCTGCCCGTGCTGAACCGGGCGCGCCGCGTCGTCGGCATCATCACGCAGACGGATTTCCTGCGCCATGGCGGCCTCGACGATTACCAGGGCATGCGCCAGCGCCTGCGCGGCTTGCTGCAACGCAGCGGCTTGTCCCACAGCGACAAGCCGGAAGTGGTGGGCCAGCTGATGACGCCGTCGCCGCACACTGCCCGCCTGGGCACGCCCATCATCGATCTGGTACCCCTGATGGCCGACGCCGGCTATCACCATATTCCCATCCTCGACGACGAAGAACGCCTGGCCGGCATCATCAGCCAGTCCGACCTGATGGCGGCCCTGTATGAAAGCCGCTTTGCCGAGGCCGTCGCATGACGCCATTCCAGGCACTGCTGACGGGCCCCGATGGCGGCTCCGCCGGCACGCCCGTCAGCGCGCATTTTTTCGGCAGCCAGCTGGCCATCGACGCGCCCGGCCATGGTGTCGACGTGGCACAGCTGGTCGTCAGCGTGGGCGGCGTCGATGGCCCGGAGCTGTTCCTGAACTGGCTCGACGCGCAAGGACGGCAAGCGTCGCTCAAGCCGCTGACGGCTAGCGACATCGCCATCGTCTTGCGCGAAGCGCCGGCCGCACTGCAGCCGCAACTGCAGCGTTTGTGGGGCGAACGCCAGCGCAATCGGCGGCAAGTGTCGGGCTGGCTGGCCGGTTTGACGGGCGCGGCCGTCGTCGCAGCCGGCCTGCTGTGGTGGCAAGGCGGCAATGCCGTCGGTGCGCTGGCAGGATTAATCCCTTTGTCGACGGAAAAACAGCTGGGCGAACTGGCCCTGGCGCAAGTGCGCGCGCAGGGCGGCGTCAGCGAAAGCGGCGTGACGCAGCAGACGGTGCAGGACATCGGCCGCAAGTTGACGGCCGGCTCGCGCTACCAGTACCGCTGGCTGATCAAGAACGACGACACGGTCAACGCATTTGCCATGCCGGGTGGCATCATCGTCGTGCATACGGGCTTGCTGCGCCAAGCCGCCGACCCGGGCGAGCTGGCCGGCGTGCTCGCGCATGAAGTGCAGCACGTGGAGCAGCGCCATTCGCTGCGGCAAATGATCAGCAGCCTGGGCTGGGGCGCCCTCGTGGGCGTGACCATCGGCGACATCAGCGCCGTGGCCGCCATGCTGGCGCACCAGGCCGGCACCCTGTATTTCAGCCGCGACATGGAAGAAGAGGCGGACCGCCTCGGTTTGCTCGCCTTGCAACGCGCACATATCCGCCCCGATGGCATGCTCAGCTTTTTCCAAAAGCTCGATGAGAAGGACAAGGCCAAGGTACCCGACTGGATTTCCTCGCACCCGCAAACGGCGGCGCGCGCGCAGCAGATTCGCAGCCTGATCGCCGCCACGCCCTGCCTTGCCTGCCTTCCCCTGACCAGCAACCACTGGCAAGCCATGAAAGCGGCCCTGCCGCCTACGGCAAGATAGCAACATTCCCCTCGTACAATTTATCCAAACGTACTGTGCAATGGCGTATGCTTACGCCCCGGCTGCTCGATCGCGACCGGCCACCCCGACCCACAACGCCTCCGTTCATACCCTCCTTACAAAGGACATCGCGCATGAAGCATCGTTTTGCCGCCGGCACCCTCGGCACCCTGGCCATCTCCCTGTTGCTCGCCTACGCGCCCATGGCGCAAGCGGCCCAGCCCGCTGCCAAAACAGCCGTCGCGCCCGCCGTCAGCGCGCCAAAAGCAAAGCAACAACTACAAGTGCTGGCCGACACATATTACGATGCACAGGCCCGTTTCGAGCCGATCAATGCCACCGAAAGCGGCGACAACCGCTTTGATGACCAGCTCGGTTCAGCCATCGTGCCCGCCGCGCGCGCAAAACAGTTCGCCCTGTACCGCCAGTACCAGAAGACCCTGCGCAGCATTGCCCGCGCGCAGCTGTCGCACCAGGACCAGATCAACTACGACATTCTCGACTATGAGCTGGCCACGGCCCTGAGCTTCGAGCGCTTTCCGGAATACCTGCTGCCATTGAACCAGATGGACAGCATGCCCGTTACCCTGGCCAATTATGCGGGCGGCGAGGCATCGCAGCCTTTGACCACGGTCAAGGAGTATGACGCTTACCTGAGCCGTATCGGCCAGTTGCCGGGCTGGATAGACCAGGCCATCGCCAACATGAAGGTCGGCATGCAAAAGGGCATCGTGCTGCCGAAGGCGCTGACGGAATCGGCGCTGCCGCAATTCAAGAAGCTCGTCAGCGCCACGCCGCAGGACAGCGTCTATTACACGCCCATCAAGAACTTGCCGGCCAGCTTTTCCGACGCGGACAAGGCGCGCCTGACGCAAACCTATACCGTCATCATCGAAGCCAAGCTGATGCCCGCGCTGCAGCGCCTGTCCACCTTCATGGAACGCGATTACCTGCCGGCCGGCCGCGCGAGCAGCGGCTGGAGCGCCCTGCCCGATGGCGCGGCTTGGTACCAGGCGCGCGTGGCCAGCAGCACCACGACGGATTTGAAACCGGAGCAGATCCACGCCATCGGCTTGAAGGAAGTGGCGCGCATCCAGGAACAATACGCGATCGTGGGCCCGAAGATGGGCTACAACGGCCCGGCCGCCGGCTTGCCGGTGTGGGTGTCGGAACAGGCGAAATACCGCCCGTTCAAGACGGAACAGGAAGTGCTCGACGTCTACCGCAAGCTGAACGTGCTGCTCGACAGCAAATTGCCCGCCCTGTTCACCCTGGTGCCGAAAGCGCCGCTGGATTTGCGCCTGGAACCTGAACTGAGCCGCGACACGGCCGCCGACCACTACACGGCGCCGGCCGCCGACGGTTCGCGCCCCGGCGTGTTCTGGTCCGTCGTCACGGATCCGAAACTGTATGGCGACACGGGCATGACCACCTTGTTCCTGCACGAAGGTAAACCTGGCCACCATTTCCACCTGGCGCTCGTGCAAGAGATGGACTTGCCGAACTTCCGCCGCTTCGGCGGCAACAATGCCTTCACGGAAGGCTGGGCCCTGTATGCGGAAACCCTGGGCAAGGAAATGGGCCTGTTCGAGGATCCGGCCCAGTATTTCGGCCATTTGAACGACGAGATGCTGCGCGCCGTACGCCTGGTGGTCGACACGGGTTTACACACCAAGGGCTGGACGCGCGAGCAGACGATCAAGTACATGCGCGACACCCTCGGCTATGACGCCGTGGCGAAAAGCGAGACGGAACGCTACATGGCCTGGCCGGGCCAGGCGCTGGGCTACAAGATCGGTTCCCTGAAGATCGTCGAACTGCGCCAGCGCGCGCAGCAAGCCTTGGGCGACAAGTTCAGCCTGCCCAAGTTCCACGAAGTGGTGCTGAGCGACGGCACCCTGCCCCTGAAACTGCTGGAAGCCAAGGTCGACCGGTGGATTGCGCAGCAGAAGTAAACTAACCCACTCCTGTGAGAACGGCAGCGCCAAGCGGGGCTGCCGTTTTTTTTCGTGCCGATATTTGATCTGGCGCAGATCCCTTCACAAAACAGCGCATCGCGCGCACGCCTGCCGGAACGCGTACCAGACCATGCTGCCTAATTCCCATACACTGAAGGGAGGCAGCATGCAAAACGAAGACATCAGCGATGGCGCCACGGCGCGTCCGCCAACATGGCGGCAGCAGTCAGAAATACCAGCGGAAACATCCGGCTCGTCCGGGAATGGGCACGACGCCATTCTTCACTACACGAGCGCGCGCGGCCAGTCCGATACACGGCCACAGCGGCACATTCCCGACGATACCCCGCGCGGCAACCGTGCCCTGATCGCGGCACTTGGCTGGCTCAGCATCGGCCTGGGCCTGGCCCAGCTGGTGGCGCCGCGCGGCCTGGCGCGGGCCAGCGGCTTGCGTGGCGTCTCATCTTTATGGATACGCGCCATCGGCCTGCGCGAAATGGCTTGCGGCGTGGCCTTGCTGCGCGGAGAAAGCAGGCCGGCATGGCGCTGGTCGCGCATCGCCGGCGACGCCATGGACCTGTCGCTGCTGGGCGTGGCCATGGCCAGCCGGCGCCATGCGCGCACACGCCTTGCGGCGACGGCGGCCGTGGTGGCAGGCGTGACGGCCATCGACTATATCGCCAGCACACAACTGGCGCCGCGCAAGCTGAGCGAATTGCCTGCACCCGGCGAAGAGGGGCTGGCGCTGCAAAAGAGCGTCATCGTCAACCGTTCCGCCGACGATTGCTACCGCGCCTGGCGCGACCTGGAAAACCTGCCCCGCTTCATGCCGGGCCTGCAGTCGGTACAGGTAATCGATGCGCGCCGCTCGCGCTGGCACAATGTCGAAGGCGAGTGGATAGGCGAACTGACAGACGAGCGTCCGGGCCAGGGCATGCGCTGGCGCGCGGCGGAAAACCATGCGGAAACGGGCGCGCTGGAACTGTCGCCCGCACCGGACGGCCAGGGCACCGTGGTGACCATGCAACTGCACATGCAGGCGCCGGTCGGCAAGGTGGGCGCGGCCGTGGCCGGCCTGTTCAGCCAGGCGCCCGCCTACCAGATCGAGACCACCCTGCGCCGCTTCAAGCAGTGGATGGAAACGGGCGAGGTCAGCACCACCGAGGGCCAGCCATCGGGCAAGCGCAGCTTCAAGGCACGGCTGCTGAGCAAGGCTGGCAACAAGGCAAATGCTGCAGGCACGCAAACGAATGGAGGTGTGTCATGAAAGCCAATTGCTGGCACGGCAAGCGCGACGTACGGATCGAACACGTGCCCGATCCCGCCATCCTCAATCCCGGCGACGCCATCCTCAAAGTCAGTTCCACGGCCATCTGCGGCTCCGACCTGCACCTCTACAATGGCGTCGTGCCCACCATGGAACAAGGCGATATCCTCGGCCATGAGTTCATGGGCGAAGTGGTGGAAACGGGCTCCGCGGTACGCAAGCTCAAGGTGGGAGATCGGGTGGTGGTGCCGTTTCCCATTGCCTGCGGACGCTGCTTCTTTTGCGAGCAACAGCTGTATTCGGTGTGCGAGAACTCCAATCCCAACGCCTACATGGCGGAAAAGATGTGGGGCCACTCGGGCGCGGGCATCTTTGGCTATTCCCACCTGACGGGCGGCTATGCGGGCGGCCAGGCCGAATATGTGCGCGTGCCGTTTGCCGACGTCGGCCCCATCAAGGTACCGGACGAGCTCAAGGATGAACAGGTACTCTTTCTCTCGGACATACTGCCGACCGGCTACATGGCGGCCGAAGCCTGCGGCATCGCGCCGGGTCAGGTGGTGGCCGTATGGGGTTGCGGCCCCGTGGGGCAGTTCGCCATCCAGAGCGCCTTCCTGCTCGGCGCCGAGCGCGTCATCGCCATCGACCATTACCCGGAACGCCTGCGCATGGCGCGCGAACTGTCCGGTGCGGAAACCCTGCATTTCGATGCCGTGGACGTGCCCGACGCCCTGCGGGAAATGACGGGAGGACGGGGACCCGATGCCTGCATCGATGCCGTCGGCATGGAAGCGCACGGTTCCGGCATCAGCTATATCTATGACCGCCTCAAGCAGACGATGAAACTGGAATCGGACCGTCCCACGGCCCTGCGCGAAGCGTTGATGGCGTGCCGCAACGGCGGCGTCGTCTCGGTGCCGGGGGTGTATGGCGGCTTCAGCGACAAGATCCCGTTTGGCTCCATCATGAACCGTTCATTGACCATCAAGACGGGGCAGACACACGTGCAACGCTACATGCAGCCGCTGCTGGAACGGATACAACGGGGCGAGCTCGATCCCGGCGCCATCATTTCCCACCACCTGACCCTGGACGAAGCCCCGCACGGCTACGAGATCTTCCAGAAGAAACAGGAGCAATGCATCAAGGTGGTATTGCACCCCGGCCCTTGACCTGCGCTGGCAGGCAACGTGGCCGGATCAGATGAGCAATGCGTATTTCAGACGAGCAGCGCGGCGCTCATCGAGCGCACTTCCTCGTTTGACTCGGCCAGGATGCTTTGCAGGGTGTCGTTGTCGATAATGAAATCGATGACGGAATCGGAAGGCGTGAGCATTTCCACGTACGTCACCTGCAAGGGCGACTGCACGGGCGACAGCTGCTTGGCCAATAACAAGGTGTCGAGCAGGGAGTCGGGCGGTATCGATAGCAAGCCATCGCGCAAGCCTTCGATGGCTTCGCTCACTGCCAGCGGGATCAGCAGCTTCTTCATGACTTCGCGGGAAATGATTTCTTCTGCCGACTCCATCCAGTGATCCGCATCGTCGTCGAGCAGGCCGGGGAATTCGTCGGCACGCGACAGCAAGTAAAAACCGCCCACCTCATGCACGATGCCAGCGAACAGCGCCGTGTCGGCATCGACGTGCGTCACGCGGCGGGCAAGCACGTGGGCCAGTGCCGCCACATGGGCAGTGTGTTCCCACAGCTGGGTCGCCTTCTGGCGCAGGACGGGGTCGATGATCTTGCTGCCGAACTGGCGCACCACCATGGCCGCCACCAGCGCGTACAGATTGCGGTAACCCATGCGCATGACGGCGGCGCGCACGCTGGTCACGGGTGCGGCATCGCCGCGGCTGTACACGGCCGAGTTGGCCAGCGCGACCGTGCGCGCCGCCAGCAAGGGCTCGGCCAATACCAGCTTGATCGCATGGTCGATGTGGCAGTCCGGCTCAGCCAGGGCCAATTGCAATTGCAGTGCGGAATTCACACTCGTGGGAAACGTTAATTCTCCACGCACTGCCTGGGAAACAATTAAACCGAAAGCCTGTAGTTTGTTCATCATACGATCAATCCGCCTCAGATATTATTCTGACCAACAATTTCAAGCATCAGAAATTGAATGCCAGGCCCGGCCTTTAGAATACAGAAGGCATGTGATTCGCTTGTAATGAAGCATCAGGTAATGCCAGCGCATGCAATAGCGATTCATCGCCGATGACAAACAGCTTCGGCTGCTGTAATACCTGCAGCAGAAACGGCTGGCCTTCGCGCAGCCGCCGGCGATAATCGGCCAGCGTATATAGGTTGGGATTGATTTTACGCCGTAAGGTTCGCTCGGCCGGGGCCAATCCCGTCAACAGATCGCCATAATTGGCTTCTTCGCCCACCAGCAGCAAATCGATGGCGCTGCCAGGCATGTCCTGCCCCTTCGCTGTGGCGCCCGACACGAAGGCCAGATGCAGCTGGGCACGCAAAGGCGCCAAGGTCATGCTGAGGACGCCGACGATGCCGAAGGTTTTCTGCACCAGTCCGCTCAACTCCGGATACACGAGGCTTTCCTTGTTGGGCCAGAAGCGCCGCACGTTGCCGATCCGCTCCGACGTAATCAGCCCTGACTCATGCAGCCGGCGCAGTTCCCGCTGCGCCGACGCGCTGCCCAGTCCCGTCAAGCGCATGATCTCGTTCAAGTGAAAACCTTCATTCACGCGAACAAAGAGCAAACCCAGCAGTTTCTGCTGGGCCGGAGTAAACAGGGCTTGGGCAATCATGCGCCAAATCTTAGCATGAATGAACTGGAAACTGGCGTGGCGAAGGCAATTGGGCGTGACGCCACAACAACGCCGTGTTGCGCCGTCACCGGCAACTGGGCGAGCCCATGCGCAACGCATGGCGTTGACACAGCAACAGGCAGTTTGCAGATACATCCCTTGTGAGCGCTCACTTCAGATTCGCTGGCACGCCGGGCGATTCTCCCGCCCCACCGCGTGCGCCAGTCAGGCAGCGACTGCATCACCCCGTCCAAGATCATCAATTCAAGCATGCTCGGCGAACAGTAACTCGGCCATACTGATACCAAACAGGATGAATACCAATAAAGTTTTGATTCGCAATCTCGGCCATTAATAACAGCATGGCTCAGCATTAGTTTCAATACCTGGCTCACTTTTCATTTACTCAGACGACTCATACTTCAATTTGCCATATAAATGACGTTTTACGGTAGCGATAATGCTGGATATAAATTTTTGATAAAGCACCACGATGATTTCCGTATTCCGCGCTATACGTACCCATGTTTTTAAATAAACGCTCAGGCATAAAAAAAACGGCACCCGAAGGTGCCGTTTTTTGTCAGCTAGCAGCGTAGATTACGCTTCGTCGCCGTGGTGTTGCTGGGTTTCGATGTCCTGCAGCGCTTCGGCAGCTTCGCCAGCCATCGAGGCTTTCTCGGCCAGCAGCAGTGCTTGACGCTCTTCCACTTCCCACGCTTCTTTCTCTTTGCGTGCGCGGTGGAAGGCCAGGCCCGTACCGCCAGGAATCAGGCGGCCGACGATGACGTTCTCTTTCAGGCCGCGCAGACCATCGCGCTTGCCCATGATCGCCGCTTCGGTCAGCACGCGGGTGGTTTCCTGGAACGATGCGGCCGAGATGAACGAATCGGTCGACAGCGATGCCTTGGTAATACCCAACAAGACGTTTTCGTAGGTCGCTGGAATCTTGTTCTCAACGGCCATGCGATCGTTCTCGTCCAGCAGTTCCGAACGCTCTACCTGCTCGCCAACGATGTAGTTGGTGTCGCCGGCATTGACGATCTGAACACGACGCAGCATCTGACGCACGATCACTTCGATGTGCTTGTCATTGATCTTCACGCCTTGCAGACGGTACACGTCTTGCACTTCGTCAACGATGTAACGTGCCAGCGCTTCGATACCCAGCAGGCGCAGGATGTCTTGCGGATCGGCTGGGCCGTCCACGATCATCTCGCCCTTGTTCACGACTTGGCCGTCATGCACCAGCACTTGTTTGTCCTTGGTGATCAAGAACTCATGCTTGTTGCCGTCCATGTCCGTGATTTCCAGACGCTGCTTGCCCTTGGTTTCTTTACCGAACGCAACCGTACCCGTGACTTCCGCCAGCATACCGGCATCTTTCGGCGAGCGCGCTTCGAACAGTTCGGCAACGCGTGGCAGACCACCGGTAATATCGCGCGTTTTTTGCGATTCGGTAGGAATACGTGCCAGCACTTCACCAACCGATACCTGTTGACCGTCCTTGACCATGATCAGCGCGCCGACCTGGAAGCCGATCGCCACCGAGTGTTCGGTGCCGGCGATCTTGACTTCTTCGTTCGCGTCGTTGATCAGCTTGACTTGCGGACGCAACGTTTTCGTCAACGAACCGCGACGTTTCGCATCGATCGCCACCAGGGTGGACAGACCGGTCACTTCGTCGACCTGACGGGCTACGGTGACGCCTTCTTCGACGTTCTCGAAACGCACTTGACCGGCGTATTCGGTAATGATCGGACGGGTCAGCGGATCCCACGTTGCCAGGGCCGTACCGGCCTTGATGACCATGCCGTCCTTGACGATCAGGGTCGCACCGTACGGTACTTTATGACGCTCACGCTCACGGCCATGGTCGTCGGTGATCAGCACTTCGCCGGAACGGGAAATGACGATTTGCGCGCCCTTGCCGTTCGTCACGTAACGCATGGTTGCCGTGAAGCGGATGGTACCGTTCGACTTGGCTTCCACCGACGATGCCACTGCCGCACGCGAAGCCGCACCACCAATGTGGAAGGTACGCATGGTCAGCTGGGTACCAGGCTCACCAATCGACTGCGCAGCCACCACACCGACGGCTTCGCCGGCGTTGACCAGCATGCCGCGGCCCAGGTCGCGGCCATAACACTTGGCGCACAGGCCGAAGCGCGTGTCGCAAGTCAGTGGCGTGCGAACCTTGACTTCATCGATGGACAGACGCTCGATCTCTTCGACCATGTCTTCGTCCATCAAGGTGCCGGCTTCGTACAGCGTTTCCTGGGTTTCAGGATTGACGACGTCATGCACCACCACGCGGCCGAGGATACGGTCACGCAACGGTTCGATGACTTCACCACCTTCGACCAGTGCCTTCATGACGGCGCCGTTCATGGTGCCGCAATCATCTTCGATCACCACCAAGTCTTGCGTCACGTCAACCAGACGACGCGTCAGGTAACCGGAGTTAGCCGTTTTCAGCGCCGTATCGGCCAGACCTTTAC
Organism: Janthinobacterium sp. KBS0711; assembly: GCF_000988085.1. NCBI lineage: Bacteria > Pseudomonadati > Pseudomonadota > Betaproteobacteria > Burkholderiales > Oxalobacteraceae > Janthinobacterium > Janthinobacterium sp. KBS0711. The sequence continues at coordinate 10,653 of NZ_LBCO01000005.1, read as the reverse complement.
GAGCGCCGTGGGTCGAAATGAAGTACTGCAAAACGTTCAGACCTTCGCGGAAGTTCGCGGTAATCGGCGTTTCGATAATCGAGCCATCCGGTTTGGCCATCAGACCACGCATACCGGCCAACTGGCGAATCTGGGCTGCGGAACCGCGCGCGCCGGAGTCGGCCATCATGTAAATGGCGTTGAACGATTCTTGCGTCGACTTGGTGCCGTCGCGGCGGATCACGTCTTCGACTTTGAGCTGGTCCATCATGGCCTTGCCGACTTCATCCGAGGTTTTGCCCCAGATATCGACTACCTTGTTGTAACGCTCGCCGGCGGTCACGAGACCCGAGGCGTATTGCTGTTCGATCTGCTTGACTTCCGATTCGGCCGTCGCGATCAAGGTGACTTTTTGCGGCGGTACCAGCATGTCGTCGACGCAGATCGAGATACCGGCGCGTGTCGCCAGGCGGAAACCCGATTGCATCAGTTTGTCTGCGAACACCACGGTGGCGCGCAGGCCGCACTTGCGGAACGACGTGTTGATCAGCTTGGAAATTTCTTTCTTTTTCAGCGCGCGGTTCAGGACGGAGAACGGCAGGCCTTTAGGCAGAATTTCCGACAGGATCGCACGGCCGATCGTCGTTTCGTAGCGCGTTACCGTTTTCTCGAATTCGCCCGTTTCGGCGTTTTTCGGGTATTCGGTAATACGCACGGTGACGCGGGTCGTCAGTTCGACTTCCTTGTTGTCGTAGGCGCGGATCACTTCCGACACGTCAGGGAACATCATCCCTTCGTTCTTCGCATTGATCGCTTCGCGGGTCGCGTAGTACAGACCCAACACGATATCCTGGGAAGGAACGATCGATGGTTCGCCGTTCGATGGGAACAGGATGTTGTTCGATGCCAGCATCAAAGTGCGTGCTTCCATCTGCGCTTCGATCGACAGAGGAACGTGGACCGCCATTTGGTCACCGTCAAAGTCGGCGTTGAATGCGGCGCAGACGAGCGGGTGCAACTGGATGGCCTTGCCTTCAATCAGGACTGGCTCGAACGCCTGGATACCCAGACGGTGCAAGGTAGGTGCGCGGTTCAACATGATCGGATGTTCACGGATCACGTCTTCCAGAATGTCCCACACGACCGGCTCTTGAATCTCGACCAGCTTTTTGGCGGCCTTGATCGTGGTAGCCAGACCCATCAGTTCCAGTTTATTGAAAATGAATGGTTTGAACAGTTCCAGCGCCATCAGTTTCGGCAAGCCGCACTGATGCAGTTTCAATTGCGGGCCCACGACGATGACCGAACGACCGGAGTAATCGACGCGTTTGCCCAGCAAGTTTTGACGGAAACGGCCGCCCTTGCCCTTGATCATCTCGGCCAAGGACTTCAGCGGACGCTTGTTGGCGCCGGTCATCGCTTTGCCGCGACGGCCGTTGTCCAGCAGCGAATCGACTGCTTCTTGCAGCATGCGCTTTTCGTTGCGCGTGATGATCTCTGGAGCGCGCAGCTCCATCAGGCGTTTCAGACGGTTGTTACGGTTGATGACGCGGCGATACAGATCGTTCAGATCCGAGGTCGCGAAACGGCCGCCATCCAGCGGTACCAGTGGACGCAGTTCCGGCGGCAGCACTGGCAGCACTTCCATGATCATCCAGTCAGGCTTGATGCCCGAACGTTGGAATGCTTCCAGCACTTTCAAGCGCTTCGCGTATTTCTTGATCTTGGCTTCGGATTTCGATTCCTTCAGTTCCACGCGCAGGGTTTCGGCATCGCGGTGGATGTCGATCGAGCGCAGCAGTTCACGGATACCTTCGGCGCCCATGAAGGCGGTGAAGTCGTCGCCGTACTCTTCGTACTTGGCGGCGTAGTCGTCTTCCGACATGATCTGGCACTTTTTCAGCGGGGTCATGCCTGGATCGGTCACGACGTATGCTTCAAAGTACAGCACGCGTTCGATGTCCCGCAGGGTCATGTCCAGGACCATGCCCAGACGCGACGGCAGCGATTTCAGGAACCAGATGTGCGCGGTCGGCGAGGCCAGCTCGATGTGGCCCATGCGCTCGCGGCGCACTTTGGCCAGGGTGACTTCGACGCCGCACTTTTCGCAGATCACGCCGCGGTGTTTCAGGCGCTTGTACTTGCCGCACAGGCATTCGTAATCCTTGATCGGGCCAAAGATCTTGGCGCAGAACAGGCCGTCGCGCTCAGGCTTGAAGGTACGGTAGTTGATGGTTTCCGGCTTCTTGACTTCGCCGTAGGACCACGAACGGATTTTCTCAGGCGAAGCGAGACCGATCTTGATTGCATCGAAGGTCTCGTTGGTCTGTACTTGCTTGAATAGATCGAGCAGTGCTTTCATGTATCACTCCAGAGGTGATTAAATTTCTATATTCCTGAGACTACATTGCCCGGCGTGGTTTCCCAGCCGGGCTTTGTACTACTCACACCAAATGACAGATGGCTGTCTTTTAGTTGCGTTCGAGGTCGATATCGATACCCAGCGAACGGATTTCCTTGACCAGCACGTTGAACGATTCCGGCATGCCGGCGTCGATCACGTGGTCGCCCTTGACGAGGTTCTCGTACACTTTGGTACGGCCATTCACGTCATCGGACTTGACGGTCAACATCTCTTGCAAGACATACGACGCGCCATACGCTTCCAGTGCCCAGACTTCCATCTCACCGAAACGCTGACCACCGAACTGGGCTTTACCGCCCAGTGGCTGTTGCGTCACCAGCGAGTAAGGACCGGTCGAACGCGCATGCATCTTGTCATCAACCAAGTGATGCAGTTTCAGCATGTGCATGACGCCAACAGTGACCTTGCGCTCGAACGCTTCACCGGTGCGACCGTCATACATGGTCACCTGGTTTTTCGAAGCGGTCATGCCCAAGTTCTTGGCGATGTCGTCCGGATACGCCAGGTCCAGCATGCGGCGGATCTCTTCTTCATTGGCGCCGTCGAACACTGGCGTGGCAAATGGAACACCTTTTTTCAGGTTTTCCGCCAGCTTCATGATCTCTTCGTCGTCGAAGTCGTTCAGATCTTCCGCGCGGCCGTTGTCGTTGTAGATCGTCGTCAGGTACTTGCGCACTTGCTCGACCTTGGTTTGCGCCTTCAGCATTTCGCCGATGCGGATACCCAGACCCTTGGCAGCCCAACCCAGGTGAGTCTCGAGAATCTGACCAACGTTCATCCGCGAAGGAACGCCCAGCGGGTTCAGCACAACGTCGGCTGGCGTGCCGTCGGCCATGTATGGCATGTCTTCCACAGGAACAATACGGGAAACCACACCCTTGTTACCGTGGCGACCTGCCATCTTGTCGCCCGACTGCAGGCGGCGTTTCACGGCCAGGTACACCTTGACCATTTTTTGCACGCCTGGTTGCAGCTCATCGCCTTGCGTCAGTTTCTTGCGCTTCTCTTCGAAGGCCAGATCGAACTGGTGACGCTTCTCGTTGATCGATTCCTTGATCGCTTCCAGCGCTACCGCTGCATCGTCGTCCGCAGGGCGGATGTCGAACCAGTGGTATTTGTCCAGATCGGCCAGGTATTCCTTGGTGATCTTGGCGCCTTTGGCCAGCTTTTTAGGGCCGCCGTTGACAACTTTGCCGATCAGCATTTTTTCCAGACGCTGGAAGGCATCGCCTTCAACGATACGCATCTGGTCGTTCAGATCCAGACGGAAGCGTTTCAGTTCGTCATCGATAATTTGCTGGGCACGCTTGTCGCGCACGATGCCTTCACGGGTGAAGACTTGCACGTCGATCACGGTACCGATCATGCCCGAAGGCACGCGCAGCGACGTATCTTTCACGTCCGAGGCTTTTTCGCCGAAAATCGCGCGCAGCAGCTTCTCTTCCGGGGTCAGCTGGGTTTCGCCCTTCGGCGTCACTTTACCAACCAGGGTGTCGCCGGCCTGGACTTCAGCGCCGATGTAGACGATACCGGACTCATCCAGACGTGCCAGCTGATTTTCAGCCAGGTTCGAGATGTCGCGCGTAATTTCTTCCGCGCCCAGTTTCGTGTCACGGGCCACCACCGACAACTCTTCGATGTGAATCGAAGTGTAGCGGTCGTCCTTGACGACGTTTTCCGAGATCAGGATCGAATCTTCGAAGTTCAGACCATTCCATGGCATGAAGGCCACGGTCATGTTCTGGCCCAGCGCCAATTCACCCAGGTCGGTCGATGCGCCGTCGGCGATCACGTCGCGCTTGGCAACACGGTCGCCCACTTGCACGATAGGACGCTGGTTGATGTTGGTGTTCTGGTTCGAACGGGTGTACTTGATCAGGTTGTAGATGTCGACGCCCACTTCACCAGCGGTCGCTTCGTCATCGTTGACGCGAATCACGACACGGCCCGCATCGATGTAATCGACGATACCGCCACGCAACGCTTGCACGGTGGTGCCCGAGTCGACCGCAACGGTGCGTTCGATACCGGTACCGACCAGCGCTTTTTCCGGACGCAAGCAAGGCACAGCCTGACGTTGCATGTTGGCGCCCATCAATGCACGGTTCGCATCATCGTGTTCGAGGAACGGAATCAGCGAGGCAGCGACGGAAACGATCTGGCCTGGGGCAACGTCCATGTACTGGATGCGCTCCGGGGAGACCAGGATGGTTTCGCCAGCTTCACGGGCCGAGACCAGTTCATCGGACAGCATGCCGGCGTCGTTGATGGTCGCATTCGCCTGAGCGATGATGTAGCGACCTTCTTCGATGGCGGACAGATAGTCGATCTGATCGGTAATCTTGGAGCCTTCGACCTTGCGGTACGGGGTTTCCAGGAAGCCGTATTCATTCAGGCGGGCATACAGAGCCAGCGAGTTGATCAGACCAATGTTCGGACCTTCCGGTGTCTCGATCGGGCAGACGCGGCCGTAGTGGGTCGGATGCACGTCGCGCACTTCAAAGCCGGCGCGTTCGCGTGTCAGACCGCCGGGTCCCAGAGCCGATACGCGGCGCTTGTGGGTAATTTCCGACAGAGGATTGGTTTGGTCCATGAACTGCGACAGCTGGGACGAACCGAAGAACTCGCGAATCGCGGCCGAAATCGGCTTCGAGTTGATCAGGTCGTGCGGCATCAGGTTGTCCGCTTCGGCTTGGCCGAGGCGTTCCTTGACGGCGCGCTCAACACGCACCAGGCCGGCGCGGAATTGATTCTCGGCCAGTTCGCCCACGCAACGTACGCGACGGTTACCCAGGTGATCGATATCGTCGACTTCGCCGCGGCCATTGCGCAGTTCCACCAGGATCTTGATCACGGCCAGCACGTCTTCGTTCGACAGGGTCATGGCGCCGGTCAGTTCATCGCGGCCAATGCGGCGGTTGAACTTCATGCGGCCCACGGCCGACAGGTCGTAGCGGTCCGAGTTGTAGAACAGGCCGTTGAACAGCGCTTCAACGGAGTCTTCCGTTGGCGGCTCGCCTGGACGCATCATGCGGTAGATCGCCACTTTCGCAGCCATCTGGTCGGCGGTGTCGTCGATACGCAGGGTTTGCGAAATGTAGGCGCCCTGATCCAGGTCGTTCGTGTACAAGGTCTGGATTTCGGAAATGTTGGCGTCGCGCAGGCGGCCCAACAGATCTTCGGTCAGCTCATCGTTCGCGGAAGCGACGACTTCACCGGTGTCGCCATCGACGATGTTCTTCGCCAATACGCGGCCCAGCAGGTAGTCTTCCGGTACGGAAATGTGCTTGATGCCGGCAGCTTCGATATCACGCACGTGTTTTGCGTTGATACGCTTGTCTTTCAGCACCAGGGTCTTGCCCGACTTGTCGACGATGTCGAAACGCGCCACTTCGCCGCGCAGACGTTCGGCAACAAATTCCATTTCCGCGCCTTCGGAGCGCAGGTTGAAATTGTCGAAGACAAAGAAATTGGCCAGGATTTGCTCATGCGACATGCCGATGGCTTTGAGCAGGATCGTTACTGGCATCTTGCGGCGGCGGTCGACGCGGAAGAACAGGATGTCTTTCGGGTCGAACTCGAAGTCCAGCCACGAACCGCGGTAAGGGATGATACGCGCGGAGAACAGCAGTTTACCGGACGAGTGGGTCTTGCCGCGGTCATGCTCGAAGAACACGCCAGGCGAACGGTGCAGCTGGGAAACGATAACCCGCTCCGTGCCGTTGATCACGAACGAACCGGTGGTCGTCATGAGCGGCAATTCGCCCATGTAGACTTCCTGTTCCTTCATCTCTTTGACGACGGGCTTGGTTGGCGATTCCTTGTCCAGGATCACCAGGCGCACTTTCGCGCGCAGCGGCGACGCGAACGTCAGGCCACGTTGTTGACATTCTTTGACGTCAAAGGCAGGATCGCCCAGAACGTACGACAAGAATTCGAGACGCGCAAAACCATTGTGCGACACGATAGGGAAAATCGAAGTGAAAGCCGACTGCAGGCCATCATTCTTGCGGCCGGACGGTGCTATGTCCTCTTGCAAGAAGCTATGATAAGACTCGAGCTGGGTCGCCAGCAGGAACGGAACGTGGTGAACGTTGGCGCGCTTCGCGAATGATTTGCGAATGCGTTTCTTCTCAGTAAATGAGTAGTGCATGGACACTCCGTGAGTGACAGAAAGGATAGAAAATTCAGGTTTTGCAAGTGTTCGTTTGCACCGCTGCGTGTGACACAGACGAAACCTCAAGGCTCTGCTTTCCGGCTTGAATCGAATAAAAACTGCTGCTACAACTACATGACAAATACGATGCAGACGACAAAGGAGCCAAAGTCGGATTTCCCCCCTTGCGAGGGGAAACCTCAGACTTTGACTCGGGCGCTAACTGCCGCCGGTACAGATATTACTTGATCGAAGCGGTTGCGCCGGCTTCTACCAGTTTCTTCTGTGCTGCTTCAGCGTCAGCTTTCGACACTGCTTCTTTCACAGTTTTTGGTGCGCCATCGACCAGGTCTTTAGCTTCTTTCAAGCCCAGGCCGGTGATTTCGCGAACTGCTTTAATAACGCCAACTTTGTTTGCGCCGAAGGTGTCAAGGATGACGTTGAATTCGGTTTGTTCTTCAGCTGCTGCTGCTGGGCCTGCTGCAGGACCGGCCGAAGCCATAGCTGCTGCGGACACGCCGAATTTTTCTTCGAATGCTTTAACCAGGTCGTTCAGGTCCATTACGGACATGGCGCTAACTGCTTCCAGGATATCGTCTTTGCTAATTGCCATTTTGAAACTCCTAAATTTATTACGTTAGTTACATCAGATTGGTACTGAGAGAAAAAAGCGCGCGCAATTAAGCGGCTGCTGGGGCTTCTTCTGCTGCTGCTTCTGCAGGAGCTTCGGCGCCTTCGCCTTTTTTCGCTGCCAGGGCAGCCAGACCACGTGCAAAGCCCGAAACCGGAGCCAGCATAACGCCCAACAACTGCGAAATGAGGACTTCACGGCTAGGAATGCTCGCCAACGCGGTGACAGCAGCTGTATCCAGCGGCTTGCCTGCGTAGTTACCTGCTTTGATGACCAGTTTGTCGTTGGTTTTAGCGAAGTCAGCGATGACTTTAGCTGCTGCAACGGCATCGGCCGAGATCGAGTAGATCAACGGGCCGGTCATGGCATCTGCCAGGCTGGCGAATGCGGTACCTTCAACGGAGCGACGAGCCAGAGTGTTTTTCAACACACGCAGGTACACGCCTTGGGCACGCGCTTTAGCACGCAGTTGCGTCAAGTGACCAACCTGGATGCCACGATATTCGGCCACGACGATCGTTTGCGCATTTGCTACTTGTGCGGAAACTTCGGCGACGACGGCCTTTTTGTCATTCAGATTGAGACTCACGGTCAACCTCCTTAAATGATGTTCGGCAATCACAACCGAGTGGTTGAGCGCCTTGCATCGGTTCGAACACGGCGTCCGAAGTCAAGAAGTACTAAACTGAGCGGATGGATTCACGCAGCATGAGGACTACAAAACTTGTTCGGGTACACCATCTGCGTTGGGCACTTGCCGTTGCCGGCAAGCCTATTAACCTTCTGCATGTGCGATCGCAGTCGGCCCAACGGTCTTTGATTGTCTGCCTGCCTGGTGCGAACACCGGGCAGACAGCCCAAAGATGCGCCCGCAGCGCCCGAAGGCGCTACAGGACTTGATTCTGTTACTTAAGCTGCCAGGCTAGCCTGGTCAACACGGACGCCAGCGCCCATGGTCGACGACAGCGAAACTTTGCGCAGGTACACGCCTTTGCTCGATGCTGGCTTGGCTTTGTTCAGTGCGTCGATCAGTGCGACCAGATTCGATCTCAGATCTGCGTCAGCGAACGATTTACGGCCGATGGTAGCGTGGATGATACCGGATTTGTCGGTACGGTACTGAACTTGACCGGCTTTCGCGTTTTTCACGGCGGTAGCGACGTCAGGAGTAACAGTGCCAACTTTCGGGTTAGGCATCATGCCGCGTGGGCCCAGGATCTGACCCAGGGTACCAACGATACGCATGGTATCTGGCGAAGCGATAACGATGTCGAAAGGCATGTCGCCGGCTTTGATCTGCTCAGCCAGGTCTTCCATACCAACGATGTCGGCGCCAGCTGCTTTGGCAGCTTCCGCTTTTTCGCCCGACGCGAATACTGCAACGCGCACGGTTTTGCCGGTACCAGCTGGCAGCACGACGGAGCCGCGCACCACTTGGTCAGATTTCTTAGGATCAACACCCAGTTGTACCGATACGTCGATCGATTCATTGAACTTGGCCGTTGCGCACTCTTTGATCAGAGCGACAGCGTTGTCGAAAGCGTACACTTTGGTACGGTCGACTTTGGCTTTCAAAGCCTTGATACGTTTGGATAACTTAGCCATTATACAACACCTTCCACCGTGATACCAATCGAACGAGCGGAACCAGCGATGGTGCGTACAGCAGCATCCATGTCGGCAGCGGTCAGATCAGGGGTTTTCAATTTAGCGATTTCTTCAGCTTGTGCGCGGGTCAGCGTACCGACTTTGTCGGTATGTGGCTTCGGCGAACCTTTGGTGATCGCAGCAGCTTTTTTGATCAGGTAGGTTGCTGGAGGCGTCTTCATCACGAACGTGAAGGACTTGTCAGCGAACGCGGTGATCACGACTGGAATTGGCATGCCTGGCTCCAGACCTTGGGTCTGTGCATTGAAGGCCTTGCAGAATTCCATGATGTTCAGACCACGTTGACCCAGAGCTGGACCGATTGGTGGGGATGGGTTTGCTTTACCAGCTGGCACTTGCAGCTTGATAAAACCAATGATTTTCTTTGCCATGATGGCTCCTATCTTGGATTGAGTAGTAGCGCCCCGCCGATCCTACCCTGGCGGGGCTCCTCTGACCGGATTTCGCTGAGACCGCTGCGACGCTCCTGGTGGCGCTTGATAATACTTAAACTTTTTCGACCTGGCCGAATTCGAGCTCCACCGGGGTAGCGCGGCCGAAAATGGTGACCGAGACGCGCACTTTGGATTTCTCGTAGTTGACTTCTTCGACATTGCCGTTGAAGTCGGTGAACGGACCATCCTTGATGCGGACTTGCTCGCCCACTTCGTACAAGGTTTTTGGACGGGGCTTTTCAACACCTTCCTGCATCTGCTTCATGATGCCGTCGATTTCGCGCGCGGAGATCGGCGTCGGCTTGTTCGACTTGCCACCAATGAAACCGGTAACCTTGCTGGTGTTCTTGACCAAGTGCCAGCTCTCGTCCGTCATTTCCATTTCAACCAGCACATAGCCAGGATAGAAACGACGTTCGGTGACGGACTTCACACCATTCTTGACTTCGACAACTTCTTCGATCGGCACCAGGATCTGGCCGAACTGGTCTTGCATGCCCGCGCGCTCGATGCGCTCGGTCAGTGCGCGCATGACGCTTTTTTCCATGCCGGAATAAGCATGCACGACATACCAGCGCTTGCTGCTGACTGGCACGCTCAGCGCTGCACCAGTGTCCGCTACCGGAGCGTCGCCCGGAACGGACTCGTCCGCCGCTTCATCATGCACATTTTCGCTCATTATTTTTTCCAACCAAGAATTACGTCATACAACAAAAACTCGAGCAATTTATCCGTACCCCACAGGAAAATCGCCATGACCAGCACAAAGGCAAACACGATCGCAGTAATCTGCGTGGCTTCTTTGCGGGTAGGCCAAACGACTTTCTTGGTTTCGCGCACAGCTTCTTTGGCGAAATTGAGAAATTCACGGCCGGTCGTCGAGACATACAAGAGCGCAACAGCAATAACCAAACCAGCCACAAGCGCGCTTGCACGCACCAGAGCTGGTTGGCCTGCCAGGTAATAAAACCCGACTACTCCTGCAATCGCAGCCACTATTGCCAGCGCGACTTTTATCTTGTCACTCGACGTGCTAACGGTTTGCACGGATTGATTTGACATTTTTCTACTTTCGGTGCCCTGCACCTTGACGGTGGCAGGGACGGAGGGCATCGAACCCCCAACCTTCGGTTTTGGAGACCGACGCTCTGCCAATTGAGCTACGTCCCTACGTAAAACTTTCGAGGAGTGCTATTCTACCACCCAGGACGCCCCGGGTGGAAGCATAACATTTCCTTATGCGAGGATTTTTGCAACCACGCCGGCGCCGACGGTACGGCCGCCTTCACGGATAGCGAAGCGCAGACCTTCTTCCATCGCGATCGGGTTGATCAGCTTGACGGTGATCGACACGTTATCG
>NZ_LBCO01000004.1:321640-479687 GCF_000988085.1 Janthinobacterium sp. KBS0711 | reverse complement strand
GGTGCCGACGTTGACGTGCGGCTTGGTCCGTTCGAATTTACCTTTTGCCATTTTGAACTCCTAATGATTTGATTAGATTGCTCAGGCACACGCCCGACGGTCTGGTTTGAATTGCTTCTGTGCTGCCTGCTGCGAATTCTGGTGCCCTTGACGTGGATCGAACACGTGGCCTCTCCCTTACCAAGGGAGTGCTCTACCACTGAGCTACAAGGGCTGTAATTTGTTGCATGCGATGCATCAAGCATCTGAACGGAAACTGGAGCGGGTGAAGGGAATCGAACCCTCGTCGTAAGCTTGGAAGGCTTCTGCTCTACCATTGAGCTACACCCGCGAGGTATCGTTCACTTTTCTTCACTTGCTTTTTGCTACTACCCAGTTTTCCTTGCAAAAACTTGGTGGAGGGGGCTGGATTCGAACCAGCGTACTCATAGAGAACAGATTTACAGTCTGTCGCCTTTAACCACTCGGCCACCCCTCCGCGGGAACCGCAGAGTATGAAGCATCTACTCACAACTGTCAACCTTATTTACTGATGCCTGACTGCTGCATTTGCGTATAAAGAAGAAGTTGGCTGCTTCGGGGCGTGATTATAAGCTCCCGATTTGAGAATGTGCAAGGGTTGGCGCGAAAAAGTCGACTTTTTTCGCATTTTTTTTATCCGGCCTACCTGCAAGCCGCATTTTTCCGTCATTCGCCCCGCATTTTCCTGTTTACCTGGCGTCAGGCGGATGCATCCAGGAGTTGCCCAGGGGCTTATATTTGCGCAACAACTGCTGATGCAGGCCCGACAGCACGGGCAATTTGGGGTTGCGCGGGTCCAAACGGCGTACGCCGGCGATAAATGTCAACGCCTGCTGCCCCATGCGCTCATCCCAGCCCTCGTGCTCCAGGCATTTCAGCACGGCCACGGCCGCATTGAAGACTACTTGCGGATTATCGGGCAGGCGCGTGACGGCCTCGCCCATCAGGTCGACGGCGCCGCGGAAATCGCCCTCTCCCGCCCGGGCCGCGCCGGCCGCCACCATATCGGCCACTTCCTGGCGGCTTTGCCGCGCCAGCGCCTTGGCCAGCTCCTCGCGCCCCGCCTGTTCGAACACGGCCATGGCGCGCGTCATGGCGGCACTGTCGGGTGCGTTGCGCATGACTTCGCGCATCACCTCGGCCGCGCCATCCTCGCGTCCATGCGCCAGACAGTGGCGCGCCAGTTCCGTTTTCAGCATGTTCGAGCCGCCCACGCTGTGGCGGTTGGCGGCCAGCGCCGCGTCCAGCGATTGCTGCAGGCGCTCTTCGTTGCCCGTATGCGCATGCAGCATGGCGCTGCACAGGGCGCTGCACAGTTCCGCATTCTTTTGCCCGCCCATCGACTTGTCGAGGTCGCGGATCACGGCGCCCGCCTGCAATGGGTCGCCCTTGCGGACCAGGGTCTGCACGAGGCGCACATGGTCTTCCGGATCGCGGAATTCCGAATACTTGGCCTTGCTGACGACCAGTTTCAGGGATTTTTCCGCCATGTCGATATCGTCGGCCGCCAGCGCCGCCTCGCCCAGGCGGCGCAAGCGGCGCACGGCGTGCGGCGACAGGGCCACCGCTTCGCTCAGGGCTGCCTGCGCCAGTTCCGGCTTGCCTTGCGCCAAGTGCGTGCGCGCCAGCCAGTCATAGGCGTCGAGAAAACGCTTGTTGTTTTCCAGCAGCCCTTCCAACATGCCCTGCGCCGCTTCGTATTCGCCCAGCAGGAACTGCGTCTTGGCCTGCCCCAGGCGCGCCCAGCCGATGGACTTGCTCTCGTACAGGGCCGCGTAGATCGGCTCGGCGTCGGCCGCCTCGCCCAGCAGCAAATGCAGTTCCGCGCGCAGGCGCAGGAAATCCGTGGCGTAGCGGGGATACAGGCTGGCGCCCTCGGCGCAGGCAGCAATCGCCGCGCGCTCATTGCCCACGTCGATCAGTTCATACACGGGCACGAAGGCGTTGCGCTTGTCCAGCGCGCGGCCGATGCGCTCGAGCATGTTGTCAGCGGTGAATGGCTTGAGGATGTAATCGGTGGGCAACAGCTCGACGGCGCTGACCACCTTGGCGAAGCTGCCTTCGCCCGTGACCATGAAGAACATGGTCGATGCGTGCATCAACTTGTGGTGGCGCAAGTCTTCCAGCATCTGCTGGCCATCCTGCCCGCCGTCGAGGTCGTATTCGCACAGGATCAGATCATACGATTTGCTGCCCAGCATGCGGATCGCCTGACCCGAGCTGGCCGCGTCGTCGATCTTCGCCAGGCCGCACAGGTTGAGCATATTGTGCAGGCTGGCGCGCATGCCCGGATGCGGTTCGATGATCAGTGCGCTGAGGCCCTTGAGTTCTTTCATGTCGTGATGTCCGAAAACTCCGCGGCGCGCCACACTGGTGCGTGGCGCCGGCCAGCATGAGGCTGCCGAGTATATGACGGCGCCGCGCGCAAGGGAATGGCGGCGTGCCGAAAAGCGCCAACGAAGTTGCAACTCAAGCGGTGGCGCGCTCCGGATGCCACAGTTGCGGTTCGTTGTCGATCAGGTCCAGCAGCGCCGTCACCACTTCCGGATCGAACTGGCTGCCGCTGCGCTGCTCGATGTATTCGCGCACCTGCGGATATGGCCACGGCTCCTTGTAGGGCCGCTCATGCAGCAAGGCATCGAAGACGTCGACCACGGCAACGATGCGCGCGGCCACGGGAATGTCACGCCCCTTCAGGCCATTCGGGTAGCCGGCGCCATCGAAGTGTTCGTGGTGGCCGCCGGCGATCTGCGCGCCATACGTCAGGTAGCTGACGCCGTCGACCATGTTGGCGGCCCGCTCGAGGATGGTACGCCCGACGCTGGCATGCAGCTGCATCTGCGTGCGCTCCTCGTCCGTATGCTTGCCTGGTTTTAATAGCACGGCGTCCGGCGTGGCCACCTTGCCCACGTCGTGCAGGATGCTGGCCAGGCCGATCATGTCGAGCAGCTGCGGGCTGAGCTCGTCGGCATACACGCCGCGCTGCTGCATGCGCTGGGCGATGGCGTCGGACAAGAGCTGCACGCGCCGCACGTGGCCACCCGTGTCGCTGTCGCGGAACTCGGCCAGGTCGGCCAGCGCCACGACGGTCGCTTCCTGCGCCTTGCGCAGCTGGCCGAACATGTACAGGTTGTCGAACGCGGCGGCGATGCGTTGGCAAAACACTTCCAGCAGATCGCGCTGGATCTGCGCCAGCGGCCACGGCGGCGTGACGGAGATGGCCAGTTCGCGGTTGCCTTCCGTGTGGATGAACAACACATTGGCGGGATGCTCGAACTGGCTGCGCTTTTCCGCGAACGCCTTGTCGATGGTGGGCGTGAGCGCGTGATCTGCCGGCATGGCTTCGGACTCGGCCAGCACGGCATACGTGCCCGTGGCCGCCACCACTTCGGGACGCCCGGCGCCGCCCTGCATCAGGCACAGCACGCCATCGGCGCCCACGTCGAGGATGGCGCTGACCTGGTTCAGCACGCCGGAAGCGAATTCGCGCAGCGAATGAATCTGGTACAGATTGGTGGCGCCGGCGAGGATCTTGCCCAGGCCGATGCGGCTGCGCTCGAGCATCATCAGGCTCTCGTAGGCGCGCAGGGCCGAAATGACGGTGGTAAACAGCTTTTGCGTCGTCAGTTCCGTCTTGGCCTTGTAATCGTTGATGTCGTATTCGATGATGACGCGCTGCTCGGGCGCCTGGCCCGGCTGGCCCGTGCGCAGCACGACGCGCACAATGGAGTTGTTCAGGTCGGCGCGGATGCGCTTGGCGAGGATCAGGCCCGCGTCATCCGTTTCCATCACCACGTCGAGCAGCACCAGCGCGATATCGGGCGTGTCGCGCAGGATCTCGTACCCTTCGCGGCCGCTGTAGGCGGAAAACAGTTCCAGTTCACGGCCCTTGAAACTGACATTGCGCAGCGCCAGCCGCGTGACGGCATGCACATCGACGTCGTCATCGACGATCAGCACACGCCACAGGCGCTGGTCGGGCGCGGCCAGCCCGGAGGGACTGGCCACCGGCTCATCTTCGTCGAGCAGCCAGTTATCATCTGCATCGGCTTTGAGGTCGGTCATGAATACTCCTAAGGGATAAGTTCGATGTGGACGCTGCGTTGACGCATATCAAGCATAATCAGATTAGATGCTGCTTACAACAGGATTCTGCGTACCGCCCTCTCCCGCCGCAGGCGCTGGCGCCGGTATCGACGCGCCGCTGCGCGGGGCGCCGCCGCAATTGTCCTGGCCGGGCCCGACGGCCTGGTAGCGCACTTCGTACTTGCCCGCGCTGAGCTGCTCCACCGTCAGCTTGTCATTGGCCAGGATGTACAGATAGCGCACATTCGAACGCCGCTCCTGGTCATACAGCTTGACGAAGACGGGGGCCGTGTTGCTGCTGTTGTCGATGGTCAAGCTCAGTTCATCACCCTTGTTACCGATCGGGAAGCCATCGACATAGCCGGACCGCGCCGGCCAAGGCTCGCCATTCGGCGCCACCAGCGCTGCCGATTCGGCCTGGCTGGCGCCATCGCAGACGGGCCGGCTGGCTTTCAGGCTCAGCTGCGCCACGGCCAGCACGCGGATCTCGGGCGCCTTCGCTTGCGCAGGCTCGGCCGCATACGGCTTGCCTACCGCCCAGCTATCGATGGCCACGGCCTCGTTTTTTGCCGGCGACGTGGCGGCGCTGTCCGCCGTTGCCGTGTCCGGGTGCGCCCTGGCGCCATCGCGGGCCAGCCCGCTCCAGGCCGATGCCAGCGCGGCAGGCACGGGCTGCGAGGTATCGAGCATCAGCAAGGCGCCCAGCCAGCCCAGCAGCAGGCAAACAAGCAGACTCAACCACCAGCGCCAGTTGCGCCAGACAGGTTGCAAGCCGCGCCGCGGCTTGCCCTTCGGCGGCGGCACATCCTGCGCCCAGGCGTGCTCATGCGGCTGGGCATGGCCTTTCGCGCGGCCATCGCGGGTCTTGCCTTCTTCGTGGTGGGTGCTTTCCAGCCATTCGATTTCCCACTCCTCGGCGGCGATCCACTCGTCGTGTTCCTTGCGGCGTTGTGGATCGGACAAGGTGCCGTAGGCACTGTTGAGAATCGCCATGATGCGGGCGGCCTTTTCGTCGCCGGGATTCTTGTCGGGATGGTATTTCTGGCTGAGGGCTTTGTACGCGGCACGTATGACTTCCTGCGGCGCCAGGCGCGCCACTTTCAGGTTGTCATAGTGTGTATGTATCTTTCCCATCGTTCTATCTTGAAATCGGTGCGCGGCGACGGGTTCTTGCAGGATGGAACCGTGCTGTGTCGGTCATCATATACGATATGACAAGATAATAACCACCGGCGGACAGGAAATTGCAGGGCGGAACTGCCCCGCCTTGATATTGCCGGCGCTTACAGGCGGTGACTGCGGTCACTCGACAACAGCGCTTCCGGCAACGCCACCTGGTGCCCCACCACCAGCACCTTGAACAATTCCCCCATCTCGGCCGGCGACACCAGCTTTTGTACGGCGCTGGCCTGCGGCAAGTACGTTTTGACCTGCTCGGGGTCGGTGCGCAGCAGCAAGTCGCCGATACCGGAGCCCAGCAGGAAGGACGCCTGGTTCATATAGGCAAGCACGTCAAGGCCCGCGTCCTGCGCCGCCACCGCCATGGCCGTAAAATCCACGTGGGCCGTGATGTCCTGCAAGCCGGGCAGATAAAACGGTTCCGCGTGGGCGTGATGGCGGTAGTGGCACATCAAGGTGCCCGTGGCGCGCAAGTCCAGGTAATACTCGTGCGCAGGAAAACCGTAATCGAACAGCACGGCCGCGCCACCCTTGCCATTCGTCAGCATCTGCGCCAGCGAGCGCATGAAGCCGCAGGCCACGCCGTGGATCTCGCTGACATAACCGACCGGCAAGTCATCGGCATCGGGCACCTGGGCGGCGATCTGCGCGGCCACATCGGCGCCGGCCAGGCGCTCGACAAACACGAACTGGCCGTCGGCAATGCTGACATCGAGTTCGCACCAGCCGGCCGGCGTCTTGCTGATCAGGTTGACGGGCATGGCGTCGAGCACTTCATTGCCGAACACGGCGCCTTCGAAACTGTCGGGGAAACCGTCGAGCCATACCACCTGCGGGAAGGCGGCCAGCGCCAGCTCCTGGCGCGCGCGCAATTCGCCGGACAATTCGACGATCGCATACTGTTCGATCGCGATGCCGGTCTGCGCCGCTTCCGTCAGGATATCGAAGGCCAGCTTGCCCGTGCCGGCGCCGAATTCGAGGATGCGCGGGGCCGTTTGCGCCATAATAGCGGCTGCCACATGGGCCAGGGTGGCGCCGAACAGGGGCGAAATCTCCGGCGCAGTTGTAAAATCGCCATCTTTTCCCAGCTTCGCGGCACCGCCGCTGTAATAGCCGAGGTCAGGCGCGTACAGCGCCAGCTCCATGAAGCGGACAAAGGGAATGGCGCCGTCATTGCGCGCGATTTCGGCGGCAATCTGGTGCTGCAAGGCATGGGACGCGGCCAGCGCGTCGCTATCGGGTGCGGGAAGAGACATTCCCGCATTGTAGCGAATCGGCGGCGCATGCCGCCAGTGTGGCGTCCACCGAATATCTCAACCATAGCAAAGACATGACAGAAGCAACGACAACGCCATTCGACAGCACTCCCCGCGTCGCCCTCGTCACGGGCGCGGCGCGCCGCATCGGCCGCGCCATCGCGCTGGGCCTGGCGCGCGACGGCTGGGATATCGCCGTCCATTACCGCGACTCGCGCGACGAAGCCCTCAGTCTGGTGGCGGAAATCACGGCGCTGGGCCGCCGCGCGCAAGCGTTCCCCTGCGACCTGGCGCAGGAAGTGGCCGTGCGCCAGCTGCTGCCGCAGGCACAGGCGGCGCTGGGGCCAGTAACTTGCGTGGTCAACAACGCATCGTTGTTTGCATACGACAATGCGGGCGATTTTTCCTTCACCGCGCTCGACGCCCACATGCACGCCAACCTGGCCGCCCCCATCCTGCTGGCGCAAGCGCTGTACCAGGCCACCCCAAGCGGCGGGCAAGCCGTGGTCATCAACTTGCTGGATCAAAAACTGTACAATCTCAATCCTGATTTTTTGTCGTACACCCTGTCCAAGGCGGCGCTGCTGTCGGCGACCACCATGCTGGCCCAGGCGCTGGCGCCGAAAGTGCGCGTGGTGGGCATTGCCCCTGGCATCACCATGGTCTCCGGCGAACAGACGGAAGCGAACTTTGCCAAGGCACATGAAAACACGCCGCTGGGACGCTCCAGCACGCCCGAGGATGTGGCCGACAGCGTCTGTTACGTGGCCGGCGCGCGCGCGCTGACGGGTACGACCCTGCTCGTCGATGGCGGCCAGCATTTGATCGGTTTGCCGCGCGACGTCATGTTTTTGACCAAATAATCAGCAGCCACACCAAACAACCAGCATTCCAGCATCCCCTAAAAGGTAAAACTATGTCGTCCGCCCTGTCCCACCCTCGCCTGGCCGATTGCCGCCGGCTGTTCCTGCGCAATTACGAAGTCCTCATCAACATCGGCGTCTACGACTTCGAGAAAAAGGGCGAACAGCGCGTCCTCATCAACGTCGACCTGTACATTCCCCTGGCCCTGTCGACGCCGAAGGATGATCAGCTGGAAGAGGTGGTCGACTACGACTTCATGCGCGAAACCATCGCCAAGCGCATGGCTCAAGGCCATGTGCAACTGCAGGAAAGTCTGGTCGACGACGTGCTCGCCGCCATGCTGGCGCACCCGCGCGTGCGCGCTGCGCGCGTGTCGAGCATGAAACCGGACGTGTATCCCGACTGCGAAGGCGTGGGCGTGGAAGTATTCAAGATCAAGGATGAAGCATGAGTAATATGAACGACACCGCAGTCATGGAAACGACGACCACGGCCGTGGAATTCCCGGCCAACGTGGAAGCGCAGAAACTGGCGCGCAAGAAGGCGGAAAAGATCGCCCTGGAAAACAACAAGCTGCACAAGCGCCTGTGCCGCCTGGTGGGACAAGCCATCGGCGACTTCAACATGATCGAAGACGGCGACAAGGTGATGGTCTGCCTGTCCGGCGGCAAGGATAGCTACGCGCTGCTGGACATTTTGATGACCTTGCGCGAACGCGCGCCGATTCACTTCGACATCGTCGCCGTCAACCTGGACCAGAAGCAGCCGAACTTCCCGCCGGAAATCCTGCCCGCCTACCTGACGGAACTGGGCGTGGCTTTCCACATCGAAAACCAGGATACCTACAGCATCGTCAAGCGTTTGATCCCGGAAGGCAAGACGACTTGTTCGCTGTGCTCGCGCCTGCGCCGCGGCATCCTGTACCGCGTGGCCGACGAGCTGGGCGCCAACAAGATCGCCCTGGGCCACCACCGCGACGACATCCTGGAAACGTTCTTCCTGAATATGTTCTTCGGCGGCAAGCTGAAAGGCATGCCGGCCAAGCTGCAATCGGACGACGGCAAGCACATCGTCATCCGCCCGATGGCCTACGTGAAGGAAGAGGACACGCAGCGCTACGCGGAAGTCAAGGGCTTCCCCATCATTCCATGCGACCTGTGCGGTTCGCAGGAAAACCTGCAGCGCAAGCAGATCAAGGGCCTGATGCGCGAATGGGACAAGAAATTCCCCGGCCGCGTGGAAAGCATCTTCTCGGCCCTGTCGAACGTGGCGCCGTCGCATTTGATGGACCCGAAACTGTTCGGCTTCAAGGATTTGAAAGCGGACGGCGTGGCCAGCCCCATGGGCGACATCGCTTTCGATGAAGAGCCGTGCTCGACGCCGACGACGTTCGGCACGATCCCGCTGCAAGCGCTGTAAGCCGCTGTTGTAAACTCCTGCCGTTTCGCCGCCACCGCCCAGGTGGCGGCATCCCCCTCTTTCCCCCTGCGTCCATTTGATGTACCGTAGTCAGCTCTGCCGGTACGCGATGTGTCACGCACGCATTCCTGCCCGGCGGTCAGCACGCATTCTTCCGACAACCTCACTGGAATGAACCATGACGCCATCCGCGCTCAAGCGCCCCCTGCTGTTCTCCCTGCTGGCCTTCAGCCTCGCCACCGCCTCTGCCGCCCCTGCTCCTTCCGACCGCCAAGCGGACCGCTGGGATTTGACGGCGCTGTATCAAAACGACGCCGCGTTCGACGCCGACGCGAAAAAGCTGTCGGCCCAGC
The DNA here is from genome assembly GCF_000988085.1 of Janthinobacterium sp. KBS0711. Taxonomy (NCBI): domain Bacteria; kingdom Pseudomonadati; phylum Pseudomonadota; class Betaproteobacteria; order Burkholderiales; family Oxalobacteraceae; genus Janthinobacterium; species Janthinobacterium sp. KBS0711. The sequence continues at coordinate 470,509 of NZ_LBCO01000004.1, read as the reverse complement.
TGCAGCAACTGGGCGCCTGCAAGGGGCAATTGGGCGCTCGCCTGAAAAGCTGCCTGGACCTGTACGCCGAGGCGCGCAAGCGCGTCAACACGCTCACCACCTATGCGGCGCAATATTACGACCAGGATACGGGCGACAGCAAGGGCAACCAGCTGAACCAGCGCGCCGCCCTGCTGGGCAACGACTTCAGCCAGGCGACGACCTTTTTGCAGCCGGAAATCCTCGCCCTGGGCAGCAAGCGCATCGACGCCATGCTGGCGAAAGACAAGGGCTTGCAGCTGTACCGCTTTCAATTGAGTAACATGCTGCGCAGCGCGCCGCATACGCTGGACGCGGCAGGCGAACAACTGGTGGCGCAATTCGGCCTGGCGACTGGCTCGGCCGCCAGCGTCTACCGCACCCTGGCCAATGCGGAAATCCCGTGGCCAACAGTCAAATTATCGGACGGCAAGGAAGTGCGCCTCGACCAGGCGGCCTATACCAAGTACCGCGACGACGACAATCGCGCGGACCGCAAGCTGGTGTTCGACGCCTTTTTCGGCAAGTGGAAGGAATATGAACGCACGTTCGGCGAAACCCTGTACGGCCAGTTGAAGACGGACGCCGCCTACGCGAAGGTGCGCCGCTACGCCGACTCGCAAAGCGCCGCGCTCGACGCCGACAATTTGCCGCCGGCCGTCTACCAGACCCTAATCGCGCAAACCAACGCCAACCTGCCCACCTTGCACCGCTACTTCAAGCTGCGCGCGCGCATGCTGGGCATCAAGGACCTGGCCTACTACGACATCTATGCGCCGCTGCTGAAAAGCGACCGCAGCTTCCCGCTGGCCGAAGGCAAGCAGATGATGCTCGACTCCGCCGCGCCGCTGGGCCCCGACTACGTCAAGTCGCTCACTGCCGCCGTGGACGCGCGCTGGATGGATGTGTATCCGCGCCCGCGCAAGGTGGCGGGCGCCTACATGAATGGCGACGCGTACGACGTGCATCCGTTCGTGCTGCTCAATTACACGGACAATTACGAAGCCGTCAGCACCCTGACGCACGAATGGGGCCACGCCATGCATTCGGTGCTGGCCAACAAGGCGCAGCCGTCGATCTATGCGCCCTACAGCATCTTCGTTGCGGAAATCGCTTCGACGACGAACGAGGCGCTGCTGCTCGACGCGCGCCTGAAGCAGGCAAAGGATGACGACGAGCGACTGCTGTACCTGGGCGCGGCGCTGGAAAACCTGCGCGGCACCTTCTTCCGCCAGGCCATGTTCGCCGAATTCGAGGCGGCCATCCACGGCAAGGTGGACAAGGGAGAATCGCTGACGGGCGAAGAGATCACGGCCATCTACGCGGGCATCCTCAAGCGCTACCACGGCGAAGCGCAGGGTGTCATGAGCATCGACCCCGCCTACGCGCTGGAATGGGCCTACGTGCCGCACTTCTATCACGGCTACTATGTGTTCCAGTACGCCACCTCGATCGCGGCGGCGCAGGATTTCGCGCAGCGCATCCTCGACAAGGAACCGGGCGCGCTGGCCGCCTACCTGAAGATGCTCGGTGCGGGCGGCTCGGCCTATCCGTACGAGCTGGTGAAGGCAGCCGGCGTCGACCTGGCCTCGCCGAAACCGTACCAGGCGCTGGTGGCCCGCATGAACGGCATCATGGACCAGATCGAGGCGATTGAGAGCCGCCGGGGCAAATAGAGCTGAGGCCAACCGTAGGTCGGCTTAGCGCAAAGCGCGTAAGCCGACACCACCAATAACGCCAACAAATGGTGTCGGATTACGCGGCTTCGCCGCTAATCCGACCTACCGTTTTCCACTTCCGCCGCCGCAAACGCCGCCGCATCGCTCTCGAACATGTCTTCCAGCTCCTCGCGCGCCTGGCGCGTGAGGGACATGACTTTTTGCTGGTCCTGGAAGTGCGGCGCCACTTCCAGCAAGGTCTTGAGGTTATGCCGGCCAAAGATGCCGGCCGCGCGCTGCGCCCGCTCCGCGCTGAAGCCCACCTGCTGCAAGGTCTGCTCGCCCAGCAGCAGGGCGGCGGCAAACGTCTCGCGCTCGATCAGGGTCACGCCCCGCTTCATCAATTCATAGTAATGCGTGACGTTGCGCGCGCGCGCCAGAATCGTCAGTTCGGGCAGGCGCAGGCGCACGGCGTCGACCAGCGCCAGGCTGTCGTCCACGTTGTCGATGGCGATCACCAGCGCCCTGGCTTTTTCGATACCGGCCGCCACCAGTAAATCCACGCGCGTGGCGTCGCCATAAAACACTTTGAAGCCGAATTTGCGCAGCAGGTCGATCTGGTCCGGATCGTGATCGAGCACCGTCACGCCGATCTTGTTGGCCGCCAGCAGGCGGCCGATGATCTGGCCGAAGCGCCCAAAGCCGGCGATGACGATGGGGTTGTCCTGCGCCTCGATATGGTCGTCGGGACGGCGCTTCTTTTCGCCTTGCAGGCGCGGCGCGACGAATTTATCATGCGCCAGCAGCAGCAAGGGCGTGGCCACCATCGACAGGGTCACCACCACGACCAGCAGTGCGGCCGTCTCCGGCGCAAACACGTGCGCGGCCTCGGCGGCGGCAAACACGACGAAGGCGAATTCGCCGCCCTGCGACAGCAGCAGCGCAAAAAACAGCTGCTGGCCGCGGGGAATGTCGACGAACTTCGACAGCAGGTACAGCAAGGCGATCTTGACCACCAGCAGGCCCGCCACCAGGGCCAGGATCAGCAAGGGCTGGGCGCGCAGCACGCCGAAATCGACGGACATGCCCACGGCAATGAAGAACAGGCCCAGGAGCAGCCCCTTGAACGGCTCCAGATCGCTGATCAGCTCATGCCGATATTCTGAATCGGCCAGCAGCACGCCGGCCATGAAGGTACCCAGCGCCATCGACAGGCCCACCGATTCCATCAGCACGCAAATGGCGATCACCAGCAGCAGGGCGAAAGCCGTGAAAATTTCGCGCAAGTCCGTCCGGGCGATGAAGCGCAGGATGGGGTTGACGAGGAAGCGCCCGCCGATCACCAGCGCCGCCAGCACGGCGGCCAGCTTGGCCACGCGCAGCCAGCCCGGTTCGCCGCTATGCGTGACGAGGCCGCCCAGCAGCGGCACCAGCGCGATCATGGGAATGGCGGCGATATCCTGGAACAGCAAAATCGAAAAGCCGGCGGAACCGGCCGGCGTGCTCATTAATTTACGTTCACCCAGGGTGGCCAGCACGATGGCCGTCGACGACAGCGACAGCCCCAGCGCGCCGACCAGCGCCGTGCGCCAGTCCACGCCGAAGGCCATGGCCACGGCGCACAGTCCCGCGCTGACGACGCCCACCTGCGCCCCGCCCCAGCCGAAGATCGGCCGGCGCAGCAGCCACAATCGCTTCGGTTCGAGCTCCAGGCCGATCAGGAACAGCAGCAGCACCACGCCGAATTCGGAAAAGCTGAGGATCACCTCGACATTCTTGATCAGGCCCAGGCCCCACGGTCCGATGACGACGCCGGCCACCAAGTAGCCCAGCACGGCGCCCATGCCCAGGCGCTTGGCCAGCGGCACCATGATGATGGCGGCGACCAGGTAAAACAGTATGTTGATGAGAAAGCTGTGGTGTTCCATGCGGATTCCGGAAAAACGTGATTGGAATCGCAATCATGCCTGAAGTGGCGCGCCAGCGGGGATCAGGGCTGCGGAGAGTCGATGCGCGCACGTATCTCGTCGACATTTACGCGTTTGAGGTAGCTTTCGATATTTTTCCACACGGCGTGATAGCCGTAACCGCCGTTTTTCAACTCGTCGATCGCCTTCTCGCGCGGCCAGCCCTGGTACAGCATGCGGTACATGGCGGCCATCATGCCCGTGCGGTCGGCGCCGTGCAGGCAATGCAGCAGCACGGGGCCCTGCTGCTCTGCCGCGCGGATGCTGCGCATGGTGTCGATCACGTGCTTGTCGCGGATGGCCCAGGTATTGATGGGGATGCGCACGGCGCGGATGCCGCTGCCCTCGAGTACCTGCGTATCGGAGTGGAAGGAGCGCAGGCTGATCACCGTCTTCACGCCCAGCGCCTGCAGCTGGGCCACGTCGCTGCTATCGAGCCTGGCGCTGCGGTACAGGACGGGCGTGACCTGGTGCAGATTCGACACCTGCGGCAGCGGCGTGGCCCACTCGGCATTGCGCTGCGGCGGCAGGGGCGCCTGCGCGCCGGCGGAACCGGCCGCCAGGGCCAGGGACAACAGCAGGAGATGCGGCAAAGTCATGACTTCCTCTTGTATGAAAACCACAGCAGTACGCCGGCCAGCAGCAGCGACACCCAGTAGTCGGTCGGCGCCCACCACAGCCAGTGCTTGTGCCAGGCGATGTGGGCCGGATTGAAGTGCGCCACGCCATAGGCGGGATTGAGCACAAACCACAGATAATCCTCGATGATCCAGAACAGCATGATGCAGCCGATGGCGCGGCACTCGAGGCGCAGCGACCATTGCGCCAGGAAGATCATGGGGAAGTGGAAGAACAGGGCGATGAAGGGAAAGACCCAGGCATGGTAGCCCGTCATCGGCCGCCCGCCCCAGAAGATATCGAGCAGCCAATGGCTTTCGATACGCCAGGTGGGCAGGTTGGCGGCCCAGCCGGCCGCGCCTTCGATCTGGATTTCCACCTGCGCGAAAAATAATCCCAGCAGCGCCACCCAGGCCAGGGTCAGGGCGATCTGCCAGGGTTTTGCCACGGCGCCCGTCAAGCCAGCACCTGCGCCAGTACCTCCAGAGCGGCGCGCGGACGCCCCAGGGCCAGCGCCTTTGCGCGCATGGCTTGCAACTGCTCGGGATGATCGAGCAACAGGCGCACGCGGTATTCCAGGGTGACGGCGTCGAATGCCTTCAAGGCCACGCCCTGCTCCAGCAGATAGTCGGCATTGCGCTCTTCCTGTCCGGGAATCGGCGAGTTGACGATCATGGGCAAGCCCAGCGCCAGGCATTCGGACGTGGTCAAGCCGCCCGGCTTGGTGATCACGAGGTCGGCGCACGCCATCAGGCGCTCGACTTCGCTGGTAAAGCCTTGCGCCAGCAGGCGGCCCGGATACTGGCCGGCCAGCGCCTGCAGCGCCGCCAGCGCGGCCGCGTTTTTCCCCGCCAGCACGATCAGCTGGAAGTCGCCCGGCAGCGCCAGCAGTCGCGCGGCCACGGTTTCAAGGCTGCCCAGGCCCGCCCCGCCGCCCATCAGCAAAATCGTCGTGCGCTGCGGGTCGAGACCGAACGCCTGCGCGCACTGCACGCGTTCGGGCAGCTGCGCAAACGCGGGCATGATGGGAATGCCCGTCACGTGGATGCGCTCGGCGGGAATGCCTTCGTGGCGCATGCGGAACGCCACTTCGTCGGTGGCGGCGAAATAACCTTCCATCTGCTCGTGCACCCACATGCGGTGCAAGTCGAAATCCGTGACTTGCACCCACACGGGGCAAGCCAGCTGGTGCTGGCGCAGCGCGCGCGACAGCAGTTCGGCCGGCAGAAAATGCGTGCAGATGATGGCGTCGGGCTGGAAGGCGGCGATCTGCGTCATCAGCGCGCGCGTGTTGAGACGCTCGACGGCGCGGCGCAAGCGCTGCATCGAGCTGTCGCGCGGCGCGTCGTGGGTGGCGTGGTACAGATAGCCCCACAGCGCGGGCGCCTTGTTGACCAGCTTGATATAAAAATCCGTGTACAGCTTGCGGAAGGCCGGCGTCACAAAATCCATCACGTCAAGATGCAGGGCCAGCGCCGCGGGACCGCCATCGCCATCGTGCGCCGCATGCGCTTCGATGGCTTGCGCCGCGCGCATGTGGCCGGCGCCGGCCGAGACGCTCAGGAGAAGAATTTTTTTTGTCATGGAAAACCGATGCGTGGAACGGGTTGGCGCGGACGCGGAAAATTTATTGGCAGGATAACATTGCCGCAAGCTTTACGGCTTGATCTGGCCGTGCGCGCGTGCAGGCCGGCGCTAGCCAGTCACGGGGATGGGCAAGGCCGACACTTTCCAGCTGCCTTTGAGCTTGCGCTCGATCAAGGCAGGCAAGGCGCTGGCGCCGGGCGCGCCTTTCTTCGTGTACGCCACCGGCACCAGCAAATAAATGGTGACCTTGTCATCGTCGGCAATGTCGTCTTCCTCCGGCTCGGGATTCCAGTGCTTGTCGATGGCCAGCAGCGCATCGACGCCGTCCGGCCACGCCAGGTCCGCCAGGTGCGGATCGTCGCGCCGCAGCAACTCGCCCGCCGCCAGGCTGGCCTGGTCGAGCGTGCGCCGTCCCAGGCGCGCCAGCAGCGCCACGGGAAAGCGCCACGGGCTGTGCTCGGCGAAGCCGTTGACGGTCAGCGGCCAGCGGGCCGGCAGGCAGATGGCCAGTTCCGTCATCGGCGATTGCCGGAACAGGCCGGTGCTAAACAACAGCTTGAAATCGCGCTTGCCGCCGATGCAGCTGATGCCCAGCGAAAAACGCGCATCGCCGCTGTCCGGGCTGAACACGGCCGGCAGCACCCAGCCGGCGCTGTTGTGCATGAAGGTGCGGATAGCTTCCTGCGGCGACGCGGCGGCCTGCTGCGGCACGTCGAGTATGCTGACCCCGCCGGCGGCAGAGAGCAATCGGGCGATCGCGGGAAAGCCCCAGCCGGTGGCGATATCGACCGGTGCCTGGTTCCAGCGCGTATGCAGGCGATTCGGATTGGCGCCCCGCTGCAGCAGCAATGCGACCACGTCCTCGTGGCCGCCAACACAGGCGCTGTCCAGCGGCGACAGTATATTGTCCGGCAAGCCATCGACGGCAGCGCCCTGCTCGAGCAGCCAGCGGCAGGTATCGAGGTGGCCATGGCTTGCCGCCGCATCCAGCGGCGTAAGGTTACGGTAACCGGGCAAGGGCAGGTCGACGTCCATGCCCAGCGACACGAGCAATGCGCAGACCTCGCGGCTGCCGCCGGCCGCGGCCAGATGCAGCAGCGATTCGCCGTCATCCATGTTGTAGCGGCGCAAGGTCAACAGCAGCGGCGTGGCCTCGAGCAGGCTGCGCACCTGCTCCACCTGATTCTCGCCGACGGCGCCGCAGAGGCGAAAAAACGCCTCGCGGTGCTGATTGTAGAGTGTCTTGTTGACCATGCATGTTCTCTGCTCGTGGTGGCGGCGCCATCATCGAGCGGAGAATAGCATTTTCTTCCGATTAATCTGCGCGATTTGACAACTTCGGTGTGCGCGCAGGCGGCGATGCCAGGCCGGCCGGCGCGGCATCCGTGCGCAGCACTGGATACAGGTTCAGGCGCTCATCCCAGGAAGCGTGGCGGCGGGCGAAGAATTCCAGGCGCGCGGCCGGGCTTTTGGCAAACGCGGGATCGCTGGCCAGCTTTGCGTGGAACTGCGCCGCCAGCGCCGGATCGGCCGCCAGCTGCGCGCGCGCCACGTCTTCGGCCACGTATTCTTCCATGTATTCCTTGCGCTCGAAGGCCGTATTGAAACTGCCCCAGGCCAGCAGCGAATCGGGCGCGCGCGGCTCGAGCAGGGCCACGACCAGGCGCGCCTTGGCCTGGTTGACGGGCACGTACAGCGCGCCCGCACCGACCACCCGCTCCTCTTTCTGCCACTCGCCCTGCACGGCCGCCGTCTGGCGTCCCTCGAACGACTGCGCCCCGAATTTGACGGCCGTTGCGCGGAAGGTTTCGACCGGCAGCTTGCCCGGCGCGGTAGCTAATACCTGGTAGGACACGCCATGCTGGCGCAGCTTGGCCGCCACCATCTGCGCCTGCGCGGCGGGCACCAGGTAGCCGGCCTTGGGCGCGGCCTGCTGCAGGTCGGGCACGATCTCGTCGCGCAGGGGCACGTTCCAGATCTGCGGCGTGGTTTCGTCGTAGCGCGTCATCAGCGCGCCCGACACTTCGGATGGCGTGCGCGTGTAGGCGTAGCCGCGAAACGCGATCATGCGGCTCTTGTCCGTCGTTTTATACGTGAGCGGCAAGGTGGTGCCGGCCAGCTGCGCGGCGCGCGCGTCCGCCTCGAGCGCAGTTTGCCGCCACTGCGCGCCATGCTGCGCCACTTGCGACAGCAGCGAGACGATGGTGTTGCGCGTGATGCGCACGCGGGTCGGATAGTCTTTCCAGGAATGGGTTTCCACCAGCATGCCGAAGCGGTTGCGCAGCTGGAAATAGCCATGCGAGAAGCGCGGATTCGGCGCCGAATCGACAAAGCCCGATTGCGGATTGTCGTTCTCGGCAAACGAAATATAGAACGGTTTCGGGTCCGAACCCTGCTTGGCCAGGTCGGCCAGGACATTATCGCGCAAGGCCGCTCCGGCCACGCGCAGGGCCGCATCGCCCGCATGCACGGGTTCGACCTGGATCGAGATATCGGGTTCGAACTGGGCGCCATCGGTGACGTGCAGGTCGACATAAGCCAGCGGATCCCAGGCGTTCACCAGCGCCAGCATGTGCTGCATCTCGGGCGTATCGGCCTTCATGTATTCGCGGTTCAGGTTGTAATTTTGCGCCGTGCTGCGCCAGCCCATTTCCACGGGACCGCGCTGGTTCGGGCGGTTCCACTGGCCAAAGCGCTCGTGACCGTCAACGTTAAACACGGGCACGAAGAGCAGCACCTGTTTATCGAGCGCGCCGGGCGCCGCCTTGCCTTCCAGGACTTCGCGCAGCGCCAGGAAGCCCGCATCCTTGCCATCGATTTCACCCGCATGGATGCCGCCTTGCACCAGCAGCACGGGCAGCTTGCGGCGCGCCGCTTCGGCCGGCGTCAGTGCGCCCGTATTGCTGACGGCCAGCGCCAGCATGGGACGGTTTTCCGGCGTGCGGCCAAATTCCACGCAGCGCACCTGCTGCGGATAGCGCGCCTGGAACTGGCGGCACAAGGCTTCCACTTCCGCGTAGCGGCCCGTGGTCAAAAAACCCGAGCGCTCGGCCACCGTCGTCAGGGTGGGAGCGGCATGTAGAGGGGCAGAAAACAGGGACAACAAGGCGGCGGACAGCAGGGCGTGGCGTAGCATGGGTCAAACTCCATCGAGAGAGAACAAGCGGGCAATTATAGGGGTGGTGGCGCGTGTAAAACTGCGCCGGAAAATAAAAAAGCCGGAACAGCGTCTGCTGCTCCGGCCTTGCTCTGTCAAGCGTGAATTACGAACCGAAATGGTAGTTGAATTCGACCCAACCCTGGCGTCCCTGCGGGCTGTAGCTGCCCACCGGGTAGTACGGCCAGCCGCCGCTGTCGTCGCGCTTGATCTTGTCGAACACGTTGTTGACGATCAGCGACAGGGTGGCGCGGTCGTTGATGCGGTACACGGTGCTGATGTTGGCCAGCGCCGTCGGCGTCAGGTAGCCGGTACCGCCGCCGTTCGGGATCTTGCTGTAGCGGCTGACCAGCAAGGTGTTCGACCAGTCGCCAGCAGCCCAATTGACGCTCAGATTCAGCTTGTCGCGCCAATCCGTATTGTTCAGCGATTTGAGTTCGTCGATCTCTTCGTCGCCGGCAAATTGCTGCGATTTATTGCTCAGCACCTTGGCGTAATTGGCCTTGAAGGCGAAGCGGCCATAGTCCGCCGTGCGCAGCAAATACTTGACGCTGATGTCGATGCCGCTGCTGCTCTGCTTGGCCGCGTTGATCGGATTGACGGTGATGGTCTTGATCTCGCCGGCGCGGTTCAGGGCATTGGCCGCGAAACGCTCGACGCGGCCCAAGGTATCGGCGCAGGTAGGCGAGTTGATGTCGAACTTGCCCAGGCGGCAATCGGCTTCGTCGCGCAGGATCTTGTCGGCGCTCAGGTTCGTCACCAGGTCGTCGATCTTGATGTTCCAGTAATCGACGGAGACGTCGAAATTGGAACTTGGCGACCAGACGGCGCCCACGCCGAAGGACTTGCCTTTTTCCGACTGCAGGTCGCGGCTGCCATTCTGCACATAGTCGGCGCCCGGCGACTTGTTTGCGAATTCGCACTTGTCGATGCTCTGGCCGGCGGCGCCGCAGCGGTAGTAATCGGTGGTGCTCGAGTAGTAACCGGTGCCGCGCGCCTTGTAGATGTAGTTCATGTCCGGCGCGCGGAAGCTGGTGGCGTAGTTGGCGCGGAACAGCAGCTCCGGCGCGGGACGCAGTTCCAGGCCGCCGTTGTAGGTGAACTTGCCTTCATGGCGGCCGGCAAAGCTGTAGCGGTCGTAACGGCCGGCCAGGGTACCGGTCAGCTTCTCGTGCAGCGGCAGGTTGATCTCGGCGCCCAGCGCATAGCGGGTACGCGTGCCGGCCGTGATATCGGACTTGGTGGCGACGTTGAAGTAGCCGTCGTTCAGGCGCGCATCGGGCACATTGCTGAAGCCCTGCTTGCCCAATTCGGCGATGGTGGCGATCTTCGCCAGGCCAGCGGGCAGCTGGAACAGGTCGCCATTCGTCGCCAGGCTCAGGGTATTCGTCCAGGCCTTGTCGTCGCTGTCGGAATTGCCCGTGATGCTGTCGAACTCGGCCGCCGTCACGCGGCGCGACAAACGGGCCGGGTCCGGTGCGTAGATTGGCACGCCGGCGGTGTCGGTACCCAGTTTCGGGCCCAGGAAGAAGCTGTCGATATTGCCCAGCGCGCGCGGGGTATGGCTTTCGCTCTTGTACACCGAGGCGTTGTAGTTCGCTTCATACTGCCAGGAGGACGTGCCGGGAATGCGGCCCTTGGCGCCCAGCGAGATGGCGGTGGCCAGGTCGTCCCACTTGCGGTTGTAGCGCTCCACGCCGCCCATTTCCTCGGGCGAGATATAGCGCGTCCACGCTTCGTAGCGATTCGTGTTCTGGTTGCGGAAATAGCTGCTGCCCGTCGACGACGACGTCCACGTCGGGCCGCGCGTATTGTTCTCGGTCGAGTTCTTGCCGATCAGGAAGTCGGCGAACAGGGTCGTTTCCGGCGACAGCTCATAGTTGGCGCTGCCGAAGACGTTCTGGCTGCGGTTCTTGGTTTGCGTGGTCCAGTAAGTGGGACCGACTTTCGGGCTGGCGCAATAGCTGCCGTTCTTCGCCTGGTACTTGACGACGCTGCCGCCGAACAGGTCGCCGAACTGGTTGCAGGTGTCGCCCAGGTCCACGTAGCTGCCGGAGGTACCCGCCTGCACCACGCGGCGCGAGGCGATATTCGTCGGCGTGCCCGAGCGGGTGGCCATGAAATCGCGCTGTAGGCTCGACAGCGGATCGCGCTGGCTCAGCTCCACGCTGAACAAGGTATGCAGCTTGTCGAAATTGCCGCCGCCCGTCAGCTGCACGCGCTGGTTGCCGGCGCCGCCACGCGTGGTGCCGCCCGCCTTGACGTTGATATCGAAACCTTCCGTCTGCTTTTTCAGGATCACGTTGACCACGCCGGCGATGGCGTCGGAACCATAGATGGCCGAGGCGCCGCCGTTGAGGATCTCGATGCGGTCGACAATGCTCGACGGGATATTCGCCAGGTTGGTGAAGTTGACCGTGCCTTCGTAGGCGACGGGGAAGTCGGCCAGGCGGCGGCCATTGAGCAGGATCAGGGTGTGGTTCGGGCCGAGGCCGCGCAGGCTGATGGTATTGGCCGACGGCGTGAACGTGTTGCCAAAGTCCTCGCCTTGCGTAAAGCCGCTGTTCTGTACCTGATTGGTCAGCGCATCGAAGACGTTCTTGTACCCTTGCTTGGTGATTTCATCCCCCGTCAGGATGGTGACGGACGATGGTCCTTCCAGGCTGGCGCGCGGGATCCGCGAACCGGTGACCACGACGGCTGGCGGGGTGGCCGCCGGCTGCTGATCCGCTGCGGGCGCTTGCGTTTGCGCGTGCGCCTGCCATGCGGAACCGCCCAGGATGGCCAGTACGGCGACGGTGAGCGGTGGTAACTTGAATTGTATAGGCATCTTTGCGCTTCTCAAGGTTAGGGAGAAGGCGAAAGATATCAAAATGCCAGTAATTACAAAACGAATGGATTCATCTTTCTATATACCAAAATTGTTATATAGAAAGATTTCTGAGCAGAAAGCTCCCCCTCCTTCACCCGGGAAGGGCAGCACAATGGGGCTTTAGCGTTTCAAGACAGCAATTTCCTTGTAGGCAGGACGCAGCAGCCGCGCAGCCATGTCGGCCGGACTCTCGATAGAACTCAACAGCCTGATCGCGCCCGTGGCCGGGCTACAGCTGCCGCTGCTGCGGTAGCGCAGCGCCGCCGCCAGCATGCCTTCGGCCGGATCGCCCAGCTGGTTCTGATAATCGTCCATTACCTCGCAGGTCGGCGCCATGCCATCGGCAAAGTCGCCAAAGCCCTTGGCGTTGACGCCCTGGAACTGCACGGCGAAATACGTGGTGCCGCAATTGGGCGTGGGATAGAAACCGTAAGGCTTGCCGCACGTCGTGCCGCCGATCAGGTTGACCTGCACATCCACGCCGCGCAAGCCGTTGATGATCGCTTCGCTGGCCGAGCAGGTATTGCCCGTCGTCAGCAAGGTCACGCGCTTGAGGCCCAGCGAAGGCAGCGGTGTGCCCTTGGGCAGGGGATTCGGCCCGGCAAAGCCCTGGCTTTGCGCATGGAATGGCACGGGCGCTTCCGGCCGCGTCTTGTCATTGGCCAGCACCTGCTCGAAAGTCTTGCCGGTGGTAACTTGCGGACCGGAAATCATGTAGGCAAGCTCGCTGGCGACATCGAGGTAGCCGCCGCCGTTGTAGCGCACGTCAAGCACCAGGTCGCTGATGCCGGCCGCCTGGAAGCGGCGCATGGTCTCGACCAACTGGCGTTCGGCCACGTTGTTATGCGTATTGAAGGTCAGGTAGCCCACCTTGCCCGTGGGTGTGTCGATGATGCGCTCGTTTTGCACGGCGCTCGTATTGACTTCCACCGCCTGCAGGCGCGCGGAGATGGGTATTCCGTTGCGGCTGAACGCCAGCGTGTGCGTGCCTTGCGCTTGCGGGAACAAGCCATCGTTGATGATCTTCACGCTGGCAGCGTCAGGGGCATTGATGAAATCGACGCCATCGACCGCTTGCAGCTCATCGCCGCGCCGCAAGCCCGCCAGTGCCGCCGGCGAGCCTGGCTCGATGATCGTGACCACGGCCTTGCGCGGCGGCGTGGTGCGCGTCAGCGCCAGCAGCATGCCGTAGCCCAGTTCCACGCCATTGAGCGAGGCTTCCCATTCGGCCGTCGTATACGTGAAGTGGAACTGGTCCTTCGGCTTGCCGGACGCCGTCGTGGCAGTCGTTTTGAGCACATCGAAATACGCCTTCGCCGTGGCAAAGCTTTGCGGCAGGTAGGTGGTCGGCACTTCGCGGTACCACAGATACGTTTCATCGATCCAGCTGCGCACCCACGTCTGCTCATTGAGCAAGGTGCCCGGCTTGTCGATGCTGCTGCCGCTGCGCGGCGCCTCGCAACGGTTCGCGACCGTGGAGGAAGCGACCAGCGCCGTGGGACCCGTCGGCCCGGTTGGCGTCACGGGCGGCACGACGGGCGCGCTGTCGCTGCTGCCGCCTCCTCCGCCGCCGCAGGCACTCAACACGAATCCGAGGGAAACAACGAGGCAACGCAGGCGCAGGGAATGCATGGGAAACTTTCCAAGAAGAAATTATCGAAAAATTATAATGCGTTTTGCCAGCAAGCGTTGTTTTCTTTGATACAAAAAAATGGCGCCCGCAGGCGCCATTGCTACAGCGTGGAGTTCACCCCATCACGCCATGGTGGCCGCCACGGGCGCTGCCACGACGGGCGGCAGCGGCGTCGGCGCGTTGAAGGCGATCAACAGACTCGCTTCCTTCTCTTTCGCCGCCTTCAAATGACGCTCCTTCACGTGGCCATAGCCGCGGATGTCTTCCGGGATGCTGGCGATGGCCACGGCTTGCGCCAGCTTGGCCGTCGTCAGTTTCGGCAGCAAGCCGCCCACCGTCGCGCGGTATTCAAGAATCAGCGCGCGCTCCATCTTGCGCTCGGCCGTGTGGCCGAAGATGTCGAACGCCGTGCCGCGCAAGCCCTTGAACTTGGCCAGCACGCCGAACGCCTTCATCATCCACGGGCCGAATTCCTTCTTCACCAGATGGCCTTGGGCATCCGTTTTCGCCATGATCGGCGGCGCCAAGTGGAACTTGAGCTTGATGTCGCCTTCGAACATGGCGGCGATCTTCGCCTGGAAGGCGCCGTCCGTGTACAGGCGCGCCACTTCGTACTCGTCCTTGTAGGCCATCAGCTTGTAGAAGTAGCGGGCCACGGCTTCCGTCAGACGCAAGTGCGGGCCATTCAGGGCGCTTTCGGCGGCGCGTACCTGGCCGACGAAATCGATGTACTGCTGCGCATAGGCGCGGTCCTGGTAGGCAGTCAGCAGGGCCACCCGTTTTTCGATGATGTCGTCGAGCGTGTCGATGCGCTTGAATTCCACCACCTTGGCTGGTGTCGTCATGCGCACCAGGCTGGCCGCGTCATGCGCACCGGCGCGACCCCAATTGAAGGCCGCCTTGTTGAACGCCACCGAGACGTTGTTCAAATCGATGGCCTTCATGATGGCCGCTTCGCTGAGTGGCACCTTGCCCTTTTGCCAGGCGTAGCCGAGCATGAACATGTTCGTGGCGATCGAGTCGCCCATCAGCGCTGTGGCGATCTGGCCCGCGTCGATGAAGTCCACGTGATCGCTGCCGCAAGCCTTTTCAATTTCCATGCGTGCGGAAGCGCCGGGGAATTGCCAGTCCGGGTTTTTCACGAAGGCGGCCGTCGACGAGCTGGTCGAGTTGATCATGGCCCAGCTGCGGCCTTCTCCCATGCGCGACAAGGCATCGCGGCTGGCCGTGACGATCAGATCGCAGCCGATCACCAGGTCGGCCGCGCCCGTGCCGACGCGCGTCGAGTGGATATCTTCCTGGCGGTCCGCCAGGCGCACGTGCGACATGACAGGGCCGCCCTTTTGCGCCAGGCCGCTCATGTCCAGCACGGAACAGCCCTTGCCTTCCACATGCGCCGCCATGGCGAGGATCTGGCCGACCGTGACGACGCCCGTGCCGCCGATGCCGGTCACTAAAATGCCGAACGGCTCGGCCGTCGAAGGAATCTGCGGCGTCGGCAAGGCCGGCGCGGCCGGCGCATCCTTGTCGGCGGCAGCTGCCTTTTTCGGCTTTTTCAAGCCGCCGCCTTCCACCGTCACGAAACTGGGGCAGAAACCCGTCGTGCACGAGAAATCCTTGTTGCAGGACGACTGGTTGATCTGGCGCTTGCGCCCCAGTTCCGTTTCCAGCGGTTCCACCGACAGGCAGTTCGATTGCACGGAGCAGTCGCCGCAGCCTTCGCAGACGGCTTCGTTGATGACGGCGCGCTTGGCCGGGTCCGGGTATTCATTGCGTTTCCGGCGGCGGCGTTTTTCCGAGGCACAGGTCTGGTCGTAGATCATGGCCGACACACCGGGCATGTCGCGCAGTTCGCGCTGCACGTCCATCAGTTCCGAACGGTGGCGCACGGTGACGCCTTCCGCCCAGGCGTAATCGGACGGGTATTTTTCCGGTTCGTCGGTCACGACGATGATGGGGCCGACGCCTTCGGCGGCGATCTGGCGAGAGATAATGGCCGGCGATAATGGGCCGTCGAATTCCTGGCCGCCCGTCATGGCCACCGCATCGTTGAACAGAATCTTGTAGGTGATGTTCACCTTGGCCGAGACGGCAGCGCGGATCGCCAGGATGCCCGAGTGGAAATACGTGCCGTCACCCAAGTTGGTAAACACGTGCTTTTCATTCGTGAACGGCGCCTGGCCGACCCAGGTCACGCCTTCGGCGCCCATGTGGGTAAACGTCGACGTTTCGCGGTCCATCCACAGCACCATGTAATGGCAGCCGATGCCGGCCAGCGCGCGCGAGCCTTCCGGCACCTTGGTGGAACTGTTGTGCGGGCAGCCGGAGCAGAAGAATGGCGTGCGGTCCTTTTGCGGATCGGGTTTCACGCTGATCGCTTTGAGCACATTCTCTTTGGCTTCCAGGTAGGCGATGCGTTCCTTCACGCGCTGCTCGACCGGGTGGCCCGCGTAGTAGCGCGAAATGCGGCTGGCAATGGCACGGGCGATCATGGCCGGGTTCAGTTCATACGTGGCCGGCAGCAGCCAGTCGCCGTGGCCGGTGCCCTTCTGGTTGCTCCATTCGCCCGTGTCGTCGAACTTGCCGACCACGCGCGGACGTTCGCCGTCTTTGAGGTTGTAGAGTTCTTCCTTCAGCGCGTATTCGAGGATTTGCCGCTTTTCTTCCACTACGAGGATTTCGTCGAGACCCTTGGCGAATTCGTGCACACCGTCCGCTTCCAGCGGCCAGGTCATGCCGATCTTGTACAGGCGGATGCCGATGTCGGACGCCGTCTGCTCGTCGATGCCCAGGTCGGCCAGCGCCTGGCGCGTGTCCAGGTAGGACTTGCCGGCCGTGATGATGCCGATGCGCGCCTTCGGGCTGTCCCAGATGATTTTATTGAGCTTGTTGGCACGCGCATAGGCCAGCGCCGCATACCATTTGTAGCTGTTCATGCGCACTTCCTGCTCCAGCACCGTATCGGGCCAGCGGATGTTCAAGCCGCCGGCCGGCATCTCGAAATCGGTCGGCAAGGTGATCTGCACACGGTCCGGGTCGAAATCCACGGCGGCGCCCGACTCGATGATGTCGGTCACGCATTTCATCGACACCCACAGGCCCGTGTAGCGGCTCATGGCCCACGCATGCAAGCCGTAGTCGATATATTCCTGCACCGACGACGGGTACAGCACGGGAATGCCGCAGGCGTTCAGGATATGGTCGGACTGGTGCGCCGTGGACGAGGATTTCGCCGCATGGTCGTCGCCGGCCAGCACCAGCACGCCGCCATGCTTGGCGGAACCAGCATTGTTCGCGTGCTTGAAGACGTCGCCGCAGCGGTCGACGCCGGGGCCCTTGCCGTACCACATGCCGAACACGCCATCGTATTTCGCGTCTTCGAACAGATTCGTTTGCTGCGTGCCCCAGACGGCCGTGGCGGCCAGGTCTTCGTTCAGGCCCGGATGGAATTTGACGTGGTGTTCATCGAGATATTTTTTTGCCTTGATCGCCGTCATGTCGACGGACGTCACAGGCGAACCGCGGTAGCCGGTGATGTAGCCGGCCGTATTCAGGCCCGCTTTCAGGTCGCGCTCGCGCTGCAGCATGGGCAGGCGAATCAGCGCTTGCGTACCCGTCATGAAGGCGCGGCCACGCTCCAAAGTGTATTTGTCGTTCAGGGAAATCTCGGACGCGTGCGCGCCCGGCTCAAGACTCGAGCCCTTGATTGGTGCATTCATTACTTGTCTCCATTATTCTCTGTGCTACGCGTGCAAAGTCGGTTGAACTCACACGTACCGGCCGCGCCTTGTGGGCAATGCCGGTGCGGAAAAATGACTTGTTTGTCGTAGACTACCACAGGAAGGCGCGCAGTTCTTTGCTGCACTGCACTCCCGTGTTTGTACTTTTTCTGCTTTTTAGTGCTTCTTTTTGCGGGCATGTCGGGTTACGCCATTCTGGCTAACCCGACCTACATTACTGGCCCCAGCCGTAGGTCGGCTTAGCCGGAACGGCGTAAGCCGACAAACACCACCAGCTTACGCCGCGCTCGTATCTTTCAATACGCCGCGCTTGATCTGGTCCAGCTCGATCGACTCGAACAGCGCGCGGAAGTTGCCTTCGCCGAAGCCCTGGTCGCCCTTGCGTTGGATGATCTCGAAGAAGATCGGGCCGATCACCGTCTGCGTGAAGATTTGCAGCAGCAACTCGCGTTCGGTTTCCGTGCTGTGGCCATCGATCAGGATGCGCAAACGGCGCAGTTCTTCCAGCTGCTCGCCATGGTTCGGCAGGCGGCGGTTGACCAGCTCATAGTAAGTTTCAATCGTGTCCTGGAAATCGATACCCGTATCGCGCATGCCTTGCACGGAAGAGTAGATATCGTCCGTGCCCAGCGCGATGTGCTGGATGCCTTCGCCGTGGTACTGGTCCAGGTATTCGGCGATCTGCGACTTGTCGTCCGACGATTCATTGATCGGGATGCGGATCTTGCCGCACGGCGAAGTCATGGCTTTCGACTTCAGACCAGTATGCTTGCCTTCGATGTCGAAGTAGCGCACTTCGCGGAAGTTGAACAGGTTTTCATAGAAACCGGCCCACTCCTTCATGCGGCCACGGTGCACATTGTGCGTCAGGTGGTCGATATAGGTCAGGCCATGGCCGACCGGGTTGGCGACGGCGCCGGGAATGGCGACGAAATCGACGTCATAGATGCTGATGTCGCCGATGCCGCCTGGTGCGGCCGCGTCCGGCTTGTCGGCGCCCTTGCCGCGCCAGCGGTCGACGAAGTACAGCAGCGAATCGCCCACGCCCTTGATGGCGGGGATATTCAGCTCCATCGGACCGGTTTTATTGTCAAAACCCCATGCGCCCAGTTCCAGCGCGCGGCGGTAGACGAAAGCGGCATCGTCGACGCGGATGGCGATGGCGCACACGGACGGGCCGTGATGGCGGGCAAAACGCTGCGCGAACGAATCTTGTTCGGCATTGATGATGAAATTGATGTCGCCCTGACGGTACAGGGTCACATCCTTGTGGCGGTGGCGCGCGATGGCCGTGAATCCCATGTTCTCGAACAGCTTGCCCAATGCTTTTGGGTCTGGTGCTGCATACTCGACGAACTCGAAACCATCGGTACCCATCGGGTTATCCCAAGGCTGAAATTGCATGATGTCTCCTCCAAGAAGTAGCGCACAGTATAGGCGCGGTCTGTGGGCATTAAATGCCAAAGATCTCCCGAACAATCATGATTTGCGCAATAATATTGCGTGAAACAAGAACCACCGGAGGAAGCATGAGCAAAATTACGCTGGATAAAACGGATCGCAAGATCCTCGCCGTCCTGCAGGCCGATGGCCGCCTGTCGAATCAGGATGTGGCCGAGCAGGTCAGCCTGTCGCCGTCGCCATGCTTGCGCCGCGTCAAACGGCTGGAAGAAGCGGGCGTGATCCGCCAGTACGTGGCCCTGCTGGACCCGGAAAAGATCGGCCTGGGGCTATTGGCCTACGTTAATGTGCGGCTGGAAAAGCACAGTGACGCCTCCGCCCATGCCCACAGCACGGCGCGCGTGCTGGCGCCGAATCTGGTGACAAACACGTCGCCGCGCGCCGACTTCGCCGTGGCCGTGGCGCAATGGCCGGAAGTGGTGGCCTGCTACGCGATGACGGGTGAAATGGATTATCTGCTGCGCGTACACGTGGAAGACATGGAGCACTTTTCGCGCTTCATGATGGCGACCCTGCTGCGCCACCCGGCCGTACTGGACGTGAAATCGAGCTTCGCCTTGCAGCGCATCAAGGATACGACGGCCCTGCCCTTACTGTGACGGCGGTGACGGCGGCCCGGGCTTCTTCTTGCGGCCCGGCAAACGCTCGAACAATTTGCTGGCGGCGCGCGCATTCGCCTTGAACGTGTAGTCGAACATGGCGAACTGCTCCTGCACGGCTTCCTGCAACATGCTGCCCGGATTCGGCGGCAACAGTTTTAGATAGGCATCGGCTTCGCCATAGTCGCGCTGGATTTCCATACCCGCCTTCTTGGCGATATGCATCATCGTCTTGTTGGACGACAGACAATGCATGTACAGGGTATCGACGTCGTTGTTGCGGCAGTGAATTGCCGCCCGCTCGAACAGTTTCGACCCGACCCCCATGCCGCGCATGGATTTCGACACGGACACGCCAAACTCGGCCACCTGCTCCTTGTCCGTCACGACGCTTTTCGCCGGCGACTTGTCCTTCGGCGCGAACGCCAGATGCCCCACGCCCACCAGCTTGAACAGGCTGTTATAGACGCCGTAGACCATGTCGCGCGAGAAATCCATCTTTTGCACGTACTGGGCGACGAGCTCATCGGGCAAGGCGCTGCCGAAGCGCAGCAGCCGGTCGCTTTTCTCCAGCGACAGGAAATGCTTCATCATGCGGCGCCGGTCGCGCTCATGCAATTGCTTGACGAGCACGGTCGGGCGGCCGCCGCTACGGCTAAGCCAGCGGCGAAACGGGTTCTGGAACAATTTTGGCAGGGTCATGGCAGTTCCGTGCTGCTGATCGCGTTCGTGACGGCCTCGACCCGCGCCGCATGGATGAGCTCGGGAATGCGCTTTGGTTCGTGTGCGCAAGCTTGTGCCAACGCACCCGCATCGACGCCGCGCACGGCCGCCAGCATGGCTTGCAGCCAGGCGGACTGCGGGAATGCCGGATCCTGGGCTTGCACATTGCAGGCGATGGCGTCCAGCATCTGCACGAAGCGCTGCGGCTTGCGCAGTCCGTCGCAGCGTTCGCACAAGCGCACCAGTTCCCCGGCGTTCAAGGCCAGCGCACCGGCGACGGCGACCTGCTCGCGCGCCGCCATCACGGCCAGCTCGCGGCAATCGTTGGGCACGCGCAGGCGCTCGCTGAGCGCATTGATCTGCCCAAGTGGCACGGCCAACATCAGCACGGCAAAGCGCACGCACAGTGCATGGCCTGCGCCCGCCGCGCTGTCGATCACATGCAGCAAATGTTCGTTGATTGTCAACTCCGGCAGGATGCGCGCCAAGGCGCCGCACTCGTGCAACACCGTCAACATGCGCGACGGGTGGCTTTCCATCAAGCCCTTGGCCACTTCCTGCCATACGCGCTCGGCCACCAGCGCGTCGACTTCGCCGTCCAGCACCATTTGACGCATGAGGGCCATGGTGGCCGGTGCCACCGTAAACCCGTCGAAGCGGGCGGCAAAGCGGGCCAGGCGCAAGATGCGCACGGGGTCTTCGCCAAACGCATCGGAGACGTGGCGAAACACTTTGTTCTGGATATCCTCGATGCCGCCGAACGGGTCCGTCAGGCTGCCATCTTCGGCTTGCGCGATGGCGTTGATGGTCAAATCGCGGCGCACCAGGTCGTCTTCCAGGGTGACGTCGGGCGCCGTGTGGAAGACAAAGCCCCGGTAGCCGGGGGCCGTCTTGCGTTCCGTCCGCGCCAGCGCGTACTCTTCCTGCGTCTTCGGGTGCAGGAAGACGGGAAAATCCTTGCCGACGGGCCGGAAGCCCTGGCGCAGCATGTCGTCCGGCGTGGCGCCGACGACGACGTAATCGCGGTCTTTCACGGGCAAGCCCAGCAGTTGGTCGCGCACCGCGCCACCGACCGTGTATATCTTCATAACGCTCTTTTCTTAGTCAGGCAATTCCGCGTCGTGCTTGGGCGCCGTTTCCGTTTCCGCCAGCGCTTCCGCGATCCAGCGGGCCACGGCCTGGTGCGCCTGCACGCGCTCGCAATATGCGTTCAGCGCCGGCGCCAGGCTCACGCCATAGGTACGGAAGCGCATGACGACGGGCGCGAAATACGCATCGGCGATGGAAAAGTCGCCAAACAGGAACTGGTGATGGCCAAAGCGCGATAAACACTCTTCCCAGATTTCGCTGATGCGGCCAATATCGGCCTGCGCGGCGGCCGTGCGGCCCCGTCCCGGCAACTTCGCCTTGATATTCATCGACATGTCCGTGCGCAAGCCCGTGAAACCGGAATGCATTTCCGCGCAGACACAACGCGCCATGGCGCGCGCGGCCACGTCTTGCGGCCACATGTGCTTATCGGGAAACTGCTCGGCCAGGTATTCGCAGATGGCCAGGCTGTCCCAGATCGTGATTTCGCCCGCCAGCAGCACGGGGACCCGGCCGCAGGCCGAATACTCGGCAATTTTCGTCGCCGTATCGCTTTGATCGAGCAGCACGCGCACTTCCTGGAACGGGATGCCGAACGCCGTCATGGCCACCCACGGTCGCATCGACCACGATGAGTAATTCTTGTTGCCGATGATGAGGGTCAGGCCCGGCTCGCGCGCGGCGGCCAGGGTTTGCGTCAGGCTGGGATCAAGGATGGTCGTTTGCATGGTCGGCTATCTTTAGTTGGATGATGGCAAGTCGGCCGCGATGGCGCTGTTTTTCGGTCCGACGGTACCCAGGCGCGCCTTCAGTGACTGCGGGCTCTTCTCGAACAGGGCCGCGTAATACGTGGCGTTGGCCATCACGTTTTTCACGTAGCCGCGCGTTTCCGTGTACGGAATGATCTCGGCAAAGACGGCGCCTTCCAGCGGACGGGTCATGGTGGCGCGCCAGATGCGCAAGCGCCCCGGTCCCGCGTTGTAGGCGGCGCTGGCCAGCACTTGCGAACCGTCGAGACCGCCAAGCACCATGTTCAGGTAATTCGTGCCCAGCAAGACGTTGGTGCGCACGTCGCTCAAGGTTTCCGTGACGAAATCCGTCAAACCGATCTTCTTGGCGACATACCGGGCCGTCGATGGCATCACCTGCATCAGGCCGGACGCGCCCACGTGCGACTGCGCATCCATGATGAAGCGCGATTCCTGGCGGATCAGGCCGTACACCCAGGCTTTGTCGAGACCCAGGGTTTGCGTGGCCGGATGCATGACGTCGTCGTGCGGCGTCGGATAGCGCTGCGTGTAGTCCACTTCCAGGCGCGTGCGGTCCGAGGTGTTGACCATGCGGTCGAGCACATTGTTCTGGCGCGCAAATTCCGCAGCCGCCAGATGTTGCCGATCCGTCATCGAACGCAATTCCCAGTTCCACTCGCGCGTGCCTTCGAAGCGCAAGCGCATGTTGAAGAATTTCAAGGCGCGTTGCAAGCCCGGATTGGCGGCCATGGCGGCGATTTCCGCCGGCGTGATGGGCTGGCCCGGCGGCGGCAACACCAGGTGGTTGCCCAGCTCTTCATTGGCCAGCAAGCCGTAGAAATTCGATTGATCAGCAATCGTGCGGTACAGGGCATCCGCCTGCGCGTTCGGACGGCCCGGTGTTTCCGCCTGCTGTGCGCGCGCCAGCCAGTACACCCAGGCGGGGTCGGCACGCAGGGACGCCGGCATGGCCTGGATGGCGGCCTTGACCAGCGGCCAGTTACCTTCGCGCAAGGCGATACGTGCCTTCCACTGCATCTGCTCCTGGGTCAATGGCGCGCCATTGGTTTTTTGCCAATATTCGAATGCTTCCGGCGCCAGCGAATACGACGCTTGCAGGGCCAGGCTGGCCCAGCCGATGGCCTGTTCCTGCGCCGTCAGCTGCGCACTGGCCTTTTGCAGGGCCACCACGCCCAGCTTCAAGGTGCTTTTCGCCATGCGGCCGACAGCCACCAAGTACATCTCGTGGTCGGCGCGACTTAGACCGGGTCCCTTGGCCAGCACCAGCGCCGGCAAATCGATCGCTTGCGCCATCTTCGCGTCGGACGCGCCCAGCAGCAGCGCGATGCGGCGCGCCGGGCCTGTGGCGTTGGTCTGGCCCGCCAGACGGATCTGCGCCCACAGGTCGTTCGTGTCGAACTGGCCGTTTTGCGCCAATGCCGCGATCAGGCTGCCGCACGCTTCGCCATAGCCGGGCGGAGACACGAGCAGGTTGCGCGCCTCGGCCGCCACGTTCTGCCCCTTGGCCGCGCGCGACATCAGCGCGTAGCACTTGAGCTGGGTGTCGTCGTCGAGGGCGAATTGCGGATATTGCTCATCGAACACGACCCAGTCCCGCTTGCGGCCCAGCTCCAGCAGCCAGTCGTTGCGGAAACGGTCGGCGATGGCGCTGCCCTTGTAGCGGTTCAGGTAATCGCGAAATTGCGCCTCGGTCAGCAGTTTGATGCGCGGTTTCAGCCGATAATAGTCAACATACGATGGAATCTGGTAATTCGTCAGGCGCCCCGCATAAAAGTCGGCTTTTTCGACGTCATCCTTGCGCGCGGCGTCGCGCAGCAGCAGGAAGGCATCGTCCTCGCTGCGCGTGTCGGGGGCGGCTGGGGATACGGTGGTCGATACCTGGGCCAGGGCGGCCAGGGGAGACAAGGCCGATGCAACACACAGCATCGTGCCGGCAATCCATTTCAGTGGGGAAATCAATGTACGACTCTCAATCTTAACTTGATGGTGATATGAATAGCGACCCTAGAATAACATGCGATCCGGCTACACGGCCACCCATTGCGCCACAGGAAAAAGCCGGCTTGCGCAAAGCCTTGCTGGCGGCCCGGCGCGCCCTGCCCGACACCACGCGCGCAGGGTGGGACGCGGTCATCGCGCAGCGCCTGCTGGACTGGTGCGCGCAGGAAAACGTCAAGGAGCTGGGCGTGTACTGGCCCCTGCATGGCGAGCCGGACTTGCACGGCGCGTACGTGCAACTGGCCGCGCGCGGCGTGGCGCTCAGTCTGCCCGTGGTGCTGGAAAAACATGCGCCGCTGGCATTCAGTGACTGGACGCCCGGCGAGCCCATGGTCAAGGATGGCATGGGCGTGGCCGTGCCGGCCCGTTTGCGCCTGCGCCCGGCACCTGCCACCCTGCTCGTGCCCTGCCTGGGATTCAATGAGGAACGTTACCGGCTCGGCTATGGCGGCGGCTATTACGACCGCACCCTGGAACATGCGCCGCGGCCCCGTACCTTGGGCGTGGCATACGGCTGCTTGAAAGCATCATTTGCCAGCGGCACATACGACATCGCCCTCGATCACGTCGTGACGGAGGGCGATCTGTACTGACGAGTCAGGACGGTTTATTTCACCAGGCGCTGCCACAATGCGGTCGTGGGCGCCGCCTGGTTCATGCTATAGAAATGCAAGCCTGGCGCGCCGCCTTCCAGCAAACGCTCGCACAAGCCCGTCACCACGTCCAGGCCGAAGGCCTTGATGGACGCGCTGTCGTCGCCGAAGCTGGCCAGTTTCAGACGCACCCAGCGTGGAATTTCCGCGCCGCACATGTCCGAAAAGCGCATCAGCTGCGTGTAGTTCGTGATCGGCATGATGCCGGCCACGATGGGCACGTTGATGCCCATCTTCTGCGTCTGCTCGACAAACTGGAAATACGCGTCGGCATTGTAGAAGTACTGGGTGATGGCGGCATTGGCGCCAGCCTGCACCTTGCGCGCGAACGCGTTCAAGTCGTCCTGCGGCGAACGGGCTTGCGGGTGCACTTCCGGATAGGCGGCCACTTCGATATGAAAATGGTCGCCCGTCTCGGCGCGGATGAATTCCACCAGCTCGTTGGCGTAACGGAACTCGCCCGAAGCGCCATAGCCGCTCGGCAAGTCGCCGCGCAAGGCGACGATACGCTTCACGCCGGCCGCCTTGAAGTCGGCCAGCACGGCGCGGATCGATTCGCGCGAACCGCCCACGCAAGACAGGTGCGGTGCGGCCTGTTCGCCGGCCGCCAGGATCTCGCGCACGGTGTCCAGCGTACCCTGCTGCGTGGTGCCACCGGCGCCAAAGGTCACCGAGAAATACTTCGGATGCAACTCAGACAACTTGACCCGCGTGGCGCGCAGCTTTTCCGCCCCTTCCGGGGTTTTCGGCGGGAAAAACTCAATACTGAAATTATGCTTTTCCATCGTCATTACTCAAAAGTAAGGTCGACAGGGCCCAGGAAATGATGCTGTACAAAATGGCGCCGCCCACGGCAGACCAGAAACTGGCGACATGGAAACCATCGATCACCTGTGCCACGAGCCAGAACAGGAAGCCGTTGATGATCAGAATGAACAGGCCCAGCGACAGGAACGTCACGGGCAGGGTCAGCAGGATCAGCAAAGGACGGATCAGCGCATTGACCAGCCCCAGCACGGCAGCGGCCAGCAGCGCGGTCCAGCCACTGCTCATCGTCACCGAATGCATCAGGTAAGGGACGGCAAACAGGGCTGCCGCATTGATAAACCAAATCAGTAGCAAGCGCATTTCTCTAGCCTGTCAAAAGTAGGGTCAGGCCGGCGGCAGGCGCCGGCCCTCAGAGGGTAAGTTACAGCCCCAGACTACCGATTAATAGCGGTAATGATCTGGCTTGTAGGGGCCTTCCGTGCGCACGCCAATGTAGTCGGCTTGCTCTTGCGTCAGTTCCGTCAGCTGCGCATTCAACTTTTTGAGTTGCAAACGGGCGACTTTTTCGTCCAGGTGTTTGGGCAGGGTGTACACGCCGACCGGGTAGTTGGCCGTGTTTGCATACAGTTCGATCTGGGCGATCGTCTGGTTGGCGAACGACGAGCTCA
Source organism: Janthinobacterium sp. KBS0711 (assembly GCF_000988085.1). Classification (NCBI taxonomy): domain Bacteria; kingdom Pseudomonadati; phylum Pseudomonadota; class Betaproteobacteria; order Burkholderiales; family Oxalobacteraceae; genus Janthinobacterium; species Janthinobacterium sp. KBS0711. Next base: position 444,530 of record NZ_LBCO01000004.1, on the reverse strand, counting down.
TCACGTACGACGGGTGGCCCGTGCCGCAACCGAGGTTGACCAGGCGGCCTTCGGCCAGCAGGATGATGCGGCGGCCCGACGGGAAGATGATGTGGTCGACTTGCGGCTTGATGTTTTCCCACTCGTATTGTTTCAACGAAGCGACGTCGATTTCATTGTCGAAGTGACCAATGTTGCAGACGATGGCCTGGTCTTTCATGCGCGTCAGGTGATCGTGCGTGAGGATGTGATAGTTGCCCGTGCAGGTGACAAAGATGTCGCCGTGTTCGCAGGCGTAATCCATGGTCACGACGCGGTAGCCTTCCATCGCCGCCTGCAGTGCGCAGATCGGATCGACTTCCGTCACCCATACTTGCGCCGACAGGGCGCGCATGGCTTGGGCCGAACCCTTGCCGACATCACCGTAACCGGCGATGACGGCGACTTTGCCGGCGATCATCACGTCGGTGGCGCGCTTGATGCCGTCGACCAGGGATTCGCGGCAGCCGTACAGGTTGTCGAATTTCGATTTCGTGACGGAATCGTTCACGTTGATCGCAGGGAAAGCCAGCTTGCCTTCCTTGTGCATCTGGTACAAGCGGTGCACGCCGGTCGTCGTTTCTTCCGTCACGCCGAGGATTTCCGGCAGACGCTTCGAGTACCAGGTCGGATCGGCCAGCAAGTGTTTCTTGATCGAGTTGAACAGGCAGATTTCTTCGTCCGAACCGGGGTTGGCCAGCACCGACAGGTCGGTTTCAGCGCGCACGCCCAGGTGCAGCAGCAGGGTGGCGTCGCCGCCATCGTCGAGGATCATGTTCGAGTAGACAGCCTTGCCGTCCACGCTAGGCCATTCGAAGATGCGGTGCGTGTATTCCCAGTAGTCGTCCAGCGACTCGCCCTTGACGGCGAACACGGGCGTGCCAGCGGCAGCGATGGCGGCAGCGGCGTGATCTTGCGTGGAGTAAATGTTGCACGATGCCCAACGCACTTGCGCGCCCAGTGCTTCCAGGGTCTGGATCAGCACGGCGGTCTGGATGGTCATGTGGATGGAACCGGTGATGCGCGCGCCTTTCAGAGGCTGCGCTGCCGCGAATTCTTCGCGGATGGCCATCAGGCCAGGCATTTCCGTTTCAGCAATCTTGATTTCTTTGTCGCCCCATGCGGCCAAGGTGATATCGGCGATGGTGTAGTCGTGTTGCGATTTGAGTACGGCGTTCATCACGCCCTCCTTTCAGTTGAAAAAGGTACGTGAGCGCAGTTGCAGGATATTCCGAGCCTGGCGAATTTCTTCGTCGCAACGCTCCTCGGACGGGGGATTTTAACATTGTCAAGGCCGCCGCGCCAGCCTGTTCGCCACGTATTGCCATGTAACAACACATAAAAAAAGCGCCCGCAGCCAGCAGGCCGGGGCGCTTTTCTTGCAAATATGACTAGATTACTTCAGGCCGGCAGCGTCGCGCAGCAGGGCGACCTTGTCCGTGCGTTCCCACGTGAATTCCGGCTCTTCGCGGCCGAAATGGCCGTAGGCGGCGCTCTTCTGGTAGATCGGGCGCAGCAGGTCGAGCATTTGCACGATGCCTTTTGGACGCAAATCAAAGTGCGCCAGCACCAGCTTGGCGATTTCCGCGTCAGGAATCACGCCCGTGCCTTCCGTGTAGACGGTGATGTTGATCGGCTTGGCCACGCCGATGGCGTAGCTGACCTGCACCTGGCATTGGCGCGCCAGGCCGGCCGCGACGATGTTTTTCGCCACGTAGCGGGCCGCGTACGCTGCCGAACGGTCGACTTTCGATGGGTCCTTGCCCGAGAACGCGCCGCCGCCGTGCGGGGCTGCGCCACCGTAGGTGTCGACGATGATCTTGCGGCCGGTCAAGCCGCAATCGCCTTGCGGACCGCCGATGACGAAACGGCCCGTCGGGTTGACGAGGAATTTGGTCTCCGTCAGCCATTCGCGCGGCAGGATCGGCTTGATGATTTCCTCGATGACGGCTTCTTCGATCTGCTTGTGCGAGATTTCCGGCGCATGCTGGGTCGACAGCACGACCGTGTGCACGCCGACGGGACGGCCATCGACGTAGCGCAGGGTCACTTGCGATTTCGCATCCGGACGCAGCCATGGCAAACGGCCATCCTTGCGCAGCTGCGACTGGCGCTCGACCAGGCGGTGCGCATAGTGGATGGCGGCAGGCATCAGCTCGGCCGTTTCATCGCAGGCATAACCGAACATCAAGCCCTGATCGCCAGCGCCTTGATCCAGGTCAATACCCGCGCCTTCATCGACGCCTTGCGCGATGTCCGGCGACTGCTTGTCATAGGCCACCAGCACGGCGCAACCCTTGTAGTCGATGCCGTATTCCGTGTTGTCGTAGCCGATGCGTTTGATGGTTTCGCGCGCAACTTGAATATAATCCACATTGGCGTGCGTGGTAATCTCGCCAGCCAGCACCACCAGACCCGTGTTGCACAGGGTTTCTGCAGCCACGCGGGCGGCCGGATCCTGGGTCAGGATGGCGTCAAGGATGGCGTCGGAAATTTGATCGGCAACCTTGTCGGGATGGCCTTCCGAAACGGATTCGGAAGTGAAGAGATAGTCGTTTGACATTGCAAGCTCCTGTTTACTATGTGAATGTTCTGTCGCAGTAAAGAGGATTTTGCCTGCGACGCTTTAGCGATATTTATATTCCGCTTCGCAAGTTGTCTATTAACTCAGCGGTTACTGCATACGTGGTATTTTACGCTTCTTAAAAAATTTTGGCACAGCAACACGCCATTCCTGGAAACCGCTTATACATGTTAGTCCCAATTTTCCGCTTCTTGTCCATCTTTCCCCTGCCCGTCCTGCATGGCCTGGGCGCTGCGCTCGGCTGGGTGATTTACGCCATTTCCCCGTCCTACCGCCGCCGCATGCGCGAGAACATGCAGGGTGCGGGGTTTTCGCAACACTTGCACACGGCCGTGGCCGAAGCGGGCAAGAGCGTGCTGGAACTGCCCTTCATCTGGTGCGCGCCGGCCGAGCGCGTGGCGCGCCATGCGACGGTGGAAAACTGGGAACTGGTGGAAAAAGCCCTGCAGCACGGCCGCGGCATCGTCTTCCTCACGCCGCACCTAGGCTGCTTTGAAATCGTCGCCCAGCAAATCGCGCTGCGCACGCCGCTCACCGTGATGTACCGCCCGCCCAAGCGCGCCGCCTTGAAACCGCTGATCGAAGGGGCCCGTGCGCGCGAAAACCTGATGCTGGCGCCGGCCAATATGTCGGGCGTGCGCATCTTTGCCAAATGCCTGAAAAAGGGCCAGCCCATCGGCCTGCTGCCCGACCAGGTGCCGCAGGAAGGCGAAGGCGTGTGGGCCGATTTCTTCGGCCGCCCCGCCTACACCATGACCCTGCCGGCCAAGTTGGCGCAGATGGGCGGCGCCGAAGTCATCATCACCTACGCGGAACGCCTGCCGGGCGGGCGCGGCTATGTCGTGCATTTCGTGCCGTTCACCGAGTCGCTCGACAGCACTTCGGCCGAGCAGGCGCGCACCATCAATGCGGCCATGGAGCAATTGATCGCGCGCAGCCCGGCGCAATACCTGTGGAGCTACAACCGCTATAAAGTACCGCGCGGCGCACCGCCGCCCACTCCCGCGATACCCGATACCGCCGGGGAGCAGGCATGAGACTGCTGATCGCCTTCATGTGGCTGCTGCACTGGCTGCCTTTACCCATCCTCGGCCGCTTCGGCGTGGCCGTCGGCAGCGTGCTCTTCATCGCCATGCCCACACGGCGCAGGATCGCCCTGACGAATCTGCGCCTGTGCATGCCGGAATTGACGGAGCAACAGCGCGTGGCCCTGGCGCGCCAGCATTTCCAGGCGTATTCGCGCAGCGTGTGGGAGCGCAGCATCCTGTGGTGGTCGTCGGAAGCGCGCCTGAACCGCCTGATCAAGAAGGTACCCGCCTTCCCGGGCCAGCAGATCGCGGCCAAGCCCACCATCCTGCTGTGCCCGCACTTTGTCTGCCTCGACGTGGCCGGCGCCGCCACGGCCATGGAAATTTCCGCCTCGTCGATGTACGTGCAGCAAAAGAACGCCGCCTTCGACCAGGCCTTGCGCAACGGCCGTTCGCGCTTCAAGCCGCCCAAGCTGTTTACGCGCCAGGACGGCATCAAAACGATTCTGCGCGCGCTGCGCGACGGTTTGCCGTATTTCATGCTGCCGGACATGGATTTCGGCGAGAAGGATGCGGAATTCGTCCCCTTCTTCGGCGTGCCCGCCGCCACCCTGACGGCCACGGCGCGCCTGGCGCTGGCCGCCAAGGCGCAGGTCATTCCCGTCATCGCCACCTTCCTGCCCAACTACCAGGGCTGGCAAGTGACATACTATCCGGCGTGGGACGATTATCCGGGCGACGACATCACGGCCGCCACGCGCCGCATGAACGAGTTCATCGAGGAGCGCGTGCGCGAAGCGCCGGCCGAGTATTTCTGGACGCATAAACGCTTCAAGACGCGCCCGGAAGGCGAAGCGTCGTTCTATAACCAGCACAAGTGATACGGCAGACCATGAAACTCCACTTTACCAAGATGCATGGCGCCGGCAATGACTTCATCGTCATCGACGCCATCAACCAGGATATCGATTTCACGCCAGCCCAGTGGCAGCGCCTGGCCGACCGCCGTTTCGGCATTGGCGCCGACCAGATCCTCGTGGTGGAAAAGCCGCGCCTGCCCGGCTGCGACTTCCGCTACCGCATCTATAACAACGATGGCGGCGAAGTCGAGCAATGCGGCAACGGTGCGCGCGCCTTCGTCAAATTCGTCAGCGAAAAAGGCTTATCCGACAAGGCCAGCATCCGCGTGGAAACCATGGCCGGCGTCATCGCGCCGCGCCTGGAACTCGACGGCAGCATCACGGTCGACATGGGCGCGCCCGTGCTCGAACCCGCGCTGGTGCCGTTCGATGCGGCGGGACTGGACGGCGTGACGGAGGGCAGTGATCTGCTGTGGCCGCTGGACCTGGCGCTGCCGGGCAACGATACAACCGTGCTGGTGTCCGTCGTGTCGATGGGCAATCCGCATGCCGTGCAAGTGGTCGACGATGTCGATGCGCAAGACCTGGAAACGACGGGCCCGCGCATCGAGCACCACCCGCGCTTTCCCCGCAGAGTCAACGCCGGCTACATGCAGATCGTCAACCGCCAGCACGTGAAACTGCGCGTGTACGAGCGGGGCGCGGGCGAAACCCTGGCGTGCGGCACGGGCGCCTGCGCCGCCGCCGTGGCCGGCATCCGTCGCGGCTTGCTCGATTCCCCCGTGCGCATCAGCGCGCGCGGCGGCGAACTGTCGATCGCCTGGCAAGGCCCCGGCCATCCCGTGCTGATGACGGGCCCGGCCGTGACCGTGTTCGAAGGCACGATCGAGCTGTAATCAACGCTGCATCATGCCGCTAGGAACTGCTGATCCTGCGCGACATCAAGCTCGGCCAGGTAGCACTTCAGGCGGTACAGGCGCTGCCGGTAATTGCCTTCTGGACCATCGATGCCGCAATCGACGCGCTCGAACAGGCGCACCACCTGGTCGAGCAGCTGGCGCTCCTGCGCCGTGCGGATCAGCACCAGGCGCCGCTTGCCGCGCCCATGCGTGGCGCTGATATCGATCAGCAAACAATGCCCCTGGTCGGCCGCGTGGATATCGAGCAGCAGCGCCTCGGCACGCGACAGATGAAAGCAGCGCGCCAGCGCCAGGCGCGCCGCCAGCAGGGGATGGTTCTGGCCCAGCTGGCGCAAATGCCCATCGGCGTGCATGGCGGCACACTGGCCCCAGTCGCCGGGCTCGCCTTGCGGCGCGATTTTCGCCAGCGCCGCTTCCGCTTCACTGCTGCCTTGCGCCTGCGCCTGCAGCAGCCAGTACGCAGCCCGCACATCGTTGTTGACGCCGTCGCGGCGGTTACGCCAGGCATGCATGCCGCACTCGAGCTGGGCCGGGCCATGCCCCAGGTCGGCGGCACGCTCCAGGCAGAAATGGGCCTCGACCACATTGCGCTGGGAAAATTCCGGTTTCGTATAAATGCGCGACAACACGAACCAGGCTTCGGCCAGTCCCTGCTCGCCAGCCTGCGTCAGCCAGCGCACGGCACGCTTGAAATTGGCCGCGCCATTGCGCGTGGCCAGGCGCCGGCCATGCGCATCCATGCGCGCATAGCCGAGCCCCAGCTCCAGTTGCGCCGTGCGGTCGCCGCCATGCGCTGCCAGCTCGCAGCACTGCCAGCCCTCGGCATCGCCGCCAGGCGCCAATGCCTGGGCACAACGCGACAGCAACAGCACCTGCTGCGCGTCGAGGGCGATCGTGCGCGTACCGGCCGCAGCCTGGCGCTGCAACAGCTCGCGCGCCAGCGGCAAGCCTTTCGACAGGAAGCCCGCATGGTTGCCCTGGCTCCACGCCTGCTCCAGCCAGGCGTGCAGCGGCGTGTCGCCATCGATGGCTTGCCCGCCAGCGGCGCTGGTGTCGGGCCCCGGTGTTGCGGACGATTTTTCTTGCAGGGATAACAACCATTGCGCATCGGGCAAACCGGCGCGCACGGCGGCGTCGAGCGCCACGCGCGCCTTGGCGCGCAAGGCCTCACTGCTGCTGGCGGCATTGCCCAGCACCAGTTGCGCCAGCACCAGGCCCGCCTGCACCAGACCCGCATCGAACGCTTGCGCGTAATAGGGGATCAGCGCCTTGGCTGCCGGTTGCGCCACTTCGAAAGGCACGTGGGTGCCTATCAGCAAGCACGCTTCCTCGCTATCTTCCTGGGCCGCCCGCGCCAGCCAGTGCAAGGCGGTCGGCAAGCTTTGCGGCACCCCCTGGCCAAACAGATACACCCGTCCCAACGCCAGCTGGCAAGCTACATCGCCAGCACGTGCGCCCTTGATCAATCCTAATGTTTCGCGATTTGCCATCGATTCTCGATATTGAGTCAATGATTCTAATAATAGTAAGCCGTCTCCAGGCCCATCAGTGCAGGCCTTCCCTTAGTGTAACGTCCTTGTGTCATAAATCCGCCAAAGCGGACTCAAGAACTTGATTCAACGCAACAATGTCCTGGCCCGGACATGCCAAGATTGCAAGGCGCCGCTACGGTGGCGATGGGAGAACGCTGGCCATCGGCGCACGAGTGGCAAAAATCGCGCGTTACAAAAATACAACAGGGGCATGCAGTTATGCCGCTTTTCACCAATCTTTTCACGCACATTTGACCAATCCCGCACGTCTTGCGCGCCGACGAATTAAGGTTCATTCATCGAAACGCGACAGTTAGCGCATTTCAATCTGCTCGGATCTCGGACGGAACTCACTTTTAATAGGGAATAAGACATGAAAAAATCACTCGTTGCCCTCGCACTCTTCGGCGCCTTTGCCGCAACCGCACAAGCGCAGTCGTCCGTCCAAATCTACGGCACGATCGATGCAGGCCTGGGTAAAGCGACTGGTTCGACCACCGCCGTCACCAAGCGCGACAACAACAAACTGGGCTTCAAGGGTACGGAAGATCTGGGCAATGGCTTGAAAGCTATTTTCCAACTGGAAATTCGCTATGAGTCCGACACCGGCACCGTAGAAAACACGTCGGGCGCCAATTCGCGTCCGCTGTTCCAGGGTCAAAGCCGCGTCGGCCTGCAAGGCGACTTCGGTACCGTACGCCTGGGCCGTGGCCTGACCGCTTTCCAGGAAACGAGCACCGGTTTCGAACCATGGTCGGGCATGCCTACGCCAGCCGGTTTCCAGACCGACCTGACCGTTGCCGGCTACACCAGCGATCCGCTGAGCGCACCAGGCAACTCGCGTAACCGCTTCTCGAATGCCGTGTTCTACAACTCGCCAGTCATCAGCGGCTTCCAGTTCAACGCCACCGTGGCCGCCAAGGAAGCGAACAACAACGCCGCCGTTGCAGCCACCGTGCGCAACCTGACGACGAACGCCACCGGCAACTTCGCCCTGCCAGCCAATGTGGCGCCAGCGTCGAACCCGTACTCGGTGTCGGCAACCTACAACAACGCCCAGTTCGCCGCCATGGCTGCCTACGAGCGTAACGGCCTGCAAGCCAAGCTGTGGTCGGTCGGCGCATCGTTCAACCCGATCGCGGAATTGAAACTGATGGCATCGTACCAGCATCAGGATGACGGCAATTTCAAAATCGTCAATACCGACACCAAATCGTGGGTGCTGGGCGCCAACTATGACGTCGGCCCAGGCAAGATCCGCGCTGGCTACGGTCAAAAAACGCCGGACGGCGTCGCCAAGACCAAGCAGGCATCGCTGGGCTACGACTACAATCTGTCGAAGCGTACCTACCTGTACGCAGATATTTCGAACAAGAAGTCGGCTAGCGTCACCAACTACAACAACACCACCTCGGTCAACTACATCGGCCTGGGCTTACATCACAACTTCTAATGCCACGCAATCACCCTTCGTGGGTGATTGCTGAGCAAGGAATGCAAAGCGGCATGGGCAACCATGCCGCTTTTTTCATGGGCGCGCGGAAAATGCACGGGCGCCGCGCCCTTTGCGCCTAAGCCGCCGCACTCTCGGTTAGAATGAAGCGTTCAACTTTCACTGACAGACATTCTCAATGACCGCCACACTCGATTCCAGCACCGTCGCCCAGTACCTGAGCGAGCATCCGAATTTCTTCGAAGAGCATACCGCCCTGCTCGGCGAGGTCAAGCTGAGCAGCCCGCTGACGGGACGCACCATCTCGCTGCAGGAGCGGCAGATGGAAGTGATGCGCGACAAGTACAAGGCGCTCGAGCTGCGCATGTCCAAGCTGAGCCGCGTGGCCGAGGAAAATGGCGATATCGCCAGCAAGTTCCACGGCTGGAACCAGGCCATGCTGCAGGTGCGCAACGATGCGGACATGCCGCGCGTGCTGGTCGACGCCTTGCAAAGCAATTTCGACGTGCCCTACGTCAGCCTGCGCCTGTGGCAAGTGCTGCCGGAACATGCCGACGGCTGGTTCACGGAAGATGTGACGGCCGACGTGCGCATGTTCGCCAACAGCCTGCAAACGCCGTACTGCGGCAGCAACCGCGATTTCGAAGCCGTGCACTGGTTGCAAGCGGACAAGATCGAATCGACCGTCATGATCGCCCTGCGCGCCCCGAACACCACGGGCACCTTCGGCTTGCTGGTGCTGGGCTCGCCCGACAGCGAACGCTTTACGTCGAGCATGGGCACGGACTTCCTCGTGCATATCGGCGCCACGGCCAGCGCCGCCCTGGCCGCGCTGCGCGCCGGCTCGCCAGCCTGAGAACGCCGTGGGTGACGCGCGCGGCAAGGCCGAGTGGCTCGATGCCTACCTGGCGCAACTGGCCACGCAGCGCAAGCTGTCGCCGCATACCCTGGACGCCTACGGGCGCGACCTGCGCGCCTTGCTGGAGCTGAGCGGCAATACGCCGTGGACGGCATTGGCGCACAACGAAGTGCGCCGCTACACGGCCAAGCTGCACGCCGGCGGCCTCGACCCGCGCTCGATCGCCCGCAAGCTGTCGTCGTGGCGGGGCTTTTTCAACTGGCTCAGCGGTGAAACGGCGCTCGACGCCAATCCCGTCGACGGCATCCGCGCCCCCAAGCGTGCCAAGACCTTGCCCAAAGCCCTGTCGGTGGACGACGCCGTGCGCCTCGTGGCGCCTGCGCAACACCAGCAAGGCGCCGCCGAGCCGGAGCAGCTATGCAACCGCGCCATGTTCGAGCTGCTGTACTCGAGCGGCTTGCGCGTGTCTGAACTGACCAGCCTGGACACCCATTACTGCAAGGCCGAGAACGGCCGGGACGCCTCGCTGGGCTGGCTCGACATGGCCAGCTTCGAAGTCATCGTCACGGGCAAGGGCAGCAAGATGCGCAAGGTGCCCGTCGGCAAGGCGGCCCTCGTGGCCCTGACCGCCTGGCTGGGCGTGCGCCCGCCGGCTGCCGATGGCAGCGCTGCCTTGTTTTTAAGCACGCGCGGCACGCGCATCTCGCCCCGGGTGCTGCAGCTGCGCCTGAAGGCGCACGCGCTGGCCAGCGAAATTCCCGCCAACGTGCACCCGCACGTGCTGCGCCACTCGTTCGCCTCGCACGTGCTGCAATCGTCGGGCGACTTGCGCGCCGTGCAGGAAATGCTGGGCCATTCCAGCATCACCTCGACCCAGGTCTACACGGCCCTCGATTTCCAGCACTTGGCGCACGTGTATGACCAGGCGCACCCGCGCGCCAAGGTCAAGTAGACAACCGCGCCCCTTGGCCAGCCTGATCCATATCAAGCGGATCGGCCCGCATTTGCAAGCTTTTGCAAAATTCCGGCATAATCGTCCGCATTCTTCCGCTTGCGCGGCGGCACCACCGATTACAGCATAGGCATCCTTCATGGCACTGATTCCAACCACCATCCTCACCGGCTTCCTGGGCGCAGGCAAAACCACCTTGCTCAACCGCATACTGCAGGAAGACCATGGCATGCGCATCGCCGTGATCGAAAACGAGTTTGGCCAGGAAAACATCGACAATGAAATCCTGGTGCAGGATAGCAACGAGCACATCATCGAGATGAACAACGGCTGCATCTGCTGCACCGTGCGTGGCGACTTGATCGTGGGCCTGACGGAACTGGCGCGCAAGCGCGACGCCGGCCTGCTGGCGTTCGACCGCGTCGTCATCGAAACGACGGGCCTGGCCAATCCCGGCCCCGTGGCGCAAACCTTCTTTGTCGACGAAGAAGTGGGCAGCCACTACATGCTCGACGCCATCATCACGGTGGTCGATGCCCGCCATGCCATGAAACAACTCGATGAGTACGAGGAAGCCCAGCGGCAAGTGGGCTTTGCCGACAAGCTGCTGCTGTCGAAAACCGACCTCGTCAGTGAAGACGACGTGGCCACCCTGACCCGCCGCCTGAAACGCATCAACCCCCGCGCCCCGATCGCCAAGGTTGATTTCGGCCGCGCGCCGCTGGCCGAGGTGCTCGACATCCGCGGTTTCAACCTGAATGAAAAGCTGGAACTGGACCCGGATTTCCTGGCCACGGAAACGGCGCACGTGCACGATCATGACCTTGCGCACGACCACGATCACGCACATGAACATGGCCATGAGCACAAGCATGAGCACGCACATGAGCACACCGAAGCCTGCGCCACCGATTGCGGCCACGCCGACCACCACCATGCGCAGCACAGCGACGATATCGCCGCCTTTGTTTTCAAGAGCACGCAACCGTTCGACAGCGCCAAGCTCGACGAGTTCCTCGGCGGCCTGGTGCAAGTGTATGGCCCGCGCATGCTGCGCTACAAGGGCGTGCTGTTGATGCAGGGCGCCGAGCGCAAGGTGGTCTTCCAAGGCGTGCATCAGCTGATGGGCAGCGACCTGGGTGCCAAATGGGGCGAAAACGAAGTACGCGGCAGCAAAATGGTGTTTATTGGCAAAAATCTACCAAAAGACATTTTTATTCGCGGACTCGAACAATGTTTGGTATAAACTAGCCGGGTTTTGCAAAGTATCCGTTGCAAAGCAGAAACAAAAGGGAAAGTTAAGCACGCTTTCCCGCTGTCCGACACCCATCTTGCTGGTATAAACCAACAAGTAGCCGTCTCTGATCGGCTAGTCAACAAATCGGGATGGCAATATAAGGCAAAGCGTGCCAAAATCAGCGACGAAAACGGCCCATGTCGTTCGCCTGTCATGAAATGCTGGCAAACTGCCGCTGGCCGCATGCCAGGCATGCAACCGATCCACCCAACACGCCTGTTGACGCGCGCATAGCGCGACTGGCATAGAGCGGTAAAAAGTTATCAACATGGCACCTTAGCCGGCCGGTAGTCCTGGCTTACACCGGCAAGCCAAGGTCGCACGCAGTACAGCGGGACAGCAATGCCAAGCGGAACCTGTACAGTTGCTCGGTATCGCCGCATCAACTGATCAATTTGAAAACTCTGTCGTATCGAAGGTAAGCGAAGTTATGACCAAAACTAATAAATCGACCCCGGCCGCCAACCAAGACATCCCTCTCATCAGCGAAGATCAAATTCGCGCCATGAGCGAAGATGACTACATGAATCCGGCACAACTGGCATTCTTCAAGGCGCGCCTGCAGCAGCTTGAAAAAGACCTGCTGAAAAACGCCGGTGAAACCACGGAACACTTGCGTGAAACCGTGCTCGTACCGGACCCTGCCGACCGCGCCACCATCGAGGAAGAGCATGCGCTGGAACTGCGCACGCGCGACCGCGAGCGCAAATTGCTGAAGAAAGTGCAGCAATCGATCGCCAGCATCGACGCCGGCGACTATGGCTGGTGCGAAGAAACGGGCGAGCCTATCGGCATCCCGCGCCTGATCGCCCGTCCGACCGCCACCCTGTCGCTGGAAGCCCAGCAACGGCGCGAACTGAAGCAAAAACTCTACGGCGACTGATCGCCCTGCCCCTTGCGCGGCCGCCCCGGCGGCCCCGCGATGGCGAAAAAAAAGCATGCAACCTTCGGTTGCGTGCTTTTTTTTCGTCCCGCGCCGACTACACTGAAGCAGGCACGGCAGCGGCAAGTGCCGCTTGCAATTGCCTTTTCCATCCCCACTTTTGAAGCATGGGCGCGCAATCGCATGGCCTTGCACGCATCGGCACGAATCTTTTGAGGTCACTATGGAACAATTTCACGGCACCACCATCCTCTGCGTCCGGCGCGGCAAGCAAGTCGCCCTGGGCGGCGACGGCCAGGTAACGCTCGGCAACATCGTCATGAAGGGCACGGCCCGCAAAGTGCGTAAGTTGTATCAGGGCAAAGTCCTGGTCGGCTTTGCCGGCGGCACCGCCGACGCTTTTACCCTGCTCGACCGCTTTGAAGGCAAGCTGGAAAAACACCAGGGCAATCTGCTGCGCGCCTCCGTCGAACTGGCCAAGGACTGGCGCACCGACCGCGTGCTGCGCCGCCTGGAAGCGATGCTGCTGGTGGCCGACAGCGAATCGACCCTGGTCATCACGGGCAATGGCGACGTGCTGGAACCGGAAGACGGCATCGGCGCCATCGGCTCGGGCGGCACCTACGCCCAGTCGGCCGCCAAGGCGCTGCAGGAAAACACGGACTTGTCGCCGGCCGACGTGGTCAAGAAATCGCTGACCATCGCCGCCGAACTCTGCATTTATACGAACATGTCGCACATCATCGAGACGCTCGACTAAGCGCGCCCCGAGCACAGAATAGAAAGCCAACTATGATCATGAACATGACCCCGTCGGAAATCGTTACCGAACTCGACAAGCACGTGGTGGGCCAGGCCAAGGCCAAGCGCGCCGTCGCCATCGCCCTGCGCAACCGCTGGCGCCGCCAGCAGGTGGCCGAGCCCCTGCGCCATGAAATCACGCCAAAAAATATCCTCATGATCGGCCCCACGGGCGTCGGCAAGACGGAAATCGCGCGCCGCCTGGCTAAGCTGGCCGAGGCGCCGTTCATCAAGATCGAAGCGACCAAATTCACCGAAGTCGGTTATGTGGGCCGCGACGTCGACACCATCATCCGCGACCTGATCGACATCGGCATCAAGCAGACGCGCGCGCTGGAAATGAAGAAAGTGCGCGCACGCGCCGAAGATGCGGCCGAAGACCGCGTCATCGACATCCTCGTGCCGCCGGCGCGCGACTTCGGCTTCACGCCGAATACGGCCGCGGCCGTGGACACGGGCAGCGGCGACAGCACGCGCCAGACCTTCCGCAAGCGCTTGCGCCAGGGCGAGCTCGATGACAAGGAAATCGAGATCGAACTGGCCGAGGCGGGCCCGCAGATGGAAATCATGGCGCCGCCCGGCATGGAAGAAATGACGGAGCAGATCAAGTCCATGTTCTCGGGCGTGGGCGCGCAGCGCAAGAAGGCGCGCAAGGTCAAGATCAAGGAAGCCTTGAAACTGCTGGTCGAGGAAGAAGCGGCCAAGCTCCTCAACGAAGATGAACTGAAACAGAAGGCCATCCAGAACGTCGAGCAGAACGGCATCGTCTTCCTCGATGAAATCGACAAGATCGCCTCGCGCTCGGAGTCCGGCGGCGCCGACGTCTCGCGCGCGGGCGTGCAGCGCGACCTGCTGCCGCTGGTCGAGGGCACGGCCGTCAACACCAAGTACGGCATGATACGCACGGACCACATCCTGTTCATCGCCTCGGGCGCCTTCCACCTGTCGAAACCGTCGGACCTGATCCCGGAACTGCAGGGACGCTTTCCCATCCGCGTGGAGCTGGAATCGCTGTCGATCTCGGACTTCGAGCGCATCTTGACCAGCACCGACGCCTGCCTGACGATGCAGTACGAAGCCTTGCTGGCAACGGAAAACCTGAAACTGCAGTTCGCGCCGGAAGGCATCACGCGCCTGGCGGAAATCGCCTACTCGGTTAACGAGCGCACGGAAAACATCGGCGCGCGCCGCCTGCACACGGTGATGGAAAAACTGCTGGAAGAAGTGTCGTTTACGGCCAGCGAAGGCAGCAGCAGCACGGAAAACCTGCTGGTGATCGATGCCGCGTACGTCAACGAACGCCTGGAAGCGCTGTCGGTCAACGAGGACCTGTCGCGCTACGTGCTGTAAGAAGGAAGGGGGAAACCGATGGCAAACAAGGCATTGGCGACGCGGCAGAAAATGCAGTTCCGCGTCGAACCCTCGCAAAAACCGCGCAACCCGGTCGCCACTGCAGCCCTGCAGCGCGCCGCCGGGGCGCACGTGAAAACCGTGTCAGGCCAGCGCCAGCAGGAAAAACGCCTGCTGGCGAAACTGCTGTTGAAAGTAGAAACGGACAAATAGGCCGCCCGCGGACACCCCTTTTATAGGGCGTCCGCCATCAGGCCACTCTCTGCCGCAGCAGCATCCCCTTAGAAACGGTAGGACGCGCCCAGCGAAAACATGTCGACCTTGGTCGTTTGCTTGCTGTTGTACTTGACGGGCACGCGGTCCCAGTCGAGGTGCAGCGACCAGTTCTGGTTCAGCGCATACGCCGCGCCAAGGCCGTAGGTCAGGCCGATCTTGCTCTTCTTGTCCGAACCGCCGCCCAGATAATCGACCTTGCCCTGCGTGTAGGCCGCGCCGGCGCGGCCACTCAGTGTAAACGCGTCAAACTGGTAACCGAGCACGCCCTGCATGCCGAGGCCCGTGAACTTGCCGCGGCCAGCGCGCTTGCCCGCGTCCGTGTCGAAGCCGGACTTGACCTCACCGCCCATATACCCCACCAGCTCAATCGAAGGCAGGGCCACGCCGCCCTGAAACGGCAACGCGTCGAAACTGTAACCCAGGTAGGCCTTGCCATTGCGCTTGCTGCTTTTATCGCAATCGCTTTGTCCGGCGATGCAATCGAGGCCCGTGCTGGCGCGAAAGCCATAGCTGGCGCCCGCATAGAAGGGACCTGGTGCAGGCTCGGCTGCGGTGGCATGCAGTGGGGCGATGGTGGCCAGCGCCAGCAGCGCTGCGGGGAAACGGAAAGATGGGAACATGGATAACCTCTACAAGTGGATGGATTGCCTGGTTGTAGCGCGCTGCGCGAGCCACAAGCGGGAGTGTCATCTCTTTTGCAGAAAAGTACTATCAGCTTGTGCAAAGTGCCATTAACGGCTACATTCGGTACCGTCATCCGCTACCAAACTTGTAAAAAAGGATATCCCGTGAGCTCACCTGAACTGGTTTTGCGCGTGCTGCGCACCCAACTGCGCGCCGCCGGCATCACGTACAAGGTACTGGCCGAACGCATCGGCATGAGCGAGTCGAGCGTCAAGCGCATGTTTGGCCAGCACGACATGTCGCTGTCGCGCCTGGCCCTGATCTGCAAGGCCTCGGGCATCGCCATGGAAGACGTGCTGCGCGGCGCGGCCGACATCACGCCGCATGCCGACACGCTCACCCTGGTGCAGGAAAAGTCGCTGGTGGCGCATCCGCGCCTGCTGCTGGTGGCGATCTGCTGCCTCGGTCACTGGAGCCTGGAGCAGGTGGTGGAAACGTATGCGCTGACGCAGGCCGAATGCATCGGCTGCCTGGCCGAACTGGACCGCCTGGGCTTGATCGAACTCAAGCCGCTGAACCGCTACAGCCTGCGCGTCTCGAACGCCTTCCACTGGCTGGCCGACGGCCCGGTGCAGCAGTACTTCCGCGAACACGTGGTGGCCGATTATTTCAGCGGGCATTTCGACGGCGCCGGCGAAACCCTGATGTGCATCCCGGCACGCCTGTCGCTGTCGAGCGCACAGGAGCTGGTGCAGAAGATCCGCCAGCTGGCCGAGGAACTGGCGCGCCTGCACCAGAACGACCGGCGCCTGGCGCCCGCCGAGCGCGATGGCTTTACCCTGCTGCTGGGCTTTCGCTCATGGGAATTTGCCGCCTTCACGGCCCTGCGCCGCAGCTCGGCGGCAGCAGCTCCGGCGGCTCCTTACCAGACCGGTCCCAGGAACAGATAAAACGTGCTCTCGCCACCCTTCGATGCGCCCGAAGCCACGTACACGGGACCGAAGCGCGTATCGACGGAAATGAAAGCGCTGCTGGCCTGCGTGAACTTGGTGGATTTCCAGCGCTCGCTCTGGTCGAAGCCGCCACCCATTTCCAGCGAAAAGCCGGCCCGCACGGCGCCGCCCAGGGTGCTGGGCAGGGAACCGATGCGGCGCGCCATCACGAAGCGCGCCAGGGCCACGCTGCGCCCCGTCACCGATTCGAACTGCGTGCCTGACAGGCGCAGGAAGCCGCCCAGGCTGAGCGGCGCCTCGCCCCGCTGCGAGCGCGCCCATTCGCCATACACGTGACCGGCCCAGTTGCCGCGGCTAAAAGCCTGCATGCCGGTGATGGAAGAGCGGCCCAGGGCCGCTTCGCCCGAACCCGTGCTCGAATCACGCGTCCAGGTGGCGTCCACCAGCATGCCGCGCGTGGGGAAACCCGGCGAATCGAGCGTATCGACGCGCAGCTGCACAAACTGCGTGGTGCCCAGTGCGCGCGACTCCGGCAGCGTAGGGTCGGCCGGAATCGCCAGCCTGCCCTTGACCTCCGTGCGCGTGACGCCAAACCGCAGATCGCCCCAGGTACCGAACTGGCGTCCCAGTACCAGCGCCGCCGTCTGGCCGTTATATGTCACACGGGAGCTGCGCCGGCCCTTGTCGAACAAATCCATCGCCGACGAGCTGTACTGCAGTTCCGGCGCGATATACCACGGGTTGCCGGCCCCAAGCGGCTGCCAGAACTGCACCCCATAGCCGCGCGCATTGCCGATCTGCGCCATGCTGCGCAATTCGCCGCCCCAGCTGTTCAAGTTCGAGCGCACGTGCAGCAGCTTCAGGGCAAAGGTATTGCTGTCCCTGAAATCGCTGGCCATTTCCAGGCCCACGCGCAGGCGGTTGCTGGCCCATGGCGCCTCGACGGCCTTGATATTGACCGTGCGCTGGTCGCCCGCGTCGACCACTTCCGTCTCCACGCGCGCCACGTCGCCGCGGCCATACAGTCTGGCGGCCGCCTTGAGCACATCTTCCTGACTGACCGACTGCCCTTCCACCAAGCCCGATTGGGCCTGCAGGATGCGCGGATTGATTTCGCCTTCGCTCTCCACTGCCAGGCGCGTAAGCGGCAGGGCCACGTCCAGCAGGGCCGGCGCCGCCAGGCGCAGCTGCTCGCGCGCCGCATACTGCTCCGGCGGCAGGGCCAGCGGCGCCAGGCGGGCGGCCAAGGCTTGCGCCGCCTGTTCGCCCGCGCGCATGGCGCGCGCATAGTTTTCAAAGTCGAGGAAACTGACGCCCGTCAGGTCGGGCGCCACCAGGATATCCTGCGGCTGCAGCTCCTTGAGCGAGCGCTGCACGTTCTGCTCCGTGAGGATTTGCAGCATCTGCTGCGCCACACCGATGGCGCTGCCCAGCTCTTTTTCCGGCGCCAGCGGCGTGCCCACGTTGACGGCGATGATGATGTCGGCGCCCATGGCGCGCGCCATGTCAACGGGCAGGTTGCGCACCAGGCCCCCATCGACCACCAGCCGGTTATTCACGCGCACGGGGGCAAACACGCCCGGCACGGCCAGCGAGGCGCGCATCGACAGGAACAAAGGCGTGTCGACCAGTTCCACCAGTTCACCATTGACCAGGTCCGACGCCACCGAGCGGAAAGGCAGCGGCAGCTGGCTGGCGGGACGATCGCGCATGCCGGCCGGCAGCAGCCGGTTCAAGGCCATTTCCAGCGCCGCATTGCTGGCCGCCGCCGGCGGCGTGGAAATGCCATTGCGGCTGGTGCCAAACTCGATGCGCGACGGCAGCAATAAATCTTCCTCGCGGCGGCGGAACGCCAATTCGTCGCGCGGCGGCCGGTCGGCCACCACGCGCGCCCAGTTGGTCTCGCGCGCCATCTTTTCCAGGTCCGCCACGGAAGCGCCGGCCGCATACGCGCCGCCCACCACGCCGCCCATGCTGGTGCCGACCACCATGTCGATCGGCACATGCAGCTCCTGCAGCACTTTCAATACGCCGATATGCGCGAGGCCGCGCGCGCCGCCGCCCGACAGCACGAGGGCGATGCGCGGACGCGCCGGCACGGGCGCGGGAACGGCCACGGTGGAAACAGGGGAAAGCGTGACGGCGGGAACGTCGGCTGCGGCGCCGGCTTGCGGCAAGGCGCACAGCGCCGCCACGCAGCCCGCCAGGACGGCACGGATCGAAAACATGAGGACTCCTGTCGCGATGGCGGCACGGCGCCATCGGCAAAATACGATAAGAACGGCGTTAATTCGACGGCGGCGTGCTGCTGGTCACTTGCGGCGCCGCCGGCATGATGGTGGCCGGACGCTGCTGCTCCATCGGCAGCGGCGGCGGCACCAGGTTCGATGCCGGCGCCGGCGCCGCTGCAGGCGTTGGGGTGGCGGACACTGGTCCCGGCAAGGCCAGCGCCTTGTCGTCGGCCACCAGGTCGATGCGCTTGCTCACGCCGCCATCGCGCAGCAGCACGTGGCGCGCATGCACTTCCAGCACCGTCACGCCGGGCACCACCTCGGCGCCCTCCGGCAAGGCCACGGACGGCTTGCCATCGGTCGAGATGATGGCCACGCTGCCGCGGCCATTGCCGGCGGCGACCACGCCCTTGAGCTGGTAGTTGCTGGCCGTGGCCACGCTGACCTGGCCGCCGAACAGCGAAGCACCCGCCTCCACGCTGGCATCCTGCACCACCGGCACGGCGGGCGGATTGATGGGGCGCTGCGGCGCCTTGAACAGCTGCATGGCCCAATAGGCCAGCGACACGGACAGCGCCACGACGGCGAGCAAACTTGTAAATTGAGGCAAACGCTTCATGGCTTCCTTGGGTTTCTTATCTGACGAGCTGATTGATTTCGATAATCGGCATCAGCACGGCCAGCACGATCAGCAGCACCACCACGCCCATGGCCAGGATCAGGGCCGGCTCCAGCAGGCCGGCGATGGTCAGCGTGCGGCGTTCCAGGTCCTGCTCCTGCGCGCTGGCCGCGCGTTCCAGCATGGCCGGCAGCTCGCCCGTGATTTCACCGGCGCGTATCATGTGGATCAGCATCGGTGGAAAGTGCTTTTGCGCCGACAGCGCGCGCGCCAGGCTGACGCCCTCGCGCACGGCGCCGCTGGCGTCAGTCACCAGTTCCTGCATCGCCACGTTGGTAAGCGTGTCGCGGCTCGTGTCGAGCGCGCGCAGGATCGGCACGCCGGACCCCGTGGTGATGGCCAGGGTGCTGGCAAAGCGCGCCGTATTCAGGCTGCGCTCGAATTTCCCATACAAGGGAGCCGTCAGCAGCCAGGTATGCCAGCGCCGTTTCAGGGCCGGCTGCTGCAGCGCGCGGCGCCAGGCGAACCAGGCGCCGGCCAGGATCACGGCCACGATGAGGCCATAGTTGCGCACGAAGTCCGACAGCGCCAGCATGATCACGGTGAGCATGGGCAGCTTTTGCTTGGTATTGGCGAAAACAGAAACGATCTGCGGCACCACGTAGGTAAGCAGGAAAATTACGATGGAAAACGCCACCACGGTGACGATGGCAGGATACGTAAACGCCAGCTTGACCTTCTGCACCAGCGCATTGCGCCGCTCGATATAGTCGGCCAGGCGCGAGAGCACGCGCGACAGATGGCCGATCTGCTCGCCCGACGCCACCAGCGCCCGATAGATCTCGGCAAAATCGCGCGGATGGCGCGCCAGCACGTCGGAAAACGCGGCGCCGCCGATCACTTCCGAACGGATCGAGGCGATCAGGTCGCGCAGATACGGCCGCTCGGCCTGTTCCAGCAGCGCGGAAAAGGCCTGCTCCAGCGGCAGGCCCGCCTCGAGCAAACTGGCCAGCTGGCGCGTAAACAGGGCCAGCTCGGTGCTCGACAGGCGCTCGCCGAAGCCGCGCCGCTTGGTGACGCCGGCGGCGTCCACCTGCGCGGCGATCGGTTCGACGGCCAGCGGCACCAGGCCTTGCACGCGCAGCTCGGCGCGCGCGGAACGGGGACTGTCGGCATTGAGCACGCCCTTGCGGGTGGCGCCCTGGGCGTCGACGGCTTCATAGCGGAATGCGGGCATGGTGGCGGGCCTAGTCTTTGGTCACGCGCAGCAATTCAGCCTGCGTGGTGGTGCCGTCGCGCAGCCAGCGTTCGCCGTCGTCGCGCATGCTCAGCATGCCGTCCTGCAGAGCCACCGTGCGCACTTCCGCCTCCGACGCGCGGTTGTGGATCTGCGCGCGGATCTGCTCCGTCGTGCGCAGCAGCTCGTACACGCCCACGCGGCCCTGGTAGCCCGTCTGGCCGCAATGCTCGCAGCCGACCGCCTGCCAGTACTGGCCATCGAAGGTTTTGCAGGAGCCGCACAGTTTGCGCACCAGCCGCTGCGCCAGCACACCGAGCAGGGACGACGACAGCAGGAACGGTTCGATGCCCATGTCGAGCAGGCGCGTGACGGCCGCCGAAGCGTCGTTCGTGTGCAGGGTCGCCAGCACCAAGTGGCCCGTCAGGGAGGCCTGCACGGCGATCTGCGCCGTTTCCAGGTCGCGGATCTCGCCGATCATGATCACGTCCGGGTCCTGCCGCAAAATCGCCCGCAGGGCCTTGGCAAACGTCATGTCGATGCGCGGGTTGACCTGCGTCTGGCCCACGCCGGCCAGGTCGTACTCGATCGGGTCTTCCACCGTCAGGATGTTCGTCGTCGTCGCGTTGAGCATCGACAGCGCCGCGTACAAGGTGGTCGTCTTGCCCGAACCGGTGGGGCCCGTGACGAGCACGATGCCGTGCGGCTGCGTGATCAGGCCATCGAACTGCGCCAGCATGGGCGCGCTCATGCCCAGGTGCTGCAGGTCGAGGCGGCCCGCCTCCTTGTCCAGCAAACGCAATACGGCCCGTTCGCCATGCCCCGTGGGCAGGGTCGAGACGCGCACGTCGACGGGTTTTCCGCCCACGCGCAGGGTGATGCGGCCGTCCTGCGGCAAGCGTTTTTCGGCGATGTCGAGCTGCGCCATGATCTTGATCCGCGAAATCAGCGAGCCGTGAATGGCTTTACGGGGGCGCACGACGTCGCGCAGGCTGCCGTCGATGCGGAAGCGCACGACGGAGGTCTGTTCGAACGGCTCGATGTGGATGTCGGACGCGCCTTCGCGCAGCGCCTGCGTGAGCAGCGCGTTGATCATGCGGATGACGGGCGCGTCGTCGGACGATTCGAGCAAATCCTCGATGGCCGGCACGTCCTGCAGCAGCTTGGTCAGATCGAGGTCGGCGTCGAATTCATCGGCCATCTGCGAGGCGTCGCCGCCGCCGCCCGCGTAGGCGCCGGCAATGGCCGCATCGAGTTCGCCGCGCGGCAAGACCGTCAGCTGGATCTGGCCGAAACGGCGCGACACTTCGGCAATGGCCGCCGGCGCCGTCGATGCGGCCACCAGCACGTCGACAGGGGCGCCGTCGACAGCGCCGGGCCGGGCCAGCAAGCCGAAATCGCGCGCATAGGCGTAGGGAAGCAGATTACTCATGGCGACCCGATCACTTCTGCGGCTGTTGCTGTTGTTGATATTGCTGCAGCAGCGGCTGCGGCGGCGTGGCCGCATTGGCCGGCGCGCCTGGCGGCGGCGTCGGCGCCGGCGGCACGGGACGCGTCACCATGCTGCCGCCCACCGGCTGGCCATCCTGCAGGGCCGGCAGCACCGGCGTGCCAAGGTCTTTCAGCATCAAATTGCCCGTGGCTGGCACGGCGGCCGTTTCGGCCGAACGCATGTAGTCGTAGCGGTCGGCCGCCAGGCTGCCGCTTTGCTCCTTGTTGCGCACGATGACGGGGCGCAGGAAGATCATCAGATTGGTTTTCTTGCGCTCGCGCGTCTGGTACTTGAACAGGTTGCCGATCAGGGGAATGTCGCCCAGGCCGCGCACTTTTTCCGCGTTGTCGCCCGTGCTGTCCTCGATCAGGCCGCCGAGCACGATGATCTGGCCATCGTCGGCCAGCACATTGTTTTCGATCACGCGGTTGTTGATGGTGATGCCGCTGACGGCCGACGCCGTGGATTTGTCCACGCTCGACGTCTCGTGATAGATGCCCAGCTTGATGGTGCCGCCCTCGGAAATCTGCGGACGCACCTTCAGGGTCAGGCCCACTTCCTTGCGGTCGATGGTCTGGAACGGGTTCGTGTTGGTGCCGGCCGTGCTGGTGTACTGGCCCGTCAGGATAGGCACGTTCTGGCCCACCTTGATGGTCGCCAGTTCATTGTCCAGGGTAATCAGGTTCGGCGTCGACAGGATATTGGCGTTGCCGTCCGATTCCAGCGCATGCGCCACGGCGCCCAGGCCCAGCGCGCCGTTGATCTGCTTGAAGATGCCGACCGTCAGGCCGCCCGTCGGCAAGACCTTGCCGCCGCCCGTGGCGATGGCGGCGATGTTGTTGCTGGTGCCCGAAGCGAACGACTGCAGCGCGCCCACGCGGTAGTTGCTGGTGCTGTCGCCGGAAAGCCCCAGCCACTGCACGCCGAATTCGGATGCCTTGGCCGACGTCACTTCGACGATCAGCGCCTCGATGTAGACCTGGGCGCGGCGCACGTCAAGCTGGTCGATCACGGCGCGCAGGTTGCGGTAGACGGCTTCGTTGCAGGTCAGGATCAGGGTGTTCGTCGACGCATCGGCCTGGATGAAGCCGGCCGCGCCGCCCGACGACAGCTGCTGCGGCCCGTTGTTCAGCGACGCGCCGCCCGTGGTGCCGCTTTGCGTATTGCCGCCCAGGCCAGTGCTGTTCATGCCGCTGTTGTTCTGGCTGATCTGGTTGTTCGTGCTCTGGTTGCTGGTGCCCTGCTGCGCCGACGCGGCCGTGCCGTCCGACGTCACCACCGAGCGCAGGGTCTGCGCCAGCTTGGTGGCGTCCGCATTTTTCAAGTACACCACGTGCACATTGCCCAGCTGCGTGGTGGGCTGGTCCAGCTTCGAGATCAGCGACTTGGCCAGGTTGGCACGCGCCGCCGATGGCGCGCGCAGCACCAGCGAATTGGTGCGCGGGTCGGCCAGCACGGACACCTTGCCCGCGTCCGCCCCTGCGGCGGCGCCCGCATTGCCGCCTTCCATCAACTTGTTCACCATCGAGGCCAGGTCGGACGCGATGGCGTAACGCACGGGGATCACGTCCAGGTCCGTCGACGCGGGCACGTCGAGCGCGGCGATGATCTTCGCCAGGCGCTTGAGGTTATCCGCGTAATCGGTGATCACCAGCGAGTTGTTGCCCGGGTTGGCGTTGATCGTGTTGTTCGGCGAAATCAGGGGCCGCAGCACGGCCAGCAGATTGGCCGACGATTCGTAGTTCAGGTAAAACACCTGGGTGGCGATCTGGTCGCCCTTCACCTGGCTGGCGCCATTGCCCACCTGGGTCGGCACGGATTGCAGCTTGGCGTCCGCTTCCGGCACCACTTTTGCATAGCCGTCGCCGGAGACCACCGCATAGCCTTGCAGGCGCAGCGCGGAGGCCAGCAGCCCGAACGCCTGGGTCTTGCTGATCGACTTTTCCGACACCAGGGTGATCGTGCCCTTGACGCGCGGGTCGATGACGAAATTGATGTTGGTGTAATGGCCCACCGCCTTGATCACCGACTCGATGTCGGCGCCGACGAAATTGAGCGCCGCTTCATCGCCGGGCGCGGCCCAGACGGGCGCCGGCATGCAGGCCACGGAACAGCACAGCAAGGCGGCGGCCGACAGGCGGCGCAGCGAGAAGGAGGAGGTAATGGGGCTCACGGATGGTTTTTTCATTGTCTGAACTCTAAGGCGATGATGTTTTTTTCGCTATTGCTACGGCGCTGTCCCAGCAAATTCAACAAACTCGCCAAGGTCTCTTCATATCCTGCTGCGGCCTGGGCCTGGCCGGAAAACTGCATGCGCCCCTGTTGCAGGCTGCCGCTGCCGTCAAGCAGCAGCGGTCCCTTGATGGAGCGCAGTGTCAACGTCGCCTGCTGCCCCTGCCAATCGAAATCGAGCTCGTAGCTGCCCAGCGGACGCAAGGACGACAGGCGCGACGCCATGTCCGTCATCTGCAAGGTGGTGCGGCCGACGGCGGAAAACTGCCGCTGCTCCAGGGCCAGCTGCAAGGTGCTCCACGACAGGCGCATGCTGCCCGTCGGCGCCACCGTATTCAATGGCGCACCAAGGCCGCCGAGGCCATCGGCCGGCAGCAGCAGGGCCGCCGGGCTCACTTGCCAGTGCGACCACGAGCCGCGCAGGTTCACCGGCTGCGACAGCGCCTGCGGGTTTTGCAGTTCCACGTCCGCCGATCCCCACAGCACCGAGGGCGAAATGCGCCAGCTGAAACGCCCCGGCAGCAGCGGCGTTACGGCGCCATTCGCGCTGGCCGCCCCGCCGATAAAGGCCGAGCCGCGCCACAGGGTACCTTGCGCGTCGCCCAAGGTCAAACGTCCGCCCGTCTGCTTTTCCACGATGCCAGCGACCCAGCTGGCCGGGAAAAACACCAGCAGGGTGACGCAGACGCTGACGATGATGGCCAGCAGCCAGCCAAGCAGGCGCATCATCGTGCCGCGCCCGGGCTCTGGTGCAGGGTCAGGCTGGCGTCGACCAGCCCCGCCTTGCCCTGCGCCGTGATCTTCGCTTCCTGCACGGCCACGCGGCCTTCGCGGCGCAAGCCGTCCAGCCACAGCATGACGCTGGCGAACGGCACGCCGTTCAGCTGCACGCGCGCATATTCCCCCGTCAGCGACAGCGATTGCGGCGTCAATCCGCGCGCTTTCAGCGAGGCGTCGAGGCTTTCACGGGCCATGGGAGCGACCTGCACGGGCGTCTGGCGCGCCAGTTCGCCCGCTTCACGCGCCAGCGCCTGCAACTGGGCCGCGTTCTGGCGCAGCTCGGGCAAGCTCTTTTGCAAGGCGATGCGGCCTGTCCAGGCAGGCTCGAAGAACACGGCATAGACGAGGGCCAGTCCCGCCACGACACCGCCGATGGTCAAGAGCTTGCGCTCCTGCGGCGTGCGCTCGGCCCAGAAGGCCTGCACGGCCTGCTGTTGTCCCGCCAGCGCGGCGCGCGCCTTGTTGACTGCTGCACTCATGCTTTTGCTCCCGTGGCCGGCGTGATCTTCCACACGCCCGGCGCCGTTTCATTCAAGGCCAGCTTGCGCGCGGCCAGGCCGTCGCGCACCTGTGCCTGGGCGCTGGCGTCGACCATGTCCGGTTTCAGCTTGACGATCAGGCTGCGCTCGCGGTATTCCAGCGACGCCACCACGCCGCGCCCGGCCAGGCCGCCCAGCGCCTCGCCCAGGGCCGCGCTCATGCTCGTGAAATCATCCATGCTGGCTTGCCCGCTTTGCAGGCGGGCGGCGGCGATATTGCGCCGCATCTGTTCCGCTTCCAGGCCGTACACGGGCGCTTCGTTCGGATACGCGGCCTTGAAGGTTTGCTGCATCGAGGTGCGCACGGTGGCGGCTTCGCGCTTCAGCCGCATCCATTCAATATTCATGCCCGCCAGGTTGACGACCACGGCCAGCAGCGCCAGGCGCAGCGGCCAGCGCCAGCGGCGCCATTCGGTGGCCGATCCCGTGGCCGTGCCCAGGGCACTCGCCAGGTCCAGCCCCGCATTTTTGGCGCCGGCGATCCAGTGCGCCCAGTGATCCGGCTCCACCGTCACGCCATCCATGCCGGCGGCCAGCTGTTGATACTGCGCCAGCTCGGCCTGCGCCACATAGACCGTCAGCGGCACGTCGCCGGCAAACGCGCGCGTCGTCAGCAGCGCCTGCTGCGGCTGGGCCGGCAATACGAGGCCCAGGCCCTCTTGCGGCGCCTGGCGCAAGGCCAGTTCCAGGCTGTCGCCGCTGGCCTGCAGGGCAGCCGTCACGCTGCCCGGCTGCAAGGGCAGGCACAGCTGCGACGGCAACAGCGCCACCTTGCGCGCGCCCTGCGCCAGCAAGGCTTTCACGAGTACCTCGGCCCAGGCGCGCTGCGCCACGGCCACCGTGCGCATGCCGGACGCGTCGGGCGCACCGGCGGCCAGCAGGCAATCCTGGGCGTCGCCAAGAATGTGTTCTTCCACCAGGCCCGGCAGGGCCGCGCGCAAGCGGGCGCCAGCAAGAGGCGGCGTTTTCAGGCGCAGCAGGGTCACGTCGGCCGCCGCCAGCAGCAGCACGACGCGCTGCGCGCCGGCGATCAGCTGGCCCAGGCTGCCCAGCGGCGCGCTGCCCTGCTGCAGCAGGGCGCCGCCGTCGCCGGCCAGCACGAAGGAGCAGGCAGGCGCGCTGTCGGTGGACGCCTTGGCCGGGTGACGGATATACAATATTGTCAAAGTGACTCGCTTTCAGCTGTTAATTTTCCCGCAACCAGACCAGGCTGGTGGTGCGCTGCGGATCCGTTTTTCGATTGACGAGCGCCACGGCATCAAGGGCGGCACGGTCCAGCCGCACACGGATCACGGTGAGGAAGTAGCGGCTCTTCACATCAAGCTCGATACCTTCGATCACTTGCTTAGCATCAATATTATTCTTGAAGTTTGCCAAATCAACAAACTTTTTACGCGGATTGCTCAAAGTCAGGGCACTGGCCTCGGACAGCGACATCATGGTCACGGCCGACAGCACCTCGGCCGGCGCCGTATTCACGTTCACGGGTGTGATTTCCGGCAGCACGATGACGAAGTCGCGCAGTTTCTCGATCATCTGCGGCGTATAGCCGGGCACGGCCAGCAAATCCTCGACCTGCGTGAACGCCACCGGCTCGCTGCTGCCGCCCGTGGCGGGCTTGGCAACGGGCGTCTTGCCATCGGCACCGCTGTCGGCGGTGCGTGGTTTCGGCCGCGCGCGCAGCACGGCGTCGGCCGTCGCCTGCGCCAGGGAACTATCGAGCTGCAAGTTGGACAGCAGCCGCTGGTACGCCTGCACGTGGGGCTGGCTGACGATGCCCGTGGCGGTGGCCAGGTTGGTGATGTTAAACCGCGCCTGCGCATCGAGCGCGCGGCCCGAGACGGTGGCGTCGAATTTTTCCGTGTCGACCTTTTCGCGGTCCACATAATCGTCAAGCCGCGCTTCCTCGATGGGCGTGGCCCAGACACCATCGGCCGCCGTCAGCATGGGATTGTCTTGGCGCAACCAGAAACGGGCAAAGTCGACCATGCCGCGCATGGCCCACTGCGTCTGCAGGCGCAAACGCTGGTTTTCCATCGAACGCACTTGCACCTGCTGCTGCCAGAACAGACTGGCGACGACGGTGATGGCCAGCGCCGTCAGCAGCAAGGCCGTGATGACGGCCACGCCGCGCTGACGCGAGGGACGTGTAAAAGTCTTCATCCCGGCCCCAATAAAAAGACCTTGGACAGGCCCGCATCCTGGCCCGGCATCTGCAAGGTCACTTCCAGGCCCGGCACTTGCGTGGAGATGGTGGCGCCCGCCGTCAGCACGTTCCAGGCGCCATTGCTCCAGCCGCGCATGACCATGCTGTCGACGCCGCGCATCAGGGCCACGTCGGCGTTCGAGCTATCGGTATCGTCGCGCGCCGCCTGCCACAGGGTGTCGAGCACGGCCAGGTCGCGCGTGCCGTTCGACTCGCGCCGCGTCAGCACGCCGCCGCGCAGGCGGTAAGTGACCACTTGCAACTGCTGCGGCTCCTGTTCCGACGCGGCCAGGCGCACCAGGGTCAGGCGGTCGTTTTCTGCCGTCAGGTTGGTGCGGCCATTGAGCAGACTGGTATTCTGGCCGGCGCCGGCCAGGTGGTCGCAATCGCTCTGCATCTGGGCAAACGCCAGCTGCATGCCGCGCGCCTGCTCGAGCTGGCTGGTCAACACTTCGCGCGAACGCATGATGCTGTCCAGGCCGCGCCAGCCCAGCACGGCGACCATGGCCAGGATGCCGATCGCCACGAGCAGCTCGATCAGCGTGAAACCGTCGGCAGGGACAGTGCGGCGCGCCATCAGTCGTTAAAGGAAAGTAACACCAGGCGCACGATGCGCCGGGCTGGATATTGCACGTCGTACACGTTCACGCGCACTTGCCGGATGCGGGGATTCGGCGTGGCCACCACTTCCTCTTCACAGATCAGTTTCAGGTCGCCCTGCGGGCAGTCGACCGTGCGCTTGCCCGTCTGCGGGAAGGTTTTTGCAAGGCGCAGGCGCACCAGATGGTTTTCCGCCGACCAGGTGGCCATCATGGCGCTGCGCAAGCCGTCGCTGTTTTGCGTCAGGCTGCCGACGGCGCGCAAGGAGGCGCCCAGGGCCGTGCCGACGATGACGAGGGCGACCAGCACTTCCAGCAAAGTGAAGCCGGATTGCGAGCCGCGCTGGCGGCGGTGAAATGAGCGCCCCATCATTGCTCGACCGTGAAGTGGCCGATGCCGTCGGCGCGGATGGCCACGCTGCGCTCGCCGCTGGCCAGGGTCAGCACGAAAGGCTTGTCGACCGGTTCGCGGCCGAAGATGATGCGCAGCGGCTGGGCCACGCTGTTCGAGGGCTGCACGCTGAGCAGCATAGGCGTGTTGGCAAACGCCCGCTCGCGCAGCAAATCGTCCTGCGTCACGGGTTGCCACAGCTTTTCATTGAGGACCAGGAAACGGTATTGATTTTCGTCCGCCTCGAACGCCACCTGCCGGCTGCGCACGATGGCTTCATCGCGCGCCAGCTGCAGCAGCAGGGCGATGCGCTCCGCTTCCTTCTGCAGCGCTTGCTGGCCATTCGGCATGGCGTTCAGCGACACCAGGCCCAGGGTGACGCCGATGATGACCATCACCACCAGCAATTCGATCAGCGTGAAGCCGCTGGCGCGTGGCCGGGGCAGTGCGCGACCGGTGGTCATGGCAGGCATGCAATGGAAAACTTACAGTTCCCAGGAACCGATATCGGCGTCGTCGCCGCTACCGCCAGGCTGGCCGTCGGCGCCCAGCGAGATGATATCGACTTCACCCTTCACGCCCGGCGACAGGAACTGGTAGGGGTTGCCCCATGGGTCCTTCGGCATCTTTTCCAGGTAGCCGCCCGCTTTCCAGCCATTCGCGGCCGGTCCCGTGGTCGGTTTTTCGATCAGCGCCTGCAAGCCCTGCTCGGTGGTCGGGTAGCGCTGGTTATCCAGGCGATACAGTTTCAACGCTTGCATCACGGTGGCGATGTCGACTTTCGCCGCCGCCACTTTCGACTCGCCCGTGCGGGCAATCAGCTTGGGCACCACCAGCGACGCGAGGATGCCCATGATCACCACCACGACCATGATTTCGATCAAAGTGAAGCCGCGCGCGCGGCGCTGGCGTATCGGATGGTTTGCTGCGTTTTGCATAAGAAAGAGAGAAGAAGGTGAGTAATGAGAGCAGAGTATAAAGCGGAAATATGACAAAGCCTGTCATATAGGGAAAAATTTCTGCGGGGGCTGTCAGGCCGGCAAGACCACTTTGCCGCAAACGGCGCAGCCGGGGTCGCGCGCGACGCGCATGCTGCTCCATTCCATGTGCAAACCATCGAGCAGCAGCAGCCGTCCGGCCAGCGATTCACCCGTACCCATGATCAGTTTCAGCGCCTCGGCCGCCTGCATGGCGCCCACCACGCCCACCAAAGGCGCGAACACGCCCATGGTCGAGCACGCCTCGTCCGTGAACTGCTGCTCCTGCGGAAACAGGCAGGAATAGCACGGCTGGGTGCCCGTGCGCGGGTCGAATACGCTTACTTGCCCGTCGAAACGGATCACGGCGCCCGACACCAGCGGCACCTTGTGCGCCACGCAGGCGCGGTTGACGGCGTGGCGCGTGGCGAAGTTGTCGGTGCAGTCGAGCACCACCGTGGAGGACAAGACCAGTTCGGCCAGGCGCGCGCCGTCGAGACGCTCCTGCAAGGCCACTATTTCAATCTCGGGATTAATACCAGTCAAGGTTTCGCGCGCCGACAGCACTTTCGGCTGGCCCACGCGGGCCGTCGTGTGGGCGATCTGGCGCTGCAGATTGGTCAGATCCACCGTGTCGTCATCGACGAGGGTCAGCTTGCCGACGCCGCTGGCGGCCAGGTACATGGCCGCCGGCGAGCCGAGCCCGCCCGCGCCGATCACCAGCACGTGCGCTTCGAGCAAGGCTTGCTGGCCTTCGATGCCGATCTCGTCTAACAGGATGTGGCGCGAGTAGCGCAGCAGCTGATTGTCGTTCATGGTGGCGGCTATGGCTTCCGCACAGGAATCTTCTTGTCATCGGCCTTGATGTCGGAAGCGATTTCCGGCTTGGCGCCGATTTTTTCAACCTTGGCGTCCGCCTTGGCCAGCTGCACCGGCAAGCCCTGGAAGTGGTTCAAGGCTTGCTGCAGCTGGAAATCGTCCTTGGCGCCGTACTCGAGCGGCTTGCGCTTTTTCGCCGTGGCGATCAGGCGCTGCTCTTCTTCCAGCTGATCCTGCATGCCTTCCATCGTCGGCTTGGCCGCTTCCGGCTTGCCGTCGTTGCTGCTCAAGTGTTTTTCCAGGTCCGCCTCGCGCACGCGCAAGCTGTTCCAACCATCCCCCTCGGCCGTTTCATCGACCAGCAAGTCGGGCACGATGCCGCGCGCCTGGATGGCCCGGCCTTTCGGCGTGTAGTAGCGGGCCGTCGTCAGCTTGACGGCCGTGTCGGCCGTGATCTGGCGCAAGGTTTGCACGGAACCCTTGCCGAACGTCTGCGTGCCGATGACGGTGGCCCGCTGGTAATCCTGCAGGGCGCCGGCGACGATTTCCGAGGCGGACGCGGAACCGGCATTGACCAGCACCACCAGCGGCACGGTTTTCAGCGCGGCCGGCAGCTTGGCCAGCGGGTCGGCCTTGGCGCCCGGCGGCGCATAGAATTCGCGGCGGCCGTAAAACACCTGTTTCGACTCGGGCAACTGGCCCTTGGTCGAGACGATCACGGAGTTACCTGGAAGGAATGCTGTCGCCACGCCGATGGCGCCCGGCACGACGCCGCCGGGATCGTTGCGCAAGTCCAGCACCAGGCCCTTGAGCTTGGGGTCTTGCGCATACAGCGCGTTGATCTTTTTGACCATGTCATCGACGGTCGGTTCCTGGAACTGGGCGATGCGCAGCCAGGCATAGCCGGGTGCGACCATCTTGGCCTTCACGCTTTGCACGCGGATTTCCTCGCGCACGATGGGGAAGACCAGCGGCTTGCTTTCACCCTTGCGCGACATCGTCAGCACCAGCTTGCTGCCGGGCTGGCCGCGCATCTTCTTGATGACTTCTTCCAGCTGCAAGCCTTTCAGCGGGATGTTGTCGAGGCGGGTAATCAGGTCGCCCGCCTGGATGCCGGCCTTGGCGGCGGGGCTGTCCTCGATGGGCGAGACGACTTTCACGTAGCCGTCTTCCATGCTCACTTCGATGCCGATGCCGACGAACTTGCCCTGCACGCTTTCGCGCATTTCCTTGAAGGCATTTTTATCGAGGTAGACGGAGTGTGGGTCCAGCGACGAGACCATGCCGGAAATGGCTTCCGTCAAGAGTTTCTTGTCTTCCACCTTCTCGACGTAATCGGACTTGATCAGGCCGAAGACGTCGGACAGCTGGCGCAGCTCGTCGAGCGGCAGCGGGGCATTCGTAATTTTTTGCGCCACGGCCGGGAACTGCAGCGACATGCCGATGCCGGCCAGGACGCCCAGACCGATCAGGCCGATACTTTTGACTTTGATACCCATGTATTCTTCGCAATCTACAAATTCGCTGCCGCAGCAATGGTGGGAACTTAAAACTTCACCCAGGTGGCTGGATCGAAGGCGCGGCCCTGATGACGCAATTCAAAGTATAGCCCTGATTCCTCGTTGCCGCCGCTGTTGCCCGCGCTGGCAATGGCGTCGCCGCCCTTGACGGCGTCGCCCACCCGTTTCAGCAGGGATTGGTTATTGCCATAAATACTCATGTACTGGCCGCCGTGGTCGACGATGATCAAATTGCCGAAACCGCGCAGCCAGTCGGAAAACACGACGCGGCCGCCGGCGATGGCGTGGACCTCGCTGCCTTCCCCCGTGCGGATGAACACGCCCTTCCAGCTGGGGCCGTCACCACGCTTGCTGCCGAAGCGGGCGGCGATCTTGCCGGCCACGGGCGCGCGCAGCTGCCCTTTCAGGCTGGCAAAGGCGCCGGCCGGCGCGGCCGGGCCCAGGCTCGGGCGTTCCGGCTCCGGTTCCGGCTTGGGTTCCGGTTTCGGCGCCACCTTGGCCACTTGCGGCGGCTCGTCGTCGTCGATCGGCTCCAGTTTCACGGGCGGCGAAGGCGGCGTCTGCGGCTTGATCTTGCCCGATTTGTTTTGTTGCTCTTTCGCAATGCGTTCGCGTTCGGCCTGCGCCTGGGCGGCCTTGGCGCGCGCAGCCAGCAGGCGTTCGCGTTTTTCCGCCGCGATCTTGGCGTCGGCGGCCGCTTTGGCGGCGGCGCGTTGCTCGGCCAACAATTGCTGGCGTTTCTTTTCGGCCGCGGCGGCCGCGGCCTGCTCTTCGATCAGTTTTGCCAGCTTGTCGACCAGGTTGCCCATGCGCTGTTCGTCGCGCTCGACATTGCCCACTTCCTTGCGCTGCGCCACCAGGCGCTGCGACAAGCTCGTCAGCAAGGCGGCGCGGCGCGCCTTCTCCTGCACCAGCAAGGCCTTTTGGTCGCGCTCTTCCTGCGCGATTTCTTCCAGCTCGTCCTTGGCGTTCTGCACGTCCGCCTGGTTTTTCTCCACGGCCAGCAAATTGGCGCGCAAGGCTTCCAGCAGGCGCGCCTGCGCCTGCGACACGTACGCCATCAGTTGCAAATCGCGGTTGATGCGGTTCGGATTGTCGCCCGACAAGAGCAGCTTGATGCGGTCTTCGTTGCCGGCGACATATTGTTCACGCAGCAACTTTGACAGCTGCGTCTTTTGTTTCTCGACGGTGGCCGTCAATTGCTGGTGCTCTTGCCCCAGCGCATTGAGTTTCACGCCCGTCTCGCTTTGCTCCTGCGCCAGGTCGCGCAAGGCGCGGTTGGCGTTGGAAATGGCTTCTTCCGACTCGGCCAGGGTATCGGCCGCGTCGTCCTTGGCGCTTTCCGTACGGCTGATGTCGCGCTTGAGCGCCGTCAGCTTTTGTTGCAATCCAGCACGTTGTGCTTCCGCGACCGCCTTCTGTTTGCTGCGTTCGGTGGGCTTGGCGCCCTGCGCGGCGCCGCTGGAAAGCAGCAGCGCCAGGCACAGCATGGCACCGGCGCGCCACGCCGGCAGGGATCGTTCAGCAGAGGGGGCGATGGCTGTGCCGCGGAAGAAAGACGACAAGTTACTTGGCCTTCCCTTGGTTCGCCACGGCTGCTTGCGCTGCCGCAATCGCTGCCGGGTCGCCCAGGTAGTAGTGACGGATCGGTTTCAGGTCGGCATCCAGTTCATACACGAGCGGCTGGCCGTTCGGAATGTTCAGGCCGACGATGTCGCTGTCGCTGATGCCGTCGAGCATTTTGATCAGCGCGCGCAGGCTGTTGCCGTGGGCCGAAATGATGATTTTCTTGCCAGCGCGGATGGCCGGGGCGATTTCTTCATCCCAGGCCGGCATCACGCGCGCCACGGTGTCTTTCAGGCATTCGGTCAGCGGAATCGACGCTTTCGGCAAGCCGGCATAGCGCGGATCGTTGAACGAGGCGCGGTCGTCGTCTTCCGCCAGCGGCGGCGGCGGCGTGTCGTAGCTGCGGCGCCATACCAATACTTGCTCGTCGCCATACTTGGCAGCCGTTTCGCCCTTGTCCAGGCCTTGCAGGGCGCCGTAGTGACGCTCGTTCAAGCGCCAGTCGTTCTTGATTGGCAAATACATCATGTCCATCTCGTCGAGCGCCAGCCACAGGGTGCGGATGGCGCGCTTCAGGACGGAAGTGTAGGCCACGTCGAACGTAAAACCTTCCTGCTTGAGGATCTGGCCGGCGGCCTTGGCTTCGTTGACGCCCTTTTCCGTCAGATCGACGTCGGTCCAGCCGGTAAAGCGGTTATCGAGATTCCAGGTGGACTCGCCGTGACGCATGAAAACGATTTTGTACATAGTTCTATCTTCTCAAGGGGTTCAAATCAAAAAAGCAAAACGTAAAAAGACCTCGTCCAGCTTCTATTTTATAATGCGCGGATTGACTTAAACCATTGGACCCTACGTGAAATTCATTATCGACCACATTTTTCTGTTTGCCATCGTCATTATTTCCGGCGGCGCCCTCCTCTGGCCACTGCTGTCGATGCGCGGCAAGCGCGCGACCGTGCTGGAAGTCACGCAACTGATCAACCGCGGAAAAACCATCATCGTCGACGTGCGCAGCGCGGAAGAATTCGCCACGGGCCACTTGCCTGATGCAAAAAATATTCCGCTGCCGGAACTGGCAAAACGCCTGGGCGAGCTGGAAAAATTCAAAACGCGCCCCATTGTAGTGGTTTGCCAGAAAGGTTCGCGTTCGGCAACCGCCGTCGGCCTGCTGGGCAAAGCTGGTTTCGCTGAGGCAACGAGCCTGGAAGGCGGCCTCGACGAATGGAAGAAACAAGGTTTGCCATTGAAAACCTTGTCGCTGGCGAAATAAGCCGGCCTTAACTGAAGGAATCATCATGACCGTACCTGTTATTGTTTACAGCACCGCCGTGTGCCCGTATTGCGTGCGCGCCGAGCGCCTGTTGGAATCGAAGGGCGTCGCCGTGCAAAAGATCCGCGTCGACCTCGACCCGGAAGAGCGCATCAAGATGATGGAACGCACGGGCCGCCGCACGGTACCGCAAATCTATGTGGGCGATACCCACGTGGGCGGATTCGACGATTTGTATGCGCTCGATCAAGCTGGCAAGCTCGACCCCTTGTTAAACGGCACGGCAGCCTGATATAAAGCGGGTTCGAGAAATTGCTTGGTTTTTTGTCGTATTGTTTTGATACAATTGCCCTCGCACCTGATCTGGCCGTGCCTATCCGGCACGGTTTGAATACCGCAAGTACCATATTTGAACGGTGTGCCGTTCTTGTCCCTTACAACGAAAGCGTTCCATGTCTGACGAAAATCTGCAACCAGTCTTCCAAATCCAACGCGTCTACCTGAAAGACATGTCGCTGGAACAACCAAATTCCCCAGCTATTTTCCTGGAACAAGAAGCACCAGCGATCGAAGTGGCTCTGGACGTGGGCGCTACGCCTCTGGCCGACGGCATCTTCGAAGCCACCGTCACCATCACCGTGACCGCCAAAGTCGGCGAAAAAGTCGCTTTCCTGGTTGAAGGCAAGCAAGCCGGTATCTTCGAAGCACGCAACATTCCTGCCGATCAACTCGATCCGCTGCTGGGAATCGGCTGCCCGAACATCATCTACCCTTACCTGCGCGCCAACATCGCCGACGTGATCACCCGTGCCGGCTTCCCGCCAGTGCACTTGGCCGAGATCAACTTCGAAGTGTTCTACCAACAACGTCTGCAAGCTATTGCTGACGCCGCTGCCGCAGCACCAGCAGCCAGCGAAACGCACTAAGCTCTTGCAAGACCCCGCTGGCCGTCAAGGCTGGCCTGACACGGCGGCCTGGCCGCCGTGTTTCGTTAAGGTTCAAAATATCATGTTGAAAAGTGCGCTCTTGAGCAAGTTCCGCTGGATGGCCGGCGCCGTGTTGCTGCTGGCGACCACCGCCAGCCACGCCGTCGATTTCAAAACGGTGGGCGCCGCCCCCGTGATCCTGTACGACGCGCCATCCTCCAAGGGCGGCAAGCTGTACGTGGCGCCACGCGGCATGCCGCTGGAAGTCGTGCTCAGCTACGGCGAATGGGTCAAGGTACGCGACGCCAGCGGCGAAATGGCCTGGACGGAAGCCAAGGGACTGTCGGCCAAGCGCAACGTCGTGGCGCGCGCCGCGAACCTCAAGGTTCGCGCCAGCCCCGACGACACCGCCTCCGCCATCCTCCTCGTCGACAAGGGCGTGCTGCTGGAAATGAGCGAGCAAGCGAGTTCCGGCTGGGTCAAGGTGCGCCACAAGGATGGCCAGAGCGGCTACGTCAAGACCAGCGAAGTGTGGGGCCTGTAAGCACCGCGTCCGTTCCCCCTGCCCGTTTGAGGTTGCATGCAAGTTTCTCCTGAAGTCACTCCCGATAGCATTCCCGCCGCCCGCAAGATCACCATCCTGGGCGCCGGCGCCTGGGGCACGGCCGTGGCCATGGCCCTGGCCGGCCGCCACGACGTGCTGCTGTGGGGCCGCAACGGCGAGGCCATGGCCGCCATGGCCGCCAGCGGCGAAAACAGTTATTTGCCGGGCTTCCCATTGCCGCCGCAACTGCGCATCAGCGCCGATTTCGACGCCGCCGTCGCGCATGCCGCGGGCGAACAGGGCCTCCTGATCGCCGCCTGCCCCGTGGCGGGCTTGCGGCCCATGCTGCACCAATTGAAAGACAAAGCCATCGGCAACCTGGTGTGGCTGTGCAAAGGGTTTGAAGGCGGCACGGGCTTGCTGCCGCACCAGATCGTGCAGGAAGTGCTGGGCGACAAGATTCCCGGCGGCGCCCTGTCCGGCCCTTCGTTCGCGCAGGAAGTGGCGCGCGGCTTGCCGTGCGCGCTGACCATCGCCTCGCACTGCCCCGCCTTGCGCGCCGGCGTCGTCTCGGCCTTGCATGGCGGCACCATCCGCGTGTATGCGAGCGACGACCTGGTGGGCGTGGAAGTGGGCGGCGCCGTCAAGAATGTGCTGGCCATTGCCACGGGCGTGGCCGATGGCCTGGGCCTGGGCTTGAATGCGCGCGCCGCGCTGATCACGCGTGGCCTGGCGGAAATCACGCGCCTGGGCACTGCCTTGGGTGGCCAGACGGAAACGTTCATGGGCTTGACGGGCATGGGCGACTTGATTTTGACCTGCACGGGCGACCTGTCGCGCAACCGCCGGGTCGGCCTGGGCTTGGCGCAAGGCAAGGCGCTGGACACCATCGTGGCCGAACTCGGTCACGTGGCCGAAGGCGTCCCCTGCGCCAAGGCCGTGCGCGAACTGGCGCGCCGCATGGGCGTCGACATGCCGATCACCAATGCCGTGGCCGGCGTGCTGTTCGATGGAGATTTGCCGCACGTGATGGTGCAGCAGCTGCTGTCGCGCGACCCGCGCGCCGAGGCGGCCTAAGGCGTCCTGACCAGCCAGGAAAACCTAGCGCCCCGCCTTGTGCATGAGTATGGTGAGCAGCAATAAGCTGTCTTCGCGCGCTTCCAGGGCATGCGCCTGGCCGCCGAGCAGGTACAGCATCTGCCCCGGCCCCAGCACTTGCACGCCGCCATGCGCTTCCACCGCCACCTGCCCTTGCAGGCACAGCAGGGTGATTTCACCGAGCACATGATGCTCGGGCATGGTCTTGCCTTTGGGCATGCACATGCGGATCAGTTCCAGTTCATCCGTCTTGGCCAGCGCAATGGCGGAAAACTGCGACAGGTCGTCGCCGTCCCTGCGCAGCACCTCGATCACCTGTCCTGAACTTGCGTGCTCCAGTGCCATCATGTGCTCCTTCAGCAATTACTCGGTGACTTCCTCCGGCTCTTTCGCGCCGCGCATCCACTCGACCAGCGGCCACGCATCCTTCAAGCCTTCCGCCAGGGTCGGCAGCAGTTTCTCGGGGGCGTTGACGGGCAGCGGCACTTCGGTCCAGACAAAAAAGCTCTTCAGCTTGATGAATTCGATATGTTCGGCGTCCGCGTCAAACCCCTTCGGTGGGCGCTGCAGCTTGCCCTCGTTCTGGATGGTGCCGAAGCGGGCCTTCAAGCGCTTATTCTTCAGCATTTTGGAAAAACCTGGCGCATCGTTGACCATGTGCTCGCGCAACGCCTTCAGGCGGCCAGGCGGCGGCATGTATTCGCCGGCGCCGAACAGCAAGTTGCCCTGGCCATCGATCTGCAGGTAATAGGTGGGGCCGCCCGCCTTGCTGGGTCGGCGCATGTCGTTCGGCGCGATGGCGGCCGAAAAACGCGTCTTATACGGGCTTTTATCATGGGCAAAGCGCACGTCGCGGTTGATGCGGAACAAGGCCTTCTTCGGATTGCAGTATTTCACGGCCGGATCGAACTTGCCCAGCTCACCGATCAGGCTGGTGACCAAGGCGAGGAATTCCTCGCGCAGGATGTCGTAGCGGGGCTTGTTCATCACAAACCAGGGACGGTTGTTGTTGTCGCTCAGTTCACGTAAAAATTGGGTCAAATCACGCACATGCATGTGTCAAATTCCGATCAGCAACTATTTGGAAAGCTCTTTCGGGATGGGGCGCTTGCCCACCATCACGTCGAGTGCCGCTTCGCGATTCTTGCGCAGCACCGTCATTTTAGCTTTTTCGCCGGGCGGCAGTTGGGCGATCAGGTTCAGCATTTCCGTCGTGTCGCCCACGGGCTTGCCTTGCACCGTCAGCAGGATGTCGCCGGGCACGATGCCCGCCTTGTCGGCCGGGCCGTTGCGCACCACGCCGGCGATGATGGCGCCGCTGGTGCGCTGCAAGTTGAAGCTTTGCGCCAGTTCGGGCGTGATGTCCTGCGTTTCCACGCCGATCCAGCCGCGCACCACGTGGCCATCCTTGATGATGGCTTCCATCACCGTCTTGGCCGTCGAGACGGGAATGGCGAAGCCGATGCCGACGGAACCGCCGCTTTGCGAGTAAATCGCCGTATTGATGCCGATCAGATTGCCGCGCGTATCGACCAGGGCGCCGCCCGAGTTGCCGAAGTTGATCGCCGCATCCGTCTGGATGAAGTTTTCAAAACTGTTGATGTGCAGGTTGTTGCGGCCCAGGGCGGAGATGATGCCCATGGTCACCGTCTGGCCCACGCCGAACGGGTTGCCGATGGCCAGCACCACGTCGCCCACGCGCGCCAGTTCCGACTGGCCCAGCACGATGACGGGCAGCTTGTCGAGGTCGATCTTGATGACGGCCAGGTCCGTTTCCGGGTCCAGGCCCACCACCTTGGCCGGCGCCTTGCGGCCATCGGTGAGCACCACTTCGATTTCATCGGCGCCTTCGACCACGTGGTTATTCGTCA
The DNA here is from genome assembly GCF_000988085.1 of Janthinobacterium sp. KBS0711. Classification (NCBI taxonomy): domain Bacteria; kingdom Pseudomonadati; phylum Pseudomonadota; class Betaproteobacteria; order Burkholderiales; family Oxalobacteraceae; genus Janthinobacterium; species Janthinobacterium sp. KBS0711. The sequence continues at coordinate 405,223 of NZ_LBCO01000004.1, read as the reverse complement.
GCACATAGCCTTCATGGCTGACGATGACGCCGGAGCCGAGGCTGTTTTTCAAGTCGTCGTCATCCCCGTCGTCCGGGTCGCGGTCGCCGAAGAAACGTTTGAAGAAGGGATCGCGCGCCAGCGGATGGGCGCCACGCTTGGGCACTTGCAGGGTGAGGATGTTGACGACGGCGGGCATGGCGCGCGCCGCCGCGTCGCGGTAGGAGCCGGGCGCCAGGCTGCTCGACGCCGTTTCCACCACGGGCACCGGTTTGGCGGGAGAGCCCAGTTGCTGTACCCGGCTGGCCGGGCGCAGCGCGCCGTACACAAAGTACAGCGCCAACGCGATCGTCACGGTTTGCGCAAACAATAACCAGAATCGTCGCATACAGTTCTCTGCCCAGGTCAGCCGGCCCGTGCCGGAACGACTTATTTTGCCAGATCGTTGCTATTCTGTCCGTTCTTCTGCAGGGAGTCGCGGATTTCACGCAGCAGCACGATGTCTTCCGGCGTGGCCGGTGCTGGCGCCGGCGCGACCGGTTCGCTGCGGCGGGCCTTGTTCATCAGGCGCACCATCTGGAAGATGATGAAAGCGAGAATGACGAAATTGAGCAGAATGGTCAGGAAGTTGCCGTAGGCCAGCACGGCGCCCGCCTTTTTCGCTTCCACCAGGGTCAAAGTGGTAGCTTGGCCATTCAGGGGCAGGTAGTAATTGGCGAAATCGAGGCCGCCGAAAATGCGGCCGATAGGCGGCATGATCACGTCTTGCACCAGCGAATCGACAATCTTGCCGAAGGCGCCACCGATAATGACACCGACCGCCAGATCGACGACGTTACCCTTCATTGCAAATTCTTTAAATTCTTGCATCATTGCCATGAATTTCTCCTTCGGATAGATATAAAAACATGCCGATCATACTATTGATTCCTGGTGACACCAACTTGTGGTTGCCAGCAGGACCAATTCCGGCACAGCCATGCGCATCTAGTTCGAAAGAACTAGCCACCTCCTGCAAAAGTATATAAATTATGGTACAAGCAACGTTTTTGTTTTATTCGTTGTTTGCTTCACTTATAATTTGCGGTTGCCAGAAGTGGCTTTTTCACTTCCGGATAATCAACAAGAAACTGGCACGGGCTGCGCCATTGGCCGAAGTTCCGCAGGGATGTTGCCACGTTACCGTACAAAGATGCGGATCGCGGCAATCAGTGGGATAGAGCTTCGGCGACGGGTTTTTCGCGGCTGCCACTCATAATAAAGATTCGCATTTTGACTGATTGGGGTTTGCATGAGTAACGAAAAGCAGGTCGATTCAGGCCGTCGCGGCTTGCTCGTCGCCACGTGCGCGGCGGGCAGTGTAGTTGGATTGGCAACCGCGGGAGCCTTGGTAAGCACCTTCCAGCCGTCGGAGCGCGCGAAAGCGGCTGGCGCGCCGGTCGAAGTAGACATCACCACCTTGCAACCCGGCGAAATGCGCACCGTCGAATGGCGCGGCAAGCCGGTCTGGATCCTGAAGCGCACGCCGGAAATGATCGCGTCCCTGAAAAAGACCGACGGCAAAGTCGCCGATGCCAATTCCCAACGCAATCCCGCCGAATTCACGCCTGAATACTGCATGAACGAGGCACGCTCGATCAAGCCTGAAATTCTCGTCGCCGTCGGCATCTGCACCCACCTGGGCTGCTCCCCTTCCTCGAAATTTGCCCCCGGCCCGCAACCGTCGCTGCCCGATGACTGGGAAGGCGGCTTCCTGTGCCCTTGCCACGGCTCCACCTTCGACATGGCTGGCCGCGTGTTCAAGAACAAGCCGGCGCCGGACAACCTGCAAGTGCCGCGTCATATGTATCTGAGCGACACCAAATTGCTGATAGGTAAAGACGAGAAAGGCGAGGCTTGATCATGGCTGCTTTCAAAGAAACGAAATTCCCGGCAGACGCTCCCGTCGCCGAAAAAGCGCTGGGCTGGGTCGATGACCGCTTTCCCCTGACCAAGCTGTGGAACGACCAATGGGGCAAGTACTACGCCCCGAAAAACTTCAATTTCTGGTACATCTTCGGCTCGCTGGCCATGCTGGTGCTGGTCTTGCAGATCGTCACCGGCATCTTCCTGACCATGCACTACAAACCGGATGCGGCCCTGGCCTTCAATTCCGTCGAGTACATCATGCGCGAAGTACCGTGGGGCTGGCTGGTGCGCTACATGCACTCGACGGGCGCCTCGGCCTTCTTCATCATCGTCTACCTGCACATGACGCGCGGCCTGCTGTACGGCTCGTACCGCAAGCCACGTGAGCTGATCTGGCTGTTCGGTTTCGCCATCTTCCTGTGCCTGATGGCCGAAGCGTTCTTCGGCTACCTGTTGCCATGGGGCCAGATGTCGTACTGGGGCGCCCAGGTGATCGTCAACCTGTTTGGCGCCATCCCGCTGATCGGCCCTGACCTGTCGCTGTGGATCCGCGGCGACTATGTTGTTTCCGACGCGACCCTGAACCGCTTCTTCGCCTTCCACGTGATCGCCATCCCGCTGGTACTGCTGGGCCTGGTTGCAGCGCACTTGATCGCCCTGCATGAAGTCGGTTCGAGCAATCCGGACGGCATCGAAGTGAAGGAAAACCTGGGCGCCGATGGCCACCCGGTCGATTCGATCCCTTCGCATCCGTACTACACCGTGCATGACCTGTTCGGCGTATCGATCTTCCTCGTCATTTTCAGCGCCGTCGTCTTCTTCGCGCCGGAAATGGGCGGTTACTTCCTGGAATACAATAACTTCCTGCCAGGCGACTCGCTGAAGACCCCGCTGCACATCGCGCCAACCTGGTACTTCACGCCGTTCTACTCGGTGCTGCGCGCCACCACGGCCGACTTCATGTACGTGCTGATGGGTGTCGTGGCTGCCTACGTGGTGTTCATCTGGCTCAAGTCGCGCCTGTCGACGATCGTCAAGTCGGTCATCGCCGGCATCGCCATCGTCGCCATCATCGGCATGCTGCCGCAGGTGCTGGATGCGAAATTCTGGGGCGTGGTGTTCTTTGGCGGCTCCGTCGTGATCCTGGCGTTCCTGCCATGGCTGGACCATTCGCCCGTGAAATCGATCCGCTACCGTCCGACCTGGCACAAATACATCTATGCCATCTTTGGCCTGTCGTTCCTGATCCTCGGCTACCTCGGGACCCAGGCGCCAACGGATACCAAGACCATCGTGTCGCAAGTGTGCACCCTGATTTACTTCAGCTTCTTCCTGCTGATGCCATGGTGGAGTGCCATGGGCAAGTTCAAGACCGTGCCGTCGCGTGTGACGTTTCACCCGCACTAAGCCGCTCTCACGCCACGCTCAAAGGACATACATCATATGAAGATTGCAAAAAAACTGCTCGCCATCCTGGCCCTCGTGCCCGCCATGGCTCTCGCCAGCGAAGGCGGCTTTCCGCTGGACAAGGCGCCTGACCGCCAAACCAACATGGCAGCGCTGCAGCATGGCGCCAAATTGTTCGTCAACTATTGCTTGAATTGCCACTCTGCCGTGTCGATGCGCTACAACCGCCTGCGCGACCTGGGCTTGACGGAAGACCAGATCAAGCAGAACTTGTTGTTTACCAGTGATAAAGTGGGCGACCTGATGACGACAAGCCTGGCAGCGCAGGACGCCAAGGCCTTCTTTGGCGTCGTACCGCCCGATTTGTCGGTAATTTCGCGTGCGAAATCATCTTCCGCTGGCACAGGCGGCGACTACCTGTATACTTACCTGCGTACGTTCTATAAAGACGACACTCGTCCGACCGGCTGGAACAACATGGTCGTGCCGAATGTTGCCATGCCGCATGTATTATGGGAATTGCAAGGTGTCCAGACTGCCAAGTTCGTGGAAGAGAATGATCCGCACGAAGCTGGCAAGAAGATCCACAAATTTACCGGCTTCGAGCAGGTCAAGCCAGGTACGTTGAACAAGATCGAGTATGACAATGCGGTAGCCGACCTGGTCGGCTACATGGAGTGGATGGCCGAACCGGCACAGCAAACACGCAAGCGCTTGGGCGTGTGGGTGCTGCTGTTCCTGTCGGTCTTTGCTCTGCTGGCATGGCGCCTTAACGCGTCGTTCTGGAAGGAAGTCAAATAAGTGAGGCGCCGGCCATAGGCCGGTTTATGCCTGTTTCTGCGTTGTCCGCATGAGTGGACAAGCGACCTGGGGTGAGCCGTTCGCGGCTTCACCCCCTTTGTTTCTAAGGAACTATAAAAAATGATGGTTCTCTATTCGGGTACAACCTGCCCATTTTCGCAACGCTGCCGCCTGGTTCTGTTTGAAAAAGGCATGGACTTCGAAGTGCGCGACGTCGACCTGTTCAACAAACCGGAAGACATTTCGACCATGAACCCGTATGGCCAAGTGCCTATCCTGGTCGAACGCGAACTGATCCTGTATGAATCGAACATCATCAACGAGTACATCGATGAGCGCTTCCCGCATCCGCAACTGATGCCGGCCGATCCGCTGATGCGTGCCCGCGCGCGCCTGATGCTGTTCAATTTCGAAAAAGAACTGTTCGTGCACGTGCACGTGCTGGAAAGCGAACGCGCCAAGAGCAACGACAAGGCCCACGACAAGGCACGCGCGGAAATCCGCGACCGCCTGACGACCCTGGCGCCACTGTTCCTGAAAAACAAGTACATGCTGGGCGACGAATTCTCGATGCTCGACGTGGCTGTCGCGCCGCTGCTGTGGCGCCTGGACCACTATGGCATCGAACTGTCGAAGACGGCTGCACCGCTGATGAAATACGCCGAACGCATCTTCTCGCGTCCAGCATATATCGAAGCGCTGACGCCATCGGAGAAGGTCATGCGTCGTTAAGATATTCCCGGCAAGCCACGCTTGCCGGGACATCTTGGGCCACGTGTTAAAGCCGTTTTTTGCGCGAGCCAAGTCTTTTGAATTACCGGTGCGCCCGCCTTGCGGGGGCGCTCCCGCCTCACAGTGCCTACCATGTCTGAAATCTCAACCAAACCTTATATGCTGCGCGCCATCTACGAGTGGTGCACCGACAGCGGCTACACGCCTTACCTCGCGGTCAAAGTCGATTCGCGCACCACGGTACCGATGGAATACGTGAAAAAGGGCGAAATCGTGCTCAACATCAGCTTCGGCGCCACCAGCGGCCTGAAGATGGACAACGACGCCATCCGCTTCCACGCCCGCTTCGGCGGCGTCTCGCGCGAAATCTACGTGCCGGTCGACAACGTGATGGCCATCTACGCCAACGAAAACGGCCAGGGCATGGCCTTCGAGCCCGTGCTGGGCAACGATGACCCCGACGCGCAACCGACGGACAGCCCGGCGTCCGCCGACGTCCCGCCGCCAGTGCTCGCCCCGACCGCCAGCGCCCCGACCCTGTCGTCCGTGCCGACCAGCTCCCCCGAACAACGCGACAACGCCACGCCCGGCGACGACGAGCCACCAAAAAAAGGCGGCCGCCCGACCCTGACACGCATTAAATAGCGTATAATTCGCAACGCGCAGTTTTTGCCGACTTAGCTCATTTGGTAGAGCAGTTGATTTGTAATCATCAGGTGGCCAGTTCGAAACCGGCAGTCGGCACCAATAAATTCAAGCACTTAGCCCAATCCTCAGGATTGGGCTTTTTGCTTTCTGGATGCCATGTAACCCCTGTGTAACCCGGCTTGATCAATCAAGCCGGACTAACCAGCGGCCTGTCGCACCATGCACAGGTGACCAAAGAGCCCAAAAGGGCTCTTATCGAATAAGTCGCATGCACAGGTGCGACACCCTTGTCTCAAGCACCAAGAACGCGCCGGATACACTCTACCGGCCAGGCCAGCCGGCCGTTCACCCGAACCGGTCGCAGAGGTCCATTTTCGGCGGACGCCCATACCCGCAATGTCTGCGGTTTTCTCCCCAAGTGATAAGCAGCACATGCGGTATCGACATGTGTCCGCCGTTCCAGGTCAAGCGGCATGAAACCCTGCCAAGATTGAGAACCTGCCATCTGGTGTTGTACTGCTCGCGGTTGTTGCTGATCCATCCATCGCCTCGAAATTTGAGCGCTGGACAACAGGCCAACCTCAATGGTCAGCGCCATATTGTCCGGCACATGTCCGACAACGCCAGGGCACTGCCCCAGCCCAAGAATACTGTTCCGTATCGACGCCGCCTCTGATGCGCGGTCAATACGCAAGCGCCTTTCAGCGCTTGTCCCCCACCCGGCTTCAGGCACCGGGAGCAACTGCCATGCGGTCTCCCGCGTCGCGCTACCTGCAAAAGAGACAGGTCATTGGTGGCGCCACACCGATTTTTCAGATTCAGAGATGGGGACGGCAAACGTCGTCCGGCCAATGGCCTGGCTCATGTGTTGGATCGACACACGACCAGTTAAAGCTGATGAGGAGAAGCGCCAGGATGAGAAAAACAGGCGTGCCGGGTGCTGGAGGCAATGCTCCGCTTGTGACACATCGATGGCGTCTGCTATGTGTCGCTCATTGTTCTGCTGGACCGAGGTAGAAAGCAGTTCGTTGGTCAGTCAAGAGACGAAATAGAAATGGTGCGCCATTCAAACTGGCGTTACTTGAAGAGCAATTCCCACCATAGCGGGCATTGTGTGTTGAGGTAGATATTTCAGTTTTCAGGAAGTAAATCCCTGGCCATTCCGCAGAGCGAATCAGCATCATGAAGCAACATATATTGCCTGTCAACAAGTTTCCAATCATGACCTTGAGGCACTGATACCCGTCCTTGCCCCCTGCAGACGCTGCGATCAAAATGATCGTTGCCACAGAGAAATTGGGGTGATATGATTTAAGTGTCGCCATGCGGCCTTATTGTAAATGCAATTTCCTGTAAAAAGTAAGCAACAAAGCAGTTCACAAAATCGTCAGCTTCTGACGCTTCTTCCAGCAAACGCTTGGCGATTGCTCGGCTGAACACGCTCAACATCAGCAACTCTTGGCACATCGGTAATTGCCGTATCCCTGAATCTTCTCGTGTATACGCCTGACGTTTCGTGATCTTCACGATTTGTCATCTTGCTCGACCATCTGCAACGTAGTGCCAACGTCAGCCCGGGCAGGAACTTATACGTCTGTGCTCCACCAACGCTAGCGCGCCCAGCATCGCCATCTTGGGCAATTCCTTTTCCGCCACGCTTTCTCCTCAACTCCTCTGCGTCTGCCTGGACCTTTCGTGATCAGCTTCACGACTAGAGCCATCAGGTCGATCCGTATGCAATGCAGTATCCGGGTGCGACCGGGCAGATGAGAGCAGTTCCTCGTCTATTCGCACACAACCGTGGGTACGTTTTACTCATACCTGTATGCATATTGGATCAAGGAGGATGGCATGTTTTTTAGCACCAACGAAATAGCGCAGCTTGCTATTACGTTCCCCTGGGGACACACGGCCCAAGTCAAAATCAAAGCAGCAAAACACGGCGTGGCACCGGACGACATCATCCAAGAAGGACGCGAAATAATTCTGGAAAAAGCTCCGGTATTTGACCCAGCCAAAGGCACCCTGTGCCAGTTCGTATTTGGCCACCTGGAGAAAAGAATGCTCCGTCAGCTGGGCGCACACACGTTTGCTGTTTCCATCGACAGCGACGAACATTTTGGTGACAGTACACGCAGCATCATCGCCAATCTGGAGGCGCCAGCAGTGTACGACGACAATTTACCTCCACCTTCAGATCAATCCAAAAGTTCTAAGGCCTTGTCAATCGCCAGTTTTGTGAGCGGAAAGTCGACTGCGGATCTTGCACGGGCCCTTGGCGTCACCCCGCGGCGAGTACGACAAATTCTGCAGCAATTTCGTGAGCAGTACGCGACATCGAACCAGTCTGAGCTTTTCTTTGACGAGGTGTGCGAATGACGTCAGGTAATTATCAAAAACATGCGGACTCTCGCGGCCCATCTCGCATAATCATCGCGCTTGACTCTCTCTACGCGCGAAAACTGGGGACAACGACGGCCGTATGGTTGCGTCAGGCTGAATACACTCAAAGAAAAGCTGGGAACGGTTGCTGGTGGTTCAAAAAAATTCTCGCAGATAGGGATGATAATAATCAGATGATTTCACCCCGATGGGAAATCGACCAAAGTTTTGAGTATGAAACGGGCCTGACTCGTTCACACCAGGGGAATGCCCGAAAGGCAGCGAAAAAGCTCGGCGTGCTTCAGGAGCGGCGCTCGCGTAATGGAGGCCGACTTGAATACCGGATCGATCTGGATCTCTTGGCTAAGATCGTGTCCAAGTGGGCCGATGAAGAGCGCAATTTCCAACGTTCAGAAGCGTCGGAAATCACATTCGGCAACGGCAAATCTGGCGCCCTGGAAAGCGAAATTTCGCTTTCTAGTACAGAGAGTATACAGATTAAAAAAAGTAGAACTGCGCCATCAGGCTCGTCAGCCAAGCACGAGAACAGTAGCAAGAAGCGACAACCAAGGGCGAAGATCGCAGGCGTCCATTGCTGGAACGATCTCGACCAGAAACTTGCCAGTTCTATATTGGAAAAATATGGCGAGAAGGCGGTTTGCGACGCCGTATCACAACTTGAAAACGAGGGCGCAAAGCCATTGCCATCAGTCGTCGAAAAAATATTGTCACGCTCAAGCGCCAAGAATATGGTCGAAGAAACGCGCCAGCGGCTTGACAGCTATGACATCAGCGAAAGCGACCGAAAGAGGCGAACAGCAGCACGTGACGCAGTGGACATGTTATCGCCAAGCGAACGCGGCAAGCTCATCAAAAAATTCATTGATGAAAACATCGGCGGGGACGCGACATCATTCGAACCTATCACAGGTGAGTTTCGCAAATTGGATGAAAAATTGCATTGCAAACGCTGGCTGGAGGCACAGTTTATAGGTGAATTTTGATGCCAACGACGAATTGATCCTGGATGCAGACTCTAACTTCCCAATTAAAGCCTTTGAAACCGTTGCTGCACCTAAGGTTACTGGCTATGGGAATAGATCACCGAAAATCGGCAGCTTCGAGCATAAACTATAATAATCCTGACTTGACCTAACTATGACTGTCAGATGAGTTAAAGTCCTCATTGTCCGCTACTGAGAGGAGCGGACGTTGATCATTAGTCTGTGAATGTCCGGTCCAGGCTGGGTCGGGCAAACTTAGCGGAGCGCTAACATCAATTCAACATTATCGCCCTCTTTGAGCGAATTGATTTTTCGTCGACGATTGCTTCACTTGCTGACTCGCTGAAGAAGCGCTTTAAACCAAAGCACGTACCGCTTCAGAGGCGAATCCTTGTGAATGCAGTTGAAGGTCGTCTACCAATTCGGCCAGCTTGATCAAGCGCTTTTGTTCAACCAGCGCACTGCAATGTACATGTAGCTTCGAGCCGCTCCGTATGATCACTCGAGACCGCCCGAGGAATATATACGGAACACCGAGAGAACTCTCGAAATTGCGCGAATACAAAGCTCCTGCCCATCGCCCTTGCACCTGTGCAATTATTTGATGCTCGTCTGGATCCAGAGTCAAGTTCTGCAGACGCCATCTCTGCATGAGCAGATGGACATTGCTACCACCTGGCCCGATAGGTAAAGCTACCGTCTGTACCATACTTGTCGGGTCCGCATCGAAAAGCATAGAGGCACGTCGATTTGCCTCAAGCAGATACAGGGGTTCGGACGATCCCTGCTGACGTTTAATCATCGCCGCCGCGCTATACGCTAACTCCGTAAGCTGCTCTGGATAGAAGCCGATGAATTGCCCATCTGGCGCCGGAAAGCTCAACGTCGTCTGAGCTACGACGCAAGATCCCGACAGCTTCCGCAGACCCGACCAATCCAGATGGAGGACATTTGCTTCTTGGAGCCTACTTGAGGGATTGACCTCATAGAGCCTAAAACACAGTAAATCCGGATAGTCCTCGGCCGCTACGGAAAGTTCGCGCCCGGTGTACTGATCGAAGACATTGCCTCCACTGAGCTCGGACTCCACTGTGAGGCGGTAAATCGAAGCTGGATCGTAGGCACCGAGCTCTTTCAAGAATGTCCGATAGCCATCATGTATGCACTGGGTGATCACCCGACCCATCTTAATGCTCTGCTCCGATTCAAGGATCTGGCCGCGATCGAGAGAGTACTCCATTCCCTGAGGTGAATAAATATTCGCTACAGCATTGCCGACTCGCCATAGATCAATACATATGGTAGATGGTCTCAAGGGCGCAAAAAATCCGCAAACGGCCGTGGTGTACGTTCCCGACGTACGAACGAGTCTCGACATGACCGAGGTGTGTTCATTTAGGCGAAACGTGACGTTTTGCCCTTCCAAACGGTAGACCAGTCCTATGGCGACATCAACGCCTTGGCGTTCTCCTTGCCATTCGAACACATGCAGGCCATCTGCCTCCATTGTGATCATCTTGGGCCCCAGAAGCTGCGTAGCGGTGATGCCGGGAACAGTCGCCGGAATTGCGTCCACGCGCCCGTCAAGGACCAAATCAATAGGCACAGCCGCAGACACCAGAAGATTACGGCACTGCTCGAACGCATCGTCAATGGCAATGTCTTCACTCAGGGACAGTGTTACGGATGTCCCTGGATTCATTGGCCAGTCCCGGAAAACCGTATAGTCTTTGAGTTCATTGAGGGAGACTTCGAAATTAAGTCCGATGCCCTTGGCATTTCCATCTTCGAAAGCCAGAGACCGGATATCCGCCTTAGTCGCGATTGTAAAAACGGACCAAAAACCTGTTCCGAAGCGTGCTATTGGAGCATACGATTTTGTTGCATAAGCAGGCTCCTTAGCCCTGCTGCTCGCTACGCTCAGGAAGTGGTTCAGGATAGTCCTGAGCGACATTCCGCAGCCGTTGTCCGACACAGTAACTCTATGCCTCGCACGATCAAACTCAATCCTGATCTGCGGCTGGTAGTCATCGGCAGGGCTGGAATGATGCCTTCGGAACCGGCACGCCTCCACAGCGTTCTGAACCAATTCGCGAATCGGCGCGCCCGTTGATCTCTTCCAGACCGCGCTCGACGCTATCAAGTCGATTACAGCCCGTTTGCTCATTCTTACGCCCAAGCGCTCGAACGTAGCACCCGGCAAATCTAACCTCCGCACAAAGGGCTCAGGTCGAATTTTCAGCCGGGGGACTTTCGACTGTCGATCGATGTCGCAGTAACCACGAATCCACCCCTCCATATCATCAAACGTCCGATGTGCGAGCGCAAGGACGTCGCCATCGTCGAAGGTTCCACTCACGACCACCTGACCATCATCTGCCACCGCCAAGCTATCACGGATGCAGTCGTGCTTCCTATTCTCCCGGAAAGAGATCGCAGCCGCATTGCCTGAGGTCTGTCGAGCCAGATCGACCACACCATCCAGAACGCGCGTGTCACTGAACTCTATGGCGTCGGCGCTGCACAGAATAGCTGCAAGTTGCCGAACATCCAAGACACGGCCATCCGCAGCGAACGGTTTCCGCAGATTCACTTCCAACTCCGAAACGCTCAGGTTATGCGACTTCATAATCCAGTCCAGGGGGGCGACTAGATTTTCAGGAACCCCCATCGCCAAGGCATTTTCGTGGATATATGAGCCTCCCCGCTTGGAATGTTCTCGACGTAGGTAGTCCGTCAGCGGAACACTGGTTTTCCATCCATCCGTCGGAAGGCCTAACATCGCTCTAAGGGTTGGTTCCTCGTCAGGAAATACGGTCATGCCAAGATCATGAGCATAGGATGCAGCAATTAGGAGAAAAAGTTCAGGGTACCCAAGCGACTTGCTCGCCCCAATTTTTAGGCAACCAATCTGTAGCACGTCTTCCAGACGCCGCACAACTTGGAATCCGTGGTGTGCATCATGGCGGGTGTACAAAGGAAAGTGCTGGATCGTCGTTTCGAGGATAGGCGCGATCGTCTGCACAAAATGGACGGCCCGATCCGCATATTCCGGGCTTTGTAAAGCGAGGTGTGAAAATACTTTTGTACTTTTTAGTTCTTCGATGGGATCTCTCACCAGCACGCTTACCTCCTCGTTTAATTTCTATCTTCCTATTCTTTGGAAATCTGTCAATGAATGCACATTCCCCAGAACTCCCAGCTTGTGCCGGCCAATAGCCGAGTTGGCCCTTCACAGTACCACGTGGCAAGAGCAGACGTGAATTCGATTTTAACCTCGGAAGCAGACTATCTGGGCCACAAGAACAGTGGGTGCAAGATGACCACTTCGGTGCTGCGGGTGCAGTCAACCGGAACCGCTGGATGCGACGGCTCAAGATACCAGAGTAAGCTGCCACTTCGAGGCGAACCCTTCGTTTACTTGACATGTGCTGTCAGGTACCGTAGCGCGCCATCAAGGCAAGCAAATTCAGCGAGCGCAACGCAATAAAGCCTCCTGCGAAGTTCTTTTCTTCAAAGCTCACCACCGTCTTTGTCGGATCGGAGTCGTAGTCGGGGATACAGAACTCGCTGCTGATTTTCGTCCCATTCCCTAGCTTTGATTGCAATTGATGTTCGTAAACGAACTGCTTTCTCACAGAACGATCACGCAAAGCAGCAATGTTCTGTGGATCATACAGATAGCCCGACGTCAAATATTTGAAGTCTACTATTACAGCTTTATTGGTGTCTTCCATGACTAAATCATGCAAATTCTCCAATAAATCCAGAACGGCTGACTGGTGTTTATTGATCTTCATTGCTTTCATCGCCAAATCGTAGCTAACCAGTCGTTTGCGAGCATCGCGGTGATCAACACTTCGCAAAGTATCCTGCTTATCAAATAAAACCTCCCACACCATGCCACATAAAAAATCATCATATAATTCGCGTGTCGGATCGTTTAGCAATTCCTTGGTGAGCTTTTGTCTTGACCATGAATCCGACATCTCCGACTGAGAGCTGGCAGACAATGCCCTTCCCATATGAAAAGCAGTAATGGAATTGGGTATCCTCGCTGCTTGAAGCAATGGTCGTAACTCATCAGCACCTTTGTTTTGAACGTTTCCGTCGCCTGATCGTATTTTTTTCAGCACCGCGACATAGGCAGCCGGAATTGCCACTGCGAGTGTTGCGTCCGCGAGGGTGGCCACGCCATGTCTTTTATAAAACGCATCCTTGATATTCTCTACAGTATTTAATAACACAGCATCTGGAAACATGTCTTTGAATACACCATCTAGCTTCGCTATGCTGCGCAGAGTTATCTTCTGATTTTCAATCAGCATTGTCTTCACGGCGGGTAACAAGGATAGGCTGGTAGCTAATCGCGGCGAAATATTGCTAACATCACAAGCCGCCAGCGTCGACGATTTCCTGCGCAATAAGTCCTCTAGGCATATGGATTCCCACACTGGTGCGAACGTACTAATGCCCCACTGCCATCCTTGGCCGGCTTGCATTAGGCTGCCACGCAAAAATCGATCGAGCACCTCATGGAAATCATGAAAGGCAGGATCTTTGTAAGCAGTGGTGCGTTCAATCGCATCCAATCTATCTAGCATCAGTATACGCGTGGCTTGCCAGCTATCAAAAGCAAACAAGCCATAACCTGGATTCAAGTGCAACTCGGCAAATTGGGTCGCCAGCACTTGGATATCGCGATGCAAGTCTTCATCTTCTCCGAGCCAACGCTTTACTTCCAACAATGCATAGCAATACATCTGCACCAACTCTACTGGCTCGTGATTCACCTCCAAACGAGGCATATTCATCGCATCGACGAAAAAGCTGTGATCTGCTGTAAAGGTTGCGCGCTCTAGCTCCCGATGAAGCCGTGTGACGTCAATGCGCTCACTACGGCCGTAGCGCTGTGCCAATGTCAATATTTCCAGTTCATCGAATCGCTGGAGGATGCCGTCAAGGATATCGAGCCGGCGATAGTAAAGCACTTCACCATGTTCCGCTCCTTGTGCTAACAACTCGGCACCACCATCGGAGCGCTGCGCAGAATCCCGATCATCAGCTAGCAGCGAGTTGCAGGTAACGCGAAATGTTTTCAAGGTGCGATACAACAGAAGAAAAGCTTCTTTCACCAACTGAAATTTCAGTGAGGGTTCGGCGCTATTAATCCGGTCCGCCCATGCCTCGCACCCCTTTGGCAGGTGCAATACCTTGTCACGAATGCCTACAAACGAGTACTTCTTGTCCCTATCATTACCGGCCTCGGCGCGTAAAGATGCAAAGTCGATCACTTGCCACTCCACGCCTGAATACGCTCAACAAACAGTGCAGATTTAGCACTGAAGTCACCAAACGTTTTCAATTCTTTGTTATCGCCAAAAAATTGCTCCAAAAGGCGTTTGTCCCGTATAAATACAGTGTCCCATAGAAAGAACATCAGCTTATTCTGAATCTCGCTGCCAGCCACGACACCTTTTCGGGTACGAATAAAGTAGTAGCCAATTAGCTTGTCCTCCACCTTACGTATTGATGCCGCATGACTCAAGATGAAAGCGTTTAATTTTCTAACAAACGCGCGCCAACTATCTTCATTCAAGTCATCGGGCGGGCTGCATGGATTACCATTGTCGATAGGAACATATTCCCAAGACCAGCGGCGTTTAAATGCGCTGTCCATATAATAAATTGACTCGTCGGATGTATTCATTGTCCCCGCCAAGCGCAAGTTCGGTGGTAGTTTTATTTTCCGTTCAGCCAGGAAGTCCAAATCTCCAGCAAATAACTCATTCAGTTTTTTGCGCCCTTCCTTTTCCGATTCATACATGCTGGGATATCGTATGCATTGATGAACACCCATCATTTGAAGCAGGGCATCATGCTCCATTTCCGAAAGGTCCACGTCGTAGCTGGACCACCCGTCCTCTCTGCGGTCAAGTAACTGAAACGCTGTTCCGAAAATAGCAGCACTGTTGCCACGGTTGATTTCATCGATAACCAGTAATACCTCCTTAGGTGGTACCGGCGGATTAACTTGTATCGCTTCATGATGATAGCTTAGTGCCTTCGCCAACGCACGCATAAAATGCCCAGGATAATAACGATAGCTCACTCGTCCATCCGGCTGACTGAGTGGCATCAACCGCCCCATAAAATCGCCGTGTGTATATTCAGGATGAAAAATTGTCTTAACCACGAACGGTGACGGCACCATCGCTTTGACATGCTCGTCTATTTTATGGCTTTTTCCGGTACCCGGCGAGCCAAAAAGAATCCATTGGTAAGGGTGTACAGTGACTGGGTCCAAAACATTCGTTTACATAAAAGCAATTCCATTGAGAAATAATTGCTTTGATTGTACATCGCAAACATTCATGGTTCAATATCTATTATAGGCTGAGACCTTAAGCTGTCTGATATAGAAAAATTTCCCCCCTTATTTTTAATCACGCACTGATCTTATGATCGCCCCTTACTGAATTGACGTAAACCCTGGGATAGCAGGGTACTCGGATAAGTTTTAAAAATAACCAAGATCGTCCGCTGGACTGACTTATTTAGCAATTGAATCCGCAGGCATACGCGTCGTATCACAGCCAGCAAAGTCGCGCTAGTGAGCATAAATTGATTGATGGCCAGCACTGATTAACTTTAGTCTGCTCTCTTAGCCGCGCTCTGACAGGCTTCAGTGCGGCTTGGAGCGTGTCGCTGCTTCCGGACGCCTCGAATGCTTGGGAGTGAACACAAATTGAAGAAGGCTTCAGGAATCTTCTGCAACAGAGAAGTCGGCGGCCATGGAACTAAATAAAGTACGAGATACATACTTTCTTCTAATCTAAGCCCCCTCCCTCGTCACAGTGAAGCCCATCGCCAGCATGGTGAGCCGTCCTTGGCCATACATACTCAAGCTAAGCCGCAACACACTTTTTTATAAGGGTACACAACTGGCACTAAATTATGCCCGTTGAATTCATCAAAATACTTAAAGTTTTCGATACATTAGACGCGACGGTGCTTGGATAAATGTGGTTTTCCCAGAATCCATTCCGCCGCAATGACGCTTGCTATACAACGGACTTCCCTTTAATCATAGGTATCGGTACCGGCATCAAGCTAATCCAGGGGGCCTATTCCGACTGACTCAACTCAACGCCTCTGGAAACATCGTTGAACGCGAGTTTAGTGACTATGGACGTGGATCACAAAAAAACATCTATCTACTTGGACAAAAAACCATCGGAATCGACACTCTTCCTCAGAACTTAACTCGACTTGCACAAGGACGAACGGGACTTACGATAACTCTTGTCGCGGTCACATATGCCGCTCAACCAACCCTATTAAGGGAGTTATTTGATGAGTACCGATAAAGTCACAAACCTGACCATTTTTACTACCGACTGGGCCAAAGTAGACCCCCGCTCAGTGAAGGCCTATCTCAATGGAAAAGGCGACGGCAGGGTCCTGTGGTGGAACATCAATCGTTGGCTTCACCAACATTTCAGGCCCAAAGCTTCGCTCGAGAAAATTATGTTTTGCTTCCACTCACGCCATCACACTCTCACCTTGTTGAGCCTGGAATATCGAGCCTACGTCCAAGAGGTGGCAAAGGCAATCCAGTCTGAGGGGGTCGTGGTAGGCATTCGAAGCGCAATTTCCTCAGTCCGTAGTAATCCATTTGTCTGAAGGATCCGTTTGCTCACAACTCGCCTGGGATGAGCACGCCAAGCCATGACCGAGGTTGGCGAAGGCCGGAGATAGTGGTTTCACCCTGAACATCATGAAGACAAAAAATGAACAAACTTATTGAGCATATTAAAAAAGTAGCGATCGACGACATCCGCCTTTTTTTCGAACCGTTCACCATAATGACACGCCTGATTCGCCGCTTGGCCACAGCCATGATTTCTCGTTTCAGACGATCCAAAACAAAGGACGAGAAGGAAGGTGATCAATGAGAAGTAGCGCTTTCTACTTGTTACTTTATTTCCATCCGTTAGTGAAAATGCTCCTCACAATTGTGTGTCGGGTTTTCGGCTTCCTCTCGGTCATCATGCTGATCGCGATATTCTTCAACGACTCATGGGCGGACATTCTTGCGATTGCTGCACTATTCTTTGTAGTGTCGATCAGCGCCTCGATTCTTCAGGCAAGGTACACCAGGCTTCTGCTAAAACTCCAACCGGATGAGACTGAATACATTTTCTACGACTGATTGAACAGCCAAGGCCGACCGTCCCGTGATACTCGGCCCTGGTACCTCACATACCTCGGTGAAACACGAGGAGAATCTGCAGCATCTTCCGGCCAACTGTGCGTTATCTCTTCCCTGCTTTATCTGTCCCTCAGCTATTTCTGACACATCCGTTATTCAGATATCTTGACTTTATCTGCATTTCAGATAATATTGATATATCTGAATAACGGATACCACACATGTCCTTCTCGCCCACCACCCACCGTCTCCTCACGGCATCGCAGCTCGGCCAGTTGCTCGCATCGACCCGCAAACTGCATAAGATCACCCAGGCGACTGTAGGTACGCGTGTCGGCTTGAGCCAGAATCGCATCTCCTACCTGGAGAGTCATCCTGACGAAATCAGTGTCAAGCAGTTACTCAGCTGGTGCTCCGCACTCGAGCTGGAGCTGCAGTTGGGCGAGCGCGATACCTCCGCCGCAAGCAATTCGGCCGAGTGGTAATCATGGGCCGCCGCTCACACAGCCAGACGCTCCATCTTTGGGCAAATGGCGACTATGTAGGACGCTGGACGGTCAAGGCCAACGGCGACTCCGAACTCCAGTACGATGCGTCCTGGCAAAGCTCAAGGCTCGGGCGCCCGATCTCGCTGTCGCTGCCGTTCAATCTACGCAATGAACCGCTCAAGGGTGCCAGTGTTGCAAACTACTTTGAGGGCTTACTGCCGGACAGTGACATCATTCGCAAACGCGTTGCGACCCGGTTCAAGACAGGCTCTCTCGAACCGTTCGACCTGCTCGCGGCTATCGGCCGGGACTGCGTCGGCGCCTTGCAGCTGCTGCCCGAAGGCGGCAGACCGGAAGGACTGGCCCATGTCGATGGCATCGCCCTTAACGAGGAAGACATCGAGCGGCACCTGCTCGAAGTGGTTAGCTCAGAGCGGCACGGCGCCGCAGATGACGCGGACGATGATTTCCGCATTTCGCTGGCTGGCGCGCAAGAAAAAGACGCCTTCTTGTGGTGGGATGGGAAATGGATGAAGCCGCGTGGCGCGACGCCCACAACGCACATCTTCAAGCTTCCGATTGGGATGGTAGGCGGAAAAAAAGCCGATTTCACCACGTCGGTCGATAACGAGTGGCTATGCCTGCGGCTGTTCAAGGAGTACGGGCTGCCTACGGCAAATGCCGAGATTGCGACGTTCGGCGAGCAACGGGTGCTCGTCGTCGAGCGTTTTGACCGCGTGCGATCAAACGATGGCAAGCAGCTGTTCCGGCTGGTTCAGGAGGATTTTTGCCAGGCGACGGGAACATCACCGCTGCTGAAATACGAAAATGACGGTGGACCGGGGTTAAAACAGATGTTTACGCTGCTGCAGCAATCGCAGCAAAGCGCTGCCGACATGCACACGCTGATGGCCTCCCAACTTCTGTTCTGGATGCTGCGCGCACCCGATGGCCACGCCAAGAACTTCAGTATCCA
This sequence comes from Janthinobacterium sp. KBS0711, assembly GCF_000988085.1. NCBI lineage: Bacteria > Pseudomonadati > Pseudomonadota > Betaproteobacteria > Burkholderiales > Oxalobacteraceae > Janthinobacterium > Janthinobacterium sp. KBS0711. The sequence goes on along the minus strand of NZ_LBCO01000004.1, from coordinate 386,683 downwards.
GCTACTGGCGGGCGCCGGCCGGTTCAAGCTGACGCCCATCTATGATGTGATGTCCGGCTATCCTGTGATCGGCCCTGGCCCCAACCAGTGGTCCGAACGCAAACTCAAGATGGCGATGGCGCAACTCGGAAGCAACCGGCATTACCTTGCGCATGGCATACAGCGGCGACACTTCAACAGCACTGCAAAAGCGGTCGGCTATGGCGCGGACGCCGAACCGCTCCTGCTCGATTTCATTGCCCGCACACCCGCAATTGTAGATAAGGTCCGCGGCGAACTGCCTGTGGGGTTCTCGGAAAAGGTGGCCGACAAAATTCTGGGCGGCCTGCTTGATGCCGCAGCCGCCCTTCAACGGATGCCGCCAGCCTGACCAGTGCCTCGCAGACGGCACGGCCGCGCACCGGGCACCGGGCACCGGGCACCGGGCACTAACACGAAAATGGCCAGTATTTTAACCTCGGTTAAACATGAGGAAAATCAGCAGCATCTTCTGGCCAGCTATTCCGTTATTCCTCCTCTAAAATCGCACACGCCTCGAACTGCAGCTCAGCCGGATCAATGCACAACTGGTACCGATCGTGTTCGACAAGGAGGTCATGAAACGAGCCATCCGGGGACTGTGCGACAGCTGCCTTGATCTTCTCTTGAACAATCCGTGTTGCCTCACCCAGCAGATCATGCCAGATGAGTGGAATGAATACATTGGCAAGCCAGGACCTGAGGGCTTCTCCACAGCCATCTTCACTGTAAAACGAAATGACTGACCAGTGCTCATTTCCCTCATCACAGGGGAACCTGGCATCATAGTACGGATGGTTGTGGTACAGCCACATGAAAAGGTCTTCCAGTTGCGCGCTTTGCGGGAACGCCAACAAGAGTTCCGTTGGCATGAACTCAAAACGCAACATCGGGGGGCTCTTGTCATCATCGGGATCACTCGGGTTCGACTCCTCGCTCAGCGTCCCCCAAGGAAAAACATACCCCTGCTTATCAAGGTACTCGTCAAGCATGCTGAGTCCCCATCCATCTTTGGATAAATTGCATACCTGCTTGGCAGTAAAAATAGAATATTTGCCGTGCACAAGCTCTCGTATGAGCTTTGCTGGCATCCCAAGTTGTACAGGACACGCGCTGATCAACAAGTTCATCGCCGCGTCGTTCACTACCATATCTCGATTGGTATTCACTCTACTTCTCCTATTAACAGAACAAAAAATCGTTCAACATTGCTTCAGCGCTGATGCGCAGCGCCAAAGGAGTCTCCAGCCCTGGAGACATCCATTCCACCCCGTGACGCCGGGCATGCTTCGCAAACAACATATGTGCCTGGTCTGCAGTCAAGACCAGGCCCGTGTGAGCCATCATTTCCTGAATAAACCGACAGTCCTCCAACCGCGCGGCGGGAACTTCGGGCAGTGCAACAGCGTCAAGAATCCGAAGTGCTTTCTGAATCGTCACGATCCCTTGATCGCTGTCCGGAAAAAGTGCTGAGGACGACTCGAAGGAACCGATGTACGCACTTGTCACAGACTGCCGGTTGTGTCCCAATGCCTGTGCCACCTTCGCCTTCACGACGCCGCTATCGGCGCCATCCAGCTGCCCTGCACCTCCACCCATCGTGGCTGGGATCATCCCGAGCAGCAACGCATGGTTCTCGGCAAATTGAGCGCGCAATCCATGTCCTGTTATGCCGGCATCGGCTTTGGTGAAGCCGAACGACGTCATCAAGTTCTCGTAGCGGCGGATGTTCTGCTCCAGACTGGCTATCTGGCCCGACCGGGAATACTCCCACCCAAGCGCTTTATTTTTCGACACGCGTGCTTTGACGTAGTCGAGCAAATCGCGCTGCGCGTTTGAAACGATAGGAATATTTCGCCAACGACCGCCTTTACCCATCCCCGGAAAAACCTGCAGGTAATGGCCGTAATCCTGAACGTGTGGATTGCATTTCAAGACCTCTTCGCGCCGCAGTCCAAAGCCCAACTCGAGGCGTAACATCAGACCGAGGCACGGGTCGCGCTCGTCAACCTTGCGGAACGTCTCGACCAAATCAATGCCATGTCCGGACCAGGACTTCGTGGTTCGTGCGGCCGAACGCACTTTCAACAATTCAGGATCTACATCCGGCAGATATTTCTGGACGGCGCCGACCATGCCTGGCTTGCCGAGCATTGCGCAGAAAACGCGTAATCGGGACAGGTCGTTCTGGACGGTTTTGGCTTTCTTTCGCTGGCAATACCACCAGTGCTTGACGAGCACTTCGATGTGCCGTTCGCCGAGGTTCTTCGGATCCTGAATCTTGTAGCCGAGTTCATGCAGCCGCCGAATTGATGCATATAAAACATCTTTCGTCAGTGTCTGGGTGCGTTCGGACGCCACCTTGCCATTGACCCGGCGTGTGCCTGCCAATTTCATGATGTCGTTCACTTTTTGCTGCCACATATTTCCTCCACAAGAACCATCGATACCTCTTATCACCAGACGCGGAAGCGCAGCGGGTTCAGCCGGCGGGGGTAAGGCTCCCGTCTTAAATAAACCGGTTTCGCATCAGCGGGCCTTACTGCCAACCACCGATGCGCCGAGCCCTTGCGGTACTCGGTGTCTCTTCCTGGGAAGAGAATTGAACATTGAGCAGTTTCTCGCTGCGCACTCCCGGAACAGGTCCGGGCTTTGAGGGTGCGCGCCTCCAGTTATGGAAAGACCAGTGAAAGCTGGCGTGACGTTCTCAGGCGCCGTGCTTGACGCACATGCGGCCTGAGGGGTGACTAGCCCGATCACGATGTTTGCAGTTGAAGTATTGGAGGCTGGTGCTCTTCAGAGCGAAGAGCGAATGGAGATATGGCTATAGCGTGGCCGTCCGCCCTAACGACTCAAGCAGGAACGCCGATCTGTGATCGAGTTTTCCCTGCCATTGCGCTGAAAAGCCGATGACGACACATTTTGGGGATCACTCTGTACCTGCCTGTAGAGCCTTGCAGACAAGACTAGACCAGATAAGAGCTGATTTTTTGATGGTGATGAGTGCTCGCGATCGGATGAAAGCGAGCGATGCCAAAAGCCTGGCGTTGCGAAAAGCTGTTCTCTCTCAGTGGACAGAACAACTTGAAAATTAATTTATAAAAATGCCGAAGGCCGACGCTGGGTACTTTATCCAAGCGTGGCTAGCGTGTCAAGAAACATTGTTTGCAGGGCCGCTTGTCTGGATTTCCGCACCTGGTGATAGCTAATGACGGCGCATTTTCGAACCTCGATATTCGACACGGACTGCTTTCTGGTTCCGGTTGCGGCTCATGGTCGCGATAGAAACCTGACTTGCGCACGCCGGCTTGCGCTTTACATTAAATCTTTCACCGACACTTGGAGTTCTAAATGGAAAACATCTCAATCGCAATCGATGGCGGCCACTCAATGTTCAAAATACGCGCAGCCTCGCTGGCATCGCCAGACGAGCGTCATTCGTTTCAGATTCCCACTGTCGTGATCCCAGCGATCACGCTGACGAACGAGCAGACACGACAAAAAGCTGAGCTCGAAACTGTCGAGGTGGATGGCCGCAGGTACTTCTTCGGCGATACCGCGTTGCGGCAAGGCCGCTCAGAAGTGTACACGGGACAAAACGCGGATTGGATCGAGAGTCCCCAGCACGATGCACTGGTGCTGGGCGCATGGCGCAAGGCCATGCAGGCATTCGGCAATCCTTCGGCAAGGGTGCATCTGGTGATGGGCTTACCGGCCAAGTTCGTCGGGTCGCAGCGCGACACGCTGCGCGACCGCATCGTAGCTTTGCTGACCCCACGCCTCCTGCCCGGCCAGACACTCAGGGTGATGGTGCAGAGCCAAGCGGATGCACCGCTGCAGTGGCTCTCGATCCAGAATAACGGTTGCCTCCACCCACAGCGAGATCTCGACAGCGAGGCCTGGGGCGTCATCGAAATCGGCCACTACACAACCGACTTCGCGCTGTGCGATCGCGGTTCCATGATGGAGTACGCGGCCATATCGTGCGCAGGCATGCATTTGGTCTACGACGGCATGTCCAGCGCGCTGGCACAGGCCAAGCTGCCAACGTCACTGGACGTGGTCGATGCGGCAGTGCGCAACGGAAGCATCAAACACTTCGGGCAGCAGGTCGACGTCTCTCCCTTGCTCAATCAAGCGAAAGCAGGCTTCGAAGCCGTCGTCATGGATGAAGCCAACCGCGTATTTGGCCAAAAAGCAGCCGTATTGGACGGCATCATCATTGGTGGTGGAGGTGCTGAAATGCTTCTTTATGGACTCAAACAACGATATCCCAATGCTGTCACCAGCGACGAGCCGCGAATGATGGTCGCGGAAGGCTTCTGCCGCCTCGGCCTGCTGTCACTGTTGCAGTCCTGATCCAGGGATCTGCCATGTCGACACCAACGGATAAGCCCCCGAAAATCGGTACCGAAATCACGGTTCGAATCAGCCTGACTTTTCAGGAGGCTCCGGACGTCCACACGCTGCTGGCGATGACGCCAGTGCGCGAACGAGGCAAGCTCGTGCGCCTGGCATTGGAGCGATACATTGCCGAGATCGGTCACCCAGCAGGTGACGTCGAACAGCAGATCCATGCCATCTCGACATGGCTGAGGTCCCGAAGTGGGCGGGGAGAAGCGACGGTGGTTGCTGCACGTACTTCCGAAGCGACCGGCCTGGTCGAGGCTGTGAGCGCAACCCAAGTTCGCGAAACGGAAAAGCCTGTGCCAGCACTAAGTGAACTGGCCCAGAAAGAGACATCCAGTTGCTCGTCACCCATTGCGAGATGGCTTCATACCTAGGCGGATGATCTGATAGGGCGTGTTCACCCGAAGCGACATAGATCCCTTCTAATCAAACCTTCTCAGTTAGTGCGGGATCTGCGAGCAAACGCGAAACGGCAGCTGAGATGTTTCGCTTGCCGCAACATCGCGGTCAAAGTCCGCGCGAGTGTAATCACGCGGATAATAGGAGAAGCTCTTTAATTGGAAATATGCATCTGCATCCATGTAGCGCCGAGACAATTCTAAGCTTGCGGCCTCAGCCGACTTTGCGTCGAAATCGTGGCTGAGGTGAATCATCGATATCCCACTGTCGTTCGCACTACTTGGGTCAACAGCCACAGCACCACTCCTTGACCATTCATCCAAAAGAATGTTTGCAGTTTTCGGCGGTCCATAGGCCATAACTGGGCCCACCGAAACTCCTGAGATCGAATCCTTATGCTCATCAAGAAACGAACGCGTTTCATCAAGAGTCTTAGTCGTTTCCCCTGCATATAGCAAAACATTGACTTTGGCAGCGATACCATGAGCGTTGCATGCTCGAAGCAAACTGGAGGCGCGTTTTAGATAGCGCTCCGGATCTTGAGATTTGCGCATATTTAGAATTTGTGTCGGCGATGCCGTTTCGAGGCCAAGATCGAGCACCTTCATGCCTGCTTCAGCGAGACAAGCAATCGTTTGAGGCGTGAGTGCATCAACGCGGCTTTCTGTCCGCCATGAGACATGGAGGCCGGCAGCCCGGACTGCATTTGCTAGGCCGGTGCCCCATTTCTCATTAGGGGCGAACATCGACGATTGAAAATAGGGACGGATCTCGCTATCGCCATACTGACTAACAACTGCTGCAAGCGTACTGGCAATCTGCTCTGGCGTACGCAGCTTCTCTAGCCGAATATCACGCTCCTCGCAGAAGGCGCATCCCATACCACACCCTCGTGAAGCCTCAATGCTTGGTTGATAGCGTTTGAAGCCAGATACCAATGGATGATTCAGGACGTCATCTGGTGTCGGCGCAGGCAGACGCCGCAAGACCGGTGTGCTCGTGAGCAGACTTGCTATCACCGGTTCTGCCAGCCCTGGTACAAGCAAGTTCGCCTCGGGCAGTTTGGCACGCAACCAATCAGAATCTGGACCAACTACCCACCGTCCGCCGACAATGATCTTGGCATCCGGATCCACGCTGCGCACTAACTGACAAAAGGTCTGCGCCCACGGAAGGGCATAGAAGCTAGGAATCGACAGCATCACCGGCAACCGAGATGGGAGTATGCCTTTCTCGAGCAGTGTGGCTAGTACGTCGGAGGGTTCCCTATGCTCCCCATGAATCAGTAAGGTTTCGGTCCCCATTGAATCTAGGATTGTAGCAAGCGACAATGCGCCATAATTAAGATAGAGTTGCCGGCGCGCGAGCATATGATCGCGCTTCTTGGGTGATAACATGCCGGCGGATACGAATGCAACTATATTTGAGCGCTTCATTAATTAAGATACCATCGTTTGCTTGAATTTTTAGAAAGAAGGATAAACGTGCCATTTATAAGTATCGAGGGTATTGACGGTAGTGGGAAGACAAATCAGGTGAGACTGCTTGTTGAACGCTTAAAAAGTGCAGGACAGGCTGTATTGCAGACAAAGGAACCGGATGGGGGCCATTTGGGTGCGGAGGTGCGAGCGATATTGACTTGCACAGATAGACAACTCGCTCCGGCAGAGCAGCTCTTGTTGGTAAGCGCAGCTCGATTTGATCATGTGCGAAGTGTTATCAGGCCGGCATTGACGAATGGCAAATGGGTTATCTCTGATCGCTTCATCGACTCAACTTACGCGTTTCAGGTCGCGGTATCCGACGCCGACCTCCACCAGCTATTTCAGTCGACTCGCGAGATCGTTGTGGGTACGACGCTCCCAGATTTGACGATCATCCTCGACCTTCCGCTCGATGTCGCACTTAGCCGGAGGGTACTGCGCCGCGATGGTGTTCTCGACCCGGCGGAAGCGACGCGAGATTTTGCATCAATTCGCGAGGCACTACTTACGGTGGCACGCGAGGATAAAAAGCGCTGCCATGTTGTCAATGCGAATCAAACGCTGGACGCGGTGGCGCAGGATATCTGGTGCATCGTTCAACGCTTGCTATGACTCGCAGTTGCGAATAGACAAGCGGAAATCGCAAATAGCCAAAAAATATTAAAACCGGAGCCTTTACATGAACCCGCAGACCCGAAGCTTGCTTACCCAGCGCGTGATCGACTCGCTCGCGATTATGGGCCCTGGTTCGATCTTCGAACGGTTTGGAGTCGTGTTTGTTGAGCGGCTATGTGATGTGAGACTTGTGCAGCGAGGGTCATCGGTTGGGGGCAGTCCTGTCGGCGGCGCGCTAGATGCAGTCTCGGAAGATGGTCGTGTCGTGGCCGAAGCTTCTATAATGAAAGGATATTTCTCCGGTTTGATGTCCAAGCCGTGGGGCGATCTGGATCACACCCTCAAGTTGGCGCCGCTCGCCCAAGACATCTATCTGCTAAGTTCTCAACGCGCGGAAACCGGCGTAATAGAGGCGATGACTAACACCGCCTTGCAGCAGGGACGGATGGCCGGCCGGAGGCTCCATCTCATGGACAGCCGGTCTATCGCAGAGGCGACCATTGATACGCTGATGCTTTATGACGACGCGATCGACGACCTGGCCCAGCATCTACCCGTCTTGGCCGAAATTCGCGATGATCACCCAGCGTCACTAAATGCTCCGCCGCTGAGCGCGCTTTATGTTAAAAACGAGGCGGTTGACACAGAACTGGACCGGTGGCTTGAGAGCAAAGCTTGTGTAGAGATTGTCGGAATTGGTGGTATCGGTAAGTCTCAGGCAGCTGCTGCTTGCCTGCTGCGTAACGAGGCCAACTTTCATTACAGATTCTGGGTAAATGGTCGAGACATCAACGGCATCGAGCAGCTTGCGTCAGTACCGGTCCGACGGGGTGGTGCCGAGCGCAATGTCAGTGCCCTATTACGCAGAAATCGCACGTTTTTGGTTGTGGACGACGCAAGTCCAGGCCTCTCCGTCGACCAACTTGCCAATTTGTGCGGACCAAATTCACGAATACTGATCACACGACAGAATTCTTCATTCGGAGCCTTCGCCATGCCTACAATGGACGCTCAACAAGCCTACACATTACTCAATAGAGGCCTCGATAAGCCGGTGTCCCAAAACGCGTTTCAAACGATCTGGCGCGCTATTGGAGGGCACCCGATGAGCTTGGCGTTGCTTAATACCGCTGCTCGCCAGGGCGTGTCGTGGAGCGACCTTGCCGAGGACTGCGCCAATGTCGCCAAAATGCCAGTTGACGGAGCAACGCTCGCTGACCGTATTCTCGGGCGGCTGAAACCAGCGCTTGAGGAGGAACTGTGCCTGTTCCAGTGGGCTGGCCAGAGCCATTGCGATCGCGCTTTCTTCAAGCATGTCGTTGGATTGATGCGTTTGAGATCCTTCGAACAATATGGTCTAACTGCACCTGAAAGCGCTGCGTCAATTCGCATTCACGATATCGTCTTTACCGCCCTGAAATCGTTGAATTGGCTGACAACCGAGAAAGCGCGAGAGATCGACGATCGACTTGCAGCGTTCATTATCCAGCAGATTCGCGGGAACGGACACGGCCTACAACTGATAGCATCGCAACTGAGAGGGAAAATCGTCAGGAATGTCGAAAATGGTGATAGACGCGCAGCTTTTCTATACGTCTTGTCGATGGTCTGGATGGGTAGCGCCATTCCGACCCATCTGTTACCAGATCCACAAGAAGAGGCCCAGCGGCTCAAGTCGCTGGGCGCTGTCGACAACGACGTGGCCATATTAGTCGTCCTTAAGTCGATCGAAGCGATCGGACGCAGTCTTCGACATGCATCAGGACCTGACGCTGTCATTGCATGGCTACCGACAATCCTTGGAGTATATGACGACCTTGCGGCTATGATAGGCCTCAGTCCCCGGCAGGCCGCCGAGATCAAGCATCATCGTGCTAAGGCGCACAGCACCTTGGGAGAATATACCGAAGCCGAGCGCTTGTTTGAGGAAGTTGTCGCAACCTATCCGTTGAACAAGGCCAAACTTCAGCTAGTCCGCTCTTTCAGTCGCAAGCCGAGAGACCACCAGAAGGCAAAGCAATATGCATCAGAGATCATCGCGGCGAAGCTGGGCGGCAGCAGCATCTCTCCGTCCTTGATGATGGCATTGGGCGATGCCCTCAATGGTGCACGTGCGTCCTGGGCAGGCGAACTCATCGCACAGCATGAGGAACTGTTTCTGTCAGAAGCACTGTACAGTGCCGCCATCGGTATACCGCAAGGCTATCACTCGGTCGCGAACTTCGTCCGCGCGCTGATTTGGTATGCACCGGATCGGGTAGAGGGGGTGCTAGCGCGTCTGCCCGATCCGTCGCCGTGGATGCTAGACGACGATCAAAGCCGCGGTGGCTACGCGGAGATCATGCTACTTGCATCAGACGTCTGCGACGAATCCTTTTATCTGAACCGTGCGCTTGATGCTTATGAGACCCTGAAAGTGCCGGACCACTATCAGAAGCGAAAATGGGGCGAAGCGCTTTACAAGCTTGGTCGCTACCAGGAGGCAGAGACCATATTTGAGACGATTGAAGACAAGAGCGGCCGGATATGGTTGGCTCATAATCTGTCGCAAGTGAAATTCAAGTTGGGCAAGTTCATGGAAGCTCTTAATCTAGTTAACGAGTCCGTAACGGGAGCGACGGGCGTGAACGAAAAATACCGCAGCAGCTTCCTTCTGCAGCGCGTCAAGGTAAAGATCGCGCTATGTCAGGATCCCACAGGCGATATCGCCGAGGGCCGTAGATACACAACCAACCCCGGCCTTCTCGAACAGTTTTCTATTATGGTGCAATGATTTCGGACTCCAACTTTGTAGTGCTCAAGTAAGCTCGGACACGACGATAGTTTTTTTCTGCATGTTCCGCTTGTAGCTGGATGGCGGCATCGCCACCAATGAGTCCTTTAACTCCAACGGATGCTGGCGATAATGGCCACGTTTACTTGGGAGAAGGAAGGCTGTTTATTTGCTCTCAGAATTGACACACTCTGTTTGACCAGCCTTCCACTGCCTGGCAATTTTCACCAACATGTATTTTTTCTCGACCTAATTAATATTCGTCGTCGCGCTCTTCGGAATCAAAAATGCCAAGCTCGACTTGCATCGTCCGCGAACCTGGTGCCAAGCCTATTACCTTAGCCAGCAACTCTTTCGGTGCATCCCGATGGAAGTTCAATATGTAGCAGTAGATCAGTCCATCAGCACTTTCGTTTGTGTCGATGTCAGGTTCGAGCGTATCGAGTTCTTCAGCAGTCAAACCCAAATGTTCGGCCAAGCGCAGATTGCGCTCTTCCTCATAACGTTCTTCCAATTGTCGGCTGCTCATTTTTTTCTCCGTTTAAATTAAGCTGGCATCCGGCCCGCATCGGGCGCCGCAAAGCGCATTTTCTTAGCCGCCATTACAGGCAAGCAATGTCCAACTTGCGGTGATGGGCCACGCGGCGCTGTCAACTATGCCACCAATATAACTAGCTGGTTGAGAAGGGCCTAGCACTGAGAGTGCTGCAGGGTATTCCCAGATAGCCGACGATGCGAGCTATCACTTGTGAATTACGCTTTGACTTTTTCGCCGCAACTTCCCCTTTCTAATCGCTATCTCCTTATCCCGTGCCGAGGTATACAGTTCGCGGTCTAAGGACTCTTCCACGTCGATACCGCGCTTAGCAACAATCTGACTTATGACTTCCAATGCAGGTAATAAAATCGTATTTGGTGTTAGCACGACCTGTCGAGGAATCATTGCGAATTCTCCGAGTCCATAGCCAAATAGACTGATCGAAAGTAAGCTGTATAGGAGCGCTCATTTTTATAACTCCTGCTGCGCCAGCTACTTCCTAGGCGTAAAAACACCCTCACTGCGATTTTAACCCGATCGTACTGGGTCAGCACGCTCGTGGCCTGTAGGCTTTTCTCGGCGTCATCAGCATGAAATATCGAGGCGCTGCTCGGCTGCAGTACAGTTTATTGCGAACTTGATAGTGTAGTCCTCTTTAGGATTGAAAACGATGAAAAACAAAAAATCTACTCCGTTATATAGTGCGGTTATGAACTCGTCAGTTTTTTTCGCTTAGTATTTTTTACTTTCTTGCATACCAAAAAATTGTACTGGCGAATCTTATTCGCTTTCCCCTAGGCATTCCTCTTCGGTGCCGCGCGCCCCGTAACTAACGATGCAATCACAATTCACGAAAGAAAAATGACGAAGCTGCTCTGTTACGTCGGAATAAAATATTAAGTAAGACATATTTAAAATCAATGACTTAATATTTTCATCTACTGTTCGGCATCTATCTACGTTCTCGAATTAAGGCCAGCACGAAAACCATTTCAACAGCTAATTCCAGTATATTCTTGAATAGATTTTCATTGATGCCGTCGCCTGATTAAAATCGGAAACCAATGTGAGGTGTCCGCTAGCCAGAGGATCGTTCTTCGAATTTCATAGCAGCCACTATCAACATGCCAGAGCCCGTCGTACAGCATATGGACACAACGTGGCGGAGTTTCGGGGAGAGCTTGCATGATCATAAAATTGAACGCATCTGATCGCGACAGTCATTATCGGGAGCGCTCAAAGCGAGCATTGGGCACCGAGCTGGGATTGGATATGTAGACCATGTAGCGAATAGCGTCCAACGTTTCCCTCACATGCTCGACTGTAAGTGAGGTAGATTCTATGATATTTTCACCTCGAAGCAGCGCTTGAAAAGAAGAAATACGGGTGATATTGTTAAAATAAGTGAAAAATATAGCAACGACTTCTAAGATTAGGTCATAATGCCTTGGGGCAAAAACAATTCATACTGCAATTACCATTATTGGCGAATACCGATGGGACGTCCTTTTAGTGAAGAAATTGAACACCTTCCTGAGTCGATTACTTGGGCGGCATCCTTACAGATCGACAAGCTAAAACGCGCGGTAGCGACCTCGGCTGGCTCTAACTTGCTCGTGGTCGGCTCTGGAGGCTCTTCAACCGCGGCGGCTTTCATGTCGACGCTGCATGAGCGCTGCTTTGGTGAAGTCTCCCGCGCGCTCACACCTCTGGAGTATTCAACGCTTCCCTTCGGCTTGCGTAACACCTTCGCTGTCTTGTTGTCAGCCGAGGGCAAGAATAAGGATATCTTAGCCGTCGCGTCGCACATCGCCGTCAGTGGAATGGCCGGAATCGCGGTCACGCTCACAGAGTCCAACCCGCTCATCGCCAAGTGCGTCGAGAACGGCGCCCCAACACCGTTCGCTTTCGATATGCCTTGGGCCAAAGACGGCTATCTGGCTACGAATAGCCTGATCGCCATGATGGTGGTCATTGCCAGGGCTTATGCCACCGAGGATACGGCGTTAAATAACACGTTGCTTGGTCTAGATGCTTCTTGGCTCGCGCGGCGCCGTCAATTCTACAGACAAGAATTCACGCTTCGCAATTTGAGTTCTGCCGGCCAAGTCATCGTGCTATACGGCGAGCGCGGAAAAATGGCCGCTATTGATATCGAATCCAAACTGGCTGAGTCCGCGTTGGGCTTTTGCCAGCAAGTAGATTATCGACAGTTTGCTCACGGTCGCCATCTTCAGCTTAAATCCGCCGATAATCCTCCTCTCGTCGTCGCCCTGGTCTCGCCTTGTGATTCGTTGTTGGCCGAATCGACCCTGCAGCTCATACCTGGGCATGTCGAGGTGCTCAAAATTGAGCTGCCGGCCGATCCCGCGTTCGCGGAAATCGTCGGCGTAGTCGAGGCGATGCTTCTGACGGAAGCGATCGCGGAACATTACCAGATTGATCCTGGCCAGCCAGATGTCCCAGAGTTTGGTCGACGGATCCACTCGATCGATTTTTCCACCATGGTCAATTCTGCCGAGTGCACTCTACCGGTATATTTTCACAGAAAACTACCTTGGCTCGTTGCTGGTAAATCGGTGCCTGAGCAATTGACCATCTCACTTGACAGCTTCCTGTCGCGGCTAGAGGTAGCCAGATTTAAGGCGGTGGTATGTGACTTTGATGGAACGTATTGCGATACGCATTTACGGTACGATGGCTTAGATGCCCGACTTGTAGAGCCATTGGAGAGACTACTTGGGGCCGGCGTGACGATCGGGTTCGCGACAGGCCGCGGCGATTCCTTGCAGACCGACCTGCGCAAGAAAATTTCGCCCAAATACTGGTCAAAGATCTTAATCGGCTATTACAGCGGTTCAGAGATCAAAACCCTTAAGGAGCAATTCTCGCCCCCCGACCCCGACCACAGGTTCGTTGCTCTGGAGCGTTGGCTGCGCGCGACCGGGGCCATTCCTGATGACGTTACTCCAAAGGCCCATGGTGGGCAGTTCGGCCTTTCCTGCCCAAGCGTGCAAGTACGTAACGACGTCTTGTCTGCGGTAAATCACTGGATCGATTCGAGCAACTCGACCGGGTGGCGAGTATTCGGATCGGCGCACTCTATCGACGTGGTTACGGAATCGATCGGCAAGGAAAAAGTCATCAATGCCGTCTCCGATTTTGTAGGCTGCAGCGCATTTGAGGTTTTATGCATTGGCGATTCTGGACAATTCACAGGCAACGATTTCGAGCTGCTGAGCGCCCCCTTCGGCTTGAGTGTCGATAAGGTGTCTTTACTCCCCGACGTGTGCTGGAACCTGCTGCCACGTGGGAAAGGCAGCGCATCCGGAACCCTGTACTACCTTTCCCAGCTGGATATAGCAGATGGCATCTCTAAGTTCAGGCCAGATTTTTTTGAAGCCATCAGATCAGATTTACGTTTGAACGCTGGGGGGGGCAAGTGAAACTACAATTGGCTATGAAGGTTCTTGCCGATCTCATGTCGTGGGACGACGAGCGCCTCACTGCAGAGCTTCCTTGGCTCCGTCTGATGGTTAACTACAAATATGACCACTATCACGGTTACGGCCCAGGCGCGCGGTTTTGCGTCAATCTCATTTATTGGCTGAGCCAATTCAGCACGAAAAAGGAACGCGAAACTGCTTTCAAATTCGTCAGGACCAAGCTCATCTACATCAGCTCGCGCGAGATGCTTCATCTCGTTGGATTGTCGATGGCTGAGATAAGGCGATCGATGCGGCGCTCTGTCGCCCAGGCGATGAACATACCGGTGCATAAAACGTGGGACAACAAGGAATGCACCGCTCGACTTTACCAATTGCATATGCGCACGCTGTACGTTGCGCTTAGCGATGGTGCGAAGATTGATTCCTTCCGGCGACTCAACGAAGGCGCGGTCTCTAACGAGCAGATCGTAGCTTCGCCTGAGATATCAGAGAAGAAGTGGCGCGGGTTAATCAAAGATCTACGCAAACGGCTTGATGAAAATGGGTTGAAAGATGTCAATGCGCAGTTCGAGCGTATTTGCCTGATTGATGACTTCACCGCCTCCGGCTCGACGCTGATTCGGCAGGACGAAGGTGGATGGGCAGGGAAGATACCTCGATTTTGCGAGCAAAAATTTCCTGATGACTTTAACCCATTTACGCCAGATTGCATCATTCACGCGCATCACTATATCGCGACCGAAAAGGCCACGCAGACTGTTTTCGATGCAGTTGCTTTGTTCGCCGTTCAGCAGAAAGTATTGATCGAACTTACATTCTCTACTGTGTTTGAAAAGCATGTTGTTCTCACTGAGGACGACGAGGACACCGATCTCGTCGCGTTAATTAAGAAGTGCTATGACAGGGGAATCGAGGATAAGCACACCGGAGAGGGCATCTGGTTCGGATACAAGCAGTGTGGGCTGCCACTTGTTCTCGACCATAACACGCCTAACAATTCGATAGCATTACTCTGGGCCGCTACAGATCCCAAAAACCAGAGAGGTGTAAAAATGAGCCCATTATTTCCCCGCATAAAGCGACATTCAGAGCATGGACAATCCATTTAAAAAGCGCGCGACCGAGTTCATCGATGAGCCGGCGGCCCTGATTTCACTGGTCAGCCACGAGCCTCTCAAAATTTTCTTCGATGATCATGCCGGCGACGCGATCTTTGAAAAACTCGTCACGATCATTGGCACGCCTGGCAGTGGGAAGACTACCATTGCGCGACTCATCGAACTCGATACCTTAATGACATTGATGCGCTCGGCAGGGGACAGTGAGGTACGAGATCTTATCTCAACGCTAAATGACGCCCGGATTATTCAAGAGCTGCAGCCCAATATCTTGGCATACCGAATCCCGGTTGGGTCGAACTTAAGAGACATATGGGAACTTCCCTATTCTGATGCCATCAAATCGTCGCTTCTCCGTTCTTTTTTACAGGCCAAGGGCGTCCTCGGCTGGCTTCGGAAATTGGAAAAAGAAGAGGTTCCTGTTCGCTCTATAAAAATAGATGTCAAAGAAAATATGCAAACTGAGGCGAATATTATTTTCGCCGATAACATCGAAAAATTCTTGGACTTCGCGCGTGGCGTCGAAGAGCAGATTTTCCGCATCATCACGGCCTTGGTACCGCCTTCGGAAGATAAGCTCGCCACTTTGACGAACAATCTGAGGTACAACGCGTTTGATGTCATTGAGACGATATCGGCGCCGCTCTTCGCAGGCAAGCCGCCGGTGAAGCTCAAGCCTTTAATAATCTTGGACGACGCGCATGAATTGCATCAGCAGCAGTTCGCGGATGTGAACAACTGGTTGCGCGGCCGGGAGTTGCGTGTCGCCCGGTGGTTAATGACGCGTGTAGATGCGATCAGTACTGAAAAATTACGAGCGGCCTTAAGTGCGGCCCAAGAAGAAGAAAAGCCAGGAACCACCAAGGGACGTGATGAGATCATCGCCTTGCTTCAACGGACTGGTGGCCGGACCGCGTTTAAAAAAATTGCGAACGACATTTCCCGTCGATACATTGCCCAAATGTCGTCTTTCAGGAGAAAGCCCGGCACGACTCTGGAGACGTTCCTTGATGCGCGTCCAACACCACTGACGGACAATCAGCTCGCCGAGCTCACTCAGTCCGTTGAAAAACTGATCAGCGACAATAAATTCTCGCCACAGCAAATGGGCATCATTGAAAGCTCTATTCCCAAGACCGTCACCGCCGATCAGCGTCTTATGTTGACGCGAATATTGATTAGCAGGGAACGTAAACGAGTACCCCAAACGCAGCTTTTCTTCGACGATCAAAACGACAATGAAGAAGCGGAGGATGATCTGCTCAACGTGAAGCCGTCTCTTGTCACCGGCGCTGATATCCAGCTTATGCACGATTATGGAAGGCCATTCTATTACGGGCTAGATCGCCTAAGCGATGCTAGCGACGACAACATCGAGCAGTTCATCAACCTTGCTGGCGCCTTAATCAATCAGATCGAAACAAAGGTCATACGGGGGCGCACGGCTCAACTGGACGCCCGCACGCAGCACAACGCGCTCACAGAACGTGCCGTAAAGACCATGAAGGAATGGGATTTTCCTCGAAGCCACTTGGTCAAAAAAATGATCGCGTTCATCGCCAAGAAATGTGTCAACAAGACGCTGGCGGCTAACGCGCCGCTTGACGATGGTGCTAACGCCTACGGTGTGCCGCAGTCCGAGATGGAGCATCTAGAGCGCACATACCCAGTACTGCGCCAGGTTTTGCATTATGGGCTTGCTTATAACGCTATATCGCTGCGCGAAAACTACCAGTGTAAGCGCAAGGTCTGGTGCCTAATCAAGCTCGGTGGTCTTCCCATCATCGAGCACAAATTAACCTTCAGTAAAGGTGGCTTTTGCGAAGGTCACTTGGTCGATCTCGCTGAAAGTATTGTCGAATGAACCGATTTTCGTCTAAATATTGCATTAACAACCGTGGTGAGGATGCCGTTCAGTTCGTGAGCGATCACGTGGCCAACTCCGACAGCGTGTTGTTCATTGGAACTGTTGGAATTCAGGGTAGCAGCTTATACTTCGCCCACTTGTTAGCCAAGGCAAAAAATGTCACGTTTAAATTTATTACAGAGTGCCGTCCAGCGGTATCTCCTGACCTAGAAAATCTGGGGAGTTTGCATAAGGCAGAGTTAGAAAGAATGCTCCCAAACGGCAAACTGGAGTTCATTGATGTCGAGATAATTTCGGGGGACGGCGCCACTGTCGCCGGCCGTAATGCGACCAAGGCGGCGCAGCCTTGGCTTAGCCAGCAATACAAGGATATCGTCATCGACGCTACCGGCATGTCGCGTGGTACATGCTTCCCCATCGTGCGCCAAGCCATGGAACTGCACAAAGAAAGCACGACGAATATCCACTTGCTGATGGCCTCTAGCGATCAGCCTGCGGTGAAACTCAAAAGCGAGTCTAATAGTCACGCAGATTGGATGCATGGCTTCCAGGAGGATATGGAAACTTACATCATGCGCGATGCACTGACGCTCTGGGTACCCCAGTTGACGGAAGACTCTCTGCCGTCGATGAATTCGATGTTCAGTGCGCTGATGCCACTGGCGGAGGTATGTCCAATCGTCCCGTTTCCATCGGCCAGGCCAAGACGTGGAGATGAGCTCCTGTTGGAGTACTTCGATGCGTTTGAATCGCAATGGGACGCCACTGCACAGAACGTGATTTACGCGCACGAAGCCGATCCCATGGATGTGTTCAGATCGATTAGCCGCATGCATGATGCGCGGCTCAAGGTTTTCCCTGACAAAAGTCAGTCGGTGACGGTGCTCTCCCCAGCGGGATGGCGACTCGGTAGCCTAGGCATGTTGCTCGCAGCGATCGATTTGAGCCTGCCAGTCTTGTATGTCGAGACGATAGGATATACTACGGATTCGAAGATCCCTGAGAGCGTGACAATTCCCGCTCCGTCGAAACTTTGGCATGTTTGGCTTGCTGGAGTCGCCTACGATGAAATCACCTGTTAGTTTTGCCCATATTTCCTCGCGCCGGCGTGTTGTCGGATCGGGCCTCATAGCGCTGGACGTCCTGCTGAATGAACATAAAAGCACGGTCTCCTCGGCGCTAGGTGGCTCTGCGGGGAACGTCCTGGCAATTCTCGCCCACATGGGGTGGAATAGTGTGCCTGTGGCAAAGGTGGGCACAGATTCGGCGGCAAAGCGCATCCGTGACGAGTTCGAGGCGCTCAATGCAGATGTGCAGTTTCTGGTTGAAGAGGGTCACTTTTGCACGCCTGTCGTTTTTCAATTGCCTGGCGATGCAGAGAAAACACATCGTTTCACCTTTGCCTGCCCTCACTGCGGCCGCAAGAGACATTTTTCCTACGCGCTGGATGATTACCTTGGGGCGCCCGTCCTATCTGCGATCGAGAGCTCCGATGTTTATTATTTTGACCGGGTGACGCCGCTATCATTGAGGCTCGCCGAGGACTACCGTGCGCGAGGTGCAATGGTTGTATTCGAGCCGTCGACGATCGGAAGCGATCATGCATCGTTTGGGCGCGCGCTAAAAGCCGCGCACATGATCAAATACGCCGATGATCGTATCGAGGATCTGCGAACCTTTGACTTAAGTAGCGTGGCCATTGAAATTCAGACGTCGGGCAAGGATGGGCTCAAGTTCCGTTCGCCATCGTCGGGTGATAATTGGGTTTATCTGGCAGCTTATCGCGCGCAGCATGTCGCCGATACTTCTGGATCGGGCGACTGGTGTACTGCAGGAATGCTGTATTCACTGTTCTCCGACAGGGACGCTGGCTCGACCGGTGACCTCACGAATCACGATTTGTCGAAAGCACTGCGTTTTGGACAGGCGCTCGCTGCGCTTAATTGCAGCTACGCCGGAGCACGCGGGCTCGCGCAGCAGCAAGGCCTTGATGTGATTCTCGAAATGGCCAGTGCTGTTCAGGGCATGACCAAAGTTCACTTCTGGCGCGCAGAGCGCCAGTTACGAATGGACACCTCTATTGAAAAGCACCACTTAGCAATAGAGGATCGTGCTTATCAGAGACTATGCTGCGAGGGCCTCGCGTTCTGATTTCTTTCGCGTAGTTTTCTTCTTCGGTTTCTCTGCTTTTGCCTGCTTAGCGTGCAGTTCTTCTCGTACTTCCATCAGAAGCTTTCCAAGCATGTTTTTTCCGACGCCGTTGACCTCGCCCCAGAGCCGATTAACCGCGTTGTCCACGGTCGCGCTTTCTACGAGCCGTGCATCTCCAGTGGAGAGCAACAAGTCATAAAGGTCCTGATGCTGGGTAAATTTAGCCATTAAGACATTTTTCATGCGCTCAAATTTTATCTTAGACCAGTTTGGGCTCACATCCCAGACGTATAGACCGTGCGCAGCCATGGCCAGTAATGCCGGCGATGGCGCCGCCATCAGCCACTCTTTGACAGCCGGCTTACGTGCCTTTCCCGCCTGATAGGCATGCTCCGAAGTGGCAAAATCTTCACCCTCAAAAGTTACTGGGCGCCGAAAGAGATTGCTAAAAGCGCCATATGGTTTCTCGCTTGCTCGGTAGAATCGGATCTCGTCCATTTTTTCTTCCTTAGGCACTGTTTTACTCATTTGCCACACCTCGATTTTGATTTGAGTTCGTATTATCTGATACGTCATGTCACCAATTCTCCACAATTTTCCACACGACCTCGCGCGAAAGCATCGGGAGCATTGAAAGAATCGCTTCAATAGCGACTGGCGCTGCGCAGCCAACACGCATTCATTCTGAGAGCGTACGCTTAGAAACTCCGGCAAGCTTGGCCATTCCTGCGTGCGCAAGCCGCTGATTTGGGGCTCGTTACAGGCCAAAAACCACCATGTTGAGCGTTTCTCGTATTTTTGTATGCTTTTCTATGTCATAAATGCAGAAAATTGTACTTTTAGTGTTCATTTTCATAAAGAAATTTCTCTTAATAGCATAAATATACACCAATATGCTGTGTTTTTATACAGCATATTGGTGTATATTTTCCATAAATTTAATTTCGACTATGGCTTTTGCAGAGCTACGGGTGCGCCCATAAATTGACGCGGAGAGGTCATACCTAAAATAGGGAGAGCATACGGTCTACTACTCGCTAATCGGTCGACTAAGGTAGGTTAAAGGAAGCATTAACAGCAATGGCGAGGCGTGGGCAACTGGTTGGGCGATAGGCTTCCTCATAATGGTCATTTCAGCAATATGTACATATAAGATAGAATTTATTGCATTCAGGCAATATCTCAAGCCACTAACGACTAATAATGCTTAATGACGACAATACTTTAATAGTTTACGATTACCTACGAAGTTACTTAAGCTCCCGTAACGCGCAGTATCGCTGGCAAAGATATAAGCTCCACACCCGCCTGCTCAAGTATCCAAACTTCAATCTTCGCGTGCCAGACACGAAGCAAGTCCAGCGGCCGGCGAATGTAATTTTGCTCGCGCACCCCTTGTGGCGCGTGTCCTTGAATCTGCGCGGCGATACCATTCGGCATTTCGATCCACTCGCTTAATGTGGCAAATGAGCGTCGCAGGCCATGCAGCGTAAGTTGCGGCAAATTCGCCACCGCTACGGCTTCGTTATGCGCAATTCGTGGCTCGGCGATGTGTCCCGATGCGGAAGCGGGACTGGAGAAGACAAAGGCATTCCGGCGCGGCAGGTTGGCCAGGAGCTGAGAAACAAAGGGAGTCAGCGGGACCATCCGAAAATCCTCGACCTTGTCGGACAGTTTGATACTGCCCCACTGGAAATTCACGTCTGCCCACTTCAGTGCCGCGAGCTCCTCGCGCCTGGCGCCGGTGAGCAGAAGAACCTGCAGGTAGGCGGCAATGACCGGGTTTCCAATCTTGCGCACTGCGCTGAACCATGACTGCAGCATCTCGCGTTGGAGAACGTCATGGCGCCGCTTCTCTTTACCCAGGCTCTCGCGCACCCGCGCGCTCTTTGTCGGATTGCTAGTGACCATGCTTAAATACGTCTTGTGCGAAGCGCACCAGTTCATGAAAGCCTTGAGCAGTCGCCATGCCAGCCGTGCGCTGGATGGACGGGTCTTTGCTTCCTCTCGTGCCCAGGCTTCCACGCGCTCGTTTGTCAGGTCGATGAGTCGCAGCGAGGACAAGGACCAGAGCGGACCGGCTTTCGTCAGGGCCGGACTGCGTTTCCGAGGCTGGCCACCATCCTGAATGATCTTTCGATGCGCGGCAATATGATGTTCTGACCAGCCGGCTTCTCGCGTGGCAATGCGATCGGCAATGTATTCAGGCCAGACACGGCCCAGGGTCACGGACTCCCGCAGCTGCTTTTCCTGTTCCGCCACAACGGCAGCTTCCTGCAACGCGCGCGCGTCGCGCTCTGCAGCGAGTGCATCTTCCCGTACCCTTCTTGGATCCTGCCCGTTATCGAGCAGGACCTTGAGGCGCCGTGCTTCGGCCTGGGCCTTGGCAATGTCCCATGTACGAGGATCGCCGATCGTCAGCCGTATGGTGGCGCCGTCCAGCTTACCCTGAAAAATATAGGACTTCGCGCCCTTCGACGTCACCCGCAAACCGAGGCCTGGTGAAGCGGTGTCCCAGAGGAATGACTGACTTTTTCCCCCCTCACAGGCGAACTCTTCTACCCTACCCGCCGCGAACTTTATTTTTTTCACTATTACCTCAAGAAGACGTGCTGTGTAAGCGCCATGTAACCGCCATGTAACCCAAATGGTAGCATAACGATCAACACCCATCTGCATGAAATAAAAATCAAAATCATGTAAGTTTTTGATTTATAAGGATATACTTGAAAATCTCAACACCCTTCAACAGTCCTGAATACCGACTTGCGATGATTTGTAATCATCAGGTGGCCAGTTCGAAACCGGCAGTCGGCACCAGAATTCAGTAGGAAATCAAAGGGTTACCCGCTTCGGCTGGTAGCCCTTTTCATTTGCGACTGTCAATTGTGCCAATGGGTGCAACATTTTGGACTCCTGAAGGTGATCGAGCAACTTTGCAGTATCACGCTAAATGTCGGGTTGATGTCCCCCCCACCCGACAGCTGCATCATTTATGTTGGCGCAATGAGGACGTGCACCGCCTTCATACTCTCTTCTGCCAGCTGTCCAGAGAACGCGAGCGGGTCAACTACGATGATGTGCCGCACATCTTGCTTTCCAAGATCGGGATTTTGCGCGTCGCCAATCTCCATGAGCACAATGATTAAGGGACTTCAGGAAATGGGCGAAATATATATGACCAAAGCAGAGCGAGCTGCTCATGTGGCTCGCATACGAGCCAATTTTGCACTTGAAGGAATGAGGCCGACATCTTGAATCAATACGCCCAAGCTGAATGTGAACTGACGTTGGACGAGATGATTGCTTACACCGAGAGCTTTGCGTTGTCGTGCTCCGCTCAAGAGGCGAAATAGTACTACGTTCAATCTAAAGACCGTCTTCGTGCTGGCAGACCTCAAAAAGAGCGATTTGAGGTCCACAAGGGCCGGAACGAGGCAAAAAAACCCTTTTCGTCGCACGATTCAGGCAGACGCGTTTTTGGCCAGACGTCCCGGCCAGCGACGATGCCAGCCGCTCGCAAAGCTTACAAGTCATAGCGTGGCCCCTGGTGAAAGCGTTCAGTTACCGCGCTTTTCGCCATGATCAAGTTAGGATTTACAGCATTGGTGTATGCTAAGCTACACACTCATAAATTAACCGACAGACATTGATGGCAACCGCTGATCGCACGACGGAACTACCGAGCTACGACAATCCTCCGCTTGACGAGGTAGCATGCGGATGCCAATTCCGTACGTTGGATCGAGTTCGTCTACCTCACTACGGTACGTTCTGGCACAGCTTGCGTAAAGACTTCCCGACGATCGTGCACGTTCCGCCAATGTTCAACGGCGAAGGCATGCCACCGCTGGATTCTGCAACTTCTTTGCCATTGCCGCGTGTGTGGTTTTTGAACGAAGACGAAAGTCGGTTGCTGCAGTTCCAACAGGACAGACTCTATTTCAATTGGAGGAAACGGAACGGCGCGGAGTATCCACGATTCGAGGAAATTTATCGGTCGTTCAATGAGAACTATGCACGTCTCAGTACGTTTTCATCAGACATGCAGTTAGGTCCCATTCAACCGACAGAATTTGAGTTGTCGTATATCAATCATCTTGTGAAGGGTGAAGGATGGAACAAACTCGAAGATTTTACAAAAATTTTTAAGGATTTTCGTCTGCTTCCAGATGACAATCGTTTCTTGAGTATTCCAAGCGGAATTTCCTTCAATGCAACATATCCCTTGCCAAACGAGCAAGGAACGCTTAATGTGAAGGTGACACAAGGAAAACGCTCCATCGATAGTGTTGATATTTATTCTTTTGATCTCTCTGTACGAGGCATAACATCGGATTTGAGCGAATCAGGCATTCGAGCTTGGTTCGATCTAGCACACGAATGGATTGTCCGTGGTTTTACCGACTTAACAACATCGGAAATTCAGTACAGTACTTGGGGACGAAAAAAATGACACATGCCGCTACTGCTGACTACCTGAGCCCGCGAATGGGTTTTTTTTCCCACGACTATAGTACTGACGCTACGACTAATTTGGATGTTAAGCCAGCCGCAACAGCTGCGGTCAAATCGACGGCTATCGTAAATATTGCTAGACTCTGTGCTCAAGGATCCATGGCACTTACTCGTCTCGTCGCCCCTAGTATTGCGACTCAGCCTTCGGCTCGAACTTATCAGCTTGTGTTTCAACACGCCTTCTTTGATTCATTCCCTAGCGCGTTTGCTGAGTTAGACGCGATACGGGCGGATGACACCGAAATTCAAGGGTTGATAAGCAATTTCACTGCAGCTTCGAATTTGCCTTACAAGGCGAGATTGGCAGCGAGGTTGTCCGAATTGGTAGATGCTTACAAAGATGATTTCGAGGGGCGAGTCTTCTCAACAGATTCTCTTAAAAGTCTCATAGAGTTCTTGGAATCTTCTCCGCAACTAAAGTATCCAACTCTTACAGTTACACCTAGCGGATGCTTATACGCAAGTTGGAAGCAGGGTCGGGACCATATCTTCAGTGTTCAGTTTCTTGAAACCTACGAAGCTCGTTTTGTCGTATTGCGTCCGAACCCAAGGCATGCTGGCAGAGTTCTTCAGTTATCCGGTAAAACAACTACTGACGGCATTCTTGAAGCTGTACGTACCTATTCTGTATCGGACTGGGCCTTTGCGTGAGTGACGGTCCCGTTCCGGACAGTGATTATATCGTTCGACTCTGCAAAGGCACGCAAGTCGCTGAAGGGGAGCCGCAAGCGACAGCTTTTATGCTGCGCGGTGGAGAGTCGGCACTCTCTGTAAACTGGTTAGAGAAATTAGCACTTCCCACACGTGATGAAGAGATTGCAGAGGTGCAGCGGCTATTCTCTACTTTTACCATTCGTGCCACTCACCGGCTTGCTGTGCTGAATGTAGGTGAGGGGCGTGCAGCCGTCGCAACCGGTACGGCTGACCAACGAGATATCCCGATTCTCCATGCCCCGATTGAAGCGCCCCCAGACCCATCACACAGCGAAATCTACAACCTTCCACTCACAGAAGACGATATGACTGCCGCAGAAAAATTAGCATCGGTTGTGTGTGAGATATATCCAGCAAAAGCCGGCCAATGAGGCATTAACCTGCCAACGCATTGTCAACGGTGCTGTCATGTAGTGATCGATATTGTGATGTCAAAAACCACTAAGGTATTGAGTCGTTAGATGTTATAAAGCAGAGTTAGGACAAGAAAGGTATTTTCAATCACCAAATGGCCAGTTCTAAACCGGCAGTTGGCACCAGAATTCTCTAGAAAATCAAAGGGTTACCCACCTCGGCTGGTAGCTTTTTTTCTTTTCCCGCTTGCACGACGCATTGCTGCACCGCGCAATGACTGTCAGCGCATTTAAGCGCACTATAGACACTTGCTGGCGAAGAACAAACTCCGATGTCTGGCTTGCCTACCTGGGGAAATATCATGTCCGCACACACTTACAAGCTGATCGAACTGGTGGGAACTTCGACCGAGAGCAGCGATCAGGCGATACGCGATGCCATTGCCAAGGCGGCGCTGACGGTCAAGCACATGGACTGGTATGAAGTGACCGAGTCGCGCGGGCATATCGTCGATGGCAAGGTGGCGCACTTCCAGGTCACGCTCAAGGTCGGCTTCCGGCTCGAATAAAGGGATCGAGCAAGGCGGCGCGCTCAGCGCCGCCCAGGTACTTCCCGGCTCTCCAGCCACTCCCGGCCGCCGCTGTCCAGCGCGGTCTCGATGACCTTTTCCGGCAAGCTGTAGACGGTCGCCCAGCTGGCGCGGCCGTCCTGCGTGTTGGCGGGAAAGCTGTGCGTCTCGATCGGCCAGTGGTATTTGCGTTTCAGCGCTTTCACGATGGCGGCCAGCGAGACGCGGCCTTGCAGCGGTTCGGCGCCGGACTGGTCGCGGTTCGACAGCAGCACGGCCAGGACCTGGCCGCGGCCCGTGCGTGCGCCGGGGAAAGTGGGGGGTTTGTTTGCCATGGCCTATTTTACCGGGCAACTATCGGCGAGAGGCAGTGTGCCGCACCTTTGATCTGGCGCAAACGCCGTAGCGGCTTTGCGGCCACGATGGGCGTTCCGCCAGGCTGCCGGCGCCCCTCCGGCAGCCTGGGCTTGATACAAGGGGCAAAGGAGGACATCATGCACAGCCTGAACATCCACGCCATGCAATGGCAGCCCGTTGCCGATATTTCCGCCGTTAATCCGCTGCTACCTGAGGACCTCGCCTGCTTTCGCGAACTGCGCGACGTGCTGCAGCGTTATGGCGCGCTCGACCGCTTCGGCATTTCCCTGATCCACCGCCATTTCGACATTGCCGATGACGAGGAATTGATGGAGTACACGGATGCGGAAGCACGCACCCTGACGGTAAAGCCTGTCAAGAAAAGCGACATCGACTGGCAGCACACGACGATTACCAACTGGAAACTGACAGAAGACGAGGAAGTGGCACGCATCGGCTGCGGCTGTGCGCGCAATTCCGGTGGCCACCTGGGCTATCACCGCGGTACTTGAACCCTCCCTGAAAGGTCCTGCCATGGATGATCCC
Source organism: Janthinobacterium sp. KBS0711 (assembly GCF_000988085.1). Classification (NCBI taxonomy): domain Bacteria; kingdom Pseudomonadati; phylum Pseudomonadota; class Betaproteobacteria; order Burkholderiales; family Oxalobacteraceae; genus Janthinobacterium; species Janthinobacterium sp. KBS0711. Next base: position 360,804 of record NZ_LBCO01000004.1, on the reverse strand, counting down.
AAACTCAGCAAGTCGCGCCGCAGCTTTGTCGAAGGCATGGCCGGCGGCGCGCTGGCCGCCTTGGCCGTGCCCGCGGCCGCACAACCGGCGGAGGCACCGGTGCCCGCCGGACCCAGGCCGCTGGCGCCCGGCTATCCGCGTCCGCCGTTTCCCGTCCAGCAGCAGACGTGGCCGGGCCTGGCCAGCCGCATGCAGCCCCGGCCCGACCATGGCGAAACCAGTTACAAGGGATCGGGGCGCCTGATGGGGCGCAAGGCCTTGATCACGGGCGGCGATTCCGGCATCGGACGGGCGGCGGCCATCGCCTTTGCGCGCGAAGGCGCCGACGTGGCCATCAACTACCTGCCGGCCGAAGAGCCCGATGCGCAGGAAGTGCTGCAGCTGATCCGCGCGGCAGGACGCAAGGCCGTCGCCATCCCTGGCGACATCAAAAGCGAGGCGTTTTGCCAGCGCCTGGTCAGCGAAGCGGCCCGCCAGCTGGGTGGCCTGGACATTCTGGTCAACAATGCGGGACGACAATTCTCGTGCGACTCCATCCTCGACATCAGCACGGCGCAGTTTGACGAAACCTTCAAGACGAATGTCTATGCCATGTTCTGGATCACGAAAGCGGCCGTGCCCCTGCTGCCAGCCGGCGCCAGCATCATCAATACCGCCTCCGTGAATGCTTACGATCCCGGCGAGAACATCATCGATTACGCCGCCACCAAGGGCGCGATCATGATTTTTACCAAGGGGCTGGCCAAGCAGCTGGCGAAACAGAATATCCGCGTCAATGCCGTCGCGCCCGGCCCCTTCTGGACCGCCTTGCAAGTGACGGGCGGGCAATCACCGGACAAGATTCCCACGTTCGGCCAGGATACGCCCATGGGACGTCCGGGGCAGCCAGCGGAACTGGCGGCCGTGTATGTATTGCTGGCCTCGCCGGAATCGAGTTACGCCACGGGCCAGGTGTATGGCGCCGTCGGCGGACGCGGCGGGCCCTAGCGCGCCGTGACGTCGGCGCCACCGCCACGCGCCAGGCGGCGTCGGCCTTTCTTACACTTTGCTTCCGTCGGCTCAGTCCGTTTTACGCAAGCCCTTGATTCAATATGCTTTTTTTGTATGGCACGCAAGCTGCTTATCACTGTCTACGAGATGAATCCAGGCAAGCCATTCTGGATTTTTTATCCCCCGGATTTTCCGAGACTGACTACGATAAGAGGCTGCGATGAACGTCGATCACACACGAAGCAAGACCCTGGGTTGGCTGGGTGCACTGGCGGCGGCAAGCTTGCTTGCCAGCGGCCAGGCACAGGCCGGCGCGTACGGCCTGGCCGTCAACGAATTGAACTCTTTCCGCATCACCACCAGCGCCGGTGCGCTGTCGCTGGCCGGCGCCAACCGCAATGCCAGCGACAGCGCCTTCTTCGAGGGCGGCGTGGCCGTCAATCCGCGCGCCGTCAATACGGGCCCGGCCGCCAACGCCGACGTGCTGCAAGTATGTTCGGGCGGCGGCTGCGGCGGCTTGCCGCAAAATAACTACGCACCCAGCCCCAGTTCCACCCTGGAGTTCGCACGCGGCGACGCGCATGCCTTTGGCAATATGCTCACGGCCGCCGGCTCCACCGTGCGCGCCGTTGCGGAAGCACAGCGCGACACGGTCGGCGCCGCCACGGCCACGGCAGGCGATACGCTCACCGGCTCCGTCAACCTGACCCTGTCGAGCGCCGGCTTCATCACCTTCAACTTCATGGGACGGCGCGACCTGCGCACCAGCGTGACGACGATGGGTGACAAGTCGAGCGTGTCGATCATGGATATCTTCAATATCTCGTGCAATACTTCCAGTCCCGTGGGCTGCCTGTCGAACGCGAATGCCGATGGCGTGATCTTCCAGTTCGCGCCCGATGGCGACGCCAACAATGGCAGCGACGTCAATGGCAACCATACGGTCGGCAGCCTCGATCCCTTCAGCCTGAACATGACGGCCGGCACCAACGACCCGGCCACCGGGCGCGCCTTCACGAATGGCTTTGCGATGTTTTCGCTGACGTCGAATTTCGCCCTGCCCGCCGGCAGCTACACCTTGAACTTTTCCAAGTCCACGCGCACCGACATCGTCGTCATTGAACCCTTGCAAGTACCGGAGCCGGGCACCCTGTTCCTGCTGGGCACGGGATTGGCAGCCCTGGCTTTTACGCGTCGCCGGCAGCCGAAATAATCCGCAGCATGAAAAACACGCGGCGCCCGCAAAGGCGCCGCTTTTTTTATGCCGGCAGAGATGTGTTAGCCGAGCCGCGCCAGCGCCCGGCGCGCCAGTTGCAATTGCTGCAGATAATAGCGGTGCAGCATGGCGGGGTCGCTCAGGTCGCGCCCCAGTACCAGGCGCAGCTCGCTGGCAGGGCAGTCGGCAGCCTGGATCTGCACCTGGGTACGCATCTGTGCGCCAAGCTGGCGGGCCAGCTGACGCGCCGCCTGCTCCTGCGCGGGCCGGTATTCGACGCGCGTGCGCGCCACCTGGAAGCTGGTTTCATTGGCCAGGCGCACCACCTGCACGGGCGCACCGGCCAAGCTGCGCGCCAGCGCGGCGGCCAGGCCGGGCACGCCGTTGCCATTCACAATTTCCAGGCGCGGATGCGGCGCGCCGGCTGCCGATGCAGGCGCCACAGACACCGACGCGGCAGCGGGCACGCTGCGCACGACGGCCGACGGCACGCGTCGCAGGCGGGCCATGCCATCGCTCTGCGTGATCTCCACGCGCGCCATGGCGGGCGCATCCGGCACCGGCGCGGGCACTGACACAACCTTCGGCGACGTCTCGCCGCGCAACAAGGCCATGTCGCGCCGCACATCGTGTTCCTGCAAGCTGGTCGCCTGGCGCCGCATGACGGCCGCGCGCGCGTGCTGTCCCAGCCGTTCCAGCACCTGCGCCAGGTGCCGCCAGGCCAGCGCATTGAGCGGGTCGAGCAGGCAGGCCTGTTCCAGCGCAGTCAACGCTTGCGCATCGCGTCCGCTTAAATAATAGGCATGACCGAGATTGCTGAACAGATAGGCCTGCCGCGGCTGCGGCGTGCCCGCCTCCTGCGTCAAGGCCAGCCAATGGGCGATCGCCGCGCCATGTTCGCCCCGCTGCGCATGCAGCACGGCCAGGCCGTTGCGCGCATTCATGTGGAGCGGCGCCGCGCGCAAGGCTTGCTCATACGCAGCTTGCGCGGCGGGCAGGTCGCCCGCGTCAAAATGCTGGCGCCCCGCGGCATAGGCCGCATCGGCATCGGCAAAGGGCGGCGCGTGCGCCGTGTGGCTGGCGCAGGCGCCCAGGCCCAGACAGGCGCAGGCGGCGGCCAGGCGGGATATCGTCAAGCGCATGGTGACTCCTTTCAGCGGCTGGCCATGGCCGGCACCAGCACGCGATAGACTTCGATCACGGCCGGCCCCATGAGCACCAGCATCAGGGTGGGAAAGACGCAAAAGATCAGCGGGAACAGCAGTTTCAGGGCGATCTTCGCTGCCGCCTCCTCGGCCAGCAGGCTGCGCTTGCCGCGCAGGTTTTCCGAATGCACGCGCAGCGAATCGCCCATGCTCGTGCCGAAGCGTTCCGATTGAATCAGCATGGCGACCAAGGTGTCGACGTCTTCCACGCCGCTGCGCAGGGCCAGGTTACGCAGCGCCTTTTCCTTGGAAAAGCCGGCGCGCATTTCCATCAACACCAGCTGCAATTCCTGCGCCAGCACCATGCTCTTGATATGGATTTCGCCCGACACCTTCACCAGCGCACGCTCCAGGCTCAGGCCCGCTTCCACGCACACGGTCAGCAAGTCGAGTGCGTCGGGGATGTTTTCAAAGATGTCGCGCTGGCGCCGCTTGGCCGTGCTGGCCAGCACCAGGTTCGGCAGGTAATAGCCGATGGTGGCGCTGACGCACAGCAGCAACAGCAGCACGCTGCGCAGCTGCGCCGCCATGGCGCTGGCCGCATACAATCCCAGCACGGTGGGAAACAGCAGGGCCAGCACGCTTTTTGCCGCAAAATATAAAGCCGGCGCGCTGGCCTGGCGCCAGCCCGCGTTCATGAAGCGCGTGCGCAGCGGCGAGCGCTCCCACCCTTCTTCCGGCAGCGACAGCTTGCTGAACGGCTGCGCCACGCGCGCCACGCGCTCCACCCAGCCGTTTTCCACCACCGCCTCGCTGGCGGCCGGCGCCGTGGCGCCAAACAGGCGCTGGCGCAGGGTACCGGGAAAGAAGATCACCCACGCCAAGAGAGCCAGCGCCACCACCACGGCAAAGACAATCACGAGAAACAGCAGTTGTGCACCGCTCATACCGCCCCCTGTTTTAGATGCGGATGCGGATCACGTTGCGCATCCAGACCACGCCCAGCGCCACCATGCCGGCCGCGTACCACAGCAGTTTGATGCCGCTGGGATCGGTCCACAGCAGGCGGATGTATTGCGGGTTGACCAGCGCCATGACGCCGATCATCACCACCGGCATCAGCCCCAGCACCCAGGCCGACATGCGCCCCTCGGCCGACAGCACGCGCACCTGCCCCAATAGCTTTAGCCGGGCGCGGATGATGCGGGCGATGCTGACCAGCACCTCGGCCAGGTTGCCGCCCGATTCACGCTGCACCAACACGGCGATGACGAGGTAGCGCAAGTCCGTCAGCGGAATGCGCGCGGCCAGGTTTTGCAGCGCCTCGTTCATCGGCACGCCGTAATTGATCTCTTCATGCGCCATCTTGAATTCGCCGCTGATCGGCTCATTGAGTTCATCGCCCACCATCTGCAGCACGTTCGAAAACGAGTGCCCGGCGCGCAGTGCGCGGGCCAGGAAATCGGCCGCTTCCGGCAGTTGCGCCTCGATCTTTTTCAGCCGCGCCGCACGCGCGCGCAGCACGCACAAGCACGGTGCGCTCACGGCGCAAGCCAGCAGCAGCACAGCGCCGGGCAAGGGCATGGAGCATGCCGCCAACAGCAGCAAGGCCGCCAGCAGCAAGGCGCCGGTGCCGCCCAGGAATTGCGCCACCGACCAGGACAAGCCCGATTGCAGCAGCAAACGATCGAGCCGCGCCGCCTGCGGCGCGCGCCGCAGCAAGCGCTCCAGGCCGGGCGAACGCGCATAGCGGCGCTGCTTGAGGATGGAGACCCGTTCGCCGCCCCCCTCGCCGCGCGCCGCCATCAGCCGCAGGCGCCGGTTGATGCGCCGCGCCGCGCTGCCGTGCGTGCCCGACCACCACAGCCAGGCGCCCTCCACCATCAGGATGCAGGCGGCGAACAGCAGCACGGCAAAGCCGTAGAAGACCAGGTCCATGATCCCTCTCCTTATTCATAAATTCGGTCGGGATCGAACACGCTGTCGGGCACGGGCGCGCCGAACATGCGCAAACGCTCCGTAAAGCGGGGTCGCACGCCCGTGGCGCAGAAGTGGCCCTGCACCTTGCCGTCGGCATCGACGCCCGTCTGCTCGAAGCGGAAGATTTCATGCATGGCGATGATGTCGCCTTCCATGCCCGTCACTTCCTGCAGGCTGACCAGCTTGCGCGCGCCGTCCGTCAGGCGCGACACTTGCATCACCACCGTCACGGCCGAACAGATCTGCTGGCGCGTGGCGCGCGGCGTCAGGTTCACATTGGCCATGCCGACCATGTTTTCCAGCCGCGCCAGCGCGTCGCGCGCCGTGTTCGAGTGGATGGTCGCCAGCGAACCTTCATGGCCCGTGTTCATCGCCTGCAGCATGTCGAGCGCCTCGGCGCCGCGCACCTCGCCCAGGATGATGCGGTCGGGCCGCATGCGCAGCGCATTGCGCACCAGCGCGCGCTGGCTCACCTCGCCCTTGCCCTCGATATTCGGCGGGCGCGTTTCCAGGCGCACCACGTGCGGCTGGCGCAGCGCCAGTTCGGCCGCATCCTCGATGGTGACGATGCGCTCGCTGCCGGGAATGAAGCCGGACAGCACGTTGAGCAGGGTCGTCTTGCCACTGCCCGTGCCGCCCGAGATCAGGATGTTGACCTTGGCCTGGCCCAGCGCCTGCAGCACCTGCACCATGGGCGGCGTCAGGCTTTTGTAGTCGAGCAGGTTGGCGATGGTGAGCGGCTGCACGGCAAAGCGCCGGATCGACAGGATCGGTCCGTCGACGGCCAGCGGCGGAATGATGGCATTCACGCGCGAACCGTCGGGCAGGCGCGCGTCGACCATCGGGCTCGATTCATCGACCCGCCGTCCCACGCGCGAGACGATCTTTTCGATGATCTTCATCAGGTGCGCATTGTCGTGGAACGTCACGTCCGTCAGCTGCAGCCGCCCGCCCCTCTCGACATACACCTTGTCGCAGGTATTGACGAGGATGTCGGACACGCTGGCATCGGCCAGCAAGGGTTCGAGCGGACCGAATCCCAGCATCTCGTGCTGGATGTCGAGCACCAGGCTATGCCGTTCGTGCTGGTTCAGCACGATGCGCTCTTCCTCGATCACGCGCTGCACCAGCAGAGCCAGCTCGTGCTTGAACTGCTCGGCCGTCAGGCGTTTCAGGCGTTCCAGATCGATACGGTCGAGTATCGTCTGGTGCATGGTTTTTTTCAGTTCCTGGTAGGCGTGCAGCGCCAGCGCGCCTTGTCCGTTCGTGGCGGGGCGCACCGTTTCATTCGCCGCCAGGCGTTCGCGTAAAGTCATCTCGGCTCCCATGATGGCCCCCGGCGGGAGCCTTGACATCTATTCCTGTCCTAGGCTTCGCTGCGGCTGAACAGGCGGTCGAACAGGCCGCGACTTTCCGTCACGCGGCGCGCCGTCACCAGTTCCACCAGTTCGGCCAGGCTGCGCGCCACGGCGCTGGTGCGCGACAGCTGCAGCAGCGGAATGCCCTGATTGACGGAATCGGTGGCGGCGATGTAATCGTTGGGCACCGTGTGCACCACTTCCGCACCCAGCGCCTGCTCCAGGTCCGCCAGGCGCAGGCGCCCGCCCTTTTCATAGCGGTTGACGATCAGGCGCAAGCGCTCGCCCGGATAGCCGAGCGAGCGGAAAATGTCGAGCAGGCGGCGCCCGTCGCGGATGTCGGGCAAGGCCAGCTGCAGCACCGGATAGATGGCGTCGGCGTTGTCGAGCGCGCGCAGCGACAGCGCATCGATCTGGCGTCCCACGTCGAGCACGATATAGTCGTAGTGCTGGCGCGCCACGGCCAGGATGCGGTCCATGTGCTCGGGCTGCATGTCGACCTTGTGCGACGGGTCGTCGGCCGCCGCCAGCACGCCGAAGTTCGGCGTCACGTGCACCAGGCACGAGGCGAGGAAGGCGCCGTCCATGCGTGCGATCTGGGCGCAGATGTCGGACAGGGTCATGGCCGGCTTCTGGTCCGATACATACAAGGTGGCGTCGCCGAACTGGCCGTGCAGGTCGATCAGCAGCACCTTGCAGCCGGCCAGGCTGGCCAGCGCGTAGGAAAAATTCGTCGACAAAAAGGTGGCGCCGCTGCCGCCCTTGCACGAGATGAAGGCGAGCACCTTGCCGTCGCGCATCTGCGTCACGCCGGCCTGGATATCGACCCTGTCCATCGCCTCGTGAAAGGCCTTGTGCACCAGCGGCAGCTGCAGCACTTCGCGCATGCCGGCGCGCATGGCGCGAATCAGCACATCCTGCTGCTGGCCGCGCGTGAGCAGCATCAGGACGGCCAGCGGATACTGGCGCGCCAGGCGCTCGAGCAGGTCGGCTTCATCGGCATCGATGCCGCTGGCGTCGACGATCACCAGTTCCGGCGCTTCCGGCAGCATGCGCTCGACGGCGTCGCGCAGGCCGCTGCGCCGTTCCAGCAGCCGCAGCACGGGCATGCGGGCCGCCCCCTGCGCGGCAATTTCATCGTGCAAGCTGGCGTCGCGGCTAATCATCAAGGCTTTCATCGCACTTCCTCGCTTCTTTCAGGTCTACACATTCGGCTGCGCCCAAGTGGCGCTCAAGGACAAAAACCGGGATTGTCCGGATAGCCCAGCGACTCGGCCACCGCCATGGTGGCGCCGCTGGGCAGGCGCACGGCGCCTGCGCCGGAGGGAAACATCGCTCCCAGCAAGGGCAGGATGGGCCGGTACGGCACGCTCTCGCAGCGCCCGCCATCTGCGGGCACGCACAGGCGCGCGCGCACGAAACGGATGCAGCTGGCGCCGTTCGGATCTTCCAGGCAATTGATGCGGTTACGCTGCGGACAACCGGGCATCACCGTCACCGGCACTGCCGCCAGCGCGGCGGCGCCGGCCAGCGACAGATAATCGATGCGCACATACGCATCGCTGATGCCGCCACCGAGCGGCAGCACGCCCGGCGCGGCGCGCAGCACGGCGTGCGTGCGCACGGCCTGCAGCGCACTTGCATTGCTGAAATCGGTGACGGCCGCGCCGCGCGCGGCACGCCGGGTGATTTCATGCACCATGTTCCATAAATACACGGCGCGCGCCACTTCCAGCAAAGCAAACAGGAACAGGAAGAACAACAGCGCCAGCATGCCGAACTCGACAGCGAAGACGCCGTCCTGACGCTGCCGCCGGGGGCGCAGGTTAATTAACATAGCGCAATGTCGCATTGGCACGCAGCGGGATCGGCGCCAGCTGCGGCAGCCACTTGCGCGTCAGCTCGGGCAAGATATCGACGGGCATGTCCACGGACACCTTGATGCGTACCTGCAGCGGCGCCGTCGGGTAGTTGCCGCAGCTATAAAAGTCATCGTTATAGATGCAATCCACGTTGACTTTGCCGCTGCTCATGCTGGGCCAGGATTCCAGCATCGCCTGCCGCACCATCTGCCGGGCAAACACGGCGCCCTGCTCCGCCGCATCGGCATTGGCCATCTGCGGCAACGGCATGGTCGCCAGGTAGCGCGCCGCATCGTGCGCACTTTTTTGCAGGGCCGTGTACGCCAGCAGCGCGCGGCCGAACAGCAATACGAAGGGCAACAGGCCCATGAAAAACAGCATGATCAGCGCCAGCTCGATGGCGGCGACACCCTGCTGGCGGCGTGGCGGCCTCATTGCAGCAGCTCCGCCGGGCCCACCAGCGTACCCTCGGCCACCAGGCCGTCAAATTCGGCGCTCAGCACGCCATTGCTGGCCGGCGCCGTCATGAAGAAACGGCCGATGCCGCGCACCTGCGCCAGCACGTCGCTGCCGGCCGGCAGCGGACAGGCCAGCAGGGGAATATGCAACAGGCGCCGCTGCGCCACGCCCGTGTTGCCGGTCGGCGCCGTCTGGTACGCGAGCGTCTGATATGGCGGCGTGGCCGGATAGCCGGACTTGGCGGCCGGCGCGGCAGGGCTGGCCGGATACAGCTTGGGCCAGTCGCTGGTGGCAAACGGCAGGTAGCCGTCGGCCGGCTTCACACTGCTGTACCTGGCCCCCTTGGCGAACGACCACAGCGGTCCATAACTGCCGACCGCGGGCGGCGTCGCATTCGACTCCGAATCGGCCACGGACAGCAGCGGATTGCCGGTGCTCAGGGCGCTCGGCGCGTCGGGCGTGTTCGTCATCCACCAGTTCGTGGCCGTATTCGGATAGGGGCGGATATTCGTGTCGGGCGGCGCCGTGACCGTATGGCAGCCACTGCCCGCATGCTGGTTGAAGCGCGCGTTGAAGGCCGGCCACAAAGTGGCGGGAAACGGCCGGTGCACGTGCACCTGGGCGCTGCCGATGCGCGGGTACAGCACCGTGCCACTGCACACAAACGGCAATACGCTGGACTCGCCGACCTGCTGCGACGGTCCCACCACACCCGGCTGGCCCAGTGGATTGAGGACAAAATGTTCGGCCGCCGGGCCATGCGGATTGAGTTTCAACAGGTTGTACGCCACGCCGCGGCGAAAGCCGTATTCCAGCAGCTCGACGGCCGGCAGCAGCGCCGCATTCGTGCGCGGGCTGGCCGCGCTGGCCGACAGCGCGCAGACGGCCAGCGGCGTCAGGTGCAAGCTGGTACGCCCCGCCACGGCGCGCGCCCCCGTGTCCAGAGTGCGCAGCGCCGGCGACCAGGCGCCCAGGAACGCCGTCGCCACCCGCCCCAGCGACGGTGTATTGGCCTGCGTATCGACGCGCACGAACAGCGCCGTGGCGGCATCGGGCACGGCGCCCGCCGCATGCCACCCGCTGGCGGGGGCATCGGGTGCGCTGGCGAAACGGATGCTGGCGTCCGACAGGATGGCGCCCTGCATGCGGCGGCGCCACGCGCTCTTGTCGGCCGCGCTGCTCTTGGCCTTCGTCACGGCCGCAAGCAAGCCTTCGGGCGTGCCCACCAGTTCCGCGGCGGCCGCCAGCGCCGCGTTGTCGGCCAGGTTCTGCAATTCCGTCTTGCGGCCGATGACTTGCCCCACGTCGAGCGCCAGGCCGATAAAGCCCAGCACCAGAATAAGCAGGATGGAAAAGGCGATCAGCATCGCCCCGCGCTGGCCCTGGCATCTATTTGCCATTGCCGCCTCCCAGCATGAATTGCACCGGCTGCGGCGCCTGGCCGTTCGGTTCGACGAACGAGGCGCGGTAGCGCTGCATGACGGCATGCGCGCTGGGGCCGTCCAGCCCGTCGGCAGGCTGGCGGTTGCCCGCGCTGGCCGGATAACGCACCTGCTGCGCCATGGCCAGGCGCACGGCGTCGCCGAAGCGCGGGTCCAGCTGCGGCGTGCTGCTGTGCGCGCAGGCGGCCAGCTGCAAGGCCAGGGCCAGGGCGGCCAGGCGCCGCAGCGACGTCAAGAGCGAGTTCGGCATGGCGTATCTCCCCGTCTCATTTCAACTCGAAACCGTTGGCCGCGCGCGGTGGCGGCACGGACGGCGGCGCCAGCGGCAAGGTGGTTTCCATCTTGCCGCGCAACATCAAGTCCGTGCGCGAGGGCGGCGCCAGCTGCGCCGTCGGCAGCACGGCGTCGGCCGGCAACGGTTTGACCAGGTGCGCGGTAATGACGAACAACAATTCCGTGCGGTCATGCTGGAAGTCCGTGCTGCGAAACAGCGCGCCGAGAATCGGCAGCTCGCTCAGCCACGGCACGCCCGTGATGTTGCTCACCTGGTTGTTCTTGATCAAGCCGCCGATGGCGTAACTCTGGCCGTCGTACAGCTGCACCGTGGTCGAGGCGCGCCGCGTGGTGATGACGGGCAGAATCGAACGTCCGCTGACGCCGGCGGCGGAAATGCCCACCCCTTCGCGCGACAGTTCCGACACTTCCGGCGCCACCTTCAGATTGATGCGCCCGCCCGACAGCACGGTGGGCGTAAAACGCAGGCCGACTCCATACTCGCGCTCTTCCAGGGTGATCTTGTTGTTGTCCTGGCCGACGGGAATGAAGATCTTGCCGCCCGCCAGAAAACTGCCCTCCTGCCCGCTGATCGCCATCACCGTCGGCTCGGCCAGGATGCGCACCAGGCCATCCTGTTTCTGCGCCTCGATGGTCAGTTGCTGGCCATTCGACTTGCGCACGTCGAGCAAGCCATTGGCCGTGCCGCTCAAGAAATTCGACAGCAAGGTGGTGGCCCAGCTGCCGGACGCGAAGCGCAGGGTCGCGCCCACTTCCAGCCGTTCCAGCAGCGACTTCGACACTTCGGCGATCTGCACGGCCAGCATCACCTGCTGCGGCGCGCTGACGTCGAGCATATTGATGATGCGGCTGTTCGCCCCGCCAGCGCCGCCAGCGGGCGCCATGGCCGCCACCGGCATGGCGGCGCCATCGGCAGGCTTGGGCAGCGCCAGCGGTGCGGTTGCGCGACGCACATAGGCATGCGCCAGCTCGGTGGCGCGCAGCACGGCGCCCGCGTCCTGCACCGTGCCCGACAGCACCAGGGTGTCGGCCACGGCCGTTACGCGAATGGCTTTTTCTTCCGGCATCAGGGCCGCCAGGGTCGTTTGCAGGCCAGACGGATCCATGCTGACGCTGACGTTCACCACGCTGCACACGCCGCTCCTGCCCTGGATGATCATGTTCGTGCTGCCCACGTCGACGCCGACCACATATAAAGTGTCGGGCGCGACCAGCATGGCTTGCAGCATGGCCGGATTGCCGACGCTGCGGGCCAGCACGGCCTCGGGCAGGCGCAGCATGCTCGACTTGCCCACCTGCAGCTGCAAGTTGCCGGGCGTCGCCGCTTCGCCGCCGCAGCGGGGACCAGGATCGGCTGCCGCGCCGGCAAGCGGCAACAGCAGGCAGCACAGTGTCAGCAGGGCGCGGTTCATGAGCGTGTCCATGGTTGGCTAAAAACATTCGCGCGACTGGCGCGTCCCGTCGATGACGGCGCTGCACTGGCGCTGAGGCTCCGGCGGCGCCTTCGCCACGCGCATGGGACGCGGCGCCGCGGCGGCCACGGGCACGGCGGTGGCAGGCGCGGGAGCAGGCTCGGCGTCGTGCGGCCCGCCCAGCAAGGTCAGCTTGGTGGCGCCCGCCGTCACGCCCGGCTGCGGATCGACCTGGTTGCGCAGCACCAGCGACAGGCTGCCCACGCTGCGCGCCAGGTCCAGGTTTTCCGCCTGTTCCGGCGTCACTTCCAGGGTCACCGCATTGACCACGCGCGGCTTGGTCTCGTCGCGCCCCACTTCCTGCGCCACGGCCAGCACGAGGATGCGTTCGAGCACGATCTTGGAAATATTGCGGCTTTGCGGAAACGCGCGGTCGCCGGCATCCTGCTGGGTACTGACGATGATGTCGACATAGTTGCCCGGCAAGGCGAAGCCGGCCACGCCGATCACGTCATTGACGCGCACGGTGATGGCGCGCCGCCCTTCCGTGATCAGGGCCGACAGGCCGCCCAGGGTGCCGGCCGGCGCCAGCTTGGCTTCGCTCAGCGGCTCGCCGCGCAGCACGCTGGTTTTCAGCACCCGTCCCGCCAGTTTTGCCGGGTCTTGCAGTGCGCCTTGCGGCAAGCTTTCCGCCGGCCATTCGGCCAGGCGCAGCATCTCGGGCGTCAGGCGCTGTCCCAGGTTGACATCGGTGGAAGCGACGACGATCTTGCCCTTGCCGGCCGGCGTCTGGCGCAGCAGCCAGTGCGAGGCCAGCAGCACGGCCAGCAGACCCAGCACCACGGCCAGGGCCATCATCAGGAGGGCGCGCCGGTTTTTCATGCGATACGCTCGCACAGGCTGGCGGTCGGCATGTCGCAGCTGGCAAACAGGCTGCTCCATGCCTGCTCCAGGGCGGCTACCGTCAGGCGCGCGTCGCAGCCGGCAAAGCCGGCGAAGTCGCCCATGCGCGCCAGCAATTCCTGCGGATAGCTGGCCAGCAAGGGCCGGCCCTGCGCGCCATGCAGCTGCAGCAAATGGTTCACGGCCAGCTCGTCGATGGCCATGCCGGCCAGCCGGCATTGCTGGCGGAACAGGGCGCGATAGGCGTTCTCGGCCAGCGGCCCCACCTGCACCTTGTAGCCGATGCGGCGCAGCAAGGCGGCGTCAAACAGCTCGACCGGCGGCACGTTCGTGGCCAGCACGAGGGCATTGTCGAACGGCACGCTGATCTGCACGCCGCCGGGCAAGGCCAGCTGGTCACTGCCGCGCGCCAGCGGCTGCATCAGCCGCGTCAGCAGTTCTTGCGCGCCCAGGCGCTGGCGGCCCAGGTCGTCGATGATCAGCATGCCGTTGTTCGCCCGCACATGGGGCGGCGCCTGGTAGCAGCCGCCGCTGGCGTCGTGGCGCAGCTCCAGCATGCCGGCATCGAGCTCGGCGCCCACGTGGATCACGGGGCGCTGGCACAGCACCCAGCGGATATCCGTGCTGCGCCGTTCCAGCGCCTGGCGCGCGTGACTGACGTGCTGCGGCGCGGGCGGCAGGTGCTGGGCCGGATCATACAACTGGATGATGTCGTGGCCAACGACGATGGCGTGCGGCACGGCGACGAGACCGTGCAGCAATTGGCCCAGCTGCAGCGCCAGGGTCGACTTGCCGCTGCCGGGCGGACCGTACAGCAGCAGCGAGCGTCCCGAATGCAGGGCCGCGCCGACCACGTCGAGCATGCCTGGCCCCGCATGGGCGCCACCGAGCACAGCTGCCAGGTCATCGCTGCCGACACGCTGTTCCTGCGCCAGCCACGACTGGCGCGCCACCATCGCGCGGTACGCTTCCAGGGTGACGGGAGCGGTGCCGATATACGCGCAGCGTTCGAGGAAGGCGCCGGCGCGCTGCTTGCCGGCGCTCGTCAGCTGGTACTGCACGTCGATATCGGATTCGCCGCGCCAGGCCACTTCGGCCATCTGCTCCGTCACCATGAAATCGAGCACTTCGCGCAAGACATTGATCGACAGGCGCAAGCGCGTCGTCAGCGCGGACAGGTGCGTCTTGCCGCCGACAAACATCAGCTTGGCGATCAGTTCGACGACCAGCGGCCGCTCCAGTCCCGTTTCGCGCAAGCTCTTCGGCTGCGGCGGCAAGGGCGGCATCAGGTTCGCATCGGCAGGACGCGGCGTGCTGTCGGTGCTCATGGAATAGTCGACCTCGGTCATGCTGCGTCTCCTAGCCGGTTAAGACTGCATTGAACAGAATTCATTCTAGCGAGCGGGCACTGGCGCCCATTGATTCAGAGCAATGAATGCCGATCAGAAATAATGCCGCCCTTGCACCACCAGGCAGCCTAGGGCAATGGCCAGTCCGTACGGCATATTGCCCACGCTGGTGCCGCTGCCCAATGCGGTTGGCGCCAGCGGAATGCCGGCCATGCGCGCGATCATCGGCCACAGCAGCTGGCGCAGATTGCCCAGGCAAACGCGCCACTTGCCCTGGTACGTGATCATCAGCACGGCCATCACGCCACCCAGGACAAACGTGGCAAAACAGATCTGCAGCACGGGCCAGGGACCGGCAAAGGCGCCCGCCATGGCGATCAGCTTGACGTCGCCGGCGGCCATGCCGCGCAGCACATATAAAGGCAGGAACAGGAAGAAGCCCGTCGCCATGCCGCCCAGCACCAGTTGCGGCACGCGGTGCGGCCACAACCACAAATGCAGCGCCAGCGCGGCAAGCATGCCGGCCAGCACCAGCCAATTCGGAATCTTGCGTTGGATCAAATCACTGACGGCGGCCCCCGTCACGAAGCACAGCAACAGCAGGTCGCACAAGGCAGTTGCAGGCATGGCACACCTCCCGAAAAAACCCGCCACTGGCCGGCCAGCGGCGGGCACCCGCTTAGGGCGTCAACACCAGGTTCGATGAAATGTCGGTGAGGACGGCCAGCAAGTTGGTCTTGATCAGCAAGAAACCGGCCGTGATGGCGGTAGCCATCAACGCCGCAATCAGGCCGTATTCGATTGCCGTAATGCCATCCTCATCCTTGACAAACTGCTGTACTGCCGACAGGAAGGTATGCATGACAAGCTCCCAAAAGTGAATCACAAGTCCCTGGCGCAATCGGGTGTGAAACATTGCCCTTTCCTGCTAATATGTTTCCTGCCGTAAATTTCTGCGCCATTACATTGACTATAAAGCGTCCACGTTTTGGCAAATTGACGCGCCACAAGTTTCCACATGGAAATTATCAAACTCTGGTGAAATGGCGGCTGGCGCAAACAAATGTTGCGATCCGGATTGAAAGCCTGCGTCAGGGCAAGTTTTTTGCAATGCGGTGCATGAATCTCATGTATTTACATGAAATATTGCATACGTTAATTGCCTATTAGGCAAAAAGACATTATCCTGCTTAGCTCTTCTTTGGAAAGGCCTCTCGCCCGGCGGTACAGAGCGTCATGCCACCAAATAAATCTTGGCTTCTTGTAGACGGACGCGAACATGCTCTTGCTTGATGCAATGCTGGTATGACGACACTTGTGTGACTACTTTCCAGAGATCGACAATGGATTCCCTACTGAAACACATGGTGGACATGACCGGGCACCGCGACCACACGATGCTCGACATCTCCGTGATCTCGGCCGTCCAGGAACTCGCTGCCGCGTCGCAGACCCGTGTGCTGGCCCTGACCACCGTGCGTGGCCAGGTGTTCGTGCGGTCGCGGGCCATCATCGTGGCGGGCAGCGTGGCCCGCATGGAAGAGCATAACGACCCTACCTTGCCCGGCGAACCGCTGTCCGACTATCCGGCCCTGGCCGCCTGCATCAAGCGCCATGAAGCGAGCGCCGACACCTTGTGCGCCGACGGCCGCCACCTGCTGTGGCTGCCCATCTGGATCGGCGACCAGGTCACCACCTGCCTGGAAATCACCAATCCCACGCCGTACACGGGCGCCACCATCCAGGTGATCGGCGGCATCGTCAGCGTGTACCGCAATTTCCAGAACCTGCTCGACTACAGCGAACGCGATTCGCTCACCGGCTTGTTGAACCGCAAGACCTTCGACGACCAGCTGGCGAAAATCCTGCACAGCCGCGGCGAACCGGAAGCGGAAAAGCCCCGTCCCATCGATGAAGAACGGCGCCACCATACGGACACGGAACGGCAATGGCTGGCCGTGATCGATGTCGATCATTTCAAACTGGTCAACGATAAATTTGGCCACCTGTATGGCGATGAAGTGCTGATCCTGATCGCCAACCAGCTGCAATCGTCGTTCCGCTCGCAAGACCGCATCTTCCGCTTCGGCGGCGAGGAATTCGTCGTGCTGCTGCGCTCGATTACCCTGGACAATGCGCAGAAAATCATCGACCGCTTCCGCACCAATGTCGAGGCGCACGACTTCCCGCAAGTGGGCAGAGTGACCGTCAGCGTGGGCTTCGTCAGCATCAACGCCTACGAGGCGCCCGTCATCATCCTCGGCCGCGCCGACCAGGCCCTGTATTACGCCAAGAGCCATGGCCGCAACTTGGCGTGCCACTACGATGAACTGGTGGCAAAAGGCTTGCTGACAACTATCACCTCGAACGATACGGCAGAGTTTTTCTAAGCGTCTGCAAGGGAAAGAAAACGCATGGGATCGACTTGCCACTTGGCGGCCGACTCATGGCCGACGATCTTGTCGGCGCCGCCAAAGCCGAAGCCACGCGACAAATCGACCGTTTCCGGCTTGATGTAGGTCTTGCTCTTCGTACTGAAAAACACATTCACTTTCGGCGCCAGCAGATTGCTTTCGTGCGCCTCGATGACGACGGCCAGGCGGCCCGATTCCAGCATCACCATGGTGCCTACCGGATAGATACCCACGCAGCGCATGAAATCCTGCGCAAACACGGGATTGAAGTGGAATTTGCTCCACTCATAAATCTTGCGCAGGGCTTCGGCGGCGGGAATACCCTTGTGATAGCTGCGGTCCGACGTCAGCGCGTCATACACGTCGACGATGGCGGCCATCTGCGCCAGCTCGCTGATGGCGTCGCCAGCCAGCTGGTCCGGATAGCCGCTGCCGTCGCGCCGTTCATGGTGGTGCAAGGTGATATCGAGGGGAATCGCGCCCACTTCGGGCGACTGGCGCAGGATCTCGTAGCCGTCGCGTGGATGGCGCTTGATCTGGGCAAATTCTTCCGAGCTCAGGGGGCCTGGCTTGTTCAGTACGCTGTCGGGCACCAGCGCCTTGCCCGTGTCGTGCAGCAAGCCACCGAGGCCGGCCTGGTGCGTGGTGGCCGCATCGATGCCGCGCGAGCGGCAAAACGCCACCAGCAGCGCGCATACGCTGACGGAATGCAGGAAGGTGTAGTCATCCTTGTTCTTGATGCGCAACAAGCCGACGAGGGCGCCGGGATTGCGCAGGATCGACTCCGTAATGTCTTGCACCGTGTGCTGCACACGGTCGAGCTCGACAGCCTTGCCCAGGCGTACGTCGGCCATCACCGTGCGCACCAGGCTCGTCGCCTGCCGCCGCACCTGCGTGGCGCGCGCCAGTTCCATGCCCAGCGACACGCGCGTGACCACTTGCGGCGCCGCGGCGATCTGCACCAGCTCGCGTTCCGTGTCAGCCTGGGCCTGCACCACGGTGGGCGCGTCCTGCACGTCGAGGCCCTTGCCGCTGTCGATCACCACGTCGTGGATGCCCGCCTGCATGATCTTGCGGATTTCATCGTCGCTGCGCAACAGGAAGCGGTTGCGCACGAATGGATGCGTCATCCAGTCGCAGCTGAGGTCATGAATGTACATGCCCACTTTTAATTGAGACGAATCAACTTTCTTGAGCATGCTGTCATCCCACAAATACGCGGCTGGAGCACCGAAGGCGCTAGAATGAGTATAACAAAATTGTTATTCTGCTGGCCGCGTTCGGCGCTGCGGCGCAACACCCTGTTTTTTCCGCTCAACGCACCGCTTTTGGGACCCATGGAACTGCGCCAATTACGCTACTTTGTTGCCATCGTCGACCACGGCTCGCTGTCGCGTGCGGCCCTGATCCTGCACGTGGCGCAGCCGGCCCTGACGCAGCAGCTGCGCCAGCTGGAAGAGGAGCTGGGCGTGCAGCTGCTGCACCGCTCGGCCCAAGGCGTGCTCAGCACGGACGCGGGCAAGGTGTTTTACGAACATGCGCAGGCGATCCTGAAACAGGTGGCCGACGCCCGCTCGGCCGTCACGCAAAGCGCCACGCGACCGTCCGGCAACGTCACCCTGGGCTTGCCGCACAGCATATCGGGCGCGCTGGCCCTGCCCCTGCTGCTGGCCGCGCGCGAACGCTATCCCGAAATCACCCTGCAACTGACAGAAGAAATCACGGGCAACCTCAATGAACAACTGAAATCGGGCCGCATCAACCTGGCCGTGCTGTTCGACGATGGCCAGCTGACCCCGTTTGCCTGCTGCCCCCTGGTGGAGGAAGAGATGCGTTTCATCTGCCGCAGCGATTCGCCGTTCGCGCCCCCGGGCTCGGCGCTGTCGTTCCCGCAGGCATTGAGCGCCACCCTGATCCTGCCGGGTCTGCAGCATGGCGTGCGCCCGCGCATCGACAGCCGCGCCCGCGAACTGGGCCTGGAGACGGCGAACGTGATCGAAATCAATTCGATCGCCATCCTGAAATCGGCCATCCTGGCCGGCATGGGCGCCACCATCCTGCCGGCCGCGCCCCTGCTGGCCGAACTGGACAGCGGCGCCATGCGCAGCTACGCCATCCACAGCCCCGTCCTGTCGCGCACGGTGGCCCTGTGCGCCTCAAAAAACATTCCCCTGACGAACGCAGGCAACGCCGTGAAAAACCTCGTGCTGCAAGTGGCCGCCGAGCTGTGCGGCAGCGGGCGCTGGGTGGGGGCGAACGTGCTCTCGCCCATGACATAAGTATTTCTTATACCCCCATCGGCAAACCATATTTGCCCCTCTCCCCCGCTCGTTCTACACTGACCACATTAACTATTTTAAATTTAAAATAGTTATGTGCCGCCCACACGCGGCCATCCCGTCTGCACAGCGCGCGCCTTACCGGGCGCGCTCCTTGTACAGCCGTCATCTGAAACACCCTTTTGGAGACAGCCATGTCCGTGACCACGGAAAACGGCTCCGCAGCGTTCGCTAGAAACGCCGGTGCCGCGCCATCTACCCCTCTTGAGCCTTCCCGTTTGACCACCGTCAGCCTCGACGACAAATACACGGCCACTTCCGGCGCCATCTTCCTGTCCGGCATCCAGGCCCTCGTGCGCCTGCCCATGATGCAGCGCCTGCGCGACCAGGCTGCCGGACTGAACACGGCCGGTTTCATCTCCGGCTACCGCGGTTCGCCCTTGGGCGGCCTCGACGAGAACCTGTGGAAAGCCAAGAAACAGCTGGAAGCGCACCACGTGCAGTTCGTGCCCGGCGTCAACGAAGACTTGGCCGCCACGGCCGTCTGGGGTTCGCAGCAAGTCGACCTGATCGGCCCGGCCAAGTACGACGGCGTGTTCGCCATGTGGTACGGCAAGGGCCCTGGCGTGGATCGCTGCGGCGATGTCTTCAAGCACATGAACCATGCGGGCACAGCGAAACTGGGCGGCGTGCTGCTGGTGGCCGGCGACGACCATGGCGCGTATTCGTCGACCCTGCCGCACCAGTCCGACCATTTGTTCTCCGCCTCGATGATCCCCGTCCTGTATCCATGCAATGTGCAGGAATACCTGGACCTGGGCATCCACGGCTGGGCCATGTCGCGCTTTTCCGGCTGCACGGTGGCCTTCAAGGCGCTGGCCGACACGGTCGAATCGTCTGCCTCCATCGATGCCGATCCGTTCCGCGTGGAAGTAAAAATTCCGCAGGATTTCCAGATGCCCGAAGGCGGCCTGAACGCGCGCCTGTCGAGCATCCCGCTGGGCCAGCAGGCGCGCAACCAGGAAGCGCTGATGCAGGATTACAAGATCTATGCAGCCCTCGCTTACGCGCGCGAAAACAAGCTCAACCACACCACCATCGACAGCCCGAACGCCAAGCTGGGCATCATCGCTTCCGGCAAGTCCTATCTGGACGTCCTGGAAGCGCTGGAAGAGCTGGGCATCGACGAGCAGATGGCAGCCGATGTCGGCATGCGGCTGTTCAAGGTGGCCATGCCGTGGCCGCTGGAACCGGACAGCGTGCGCGAATTCGCGCAAGGCCTCGATGAAATTCTCGTCGTCGAAGAAAAACGCCAGATCGTCGAATACCAATTAAAAGAGCAGCTGTACAACTGGCGCGACGACGTGCGTCCACGCGTCATCGGCAAGTTCGACGAAAAAGGCGAATGGGTGGCGCCGCGCGGCGAATGGCTGCTGACCTCGAAGGCGGATTTTTCCGTCTCGCAAGTGGCACGGGTCATCGCCAGCCGCATCGCGCGCCTGATTTCCGATCCCGTCACGTGCGACCTGATCAAGGCGAGACTCAGTTTCCTCGACGCCAAGGATGCGGTATTAAAGAAAGCCGTGAACACGCCGTTCCGCCCCGCGTTTTACTGCTCCGGCTGCCCGCACAACACTTCGACCAAGATACCCGACGGCAGCCTGGCCCTGGCCGGCATCGGCTGCCACGTGATGGCCACGTCGATCTATCCGGAAATGAACAAGCTGACCACGCACATGGGTGGCGAAGGCGCGCCGTGGATCGGGCAAGCCGCGTTTTCGGAACTGCCGCACGTGTTCCAGAACCTCGGTGACGGCACATACTTTCATTCCGGCTATTTGGCCATCCGCGCCGCGCAGGCGGCCAAGGTCAACATCACCTACAAGATTCTGTACAACGACGCCGTCGCCATGACGGGCGGCCAGCCCGTTGACGGCCTGATCACCGTTCCCATGATGGCGCAGCAGGTGGCGGCCGAAGGCATCGCCCGCATCGCCCTCGTCACGGAAGATCTGTCGCGCTATAGCGACCGCAGCAACCTGCCCGCCCACCTGACCTTGCACGACCGCAAGGACATGGATGCCGTGCAGCGCGAATTGCGCGAAGTAGCCGGCGTATCCGTGCTGATCTATGACCAGACCTGCGCGGCAGAGAAACGCCGGCGCCGCAAGAAAGGCGAGTATCCGGACATAGCCAAACGCATGGTCATCAACGACGCCGTCTGCGAAGGCTGCGGCGATTGCGGCGTGCAATCGAACTGCGTGTCGATCTTGCCGAAAGAAACGGAATTTGGCCGCAAGCGCACCATCGACCAATCCTCGTGCAACAAGGATTACTCGTGCGCCAAGGGCTTTTGCCCCAGCTTCGTCACCGTCGAAGGCGGCAGCCTGAAGAAGACCAAGACGGGCGCCAGCAAGACGGGCGAGACGGACAACTTCGGCCCCTTGCCGGAACCTGTATTGCCCGCTTGCGACGCGCCCTACAACATCCTCATCAACGGCATCGGCGGCACCGGTGTCATCACCGTGGGTGCACTGATGGGCATGGCGGCGCACCTGGAAGGCAAGGGCGCGTCCGTGCTGGACATGACGGGCATGTCGCAAAAGAACGGTTCCGTCACCTCCCACGTGAAAATCGCCAGGTCGCCCGCGCACATCCGCGCCCAGCGCATCGCCACGGGTGAAGCGGACCTGATTCTGGGCTGCGACATGCTGACGGCCGGCGCGCAGGATGCCGTGTCGAAAATGCGTCCGGGCCGCAGCCTGGCCGTCGTCAACCTGCACGAGCAGCCGCCGGGCACGTTTGCGCAGAATGCGGACTGGCAATATCCAACGGCCGAAGTGCGCCAGCTGATCGAGGAATCCGTCGGCGGCGCCGATGCGGCCGACTTCATCGACGCGACAAAACTGGCCACCGCGCTGATGGGCGACTCGATTGCCGCCAACCTGTTCATGCTCGGTTACGCCTGGCAAAAGGGCCGCATCCCGCTGACGGAAGCGGCTTTGCTGCGCGCCATTGAATTGAATGGCGTGGGCATCGAATCGAACAAGAAGAGTTTCCTGTGGGGCCGCCGCGCCGCCGTCGACGTGCGCAAGGTGACGCAAATCGCCACGCCGTCGCAAGCGATCATCGTGCAAATGCCGCAAAGCCTCGACAGCGTCATCAAGAAGCGCGTGGAATTCCTCACGGCCTACCAGAACGCCGCGTATGCGGATGGTTATGCGACCTTGGTGAAACAGGTTCGCGACCGCGAAAACACCCTGGGGCTGGGACAGAAACTGTCAACCGCCGTGGCGAAAAGCTATTTCAAATTGCTGGCCTACAAGGACGAATACGAAGTGGCGCGCCTGTACACGGATGGCCGTTTCGTCGAGCAATTGCAGCAACAGTTCGAGGGCAACTTCACCGTGAAATTCAACCTGGCGCCGCCGCTGTTCGCCAAGAAAGATGCCAAGGGCCACCTTGTGAAAGCGGAATTCGGTTCCTGGATGTGGCGCGCCTTCAAGCTGCTGGCGAAAGCCAAAGGACTGCGGGGCGGCACCTTCGACCTCTTCGGTTATACGGCCGAGCGCAAGATGGAACGCGCGCTGATCGTCGAATACCGCGAACTGCTGGCCGGCTTGCTGGTCAACCTGACGGCGGACAACCTGGCCACCTGCGTGGAACTGGCATCCCTGCCCGAGAAAATCCGCGGCTTCGGCCACGTCAAGGAAGCGGCCGTCGATACTTACCGCAAGGACAAGGCGAGATTGCTGGCGAAGCTGGCGGATGGCAGCAAGCACGCGGCATAAAAGACAACGCAGAGCCTTGGCTCTGCGTTTTTTTTGTCAATCCGGGCAACGTCCCACGGTGGCCCCCGGCAACAACACCGGCTGCCAAATTTCCTGCAGCCGCTCCGGCGGCGTGCCGGCCAGCAAGGATTGCAACATTTCAACCATCTTGGCGCCGGCGCGGCGCAGGTCGGGCTGGTCGATGGTGGTGACGTTGATGCCGATCAAGGTGTCTTCCACATTACCCCAGACGATGACGGAGATTTCCTTGCCGATCTCGATGCCCGCATCCATCAGCGCGCGCACCACGCCCACGCCGGACAGATGGTTGTCGACGATAACGGCCGTGGGACGGGGCGAACAGGCCAGCAACTGCTGCATGGCCTGGTAGCCGCTGCGGCGATCAAAAGTATTGTCGAGCAGATAGTGCGGGTCCAGCGGCAAGCCTGCTTGTGCCATGCAGCGGATAAAGCTTTCCTTGCGCTCATAAGCAAAATGCAGATCCAGCGGTGCGCTCAGCAGTGCGATGCGCTGGTGGCCGTGTGCCGCCAGGAAAGACACGGCCAGGTCGATACCCGTGTCGTTGTCGTAATCAAAATAGGCGTACGGCGCGTCGATGCGCGTGCGGCCATTCGCGACAAAGGGAAAGCCCACTTTCGTCAGGTAGGCGATGCGCTCGTCGACCACCTTGGTGCGGCCCACCACCAGGCCATCGACCTGGCGTCCGCGCACCATGTTTTCATACGAAGGCTGTTCGTTCTGCGGCGACACGGGGGCGATGATCAAACTCATCTTCGACGCTTCGACGGCGTCGGACATGCCATTGACCACGGAAAGAAAGACGCTGTCGCCCAGGTCGCTGGGCAGCAGGGGATAGATCATGCCCAGCACATTGGTGCGGCCGACGGCCAGGCTGCGCGCGAGCGGGTTGGGCCGGTAGCCGACTTTCTTGGCGGCGGCCAGGACGATTTCACGGGTGCGGGAATTGACTTCCGGATAGCCGTTCAACGCCCTGCTGACTGTCGTTTTCGACATGCCGAGGGCAATCGCGAGGCTCTTGAGATTCATGTTAACTACCTGTCTGTATGGCAAAAGAAACCAACTCTGACCGTCCATTATAGCCCAGAGCGCCAAACAGGCCGCGCATTAGCGGGCGCAGACATGGTATAAAAACAACAATACATTGACTATCTAAAAAGCAACGTTTTAAATGTGAGCACTCGTGCCTCTCTACGGCACGGCGTCACCGATGGCTGATAAACAATGCGCGGAGGCGACAGCATGTGCTCACTTCGACAATCATGCCCTCCCCTTCGGCATGCCGCTTCGGCAACACAGGGCGCGCGCGATAGCATTATCAAGAAAACATAATTGACTGGAACTGTGCGAGAATTTGTCCTACTCTTGATTCAGGTAAAGGTTACCGTCGGGCATGTTGCGTCTGGTGCAGCACTTCGGCCCGGACCCTTTTCTTTCCTGTACGCCTGGACATACTTTCAAAGGTGAACAATGTGGTCACGCTAACGTCCGTCAACAACTTGCAAGCCTCGCTGGCCACGGCGCAGCGCAGGGTTGAACAAGGCCGGAACCAGGTACAGCGCGACAGCGAACAGCTGGCGCAAAGCCGCCAGCTGCTGGCGCGGGAACAGGAATCGCTGAGCCAGACGCAACGCAGCAGCCAGCAAGCGCAGGCCGACGCCCCGGCCGCTGTCAAGGCGCCGCAGCTGGACCAGGCGATCAAGGTGGCCGTGCCGCAGCAAGCCATCCCCGTCGCACCGAAAAGCACGCCCCAGCTGAACGGCTATGGCCAGACCCTGGGACGCCTGATCGACGTAATGGCGTAAATTACCGCACCATCTCCTCTTCCAGCATCGCCAGCCACCATTTTTCACCCTTCTTCGGCTGCGCCAGGTCGACCGCCTCGCCCATCTGCGGCGTGGCCAGGTTCACGCCCTGCTTGGCTGCCAGCCCCGTGATGCGGTCGAACGGTTCATGCCACGCGTGCAACCCCAGGTCAAAGGTGCCGTTGTGCACGGGCATGAGCCACTTGCCGCGCAAGTCCAGGTGGGCTTGCAGGGTTTCTTCCGGCTGCATGTGCACGTCCGGCCACAGCTTGTCGTAGGCGCCCGTTTCGATCATGGTCACGTCGAAGGGGCCGAATTTGTCGCCGATCTGCTTGAAGCCGTCGAAATAGCCGGAGTCGCCGCTGAAAAACACGCGCACGTCCGGTGCGTCGATAACCCACGACGCCCACAGGGTTTGATTGCTGTCAAACAAGCCGCGCCCCGAAAAATGCTGCGATGGCGTGGCCACCAATTTCACGCCGGCAATCGTCGTGCCTTGCCACCAGTCGAACTGCTGCACCTTTTCCTTCGGCACGCCCCATTCGACGAGAGTATCGCCCACGCCCAGCGGCGCGACGAAGTGTTCCGTCTTGGCGGCCAGTTGCAGTACGGCGGCATAGTCGAGGTGGTCGTAATGGTTGTGCGACAGGATAATGGCCTTGATCGGCGGCAAGTCAGCGATGCTGATGGGCGGCTGGTGGAAACGTTTCGGTCCCGCCCACTGCACCGGCGAGGCGCGCTCGGAAAACACGGGGTCGGTGAGGAAGAATTCATTGTTCAGTTTCAGCAGCAGGGTCGAATGCCCGAGGCGAAACAGGCTGTTGTCAGGCGCGGCCAGCAGTTGCGCCCGGGTCAAGGCTTGCACGGGCACGGTAGCGGCCGGCACGGTGCTGTCCGGCTTGTCAAAGACGAATGTCCACAGCAGCTTGAGCGTCGCGGTCGTGCCCAGCTTGTACATTTCCACGGGATTACGGAACTTGCCTTCGTGGCGTTGGGGTGATTCAGCGGGCGCGACAGGCGCGGCGCGCAAGGTGCAAGAACTCATGATGATCAGGACTCCCAGAAAGAAGAGACGACGTGCGGCTCGGTGCAAGTGCATATATGGCCCGGCAAGGAATTAACAAGGATTAAATTACACTACACAGTGTAGTTCCTATTTCTGGCAAAGTAAACCAGGAGGTGTAAAATATTGTTTTCAAAGGAGATTTTCAGCCATGGCCGCACCGCAACGCCTCACCGACCGCAAGCGCGTCGCCATCGTCGATGCCGCCATCGCCGAGTTCCGCGATCACGGTTTTGATGCGACCAGCATGGACAGGATCGCTGCCACGGCCGCCGTTTCCAAGCGCACCGTGTACAACCATTTCCCCAGCAAGGACGAGTTGTTCGCGGAAATCCTGCAGCGCATGTGGGAAAGCAGCATGGCTCAGCCAGCCGTGCCCTATGTTGCCGACCAGCCCCTGCGCCCGCAAGTGCTGGCCCTGGTCGAGCAGAAAATGGAATTACTGTCCGACGCGGCCTTCATCGACCTGGCGCGCGTGATCTTTGGCGAAACCATCCATTCGCCCGAGCGGGCGCAAGCCATGGTGGCGCGCCTGAATGAGAAGGAAACGGGCCTGAATATCTGGATCCGCGCGGCGCAGCAAGACGGGCGCATCAAGGCGGGCGAGACAGTGCAAGTGGCGCACCTGCTGATGTCGCCTTTAAAAACCTTTGCCTTCTGGCCGCAGATCACCATGGGTGAGCCCCTGCTGGGCCCGGCACGCCGGCGCGAAGTGACGGAACTGGCCGTCGATATCTTCCTGTGCTACTACGGCGTGGCAAAACAGACGGCATAAACGGGCGGCAAGTGAGCAGAGAGGGTCTGCCAATACTCGCCCTCGTCGCCCGAATACCAGGCGCCGCCCGTCGTCGACGCCATCAATAAACTGCGCCCATCGTCGGCCAGCGCCATCCCGTGGCGGTAGATGAGGTCGTAGCAATGCTGCTGCGGCAATCCCGCGCGCAACACTTCGAAGGTTTTCCCGCCATCGCGCGTGCGCGTGACGGCCAGCGCGCCGTCGATGGGAATGCGTAGCGCATCCGCCTGCGCCGGCACGAACCAGGCCGTGCCGCCATCGCGCGGATGCACGGCCACGGCAAAGCCGAAATGCGACAGCGGCGCCGTCGTCACTTCCTGCCAGTGCCAGCCGGCATCGTCCGAGCGCCAGATGCCGTTATGGTGCTGGCACCACAGCGCGTCCGGCGCGCCGGCGCTGCGCACGATGCGGTGCGGGTCTTGCACGGCTTCGTTTTCATCGAGCTCGGGCGGCATGTAGTCGGCCCGCATGCCCGTCGCGCTCAAGGCCCAGCTGGCGCCGCCATCGAGCGTTTGCCACACGCCGCCGCAGGACACGCCGACCAGCACTTTGTTGCTGTCGCGCGGGTCGACGCAGATGCTGTGGATGCCGGGCACGTCATAGCCACCGCCAAACCACTGCGCCCGCTGCGGCACGTTCCACAACGATTCCACCAGCTGCCAGCTGTCGCCGCGGTCGCTTGAACGGAACAGCCCGCCAGGAAGGGTGCCCGCCCACAGCACGCCGGGCTGGTCCGCGCCGCCGGCCGCCAGCGACCAGATCTGCCGCAGAGTCCAGTCCACGCTATCCGTGCTGTCTTCCGGCTTGGCGGGATAGGCGGGCACGGCGACTTCCTGCCACGCGCTGGCGCCCGCATCGAGGCGGTGCAGCTTCGCGCCGAAGTGCCCCAGGTTCAGGGCCGCGTACACGGCGCCGTCGCGGCCATCGTGCAGCAGCATGGAGACGGGATCGCCGGCGAACTGCACCAGCGCCAGCTGCGAGGCACCGGCCGCATCGACATCGAACTGGAACAGCCCCTTGCGGGTGCCGAGATAAGCGCGTTGCGGGACTGCTGTCATGGCGTCAACCTCCGGAAAGTGCCTGCAAGATATAGACCTGGCTGTCGGGCCGCAAGGCGTCATCGAGCACGCGGCGCTCGCGGCAGCGTACCCCGTCGATGAAGATCACCACGTTCGGGCGCAGCGCGCCCTGCTCGTCGAGCACATAACCGCGCAGGCGCGGCTGCTGCGCAAACGCGGCATCGAGGGCGGCGCGCAGGCGTGGTGCATCGACGTCCACCGTGGGAACGTCGAGGTAGCGTGCCAGTTGTTGCGTAAAATGCAGATGCGCCATGCTGCCCTTCGACGTCGTCGGCCTCGACTCATTCTAGTCCGCTTTGCGGCCAATACAATTAAAATAGCGGCAAGCACACAAGGAGGCCAGGCATGACAATTACCCCGGAAGAACTAGCGGTGCTGATGCAGGAAGTGGAGGTGGCCGATCCCATCGACTTTGCCGACCTTCCCTTCAACGAGCAGGAATTGCGCGGACTGATCGCCAACCACCTGTGCGAGATGGCCGACGCCATGGAAAGTTTCAGCCCGGAAGACCGCAATCTGGCCTTGCTGGCCGTGGCGGCCAAGCTGGTGCTGGAAAACCTCGTCTTGCACGTGCAGCTGCTGCGCCGCCACGGCTTGCCCGTCAGCGACAGCGTGGATGCGCTGCTGCAGCGGCTCAAGAGCCCGGGCAAGCCCTAGCCGCCGTGCGGCAAACCGCTACTGCAGGTTGATGGCCGTCACCCGCGACATGGCGTTGCCGTTGTCGCTCACAGAACGAATGTAGAGCACGCCATTGCGCGACAACGCCAGCTTGCCGGTAAGCCGGAAAGACCAGACGGATTTCTGACTGGCCAGGTCCAGCGCATACGTCCCCTTCTGGCCGGCAACAAACAGCAGCTTGTTGGTAACGATCAGGTCGCCGCCAAAGCGTTCTTCCTTGACTGCGGACAGGGGCCAGCTCCACAGCACGGCGCCCGTCGCCAGGCTGCGCGCTTCGAGCGACGCCGTGGCCTGATTGCCCACATACAACACGCCCTGCGCCGCTACCGGCTGCGTGGTGAACTGGCCATTGACGCTCCAGCGTACCTGGCGGCTGTCCGTGTCGACCAGGGTCAGGCTGTTGTCGAGCCCATACCCGATGGAAAGACGCTGGTTCAGCAGCAGCACGCTGTGGGCATCGGCCAGCACGGGTGCCTGATACAAGCTGCTCCTGCTCAAGCCTGCCACCACCTGTCCCGGCACGGCCACGCTCCATTGCTGCGTGCCATCGGCACGATTGAACGCGCGCAAGGTGCCCGCCGTATTGCTGTACACCGTGCTGGCATTCACGGCAGGCGTCCACTCGTCGACATTGCCCAGCCTCGACAATCCCAGGCTGGTGGACCATAGATTCCGGGCCGTCGTCGACTCCGCGCCGATCACGTCGTTATTGCCGCCGACATAGACGTTGGCGCCAGCCAGGGTCGGCGCGGTCAACGGCGAGGTCGCCGTCAGGATGCCGTTCGTCTGCGGCTGCGTGGCGGTGGCCAGTTTCACGCCGCTCACGGCGTCAAACGTATGCACGCTGGCCACCCCCGCCATCGCCAGCCGCGTGCCCGACACGCCAGGTGCGCTCAGTGCGCCATCGAGCGTCTGCGGCGTGCGCCACTGCTCGCCGCTGTCGTGCTCCGACAGGGCCATCAAGGTATTGGTATAGATGATTTTCTTCGCATCCTGGCTATCGGCCGCGGATTGCTCCAGCGAAAAATAGACGAGACCATTCGCGGCCACGGGCGGGCTCACACGATAAGCTTTCTCTCCACCCGCGTATTCCCACGTCCAGCGGCGCGAAAATTTGCCGGCATCGAGATCGACGGGCACCAGACCCGTGTGTACCGCGTTGCCATTCGTGCCTTCCCAATCTGCCGCACCGGGCAACGCGGCCAGGGCCGGCATATTGCCTTTGAGTGGCGCCACCACCACCTTGTATGGCATGCTTTCAGGCAAATTGTTGTATTCGAATTCGAACACATTCAGGGGGGACAGCGTAATCCTTCCCGTGTAGGTGCCGGGCGCCAGGCCAGGTACGGGCTTGAAGGTAATGCGCCAGCTGTTGTCCGACAGCTTCTGATGATCCGATATCTGGAAAACGGTCACACCGTTCGCGTCGGTAGCGCTCCACAGCGGACGCTCGGCCAAATCGCTGCGCACCACCACGCTCACGTCGGAACAGGTTTCACCGGGCGCCATGTTGCAGTTGCTGCTCACTTCAGACAGTTTCAGCACGTGACGGTCTTTGAATCCAAAAATTCCACCGCCACCGCCACCGCAGCCGGCGATGGACAGCAGCGCCAGCATCAGGGCGGGCAGCGCGGCAGCGCGATATGGTCCTTGCATCGTTATAGTCATGTATCTTCCATGTTCGAGCTTTCCAATCCGCCACCATGGCAAGACTTAAAGCCCATCGACTCTTTTAACATGAAAAATTATAAAAAATGTCACACATTCTCACCAGCGCAAGGCAACCTCAAGTGGAACGTACGGCCCGCGCCTGCACCGTGAGGTCGCTTTCGGCCACGGCCACGCAGGGCAGGATATAGCCGTCGAGCCGTTCATCGGGGCTGATGCCGGGCCAGTCCACCGTGTAGCGCACCTGGCCCGCCGGCATGTGGCACAGACACGTGCGGCACGTGCCATTGCGGCAGGAACTGAGCAGGCGGATGCCGGCCAGCTCGGCGGCGGCCAGGATGGTCGTGCCCGCCTCGGCCGGGAATTGCCAGCCTTGCGGGACGATAGTGATGGTAAAGGAGCGCATGGCTCCAGTGTAACAGTCAGCTTGCCAAGGCCGTCCAGCTGGCGCCATCCGCATGGCTGCGCAGCACGGCTTCCGCAAAGGCCAGGCCCGCCACGCCATCGGTGACAGTCGGTAACCAGCCCGCATCCCTGGGCGCAGGCAAGCCCGATTGCAACGCGCGAATGCGCAAAGCCGCATCCAGGTACAGCTGGGCAAACGCTTCCAGATACCCCTCCGGATGGCCGGCCGGCACGCGCGTGGCGTGGCGCGCGGCGGCGCTGTCGACCCGTCCCGGACGCAGCAGCTGGCGGTTGCCGCCCTGCGGCGTACACCACAATTCGTTCGGTTGTTCCTGGTCGAAGTCCAGCTGCGCCTTGCTGCCGAACAGGCGCAGGCGCACCGTGTTTTCGCAACCGGTTGCCACCTGGCTGGCCCACAACGTACCCTTCGCCCCATTCGCATAGCGCAGCATCACCTGCACGTGGTCGTCCAAGGTACGGTTCGGAACAAACGTCGACAGTTCCGCCAGCACGGCCTGCGGCGTCAATCCGCTGACAAATTGCGCCAGGTGATACGCGTGCAGCCCCACGTCGAGCAGGGTGCCGCCCGGGCCAGCTTTCTGCGGGTCGTTATGCCAGTTGCCCTCGTTCATGCCGCCCGCCGCGATGGCATCGGCCAGCCAATCCTGCGAATACTCGACTTGCACGAGGCGCAGCTCGCCGATCTCGCCCGCCTCGACCATCGCTTTCGCGTGGCGCAGCAGCGGGTAGCCGCTGTAGGTATGCGTGAGTGCAAACAGCAGATTTTTACGTTGCGCCAGCGCCGCCAGCGCCTGCCCTTCCGCCAAGGAAATCCCCAACGGCTTGTCGCAGATCACATGGATGCCCGCTTCCATGAACGCCGTGGCGACCGGTGCATGCAAATGGTTGGGCGTGACGATGGCCACGGCCTCAATGCCGTCCGCCCTGGCGGCCTCCGCCTGCGCCATGGCGCGGTAATCGCAATAGCTGCGGTCCGGCGCCAGGTGCAGCGCGGCGCCGCTGTCGCGCGCGCGGTCCGGATCGGACGACAAGGCGCCCGCCACCAGTTCGTACTGGTCGTCGATGCGCGCCGCGATACGGTGCACGGCGCCGATGAATGCGCCCTGCCCGCCCCCTACCATACCCAGCCGTAAGCGTCGCTGCATGTCGTCTCCTTATTTCAAGCCAAGCAAGTGATGAATTTGATCCTGGTCGACAGCGCTGCCCGCGAAATCATCGAACGCGCGTTCAGCCACATGGATGATGTGCTCGCGGATGAAACGCGCCCCTTCGGCCGCCCCGTCCTCGGGATGCTTCAGGCAGCATTCCCATTCCAGCACGGCCCAGCCCGGAAAATCGTACTGCGCCATCTTGGAAAAGATCGCCTTGAAATCGATTTGCCCGTCGCCCAGCGAGCGGAAGCGCCCGGCCCGGTCTTGCCAGTCGGCATAGCCGCCATACACGCCCTGGCGCCCGTTCGGCCTGAATTCCGCATCCTTGACATGGAAGGCCTTGATGCGCGCGTGATAGATGTCGATGAAGGCAAGGTAGTCGAGCTGCTGCAGCACGAAGTGGCTGGGGTCGTACAGAATCGACGCGCGCGGGTGGTCATTGACGGCGGCCAGAAAGCGCTCGAAGGTCACGCCGTCGTGCAAATCTTCGCCCGGATGCAGTTCATAACAAAGGTCCACGCCGGCCGCGTCAAACGCGTCGAGGATGGGCAGCCAGCGCTTCGCCAGTTCGGCAAATGCCGTCTCCACCAGGCCGGCCGGGCGCTGCGGCCACGGATACAGATACGGCCAGGCCAGTGCGCCGGAAAACGTCACGTGCGCCCTGAGACCCAGGCGCTGCGAGGCGCTGGCCGCCCACAGCAGTTGCTGCGTGGCCCAGGCCGTGCGCGCAGCCGGATCGCCACGCACATGTTCGGGCGCAAAGCCGTCGAACAGCGCGTCGTAGGCGGGATGCACGGCGATCAGCTGGCCCTGCAAATGCGTCGACAATTCCGTCACCTGCAAGCCATGGCGCGCCAGCAGGGCTTTCACGTCGTCGCAGTACTGCTGGCTGCCGGCTGCCTGCTCCAGGTCGAACAGGCGCGGCGCCGTCGGCAGCTGCAAGCCCTTGTAACCCAGGCCGGCCGCCCATTGCGCCAGGTGCTCGAGCGAGTCGAACGGCGGCTCGTCGCCGAGAAACTGGGCCAGGAAAATGGCCGGGCCCTGGATGGTTTTCATATCAATGTCCTGTTAGATAAAGCCGGGGCAGACCCTCAATGCCGCTAGCGCAAAGGTCATTGCTAACGGGCGAGGGGGTCTGACCCCAGAATTTAAAAAGGCGAGTTCGGAAAGTAGAACTGCTTGGCGTTCTCGCGCGTGATCAGCACCGATGGGATGATGGTGTTGGCCGGCAATTTATCACCTTTCAGGCGCGCTTCCGTCGTCAGCTTGATGGCGTCGTACATGAACTTGGGCGAGTAGGACACGTCGGCCACGATCAGCGGGTCGGAACCGTCCATGATCTTTTTCACGGCGCCCTTCGCACCCGCGCCGCCGAACACTTGCTTGATGTCCGTGCGCTTGGCTTGCGCGATGGCTTTCTGCACGCCGATGGCCATGTCGTCATCGGCGGCCCAGACGGCGTCGATCTGCTTGAAGCGGGTCAGATAATCCTGCATGACCTTGAAGGCATCGTCGCGGTTCCAGTTGCCATACTTGGCGTCCAGCACCTTGATCTCGGGATGGCCCTTCATGACGGCACTGAAGGCATCGTAGCGCTCGTTGTCCAGGGTGGTCGGCATGCCGCGCAGCACGACGATATTAC
Source organism: Janthinobacterium sp. KBS0711 (assembly GCF_000988085.1). Classification (NCBI taxonomy): domain Bacteria; kingdom Pseudomonadati; phylum Pseudomonadota; class Betaproteobacteria; order Burkholderiales; family Oxalobacteraceae; genus Janthinobacterium; species Janthinobacterium sp. KBS0711. The sequence goes on along the minus strand of NZ_LBCO01000004.1, from coordinate 327,584 downwards.
CCTTGCCGTTCAGGCTTTTCGCCAGATACTCGGCCGGCAGCTTGCCGAACGCCGTGTTGTCGCCGGCGATGTAGGCATCCTGCGACTGCGTGTTCGTCAAGCCACGGTCGACCACGGTGACGTAGACGCCCTTGTTTTTCACTTGCGCCACGGGCTGCGTCAGCGAGGCCGATTCGATGGGGAAGATCACCAGGGTGTTGATCTTGTTCACCGTCAACATGTCCTGCAACTGGTTCGCCTGCTCGGGCGCCGTGGCGGCCGTCTTGACGATGATTTTCAGCCCCGGATGGGCTTTCTCAAGTTCCGCCTTGGCCTGGTTCGCCCACCACACGATGCCCGAGGTAAAACTATGCGTGGCCGTGGGGATGGCCACGCCGACCACCAATTTCTCGGCAGCCTGCGCACTCGGCAGCGCCCACGCCTGCATCACCAGCACTGCCATCCCTGCTACCCGTATAAAGCTCTTCATGCTGCTCTCCTCCAAGGTTGTGGGCGCCCATTGGCTGCCCATTCAGAACGCCGCCATGTTTTTATTTGCGGCCTCGCTGCAGGAAGGCGACGGCGATGATCACCACGCCTTGCACTGCGGCATTCAGGTAGACACTGATGATGCTGGTCAAATTCAGGATATTGCTGATTACGGACAAGAGGATGGCGCCGATCACGGTGCCGACGATGCGCCCTTCTCCCCCTTTCAGCGCGGTGCCGCCGACAACAACGGCGGCGATGGCTTCGAGTTCCCACAGCAAGCCCGTCGTCGGCGTGGCCGAGCCCAGCCGCGGCACGTACAGCACCGTGGCGATGCCTACGCAGACGCCCAGCAGCATGTAGGTGGCTATCTTGACTCTATCGACATTGATGGCCGCATAGCGCGCCACTTGCTCGTTGGAACCAATCGCCTGCACGTGGCGGCCAAAGGTCGTGCGGTTGAGGATGATGGCGCCGGTCGCGGCAACGAATAAAAAGATCCAGATCGGTATCGGCGCGCCCAGCACGCTCGTGTAGTAGACGGGGCTGTACAGCTCGGACAAGGTGGCGTCCAGGGTCAGCGCGCCGCCATCGGCCAGGTACGTCAGCACGGCGCGGAAGATGCCCAAGGTGCCCAGGGTCACGATGAAGGGCTCGATATTGCCCTTGCTGATCAACAAGCCATGCATCAGGCCAAAGCCGGCGCCCAGGACCAGGGCCATGGCGATGCCCAGCACCAGCATGGTGATCGGCGCCAGGTCGCCGCCCGCGCCTTGCGCCAGCGCATTCATGAAATAGATCATGCAGCCGGCAATCAGGGCCGCCATGGAGCCGACCGATAAATCGATGCCGCCGGAAATAATCACGAAGGTCATGCCGACGGCGATGATGCCGATGAAGGCCGTGCGCGTGAGCACGTTCATCAGGTTGTCCAGGGTGGCGAAGTCGCCATTGAGCAAGGTGCCCGCGATGCACAGGGCCAGCAGGCCCAGCACGGGGCCAAAGCCCTTGATGCGCGCGCCAAATTGGGCCAGGGGGGATACGCTCGTATCAGTGCGTGCCGGTTGCATGGGCAATCAACTCCTCTTCAGTCAGGTGGTCAGCAGACAGGGTGGCTTGCAAGGTGCCGGCGCGCATCACGGCGACCCGGTGGCACAGGCCAATCAATTCGATCAGTTCGGATGAAATCACGATCACGGCGCGCCCTTCGGCGGCCAGGCGGTGTATCAGGAAATAAATGTCGCGCTTGGCGCCCACGTCCACGCCGCGGCTCGGCTCGTCGAGCACGACGACCCGCGGGTCCGAATGCAGGTATTTCGCCAGCGCCAGCTTTTGCTGGTTGCCGCCGGACAGCATGCGCGCGCGGCTGTCCAGGTCGCCCGTGCGGATATTGAAATCCTCAACGGCCTTGGCCAGCGCCGCTTTTTCCCCGGCCACATCGAGCCATGGCCGCGCATAGCGCTCCATCGTCATCATCGTGAGGTTTTCGCGCAAGCCCAGGTTCACGTGCAAGCCCTTGCCCTTGCGGTCTTCGCTCAGGTAGGTCATGCCGTGCTGCATGGCTTGCTTGGGGGTACGGATGTCCACCGGCTGGCCATTGAGTTCGATCGTCCCCGCGCTGCGCGGACGCAAGCCCAGCAGCGCCTCGAACGATTCCGTGCGCCCCGCGCCCACCAGGCCCGCAAAACCCAGCACTTCACCGGCGCGCACCTCGAACGACAGCTCTTTTGACCAGCCGGGCACGCACAAGCCGTCGACTTTCAGGAGCACGGGCGCGTCCGGCGCCAGCGCCACCTTGACCGGGAACATATCCGACAATTCGCGCCCCACCATCAGGTTCGCCATCTGCTGGCGCGTGAGGCTGGCCGTCGGTTCGCGCGTGACGAAACGCCCGTCGCGCATGACGATGACCTCGTCCGTGTTGCGCTCGACTTCATCGAGCTTGTGGGAAATGTAGAGGATGGTCACGCCATCCGCTTTCAGCTGGGCCATGACGGCAAACAGGCGCTGCGTTTCCGACGACGTCAGGGTGGCGGTCGGTTCATCCATGATCAGAAAGCGGGCGCGGCGCGACAGGGCCTTGGCGATTTCCACCAGCTGTTTCTCGGCGACGATCAGGTCGCGGATTTTCGTGTCGGGCGACACGTCCAGGCCCACCTGTTTCAGGTAGCGCGACGCTTCTTCCTTCATGGCGGTCTCGTCGAGCAGCCAGCCGCGCGTTTTTTCGTGGCCCAAAAACATGTTTTGCGCCACCGTCAGGTGTTCGGCCAGGTTGAATTCCTGGTGGATCAACACGATGCCGGCGGACTCCGCCGCGCGCGAACTGGCAAAACGCTGAGGCTGGCCATCGATCAGCAACTGCCCTTCGCTGACGGCTTCATAGCCAGCGAGGATTTTCATCAGGGTCGACTTGCCGGCGCCATTTTCGCCCAGCAAACCATACACGCGCCCCGGCGACAAGGTAAAACTGACGCCATGCAAGACACGCACGGGGCCGAAATCCTTGCAAACCCCCTCGAAACCGACGGCAACGCTCACTATGCACTCCCTCGCAGAATTAATTGGTGTTGCAGCAGCACGCCCGGCACCTGGGCAGCCGGGTCCGCCAAGCGTTGCAGCAATAATCGCGCCGCCGTCTCGCCCAGCTCGCGCATCGGTTGCGCAATGGTGGTCAAGCCCGGGGCGATCTGCGCGGCGATGGCAATATCGTCGAAGCCGATGACGGCCACGTCTTCTGGCACGCGCTTGTTCAGCTGGCGCAGCGCGCTCAGCACGCCAATGGCCAGGGTGTCGGACACGGCAAAGATCGCCGTCGGCGCGTCGGGTTGCGCCATCATCCGCAAGGTGGCGGCCGTGCCCGCTTCGTAATCGAGGCTTTGCACCGTGTGCACCCACTGCGGCTGCACGGGCAGGCCGGCCCCCGCCAGGGTGTCCAGGTAGCCTTGCTGGCGTTGCCGCGCGTACAGATAGCGCTCATCCGAATTGATCAGGCCGATGCGCGTGTGGCCGCGTGACAGCAGATGCGCGACGGCGTCGGAGGCGGCCCGGTGGTTGTCGATGCCGACATAGGGCACGGCCACGGCGGGGTCGAACTCGCAGCACGCCACCCACGGCAGGGTGACGGATTCATGCGACAGGGCATGCTGCACCGTGTCCGGGTCGAGGCAGATGGCGCCATCGGCGCGGTGCATGCGCAGCAAGTCGAAATACGAGCGCTCGCGGCCCGCATCGGCGCCCGTGTCGCACAGCAAGACAAAATAGCCGTGTTCGCGCGCCACCGTGTCGATGCCGCGCACGATCTGCGCATAAAACGGGTTGCCCACATCGGGCACCATGGTCAGCAGCATGCGGCTCTCGGCCGTGCGCAGGCTGCGCGCCAGATGGTTCATGCGGTAGCCGAGCGCGGCCACGGAAGCGAGCACCTTGTCGCGCGTGGGCGCCCGCACCCCCGCCTGCTCGTTCATCACGCGCGAGACGGTGGCCACCGACACGCCCGCATGCGCGGCGACGGCGCTGATGGAGACGGTTTCTGTCGGCAAAGGAGAAGGAAGGGCTGCTGGCATGGCGCTTTTCAACAAAATGTAATCGATTACATTTATAAGCCAGTCGCGCGCGCGATGCAAACATTATCGATGCTGCGGTGCGCAAAAAATGAGCAAAAAACAGCCCTGTGCGGGCCGTTGGAAAAGCTATTTCTGGGGCTGCAAGGCGTTCTGCTGCACGGCAAAACCGGCACGCACGGCGGAGAGGGCCGCCACCCACAAGATCAGCCCGGCACCGAGGCAGCCGGCGGGATCGAGGGGGCCCTGGCGCAGGCTCAGCGGATAACCGACGGCCCACACGCACAGGGCCATGCCGATGGCCAGGTGGCGGCGCGCCTTGAACAGCCAGGCCAGCGGAAAGAAATGCAGGCCCACGATCAAAATGACGGCAGGGATGAACCACGCCTGCAAGCCCATGTTTTTCAGGACGTTGCCGACGATGAAGATGGCGATCCACTGCCCCGCGTTGACGACATTGAACAGCCGGCCCGTGCGCTTGGCCTGCGGCGATTGTTCCGCCGCCGCGTGCGCGGCCCGGTGGCGCCGGAACTGGCGCCACGCCAGCATGAGCAGCAAGACGGTGATTGCGGCCACCGGCAGCAGCGCCAGGGGGTGTGCGCCGTACGTCTGCACGCACCAGCCGGCCACCCACAGGCCGCCGAACAGGGAAAAGAACATGGCGCCGATGGCGCTGCCGGCAAGGTTGGCGGGGGTCGATGGTGGCATGGTCATGGCAGCACTGGGTGAGTGAAAAAACTTACTTCATCATCGCACAAAACGTCTCGGGATTACCGTCAAGAATGACGCCGCTGGGCAGGCGGTGGCTGCGCTGCTGGGCGCGCAACAGCGAGGCGGCCAGGGCCGAGTCGCCATCGACGGCATACACGAAGACGGGCATGTTCAGGCTGGCGGCATCCATCAGCAAATTCGGATTGGCGTCCAGGCTGCGCGCGTCCACGTGCACGCCCGTGGGCATGCCTATCTGCTGCTGCACGCGCTGCAGCCACGGTTTGTCCAGCTTGGGCGGACGGGCATTTTTCGCGATGTAGCGGCTGACCCGGTTCGTACCGGCCGCCTGCGCATTGCGCGCGTCGAACACGAGCAAGCCCAGATAGCCCTGCGGATCGGCGCGGCGCGCGCAAGCGAGGTTGTTCGGCACGCCTGACGTCAAGAACCAGTTGCCGTGCTTGATGTTCGCGCGCAACTGCCCCACCAGGGTGGCGATCGGCGCGCACGAGGACACGACATCCTTGATTTCCGCGTTCAGGGTTTTACTCGGGAACGCTGTCGCCAGGTCGGCGACATCGCTGACGAACGGCGGCGTTTCCGCCGTGGCCACACCACGGTTTTTCATGCTGGCGGCGCGCCAGTCATCGGCCGTCAGCTGTTTCACGGTACGGGGCGAGCCCGTGTCGACGACCCTGCCAGTCAACAAATCGTGGTGCACCACCCAGCTGCCGTCGCCGAGCAGCTGCAAATCCGTCTCGACACCGTCCCAGGTGCCGAAATACGTGTTGCGCAGCGCGCTCAGCGAATTTTCCGGCGCATTGCCGGCGCCACGGTGGGCGTGCACCTTCATGCCCAGGCAGTCCGCTTGCACAGCCGTGCTGGCCATGGAAAGCAGCAAGGCCAGCGCGGCCGCCTTATTTTTGTCCCGGATGATAGCCATAGTGAATTCCCTGCAAAACGTGGATGCGGATCGCTTCGTTGACGGGGTAGCTGTAGCCCTGCCCCACCGCCACGACGTGCGTGATATTGGCCAGCAAGCCCTTGCCGGCGATTTGCCAGCGCGTGCTGTCATCGGCCGCCTGGCGGTTCCAGTCCAGCATCTGGCGGAACAGCTCGCTCTTCGTGACATTATTGTCCGAGAGGGTAAAAATGCCCCAGGTTCCCAGGAAGGCGCCGGCCAGCACGCCTGTGGCGATCCAGGCGGA
>NZ_LBCO01000004.1:226205-321609 GCF_000988085.1 Janthinobacterium sp. KBS0711 | reverse complement strand
GGCTCAACTGGCCATCGGCGCCCGCCTGCTCGCCGCGGCGCGCCGCCAGCACCAGCAAGCCCACCGTGGCGATCAGGTACAGCAGTTTCGAGAAGTGGCCGATGGCGCCCAGCAAGGAGAAAAACAGGGCCACGGGTGGCACGATGGCGGCGCGCGCCGCTTCCTTGCCCTCTTCAAAATACTTGCCGCCCACTTCGAAGTCGTTGCGGCTGGCGCGGTATTCCACCAGCTTTTCGGCCGTCTGGCGCGCGGCGAACTGGTCGAACAGACGGCTGAACTCGGCCGGGCTCGCATACGCATCCTGCACCACAGCGCCTTTCGGCAAGCGCAAGCCCTTGCTCGCTTCGCTGCCGTCGCCGCCATCGGGCCCGTCGCGCAGCACGGCCTGGATGCCGGGGCGCGCCACGAAGGCGGCGAAGGACAAGCCGGGCGGAATGCGGTCGCCCTTGATGTTCAAACCCTTGCTGGCCGCTTCCGACGCATAGCGGCGCTTGACGGCGGCGCGGAAGCTCAGTTGATCGGCAGGGTGCCAGTTGGCCGATACGGGCACTTTCTTGCGCACATTGTTGACGACGGCCGCCTTGCGCCGCGCCGGCACGGAATGCGGCTGCCAGCCATGGCGCGACAGGCTTTGCCGATAATCGTTCCACGCGGATTCCTGCTGCTGGCGCAAGCCCGCATCGTCGTCGGGAATCATGCCCGAATACAGTTTCCACTTGTCGCGCACTTCGCCGATCGCCTGCTGGTATTTTTCATAGTAACCAGCCGCGCCGCCGGCGATCTTGCGGACATTAAAATTGATCAATTGTTCCTTGGCAGGCTCCATGCGCTCATCGAGATGGCCCACCGAGACGGCCAGGAAGGGGAACAGCGCAAGAAAAGCCTTGCCTTCGGGCTTGGCAAACAGGGTGGCGTCGTCGACCAGGCCCTGCAATTGCAAGCTGCCGCCCACCAGCGAGCGCTGCATCAGGGTCGTGTTGAAGGCCAGGCGGCGAAATTGCGCATCGCGCGTTTCGACCAGCACCGTGACCGTGGTCTTCAAAATGCCGAACACGACCGCCGCCGTGGCAACACAGCAAAAGATGATTTTTTTCCAGCTGGGACCGCTGCCATTGTTCTTCAGGCGGCGGCGCCACATCAGTTGCAGCACCACCAGCGCGGCGGCGATGCCCGACAGGCTGCGGCCATAGAATTCCACGCCTTCCACGTCCTGCGGCTTGACGTCGCCGCCCACCACGTCGAGCAAACGGGCATTGAAGCCCAGCTCGAAGCACAAATACATGATCGTCAGGACGATCAGGATCAAGGTCTGCCGGATCTGCAGACTGCGCAAACTCGCGGCCATCTTATTTCCTCAAATCGATGACGACGGGCTTGATCTCTTCGGCCTGGAAGATCATCGGCGCCGCCGGGGCAGCCGCCGCGGCACGCTGTGCAGGCTGGCTGAGGACGGCGGACGTTGCCGCCCTGGCTGCTGGCTCCTGGCGGCGCGGCTTGGCGCTGGCGCGGCTGCCCGTTTTCGGCGTGGCAACGGGAGCCGGAGCGGCCGCCGGCGGCGCCGGGATCACGCGGCCGCTGTCATTGCCAGCCGGCATAGTGGCGATGGCAGGACCCGTGCCGCGCAAGGCGTCGTCGGCAAACGGCTGGGCGCGCGTATCGACGCCGGGCGGCACGGCCACGCTGGCGTTGAGCAGGCGGTTGTCCGTGTAGATCATGCGCGACAGGCGGTTGTAGTTGGGGAAGTCGATATTGAGCGACTTCCCGTCCGCCGCCAAGTCCACGCGGGGGCGGTCCTTGCAATTGCCGACCGTCCACTGCAGCACGTCCGTGCCCTGGAAAGCCAGCACTTCATAGCGGTAGGCGCAGCCGCGCTCCTGCGTTTCCACGATCACCACCGTGCGCTCGCCCACGTTTTCCACGCGCGCCACGCGGGCCGTGATGGCATTGGCCAGCGGCACGACACGAAACGCCTGCGACAGCTTGATCGAATACTTGCCCTGCGGATCCTTGCGCAAGGTCCCTTCCGTGCCGTCGCGCAGGCGGAAGGTGGAAATCGGCGTGCCGAACAGCTCGGCCGTATCGAGCCCCATCAACACGCCGCCACGGCCGTTCGGCGTCATGGCGCAGCCCGTCAACAGGACGCCAGCGGCCACGCCGGCGATCAATTTGCGCCAGTGCGCGGATGCAAAATTCTTATACATTGTCATGCTTGATAACTTTCTTTTATTTCGGGGTCAGGGATTGATGACGGCCAGCGGATTGCCCGGGCCTGGCGGCGGCAAGACTTTCTGGCGGTCGCGCGACAGCAAAGTAAAGGCGCCCAGGGTGTCCGGCCCGGCGACGATTTCCAGCTGCTCACGCTGCAGCCACGTGCGGATTTCCGCCTCCGTTGCCTCGGCGCGGAACAGCACGCGCGTGCGCACGCCCGTCTCGACGCCGCTGCCGCCGCTGCGGAATTCCCCATTGCCGACGACGGCGCCCTCTTTCGGCAGGAACAGCCATGCCGATTGCACCACCATCACGCTGGCAGCCACGGCCGTGACGATCTTCAGCCAGCGGTTGGCATTGGCCGCCTTTACAGGCTTCGATACCGGCGCGGCGGCATCGGCCGAAGCGATCTGCAATTGCTGCAAGCCCTGGCGCAGCAGTTGCCGGTAGGCCACGCGGCCATCCTTGCCCAGCTCGCTCGACAGCGGCGTGCCCGTCAAGGCGTAATCGTCGCCGGGCAGGGCCACGCGGGCGATCACGCCCGGCGCCGCCGTGGCGGCATTCGCGCGGCCATGCAGCTCCAGCCAGCGCGCCGCCTGCAAGCGCTCCTGGCTGAACACGCCCAAACAGGCGCCCAGGTCCGTCACGGCCAGGGTCACGGGCATGTCGCACAGCACCAGGCCCGCGCGCGGGTCGGCGGGCGCGTCGCGCTCCTCAACCACGAGGCCGCAGGCGTCCGCATACGCCGTGTCCGGCGTAACGAGCCAGCCGCGCCAGCGCTGCCGCGTGCTGTCCCAGGCGTCGAGCAGCACGGCGCCGAAGCCGGGACGCCGCGCCAGCAGGTGAATCTGCCCACCGGCGATGGGCCGCGTCGCCAGCGGTGCGGCGTCGCTGCGGCGCGCAAAACGTTGCATAACGTGTTCCGGCACGGCAATGCCGCGCCAGTCGGGCGTATCGCCGGCCACCTCGCCGTCCAGCAGTTCGGCGGAAGATGGGGGCGACGGCAGGCGCGCGGCAACGATGGCCAGCGAGGGCGTCAATGCAGTCATGCCGATGGCCTTTCATCAGTGTTCGGGTGGGTGGACACGGGGTCCATGTGCAGGGATAACGCGGCCACGCACAAGATATCCAAAACTATTTGCGCCGCCTGCAGATCGCGTGCGGCCAGGGCGTCTCCCACGCGCAGCTTGAGCAGGTTCAAGACCCAGCTGCCCAGCAAGGTGCCGCGGTGGGCGGGCTCGACGATCTGGCGTCCCGCGCTGGCAGGATCGCCCTTCTGCCTGTGCACCAGGCCTAATTTTCCGCCGTGGTAATGCGCGGAAGCGATCTGCTCGGCCAATTCCTTGACGGGCATGCCGCCGCAGCCGCAATGGCGCAGCAGCAAGATCAAATCGTCGGGCAAGGTGGTGATGAACACGTCGGCCGCGTCGCGCACTTGCTGCGGCGTGAGCTGATAGTCCCGCAGCGGTTCCGCATAGGCGTCGGGTGCGCGCAGTTCGCAGCCTTCTTGCGCATCGGCATCTTCATCATCGCGCTGCTTGCGCAGCTGGTCGATGATGAAGCGCTTGAAGTACAAAAACAGGGCACCGACATGGTGGGGCGCCGCGTCGCTGTCGCCGTGCAGGACTTTTTCAATGAAGAACTGGTGGCGCAAATCGGCCAGCGAGTCGCCCAGCGACGCCGCCTCGCGCGGACGGCACGGCGTCAGCGCGGCGATGACGCGCTGGTAAAACTCGCCCAGTTCGCCTTGTGTCAGCTGCTGGCGGCGGGTCCAGAAAGCATGAATCCGTTCAAATTGTTCCGATTGCAAAGCCGGTCCGATCGTGTGTTGGGCGGCACGCGCCACTGGCCGGCGACGATGTACACCGTGCGCTGGCCAGACAAGAGAAACTTGTCAGTAAGGTAAAATGCATTTAAGCAATTTTCTCATATCACAGTAAAAATCGCTAACTTTTGTTACTTTCACGACAATTCCCGAGACGCCGATGCATCGCCTGATTCCCCTGTTTTTCAGCCTCATCTTTTTACTCTGCGGTAACGTCGTGCAGGCGGCCGTGGGCAACGCCGCCAGCGGCCCCGGCAAGCGCATCGCCCTCGTGATCGGCAATGCGGCCTATCCGCAGCCTCTATTGAATCCCGTGAACGACGCGCGCGCCATGGCCGAGCGCCTGCGCCGCCTGGGCTTTGAAGTGCTGTTGCGCACGGACATCAATGCGCAACAGCTGCAAAAGGCGTCGGCCGAGTTTTCCACGCAGGCGCGCGGCGCCGATATCGCCCTCGTGTTTTACGCGGGCCACGGCGCCCAGGCGGGCGAAGCGAACTATGTATTGCCGCTGGGCGCCAACATGAATACATTGAGCGCGGCCGCCATCGCCGCGCAGGGCGTGTCCGTTTCCAGCCTGGCAGGCGACTTGCAGCGCACGGGGGCGCGCGGCGCCGTGCTGATCCTCGACGCTTGCCGCCAGGAATATACGCGCGGCGGCGCCGTGGTGGTCCCCGGCGGCGGCAATGCGGCCAGCCACGGCTTTGCCGACACGCAAGCGCCACGCGGCGTGGTGATCGCCTATTCGGCCGGTCCCGGTGCCCTGGCGCGCGATTTCTGGTCGCCCGATTCGCGCAACAGCCCCTACACGAGCGCGCTGCTCGATGCGCTCGACGCACCCGGCTTGCCGATGAGCGACGTATTTTCGCAAGTGGCGGCACGGGTTGCCGCCATGACGCACGACGTGCAAAAGCCCCGCGTGTCGTTTGGCGAAACGTCGGCGCGGCTGGTGCTGAACATGGGCAGCGGCAAGGGCGTCAGCCAGGCAACGCCAGGCGTGCTGGCCGGCGCGCAAGGCCAGGGCGGCGTGCGCGCGCCTGCGCCAGCGGTGGAAAAGCCGGCCGCACCGGGCGTCAAGGTGTGGCCAGGCAATGTACTGCAAGACATCAACTATGAAATCCGCATGCAGATCGCGGCCCGTCCGTTTCCCCGCCAGCAACTGGAAAAACGCGCACGCGGCGGCGATCTGGTGGCGCTGACGGCCCTCGGCTATGGCATCGGCGGCGGCGACGCTGGAATAAAACAGCCGAAGGCGGGCATGCAGTGGCTGGAAAAGGCGGCCGCAAAAGACTTTCCGATTGCCCAGACCTATTTGGCGGAATTGCTGATGGTCAAGGGCGATCCCGCTTCGCTGAAACGGGCGGGCGTGCTGCTGGACGCGGCATCGCAAGCCGGCTACAGCCCCGCCCATGCGTATAAATTCGACCTGGCGCGGCGCACGGGCGCGCCGCCGCAGGATGCGGCCCGGCATTTGCAGGATGCTTTCATGGGCTTGATGAAGGATTACCAGGGCGCCGCCAAGGACATGATGCAGCCGCAAAAAAAATAATTCAAAATAATTTTGGATTTCCCTGAACTGCCCCCGTTATCCGTGGGTACATGCAATAGAGCATGACAGTGACCAGGGAAATCTCATGCAACCATTCACCACCACCGGCCAACGTGGCCGCATCCTCGCCTACCAACCGAGCGGACAGGGTTCCGTCAGCGTGGCCGGCATTCAACATGCGTTCGACGTGGCCACGCACTGGCGCTCGGACGTGGCGCCCGCCATCAACGCCGTCGTCGACGTGCGCTTCGATGAGGCCGGCAGCCTCGCCACCGTCAGCGCCGTGGCGACACAGCAACTGGCGCAGGAAGAAATGGCCGGCGCGGCGAAACTGGCGCGCGAAAAAAGCCAGCAGCTGTGGGGCCAGGCCGTGTCCGCCCTGGGCATCAAGGTGCTGGCCAGCCTCGGCGTCCTGATCGCCGGGGCCTTTATCTTCAACACCATCGGCATCCGTTTGTTCGCCTCCGTCTCGCGCACCTACTGGCAATTGCTGGGCTTGTCCGCCGACAGCCTGGAAAGCTTTGCCCGCGATGGCGGCGGCGGTTTTACGTCCGCACAATTTTTCTTCCTGTTGGCCATCGCCGGATGCTGCGCCACCATGGTTAGCCGCCACCCGAAAGCGGCGCTGGGCAAGTGTGCGCCCTTGCTGTTCATCGTCATCCACAGCAGCTTGCTGTTCATCAAGATCAAGGGCGCCGTCAGCGATGCGGGCAGCGCCATGGGCGGCATCATGGGCACCCGCGCAGCCCGCATGGCCGAGCAGATGGCCAGCGAAATGCTGGGGCAAGTGTGGCAAGGACTCTCGTTCGGCATCGGTTTTTACCTGGTGCTGGCGTCTTCCATCGTCCTGGCCGCTTACGGCGTCGGCGAATACAAACGTAAAACCATTGGCTAAGCCACCTCTACACATTCATTGAAGGAAATATCATGCAACGTACCCTCCCTACCCTGCTCGCCATCGCCGTCCTGCTGTCCGCCTGCGGTAAAACAGAGACCACCACACCGGCCGCCTCCGCCCCCGTCGCCGCGAATGTCGCCGACCTGGCCGCGAAAGCGCAAGTGAAGGCGGCTGCCGCCAGCCTGCCGCAAGCGGACGCAGCCACGCCAACGTCCAGCTATGTGGACATCACGAGCGGCCACCAGTTGATGTACAGCTACCTCGCCCTGTCCGGCGTGCCGCCCGACTACGCGGCCGTGGCGCAGCGCATCTCGCGCGAATATGCGGGCAGCAACGACGCCTTCCGCAAGCAGGAAGTGCTCGACGCGCTGAAACCGCAGATCGACGCCAAGGTCAATGAAGCGAAAACCAAACGCTACCTGCGTTACCAGATCAATGGCCAGGGCGCGCTGTCGCCGTACGCGATGGACAAGGCCGCCTTCCCCGCCAAGTTCGCCGACGCGGGCACGTATTACTACATGTACGACAACGGCGACTACAAGCTGGCGTTCACGAATGGCGACGGTTATTCGCTGTTGAAAATGGACCAGGAGGCGGCCCGCAAGATCGAAGCGGCCCGCAGCGGCTACAAGGACTTCGCCATCGTCGTGTATGCCTACGCCCAGGAAGCGGACATGGCCAGCAACCAGGTCAAGGCGCAGATCGTCAAGGTGGCGATCAAGCTGAACGGGGAAGAAATTCCCGTCAGCCAGGCACGGTAGAACGCGCTCGGTTACACTGTTCGCCACATTGCATCGGGATCAGGATCGGGACATATGGGCGAACAGACACTGGCGGAACAACATCTGGCAAACGGGCAACGGCTGCAGCAGGCGGGCAAGCTGATCGAGGCGATCAACGCTTACCAGGCCGCGTATAAACTGAACCCTACCCTGGCCGAAGCGCAGCATTTCCAGGGACTGGCGATGCTGGAGCTGGGCCAGGGCGCCATCGGCCTGGGTTTGCTGAAACTGTCGCTCAAGCAGCAACCCGACAACGCCCTGTTCCATTACAACCTAGGCAACGTGCTGCGCGGCACGGACAGCGAGGCGGCGCTGGCCAGCTACGCCACGGCGGCGCGGCTGGCGCCGCACGAGCATGACTTTGCCATCAGCCATGCGGAATTGCTGATGGGGAAACAGCGGCTGATGGAGACCATCGCCGAACTGGAACGGGCCCACGCCCTGCGCCCGCAGCGTTGGCAAACCCTGCAGGGACTGGCCGAGCTGTACTACCGCACGGGACAGCAGGAACTGGCGTTGGAACGCTACGCGCAAGGCCTGGCGCTGCACCCGGCGCTGGCGCAAACGTGCCGCATCGGCTTTGCCAGCCCCGGCACGGAAAACACGGAACGGCTGACGGCGCCCGACGTGCCGGCAAGCTTGGACGATTTCCTGCGCGAAACGGATTTGCACATCCTCGACGATTTCCTGCCCGACCCTGTTGCCTGGCGCGCGCAAGCACTGGCGTTGCCGTTCGAGCAGCAGCGCTATGCGGGCCAAAACTATCCGGGCAGCCAGACAGCAGGCCAGCCCAGCCAGGCCATCATGGAACGCATCGCCACTGCGCTGGGCCGGCCCATTCGTTTTATCTCGCCCGACAACGGTTCCTACCGCCTCAGCTATGCGGACGCCATGGCGCGCACGGATATTCACGTGGACAATGAGACGGGCAATAATTTTAATTTCTATGCGGGCGTGCTGTATCTGAACCCGCCCGAGCAGTGCCAGGGCGGCACCACCTTCTGGCGCCACCAGCCCAGCGGCTGGTACCGGCGATTACCCGAAGCGGACGTGAAAGCGGGCGGCTACGCCAGCTTCAAGGATTTCCAGAAACGCTGGCTGCCGAACAGTAAAGTGCAGAAATTCAACGACTTGCAGGAACAGCGCGACAGTTGGCAAGCCCTGCTGGAAGTGCCGATGCGCCACAACCGCCTGATCGTGTACAAGGGCCATTACTTTCACTCGATCAGCAATGTGTTTGGCGACACGCCGGAGAATGGGCGATTGGTGCAGCTGTTTTTCTTTGAAGTACCGGATTGAGCATGCTGCGCGGATATTGTCGGATTACGCCCTGCGGGCTAATCCGACCTACCATGTGGCGTAGGTCGGATTAGCGCGCAAGCGCGTAATCCGACACAGCCACCACCGCGTCGAGTCAATACATATCCGCCGCCGTCGCGCGCACAGCTTTGAGCAGCATATCCGCCCCCGGCGACAGCAAATGATCCTGCTGCCTGATGATGCCGAACGCATCCATCTTGCACGGCAGCTCGATGGGCAAGATGCTCAGCACGTTCAACGATTCATAGTAATGCGCCACTTCCGTCGGCATCACGTGCAAGGAATCCGTCTGCTGCAGCAGCGACGTGATCAGGAGCAAGGCGGTCGTGTCGACCACATCCACGGGCGGTTCCAGGCTGGCGCGGCGGAACATCATGTCAAAGCGGTGGCGCAGGATGCTGCCTTGCGGCGGCAATATCCACGGCTGGCCCGCCAGGTCTTTCAATTGCAAATTCTTGCGCGACAGCAGCGGATGGCCATTGCGCGCCACGGCGCTGGCCGGCTCTTCCGTCAATTCCTCGTAGATGAGTCCCGCGCTGCTTTCCTTTTCCAGGATGCGCCCGATCATGAAATCGAGGGTGCCGTGCTGCAGCATGTCCATCAGGGTATTGCTGTGCTCCAGGTGCACCCCGATGCGCATCAAGGGCGCCTGCTGCTTGATGCGGGCAATCGCGCGCGGCAGCAAGGCCATGGCCGGCGTCATGATGACGCCCACTTCCACCTGGCCCGTCAGGCCCGACTTCAGGGCGACGATATCGTCATGCGCCAAGGACAGGCTCGTCAGGGCCATGCGCGCGTGGCGTATCATCGTCTCGCCGTAGATCGTCGGCTCCATACCACGCGGCAACCTGTCGAACAGGCGCACGTCCAGCATCTCTTCCAGGTCCTTGATCTGCTTGGACGCGGCCGGCTGCGTCATGTGCAATTCTTCCGCCGCGCGGTGAATGTTGCGCTGCTCGTCAAGGGCGATCAACAACAGCAATTGCCGCGTCTTCAGGCGGGCTCGCAAGAACCAGTTGGGGTTGAGGGTATCCATGAATAAATCATATCATGATCGATATCGGTTTTAATTCAATATCGATGTTATAGATATCGGTATGTCTCCTTTTTATACGTGGTCAACAAGCGTTCACAATGCCTTGCAGGCAGCGCTCGGGTTGGCGGCCGGGCCAGCCGTTTGCGCGATGAATTCGATGGTGCCGTCCGGCTTGTATTTCAGCTCTTCCACGGCAACGGAACGCCGGTATTCTCCGCCGCCGGGCAACTTGTCGTTGTGATAGAAGATGTAGGACTTGCCGTTGAATTCGATGATGGCCTGATGGATGGTTTTCACGACGGCATTCTTGTCCATGATGGTGCCGCGAAAATGCCAGGGACCGGTGGGCGTCGGGCCCGTCGAATACGCCGTTTCCTCGGGGAAGTTACGCGAGTACGACAAATAATACGTGCCCGCATGCTTGTGCATGTAGGCCGCTTCCGTGAACGCATCCATGCCGAAGGTCAGGATCGGGCCGTCCAGCTCCGTCATGTTGGCTTTCAGCTTGGCGTATTTCAAGACCGTGTTGCCCCAGTAAATGTAGGCCTGGCCATCCGTGTCGATGAAGACGGCCGGGTCGATATCGTCCCAGGGAATGGCCGTCTGTTTCGTCATGTCGTTCGTGACCAGGGCGCTGCCGCGCGCGTCGACGAACGGGCCCGTCGGGCTGTCGGACACGGCCACGCCGATGGCCTTGCCGGGGATGGTTTTATGGTCGACTGTGGAGTAAAAATAATACTTGCTGCCGCGCTTGACGATGTCGCCGGCCCACGCATCCTTGCCGGCCCATGCGAAGGTGGAAAAGCGCACGGGCGAGCCGTGATCCGTCCAGTTCGCCATGTCGCACGAGGAATACACGCGCCACTCGTGCATGCGGTAATCCGTATCCGTGGCGCTCGCTTCATCGTGGCCCACGTACAAATACACCCTGCCATTGTCGACCAGCGCGGCCGGGTCGCCCGTGTAGATATCCTTGACGATGGGGTTGGCCGCCTGCGCGCCGAATGGGGCGCAGGCGAGCGCCGCCGCCATGCCGATGGTTGCGGCAAGTTTATTCTTTTGAAACATGCTATTAACTCCGATTGGTATTCTTCTGGCCCATGGCCATCAGTCTTTGCACGACGCAAAAGACGAACAGCAAGCCGCCGATGACGATCTTGGTCCACCACGAGCTGAGCGTGCCGTCGAAGGCGATCAGTGTCTGGATGGTGCCCAGCACGAGCACGCCGGACAGCGCGCCCGCCACATAGCCGTAGCCGCCGCTGAGCAGGGTGCCGCCGATGACGACGGCGGCAATCGCGTCCAGTTCCGTGCCTTGCGCATGCAAGCCATAGCCGG
This sequence comes from Janthinobacterium sp. KBS0711, assembly GCF_000988085.1. Taxonomy (NCBI): domain Bacteria; kingdom Pseudomonadati; phylum Pseudomonadota; class Betaproteobacteria; order Burkholderiales; family Oxalobacteraceae; genus Janthinobacterium; species Janthinobacterium sp. KBS0711. The sequence goes on along the minus strand of NZ_LBCO01000004.1, from coordinate 310,656 downwards.
ACAGCATGTAGAACGAAAACAGCACGCCACCCAGCGCGGCGCAAAAGCCGCTGAATGCGTAAATGAAGACCTTGGTGCGGCCCACGGGCAGCCCCATCATCAGGGCCGACTGCTCATTGCCACCGATCGCATACACGGCGCGGCCGAACGGCGTGGCGTGCGCCAGCCAGATGGCCAAGAGCAACGTGATCACGGCGATCACCACACCCGGCGAGACAAAGCCGCCCAGGAACCCCAATTGCGTCTGCGACATGGCGACGAACAGCGGATCGTCGATGGTAATCGAGTTGATGCTGATCAGATAGCACAGCCCGCGCGCCAAAAACATGCCGGCCAGGGTGACGATGAAGGGCTGCAGTTTGAAGTAATGAATCAGCGCGCCCATGCCGGCGCCAAAGACGGTGCCCAGCGCCAGCACGGTGACGATCACCAGGAGCGGCGGCCAGTGCGCCACGTTCAGCAGCCAGGCGGCGATCATGGTCGACAGGGCCAGCACGGAACCGACGGACAGATCGATGCCGCCGGAGACGATGACAAAAGTCATGCCGACGGCGATCACCAGCAAAAAGGCGTTATCGATCAACAGGTTAAAGATCACTTGCGTCGACAGCAGGCCCGGATAGGCGGCGCCACCGAGGCCCAGCATCACCACCAGCAGCAAGACCGTGACGAGCGAGGTGAAATACGGGGTATGCAGCAAGCCCTTCATGCTTTTCTCCGATGCAGCAATTGCTTGAATTCCGACGATTGCGACAGGCAGACGAGGAAGACGACGACCGACTTGACGACCATGTTCACTTCCGGCGGCACGCCCAGCGAATAAATCGTGTAGGTCAGGGTCTGGATGATGAGGGCGCCGATCATGCTGCCCACGAGACTGAACTTGCCGCCAGCCAGCGAGGTGCCGCCCAAAGTGACTGCCAGGATGGCGTCGAGTTCCAGCATCAGGCCCGCGTTATTGGCGTCGGCGCTCTTGATGTTCGAGCTGATCATCAGGCCCGACAGGCCCGCGCAGGCGGCGCAAAACACGTAGACGAAAAAGATCAGGGTCGCCGTCTTGATGCCCGCCAGGCGCGCGGCGACGGGGTTGATGCCGACGGCCTGGATGAACAGGCCCAGGGCCGTCTTGCGCATCAGCACGGCTGTGATGATGAACACGGCAGCGACGAGGAACAGGGAAAACGGCAAGCCGAACAGGTAACCGCTGCCGATGAAAAAGAACGGTTGATAATAGACGGTGACGATCTGCCCATCCGTCAGCAATTGCGCCAGGCCACGTCCCGCTACCATCAGGATCAATGTCGCGACGATGGGCTGCAAACCGAGGCCCGCCACCAGCACGCCATTCCAGGCGCCGCACAGCAGGGCCGCGCCCAGGGCGGCCGCCAGGGCCCAGCCCATGGGGATGTTGCTGACATAGGTCGGCACGCCGTTGTCCATCACCATGGTGCCGCCGATCAGCATGGCGGCTACCGTACCGGACAGGGCCACGACGGCGCCCACGGAAATATCGATGCCGCGCGTGGCGATGACCAGGGTCATGCCCACGGCCGCCAGCATCAGCGGGGCGGCGCGGTTGACGATGTCGATCACGCTGCCGTACAAGTGGCCGTCGCGGATCTCCAGATGGAAAAAGCCGGGGATGGCGAAGAAGGCCACCAGCAACAGCAGCAACAGCGCGGCCAGGGGCCGGCTCAGGGGATGGTGCAGAACGGTATGCAAGGCGGACGTACCCGTAGTGGAAGCCGGACGCGCCAGGGGCGCGTTCGATGGCGTGGATAAACTCATGTGGCGTCTCCGGCGATCACCTGCAGCACGGAGCTGTCGTCGAGCTCGCCGCGCGCATAGTCGCCGCAGGCCTTGCGGTCGCGCATGACGAGGATGCGGTCGCTGCAGCGCAGCACTTCCGGCAACTCCGACGAGATGAACAGGATGGCCATGCCCTTGCGACAGAGTTTGGCCACATAGCTCATGATTTCCTGCTTGGCGCGCACGTCGATGCCGCGCGTCGGTTCATCGAGAATCAGCATGGCCGGCGACGTCACCAGCCAGCGCGCCAGCAAAGCTTTCTGCTGATTGCCGCCCGACAGGCTGCCGATCGGCGTTTCGATGCTGGCCGTCTTGATGCCCAGCGCCTTGACGTACTCATCGGCCAGCGCCTGCTGGCGTTTGAAGGGAATGGCGCGCAGCAAGCCCGTGCGGGCCTGCAAGGCCAGGATGATGTTTTCGCGCACGGACAGCGACAGGATCGCGCCCTCGTGCTTGCGGTCTTCCGAGCAAAAGCCGATGTCCTGGGCAATCGCGTCGCGTGGCACGTTGAACTGGCGTATCTTGCCTTGCATGACAATGCTGCCGGAATCGGCCTTGTCGGCGCCGAACAGCAAACGCGCCAGTTCCGTGCGGCCCGAGCCGAGCAAGCCGGCCAGGCCCAGCAATTCGCCCCGGCGGATGTGGAAATCCATTGGCAGCAAGGCGCCTTTGCGGCCCAGTCCCTGCGCTTCAAGCACAGTCGGACCGAAGCTGGCGGCGCCCGCTTCCTGCGCCAGGTCCAGCGTTTGCTCCTGCGTGTCGGCCGCCACGCCGATCATTTTATTCACCAGCGCCAGGCGCGACAATTCGCTGCACGCGTATTCACCCTCGCGCTCGCCATTGCGCATGACGGTGATGCGGTCGGAAATGGCGTAGGTCTGGTCGAGGAAATGGGTGACAAACAGAATCGCCATACCCTGCTCGCGTAGGCGGCGCAACACGGAAAACAGCAGGTTGACTTCCGCCTCGTCCAGGCTGGACGTGGGTTCGTCGAGGATCAGCACGCGGGCCGAAATGTTCAGCGCGCGCGAAATGGCCACCATTTGCTGGATGGCCAGCGGAAAGCTGGACAGTTGCGCCGTGACATCGATATCGATCTGCAATTGCTGCAGCAAGGCACGCGCCTGTTGCTGCATGGAACGCCAATCGATGGCGCCGAAGCGGCGCGGATAGCGGCCAATAAAAATGTTTTCCGCCACCGACAGGTTCGGGCACAGATTAACTTCCTGGTACACGGTGCTGATGCCGAGCAACTGGGCATCCGACGTGGACGCGGGGGCGATGGGTTTGCCATCAAGCAAAATCTGGCCGCTGTCGGGCGTGTAGACGCCCGTCAGCACCTTGATCAGGGTCGATTTCCCGGCGCCGTTCTGCCCCATCAAGGTGTGCACTTCGCCCGGATACAGGCGCAGGGCAACGTCGCTGAGGGCTTTGACGCCAGGAAAGGACTTGCTGATGCCGCGCAACTCCAGCAAGGGAGCTGGCGCGGCGTTGTGTTGCGCTTGCGTATTCATCATGCGGCAAGCTTAGTACTTACGGTTCGGGAATTCCTTGGCGGCCACCTCGGCAGGGAACACGCCTTCCACCGTCGTGATGCGCGCTGGCACGGGTTTACCGGCCACCACATCGCGGGCAATCGACATCAATTGCGGACCCAGCAGCGGGCTGCATTCCACGGTGACGTTCAGCTTGCCGGCGATCATGGCTTCGAACGCACCTTTGACGCCATCGATCGAGATGATGATGATGTCCTTGCCCGGTTTCATGCCCGCTTCTTCGATGGCCTGGATGGCGCCGATGGCCATGTCGTCATTGTGCGCGTACAGCACGTTGATCTTCTTGCCCTCGGCCTTCAGGAACGCTTCCATCACTTCCTTGCCCTTGGCGCGCGTAAAGTCGCCCGTTTGCGAACGGATGATCTTCAATTTCGGATTCTTGCCAATGACTTCCTGGAAGCCTTCCTTGCGGTCGATGGCTGGCGCGGAGCCGACCGTGCCTTGCAGCTCGACGATGTTCAGGGTGGCGTCCGGGGTTTTCTTGGCGTGCTCAAGCAGCCATTGGCCGGCGCGGCGGCCCTCTTCCACGAAATCGGAACCGATGAAGGTCACGTACAACGATTTATCGGTGACATTGACGGCGCGGTCCGTCAGGATGACGGGAATCTTGGCGGCCTTGGCTTCGCGCAAGACCGTATCCCAGCCGGACTCAACGACCGGAGAGAAGGCGATCACGTCGACTTTTTGCGCGATGAACGAGCGCAGGGCCTTGACCTGGTTTTCCTGCTTTTGCTGCGCGTCGGCAAATTTCAGGGTGACGCCATCTTTCTTGGCCGCATCCTTGATGGAGACGGTATTGGCGGTGCGCCATTCGCTTTCGGCGCCCACCTGCGAAAAGCCCATGACGAGGGGCTTGGCGGCAAAGGCGGAAGAAGTAGCGGACAGTGCCAACAACATGGCGCTGGCGAGGAGTGTGCGGCGTGTCAATTTCATTCTTGTCTCCAGTTTTTTTTGGAATACCATCACAGCCGGATGCCGGATGGGCGGTTTTTTATGAACCCATGGTAGGAGAAAGCAACATAGCCATCCAATCAATTCTTTTTCGCTTGTGATATCGATTTGCGTATCACCTGCCGCCCATCCCCTGCCCTGCTTACCGTTTGGCTGCCGGCAATTGCCGGCTTTGATAGCGGTTCAAGTCGCGCGCATCGACTTGCGGCCAGCCATCCTTGTCCCACGTCATGGGCAGGATCTTGAGCTTCTGCAAGTAATTGTCCGCCGTTTCGTAGGCGTGCAGCACCAGGTAATCCTTGCCGTCAAACGTATAGGCGCTGTTGTGGCCAAGGCCTTGCCAGTCCTTGTCGCCTTTCAGCAGCACCGTGCCACCGCCCTGCGCCATGTCGCGGCCATCCTTGTCCAGGTAGGGCCCCGTCACGCTTTTTGAGCGGCCCACGGCCAGGTGATAGGTGCTTTTTTCTTTCTGGCAGCACAGGCCCCAGGAAACGAAGAGGAAGTAGTCGTTGCCGCGCTGGAAGATGAAGGGCGCCTCGATTTCCTCGGGCGCCGGCTTGAATTCGCCTGCGCGTGGCGGCAGGGGTACGCGTCGGGCCAGCGAGTGCCACTCTTGCGGTTCCGCAATGCGGGTCCAGTCTTTGTTGAGTTTCACCAGCTTGATGCCATTCCAGAACGAGCCGAACGACATCCACGGCGTGCCCTTGGCATCGGTGATGATGTTCGAATCGATGGCGTTCCACTCGTCGCGCTCGGGCACCGATTGCAGCAGCATGCCCTGGTCGACCCAGCGGTAGTCGGGCGAACGGGGATTCAAGGTCGTGTTGACGGTCACGCCGATGCCGGACGTGTTCTTGCCGAAGCCGGACACCGAGTAGTACAGGTAATATTTTCCGTCGTGAAATTGCACGTCGGGCGCCCAGATATGGTCGTCAAAGCTGGGAGCAGCTGTTTTTGCCCACGTAGGCTGGCCCGCGAAGACGCGCCCTTCCGGTTGCCAGTCAATCATGTTTTTCGAACTGTAAAAGGTAATGCCGGGACCCGTGCTGTACAAATAATACGTGTCGCCTTCCTTGGCCATCACGGGGTCGTGCACGCTGACCTGCGCCGCGTGCGCGGCGGCCATGATCGCCAGGGTGCTCAGGATGGCGGCCATGCCGCGTGTCAATGTGTGCATCGTCTTCTCCAAAATGGTCAGCCGGCCCGTCATGCGGGCCGGCCTGATGAGTGACAAGTGAGCGACAGCTTAGTCGACGGCCACCACCACGACGGCCTTGGCTGGCACTGATACGGTCAGCTTGCCGCCTTGCGCCTTGGCATTAAACGCCACCGGTTGCACGGCTTGCGGTTGCGCAAAGCTGTTGACGGCATCCATCTTGCCTGCGGTCAGCACGCGGCCCGTCACGCTGGCCACTTGCTTGCCGGCCAGCGCCACGTTCACGTCGACGGCCTTGTGCGGGTTCGTGTTGACCAGCGACAGATACACCTTGCCATCCTTGCCGCGCGCGGCCGAGGCGCTCACTTCCGGAATGCTGACCTTGCCCAGGCTGTACTTGCCATTGCCCTGGATGGCGACCGGCAGCGAGGTAGCATCCTGGAACGGCACGTACATTTCAAACGCATGATACGTAGGCGTGAGGAAATATTTGTCCTTGTCCGTGATGATCATCGCCTGCAGCACGTTGACCATTTGCGCGATATTCGTCATGCGCACGCGGTCCGCGTGGGAGTGGAAAATATTGAAGTTCAAGGCGGCGACGAGCGCATCGCGCAAGCTGTTTTGCTGGAACAAAAAGCCCGTATTGGTGCCCGGCTCCACGTCGTACCAGGTGCCCCATTCATCGACGTACAAGCCCGTCTTTTTCGAGGGGTCGTTCTTGTCGATGGCGGCGATATTGTTCTTGATCAAGCTATCGATGCGCAGGGTACGGTTCAGGGTGGAAATCCACTCATTTTCGCCAAAGCCCGTGGCGGCGCCCTTCTTTTCCCAGACGCCGGTCGGCACCGTGTAGTAGTGGAAACTGATGGCGTCCATCATGTTCGGCTTGATCTCGCGGCTGAGGGTGCTGGACCAGCTGATGTCGTCGTCATTGCCGCCGCTGGCGATGAATTTCGGGCGCGCGCTTTCCGGCGTCTTCATGAAGGTGTGATAGTGCTTGTACAGGTCGGCATAGTACTGCGGACGCATATTGCCGCCGCAACCCCACGCTTCATTGCCGATGCCAAAGTAATCAACCTTGTACGGCTGGGCGCGGCCATTCTTGCGGCGCAGCTCGGCCAGGGTCGATTTGCTGTCCGACGTCATGTATTCCAGCCATTCGGACATTTCCTGCGGCGTGCCGGAACCGAGATTGCCGTTGATGTAGGTCTGCGCGCCCAGCAGCTCGGCCAGGTCGAAGAATTCATGCGTGCCGACGGCGTTCGACTCTTCCACGCCGCCCCAGTTGGTGTTGACCTTGGTCGGGCGCTTGTCACGTGCGCCGATGCCGTCCTTCCAGTGGTATTCATCGGCAAAGCAGCCGCCCGGCCAGCGCACCAGGGGCACGTGCAACTGTTTCAGCGCGCCCAGTACGTCATTGCGCCAGCCTTTGGTATTCGGAATGGCAGATTCCGGTCCCACCCACATGCCTTCATAGATACCCGTACCCAGATGTTCGGCGAACTGGCCGTACACGTTCTTGTTGATCACGGCACCGGGCTTGGCCACGTCGATGGTGACACTGACGGGCGCGGCAAAGGCACTGCCGGCCATGGCCAGGCTGAGGGCCACGATGCTGGTATGGATGAATTTCATGCTGTCTCCTGTTTTTTAGTGAAAAGCAAGGGCCGGGATCAACCCGGCAATATGGAATGGCGATGCCTCTCCTGCCGCGGGGTTGCGGCGGCAAGAGGGTGTTTCAAGATTGGAGGGCCGGTCAGCACCGGCGCGGATTGAACGATGCGCTAAGGCTTAGACCCAGCCGGCATCCACGATGAACTCTTGACTGGAGCACATCGCGCCGTCATCGGAGGCAAGGAACAGCACCATGGCGGCGATGTCCTGTGGCATCAGCTTGCTTGGCAAGCATTGGCTTTTCTTGATTTCCACTTCCGCCGCGTCGTCGACCCACAGGTCGATCTGGCGCTGCGTCATGACCCAGCCCGGTGTGACGGTGTTGACGCGGATATTGTGGGCGCCATAATCGCGCGCCAAGCCCCGCGTGAGGCCCACGACGGCCGCCTTGGTGGTGGCGTACACCGGGTAGCCGCCCGACTTCATGTGCCAGGAAATCGAGCTGACGTTGATGATGGAACCGCCGCCCTTGCGCTTCATGCCCTCGAAGACGGCCTGGCATGTGAAGAACATGGGACGTTGATTGATCGCAATACGCTCGTTCCAGTATTCCAGGGTGACGTCCTGCGCCTGGTGGCGCTGGTCGTTGGCGGCATTGTTGACGAGGATATCGAAGTCGCCCAGCTTGTCGGCCAGTTCAGCCATGACGGCTTGCAGCGATGGAATATCGGTGATGTCGCAATGGCGAAAAATCGGCGCCGTCAGGCCCGCTTCGACCAGGCGGCGGCACAGGGCCTCGCTCGCTTCCACGGCGATATCGACAAACGCCACCAGCGCGCCCTGGGCGGCAAATTCCGCCACCAAAGATTCGCCGATGCCGCTGCCGCCACCCGTGATGAACACGCGCTTGCCCTGCAAGCTGCCATATTTCGCCAATTGCTTCATCTTGTCTCCGCCTGTATATTTTTATTTTTTGTGATTAAAGTTTACCCAGCACGCCATCGTGACGGCGCCAGATGCCCAGCGGATTATCGTCGCGCAGCGACTCCGGCAGCAAGTCTTGCGGCAGGTTCTGGTACGACACGGGACGCAGGAAGCGGTTGATGGCCGCCGTGCCCACGGACGTGCTGCGGCCGTCCGACGTGGCCGGGAACGGGCCGCCGTGCACCATGGCCGTCGACACTTCCACGCCCGTCGGGAAACCGTTGGCCAGGATGCGGCCCACGCGGCGCTCCAGCACGGGCAGCAGGCGGCGCGCATCGTCCACGTCGCCGGCATCCATTTGCAGGGTGGCCGTCAGCTGGCCTTCCAGGCTTTCCGTGATCGCCAGCAATTGCTCGATGTCGCGGCAGGCGACCAACAGGGAAGCGGGACCGAAGACTTCGTCGCGCAGATCGTGCTTGACCAAAAACGCTTCGCCCGACGTGACGAACAGGGCGGCGGCACCCTTGCCTTCGTCGCCCGTGTTTTGCACCAGCGGCGTCACGTCGGCATGCTGCGCCAGCGCGGCCACGCCCTTGGCATAGCTGCTGGCTATGCCGGCCGTCAACATGGTGGCGGCAGGCGCCGGCGCCAGCGCCTCGGCGGCAGCGGCGGCAAACGCCGTAAAGTCAGGGCCTTCCAAGCCCAGCACGAGGCCGGGATTGGTGCAGAACTGGCCCACGCCCATGGTCAGCGAGGCGGCAAAGCCGCTGGCGATCGCCGCGCCACGGGCGGCCAGCGCTTGCGGCAGCACGAAGACGGGATTGATGCTGCTCATTTCAGCATATACGGGTATCGGTTGCGCACGTTCCGCCGCCACCTTCATCAGGGCGATGCCGCCCGAACGCGAACCCGTAAAGCCGACAGCCTGGATGGCGGGATGGGCCACCAGGGTCTGGCCGATGCCATTGCCCGTGCCCGTCAGCAGGGCGAATACGCCGGCCGGCAGCTTGCACAGGGCAATCGCTTTCACAATCGCGCGCGCCACCAGCTCCGACGTGCCCGGATGGGCCGAGTGAGCTTTCAGCACGACAGGGCAACCGGCCGCCAGGGCCGAGGCCGTATCGCCACCGGCCACCGAGAAGGCCAGTGGGAAGTTACTGGCCGCAAACACGGCGACGGGGCCCAGGCCGATCATGCGCAAGCGCAAGTCAGGACGCGGCGGCACGCGGTCAGGCAGCGGGCTGTCGATGCGTGCATCGGTCCATGAACCCTCGCGCAGCAAGCCGGCGAACAATTTCAGCTGACCCACCGTACGGCCACGTTCGCCTTCCAGGCGCGCGCGCGGCAAGCCGCTTTCCGTCATGGCGCGCACGATCAGGTCGTCGCCCAGCTCGAGGATTTGCGCGGCGATGGTGTCGAGAAAATCGGCGCGTTCCGCATCGCTGGTGGCGCGGTACGGATCGAACGCGGCTTGGGCCAAACGGCACGCCGCGTCGATTTGCGCGGCGTCGACCATGTGGAAAGCGGGCGCGATGTGCGCGCGCGCAGCCGGGTCCCACGCTTCGAAGGAGCCGCCATTGCCCTTGACGGCGACGCCGCCGATCAATGCATCACCGGTGATATTGAAACTCATAATGTGCTCACTTTCGCAAATTCGGTTGGGAAGACATCGAGGCGGTTGCGCAAGGCAGGGCCGAAGGCCGGCGCTTCGATTTCAAAGGTTTCACCCGGCGCCACGCTCACGCCATCGGCAAAGCTTAACGTTGCCGTGCCAAAGAAGTGTACGTGCACGTCGCCAGGGCGCTTGAACAGCGGATACTTGAAGTGATGGTGTTCCAGGTTGGCAATCGTGTGCGACATATTCTCTTCGCCGCTGACGAACGCTTTTTCCCAGCGCACATTGCCAGCCGCGTCCAGCACGCGCGAGGCGCCGGCGATATGCGCGGGCAATTCGCCCACCAGCAGGGCCGGTCCGACGCTGCAGGCGCGCAGCTTCGAGTGGGCCAGGTACAGATAGTTCTGGCGCTCCGTGATGTGGTCGGAGAATTCATTGCCGATGGCGTAGCCGACCCGGTAGGGCTGGCCGTCATCGCCGATCACGTACAGGCCGGCGATTTCCGGCTCTTCGCCGCCATCGAGGGCAAAGTCCGGCATGCGCAGCGGCTGGCCGCCGGCGCGCACGATGGAGCCGTCGCCTTTATAGAACCATTCGGGCTGGGCGCCGGCCGTGCCGTCAGCCGGCTTGCCGCCTTCCACGCCCAGGCGGAACATTTTCATCGAGTCGCTCAGGGACTCGGCATCGCCGCCGATCTTCTTGTGCATGGCGTCGCGCGCGCCGGCACTGCCCAGGTGGGTCAGGCCCGTGCCCGTCACGTAGCAGTGCGCTTCGTCCGCGTGGTCGAGCGGCGGCAGCACACGTCCGGCAGCGGCCACGTCCGCATAGGAATGCGTGGTGTTGCCGACTGTGGCGTTGACCAGGTCCGCCAGGCTGACTTTCTTTCGGATGGCGTCTTGCGCCAGCGCATACGTCGTGTTGTAGCCTTCGATGACGCGGATGGCGTCGTCTTGCAGCAGGCCGACGAGGCGCCCGCCGTGTTCATTCGTAAATTGCAGCAACAGCATGGGATTCTCCGCTTAGTGTGAGTGGCGCGGCACGGCGGAACCGCGATTGCCGACCAGGAAGTCGAAATCGCAGCCTTCGTCGGCCTGCAACACGTGTTCGATGTACAGCTGCTGGTAGCCGCTCTTCGGCCCGGGTGCGCTGCCCAGTTCGCGGGCCGCCAGGCGCTCGGCGATTTCCGCGTCGCTGATGTCGATGTTCAGGCTGCCGTTGTGGCAGTCGAGGGCGATCATGTCGCCATCCCTGACGATGCCCAGCGGGCCGCCGGCCATCGCTTCCGGCGCCACGTGCAGCACGACGGTGCCGTAGGCCGTGCCGCTCATGCGCGCATCCGAGATGCGCACCATGTCGGTGATGCCTTGCGCCAGCAGTTTCGGCGGCAAGCCCATGTTGCCCACTTCGGCCATGCCAGGATAGCCTTTCGGGCCGCAGTTCTTCATGACCAGCACGGAGTTCGCGTCCACATCCAGATCCGGATCAACGATGCGCGCCTTGTAATGTTCAAAATCTTCGAACACGACGGCCTTGCCGCGATGCTGCATCAGATGCGGCGAGGCGGCCGACGGTTTCAACACGGCACCGCGTGGCGCCAGGTTGCCGCGCAACACGCAAATGCCGCCATCGGCCAGCAAGGGGTTGTCCAAGGTGCGCACCACCTCGTCGTTGTAGATCGGCGCTTCGACGCAGTTGTCCCACAGCGACTTGCCGTTGACGGTCAGCGCGTTCTTGTGCGGCAGCAAATCGCCCTCGCCCAGGCGGCGTATCACGGCCGGCAAGCCGCCCGCGTAGTAAAACTCTTCCATCAGGAAACGGCCCGACGGCAGCAAGTCGACGATAGTCGGCGTGCCGCGGCCTACCTTGGTCCAGTCTTCCAGCTCCAGCGGCACGCCGATGCGCCCGGCAATCGCTTTCAGGTGGATCACGGCATTGGTCGAGCCGCCGATGGCGGCGTTGACCTTGATGGCGTTTTCAAACGCTTCGCGCGTCAGCACTTTCGACAGGCGCAGGTCTTCGTGCACCATCTCGACGATGCGAATGCCCGACATGTGGGCCAGCACGTAGCGGCGCGAATCGACGGCGGGGATGGCGGCGTTGTGCGGCAGGGACGTGCCCAGCGCTTCCGCCATGCTGGCCATCGTCGAGGCCGTGCCCATGGTGTTGCAGGTACCGGCCGAGCGCGACATGCCCGATTCGGCCGACATGAACTGATGCAGAGTGATGGAACCTGCCTTCATCTGTTCGTGCAGCTGCCACACGGCCGTGCCGGAACCGATGTCCTTGCCATTGAGCTTGCCGTTCAGCATGGGGCCGCCGCTGACGACGATGGTCGGAATGTCGACGCTGGCCGCGCCCATCAGCAGCGCCGGCGTCGTCTTGTCGCAGCCGACCAGCAGCACGACGGCGTCCATGGGGTTGCCGCGGATCGATTCTTCCACGTCCATCGACGCCAGGTTGCGCGTCAGCATGGCTGTCGGGCGCAAATTCGATTCGCCATTCGAGAAGACGGGGAATTCCACTGGGAAACCGCCCGCCTCCAGGATGCCGCGCTTGACGTGCTCGGCCAGCTGGCGGAAATGTGCGTTGCAGGGGGTCAGTTCGGACCAGGTATTGCAGATGCCGATGATGGGCTTGCCGTGAAACTCGTGGTCAGGTATGCCCTGGTTTTTCATCCAGCTGCGGTACATGAAGCCGTTCTTATCCTGCGAGCCGAACCACTCGGCCGAGCGCAGGGCTACCTTCTTTTTTGTCTCAGACATGCCATTCTCCTGGTTGTGCCATGCCGGATCTAATGTCGTCGGCCCGGGCAGCGATGTTGGAATACTAAAGAATCCTGCCATGCCTTTCCAATCAATTTTTAATGCGTTCCGATATCGAAAACGATATCTATCAGCACCAATGAAAACGCCCTGCGCGCGCGTGGCGGCAGGGCGTGGGCTGTTTTAGCGGCGGTGCTTACTCGGCGGAAAAGCGGTACACGGTTTGCGTTTGATACACCTGACCCGGGCGCAAAATGGTGCTGGGGAAGTGCGACTGGTTCGGCGAATCCGGGAAATGCTGGGTTTCCAGGCATAGCGCGCCGCGATAGCAGATGGCGCCTTGCTTGCCCTGCTGGCTACCGTCGAGGAAATTGCCCGAATAAAACTGGATACCCGGCTCCTGCGTGTACACCTGCATCACCCTGCCCGATTGCGGCTCGCGCACGGTGGCGGCCAGGTTCAGCCCATGATCTGCCTGTTTATTGAGCACAAAGTTATGGTCGTAGCCGCGGCCGATGCGCAGCTGCTCATGCTGCACATCGATGCTGCTGCCGATGACGGTGCTCTGGCGCAAGTCGAACGGCGTGCCGGACACGTCCGCCAGTTCGCCCGTGGGGATCGACCCCGCGTCCACGGGCAGGTAGCGGTCCGCGTCGATGGACAACTCGTGGCCGAGGATATCGCCCTGCCCCGCCAGATTAAAATAGCTGTGGTTGGTCAGGTTGATCGGCGTGGCCTGGTCCGTCACGGCGTGGTAGCGCAGGTGCAGCGCATTGTCGTTGTCCAGTTCGTACACGACGGTGACGTCCAGCTTGCCCGGATAACCGTCTTCGCCGTGCGGACTGCTGCGCGTGAACTTGATGCCCACGGCATCGTCCCTGGTGAACGGCGCGGCTTGCCACATAACCTGGTGAAAGCCCTGATTTCCGCCATGCAAGTGATTCGGCGGGTTATTCACGGCCAGCTGGTAATCCTTGCCGTCCAGACTGAAACGTCCCTCGGCGATGCGGTTGCCGAAGCGGCCGATGACGGCGCCCAGGAAGGCGCTGTTGTGCAGATACGGTTCGATGCGATCAAATCCCAGCACCACGTCGGCAAAGCTGCCGTTGCGGTCCGGCACGTGGATTTCGCTGATGATGGCGCCCAAGTCGAGCACCTTGACTTGCATGCCGTGGCGGTTCGTCAGGGTAAATACGCTGACGTGCTGGCCATCGGGCAGGGTGCCGAACGGCAATTGCGTCACTGAAACAGAATCAACTGGGGTCATGGCGTCGGTCCAGGTTTTACAGGGTCGATGAACGGCCAAACACAGGCATGCCTTGCGCATCCCAGCGCAACGGTTTGACAAAGGTGTGGCGATCCGGGTTCCACAGGGGGTCGCCAACGATTTCCGTGTAGGTGCGGGCATGGTACACCAGCAACACACCTTCGCCGGCCGTCGTGAAGCTGTTGTGGCCGGGGCCGTAGATGCCGTGCTCGTAGCAGGTGGCAAACACGGGCTCGGGCGACTTGCTCCACGCCGCAGGATCGAGCAGGTCGGACGTGTCATCGGCCCACAGCAAACCCATCGCGTAGTTTTCATCGGTGGCACTGGCGGAATAGCTGATGAAGATCTTGCCGTTACGCTTCAGCACGGACGGCCCTTCGTTGACCCAGAAGCCGCGAATTTCCCAGTCGAATTCAGGTTTACTCAGCATCACGGGCGGACCAGCCAGCTGCCACGGCGTGGCCATCGGCGCGATGTACAGGTTCGAATTGCCCTCGATGGCCACATCTTTCTGCGCCCACAAATAGTACAGCACGCCGTCGTGCTCGAACGTGGTGGCGTCCAGGCAGAAGGTGTCGATGCCCGTGTCGATCTGGCCCATGAATTCCCATTCGCCTTCCAGTGGATTCGCATTCGTATTGCGGATCGCATACATGCGGTGCTGGAACAGTTTATGTTTGATCTCGCGGCTTGGCGCGGCGGCGAAATACACATACCAGGCGCCCTGGTTGAAGTGCAGCTCGGGCGCCCACACCAGCTCGCTGTACGGCCCCGTTTCCGGTTTGTGCCACACGTCGACCGTTTGCGCGCCGGCCAGGCCGGCAATGCTGTCGGCGCGGCGCAGTTCGATGCGGTCGTACTGGGGCACGGACGCCGTAAAGTAATAGTAGCCGTCGCTGTGGCGGTAGATATGCGGGTCGGCGCGCTGTTCGATCAGCGGTTTCAAGACGTCTGCCATGTTGTTTACTCCATTCAATTATTCTTACGCCGCCACATAGCCGCGCTTGTGCATTTCGGTTTTCACGCCCGTGTAATAGCTGTCGCTGATGCGGTACTTGAACATCAGCAAGCCCATCAGCAAATGGAAAAAGCCGGGGATGATCGACAGCATCAGGGCGATGCCGTTCAGGGCGAATTGCGTTTGCTCATGGTTGGGCTGGTAGTCGAAATACGCCAGCAGCACGCCGACCAGGCCGCCCGCGACCGCCATGCCCGCCTTCTGGCAGACGGAAATGCCGCCAAAGGCAAAGCCGGAGACGCGCTTGCCCGTTTTCACTTGACCGTAATCGATGGTTTCCGCGATGGCCGACCAGAACACGGGCGCGTGCAAGTCCACGACAAAGGACAGCAGGAAATACAGGGCAAAGGCCAGCACGGTGTCGCTCGGCTTCACAAAGAAATAGATCGCCAGGCTGATCAGGGCGACGCCGATCTGCGTGTAGCGGAATAGTTTTACCTTGCAGTAAAACTTGGTGATCCAGGTCGAAGCGATCATGGCCAGGATGGCGGCCACCACGCCCGTCGTGAGGAAGGCGGCCACGGTTTCCGTGCTACCGCCCAGATAGTATTTCGCGTAATAAATGGCGACCGAGCCGCGCACGACATAGCCGATGGTGCCCGTGACGCACACGCCGCACAGCACCAGCCACTGGTCGTTCTGCAGCAGCACTTTCAATTGATCGAGCAACGATTGCTTTTCCACCACGTGCACGACGCGCTCGGTGGTGGAGAAATAGCAGAACAGGAACAGGGCCACGCCCATGACGGCCATCACGGCCATGGCCGCCTGGTAGCCGACGGCCGGGTTGCCGCCGCCCCAGCGCTGCGACAGGATCGGCACGACGATGGTCACCATGAAGGCGCCGATCTTGGCGAAGAACAGGCGGTAGCCGTTGGCCGACAGGCGGTCCTGCGGGTCGCTGGTCAGGCCGCTGATCAGGGAAATATAGGGGATGCCCACGCCGGCCGTCATGATGGTCATCAGGATATACGTCGAGTATGCCCAGATCAGCTTGGCGTCATACTGCCACTCGGGCGTGCTGAACACAAAGAAGACGCTGACGCCATACGGCACGGCCAGCCACAGCAGGTATGGACGGTAGCGGCCCGAGGCAAAGCTGTAGCGGTCGGTGATCTGGCCCATGACCAGGTCGGCGATGGCGCCGATGACTTTCACGGCCACGAACAGCAGGGCCAGGTCGGTGGTTTTCAAGCCATAGATATCGGTATAGAAAAAGGTGATGATCAACATCATCGACGAGATGACGACATTGAGCGCCATGTCGCCGGCGCCGAAGCCGACCTTTTCAACGGTAGATAATTTTTGCGTCTCCATGCTTTCCGTCCATTCTTTTTATGATGAATCGTGCGTGACTGCCCAACTGACAGGGGCGTTGCCGGCCGAAACCATGGCAACGCCCTTGATTTTTTACTGTGCGACCAACTTACATTTTCCAGCGCAGTGATAACCCTACCGTGCGGTCATAGCGGCGCGTGTCGCGCGGATACACGCCCGCAGTGTTCCAGTAATCCTTGAACTTGGTGTCGAGCAAGTTATTCCCATCGAGGGTCACGGTGAACTGGTCGTTGATCTTGTACGACAGCGAACCGTCAAGCTGGGCCGTCGGCGCCACTTTCAAGTCCAGGCCGGGGCCGCCCTGGCTGTAGCTGTCGATGAATTTCGAGCGCCAGTTGTAGGCCAGGCGGCCCGACCACGCGTCTTTTTCGTACAGCACGACCAGGTTGTAGGCATAGCGCGACACGCCCGTGATGGCGTGGCTGCCCGTCTCGTCGTCCGTGGTGCCGCTCATGTAGGTACCGTTCGCTTGCAAGCCCAGGCCGCTCAACAGGCCAGGCAAGCCGTCATAAAACTGCTGGTAGCCAATTTCCAGGCCCTGCAGCTTGCCGGCGGCCGTGTTGTACGGACGATCCACGTCATAGGTCTTGCCGGCGATGGTTTCGCTGGAAATGCGTTGCTGGATATAGCCGTCGAACTTGTGGTGGAACACGGTGGCCGTGACGGAACCGGCCGGCGCGAAATACCATTCCAGTGCCGCATCGACATTGTCGCCCGTGACTGGTTTCAAGTTCGGATTGCCGCCCGCGCCCGTCGCCTTGACCGTTTCCGTCGAGTTGACGAGGGCCACGCCCGGGTTCAACTGGGAAAAGCCGGGACGGCTGATGGTGCGGCCCGCAGCGAAGCGGCCGACTAGGTCCGAGCGCAGCTTGATTTTCAGGGCCACGCTCGGCAGCACATCGGTGCTGGCCGTGTCGCTGATGACAGGCGTGTAGACGCCATCTTGCGAACTGTTGCCTTGCAGACTTTGCTCGGTGCGCACGACGCGCACGCCCAGGGTGCCGTCAACGGGATATTCGGCCAGCTTGAAGGCGATTTTCGCCTTGGTATAGATGGAATACGTCTTTTCCGTATCCTTGAAAAACGAGCCCGGGTCCATGGCGCGCGCCGCGCTGCTGCCCGTGACGGCTTCGCGGATGGTGCCCGTGTTATTGAGCAGGAAGCTGGCGCACGGAGTGTACCACTGCTTCAAGCCATAGTCGGGGCCGCCGCTGGACATCGGTTCCGACAAGCAATTAAGGCCAGGAATCGACGTCACGCTCTGGCGGCCGAACGGAAACGCGGCGCCGGACACGTCCGGTGCTTCCGCATTGCCCTCGAAACTCTTGATCGATTCGGCTTCGCGCTTCACGCCGCGCAGGCCGACGCTGATTTCCTTGAAGATGCCGCCGGCGCTGGGCGTGTACGCCAGGTCGGCGCGCACGTCGTTCGAGCTGCCCTGGTCCTTGCCGTAACGGTCGAAGAAACCCTTCAGATAGTAATTCGACGGGTCTTGCAAATCGCTGCCGGTGTAGTCGACGTGCAAGGTGCCGTTCTGGTTGGTATTGACGCGGGCATTCGGCACGACGGTAATCGCGTCGAGAATCGGATTGCGCCAGGCATACGTGCTCTTGGTGCTGGCCACTTCCGACGTGAAACGCCATTCCGGATTGATATCCCACAAGCCGCCGACGGCAAATTGATGCGTCTTCGTCTGGTTCTTGTTCGCCTGCGTCGACATGATGGTGTTGACGTTGGTGGACGTGAGCGTTTGCAGCTGGTCGGTGCCGGGAATTTTTGTTGCGGACACAGGCGTGCCCCACCATGGCAAGCCGACAAAGTAATCGGACTCGGCATCAAGCAGGAAGCGCGTGGCCATGCCTTCCGCGTACAGCTCGACGTCGGCGTTCGGACGCCATTGCAGCACGGCATTGGCGGTGGTGCGACGGCGGTCGCCCTTGATCGGCAGCAAGCCCACCTGGTCAGGCCCCGTCAAACCAGGCGACAGGAAACTTTTATCCACGGGCGCCGTATTGAATGCGCGTTCCTCGTGATAACGGTGCTGCTGCTGCGACAAACCCAGCAGCGCGCCCACTTCGCCAATACTCGTCTTCCAGCGGTTCGACAGCATGCCGCTGATGTTCGGGTCGGTGGCCTTGGATTTGTCGCTGTAGACAGCGCGCGTATTCACGCTGGCCGTGAAATCCTTGAAATCGAACGGACGGTTGGTGCGCACGTCGATGATGCCGGCCACGCCGCCTTCGACCTGGTCTGCGCCCTGCGACTTGTACACGTCGACACGCTGCAGCATGGTGGCGGGAATGTCGGCCAGGTTGACGTAGCGGCCCGTGGTGGTGAACAGTTCGCGGCCGTTGAGCAGGGTCGTGACATCGCGCAAGCCGCGGATCATGACGGCGCTCGCTTCGCCCGAATCGCGGCGGATCTGGATGCCGGAAATGCGCGCCAGCGTCTCGGCCACGTTGTTATCGGGGAATTTGCCGATATCATCGGCAACGATGGAATCGATGACCTGGTCCGAACGCATCTTGATCTGCTGGGAATTCTGGGCCGAGCGGCGCACGCCGCTGACGGTCACGACCGACACTTCCGCAGCAGGCTCGGCACTGGCATCGGCAGCCACCGCATCCTGCGCCCAGACCGAAGCCGTGCTCAGCAAGCCAATACCGGCCAGTGCCGCAACGGCTGCCTTCAAGGTGAATGGACGAGGGGAAGTGGCCGCGAGCGGGCCGGTGGCGTTGCGCATCATGAATCTCCAGATATTGTATTGATATTTTTTGTATCGCTTGCATGTCGTTCGCATGCTCGGCGTTTATCTTAGGGGCTGGGCGATAATCTCTCCAATCAATTTTTCCACTGTTTCGATATCAATATTGATATCAGCGGCTGAGAGACTTTGGAGGTTGTAAACAGACAACGGCAGGGGCGTCAGGGACGTTTCAAGCAGGGCAGTGCCTGAAAAAAAAGCAGTTCAAGCCTCAGGAAAATGCAAGCATGTATTTTAAGGGGGGCGGAGCGGTGGAGCGGTGAAGCGGTGGAGCGGAGACTAGAGCAAGGCAATCGCGGAACGTAGCAACTTGCCCAGTTGCGGCAAGCCTTGCGCTTCGTAGGTGGCAATCAGTTCTGCGGCGGATCTGGGCGGTTTTCGCAAGCGCGCCCGGTTTTCCTTGACGACACTGAGCATGCGTATCGGCGCCAGTTCATACTGCGCTACCAAAAAATCATCGGGGTGCAAGACTTCAATGTTGTGCCCTCGCATGATCGCGTCCGGGAAGTCTTTGAGATTGAATGTGACGACGGCGTCCGCATGTCCCACGATGGCTGCCGCCAGCACGTGCCGGTCGTCGGCATCGGGCAAGACCAAGGCATCAATCAGGTATTCGTACGATTCGATCAGGCCGTCCTCCACTGCCTCGGCCATCAGTACGCTGGTGCGTGCCAACGCCGAAGGGTCGAGATCAGGCCGCTTGAGCAGCAAGTTGCGTTGCCACTCCTCCTGTATCTGCGCTGTCCAGCGTGCGCTGAAGATACCGTCCGCCGCCAAACTCAGCAATAGATCCCGCAAGGGTGCCGGATACAGCACACAGGCATCAAGGACGGCAGTGTAACGATAGTATCCGGCCATCAGTACCCCAGTTCAAGCTCCTGCGCCTGATCTGCCAAGGCCTGCAAAGCCTGTTGCGAACGCTGTTTGCGCTCATCCTTGTACTGCACCACATCCTCAAAGCGCAGCCGGCGGTGCGTACCCACCTTATGATGGGGAATCTTCCCAGCCTCGAGCAGGCGCACCATATAGGGCCGCGACATATTCAAATACATCGCCGCTTCCTGCGTCGTCACATCATGTTCCTTCGGCATGACCATCACGGCCTTACCTTGCGCCAGGGTGCCCAGTACATCGGCAAACAGACGCAATACATTCGGCGGCAAGCGTAACAAAGGGGCATCGCCCAAGTCTTGCGCCCCCTCTTCCAGAACGGCAATCCGCACGGCACGCGAATGATCCAGCGCACTGACCAGGCAGCGCTGCGCCGCTTTCGCCAGTTCCTGGTCTTCTTTATTTTCCAGACGATCGATTACATTCGACATGGCATTCCTCCCTGCTTTCCATTCAAGATTACGAACCAAACGCAATAAACGCAACCAAAATAGTATAACAATTTGTGCAAGGACAAGCACAGGGCTACCCATCAACTGCGAACAGAGGGGGAATAATTGAGGGAAACGACGGGAGACATCTTGGTGCGGCTGGCGGGGATCGAACCCACGACCCTTGGCTTCGGAGGCCAATACTCTATCCACTGAGCTACAGCCGCGTAGGGGGAATTTCTGAAGTGATGCGAAGGATACCGTTTTTCTTTACCTACGTCTACGGAAACTGTCGTATCGCTGGCAATTGCATGTCACTGCTCAATTTTTGTGCCTATAATTGTGGGTTTCATAAAGGTTTACATCCAAGCATGTAAAAATGCTACCTTACACGGCCATCAGTTTCAAATCTGGACTAAGGACATCATGAGCGACGCACATAACGAACAACAATCAGCGATCAAAACGCCTAAACAATTGCTTGCCGCCGTAGCGGGCTTCTTCCTCATCACCGTCATCGGCATCATCCTGCTGGTGCAGTTCGTCACGGCGCAAAAACTGACGGGCGCCGGTACGGACAGCCAGTCGCCGGAAGCCATTGCCGAGCGCTTGAGCCCAGTTGCCAACGCCGGCTTTACCTTCAAGGATGCCAGCGGTCCGAAAGTGCTGCAAAGCGGCGAAGCCGTCTACACGGCGACCTGCGTGGCTTGCCATGGCGCCGGCGTGGCCGGTGCACCGAAATTTGGCGACGCGGGCAGCTGGTCGGCCCGCCTGGCCCAAGGCTACGATACGGTCCTGAAACACGCCATCGAAGGCCTGCGCGCCATGCCGGCCAAGGGCGGCAATCCCGACCTCGACGATGTGGAAGTGGCGCGCGCCGTCGTCTACATTGCGAACGCGTCGGGCGGCAAGTTCAAGGAACCGGAAGTGCCGGCACCGGCCGCTGCCGCTGATGGCGCTGCTCCTGCAGCCGAGCCTGCCAAATAATTCAGCCAGCGCGTTGAACCAGGAACCGCCCGGATGGGCGGTTTTTTTTCGCCTGCGCATAAGCAAGCGATTTGTCGGATTACGCGTTTCGCCAATCCGACCTACGCGACGTTCGCGACGGGCGTGAAAAAGCCGCCCGGCTTGATAGCGGGGCGGCTCGATGCTAGCGCGTTAGCACTGCTGTTACCACATGATGACGCGGTCTTTCGGTGGCAGATACATCTTGTCGCCCGGTTTCACGTCGAAGGCTTGATAGAAGCCGGGCTGGTTACGCATGGTGCCGTTGGCGCGGAACTGGCCTGGCGAGTGCGGGTCCGTTTTCAGCAAGACCAGTTGCTGCGCTTCGCGCATCTTCATGCGCCATACCTGGGCAAAGCCCGCGTAGAAGCGCTGCTCGCCCGTGAAGCCGTCGATGACGGGGGCTTTCTTGCCGTTCAGCGACAATTTGTACGCTTTATAAGCGATCGCCACGCCGGAATTGTCGGCGATGTTTTCGCCCAGGGTCAGTTCGCCATTGACGAAGTGGTCCTTGACGGGGCTGAAGCTGTTGTACTGCGCCACCAGTTGCTTGGTTTTCTTGGCGAAGTTTTTATGGTCGGCCTTGGTCCACCAGTCGCGCAGGTTGCCGTCGCCGTCGTACTGGGCGCCCTGGTCGTCGAAGCCGTGGCTGATTTCATGGCCGATCACGCCGCCGATGGCGCCATAGTTGACGGCGTCGTCCGCGTTCGCGTCGAAGAACGGCGCCTGCAGGATGGCGGCCGGGAAGACGATTTCGTTCAGCTCAGGATTGTAATAGGCGTTCACGGTCTGCGGCGTCATGCCCCACTCGTCGCGGTCGATAGGCTGGCCCAGCTTGTTCAATTCGCGGTTGTAGTTGAGCAGGTGCGAACGCTGGATGTTGCCGATCAAGTCGTCGGGCGCCACCGTCAGGCCCGAGTAATCGCGCCATTTGTTCGGATAGCCGATTTTGGTGGTGAACTTGGCCAGTTTGATTTGCGCCTGTTTCTTGGTGACCGGGCTCATCCAGTCGAGCTTGTCAATGCTTTGCTTGTAGGCCGTCATCAGGTTTTTCACCAGCGCTTCCATGCGCACCTTGCGCTCGGCCGGGAAATACTGCTCCACGTACAGCTGGCCCACGGCTTCACCCAGCGCGCCTTCGACGGCGCCCACGCCGCGTTTCCAGCGCGGACGCATTTCCGTCACGCCCGTCAGGGTAGTGCCATAGAAGGCGAAGTTTTCATCGACATACGCTTTCGGCAGGTAGCCGGCGTTCGCGTGCAGCAAGTGCCACTGGAAGTATGCTTTCCACGTTTCCAGCGGCGTCTTGTTGGCGATCTCGGCAAAGCCTTTCAGGTAGCTGGGCTGGCTGACGATCACATAATTGACCTTGCCGGCGATGCCCGTGTCCTTCAGGTAGCGGGCCCAGTCGTAGCCTGGCGCCACGCTGGCCAATTTCGCCAGTTCCACCTTGTTATAGGTTTTGACGGGGTCGCGGTTCTGCACATTGCTCCATTGCGCCTTGGCCAGTTCCGTTTCCAGCGCCAGGATGGCCTTGGCATTGGCGGCAGCGTTCGCGTCGCCAGCCAAACTGAGCATTTTTTCCACGTGGGCCAGGTACTTGGCGCGCGTATCGGCCTTGCCTTCTTCCAGGTAGTAATCGCGGTCAGGCAAGCCCAGGCCGCTTTGCACGATGTCGGCCACGTATTTGGTGGAATCCTTGGCGTCCTGGTGGATGCCGAAGTCGTAAGGCGAGGTCACGCCCAGTTTGCTGAAATGGGCGATCACGGCCGGCAATTCCGCCTTGTCCTGCAGCGCTGCGATTTTCGCCAGCTCCGCGTTCAAGGGGGTCAGGCCCAGGCTTTCCAGCTTGGCTTCATCCATGAAGCTGTTATAAAAATCACCGATTTTCTGGGCATTCGAACCGGCCGCGCGGGCCTTGTCGGCGGCCGCGCCTTCGACGATGCCGCGCAGCTGCGTTTGCGTGTCATCAGCCAGCTTGGCAAAGCTGCCCCAGCTCGACTTGTCGGCAGGTATGACAGTTTCCGCCAGCCATTTGCCATTCAGGTGCTGGAACAGATCGTCCTGCGCGCGCACGGCAGGGTCGACGTATTCGACGGCGATGCCGGACGTCAGCGCCGCGGCAGCGACGGCCGTGGCGGGAGCGGCGGCGGCTTTCTTGGCAGTATCAGCGGCGCCAGCCATGCCGGACACGCCGGCCAGCAAACTCAGGGTCAATGCACTTAACAAATAACGATTCACGGTTGTCCTCTATATTGTATTGTGTGGAATATAAGGGTCAGAAGGCCCAGGGCTTCTGGCCCGGTTTTTGACTGTAGCATACCGGCCGAAATGACAGAAAGAACTTTGGCCAGAATGCAAAAAAGACCACGCAAGTGGTCTTTTTTGTTGTGACAAGATAACGTTTACATGGATACGATGTTTACCAGATGATCACGCGGTTTTCCGGCGCGACATACATCTTGTCGCCCGGTTTCACGCCAAACGCTTCATAGAAGCCAGGCTGGTTGACCATGGTGCCATTGGCGCGGTACTGGCCCGGCGAATGGGGGTCGGTCTTGATCTGCACGATTTGCTGCGCTTCGCGCATCTTGCTGCGCCACACCTGGCCAAAGCCCATGTAGAAGCGCTGGTCGCCCGTCAAACCATCCAGCACGGGCGCCGGCTTGCCGCCCAGCGAGATTTTATAGGCTTTATAGGCGATCGCCACGCCCGAGTTGTCGGCGATGTTTTCGCCCAGGGTCAGCGCGCCGTTGACGTGGTAGCCCGGCAATGGGCTGTAGCCATCGTATTGCTTGGTCAGCGCGTCGGCCTTGGCCGCAAAATTCTTGCGGTCGGCCGGGGTCCACCAGTCGCGCAGGTTGCCGTCGCCATCGGACTGGCTGCCCTTGTCGTCGAAGCCGTGGCTGATTTCATGGCCGATGACGGCGCCGATGGCGCCATAGTTGACGGCGTCGTCCGCGTTGGCGTCAAAGAACGGCGGCTGCAGGATGGAAGCGGGGAAGACGATTTCATTCATCGTCGAGCTGTAATAGGCGTTTACCGTTTGCGGCGTCATGCCCCACTCTTCGCGGTCGATCGGTTTGCCCAGCTTGGCCACCTGGCGTGCGGAACTAAAGTTGGCGGCGCGCATCATGTTGCCCACCAGGTCGCCCTGGACGATTTGCAGCTTCGTGTAATCGCGCCATTTGTTCGGATACGCGATCTTCGGCGTGAACTTGGCCAGCTTGGCTTGCGCTTCCTTCTTGGTTTCCGGGCTCATCCAGTCCAGGGTGTCGATGCTGTCCTTGTAGGCGGCCAGCACGTTTTTCACCAGTTCCTGCATGTGCGCCTTGCGCTCTGCCGGGAAATATTGCGCCACGTACAACTTGCCGACGGCTTCGCCCAGCACGCCTTCAACGGCGCCCACGCCACGCTTCCAGCGCGGCTGGTTTTCCTTCACGCCACTGAGCACCGTGCCGTAAAAGGCAAAGCTTTCATCGACGAAGTTTTTCGACAGGTAGCTGGCATAGCTGCGCAGCAATTGCCATTCAAAATACGCTTTCACGGTGTCCAGGTCGGCGGCCGCGAGCACCTTGTTGTAGCCGGCCAGGTAGCTCGGCTGGTTGACGATGACGTAATCGACCTTGTTGGCGATACCCAGGGCGGCCAGGCCGGACTTCAGGTCGTAGCCCGGGGTCAGGTCGTTCAGTTGATTGATGTCGGTCTTGTTGTAGCGTTTGACGGGGTCGCGGTTCTCGACCTTGGTCCATTGCACTTCGGCCAAGGCCGTTTCCAGCGCAACAACAGCCTTGGCGCGCGCGGCGGCGTTCTTGTCGCCGGCCATGGCCAGCATTTTTTCCACGTGCGCCTGGTATTTTTCCTTGACGCCAGCCTGCTTGGCTTCCAGGTAGTAATCGCGGTCGGGCATGCCCAGGCCGCTTTGGCTCACGTAAGCCGCATATTTCGTCGAGGCACGCGCATCCTGGCCCACGTAGACGGCGTACGGGGTCGACACGCCCGTCTGGCTCAGATGGGCGATCAGGGCCGGCACGCCCTTCTTGTCGCGCAGCGAGCGGATGCGGTTCAGTTCACCTGCCAGCGGCTTCGTGCCCAGCGCATCGAGCTTGGCTTCATCCATGTAACTGGCGTACAGGTCGCTGATTTTCTGCGCTTCGGAACCGGCTTTCTTGTTTTTGTCCTGTTGCGTGGCGACGATGATGCCGCGCAATTGCGGCGTAGTGTCATCGCGCAGCTTGGCGAACGAACCCCAGCTCGACTTGTCGGCAGGAATCTCGGCCGTGGCCAGCCACTTGCCGTTCAAATGGGTGAAGAAGTCGTCCTGCACGCGCACGGCGGGGTCGATGTACTGCACATCGATGCCGGAAACGACGCCAGCGGCGGCAGGTGTGGCGCTTGGTGCCACGGTCGGGGCGGCAGCGGCGGATACGGGTTCGGCGGCATGGGCAAACGCAGCCAACAGGGTCAGGGTCAGACTGCTCAAGAGATAGCGATTCACGGATTGTCCTTATGGGGCATGTCAAAAAAGACCGGGCGGATGGCTTAGGGCGGATAGCCTGCCGCGCCAGGCGCTGCAGGAATGTAGCACGCGAGCATGCCATTTGACCATCCTGGCCCCCGGAATCGCCCCTCAGCTACCCATGCTCACGCGGGCTCCGGATAAAAAAAAGCCTGCGTCCGCGGACGCAGGCAAAACCACTTCGGGTCGAGAATGCGAGTCCACTATAGGGCCGCAGCACACGCTTTTTTTCGACTCTTACAAATGCTTACTCCCCTCAAGACTCCCTATACATCGCATACAAAACCGCAACATATGGCAAGCTGGCGGCCCCGTTTTCGCGCGTAGCCTGGGTCCAGGCACGCTTTTTCCACGGCCGGCCCACGCCGGCAGAGATTCAGGTCTATACTTTCAACAAAGCGCCGCTCCACGGGGACTGGCGCTTGTGCAAGACACGCTAGCTGCAAAGGTGCAATGATGGGCAAACTCAAAAATACCGGCTTGATCGGCCTGGGCGTGGTGGCCGGCGTCGCCGTGTCGCTGCAATTTTCCGCCATGGCGCAAAAAACCGTCGAGCCGCCCCTGCCGCTGGAAGAGTTGCGCCAGCTGGCCGATGTGTTTGGCCTGATCAAGTCCGATTACGTCGAGCCGGTGGAAGACAAGAAACTGCTGGAAGACGCCATTTCAGGCATGGTCGCCTCGCTCGACCCCCATTCCGCCTACCTCGACAAGAAAGCCTACGCCGAACTGCGCGAAGGCTCCGAGGGCAAGTTCGTCGGCCTGGGCATTGAAATTGGCCTCAGCGAAGACGGCTACATCAAGATTGTCTCGCCCATCGAGGATTCGCCCGCCTACCGCGCCGGCATCAAGGCCGGCGACCTGATTACCCGCCTCGACGGCCAGCCCGTGAAAGGCGTCAGCCTGGACGACAACGTCAAGCGCATGCGCGGCGAACCGGGCACCAAGGTGTCGCTGACCATTGCCCGCAAGGATGAACCGCAGCCGCTGGCCTTCACCATCACGCGCGAGGAAATCCACCAAAAGAGCGTGAAGGCGAAGATGGTCGAGCCCGGCTATGCCTGGCTGCGCGTGTCGCAATTCCAGGAACCGACCGTCGACGACATGGCCGCACAGATCACGGCGCTATATAAGCAAGATCCGAACATCAAGGGCATGGTGCTCGACCTGCGCAACGATCCGGGCGGCGTGCTGCAGGGCGCCATCGGCGTCTCGGCCGCCTTCCTGCCGAAGGACGCGGCCATCGTCTCGACCAACGGCCAGCTGCCGGACTCGAAACAGGTGTTCTACGGCCGCGCTGAATACTATACTTTCCGCTCGGAAGGCGACGCCTTGGCGAAATTGCCCGCCGCCATCAAGAAAGTGCCGCTGGTGGTGCTCGTCAACACGGGGTCGGCCTCGGCCTCGGAAATCGTCGCCGGCGCCCTGCAGGATTACAAGCGCGCCACCATCATCGGCACGCAAACCTTCGGCAAGGGTTCCGTGCAAACCATCCGTCAATTGACGGCCGACACCGCCGTCAAGCTGACGACGGCCCGCTACTACACGCCGAACGGCCGCTCGATCCAGGCCAAGGGCATCGTGCCCGACCTGCTGGTCGATGAAAATGCGGACGGCGACGGTTTGAACGGCTTGCGCATCCGCGAAGCGGACCTGACCAAGCATCTGAGCAACGACCGCGACCAAGAAAGCGCCAAAGCGGCCCCCGTCAACGACGAGATGGAAGAGCAATTGCGCATCATCGCGCTGGAAAAGACCCGCAAGCCGCTGGAATTTGGCAGCAAGGACGATTTCCAATTGCACCAGGCGCTCAATCACCTGAAGGGCTTGCCGGTGCAACTGGCCAAGGCCGAACCGGTGGTGGTGCAAGCCGACGTCAAGAAAGAGCAGAAGAAGTAAGCAGCACAGCCAGGGGGACGCCATGCCCCCCGGTATCCCGTCCACGCGACAAAAATCAATCTTCCGCCACACATCGCCCTGCCCCGCAACACGAAACTCTCTACAGTCGAGCACGTTTGTGTAAAATTTGCTTCACTTATCGGCGCCACGTCGATTGCCAAATTTGAAAGTTTAACCATGAAACAAGTCGTCATCAGCGGTACCGGACTGTACACACCGCCATTTTCGATCTCCAACGAAGAGCTGGTCACCTGCTTCAATGCCTACGCGGAAAAGTTCAATGCCGACAATGCCGACGCGATCGCCGCGGGCACGGTGACGGCGCTGGACCTGTCGAGCGTGGCCTTCATCGAAAAGGCGTCCGGCATCAAGTCGCGCTTC
The DNA here is from genome assembly GCF_000988085.1 of Janthinobacterium sp. KBS0711. Classification (NCBI taxonomy): domain Bacteria; kingdom Pseudomonadati; phylum Pseudomonadota; class Betaproteobacteria; order Burkholderiales; family Oxalobacteraceae; genus Janthinobacterium; species Janthinobacterium sp. KBS0711. The sequence continues at coordinate 282,756 of NZ_LBCO01000004.1, read as the reverse complement.
GTGATGGAAAAGGAAGGCATCCTCGATCCGGCGCGCATGGTCTCGCGCATCCCGGAACGGGGCGATGACGAACTGTCCTTGCAGGCGGAAATGGCGGTTGCCGCCGCGCGCGACGCGCTGGCCCGCGCCGGCCGCACGCCGGCCGACATCGATATGGTGCTGGTGGCCTGCAGCAATATGCAGCGCGCCTACCCGGCCATGGCCGTGGAAGTGCAGGATGCGCTGGGCATCGATGGTTATGGCTTTGACATGAACGTGGCGTGTTCGTCCGCCACCTTCGGCATCCAGCAAGCCGTGGCCGCCGTGCAAAGCGGCCAGGCGCGCGCCGTGCTGGTCCTGAATCCCGAAATCACCAGCGGCCACCTGAACTGGCGCGACCGCGACAGCCATTTCATTTTCGGCGACGCGTGCACCGCCATCATCGTCGAAGCAAAAGACACGGCCGTGTCCCAGCACCAGTTCGAGATCATCGGCACGGAACTCAAAACGCGCTTCTCGAATGCCATCCGCAACAATTTCGGTTTCCTCAACCGCTTTGACGAATCCGGCGTGGGCAAGGCGGATAAACTGTTCCGCCAGCAAGGCCGCAAGGTCTTCAAGGAAGTGTGCCCGATGGCCGCCGAGATGATCAAGGCAACCCTGGCCAAGGCCGGCGTGGAAGTGGCGCAAGTCTCCCGCTACTGGCTGCACCAGGCCAACCTGAACATGAACTTGCTGATCGCGCGCCTGATCCTGGGCCGCGATGCGCAAGAGAACGAAGCGCCCGTGATCCTCGACACCTACGCCAATACGTCGTCGGCCGGTTCCATCATCGCCTTCCATAAATATCAGGATGACATGGCGGCGGGCGCCACGGGCGTCATCTGCTCGTTCGGCGCCGGCTATTCCATCGGCTGCGTGGTCGTGCGCAAGCTCTGAGCGCATGGGTGTAACATCGCCTGACTCCTGAATTAGGCGATGTTCGAGGTGGATGACATGCGTTCGCGGCCACCTGGACGAAGATATAGCACAGGTTTTTTGCAATAAAGCCGCAGGAAATTTTCCGGCAGGGGCTTTGATGCGTTTATACTTGGTCGCTGAGCAACATCTTTTTCCATCCGCACGTCCCCATAAGGAACCCCACACGCATGCCCCATGACATCAGCCTGATCACCACCATCGCCGCCGCCCTCGGGTTCGGCCTCATCTTCGGCTTTATCGCCGCGCGCCTGAAACTGCCGGCACTGGTCGGCTATCTGGCCGCCGGCATCATCATCGGACCGGCCACGCCCGGTTTCGTGGCGGATGCGGAAATAGCGGGACAATTGGCGGAAATCGGGGTGATGCTGATGATGTTCGGTGTCGGCCTGCACTTTTCCATCGAAGACTTGTGGGACGTGCGCAAGATCGCGCTGCCCGGCGCCATCTTGCAGATCGGTGTCGCCACGGCGATGGGCATGGGCCTGGCCCACTGGTGGGGCTGGACCCTCGGTGGCGGACTGATCTTTGGACTGGCCCTGTCCGTGGCCAGTACCGTGGTGCTGCTGCGCGCGCTGGAAGAACGGGGCATCCTCGATTCCCTGAATGGCCGCATCGCCGTCGGCTGGCTGGTGGTGGAAGACCTCGTCACCGTGCTGGTCCTCGTGCTGTTGCCGGCGTTTGCCGGTGCGCTGGGCGGCAAAGTCGCCCCCGGCGCCGAAGCCGTCAGTCTGTGGCAAACCCTGGCCGTGACCCTGGGCCAGGTGGCCGGCTTCATCATCTTCATGCTGGTCGTCGGCCGCAAGCTGTTCCCATGGATTTTATGGCAAGTGGCGCGCACCGGTTCGCGCGAACTGTTTACCCTGTGCGTGATCGCCGCCGCCGTCGGCATCGCCTATGCGTCCACCAAGCTGTTTGGCGTGTCGTTCGCGCTGGGCGCCTTCTTCGCCGGCATGGTGCTGCGCGAATCCGAACTGAGCCACCGTGCCGCGGAGGAGTCCTTGCCCCTGCGCGACGCGTTCGCCGTGCTGTTCTTCGTTTCCGTCGGCATGCTGTTCGAGCCGAACATCCTCATCGAGAAGCCCCTGCAAGTGCTGGCCGTATGCGCCATCATTATCTTCGGCAAGTCGATCGCCGCCTTCCTGCTCGTGATGGCGCTGCGCTATCCGCCGAAGACGGCCATCATCGTCTCGGCCAGCCTGGCGCAGATCGGCGAGTTCTCGTTTATCCTGGCCGCGCTGGGCCTCTCCCTGGGCCTGATGCCGCAGGAAGGGCAAAGCCTGATCCTGGCCGGCGCCATCCTGTCGATCGCCCTCAACCCGCTCGTCTTCAGCATGGCCAAGCCGCTGCTGCGCGTGATGAGCAACAGCGATTTCGCCCGCAAGTTCGAACGCACGACGGACCCGCTGGCCGAGCTGCCGATGACGGTGCCGCAGGAAAAACTCTCGGGCCAGATCGTCCTCGTCGGCTATGGCCGCGTGGGCCGGCGCATCGCCGCCGCCCTGATGGAACGGGGCATCCACTTTGTCGTGGCCGAGGAAAACCGCGAAATCGTCGACCAGCTGCGCAAGCAGGGCATCCCGGCCGTGGCCGGCAATGCGGGCGAACCGGCCGTGCTGATCCAGGCGCACATCACGCACGCCACCATGCTCGTCATCGCCACGCCGGACACCTTCCACGTACGCGCCATGATCGAGACGGCGCGCGCGCTGAACCCCGCCATCCTGACGGTGGTACGCACGCACAGCGAGGAAGAGGCGGAATTGCTGCGCGCGGAAAACGCGGGCAAGGTCTTCATTGGCGAGCACGAGCTGGCCAATGGCATGGCCGAGCACGTGCTGCAAAGTTTTGAGACGGCGAAGAAGGGGCATGGCGGGCACTAAGCCAGCGCCCTTTTCATCCACAGGCCTGCCCGCTACCCAGCCGGCAGGCTTTCTTTTTACAGGCTGGCGGCCAACTCCGCCCCTTCCCGTATCGCCCGCTTGGCATCGAGCTCGGCCGCCAGCGCGGCGCCGCCGATCTTGTGGAAACGCGGGCCGCCCGACGCCAGCGGCTTGCCATCCTTGTCCGTTTCCGGCATGAGTTCCGTCAAGCTGTCCTGGCCCGCGCAGATGACCACGTTGTCCACCGCCAGCAGGCGCTGCTCGCCGCCCACGGTGATGTGCAAGCCCTGCTCGTCGATCTTGTCGTAGCTCACGCCGGCCAGCATGGCCACGCCGTTTCTCGCCAGCGCCGCGCGGTGCACCCAGCCTGACGTCTTGCCCAGCCCCGCGCCCACTTTCGACGTCTTGCGCTGCAACAGGAAGATTTGCCGCACGGGATGGGGCGCCACGGGCGGCACCAGGCCGCCACCGGTGGCCGCGTTCAAGTCCACGCCCCACTCGCCCGCCCAGGTGGCCACGGGTTGCGGCAGCGGGTGCGCCGGGTCGTGCAACAGATACTCGCCCACGTCGAAACCGATGCCGCCCGCGCCGATGATGGCAACGCGCGCGCCCACGGGCTTCCTGGCTTGCAGCACATCCAGATACGACAGCACCTTCGGATGGTCGATGCCGGGAATGGCCGGCAGGCGCACCTTGATGCCGGTGGCGACGATGACGTCGTCGTAGCCGCCGGCCAGCAATTGCTCGCGCGTGACGCGCTGGCCCAGGCGCAGCTTGACGTCCAGCAGCGCCAGCCGACGCGCAAAATAGCGGATGGTTTCCGTGAATTCCTCCTTGCCTGGTATCTGCATGGCCACCTTGAACTGGCCGCCCACGCTGTCGCTGCTGTCGAACAGGGTCACCGCGTGCCCGCATTCGGCCGCCACGCAGGCGGCCGACAAGCCGGCCGGCCCGGCGCCGACGACGGCCACCCGGCGCGGCACGGCCTTTTTCGCGTACACGAGTTCCGTTTCATGGCAGGCGCGCGGGTTGACGAGGCAGCTGGCGCGCTTGTTGGCGAACGTGTGGTCGAGACAAGCCTGGTTGCAGCCGATGCAGGTGTTGATCTCGTCGGCGCGTCCCGAGGCCGCCTTGGCGACAAAGTCAGGGTCGGCCAGGAAGGGGCGCGCCATCGACACGAGGTCGCAGTCGCCCCGCTCGAGGATGGCGTTGGCTTCGTGCGGCATGTTGATGCGGTTCGACGCCACCACGGGAATGGCCACTTCACGGCGCAAGCGGCCCGCCACGGAAGCGAAGGCCGCGCGCGGCACCGAGGTGACGATGGTGGGCACTCTCGCCTCGTGCCAGCCGAAGCCCGTATTCAAAATCGTCACGCCCGCGTGCTCGAGCGCCTTGGCCACCGTCACCACGTCGTCCCAGGTATTGCCGCCCTCGACCAGGTCGAGCAGCGAGTGGCGGTACATGATGATGAAGTTGGGACCCACGGCGGCGCGGATGCGGCGCACGATCTCCACGGGCAGGCGCATGCGGTTTTCGATGCTGCCGCCCCAGCGGTCCTGGCGCAGATTCGTGCGCGCGCACAGGAACTGGTTCAATAAATATCCTTCGCTGCCCATCACTTCGATGCCGTCGTAGCCCGCCTTTTGCGCCAGGCGCGCGCAACGCACGTAGTCGCAGATGGTGCGTTCGATGCCCCGTTCGCTCAAGGGGCGGGGACGGAAGGGCGAGATCGGCGATTTCTTGGCCGACGCCGACACGACGAACGGCTGATAGCCATAGCGGCCCGCATGCAGGATCTGCATAACGATCTTGCCGCCCTCCTCGTGCACGGCGCGCGTCACCTTGCGGTGGTTCGGCACGTCGCCGAGGAAATTCAAGGTCCCGCCGAACGGCAGCAGCCAACCCTGGCGGTTCGGCGAAATGCCGCCCGTGACGATCAGTCCCACGCCGCCGCGCGCCCGTTCGCGGTAAAACGCGGCGAGCTTGCCGTAATGATAAAAACGATCTTCCAGGCCCGTGTGCATGGACCCCATGATGACTCTATTGCGCAAGGTGGTAAAACCCAGGTCGAGCGGGGCCAGCAGATGGGGATAGGCAGTCATGGTGATCGGTCCGGTAAGGTGGTTGCAGGCCGTACGGTAGCAAGCATTGCCGATCGCCGCAGCGACTTTCTCTAGACCGGGAGTTCTAAATCGCCCGGCGCGCCGGCCGGCGATGCGTACAGCTTGTGCCGGGCGGTACTTTCCCGTAGGCTAGGTGGCATGAAGCGACTCTTCCTCTGCCTGCTGATGCTGTGCGCCGTCCCCGCTACCGCGCTGGCACAGGCGATACGCCTGGACAAGCTCAAGGTCGAGGTCAAGCGCATCGAGGTCGACGGGCAGCGAATGTATGAAGTCGATGCCAGCGCCAGCGTGCAGGCGCCGCCGGCGTCCGTCTGGAAGACCCTGACCACCTACGAGCGCATGAATGAATTCGTGCCCGACCTCAGTTCCTGCCGCGTACTGTCGCGCAACGGCAATGAAGTCATCATCGAGCAGCAGGGCATGGCCCGTTTCCTGTTCATGAACCACCCCATCCATCTGGTGGTGCGGGCCACGGAAACGCCGTTGACGTCCATCGACATCGCCCTGATCTCCGGCGACATGCGGCATTACGAATCGCGCTGGAATCTGTATCCCGTGCCCGAGACGGGCGGCACGCGCATCGTCTTTTCCAGCCGCCTGATGCCGGGCTTCTATGTACCCGGCATGCTGGGCACGACCATGATACGCGGCGATATCGAGCGCATGATGGCGGCCGTGCTGGCCCGCATCGACAGCCAGTACACCGACAAATCCAGCTAAATTACGCCAGGTAGGTGTCGCGGTCGCGGATTTCCGCGAAGTTTTCCAGGCTGCCCAGCTTCACCGTGACGGGGTTCAGGCTGGCCTGCGGCTGCATCGAACGCCAGGCGAACAGCCATTCCTGCTCGGGCGCTTCGGCGCGCGTCTTGGTGAAGGCGGCGCCCAGGGCGGCGCGCTGGCCGTATTCGACCAGGCCATCGATGCCTGCCCAGCTGGGCAGGGTGCGCTGCACGGCGCGGTGCAGGCGTTCGCCGAATTCTTCCGTATTGTGGATGATCAAACAGGCGTCGGCCGGGGCGAACAGGTCGAACAGTTGCTTGTCCCACACTTGCGAAAAGCTCAGGGTCAAACAATTGCCCGCTGGCGCCAGGCGGAACTGGCCCAGGCTCAGCGCCAGCTCAAGTTCACTGCGCTGGCCGTAGCGGTGCAGGGTGGGGGGACGTTTGTAATCGTGCATGCTGGACTCGTTCTTCAATAGTAGGGTAAACCGGCGCGCCGCTTACCGTGGCGGGCGGATATGGCGCCGGATGCGCTGGGCCGTCGCGGCCAGATAAATTTCGCGCAGTAAATAAATAAAACAGCCGATCAGGCAAATCACGGCCAGCACAAAGAAGGCCGCGATGTATTTGTCCAGGGTCAGGTTCAGAATATCGCCCAAAAACAGCATGGCGATGATGACGCAGACGAAGAAACCGCACGCCGTGCTCAGCGAAATCGAGTAATTGATCAGATGGGTACGCCGATACAGGGTATCTAGCTCATCCATATAGAAATCGTTGTAGCCGATGTCGAGCCGGTCTTCCAGCACGCGCGTGCGGTCGATGATGCGGCCCAGGCGGTTGGTCAGCACCACCAGCATGGTGCCGATGCCGGTCAGCAGGAAAACCGGCGCAATCGCCAGCTGGATGATATGGCCGATGTCGCCGATCTGTATGTTCATGGATAAAAGTCGTGGGTTCACACCGGCGCCCGACCTTGGCGCCAGCACAGGCCATAGTGTAGCAGGTGGCGCATGCCGGCTGGCCGCTTTGCCAACCGGCATGTTGCAAGGTCATGCGAAGCCGCGCCCCGGCACGAAGCGCTCGGTGGCGCGCACCAGCGCCGAAGCGATGCCGTGCTCGAGCGCGCCATGGCCCGCGTCCGGGATCATTTCCAGCTGCGCGCCAGGCCAGGCTTGCTGCAGGCGGTAGGCCGACAGCGGCGGGCAGATGGCGTCGTAGCGTCCTTGCACGATAACCGCCGGTAAATGCGCGATGCGCTCCATGTTGCGGATCAGCTGGTCTTCCTCGAAGAAACCGAGATTGGCCATGTAATGCGATTCGAGCCGGCCCACCCCCAGGTCGAGCGCATCGTTCGGCGCATCTTCCGGTTGCGGCATCAGGTAGACGCGACGGCCTTCGAAGCGGCTCCAGGCACGCGCGGCCGGCCAGTACACGTTTGGATCGCTGCTGAGGATGCGTTGCACATAGGCCGCCAGCAAGTCGCCCCGTTCTTCCGGCGGAATCGGCGCGGCGAATTCCGCGTACAGTTCCGGATAGAACCAGCGCACGCCTTCGATGAACCAGTCGATTTCCGCCTGCGTGCACAGGAAAATGCCGCGCAGCACGAAACCGAGGCAGGCTGCGGGATGCGCCTGGCCATACGCCAGCGCCAGGGTCGAGCCCCACGAGCCGCCAAACACCAGCCATTGGACGATGCCGAACTGGGCGCGCAAGCGTTCGATGTCCTCGATCAGCAGCTGCGTCGTGTTGTTGCGCCATTCGCCCAGCGGCGTGGACTTGCCGGCGCCGCGCTGGTCGAACAGGATCACGCGGTAGCGCTGCGGATCAAAGAAGCGGCGGTGCTGCGGCGACAGGCCCGCGCCGGGGCCGCCATGCAGGAACAGCACGGGTATGCCGTCGGGGTTGCCGCACTCTTCCCAATAAATGGTGTGGATGTCATCGACCGCCAGCATGCCGTGCCGGTTCGGCGACAGGGCGGGAAATAACGGCGACAGGGTATCTGGCATGGCGGTCCTTGGAGTGGCGGTCAGGGCGCCAGGCGCGAGTCCTGGCAACTGTTCCAATTATAGTGCGCCGCCGGCGCCTCAGGCCAGCAACAAGGGCAGGCGGTTCGACGACTTGATTTCGCGCATCGACAGGCTGGACTGGATTTCCGCCACGCCAGGCAGGCGGCGCAAGACCGTCGAGACGAATTCGCCATACGCTTCCAGGTCGCGCGCCACCACTTGCAGGAAATAATCGGCTTCGCCCGCCACGTTGTGGCACGACAGAATTTCGGGAATCGTCGCGATGGCTTGCTCGAACTGCGACGGCTGCTCGCCGCCATGGTTGGCAAACACGACCCGGACAAACGCGACCAGGCCGATGCCCAGCTTCTTGCGGTTGAGCAAAGCCTGGTAGCCGGTAATAAAACCTTCCTCTTCCAGGCGGCGCAAACGGCGCCAGACGGGAGTTTCGCTCAGTTTCAAGCGCTCGGCCAGGCGCGCATTCGACAGCCTTCCTTCATCCTGCAACAGCCTGAGTATCTGTAAATCGGTGGCGTCGAGGCTAACTTCTGAAATTTTCATCTATTTTTTATTTTTATACGAGTGGAATCTACCCGAATACTAGGGCATGCAGGGCAGGAAAAGCAAGCACATTTCATCGCTGCAAGAACATAATGGAACCCGGCGAGCAGGCTGCACCGTGCGCATGCTCCCGCTATTCTTTTCGACTGGCCCATGTCCGATTCTACCTTCCTGATGTACCTGCTGGCACTGGCCGGCGCCTTTTTATTACCGGGTCCCGACATGGCGCTGGTGCTGGCGACGGGCGCCGCGCGCGGCGTGGCCACGGCGCTGGTGACGGCCGTGGGCATCGCCGGCGCGCGCGCCGTCCACGTGGCGCTGTCGGGCGCGGGCCTGGCGGCGTTGATGGTGACGCATCCGCAAGCCTTGCAGTGGGTCAAATGGGCGGGCGCCGCCTACCTGCTGTACCTGGCGCTGCGCCTGCTGCAGTCGGCCCTGTCGAGCAAAACGGCGCCGGACGAAGCCGCCCCCACCACGGCGCACAGCGCCCGCGCCAGCCTGGTGCGCGGCTTCCTGACGAATCTGCTCAATCCGAAGGCACTGCTGTTTTGCAGTATGTTCCTGCCGCAATTTGTCGCCGGCAGCGAGCAGGTCGGCATGCAATACCTGCGCCTGGGCGCTGTTTTGGTGCTGATGGGCCTGCTGTTCGACGCCATCTACGCCGTGCTGGCCGCACGCCTGGCGCGCCGCCTGCGCGGCAAGCCTTCGCCTTACGGCAAGTTCGTGCTGCCCTCGGTCTTCGTGCTGCTGGCCGGACGGCTGGTGCTGGGCTGAACTGCTTTAGCGTCGGCAAAAAAGGCGGGGTAATCGTTCTGCAAGCTGCGCTCAAGGTCGTTGACCTTGCGAAATTGCCGCAGCGACGGCGCCATGGCACGCCCCGCATCCCAGCTGCGCCAGGCATTCGGCGCATCGAATTGCGCCAGCAAGGCGTCGCCCAGATCCTGGTACACGGCCGCCATCTGCGGTTTTAGCTGCAGCACGTGCAGATACAAGGCCGTCGCTTGCGGCCATTGCCCCAGCTTGGCGCGCAAATTCCCCTCGAACAAGGCCAGGATGGGCTGCGCCATCCCCGTTTGCTTTCTGAATTCCTGCACGGTGGCCAGCGCGTCCGCGATGCCCTCCTTGTCCTTGGCCTGCAATCCCCGCGTCAAGTCGTGGATGGGCTGGCACTCCTGCATGGCCCGCTGCTGCTGAAGCGACAGTTTTTCGACCAGCGCACCCGTGGAAAAATGGTCTTCCAGCATGGTCAAGAAAGCCTCGAAGGGTTTGTCTGCCGCAAAGAGCTTTTCCGCTTCGGCGCGCAGCGCGGGATGGGCTTGCGGTCCCGGCGGCGGCAACAGCGCCGCCTGCGCCAGCACCCGTTCGAGCGGCGGCGCATCGGCCGCCAGCGGACGTGGCCGGTAGGCGGCCAGGGAATGCGTGGCGGGCGCACCCGCCGTCATGGCGCTGACGCGGAAATGCCGCGTCACCGTGCCGCCCACTTCCTGGTAGTGCAAGGTGAAGTCGGCGGGGATGCGCTTGCCGTCGGCCAGCAGCTTCAGCACCAGCGGATGACCGCCCCAAGTGTAGCGCAAGTACTGGGCAAACGCCGTCGCATCGTCGCCGCTGACGGGACTGCCGGCTGTTCCCAAGCGCAGCAGGGGCTGCTTGTCGAGCGACCACAGCACGGCGCCGTCGAGCACTTGCGGCGCCAGCGCGCCGCGCCGCTTGTTGTCCAGCACCGACAAAGCTTGCTCCTCATACACGGGCAGCGTTGCGTGCTGTTCAAGGCCGCCCGCCTTCAATATGCCGACAATCCCCTGCCGGTGGCGCAGCTCGAAGACGCGAAAACCCGCCACGTCGAACAGCGAATACGTGTCGTAGGTGGACGCCGCCATATCGATGACGTAGCGGCGGCGCGTGGCAAAGTCCAACACGGACAAGGCCTTGCCATCGCGTACGCTCAGGTAATGGGGGCCCAGCACGACATCGCTTTCCTGCGTAGTGCGCGCGGGCAAGCTGGTTTTCACGCCGGGCTGGTTGACGCGTTCGGTTGTCACCGTGACGTGGAACGCGACGCTGGCCTGGGCCGCGCCAGCGCCCAGGAAAAGGATGGCGGCCACGCTGGCGCGGCGCAAAGCAGGAACTAGGGTCATGGAGATGATGCAGTGGGGAAATGCTGATTCTAAGACAAATCCGGCCATCCCCTTGTTTTGCTGGCAAGCATAAAAAAAAAAGACAGCCGAAGCTGTCTTTCTGTTTTACCTCAACAACTATTACGACATGTGCTGGCCGCCGTTGATGGAAATGTTGGCGCCGGTGACGAACGCCGCTTCATCGGAAGCCAAGTAGGCGACCAGGCCGGCCACTTCTTCCGGCTTGCCCAGGCGCGCCATCGGAATTTGCGGGATGATTTTGCTGTCGAGCACTTCCTGCGGAATTGCCATGACCATCTTGGTGCCGATGTAGCCTGGCGAGATGGTGTTGACGGTGACGTTCTTGCGCGCCACTTCCAGCGCCAGCGACTTGGTGAAACCATGCATGCCGGCTTTCGCGGCCGAATAGTTGGTCTGGCCGAAGGCGCCCTTCTGGCCGTTGACGGACGAGATATTGATGATACGGCCCCAGCCGCGTTCCACCATGCCGTCGCAGACAGGCTTGGTCATGTTGAAGACGGAATCAAGGTTGGTGCCCATCACGGCGTCCCAATTCGGCTTGTCCATCTTCTTGAACGTCATGTCGCGCGTGATGCCGGCGTTATTCACCAGCACGTCGACAGGACCGATTTCCGCTTCCACGGCAGCCACGCAGGCAGCCGCCGAATCGTAGTCGGCCACGTCGCACGGGTAGGCCTTGAAGTCATAGCCCATGTCCTTCGTCGTCGCCAGCCATTCCGCGACCTTCGGATTGCCTGGGGAATATGTGGTCACCACGCGATAGCCGAGGGCCGCCAGCTTGAAACACACCGCTTCGCCCAGACCGCCCATGCCACCAGTTACCAATGCAACTCTTGCCATTTTCATCCCCTCAGTGTCGTTCTATTGCTAAAAAGTTAATAATTTGCTTAAAGCTATCCTGTCCCACCGGTCCAATCCAGCGGCGGATTACATCGAACCTAACCGTAGCGAGCGGCAGCGAGTTGTGGCTAAGAAGCGCAACCGTGCTTTAGCACGGTGAGCATCGCAGGCCGCAAATCGCGACGCGCAGTAGCTTAGGTTCGATGTCCACCATTAGTCCCGTTCGATCGCTAGAGCAACACCCATGCCGCCGCCGATGCACAAGGCTGCCAAGCCTTTCTTGGCGTCGCGGCGTATCATTTCGTGGATCAGGGTGACCAAAATGCGCGCGCCGGACGCGCCGATCGGGTGGCCGATGGCGATCGCGCCGCCGTTCACGTTGATCTTGCTGGTATCCCAGCCCATTTCCTTGTTGACGGCAATCGCTTGCGCGGCAAACGCTTCATTGATTTCCATCAGGTCCAGCTCTTCATGCGTCCAGCCGGCTTTTTTCAGACACAGGCGCGACGCGGAGACGGGGCCCATGCCCATGACGGCCGGGTCCAGGCCCGACGAGGCGTAAGCCTTGATGCGCGCCAGCGGCTTCAAGCCCAGTTCTTTCGCTTGCGAAGCGGACATCATGATCACGGCGGCGGCGCCGTCGTTCAGGCCCGACGCATTGCCGGCGGTAACAGTGCCGTCCTTGGCGAACGCGGGGCGCAGGCCGGACAGCGATTCCAGGGTCGAACCTGGCTTGATGTATTCATCGCTGTCGAAGACGACGGTGCCTTTTTTGTTGGCGATTTCCAGCGGCAGGATTTCATCCTTGAACTTGCCCGCTTTTTGCGCCGCTTCCGCTTTCAGCTGCGACTGCAGCGCGAATTCATCCTGCTCGGCGCGCGTCACTTCGTATTTCTTGGCGACGTTTTCCGCCGTGATGCCCATGTGGTACTGGTTGTACACGTCCCACAGGCCGTCGACGATCATGGTGTCGATCATCTTGAAGTCGCCCATGCGGAAACCGTCGCGCGAGCCGTTCATCGCGTGCGGCGAAGCGCTCATGTTTTCCTGGCCGCCGGCGATGATGATGTTGGCGTCGCCGCACTTGATCGCTTGCGCCGCCAGGTGCGTGGCCTTCAGGCCGCTGCCGCAAACCTTGTTGATGGTAAATGCCGGGATCGAGCTGGGCAGGCCAGCCTTGATGACAGCCTGGCGCGCGGCGTTCTGGCCAACGGCGGCCGTCAGCACCTGGCCCAGAATCGCTTCGCCGATCAGGTTCGGGTCGATGCCGGTTTGTGCCAGCAAGCCCTTGATTACATGCGCGCCCAGTTCGGACGCAGGAATCTTGGCCAGACTGCCACCGAATTTGCCGACTGCGGTACGGCCGGCGGCCACGATTACGACATCATCCATTTATTTCTCCGATATGCAGGCCACGAGGGCCAAGGTCAAGGTACTAATAGAATCCAATGAGAATCCGGGGAAGACACAGCAAGCTGCATTTCATTCTAGCGCGGCATGCGCCGCAGTTCCAGCGCCGCACCGCAGGCGGCGGCGATGACAGCCTGCTTGCGGTGGCAGCGGGCGGACTGGCGCGGCGGATAGCCGCTGCCGGGCCGCAACACGCTTACGCCTGGCGAACAGGACGCGTGTTTTTATTTTTATCATACCCTTCATCGGCGCCGCCGAAAGTGGTTTTTAGAAAATTATTGAAGGGAATAATCAGAGGTACGGGGGTTTGCTTTACTACTTGCAACAGCTCGCCAAATTTTTGACGCGATGCAGCAAACTCACCCTTTGTCACAGTCTCGAATTTCTCCTGGGTTTCTTGGGCAACATCCTTTGCCTGGCGGCCATACGCACCGATACGTTCGATGGCCAGTTGCGACTGCGCGCGCGACAGCTGCAGCAGCGCTTGCGTATCCTTCACGGACAGCAGCTGATTGCCCGCCACCGTAGCGGCGGCCAGCGCCGAGCGGGCCGCATCGAGTTGCAAGTCCAGCACGCTGGCGCCGCTGTCGACGGCGGCCTGGGCATACGCTTGCGCGCTGATCAATTGCGCTTCCACCACGGCCTTGCCGGCCAGTGCCCATTGTTCGGAAAATGAAAACATGTCGTTTCTCCCCAAAGAGTAGACGGCGCCATGTTGCGCCGCACAGTGCTCAACTGTAAGCGGTGGTTCATTACTGAACCTTGATATATCTCAAGCTTTGCTGTTGGTTTGTTTCCAACTCAACGTTGATCAAGACAACAACTTGATACCATCGAGCGAGGCCGCGCACTGCTCGCGTATCACGCTGACGAAATCACGCACGTACGCCTTGTCCTGCAGATGGTCTGGCACGGAGACATACAAATCGCTCCACAAGCCATGCTCGCCCACCGGGCGCGCCACCACATAATCGTAATCGACGTAATTCTTGATGGCCCAGTTCGGCAAAGCGGCAATGCCGCGCCGGCTCGCCACCAATTGCAGCACGGCGACCGTCAATTCGGCCGTGCGACGCTCAAACTGGATGCCGGCCGGCCGCAGCACTTCGCGGATCAGGTCGATGCGCTCTTCCGGCACGGGATAGGTAATCAAGGTCTCGCCCGTAAAGTCGGCCGCCATCAGCCGGCGCTGCGCCTGCAGCCGGTGCTTCTGCGCCATCACCACCAGCATTTCAAAGCGGAACAGGGGAAACACGGTGAAGTCGGGACCATACGGCGAACCGATCACGAGATCGGCCTCGCCCGAACGCAGCAAGTCCGCCGGTTCGCTGTGAAAGCCGGAGACAAGATCGATTTCCACTTCCGGCCAGCGCTGGCGGAATGCATCCATCACGGGCATGAGCCAGTCGAAACAGGTATGGCATTCGAGCGCCACGCGCAGCTGTCCCTGATCGCCCTGCGACAGGCGCGCCACGTCGCGCTCGGCCAGCTCGATCTCGGGCAGCAGCTTGTCAGCCAGCTCCAGCAGCCGGCTGCCCGTGGCCGTAAAGGCGATCGGCATCGACTTGCGCTCGAACAAGGGCGCCTTGTAGCGCTCTTCGAGCAAACGGATCTGGTGCGACAGGGCCGACTGGGTCAGGTTGAGCAGTTGCGCGGCGCGCACCAGGCTGCCGGACGAACGCAGGGCACTCAGGGTGCGCAGGTGGCGGATTTCTAGCATCGGAAAAGTGGGATGTGTACGTGAATTATTTTCATGTTATTCGGCAAAATGTTTCGTTTTGATTATAGATCAAGTTGCCGCACACTCTAGCGCATTCACATTAAATCTCGATGACATCATGACCATTCGTACCCACATCCTTGGCTTTCCCCGTATCGGCGCCGCGCGTGAACTGAAATTGGCGCTGGAAAGCCACTGGCGCGGCGAGCTGTCCGAAGCAGCGCTGGAAGCGACGGGCCAGCAACTGCGCGCGCGCCACTGGGCATTGCAAAGGGACGCCGGGCTCGATTACGTCACCGTGGGCGACTTCGCCTTTTACGACCAGGTCGCCAACCATATCCAGCTGCTGGGCTGCGAACCGGCGCGTTTTGACTTTGCGCCAGAGCAATCGCCCCTGTCGCGCTATTTCGCGATGGCGCGCGGTGAAGAAACGCATGCGGAGCACGCGGGCTGCGGCCACGCGCACCATGCACACGCCGCAGGCACTGCCGCGCTGGAAATGACCAAGTGGTTTGACACCAATTACCATTACCTGGTGCCCGAATTGTCGCCGCAGATCCGGTTTTCTCTCGCTTGCGAGCGCCTGCTGGCGGAAGTGGCCGAGGCGCAGGCGCTGGGCCACCAGGTCAAGGCGGCCCTGATCGGCCCCCTCACCTTCCTCTGGCTGGGCAAGGAAAAGACTCACGGCTTCGACCGCCTGGCCCTGCTGGAGCAATTGCTGCCCGTCTACGGCGCCCTGCTCGACCGCCTCAAGCAGCAAGGCGTGGCGTGGGTGCAGGTCGACGAACCGATCCTGGGTCTGGACTTGCCTACCGCGTGGCGCAGCGCCTTCGAGAGTACCTACTGGCAACTGAACCAAGTAGGTATCAATATTCTGCTGGCCACGTATTTCTCGCCGCTGGAAGAAAACCTCAGCCTGGCCTGCCGCCTGCCCGTGGCTGGCCTGCACGTGGACGGCATCCGCGCGCCGCATGAACTGGTCAGCGTGACGGACTGGCTGCCCGCGCATAAAGTCTTGTCGATCGGTATCGTCGATGGCCGCAACATCTGGCGCACCGACCTTGACGCGGCCCTGGCCGTGCTGCAGCCGCTGGCGGCCAAGCGCAACGGCCAGCTGTGGCTGGCGCCGTCGTGCTCCTTGCTGCACGTGCCGTTCAGTCTGGAAGCGGAAACGGAGCTCGACGCTGAAATCCGCACCTGGCTGGCGTTCGCCACGGAAAAACTGGCGGAGATCGCCATCCTCAAGGGCGCGCTCGAAGGCCATCCTGATGACGCTGCGCTGGCCGCCTTGGCCATTTCTCGCCAAGCCATTGCCGGCCGCCGCGCCAGCCCTCGCGTGCACCGTCCGCAAGTGGCGCAGCGCCTGCAAGCGCTCACGCCCACCGTGGACCGCCGCGATTCCAGCTTCCCGCTGCGCCAGGCCGTGCAGCGCGCGCGTTTCCAGTTGCCCGACTTCCCGACGACGACCATCGGTTCCTTCCCCCAAACGATGGCCATCCGCGCCGCGCGCGCCAGTTTCAAGCGAGGCGAACTTGGGGGCGCCGAGTATGAAGCAAAGATGCGCGCCGAAATCGCCCACGCCGTGGGGCGCCAGGAAGCGCTGGGCCTGGACGTGCTCGTGCATGGCGAAGCGGAACGCAACGACATGGTCGAATACTTCGGCGAGCAGCTGGACGGTTTTATGTTTACCCGCCTGGGCTGGGTGCAATCGTACGGCTCGCGCTGCGTCAAGCCACCCGTCATCTACGGCGACGTGCAGCGCCCGGCCGCCATGACGGTGGCTTGGACGGTGCACGCGCAAAGCCTGACGAACAAACCGGTGAAGGGCATGCTGACGGGACCGGTGACGATCCTGCAATGGTCGTTCGTGCGCGACGACCAGCCGCGCGCCACCACGACGCTGCAGCTGGCTCTGGCCATCCGCGACGAAGTCGCAGACCTGGAAACGGCCGGCATCGGCATCATCCAGATCGACGAACCGGCCATCCGCGAAGGCTTGCCGCTGCGCCGCGGCCAGTGGGACGCCTACCTGGACTGGGCCACGCGTGCCTTCCGTATCGCCGCGTCCGTCGTCAGCGACGCGACGCAGATCCACACCCACATGTGCTATGCCGAGTTCAACGACATCCTGCCGCAGATCGCCGCCATGGATGCCGACGTCATCACGATCGAGACGAGCCGCTCCGGCATGGAACTGCTGACAGGCTTTGGCCAGTTCCAGTATCCGAACGAAATCGGCCCCGGCGTGTACGACATCCACTCGCCGCGCATCCCCTCGACGCCCGACATGGTGACATTGCTGCAAAAAGCCAGCGCCGTGATTCCACCGGCCCATTTATGGGTCAACCCGGATTGCGGCTTGAAGACGCGGGGCTGGGTGGAAACGGAGGCGGCGTTAAAGAATATGGTCGCAGCGGCGCGGCAGATGCGTGCGGCGTGATCCAGGACAGCGCCGCCAAGGCGCATTCTCGGCGGCTTTCGGGGCGGCGCACCGGTTTTCCGGGGCGCCGCCCGTTTTTTTTGACATGAAGTGGGTGTTGCCCTGCGGAATAGCACGCGCCAGGCCCCTGACGCCGATTTTTTTGCAGTAGAATGCAAGAAATTTACTGCTCCCATTGTTGCCATACGGAACATCTGGCCTGCCGCAGTTTCACTTTGATAAATGTTTATGTCCAAAAGCCCGTCGCAGAAGCCTATCGAAATCAAGATTTCCACCGTCGTTGCTGTCTCCGCCATCATGCATAGCGCCGATACGCAGGCACTCGATGCCGCCTTGCGCGACATGACGGGCGGCGTGGCCGACTTTTTCGAGGACGACCTGGCCGTGCTGGACGTGGCGGCCTTGCCGCCCGGCAGCGTGCCCATCGACTGGGCCGCCCTGGTGGCCCTGCTGAAAAAATACCGTTTGAATGCCGTGGCCGTGCGCAATGCGCCGGCCGACATGCATGACGCCATCCTGGCGCAAGGCTTGAGCCTCGACAGCGGCAAGACGCGCGACGATGCGCCGCCCAAGGATGGCCCCAAGGATACGCCCACGGCGGCCGCCCAGGCGGGCGCCGACGCCCAAGTGATGGTCATCGACACGCCCGTGCGGGCCGGGCAGCGCATTTATGCGCGCGGCTGCGACCTGATCATTACCGCTGTCGTCAACAATGGCGCCGAAATCATCGCCGACGGCAGCATCCACGTGTATTCCTCGCTGTACGGCCGCGCGCTGGCCGGCGCCTCGGGCAATGCCCAGGCGCGCATCTTCGCGCTGGCCATGGAACCGGAACTGGTCTCGATCGCCGGCGTGTACCGCACGTTCGAGGATGGTTTCCCTGCGGAAATGGCGCGCGGACCCGCGCAAATTCGTTTGGCTGGAGACAGAATCGATATACACTCTGTCAATCCGGTCACTCCCGTGAACCGCTCTTAAGCTGCACAATTCAAGAGATATCTGAAAAGGATTATTTGTGGCAAGAATTATTGTTGTGACGTCCGGCAAGGGCGGTGTCGGCAAGACGACCTCTAGCGCCAGTTTTTCCACTGGCCTGGCCATGCGCGGCCACAAGACAGCCGTGCTCGACTTCGACGTGGGCCTGCGTAACCTCGACCTGATCATGGGTTGCGAGCGCCGCGTCGTCTACGACCTGATCAATGTGATCAACAAAGAGGCCACCCTGAACCAGGCCCTGATCAAGGACAAGCACTGCGACAACCTGTTCATCCTGCCCGCGTCGCAAACGCGCGACAAGGATGCCTTGTCGGAAGAAGGCGTGGAACGCGTGTTGAACGACCTGATCAATATGGGTTTCGAGTTCATCATCTGCGATTCGCCGGCCGGCATCGAGCATGGCGCGCTGATGGCGCTGACGTTCGCCGACGAAGCCATCATCGTCACCAACCCGGAAGTGTCGTCGGTGCGCGATTCGGACCGCATCCTCGGCATCCTGCAAGCCAAGTCGCGCCGCGCGCAGACGGGCGGCGAGCCGGTCAAGGAACATTTGCTGATCACCCGCTACTCGCCGAAACGCGTGGAATCGGATGAAATGCTGTCCTACCAGGACGTGCAGGAAATCCTGCGCATCCCGCTGGTGGGCATCATTCCGGAGTCGGAGCAAGTACTGGCCGCCTCGAACCAGGGCAATCCGGCCATCCATTTCACGGGCACGGACGTGGCGCAAGCCTATGAAGACGTGGTCTCGCGTTTCCTCGGCGAAGAAGTCGAGTTGCGCTTTACCAACTATGAAAAGCCTGGATTACTCCAGCGCATTTTTGGGGCGAAGTGATATGGCCTTGCTTTCTTTCCTCTTCCCCCCCAAGCCGAAGACGGCCACCGCGGCCAAGGAACGCCTGCAGATCATCATCGCCCGCGAACGCAGCGGACGCGATGGTCCGGACTTCCTGCCCGCCCTGCACAAGGAATTGATCGCCGTCATTTCCAAGTACACCAAGGTGAATGCCGACGACATCAAGATTTCGCTGGACCGCCAGGGCAACCTGGAGGTGCTCGACGTCAACGTGGTGCTGCCGGACGCGTAATAGTTAATCCGGCCTGACCGTGAGCAATTCCTGCGCCACCGCGGCGCAGGCGTTCACGTGCTGGTTGCCGATCTGGCGGAACACGGCATAGCCGATGGCTGCCGCCACCGCCTGGCCGGCAAACGGCACGAAGCGCGCCACCTGCTTGGTGGCTAGCTTGACGCCACTGCGCTTGAGCAGGTGGAGGATCAGTTCGCGCGACACCAGCTTTCCTACCAGCATGCCGCCCATACCCACCGCCGCGCGGTAGGCCATCATCTTGAACTGCGGGTTCAGGCGCTCGATCTGCTCGGGCGTGAGGCCGAATTCGTGGTTGATATCGTTGATCAGCATGGAAAACAGGCCCACGTCGGACATCAGGTCGATGCCGGGAATGGGAATGGCCGAGGCGCCCGCCGACATCATGGCGCGCCGCTGCACCAGGCGCCGGCAACGCTCGCGCACTTGCTCGATTTCCGCACGACTGGCCGGTATCAGTGTCCAATCGGTAGTGCTCTTGTCTGACATGGCCGTTTCTCCACAGTAGGGGGTAGATGAACAAGTGTAACGTAAAGGGTCTGCCCTCCGATTTCACTGGACACAGTTGCAATCTCTGTTATATTTCACTTGAGCATTCCTTAACATTACGATAAGCAGAGCAGACCGTCTGTTTGTTGCTACACACTCCAGCCAATTATGCGAATTGCCGTACTCGATAGCGACCATAGCCAGGCAGAACTGATCTGCCAGGTGCTCACCGCCGCCGGCCACGCTTGCCACGAGTTTCAGAGTGGCAAGGAAATGCTGGGGCAACTGCGCAAGGACAGTTGCGACATGCTCATCCTCGACTGGCATGTGAGCGATCTGGACGGTGCGGAAGTCTTGCGCCGTGCCCGGGAAAAACTGGCGCCGAAGGCGCCCGTGTTGTTTATGACCAACAGTTCCGGTGAAGACGACGTGGTGGCGGGCATGACGGCCGGTGCCGACGACTACATGATCAAGCCCCTGCGGCGCAGCGAACTGACCTTGCGCACCCAGGCGCTGCTGCGCGTGGCGTATCCGGCCCAGAATGGCGCCGAGTACTTGCAATTCGGTCATTACACGTTTGAAACCCGCCCCGGCCGCCTGCTGCGCGATGGCGAAGTACTGGACGTAACGCACAAGGAATTCGCCCTGGCGCTGCTGTTTTTCCGCAACCTGGGCCGGCCCCTGTCGCGCGCCTACATCCACGAAGCCGTGTGGCAGCGCGACACGGCCCTGCCTTCGCGCACCATGGATACCCACGTCTCGCGCGTGCGCAACAAGCTGCAGCTGAAACCGGAACACGGCTACCGGCTCGTGCCCGTCTACAGCTATGGTTATCGCCTGGAAAAACTGGGCGGCTGAATGGCGGCAAACGGCTGACCTGCTCAAAGCGCGGGCACAAAGCGCTATAATGTCGGCATAAGTCACCCCAACAGCCCTGAAATGCAACTGCTCGCCGTCGGTCTCAACCATACCACCGCCCCAGTGTCGCTCCGCGAACAGCTGGCGTTTGCGCCTGAGCACTTGGGTTCGGCGGTGATGGCGGCGCGCACCTGGTTCCAGCGCATCGACTTGCGCGACAACGATGAAGCGGCCATCCTGTCGACGTGCAACCGCACCGAGCTGTATGCGGCCAGCCACGTGCCCAATCCGCTCGACGCGGGCGCGCATTTCCTCGCCGACTATCACAAGCTCAACTACAGCGAGCTGCGCCCCCACTTGTATATGCTGCCGCAGCACGATGCCGTGCGCCACACCTTCCGCGTCGCCTCCGGGCTCGATTCGATGGTGCTGGGCGAAACGCAGATCCTGGGGCAGATCAAGGACGCCATCCGCACGGCCGACGAGGCGGGCGGCCTGGGCACGTATCTGCACCAGTTGTTCCAGCGCAGCTTTTCCGTGGCCAAGGAAGTGCGCAGCAGCACGGAAATCGGCGCCCACAGCGTGTCCATGGCGGCCGCCGCCGTGCGCCTGTCGCAGCGCATCTTCGACAAGATCGCCGAACAGAACGTGCTGTTCATCGGCGCCGGCGAAATGATCGAATTGTGCGCCACGCACTTTGCGGCGCAAAACCCGAAAAGCATCACCATTGCCAACCGCACCATGGAGCGAGGCGAGGAACTGGCGCACCGCTTCAACGGCAAGGCCATCCGCCTGGCCGACTTGCCGGAGCAGCTGCACCAGTTCGACATCGTCATCTCGTGCACGGCGTCATCGTTGCCGCTGCTGGGCCTGGGCCTGGTCGAGCGCGCCATCAAGGCACGCCGCCACAAGCCCATGTTCATGGTCGACTTGGCCGTGCCGCGCGATATCGAAGCGGAAGTAGGCCGTTTGAACGACGTCTTCCTGTACACGGTCGACGACCTGGGCAAGGTCGTGCAGACGGGCCTGGAAAGCCGGCAAGCGGCCGTGGCGCAAGCCGAAGCCATCATCGAGACGCGCGTGCAGTCGTTCATGAGCTGGGTCGACGACCGCGCCATGGTGCCCGTCATCCAGCATTTGCATGAAAACAGCGAATCGTTGCGCCTGATGGAAGTGGAACGGGCGCGCAAGATGCTGGCCAAGGGCGCCGATATCGACGCCGTCCTGGAAGCGCTGTCGAAAGGCTTGACGGCCAAGTTCCTGCACGGCCCGCAGCAGGCGCTGCACCACGCGCAAGGCGACGAGCGCAAACAGCTGGTCACCCTGCTGCCGAAACTGTTCCGCCCCCGCCGTTAGCGCAGCCCCGCTGGCCGCCCGCGCGCGGCCACCCTTGCCCGCCTGCCGGGCTTGCATCATCCCTACACTCTTTTACCGCGAATCGCTATGAAACCATCCATGCTGGCCAAACTCGATCAACTGGCGAACCGCCTGGTCGAACTCGACGAACTGCTGATGCATCCGGACGCCACGTCGAACATGGACAGCTACCGCAAGATGACGCGCGAGCACGCCGAACTGGGCCCGCTCGTGGCCCTGTACCGTTCCTACCAGGAAGCGGGCAACGATATTACGACGGCGCAAGAGATGCTGGGCGATCCGGACATGAAGGAATTCGCCCAGGAAGAAATCGAGGCAGCGAAAGCCACCATGACGCGGCTCGAACGCGAACTGCAGACCATGTTGCTGCCGAAGGACGTCAACGACGAGCGCAACATCTTCCTGGAAATTCGCGCCGGCACGGGCGGCGATGAGTCGGCGCTGTTCGCGGGCGACCTGCTGCGCATGTACACGCGCTTTGCCGAGCGCAACCGCTGGCAGGTGGAGCTCGTGTCCTCGTCCGACTCGGACCTGGGCGGCTACCGCGAAGTGATCGTGCGCGTGGTCGGTAACGGCGCGTATTCAAAGCTGAAATTCGAGTCGGGCGGCCACCGCGTGCAGCGCGTGCCGGCCACGGAAACGCAGGGCCGCATCCACACCTCGGCCTGCACGGTGGCCGTGATGCCGGAAGCCGATGAAGTCGAGGACGTCAACATCAACCCGGCCGACCTGCGCATCGACACCTACCGCGCTTCGGGCGCCGGTGGACAGCACATCAACAAGACGGATTCCGCCGTGCGCATCACCCACTTGCCGACCGGCATCGTGGTCGAATGCCAGGATGACCGCAGCCAGCACAAGAACAAGGCGCAAGCCATGAAAGTGCTGGCCGCGCGCATCAAGGACGTGCAGCTGCGCGAACAGCAGTCGAAGGAAGCGGCCACGCGCAAGAGCCTGATCGGCTCGGGCGACCGCAGCGAGCGCATCCGCACTTACAATTTCCCGCAAGGCCGCCTGACGGACCACCGCATCAACCTGACGTTATATAAGCTGGACTTCATCATGGATGGGGATTTGACGGAGTTGACGAATGCGCTGGCGGCAGAACATCAGGCGGAGCTATTGGCGGCGCTGGGCGACTAAACGCTGACGCCGTTGCGTCGGCTTACGCTGCGCTAAGCCGACCTACGCCACAATTTGTAGGTCGGCTTGGCGCGCAGCGCGTAAGCCGACAGCTTTAAGTAGCGGCTAAGCAATAAAAATCGGCCCTTGTGCGAAAATGACCAGCTCGATTCCATCCACCTCACCGTGTCGCCCATGAAAAATTCACGCACCGTCCTCCTGTTGACCGCCGCCCTGTGTTTCCTGATGCTGGGCGTGGCCATGTATTTGCAGCATGCCATGAACATGGCGCCGTGCCCGCTGTGCGTGATCCAGCGCTACCTGTTCCTCGCCATCGGCATCGCCTGCCTGGCTGGCGCGGTGGCCAACCGGCCGAAAATCGGCGCGGGCGTCGGCCTGCTGGCAGCCCTGGGCGGCCTGGGCGTGGGCGCCAAGCATTTGTACGTGCTGGCCAATCCCGGCTTCTCGTGCGGCATCGATCCGGTGGAAACGGCGCTGAACAAGGTCTTCACGGCCGAACTCATGCCCTTCATGTTTGAATCGTACGGCGCCTGCGAAAGTGCCGGCGAGCCGTTTTTCGGCCTGTCGATCCCGCAATGGGCATTCGCCTGGTTCGCCATCTTCGCCATCGCCATGCTGTGGACCTTGCTGCGCCGTCAGAAATAATTGAAAGCACCATGCCAGAAACCTTGATTCCCGCCGGCAGCACTGTCGGCGCCCTGCAAATCCGTCCGCTGCTCGATCCGCTCGATAACCGCATTTTGCTCGGCCACGCGCTGGGCCTGTCGCGCGTGAGCCTGATCACGCAATCGGAGCGTGTACTCACTCCCAACGAAACGGAACGGCTGTCGAACTTGCTGGCGCGCCGCCTGCAGGGCGAGCCCATCGCCTATATCGTCGGCCAGCGTGAATTTTTCGGCCTGCCGTTCGAAGTGAACGACGCCGTGCTGATCCCCCGCCCCGACACGGAAGTGCTGGTGGAACTGGCGCTAGAGCGCCTGCCACCGGGCGGACGGGTGCTCGACATGGGCACGGGCAGCGGCGCCATCGCCGTTGCGCTGGCGCACACGCGCCCCGACGCCGTCGTCACGGCCCTGGACGTGAGCAGCGCGGCGCTGGCCGTGGCGCGCCGCAACGCCAGCGCCAACGGCGTCAACATCACCTTCATGGCCAGCGACTGGTTCGAAGCGCTGGGCACGGAAAAATTCGACCTGATCGTCTCGAATCCCCCCTACATCGCCAGCGGCGACCGCCACCTGGCCGAAGGCGATCTGCGCTTCGAACCGACGGGCGCGCTGACCGACCACGCGGACGGCTTGTCGGCCCTGCGCACCATCGTTTCCGGCGCCGCACGCCACCTGGCCTCAGGCGCCTGGCTGCTGATGGAGCACGGCTACGACCAGGCGGCGTCCGTGCGCGGCTTGCTGGCCGACGCCGGCTACAACAAAGTGCAAAGCTGGCGCGACCTGGCCGGCATCGAACGGGTCAGCGGCGCCCGCCTGGGCTGACGGCCGCCACGTGCGCAAAGCTTGACCCGGCAGCGCGCCAGATCCCCCCGCAGTTTGTTAAACTATCAAGCGAATTCCTGACCGAAGCGCCGTCCCCGTTGCCCGGGACGGACGCTGGCGACGCGGCGTTTTTTGGGCCGGCGCCGACGCATTTGCCAAAATTCGGTTAATCTCAGCACAAATTATTTATATGCTGCACAAGAAAGGAAGCTCAAATTGCCCAACCTGTTGACTCGCCGCCTGGCATTGCTGACCGAAGATGCCAACCGCGCGCTGCTGGGCGGCTTGCGCGGCATCGAACGTGAAACCCTGCGCGTCGACCACGCCGGCCATCTGGCTTCCACGCCCCATCCCGCCGCTCTGGGCTCGGCGCTGACGCACCCTGAAATCACCACCGACTACGCCGAGGCGCTGCTTGAATTCATCACGCCGGCCGAAGCCGACATCGGCGTCACGCTCGACAAGCTCGACACCGTGCACCGCCACGCCTACAGCCGCCTCGGCGACGAGTTGCTGTGGAGCCAGTCGATGCCATGCCAGCTGCCGCCCGAAGCGGAGATCGAGATCGCCAACTACGGCAGCTCGAACATGGGCATGCTCAAGCACGTCTACCGGCGCGGCCTGGCCTTGCGTTACGGCAAAGCCATGCAATGCATCGCAGGCATCCATTACAACTACTCGCTCGACGAGCAGCTGTGGCAAGTGCTGGCCAGCAATCCGGACACCAGCGCCAGCGCCACGCAGGCGGCAGCCACGCCGAAAGACGTGCAGTCGGAAAGCTATCTGGCGACGATCCGCAACTTCCGCCGCTACAGCTGGCTGCTGATGTACCTGTTCGGCGCTTCGCCGGCCCTGTCGGCCGGTTTCCTGCGCGGCCGCGCGCACAAGCTCGATACCTTGTCCGACGATACCCTCTTCCTGCCGTACGCCACCAGCCTGCGCATGAGCGACCTCGGCTACCAGAACGACGCCCAGTCGGGCCTGCGCCCGCACGAAAACAGCCTGGACGACTACGTCAACGCGCTCACGCACGCCGTCAACGACCCGTATCCGCCGTATGCCGCGCTGGGCACAAAGAAGGATGGCGAGTGGATACAATTGTCCACCAACGTGTTGCAGATCGAAAATGAATACTATTCGACCATCCGCCCGAAGCGCGTGATCCGCACGGGCGAGCGGCCGATACAAGCCCTGTGCCTGCGCGGCGTGCAATACATCGAAGTGCGCTGCATGGATGTCGATCCCTTCGAACCGGTCGGCATCAGCCTGGAAACGGGCCGCTTCCTCGACGCGTTTTTGCTGTTCTGCGCGCTCGACGACAGCGGTCCCATCTCGGCCGAGCAAAGCGCCTGCTACACGAACAATTTCGCGCGCACCGTCAAGGAAGGCCGCAAGCCGGGCTTGAGCCTGCGCCACGACGGCGAGGAAATCACCCTGCAGGCCTGGGGCGAGGAATTGCTGGCACGCATCGCCCCCGTGGCAGCTCTGCTCGACTCTCACCATGGCGGCACGCAGCACGCGGACAGCCTGGCGGCGCAAGCCGTCAAACTGGCCAACCCGGACGCGACGCCATCGGCGAAGGTCCTGGCCGAGCTGCGCGCCAACGGCGGATCGTTTGCCGCCTTCGGCCTGCAGCAAAGCGAACGCCACGCGGCGTTTTTCCGCGCGCATCCGCCCACGGCCGAGCAAAGCGCGTATTTCGACGCGATGGCCGCCAGCTCGCTGGCCGAGCAGCGCGCCATGGAAGCGGCGCCAGCCGGCAGCTTCGACGATTTCGTCGCCGCCTACCGCGCCAGCACCCTGTGCTCGCACACCTGATCCTGCCCGACTTTTTGCCTGGCGCCCCATGCTGACCTTCTACAATGAATTGCACGGCCAGCACTGGGGCCGCTTCGAGATGTTTCGCGGCACCATGGTGCCCTGCTTCGAGACGCCCGAACGGGCCGACATGGTGGTGGCCGAGCTGGGCCGGCGCAACCTGGGCCGCATCGTCACGCCGCACGGCGTGCCGCTGACGTCGCTCGAGCGCATCCACACGCCCCGCTACCTGCATTTTTTGCGCCACGCCTGGCACGACTGGCTGGCGCTCGACCCGGATAATGCGGGCAAGGATGCGCTGCCATCCGTGTGGCCCGTGCGCACCTTGCGCAGCGATATCGAACCGGACGACTTCACGGCCAAGCTGGGGCTGTACTCGATGGACAATGGCACGCCGCTGACGGCCGGCACGTGGACGGCGGCCAAGACGGGCGCCGACTGCGCCGTCAACGCGGCCCACGCGCTGCGCCTGGGCGAGCGGGCCACGTTCGCCCTCACGCGCCCGCCGGGCCACCACGCGGGCAGCGATTTCTTTGGCGGCTACTGTTTCCTGAACAACGCGGCCCTGGCCGCACAGCATCTGCTCGACGACGGCGCCCGCAAGGTCGCCATCCTCGATATCGACTACCACCACGGCAACGGCACCCAAAGCATCTTTTACCAGCGCGACGACGTGCTGTTTGCCTCGATCCACGCCGACCCACGCAATGAGTATCCGTTTTATCTGGGCCATGCCGACGAGACGGGCAGCGGCGCGGGACTCGGCTACAACGTCAACCTGCCGCTGCCGGCCGGCAGCACTGCGGCCAGCTGGTTTGCCGCGCTGGAAACGGCCTGCCTGCGCATCAATATGTATGCGCCCGACGCGCTGGTGGTCTCGCTCGGTGTCGACACCTTCGCCGGCGACCCGCTGTCGCGCTTCGCCCTGCAAAGCGGCGACTACCTGCGCGTGGGCGAACGCCTCGCGCACCTGAACCTGCCCACCGCCTTCATCCTCGAGGGCGGCTATGCAGTGAAGGAAATCGGCATCAATGTCGTCAATGTGCTCGAAGGTTTTGAAACCGCGGAGTAATTCTGGGGTCAGACCCCCGTCCACGTTGACGGTGAGCCTGGCGTTAGCAGTGTTGAGGGTCTGACCCCAGCTTTAGCAGCGCTACATATTCCGGAACAAACTCATGAACGGCTGGCTCACGGCCAGGGTTTCCGGCCGCGTCTTCAGGCGCAAGACACCGCGTCCCACCTCGTCGCGCGTGACGGACGCCACCATCTTCATGTTGACGATGGTGGAGCGGTGGATCTGCTTGAAGATGGCCGGGTCGAGCACGTCGAGCAGTTCGCGGATCGGCTTGCGCAGCAGCGCCTCGCCGTCCGCCGTCATGACGGCCGTGTACTTGGTGTCGGACTGAAAATAGGCGATGTCTTCCACCATGATCAACCGCGTATCCTTGCCGCTGCTGGCCGTCAGCCACACCAGCGGCGGCGACTTGGCGGCGGCCGGCAAAGCACTGCTCAATTGCTGCAGCAAGCCGGCCAGCGCGCCATCGCCCGCCCGGGCCTTGCCGGCCCGCGCCCGCACGCGCTGCAGGGTCGCTTGCAGGCGCTCGCGGGCGATCGGTTTCAACAGATAATCGACGGCGCCCTTGTCGAAGGCGTCGATCGCGTACTGGTCGTAGGCCGTGACGAACACCACCTGCGTGGCGGGACTCGCTTCGAGCGCGCCGGCCGCCACTTCCAGCCCCGTCAGGCCCGGCATGCGGATGTCGAGGAAGGCGACGTCGGGCTTGTGCGTGGCGATGGCCTCGAGCGCCGTGCCGCCGTCGTCGCAGGCGGCGACGATGCGCAGTGCCGGCCACTCTTCGGCCAGCAGGGCCACGAGCGCGTCGCGCAGCAGGGTTTCATCTTCGGCGATGACGCAAGTCATCTCAGGCTGATGCATACGACACTCCTTGCGCCGTACTGTCGGGCACCGTGATGGTGGCCGTCACGCCATCGGGGAAATTGGCGACAATGGCAAACGCGGCGGCATTGCCGTAGGTCAGGCGCAGGCGTTCGCGCACATTGCGCAGGCCGATGCCCGTGCCGGCGCCATCGTCGCTGAAGCCCTTGCCGTCGTCGGCCACCGTGACGATCACCGTGCCATTGCCGCTGCGCGCCATGATCCAGATGGTGCCGCCGCCGCTTTTCGGCTCCAGGCCATGCTTGATGGCGTTTTCCACCAGGGTTTGCAGCATCATCGGCGGCAGTTCCACCTGGCGCAGGTATTGCGGCACTTCGATCTGCAGGTTCAAACGCCCGCCCATGCGAATTTTCAAAATATCGAGGTAGGCGCGCGCCCGTTCCAGCTCCGTGCCCAGGGTCGACATGGCTTGCTCCGTGCGCGGCAGCGAGTGGCGCAGGTACAGGATCAGGTTGCCCAGCATTTCATCGGCGCGCACGGGGTCGCTGCGCGTGAGCAGCTGCGCGCTGGCCAAGGTGTTGTACAGGAAGTGCGGCTCCACCTGCGCGTGCAGCAGGCTCAGTTTGGCCACCGTGAGTTCCTTTTCCGTCACCGTCTGGCGCGCCTCGGCCTGCTCGCCGCGCCGGCGCTGCGCCACGCGGCGCGTCATCGCCCGCGTCACCGCTTCCGCGTTTTCCAGGTTGCTGCCATGGTCGACGAGGAACCAGTCCGTCCAGGCATTGCGCCCCGGCTCGCAGATCAGGGTTACGCTGCCCGCCTCGCCATTCGGCGTGACGGTGGCGAGGATCTGGTTCGGCCGCGGCTCGAGGAAACCCAGCACGCGCATGCGGGGCAAGCCCGTGTGCGTGTAGGGCGCGGCACGGCGCACTCTAGCCTGTACTTGCAGGCTGTCGCGCGCGCTTTCGACCACTTCGCTGCCCGGCAATTCGCGGATGGCCGCGTCGATCATGTCGAACGCCTCGCCCGCCTCGAACGGAATCTCGATCTGCCGTCGCTGACGGCTCGACAGGGTGCCGGCATTGACGGCGCCGGCAATCAGGCGCACGCGCCGCACGTGCGAAAACGCATTCGTGATGACGGCGCTGGCCAGCAGCGCGCCGACGATGACAAAGAAGCCTTCCGTATGCCCGAAGATATGGCGCAGGAAATTCTCCACCAGGATCGCCGTGGCGATGATGTAGGTGACCATCGTGGCCAAGGTGATGCGCAGGATAAAGAAGAGGCTAGTCATGATTTTTCCTTGGGGTTTGAAGTGAGCCAAGCATAACCATCGGTGCGCGCGGCGGTGGCCATTATGCGATGGAAGGCCCGTAGTGGCGACAAAGGCTGCAAAATAAAGCATCAATCCGCGCCGTCCCGAAATAAAATCGCTTGCAATTAAATAGCGCGCGATATATATTGTGTACATGGACGCCGGCAAGTGCTTCTGCAGACGGAGATCCTGGGGCGACAGCCCATGAAACAAGTAGTACACTATTTAGTAGCCACCTATTTATCTACCTAAAGGAAACCATCATGTCGATCAAGCAAGTCCTGTACCGCGCTCAAGCCACCGCCACCGGAGGCCGCGAAGGCCGTGCCGTGTCGTCCGACAATGTGCTGGACGTCAAGCTGACCACGCCAAAAGAACTGGGCGGCAATGGCGCCGTCGGCACCAATCCGGAACAACTGTTCGCCGCCGGCTACTCGGCCTGCTTCATCGGCGCCATGAAATTCGTTGGCGGCCGCGACAAGATCGCCCTGCCAGCAGACCTGTCCATCGAAGGCAACGTCGGCATCGGCGCCATCGAAACGGGCTTCGGCATCGAAGTGGAACTGAAAATCTCGCTGCCAGGCATGGAGCGCGCCGCCGCCGAAGCGCTGGTCGCCGCCGCCCACATCGTCTGCCCGTACTCGAACGCCACGCGCGGCAACATCGACGTCACCCTGACGATCGTCTAATCCCCGCTGCACGCACTGTACCTCCCCGGCCGCGCCCTGGCGCCGCCGGGGATTTTTTGCGTTAACGCAACACCTGCAGCGCCTGCAGCAGCCTGTCCGCCAGGGCCGGCGCCGAGGCGGGATTCTGTCCCGTGATCAGTTCGCGGTCGACCACCACGTTGCTGGTCCATGGCGCCTGGTTCTGCACATAGCGCGCGCCAGCTGCCTGCAAGCCCGATTGCGGATAGAACTTCATCGTTCCGCCCTTCAGCGCGCCTTGCGCCGCCAGCTCTTCCTGATTGCTGATGACCGTCATGCGGTAGCCGCTGTAGATCCAGTCCGCTGGCATGGGCGGCGTGCGTCCCGCTTCCAGCGCGGCCGCAAACGCTGCCGCCTGCGGCAAGGCCGACAGCAGGGCGATGGGGCCGTGGCACAGCAGCGCCGTCGGCTTGCCGTCCGCGTGGAACTGACGCAGCAAGGCGCCCAGGCCGGCGTCCTTCAACAGATCCTGCATCGGCGCGTGGCCGCCCGGCACCAGCACGGCCGCGTAGTGTCCGTAACCGATTTGCGCCACCCGTTTCAGGCTGATCACGGGCGAGCGGCCCGGCACCGTCAGCGCCAGCTGGTCCAGCAGCGACTTGTGCGCCGCGTGCGCGGCCGCGTCGCCGCCAAAGTAATCGACCGTATCCGAGCTGGCGTCCAGGGTGGGCGCCTGGCCCTGCGGCGTGGCGAACGTCACCGTGTGGCCCGCGTCGAGCAGCTTTTTCACGGGCTGCATCAATTCATTCAGATAAAAACCCGTCGAAAAGACCTTGCCGTCGCGCAGCTCGAGGTGATTGGCGTCCGACAGCACGACGAGGACGTCGGCCGCCTGGGCGGTGGAAAAGGCGGCGAGCAACAGGCTGCTGATCAGTAATTTTTTCATGGTGTGGCCTTTCTGTAGAGAGGTCACCAGCATATTCCGAATCAAAATGGGGAAAAATGATGAATAATGCACAGCACTGATGCGCAATACGACTGAATAAGGCAAGACATGGATAAATTGCAGGCAATGCAGCTGTTTCGCCGCGTGGCCGAGCTGGGCAGCTTTCGCCGCGCGGCCGACGAACTGGACTTGTCGGCCTCGTACGTGAGCCGGCGCATCGGCCAGCTGGAGCAGGAGCTGGGCGGGCGACTGATGACGCGCACCACGCGCCAGCTGGCCCTGACGGAAACGGGCGCCGCCTACCTCGAGCACTGCCGCAAGCTGCTCGACGAGCTGGCGCAGGCGGAAGACATGGTGGCCCATTCGACGGCGCACGTGACGGGCCGCCTGCGCATCAATGCGCCGCTGACCTTGGGCGTGGGCGAGCTGGCCGAAGGCCTGGCCGATTTCATGGCCGACTGGCCCGCGCTGCGCCTGGACGTCGACCTGAAGGATGAATATGTCGACCTGGCGGCGGCCAACTACGACCTGGGCTTTCGCGTCACCACCGCGCTCAACGATTCGAGCTACGTGGCGCGCCACATCCACGACTACCGCCTGCACATCTGCTGCGCGCCCGCCTACCTGGAACGCCACGGCCCCCTGCGCGAACCCACGGACCTGACGCGCCAGCGCTGCTTCATCTACAGCCACGCGCTGTTCGGCAGCCGCTGGCCGCTGCGCCATGCGGGACCACACAGCGACATCGAAGTGCCGAACTGGGTCCGCACGAACAACACCCTGTTCATGCGCAGCCTGATCCTGCGCGGCCTGGGCATCGGCATCCTGCCCACCTTTGTCTGCCGCGAGGAACTGGCCAGCGGCGCCCTGGTCGAGCTGTTTCCGGACATCGAGCGGCCCAGCCTGGCGCTGTTCGCCATCTATCCATCGCGCCAGCTTGTGGCGCCCCGCGTGACGCGCTGCATCGAGCACCTGAAGCACTGGTATGCGCAGCGCTATCCCACGCCGGCCGCGTGAAGCCGGTAAAATCACGCCACTCTCAATCAAGGATGACCCATGATCAGCTGGCAATGGAACACGTTCGACGAACTCGGCCCCCACGATTTGTACCAGGTGCTGGCCTTGCGCCAGCGCGTGTTCGTCATCGAACAGCAGTGCATTTACCCGGACCTGGACGGCCATGACCAGCAAGCCATGCATTTGCTGGGCTGGCAAACGGTCGATGGCCAGCGCCGTCTGGCCGCCTACCTGCGCGTGCTGGCACCGGGCGCCAAGTATGTGGAAATGTCGCTGGGCCGCGTGCTGACGGCGCCCGAGGCACGTACCACGGGCGCCGGCAAACAGCTATTAACGGAAGGCATCGCCCGCGCCGTACGCCAGCATCCTGGCCACGCCATCCGCATCGGCGCGCAGCAGTACCTGGAGCGTTTCTATCAGTCCTTCGGTTTTGTCACCGTCAGCGCGCCCTACGATGAAGACGGCATACAGCACGTCGACATGCTGCGCGCGGCGCCGGGAGCTGCGGCGTGACGACGGCCCTGATTTCCTGGAGCGGCGGCAAGGATTCCTGCCTGGCCCTGTGGCGCGCGCGCAACGCCGGCATGGCCGTTCCCCTGTTGATCACGGCCATGGATGAAGATGGCCGCAAGTCGCGCTCGCACGGCGTGCCGCCCGAGCTGCTCGCCGCGCAGGCGGCCAGCCTGGGCGCGCGCCTGCAGCGCTATCACGCCAGCTGGGCCAGCTATGAAGAGCAATTCATCGCCATGCTGCGCGCGGCCAAGGCCGAGGGCATCGATCATGCCCTGTTTGGCGACATCGACTTGCAGCCGCACCGCGACTGGGAAGAAAAAGTCTGCGCCGCGGCCGGCCTGACGGCCCACCTGCCCCTCTGGGGCGGGGACCGCCGCGCGCTGGTCGACGAATTTCTCGCCGCCGGCTTCAAGGCCATCGTCGTGTGCATCAATGGCCAGCACTTGCCGCGCACATTTTGCGGGCGCGAGTTCGATGCGTCCTTCCTGGCCGACCTGCCGCCCGGCGTCGACGCCTGCGGCGAAAACGGCGAATTCCACACCTTCGTCTACGACGGCCCCGCCTTCAGCGCACCGGTGGCGCTGCGCCGCACCCAAGTGCTGCAATACGACGCGCCTGCCAACTTGGGCGGCGCCACGTATTACTTCCAGGAGCTGGCCCCGCCCGAGGAATAAAAGGGCCGCCAAAGCAAAAAGGGCGATTCCGTGGAATCGCCCTTTTATTTTCTGCCCTGCGCGTGCTTACTTTTTCGTCACGCTCACCAGCTTGATCTCGAACAGCAAGCCGGCGTAGCCAGGAATCTTCGGCGCGCTGCCCGCCTTGCCATAACCGAGGTCATACGGAATGGCCAGGGTGCGCGTGCCGCCGACCTTCATGCCGACCAGGCCGCGGTCCCAGCCCAGGATGACACGGCCGATACCCAGAGCGAAGGTAAAACCGGCGCCGTCCGGGCTCGCATCGAATTGCGTGCCTTTGTTGCCCGGCTTGCTCGCGTCATACAGCCAGCCCGTATAGGTCACCAGCAGGGTGTCGCCCGCCGCCGCTGCCGTGCCGGTGCCGACCACCGTATCGGTAATGGTCAGTTCTTTCACTTGCGTATTCGGGTCGAGCACGACCGGCTTCTCGGTGTTGGCAGCAGCACCGCAAGCGGTCAGGGCCACGGCGCAAGCGAGGGTGGCGATCATTTGAAATACCGATTTCATGGTTTCCCTTTAAATATTGGTGTGTGGCTCAGCCCGTACGGTGCGGACCGGTGCGAGCAGCAGTTTAACAGGAGTCGCGCAGCCAATTTGTAAGCAGACGTAAGCACGGCGCTAAATTGCGCACCGATACAACATTGCCAAAATGGCCACATCATCTAGATTTCCACCTGCGTGCCCAGTTCGATCACCCGGTTGCTCGGGATCTGATAGTAGTCGGCCGCCGTGCGCGCATTGCGCGACATGGTGACGAACAGGTGCTCGCGCCACGGCATCATGCCGGCGCCCGGCGTCGAAATGATGGTCTGGCGCGCAATGAAGAACGACGTTTCCATCATCTCGAAATCCAGTCCCTGCTGGGCACATTGCGCCAGCGCGGCCGGAATGTCCGGTTCATCCTTGAAGCCGTAATGCACATTGACCTGGTAGCACTGGTGGCCCAGGTCCACCACGCGCACGCGCTCCGATGGCGCCACCCACGGCTCTTCATGCATGAAGACGGTGAGGAAAATGACGCGCTCATGCAACACCTTGTTGTGCAACAAGTTATGCAACAACGCATGCGGCACGCCATCCGTTTCGCCGCGCAGGAAGATGGCCGTGCCCGGCACGCGCAGCGGCGGCGCGATGAACAGCGACGAGAGGAAATCGTCGAGCGGGATCGCGTGCTTTTCCAGGTTCTGGAACACCAGCTGGCGGCCCCGTTTCCAGGTCAGCATGACGATGAACAGAATCGAGCCCAGCAGCAGTGGGAACCAGCCGCCATGGAACAGTTTCAGGGCAGTCGCCGACACCAGGTTGACGTCGATGATCAGGAAAAAGCCCGTAGCGGCCCAGCACAGGGCCAGGTTCATCTTCCAGCGGTAGCGGATGACGAAGAAGGTCAGGATCGTGGTCGACAGCATGGTGGCCGTCACGGCGATACCGTAGGCGGCGGCCAGGTTTTCCGAGGAACCGAAGCCGATGACGGCCAGCAGCACCACGGCCAGTTGCAGCCAGTTCACGGCGGGAATGTAGATTTGCCCGATTTCGCTTTCCGACGTGTGGCGCACGCGCATGCGCGGCAAGAAGCCCAGCGCGATCGCTTGCTTGGTCATCGAGAAGGTGCCGGAAATGGTCGCCTGCGAGGCGATCACGGTGGCCATGGTCGACAGGATCACCAGCGGGTACACGCTCCACGCGCCCAGCTGCTGGTAAAACGGATTCGTGACGGCTTCCGGATGGGCCAGCAGCAGACCGCCCTGGCCCAGGTAGTTCAGCGCCAGCGCGGGAAAGGCGATCAGGAACCAGGCCAGGCGGATCGGCTTCTTGCCGAAGTGGCCCATGTCGGCGTACAGCGCCTCGGCGCCCGTCAGCGCCAGCACCACGGCGCCCAAGGCAACGAAGGCAACGAAGCCGTTATTCATCAGGAAGGTCGCCGCGTGCAGCGGATTGAGCGCGGCCAGGATGGCTGGCGACTTGATGATGTTGACGACGCCCATGCCGGCCAGCGCGGCAAACCACAGCACCATGATGGGGGCAAAATAGCGGCCGATGCCGGCCGTGCCGTGCGACTGCACCGAATACAGCGCCACCAGCACCACCATCGTCAGCGGCACCACATACGGACTGAAGGCGGGCGTGGCCACTTCCAGGCCCTCGATCGCCGACAGCACGGAAATGGCCGGCGTAATCACGCTGTCGCCATAGAACAGGGTGGCGCCGAAGACGCCGATCACCATCAGCGGGAAATGCCAGCGCGACAGGCGGCTGACGGACGACAGCACCAGCGCCATCAGGGCCATGATGCCGCCCTCGCCGCGGTTATCGGCGCGCAGCACCAGGGTCACGTACTTGAGCGAGACGATCAGGGTCAGGCCCCAGAAAATCAGCGAGACAATGCCCAGCAGGTTCTCGGGCGACAGCATCAGGCCGTGGGCCGGGTCGAAGACGGTCTTCAAGGTGTACAGCGGACTGGTGCCGATATCGCCGTAAACGATGCCGACGGCCGCCAGGGTCATGCCGGCCAGGCCGCTTTTTTTATGTTCCGACGTCAAGATTGCACCCGTTTTTGTTTTGTTGCATCGCACAATATGATAGGTATTAGCAAATAGCAAGAGTATTTTTGCATGGTTCCGGGCTACCCCAAGGTCGTGATTTTGTGCCGCTCCGCCTTGCTGCGCGGGCTTGCGGCCATTGATTTGTTGCCATTCTACGCCTCGTCAGCGGCGCCGGGCAGCCCCCGATGTTTTCAGACATAATGACAGACTGTCTACTCTCCTGCGAAGCCCATCATGAATCCAGGCATGTTGTACGCCTCCCTCGCCTTCCTGTGCTGGGGCCTGTTCCCCCTGTACTTTCACGCCATCGGCGAGATCGCGCCGCAGGAAATCCTGGCGCACCGCATGGTCTGGTCGCTCTTGTTCCTCGGCATCGTGCTGACCGTGCGCCGGCAGTGGAGCTGGCTGGGCAGCCTGAAAGCGCAGCCCAGGGTCGTGGCCAGCTTTGTTGCCAGTGCGTTTTTGCTCTCGGCCAACTGGTTCATCTATATCTGGGCCGTCAACAACGGCCACGTGGTCGACGCCAGCCTCGGCTACTTCATTACGCCCCTGATCAATGTCATGCTGGGCTTTTTGCTGCTGCACGAGCGCCTGCGCCGCCTGCAGTGGCTGGCCATCGGCCTGGCCGCCTGCGGCGTGGCCTGGCTCACCTGGCAGGCGGGTCAAGTGCCGTGGATCGCCCTGCTGCTGGCGGCCTCGTTCGGCGGCTATGGCTTGCTGCGCAAGACAGCCGCGCTGGGCGCGCTGGAAGGCTTGTCGTTTGAAACATTGATTCTGTTTCCCCTGGCGCTGGCCTACATGCTGTGGCTGGCCTGGCATGGTCAGAGCGGCTTCGTCAATACAGATTCCACCGCCACGCGCGCGCTGCTGCTGGCGTCCGGCCCCATCACGGCCATTCCCCTGCTGCTGTTTGCCGCCGGCGCGCGCCGCCTGCCGCTGGCCGTGCTGGGGCTATTGCAATACATCGCCCCCACGGGCCAGCTCCTGATCGGCGTGTGGGTCTTCCACGAATCGTTCACGCCCGAGCGCATGCTGGGCTTCCTCGTCATCTGGACGGCGCTGGGCCTGTATGCGGCCGAAGGGTTGTGGAGCGGCCGCCGCGCGCGCAGCGCCGTCTAGTCTTGCCCTGGCGTCCGTTTCCGCAGCGCGCAGCGCTGGCCGGAAGCGGGCGTTTACCGTATCCTGTCCGTCTTTGTATATCACCCGAGATTTCTAATGGCAAATTACGTCTACACCATGAATCGCGTGGGCAAAATCGTCCCGCCCAAGCGCCAGATTCTGAAAGATATTTCCCTCTCCTTCTTCCCAGGCGCGAAGATCGGCGTGCTGGGCCTGAACGGCTCCGGCAAATCGACCCTGCTGAAAATCATGGCAGGCATCGACACCGACATCCAGGGCGAAGCCGTGCCGATGCCAGGCCTGAACATCGGCTACCTGCCGCAGGAACCGCAGCTGGACCCGGCAAAAACCGTGCGCCAGGAAGTCGAATCGGGCCTGGGCGAAGTATTTGAAGCGCAAGCCAAGCTGGAAGCCGTGTACGCCGCGTATGCCGAGGAAGACGCCGATTTCGACGCCCTGGCCACGGAACAGGCACGCCTGGAAGCGATCATCTCCACTTCCGACGGCGGCAATTTGAATTTGCAACTGGAAATGGCCGCCGACGCGCTGCGCCTGCCGCCATGGGACGCCACCATCGGCGTGCTGTCCGGCGGTGAAAAGCGCCGCGTGGCGCTGTGCAAGCTGCTGTTGTCGAAACCGGACATGCTGCTGCTCGACGAACCGACCAACCATCTGGATGCGGAATCGGTCGACTGGCTGGAACAATTCCTGCTGCGCTTCCCCGGCACCGTGGTGGCCATCACCCATGACCGCTACTTCCTCGACAACGCGGCAGAGTGGATCCTGGAACTGGACCGCGGCCACGGCATTCCATGGAAGGGTAATTACTCGACCTGGCTGGACCAGAAGCAAGCCCGCCTGAAGCAGGAAGAGGCGACGGAATCGGCACGCCAGAAGGCGCTGCAGAAGGAATTGGAATGGTCGCGCCAGAACCCGAAAGCGCGCCAGGCCAAGTCGAAAGCCCGCCTGGCCCGCTTCAACGAGCTGTCCGAGCACGAATACCAGAAGCGCAACGAAACGCAGGAGATCTTCATTCCCGTGGCCGAACGCCTGGGCAATGAAGTCATCGAGTTCAAGAACGTGTCGAAAGCGTTCGGCGACCGTTTGCTGATCGACAACCTCAGCTTCACCGTGCCGCCAGGCGCCATCGTCGGCATCATCGGCCCCAACGGCGCCGGTAAGTCGACCCTGTTCAAGATGATCACCGGCAAGGAAACACCGGACAGCGGCGAAGTGGCCATCGGCCAGACGGCGCGCGTGTCCATCGTCGACCAGAACCGCGATAGTCTCGCTGACAACAAGTCCGTGTTCGAAGACGTCTCCGGCGGCGCCGACATGCTGACGGTCGGCCGCTTTGAAATGCCGTCGCGCGCCTACCTGGGCCGCTTCAACTTCAAGGGTTCGGACCAGCAAAAGCAAGTGGGCAACCTGTCCGGCGGTGAACGCGGCCGTTTGCACCTGGCGAAAACCCTCTTAATGGGCGGCAACGTCCTGCTGCTTGATGAACCGTCGAACGATCTGGACGTGGAAACCTTGCGCGCGCTGGAAGACGCCCTGCTGGAATTTGCCGGCAGCGTCATGGTCATTTCCCATGATCGCTGGTTCCTCGACCGTATCGCCACGCACATCCTGGCGTTCGAAGGCAACTCGCAAGTCACCTTCTTTGACGGCAACTATCAGGAATACGAAGCCGACAAGAAGAAACGTCTGGGCGAAGAAGGCGCGAAACCGAAACGTATCCGCTACAAGCCATTGACCACGTAATTTCGGTCCGGCAATGCAAAAAGGCAGTTACCTCGCGGTAACTGCCTTTTTTTTCAGCAAACTTCCAGGTGATTAGAAGTTGTAGCGTGCGCCAAGGGCCAGGCCGGTAGCCTTGCGGCCCTGGTCGGCGCTCTTGCCGAAGTGTTCCACTTCCGCCGTCAACGAGACTTTCTCGTTGATCGCGTACTGGGCGCCGACGGAAGCGTAGACGCCCGTCTTGTCATTGCCGCTGATGCCGGTCGACAGGCCCGTGCCGCTCACGCTGTTCTTGACCTTGGCCACACCGAGCTTGCCGAACACGCCGACCTTGTCGGTCACGGGCATGGTGGCCTTGCCGGCCAGGTAGTAGCCGTGCGAATCGCTTTTCACGGAACCGTTGCCGGCGCCCGTGACATAGCTGTAATCCTTGCTGCCGAAATCGGCATAGCCACCCTCGACCGCCCAGGTCTTATCGAAATCGTAACCGGCGAATATCTTGGCACCGGCCTTGTAGCCGCTGTGATTATCGGCGCTGGTGGCGCCAGGAATATCAAAGTTATAGCGGTTGCCCGTGACACCGGCACCCACATAGGCGCCCTCGGCGTGTGCGGCGCTCATGCCGGTCAGTGCGGTAACGGAAGCGATCATTGCAAACAGGATTTTCTTCTTCATCATGTTCTCTCTCTCAATTAGTGAATGTTGCCTGGATTCGCAGTTCAGCGAAGTGCGATGAGGACACCATAACAGCCAAAAAAAGCTACGTCTTTCTCCATTCCGTAAGAACTGTGACAAGATGTAAGCCAACATTCCAAACTGACAATAACCGTAAAATGCGCACTGTTAAGCGAACTTAAGATAGACTTAAGAACATTATCGATTTTCAGTCAAAAGGAGAAGTGCATGCATAAACGCCAGTTTCTCGCCGCCGCCATGGCTGGCGCGGCCCTGCCCGCCATCGCCCAGGCGGCGCCGGCCGGCCTGCGCGGTCCGGCCTTGCTGACCATCACGGGCAGCATCGACAAGCCCAACCGGGGTCCGTTCGACGCCGTGCGCGACCAGATGATGCACAAGCAAAAGATCAGTTTTGAGCGGGCGCGGGCATTCGACTTTGCGGCGCTGGCGAACTTGCCGGCGCGCACCATCCACCCCACCCTGGAATACGACGGCAAGGCGCATGCCTTGCGCGGGCCGTTGCTGGTCGATGTCTTGAAGGCGGCGGGCGCGCCCGAGGAAGGTGATATTCGCCTGCTGCTGCGCGCCGTGGACGGCTATGCGGCGGCGCTGACCATGGCGCAGGCGCGCGCACAGCGTTTTATTGTCGCCACCCACCTGGACGGGCAGGCGATGGCGCTGGGCGGGCTGGGGCCGCTATGGGCGATCCACGATGCGGACCGCATCGCGGCCGTGGCGGCACTGCCCCTGGCGGAACGGTTCGCCAGCTGCCCGTGGGCGCTGTATCACATTGGCGTGGAGACGGGTTGAAGCAAATTATGCGTAAGCTTCCGCCATCGACATCACGCGTGGGGCGATGGTGATGCCATGCTCCTCGAACAGGGCCGTGATGGCCGCCACGTTCTGCGTGCACTCCTCGGTTTTCCAGCCCTTGAAGATATCCGTGCCATCCTTCTGGAAATGCAGGTCCAGCACTTTGCCCCCATCCTTGTGCAGGTAGGGCGAGCTATAGGTGTTCTCGAAGCCCAGTGCCTTCAACTGCCCCAGCAAGGCTGATGGTGGATGGTCGGGATCGGTGGCGAGAAAAATGCCGAAGGTCTTGCCAGGCGGCTTGGCGGCGATGTCGACCTCGTAGATGCCGGGGGCCTTGCTGACGGACGTACTCTTTAAAAATAACATGCAACACTCCCTGCGCGTAATGTCCCGCGCCTGAAACGGGCGGCAAGACAGGGGCGGTGCGCAATGATTCCCCTCGTCAAATCTTATTGCTAATTGGCATCTTTGTCGACAAATCGGCACTTTTATTTGGTAAGTCGTGGTTATCTTGTCGCGTTCGCCAGCGTAAATTATCAATAAAGCCAGTTATCATTGCGCCAATACCCGCCCTGCTGCATACTTTTGGCTTGCGTCACGATAGCCTTCCCGCCGGCCACTCCCCCGTCTCCATGCGTCTTCTGTCGATCAAATACCGCCTGCTCATCCTCCTGACCCTGATCCTGGGTGCGGGCTTCATGGCGACCAGCCTGGCCAGCTACCTGGCCTCGCGCCAGGCCATTGAACACGGCATCGCCGACCAGACCCTGCCCCTGACGGGTGACAATATTTATTCGGAAATCCAGAAAGACATGCTGCGCCCCGTCTTCATTTCCTCGCTGATGGCGCACGACACCTTCGTGCGCGACTGGATACTGGCCGGCGAAAACAAGCCGGAACAGATCGTGCGCTACCTGGCCGAGGTCAAGAAGAAGTACGGCGCCATCACCAGCTTTCTCGTCTCGGACAAGAGCAGCAAATATTATTACGCGGAAGGCACCTTGAAATCCGTCAGCCCGCAGGCCACGCGCGACGTCTGGTACTACCGCGTGCGCGCCATGGACAAGAGCGACTATGAAACGAATGTCGACATCGACATGGCCAACCGCGACAGCATGACCATCTTCATCAACCACCGCGTGGTTGACTACGACGGCCAGTTCATCGGCGCCACCGGCATCGGCCTGACC
This sequence comes from Janthinobacterium sp. KBS0711, assembly GCF_000988085.1. Taxonomy (NCBI): domain Bacteria; kingdom Pseudomonadati; phylum Pseudomonadota; class Betaproteobacteria; order Burkholderiales; family Oxalobacteraceae; genus Janthinobacterium; species Janthinobacterium sp. KBS0711. The sequence goes on along the minus strand of NZ_LBCO01000004.1, from coordinate 241,557 downwards.
CTGGACACCATGAGCCACATCATCGACCGCTACCAGGCGCGCTTCCACCGCAACATCTATTTCGTCGATGCCGCCGGCACGCTGGTGTTGGCGGGCAAGACCATGCGCAACGGGCGCGGCAACATCCGCAGCCTGCCCGGCGTGAGCGCCATTGCCGGGCAGATCATCAACCACCGCAGCGAACCGACGCATCTGTCGTACCAGCTGGGCCGCGCGGAAATCCTCGTCAACTCGCGTTTCATTCCCGAACTGGGCTGGTACCTGGTAGTCGAGCAGAATGTCAGCGACGAAGTCCAGTCGCTGCAGCGCGTGTTCATCTTCAACCTGGCCATCAGCTTTGGCGTGACCCTGCTGGTCTTGGGCTTGACCCTGCTGACGGTGAACCGCTACCAGCGCCGCATCGAGCGCATCGCCTCGACGGATGCGCTGACCGGTCTATTGAACCGCCAATCGCTGGAATTGCTGTTCCAGCGCGCCATGCTCCTGTCCAGGCGCAACGAGCAACCGATGTCCGCCATCCTCTTCGACATCGATTTCTTCAAGCGCGTCAACGATACGCACGGCCACCTGTGGGGCGACAAGGTCATCCGTGGCGTGGCCGACGTGGCGCGCGCCACCGTGCGCGAAAGCGACGTCATCACGCGCTGGGGCGGCGAGGAATATTTGGTACTGCTGAATAACTGCAGCCTGGCGCAAGCGGCGGAAGTGGCGGAAAACCTGCGCGCCGCCATCGAAGGCCACGATTTCGGCCTGCCCGCGCCGCAACTACCCGTGACGATCAGCCTGGGCGTGGCCGAGTACCGGCCGGAGGAGAGCGAATCGGCCTTCTTTTCGCGCGCCGACCGCGCCCTGTACCAGGCCAAGCATCACGGCCGCAACGGCGTGCACGCGGCCTGAGTCATCCGCCGCGCTTGCGCCTGGCCAGATCCTGCGTGGGCGCCACCAGCGCCCGGTACAACTCGCCCGTGGCGGCATCCCAGCTTTGCACGGCCAGCTGCTGGCGTTGCACGGTGGCCGAATCACCGCGGGCGATGGGACCGGACAGCGCCGGCGCGGCGCCCAGGCGGAATACATTGGCCACCGCTTCCGTCACCAGCGGCTGCGCCAGTTCGCGCGCCACCGGTTCGGGAATGCCGGCTGCCTGGTAAGCGCGCAAGGCGGCGTCAAGCACCGTCACCAGGTAATTGCTGGCGAAGACGGCGGCGGCGTGATACAGGGTCTTGGCGGCCGGATCAATGGGCACGGGGCGCGCGCCGATGGCATTCAGGGCCGGCGTGAGGAAGGCCAGCGCCAGCGGATCGCCTTCGACGCCGCAAAACGTGCCGTCGAAGGTGGCGGCCACCTGTGCCGGGTCGGCAAAGCTGCGGATCGGGTGGGCGCTGGCGACAAACGCGCCCGCCTGCGTGGCCGCCAGCAGCATGTTGGAGGCCAGCGCGCCGCTGCAGTGAAACACGATGGCGCCCGCCTGGCGTCCCTCGGCCACCAGCGCCGCGCAGGCCGGGCCGATCTGGTCGTCCGAGACGGCCAGCATGGTGACGTCGGCGTGGCGCAAGGCCACATAACTGTCGACAGGCGTGCCGGCGCCGATGAAAGCGACGGCCGCCTGCGCCGAGGCCACCGAGCGCGTCAGCACGTCCTGCACGGCGACACCTTCCACGCCGGCGAACAGCCGGCCCAGCACCTTGCCCACGTGGCCGGCGCCGATGATATTGAGTGTAACGTTCATGGCGATAGGCTAGAAACTCGATCCCGGCTGGCGCAGGAATTCCACCTCTTGCGGCGTGGAAGCGCGGCCCAGGATGGCGTTGCGGTGCGGGAAGCGGCCAAAGCGGGCGATTACTTCCTGGTGACGCTCGGCATAATCGAGCATGCCGTCAAAGCCGGGTTGCGCCTGCGACAGCAGCTGGAACAGCTCGACGGCGCGCGCCTGCATGGTCAGGTCTTCCGCATGTTCGAACGGCAGGTAGGCAAAAGCGCGCAGCATCGGCGGCAGTTGCCCGTCCTGCCCCGCTTGCGTCAAGGCAATGGCCAGCGCCAGCGCCTGAGCATCGCCGGCAAAGGCGCGCGGCGTGCCGCGATACACATTGCGCGTAAACTGGTCGAGCACGATGAGGCGCGCCAGCGCGCCGTGCGGCGTCGCATCCCACGCGCGCAAGCCGCCGTCGATGGCGGTACCGATCAGCGCGCCGAAACGCGCACGTATCTGCGCGTCGAAAGCGTCATCCTTGCGGAACCATTCCATGCGCGACTGGCCATGGCCGGGGTGATCCGGCGGCAAAAACCAGAAATCGAGTACCTCTTGGGCCTGTGCATCCATGTCCATCCTCTCGGCATCCGTATTAATTGCGGGCATGCGACAGCTGGAAGCCCGCGATGCCTTCGAAGGCGGCCAGTTCGGCCGACATGGCCGACAGGCTGGCGCCCGTGTTCTTGCCATGCGCGATGGCGACAAAGCGCCATTCCTGCATGCCTTCGTTGCTGCCGATGGTCAGCGAGCCGCCGGCGATGTCGTAGCCGCGCTTGGCGGCCATGCGCCGCAGCGCATCTTCGCGGGGAATGAACCCCTGGCGGAAGCGCATGGTGATGGCCACCGCGTGGCGCGACGGCAGCCAGTTCTCCAATTTTGACAGAAAAATCATCGCCATCGCGCACAGGAAGGCCAGGCCCATGGCCGACAGATAAAAGCCGATGCCCACCATGATGCCGATCACGGACGAGGCCCAGATCGAGGCGGCCGTCGTCAGGCCGCTGATATTGAAACCCTCGCGCATGATCACGCCGGCGCCAAGGAAACCCACGCCCGTGACGATGCCCTGGATCACGCGCGTAGGATCGCTGCCGACGATGGCGCCATGGCCGCCGTACCAGAACTCGGGATAGCCGCCCAGCACCGTCAGCGCGGCCGAGGCCATGCAGACCAGGCTGTAGGTGCGCATGCCTGCCGCGCGCCCGTGATACGAGCGTTCATAGCCCACCAGCAAGCCCAGCAGCAGCGCGCCCAGCAGGTTCAGCAGGATCACGCCATTCGTCGCCAGCTCGGCCGGCGACCAGTAGGCGCGCAGGAAGTCGATGGTCGGCATTTAATCCTGAGGCTTTTTCGTCAGTTGCTTTTCAAACGCCACATCGAGCTTGCTGACGCGGCGCGCCTTTTGCGGTCCCAGGCCATTGACGAAGGCGACAAAGGCATCGAGTTCCAGCGGCGGGCACAGAGGCGGCAAGCCGGGGCCTTCGGTGAGGAAAAACAGTTCATCGCCCGTGCGCGCCATCGTGTAGAGGCGGTTACCGGTGCGTTCCTTGAGCCGCTCGATGGCGGACGTGGCGCGGGTCGAGCGCATCAGATGGCTCCCGTGCGCTGTTCCAGCCACGCCAGCGCATCGCCGGACAACAGCGGCGCCAGGCGCGCACGCACGGTGGCGTGATACTCGTTGAGCCAGGCCGCCTCGTCGTCGCGCAACAGCGAGCGTTCCACGCAGCGCGTATCGATCGGGCACAGGGTCAATGTTTCGAAACGGAGGAATTCACCGAACTGCGTCGTCCCTGCGGGTACGTTGAGCACCAGGTTCTCGATGCGGATGCCCCACTGTCCCGGCCGGTAGATGCCCGGCTCGATGGAAGTGATCATGCCCGGTTCCATGGCCGTCTGCGGCTCCGGCATGGCGGACTGGGAAATCGATTGTGGCCCTTCATGCACGTTGAGGAAAAAGCCCACGCCGTGGCCCGTGCCATGCCCAAAGTCTATACCCTCGGCCCACAGCGGTGCGCGGGCAATCGCGTCGAGCATGGGCGACTTCACGCCGCGCGGGAACTGCGCGCGCGACAGGGCGATCATGCTGCGCAAGACCAGGGTGAAATCGCGCTTGTGCTCGGCAGTGATCGTGCCGACGGGGACGACGCGCGTGATGTCCGTCGTGCCGCCCCAATACTGGCCGCCCGAGTCGATCAGCAGCAAGCCGTCGCCTTCGATGGTCGCTGCCGTATCCGCATGCGCGTGGTAATGCATGATGGCGCCATGCGCATTGAAGCCGGCGATGGTGCCGAAACTGGGGCTGACAAAGTGCGCGCGGCGGGCGCGGGCGGCCGTCAGGTGCTCGTCGACGCCGATTTCCGTCAACGGCGTGCGCTGCGGGTCGGCCAGGGTGGCGTCCAGCCAGCTGAAAAATTCGCACAGGGCGGCGCCGTCCTGCTCCATGGCGGCGCGCACATGCGCCGCTTCGCCGTCCGTCTTGCGCGACTTGGTCAGGGTGGTCGGGTTGATGGCTTCGACCACCCGTACGCCCTCGGCCACGGCCTGGCGCGTACCGAACGTGATGCGGCGCGGATCGAGCAGCAAGGTGGTGCCAGCAGGCAAGGCGGCCAGCGCGGCCGCCGCGCGGTCATACGCGGCCACGTCCACGCCCTCGCTTTCCAGGGTGGCGCGCAGGGCGGAGGCTACTTTGCCGTCGGCGACGAACAGGGTGGCGCGCTCCGGTCCCACCAGCGCATGCGCGAGGAAGACGGGGTTGTAACTGACGTCGGCGCCGCGCAGGTTGAACAGGTACGCGATATCGTCGAGCGTGGAAATCACATGGTGGCTGGCGCCGTGGGCCGCCATGCCGGCGCGCAGGGCCGCCAGTTTCTGCGTGCGCGACAGCGACGGATACGCGGCCGCATGTTCAAGCACGGGCGCGGCCGGCATGGCCGGGCGTTCCGGCCACACGGCTTGCAGCACGTCGGTGTCGGTGCGCAGGGTCACTTGCCCGCCCAGCGCCTGCTGCAGCAATCGCGCATTGGCCAGGCCCAGCACGGCGCCGTCGACGGCCACCGTCTGCCCCGGCTGCATGGTTTCGCCCAGCCAGTCGATATACAGCACGCTGGCGCCGGACGGGATTTTCTTCAGGACGATGCCGCTGCCGGCCAGTTCCTCTTCCGCCTGCTCCCAGTAGCGGCCATCGGTCCACACGCCGGCAAAATCCTGCGTCACGACCAGGGTGCCGACGGAACCCGTAAAGCCCGACAGCCATTCGCGACCCTGCCAGCGCGCCGGCAGGTACTCGGACAAATGCGGGTCGGCCGATGGCACGATCAGCGCATCGATCCGCTGCGCGCGCATGGCGGCACGCAGCTCGGTCAAACGGGAGGCGGGAGTACTCTGAACGGATGTCTGCATGGCGGCGAGAAGGTGCGTGCTGGGAAGTGTCTATGATACCGCGATTAGCCAGGCACTTGCAGAGTGCTCCGGCAGCGCGACCTCATTCTGCATCATCGGCCTCGTAGCGGCGCAAGCCTTCCAGGTCCAGCACGCGGATGCCGCCGTAATCAAGGCGCAATAAACCCTTTTTTTCCAGCACCTGCAAGGCCTGGTTGGCGCGCTGGCGCGAGGAACCGGACAGCAGGCCGATTTCTTCCTGCGACAGTTGCACCAGGGTGTCCACGCTCGGGTACAGGTGCGAGTGGAACATCGACGCCAGGCAGCGCGCCACGCGCGTGTTCAGGTCCAGCAGGCGTTCGTTTTCCACCATGCCGATGAACTGGCCCAGGCGCTCATTGAGCTGCATCAGCAGGAAGCGCGTAAATGGCAGGCTCGTTTCCAGCAGCCAGTGGAAGGTGGTGGCAGGCAAGCGCGCCACGCGCGTATCGCGCACGGCGATGGTGTCGTATTTGCGCATCTCGCGCTTGAGCAGCGAACCTTCGCCGAACCAGCTGCCCGGTGACAAGCCCGTAAACGTCATGGCCTTGCCGGAAGCGGAAAAATTATTCATCTTGACCATGCCGCTGATGACGCCGATCCAGTTGTCCACCGGCTCGCCCTTGCGGCAGACAAAGCCGCCTTTCGGCACGAAAGTCTCGAACACATCGGCCTCGACCCGGGCCATTTGCACGGGATCGAGCAGCTGCGCCCAGTGGGCCGCGCGCACGGCATCCTTGAGGCTGATATCAGGATTGATCATTGTGCGATGCACCATCGAAAAGTGGGTAAATGTCCCCGAAAAGACAACTTGGCAAACTAACGCAGGCTACTATCATTGCACAAACGCCTTACACATAAAAAACACAGAGCGCCATCCAACGAGGTGGGGCCTGAGACAAGCAACAGGGAGACACTGGTGCAAACGAATACCACAGCAGCAATGCCGACTTTTCCGCGGCGCTTATTGCAACACGGGACAGTACGATCCGACAAGCCCGCATTTCGCGAAAAATACCTGGGCATCTGGCAAACCTGGACCTGGTCCGAGGTGAACGAGGAAGTGCGCGCGCTGGCCTGCGGCCTGGCCGCCATCGGCTTCCAGAGCGGCATGAACCTGGCCATCATCGGCGACAACCGTCCCCGCCTGTACTGGGCCATGCTGGCCGCGCAAAGCCTGGGCGGCGTGCCCGTGCCACTGTACCAGGACGCGCCGGCCGCCGACATGGCCTACGTGCTGCAGGATGCGGAAATCCGCTACGCCATCGTCGAAGACCAGGAGCAGGTCGACAAGCTGCTCGAACTCAAGGCCCTGTATCCGCACGTCGCCCACATCGCCTATGACGATGAACGGGGCATGCGCCATTACCGCCAGCCGGAGCTGACGTCCTTTGCCGCCCTGCAGGTGCTGGGCCGGGCCTACGACCGCGAACATCCGGGCTTTTTCGACGCCGCCGTGGCAGCGGGCCAAGGCAGCGACTCGGCCGTGATCCTGTACACCTCGGGCACCACGGGCAAGCCGAAGGGCGTGTGCCAGAGCCATACGGCGCTGCTGGCAGCCGGCGAAGGCGGCGTCGCCTTCGACAAGCTCACCGACAATGAAGACATCCTGTCCTACCTGCCCATGGCGTGGGTCGGCGACTGCCTGTTCTCGCTGGCGCAAGCCATGGTGGCGGGCTTCACCGTCAACTGCCCCGAATCGGGCGACACGGTGATGATCGACATGCGCGAAATCGGCCCCACCTGCTACTTTGCGCCGCCGCGCGTGTTCGAGAACATGCTCACCAGCGTGATGATACGCATGGAAGACGCGAGCAGCATCAAGCGCCGCATGTTCAGCCATTTCATGGACGTGGCCAAGCGCTGCGGCGCGCAGATCCTCGATGGCAAGCCCGTGCCGCTGGCAGACCGCATCAGCTACAAGCTGGGCGAGCTGCTCGTCTACGGCCCCCTGAAAAACGTGCTGGGACTGTCGCGCGTTCGCGTCGCCTACACGGCCGGCGCCGCCATCGGCCCCGACCTGTTCCGCTTCTACCGCTCCATCGGCGTCAACCTCAAGCAGCTGTACGGCTCGACCGAAACCTGCGCCTATGTGTGTCTGCAACCGGACGGCAATATCAAGTTCGACAGCGTCGGTTTGCCCGCGCCGGGCGTGGAAGTCAAGCTGGCGGCCAATGGCGAAGTGCTGGTCAAGTCGCCCGCCACCATGAGCGGCTACTTCAAGCGTCCCGACGCCACGGCCGAAGTGATCGACGATCACGGCTACTTCCATACGGGCGACGCGGGCGTGTTCGACAGCGAAGGCCATCTGAAAATCATCGACCGCGCGGCCGACGTGGGCAAGATGAATTGCGGCGCCATGTTCGCGCCCAACTACATCGAAAACAAGCTCAAGTTCTTCCCCTTCATCAAGGAAGTGGTGGCCTTCGGCCATGCGCGCGACCAGGTGTGCGCCTTCATCAACATCGACATCGAAGCGGTGGGCAACTGGTCCGAGCGGCGCGGCATCGCCTACTCCGGCTACACGGACCTGGCGGCGCGCGCCGAAACCTATGGCCTGATCCGCGACTGCATCGAGCAAGTCAACGCGGAACTGGCGGCCGACCCCTTGATGGACCGCACGCAGGTGCACCGCTTCCTCGTGCTGCACAAGGAACTCGATCCGGACGACGACGAGCTGACGCGCACGCGCAAGGTGCGCCGCAAATTCATCGCCGAAAAGTACGCGGTGCTCATTTCTGCCCTGTATGAAGGCAAGACAACGCAATACATCGAGACCCAGGTGAAATTCGAGGATGGCCGCACCGGTTCGACCAGCGCCGACTTGCAGATCTGGGACAGCAAAACGTACCGGCCCCAGGGCCTGGCCGCATGATGGAGCACAGCACGATGCAAATGAACGAACCCGACGCCCATTTCGGCACGGCCCGCAAGACGGGCCCCGTGATCCTCGACCTGAAGAACATCTCGCTGTCGTTCGGCGGCGTGAAAGCGCTGACGGACATCTCCTTCGACGTCAAGCAGCATGAAATCCGCGCCATCATCGGCCCGAACGGCGCCGGCAAAAGCTCGATGCTCAACGTGATCAATGGCGTGTACCGCCCGCAGCAGGGCGAGATCATCTACCGCGGCGAGCACCGGCGCGGCATGGATTGCTATGCGGCCGCCAAGTCCGGCATCGCGCGCACCTTCCAGAACATCGCCCTCTTCAAAGGCATGACGGTGCTAGACAACATCATGACGGGGCGCAACCTCAAGATGAAGTCGAATTTCCTGCTGCAAGCCCTGTACTGGGGCCCGGCGCGGCGCGAGGAAATCGAGCACCGCAAGAAGGCCGAAGAGATCATCGACTTCCTGGAAATCCAGGCCATCCGCAAGACGCCCGTGGGGCGCCTGCCCTACGGCTTGCAAAAGCGCGTGGAACTGGGCCGCGCGCTGGTGGCCGAACCTGAAATTTTGCTGCTGGACGAACCGATGGCCGGCATGAACGTGGAAGAAAAGCAGGACATGTGCCGCTTCATCCTCGACGTCAACGACCAGCTGGGCACGACCATCGTGCTGATCGAGCACGACATGGGCGTGGTGATGGATATCTCCGACCGCGTGGTGGTGCTCGATTACGGCAAGAAGATCGGCGACGGCACGCCCGACGAGGTGCGCAGCAACCAGGATGTCATCAACGCCTATCTCGGCGTGGCGCACTAGACGAGGAATAGCAATGAATATCAATTTTTTCTTTGAAGTGCTGATCGGCGGCCTGCTGTCGGGCGTCATGTACGCGCTGGTGGCGATCGGCTTCGTGCTGATCTACAAGGCCTCGGGCGTGTTCAATTTTGCGCAGGGAGCGATGGTGTTTTTCGCCGCCCTCACCTGCGTCGGCATCATGGACAAGTTCGGCCTGTCGCTGTGGCTGGCCATCCCGCTGACGATGGTGACCATGATCGTGCTGGGCATGGCGATTGAAAAAGTCGTCTTGCGGCCCCTCGTCAACCAGCCCGAAATCACGCTGTTCATGGCCACCATCGGCCTGACCTTTTTCATCGAAGGCCTGGCGCAGCTGATGTGGGGCTCGCAGGTGCACAAGCTGGACCTGCCCATCGAAGACGTGCCGATGCCCTTCCTGATGGACCATTTCAATATCATCGTCTCGCAGTTCGACGTGGTGGCGGCCGGCATCTGCGCGCTGCTGGTGATCTGCCTGGCCTTGCTGTTCTCGAAAACCAAGGTGGGCCGCGCCTTGCGCGCCGTCGCCGACGACCACCAGGCGGCGCTGGCCGTGGGCATCCCGCTGCAGCGCATCTGGGCCGTCGTGTGGGGCGTGGCGGGCCTGGTGGCCATGGTAGCCGGCTTGCTGTGGGGTGCGCGCAACGGGGTGCAGTTCGCCCTCACCTTCATCGCCCTGAAAGCGCTGCCCGTGCTGATCCTCGGCGGCTTTACGTCGGTGCCGGGCGCCATCGTCGGTGGCCTGATCATCGGCGCGTCGGAAAAACTGGCCGAGGTCTACCTCGGCCCCATGGTGGGCGGCGGCATCGAAGGCTGGTTCCCGTATGTGCTGGCCCTGCTGTTCCTGCTGGTGCGCCCGGAAGGCCTGTTCGGCGAGAAGATCATCCGGCGAATATAAGGCCCCAAGAGCATCGTAGGTCGGATTAGCCGAAGGCGTAATCCGACAAACACCCCAACAGCCAGTAAAGGACACGCCATGATTTACCGTGAAGCAGGACAATTCAAGACCAGCTACCAGGCTGACAACCAGATTTTCCCGATCAGGCAAGACCGCCTGGCGCTGACGGCCACGCTCCTCGTCGCCGTCTTCCTCCTGCCGTATTTCGCCTCGCCCTACATGCTGTCGGCGATCCTGATCCCCTTCCTGATCTTCGCGCTGGCGGCGCTGGGCCTGAACATCCTGACCGGTTACGCGGGCCAGCTGTCGCTGGGCACGGCCGCCTTCATGGCCGTGGGCGCGTTTGCCTCGTATAACTTCATGGCTCGCCTGCCTGGCTTGCCGCTGCTCGTGTCCTTCATCCTCGGCGGCCTGTGCGCGGCCATGGTGGGCATCGCCTTCGGCCTGCCCTCCTTGCGCATCCGCGGCTTTTACCTGGCCGCCTCCACCCTGGCGACGCAGTTCTTTGTCGTCTGGTGCCTGACCAAGATCCCGTATCTGACCAACTACAGCTCCTCGGGCGTGATCACGGTGCAGAAGATGACCATCCTCGGTTACCAGTTCGATACGCCGCAAAGCAAATACCTGCTGGTGCTGGCCATCGTCGCCGGCATGGCGCTGCTGGCCAAGAACATGATCCGCTCCAACGTGGGCCGCTCGTGGATGGCCGTGCGCGACATGGACATGGCGGCCGAAGTGATCGGTTTCAGATTGATGCGCACCAAGCTGCTGGCGTTTGCCGTCAGCTCCTTCTACTGCGGCGTGGCCGGCGCCCTGTATGCGTATGCCTACCTGGGCACGGTGGAACCGGAAGCGTACAACCTGGACCTGTCCTTCCGCATCCTGTTCATGATCATCATCGGCGGCGTCGGTTCGATTCTGGGCTCCTTCCTCGGCGCGGCCTTCATCGTGCTGCTGCCCGTCTTCCTGAACACCATCGCGCATGGCCTGGCATTGCCGACCAGCGTGGCTTCGAACCTGGAACTGATGGTGTTCGGCGCGCTGATCATTTTCTTCCTGATCGTCGAGCCGCACGGCCTGGCCAGGCTGTGGCAGATCGCGAAGGAAAAATTGAGACTCTGGCCCTTCCCCCATTAAGTTTTTGCAGTCGATGTCGGTTCACTTGAATACCAAATAAAACAAGAGGAGACACACAATGAAACACATCAAATCGCTCATGCTGGCCGCCGCCATCGCCAGTGCCGCACTCACCATGGCAGGCAGCGCGCAGGCGCAGGACAAGGAACAGTACATCGCCCTGCCGTCCTACCGCGTGGGTCCTTACGCGGCCGGCGGCTCCGGTTTCTACGGCGGCATCATCGATTACTTCAACCTGGTCAACCAGGCCGGCGGCGTCAATGGCGTGAAAATCAGCTGGGAAGAATGCGAAACCGAATACAACCCGTCGCGCGGCGTCGAATGCTATGAACGCCTGAAAACCAAGCAGGGCGGCGCCACCCTGGTCGAAACCCTGTCCACGGGCGTCGCCTACGGCATCCTCGACCGCGTGGCGCAAGACAAGATCCCCATGACGATGATCGGCTACGGCCGCTCGGACGCCGCCAACGGCAAGGTCTTCCCGTATGTGTATCCGCTGATCTCGAGCTACTGGAGCCAGGCCGCCGCCATGATCAAGTACCTGGGCGACAAGGATGGCGGCATGGACAAGCTGAAAGGCAAGAAGATCGTCCACCTGTACCACGATTCGGCCTTCGGCAAGGAGCCGTTGCCCGTGCTCGAAGCGCTGTCGAAACAGTACGGCTTCGAACTGGTAAAAATTCCCGTCGCGCCGCCAGGCAGCGAACAGCAATCGCAATGGCTGCAAATCCGCCAGGCCAAGCCGGACCACGTGATCCTGTGGGGCTGGGGCGTCATGAATTCCGTTGCCATCAAGACGGCGCAGCGCAACGGCTTCCCGCGCGACAAAATGCTGGGCGTCTGGTGGGCCGGCTCCGAGGAAGACACGATTCCATCGGGTGACGCGGCCAAGGGCTACACGGCGATGACGTTCAATACCCCGGGCAACTACCCCGTGCTCGACGACATCCGCAAGAAACTCTACGCGTCCGGCAAGGGCAACCTGTCCGACCAGTCGCGCATCGGCTCCGTTTACCACATGCGCGGCGTAACGGCCGGCATCCTGTGGGTGGAAGCGATCCGCGTGGCGCAGGAGAAATTCGGCAAGGGCAAACCGATCACGGGCGAGCAGATGCGCTGGGGCCTGGAAAACCTGAACGTCGACGACGCGCGCCAGAAGGCCGTGGGCGCGCTGGGCATGTTCCCCACCGTGAAAACCAGCTGCGACGATCATGAAGGCTCGGGCGCCGTCAAAGTGCAGCAGTGGGATGGCAAGAAGTGGACCGCCATCACGCCGAAATGGATCGTCGGCGACAAGGCCCTGGTGCGCAAGCTGGTCGAGGAATCGTCGGGCAAGTACGCCGAAGAGAAAAAGATCACGCCGGCGTGCATGAAATAAGCCGCGTTCGGGATGGTGTCGGGTTACGCGCTACGCGCTAACCCGACCTACCTGGATACGACGTAGGTCGGATTAGGCCGCAGGCCGTAATCCGACAAGCACCACCACCTATGAAAACGAAGCAGCCATGAACCATACTGCCACTGAAACACCGCCGCCCTACCTGTCGGTGAACAACATCGAAGTCATCTACGACCACGTGATCCTGGTCCTGAAGGGCGTGTCACTGCAAGTCCCGCAGGGCAAGATCGTGGCGCTCCTGGGCGCCAACGGCGCCGGCAAGTCGACCACCCTGAAAACCATCTCGACCCTGCTGCGCGGCGAACGCGGTGACGTCACCAAGGGCGAAGTCCAGTTCAAGGGCGAACGCGTGGACCAATTGACGCCGAATGAACTGGTCAAGCGGGGCCTGTCGCAAGTGATGGAAGGGCGCCACTGTTTCGGCCACCTGACCATCGAGGAAAACCTCTTGACCGGCGCCTATACGCGCAGCCTGTCGCGCGGCGAGCTGAAAGACGCGCTGGACAAGGTCTACCACTACTTTCCGCGCCTGAAAACCCGGCGCAGCAGCCAGGCCGGCTATACCTCGGGCGGCGAGCAGCAGATGTGCGCCATCGGCCGCGCGCTGATGGCCAAGCCGTCGATGATTTTATTGGACGAGCCGTCGATGGGCATCGCACCGCAGATCGTCGAAGAGATCTTCGGCATCGTGAAGGATTTGAACCACAAGGAAAACGTGTCTTTCCTGCTGGCCGAACAGAACACCAACGTGGCCCTGCGCTACGCCGACTTCGGCTACATCCTGGAAAACGGCAGAGTCGTGATGGAAGGGCAAGCGCAGGAACTGGCCAGCAACGAAGACGTCAAAGAGTTTTACCTGGGCGTGTCCAGCGCCGGGCGCAAGAGCTTTCGCGACATGAAGTTCTACCGCCGCCGCAAGCGCTGGCTGGCCTGATATCGGAGCTGCCGTCATGGACCTGGAACGGGCGAAGCAAGTGTGCCGCGGCTTTCCCGGCGCGACAGAAGACATCAAGTGGAGCAACGTGCTGGCGTTTTCTGTCGGTGGCCGCCTGTTCGCGCTATGCGGCGCGGAAGCGCACAGCACGCGCGGCATGAGCTTCAAGGTCGATGCGGAGCGCTTCCTGGAACTGACGGACCGTCCCGGTTTTCGCCCGGCGCCCTATCTGGCGCGGGCCAAATGGGTGCTCGTCGCCAGTCCCGACGCCCTCGACGACGACGAAATGGCCGCCCTGCTGCACCGCTCATACAGCCTGATTTTTGCGGGGCTGACGAAAAAAATGCAACGTGACATTGGAGAATCCGCAACATGACCGATACGCTCGACAGTCTGGAAGCACGCGCCCCCGAAGCGCGCGAACGCGAATTGATGGCCGGCCTGCCGCAGCTGATCGCGCGCGCGCAACAGGCGCCGGGCTGGGCCCGCATCCTCGATGGCGTCAACGCGGCCGACATCACCAGCCGCGCCGCGCTGGCGCAGCTGCCCGTCACGCGCAAATCCGACCTCAAGCAATTGCAGCACGACGCGCTGCCGTTCGGCGGCTTGAACACGACGCCGAAAAATGCCCTGTCGCGCGTGTTCGTCTCGCCCGGTCCCATCTTCGATCCGGAAGGCCGCGGCCCAGACTGGTGGCGCTTCGCGCGGCCCATGTATGCAGCCGGCGTGCGCGCCGGCGGCTTGCTGCAGAATTGTTTTTCGTACCACTTCACACCGGCCGCCTTCATGGTCGAAGGGGGCGCCGCGCGCATCGGCTGCACCGTCATCCCGGCCGGCATCGGGCAGACGGAAATGCAGGTGCAGGCGATGGTCGACCTGAAGCCGGATACGTATATCGGCACGCCGTCATTTTTAAAACTGATCATCGAAAAGGCGCGCGAAATGGGCGCCGACATCAGCAGCGTCACCAAGGCCGTGATGGGCGCCGAAGCCTTGCCCGAATCCCTGCGCAGCTGGTTTGCCGCGAACGGCGTGCCGCACGTGTTCCAGACCTATGCCTCGGCCGATATCGGCAGCATCGCCTATGAGACGGCCAGCAATGGCAAGCTCAATCCGGGCATGGTGATCGATGAAAACGTGCTGCTGGAAATCGTCCACCCGGGCAGCGGCATTCCCGTCGCGCCGGGCGAAGTGGGCGAAGTCGTCGTCACCGTCTTCAATGCCGACTACCCGCTGATCCGCTTTGCCACGGGCGATCTGTCGGCCGTGCTGGTCAATACGCCTGAGTCGCCGTGCGGACGCACGAATACGCGCATCAAAGGCTGGATGGGACGCGCCGATCAAACCACCAAGGTGCGCGCCATGTTCGTGCATCCGTCGCAAGTGCATGAAATCGCGCGCCGCCACCCGCAAATCAAGAAGGCGCGGCTGGTGGTGTCGGGCCGCATGGCCAACGACGAGATGGCTTTGCATTGCGAAGTCGATAATCCCCATGACGCCAGCGGCACCGAGGCCATCATCGGCTCGATCCGCGAACTGACCAAGCTGCGCGGCGACGTAGTGCTGGTGGCCGTGGGCAGCCTGGCGCAGGATGGGAAAATAATCGACGATGTGCGCGATTACAGCTAGGCGTAGCGCACGGATGGCGTTTGCGGGATAATACCCGCATTCATCATCAGCCCCATTCATCGCCATGCAAGAGTCCATGCAAGAATTTCATCACAATCGTGCCCGTGACCTGATCAAGAACGCGGAACTGCTGTTCGACCAAGACGCCGTGCAGGCGTCGATCACGCGCATGGCCGATGTGCTCAACACGCGCTTCAACGCCGAGGACTCGAAAGAGTTCCCGCTGGTGCTGGGCGTGATGGGCGGCGCCGTCGTGTTTACGGGCAGCCTGCTGCCGCAACTGAGCTTTCCGCTCGAATTCGACTACATCCACGTGAGCCGCTACGGCGACGACGACAAGGGTGGCGAAGTGGTGTGGAAAGTCATCCCCCGCTCGAATGTTGCGGGCCGCACCGTCATCGTGCTCGACGATATTCTCGACGAAGGCGAAACCCTCGCGCACGTCAAGCAGCGCCTGCTGGACATGGG
>NZ_LBCO01000004.1:0-226172 GCF_000988085.1 Janthinobacterium sp. KBS0711 | reverse complement strand
GGAAGTGATCCTGGCCGTATTCGCCGACAAGGCCATCGGCAAGAAAAAACCCGTGCAAGCCGACATCGTCGGCCTGGTGATCCCGAACCGCTTCGTCGTCGGCTTCGGCATGGATGCGTATGGCTACTGGCGCAACCTGCCGGGGCTGTGGGCCATCAAGCCTGAGGATTTGAAGCAGGAGTGATGGCGGTGTTGTCGGATTACGCGCTGCGCGCTAATCCGACTAATGCCCGATCGCGTAGGTCGGATTAGGCCAAAGGCCGTAATCCGACAACTACCACCAGTGTTACAGCTTCAACCGCGCGCGCGCCGCATCGTATTCGGCCTTCAGGCGCGCCACCATCTCTTCCACGCTCGGCACGTCGTCCATCAAGCCCACGCCCTGGCCCGCGCCCCAGATGTCGCGCCAGGCCTTGGCGCTGCCCGAGCCGAAATTCATCGCGCTCTTGTCCGCTTCGGGCAAGGCTTCCGGATCGAGTCCGGCCGCTACAATCGATTTTTTCAGGTAATTGCCGTGCACGCCCGTAAACAGGTTCGTGTAGACGATGTCGGCCGCGCTGGAATCGACGATGGCGTCACGGTAGCCGTCGCTGACGTTCGATTCCTTGGTCGCCAGCCAGCGCGAGCCGATGTAGGCAAAGTCGGCGCCCATCGCTTGCGCGGCCAGCACGGCGTCGCCCGTGGCGATGGAGCCCGACAGGGCCAGCGGACCGTCGAAGAATTTGCGCACTTCGCCCACCAGCGCGAACGGCGACAGGGTGCCCGCGTGGCCGCCGGCGCCGCTGGCCACCAGGATCAAGCCATCGACACCGGCTTCCAGCGCCTTTTTCGCGTGGCGGATCGAGATCACGTCATGCAGCACGATGCCGCCATAGCTGTGGATGGCGTCGAGCATTTCCTTGGGCGGCGCGCGCAGCGAGGAAATGATGATGGGGATCTGGTGCTTCACGCACACTTCCACGTCATGCGCGAGGCGGTCGTTCGACTGGTGCACGATCTGGTTGACGGCGATCGGCCCGACTTTCTTGTCCGGATTGGCGGCCTGGAAAGCGGCCAGTTCGGCCTGCAGCTCCGTGAGCCACGTATCGAGCAATTCGGCGGGACGCGCGTTCAGGGCCGGGAACGAACCGACGATGCCGGCCTTGCACTGCGCCGCGACGAGGGCCGGGCCGCTGGCAATGAACATCGGCGAAGCGATAACGGGTAAGGAGAGGTTTTGCAACGCAACAGGCAATGCCATGGCGGACTCGCTGGAAAGTTGATCGGGATGAGAAACACACTGAGGTTGATTATAGTGCAGAAAAAGTACGATCGTGCTGAATTTATCGCCTGACCATTTCAGCCCTCGTTAAGCAAGTACTCACCCTCGACACGCGCCGCCGTGGCCCGCATCAATTGTGAAACGGCCCACTCGGCCAGCGCGGCCGATTCCTGGCGCAGGAAGCGCCGGTTGGCCTCTTCGAAGACGGGCATGCCGCGCAGCAGGCCCGGTATGTCGGCGAGGGCGATGCGCTGGCGTTCCAGCAGCAGGAATTTCAGCAGCACTTTTACGGCGTTCTGCGCATTGCGCACGGGGTCGGACGCCAGGTAATCAAGGCGCGAATACGCGCGCTGCAAGGCGCCGGCCGTATCCTGGAACGGCCGCCCGTGGCCGGGGATCACCACGCGCACGTCCAGACCGGCGATCAAGTCCAGGGTGGCGCGCGCTTCAGGAAAGCCGGAGCCGCCATCAAGCTCCGGGAAGATCACGCCAAAGCCGTTTTCCCACAGGGCGTCGGCGGAGATCAGGATGCCCTCCTCGGCGCAGTAAAAAATCAGCGAGTGCGGATCATGGCCCGGCGCGCCCAGCGCTTGCCAGCGCATGTCGGCCAAGGTCAACGTGTCGCCTGGCGAGACGGTGGCGTCAAAGCCGAAGCGCGGGCATTGCTGGCCCGTGGCCTGGAAACTCAGGGCGTCGACATCCCAGGCGCGCACCTTGTCCGCTTCCGACACGGGAATGGCCGTATGGCAGCCGTATTGCGCTTGCAGCAGCGCGTTGCCGCCGCAATGGTCGGAGTGCAGGTGGGTGTTGAACAGGCGGTCCAGCGGACGGCCGGCAAGGCTATGGCGCAGCAGGGCCAGGGTTTGCGGCGCATGCGTGACATAGCCGCTGTCGATCAGGGCCGTGTCGTCCCGGCCCAGGAACAGGATGTTGTTCGACGAGAGCCAGCCGCGTTCGAACACCTGCATGGCATCGGGGAACAGCGCTGGCGATCGCGGCATGGCTTCCTCAGTAGTCTGGCTCGAAGTCGAGCAGTGATTCGCGTCCTGGCAATTCTGCCCACACGGCGCGCTTGAAGTCGTCGTCGGCCTTGCTCCAGGCGATGATCTCGTCGAGCGTGCGCAAACAGCCTTCGCACAAGCCGCTGTTGCGGTTCATCTTGCACAGGCTGACGCAGGGCGACGGTACCGGCGACGGCAAGGGGAGCGGAACGGCTGGCGGAGGTGGGTTGGCGACCATCATGGAGCGGCATCGGTAAACGTGAAGGCTTTCATTATGCCGCGAAACCGCGCCGGCGAGTCGGCGGCATCGCCATGCAATGTTTCTGTGAATATATTTTCCAGAGTAAAAATGATCAAAAACGCATCTTCGGGAAATTTATTTTGCGGTGCATTCTCACTCTGCGGGTGCCCGTCCTACAACACGAACAGGCCAGATCCTGCTTGACTTGAGATATTACACAACTATACTACCATCCATACAGATGGCAATTGGATGCCACGTGGAGTTTTTGGAGAGATATGGCCAAGCAAGACAGCAAGCCCAAAATTGGGGAATCCGAGAAAATCACGATCAACCTCGGTTTGATCGACCTGGGGCAGATCGATCTGCTGGTCCAGGAGGGATTTTATTCCAACCGCACGGATCTGATCCGTACGGCCATACGCAACCAGCTGGGTACCCACGCCGACGTGGTGAGACAAACCGTCGCCCGTAAAAGCCTGGTATTGGGCATGCAGCATTACTCGCGCGCCGACCTGGAGGCGATCCAGGCAGCCGGCCAGCGCCTGCAGATACAGGTGCTGGGACTGGCCAGTATCGCCAGCGATGTCTCCGTGGAACTGGCACTGGCCACCATCGAGTCGATTTTCGTATTAGGTGCCCTGCACGCCAGCACCGTCGTCAAGACGGCGCTCGCAGGGCGAATTCACTAGCGTATTGGTTCGCGGCGATGACCCGGCCGATGCGCGGCACCGTTAAGGATGGTCATGAAACTACCTATCAACATGTTGGCGCAGATGCGCGCCGCAACCCGCAACCTGATGGGCAGCGGTCCCGCCGCCGCCACCGAAGCGATCCAGCAGGCGCTGTCCGCCGCCGGCCTGACGCCGCAAGCGGCAGCCACGCAAACGCCGCCACCACAGCCGATGCGCGACATTAATCTACCACCTGCGCCGCCACCTGCGCCCTCTCCAGCGCAGGCCCGAGCCGAGCAGCCGCAAGCTGCCGCCGCGCCAGAAACGCCTGCCGCGCCACCCACGCCCGCACAGGCGGCGCAGGACTTCGCGCAGGATTTCATGTCGCGCCTGGGCGTGCCCGCCGGCCTGGGCCAGCACAGCTTCGACATGCCCAGCTTCGAACTGCCGAATTTCCACCCGCCCGGTTTCAATGCGCCGGCCGCCACGCCGGTGGAGATCCCCGCTGGCGCGCAGTTCATCGACGGCGTGTACCGCAACCATGCGGGCACGCGCTCCTACAAACTGTATATCCCCAGCAGCTACCACGGCCAGGCCATGCCACTGATCGTCATGCTGCACGGCTGTACGCAAAATCCCGACGATTTCGCGGCCGGCACGCAGATGAATGCGCTGGCCGAAGAAAAGGAATGTTTTGTCGTCTACCCGGCGCAGACGCAGGGCGCCAACAGTTCGCGCTGCTGGAACTGGTTCAACGCCATCGACCAGCAGCGCGACCAGGGCGAACCGTCACTGATCGCCGGCATCGCCCGGCAAGTGATCGACGAATATCCTGTGAATGAACGCGAAGTGTTCGTCGCCGGCCTGTCGGCGGGCGGCGCCATGGCCGTCATCGTCGGCACCTTGTACCCGGATTTGTTTGCCGCCGTCGGCGTGCATTCGGGCTTGCCCTTCGCCTCGGCGCAGGACTTGCCATCGGCGCTGGCGGCCATGAAGGGCGGCGCCATGCCCAATGCCCAGCGCAAGGCGCCGGCCGGCGGCGTGCCCATCATCGTTTTCCACGGCGACCGCGACACCACCGTCAACCTGCGCAATGGCGATGAACTGATCGCCCAGGGTGTGCGCAGCCAGGCGGGCGGCAAGGCGGCCAAAGCCGCATCCATCGACGGCAGCGTGCCGAATGGCCACCGCTACACGCGCACCACGCACAGCCAGGCCGACGGCTCGCCGCTGGGAGAGTACTGGGTCATCCACGGCGCCGGCCACGCGTGGTCGGGCGGCAGCGGCAGCGGCAGTTATACGGATGGAAAAGGCCCGGACGCGAGCCGCGAAATGCTGCGCTTCTTCAAGACCGTCAGCTGATGTTCTCGGTATAGGGCGCGATCTGCCGCTGCTTGTCGGCGATCTCGCACACACCGTCGGCATAGCGGTGGGAGATGGCGATGAACTGATCCTGGATCTGCAAAAAGGCATCGACGATCTCGGCGTCGAAGTGCGAACCGCGTCCCTCGACGATGATCCGCACGGCCTGCGCATGGTCCATGCCCTGCTTGTAGATGCGCCGGCTGATCAGGGCGTCGTACACGTCGGCCAGCGCCATCAGGCGCGCCGAAATCGGGATGTCTTCGCCAGCCAGCCCTTGCGGGTAGCCGCTGCCATCCCATTTTTCATGGTGGCTGTAGGCGATCTCTTTCGCGTACTTGAGGAAATCGACTTCGATGCCCAGCTCGTGCTCGGCCGCCAGGATGGCGTCGCGCCCCAAAGTGGTGTGCGTCTTCATGATGGCCATTTCATGCGGCTCGAAACGTCCCGGCTTGAGCAGGATATGGTCGGGAATGCCCACCTTGCCGATGTCGTGCAGCGGCGCCGTCTTGAACAGCAGTTCGATATTCTTGTCCGTCAAAAAATCGCGGAAACGCGGCAAGCCGCGCACCTTCTCGGCCAGCGCCTTCAGGTAGTGCGAAGTGCGGCGGATATGGTTGCCCGTCTCGCTGTCGCGCGTCTCGGCCAGCGAGGCCATGGCGTGGATGGTGACGTCCTGCAGCGCCGCCACTTCCTGCACGCGGCGCTCCACTTCCGTTTCCAGGTAATGATTCTGGTCGCGCAGGAAATCCTGCATCTGCTTCATCGCCAGCTGCGTCTTGATGCGCGCCAGCACGATGGGCGCCGAGATCGGCTTGGTGATGTAGTCGACGGCGCCCAGGGCCAGGCCCAGCTGCTCGTCCGCCACTTCGCTCATGGCGGTGACGAAAATCACGGGGATGCCGGCCGTGGCGGGATCGGCCTTCAGCGCGCGGCACACGTCGTAGCCGCTCATGCCCGGCATCATGATGTCGAGCAGGATCAGGTCAGGCTGGTCGCTGCCGGCGGCGATCTTCAGGGCGCGCTCGCCATTGACGGCGATCTTGGTGCGGTAATCGTCTTCCAGCACCGCGCGCAGCAGGTCGATATTGTCTGGCGTGTCGTCGACCACCAGAATGGTTGGCTTGCTTGCCGGCGCTCTCATGCCCGTCCTTCGTTCTGCATCATTATCCTTCTCACAGTGTCAACTCCAGCGCATCGGCCACTTCGCCCAGCTGCGCCAGCGCACCTTCGAAATCGTATTGTCCCAGCATGCGCTTCAACTGGCGCGCGTGTTCCGCCTGCCCCGCCGCGACCAGCACGGGGCCGATGCCGTCGAGGTGCTTGACGGCCTGCGCATCGTCCTGCTGCAGCAGCTGCGACAGTTCGCGCAAGCCCGCTTCCAGGTGCGCCCGGTCCACCGGCGCCACGTGCGCCACCGCCGCGCCGCCCGCCTCGGCCGCATGGCCGCGCGACTGCATGGCCAGCACGATCTTCGGCACCAGCTCGTCGAGCGCCAGGGTGCAGGCTGCCAGCGCCTGCGGCAAGCCGTCGTGCGAGCCCAGGCTGAGCAAGTGCTCGACCCGCGCGGCGCTGTCGGCCAGGCCGCCGGCGCCGATATTGCCGGCCAGGCCCTTCAGGGTATGCGCTTCGCGGATGGCCGTTTCCAGCTGGTTGTTTTCGATGGCGGCAACGATGCGCTGCATGGCGTCGAACTGGGTTTCCACGAAGCGGTCCAGCAATTTTCGCATCAAAGCGGCATTGCCGCCCACGCGGCGCATGGCATCCGCCATTTTCAGGCCGGCGATCACGGGCAGCTCCGCTTCCGGCTGCGCCACCACCGCCGCCATTTCCTGCGGCGTGGCCGGCGCGATCCAGCGCGCCAGGGTGCCGAACAGCTGCGCCACGTCGATCGGCTTGGCGATGAAATCGTTCATGCCGGCGTCCAGGCATTTTTCCTTGTCGCCCACCATGGCATTGGCCGTCATGGCGATCACGGGCAAGTTTGAATAACGGGGATCCTGGCGCAGCTTGCGCGTCGCCTGGTAGCCGTCCATCACCGGCATCTGGCAATCCATCAGCACGCCGTCATAGGCGTTTTCCGCGATCTTCGCCAGCGCGATGGCGCCATTGCCCGCGATGTCGACGCGGATGCCGGCGTCGTTGAGGATATGCTGCGCCACTTCCTGGTTCACTTCATTGTCCTCGACCAGCAGCAGCCAGGCGCCGCGCAGGGCGCGTTCGTCGTCGCGGTAGCTGCTCTGGCGCTGCGTCTTGCGGCTCTGCCCCGTCACGCCGCCAAACACGAACGCAATCTGGTCAAGCAGGGTCGAGGCGCTGATCGGCTTGTTCAATACGCCGTCGAGCGGCAAGTCGCGCTGGCGCGCCGCCTCCAGCAGCGCTTCGCGATGAAAGGCCGTGACCATGATGCAGGCCGGCGTCGCATCGATGCCGGCGGCATCGGCGCGGATGCCGGCCAGGGCATCGAGGCCGTTCATGCCCGGCATTTTCCAGTCCATCAGCACCAGCCCGTACGGCCGCCCCTCGGCGCGCGCCTGCGCCACGGCGCCGATGGCCAGCGCGCCGCCAGACACGGCACGCGCCTCGAAGCCCAGCGCCGTCAGCATGCTGACGAAGATTTCACGCGCGCTGGGGTTGTCGTCGACCACCAGCACCCGCAAGCCATGGAATTGCTGTGGCAATAGCAAATTATCGCGCGGCACGGCGGCCAGGCCGAAGCGGGCCGTGAAGAAAAAGGTGCTGCCCACGCCCGCTTCGCTGACCAGGTCGATCTCGCCTTCCATCATTTCCACCAGCCGCTTGCTGATGGTCAGCCCCAGGCCCGTGCCGCCATGGTGGCGTGTGGTGGAGGTGTCGGCCTGGGTAAAGGCCTGGAACAATTTGCTGCGCTGGGGCGGCGTGAGGCCGATGCCCGTGTCGCGCACGTCCACGCGCAAGACAGCCGCATGTTCTTCCAGCTGCTGCAGGCGGATGGTGACGACGATCTCGCCCTTGTCCGTAAATTTGATGGCGTTGTTGGTCAGGTTGATAAGCACCTGGCCCAGGCGCAGCGGGTCGCCCTGCAAGGCGTTCGGCACGTCGGGGGCGATGTCGAACAGCAGTTCGAGCCCCTTGTCCTGCGCGCGCATCACGGACAGGTCGGCGATCTGCGCCAGCACGTCCTCGAGGAAGAAATCGACTTTTTCAAAGGCCATCTTGCCCGCCTCGATCTTCGAGAAATCGAGGATGTCGTCGATGATGGCCAGCAGGTTCTTCGACGCCGATTCCACCTTTTCCAGGTAGTTGCGCTGGGTCGACGTGAGTTCCGTCTGCAGCGCCAGGTGGGTCATGCCGATGATGCCGTTCATCGGCGTGCGGATTTCGTGAGACATATTGGCGAGGAAGTCCGACTTCATCTTGGTCGCATCCTCGGCCACTTCGACGGCGTGGCGCAGATCCTGCTCGACGGCCAGGCTGGTGCTCATGTCCTTGAGCGCCTGCAGCAATTCGCCCGTCTCGTCGCGCGACGTCACTTCGATGACGGAACTGAAGTCGCCATTGGCCACGCGCGTGGCGATCGCCACCGCCTCGCCCAGCGGACGCGTGATCGAGCGCGCCGACCACGCAAAGGCGAGACCCGTCAGCAAGGCCGCCAGGCCGATGCCGCCCATCAGCAGCAGCGAGGTATCGATGTCGTTGCGTATCCGTGCCGCGCTGTCGCGGATCTGCTGCTGCTGCAAGTCGTCGAGCTGGCCCACGTACAGCAGCACTTTTTCCAGCACCGGCAAGGTCTGCGTCTGCACGGCCTGCTCGGCGCGCGCATGCTCGCCGCGCTCGACCAGTTCGAACATCGTCTTGAGCGACACATAGTAGTCGGCGCGTGCCAGGTGCATCTGTTCCAGCAGGCGCCGTTCCTCGGGCCGCGCATCGAGGCCGTCGAGGATGCGCACCTGCTCGTCGATGCCCTGCTTGATCGCTTCCAGGCGCGCCTGGTTCGCCTGGCGCAGCGCCAGCTCGTGCTGGTTCGGCAGGTTGCCGATGCGCGTGGCCGCCTCGCGCGCCAGCCCGTGGATCTTGCTGGTGGCCTTGGCGGCGACCCAGTCGCGCTGCAGGATATCGTCCGTCTCGGCGCGAATGGCATAGATGCGGCTGCCGGAGAGGACGATGACGACCAGCATCAGCACGATCAACATGGCATAACCGGCATTGATGCGCACGCCGATACTGATATCCCTGAAGCGCATAACTTTCCTATAAGAAATTCTTGAAAATCGAAGTCTGAACGTATTCCCCTACAAAATGCAAGGTCTTTTGCAAAGGAAAAAGCACGCCGATGCGCTTATTTGACCGGCGTTGCTGCCGGGCGCGTCAAGGTGGCGATATGGGCTTGCAGGCAGGCGGGGCACCAGCAGCCGATGGCGGCGCTGCCGGGCACGGGAACGGCCGGCGGCAGGGAAACGCACCAGCAGGGCTCCTTGGCGTCCGGGTCAAGCTGGCCGCACTGGAAGGCGGCGCCGCACAGGCTGCACTGGCTCATGGCTGTGTGTGAATTGGCAAGTGTGTGTCATGCCGCGCCGGGAGGCGACGCAGATGTAACGGGCAGTAAAAGGGCTGGCTGGGGGACATATCGGGCCAGACTATAGGATCATCAGGGAAAATACAACAAGATCGCCCTATAATGCCTCCAGGATTTTCTTCTTCCCTGTAAAATCGCACAAATCTATTTTCCGGACTCGCCATGAATCAACTAGCTAACTTGAACCTGGACATGAATGACGACTTGACGGCGGTGTCGCCGCAAATCAAGGCGCAGATTCTGGCCGAGGCCCTCCCCTACATCCGCAATTTCCACGGCAAGACCATCGTCATCAAATACGGTGGCAACGCCATGACGGACGAACGCCTGAAGCACGGCTTCGCGCGCGACGTCATCCTGCTCAAGCTGGTCGGCATGAACCCGGTCGTGGTACACGGCGGCGGACCGCAGATCGACAACGCGCTGAAAAAAATCGGCAAGCAAGGCACCTTCGTGCAAGGCATGCGCATCACCGATGAAGAAACCATGGAAGTGGTGGAGTGGGTGCTGGGCGGCGAAGTGCAGCAGGATATCGTCATGCTGATCAACCATTACGGCGGCCAGGCCGTGGGCCTGACGGGCAAGGATGGCGGCTTGATCCGCGCGCGCAAGATGCAGATGCCGGACCGCGAACATCCGGGCGAATTCCTCGACATCGGTTTTGTGGGCGAGATCGACGCGATCAACCCGGCCGTCGTCAAGGCGCTGCAGGACGACGCCTTCATTCCCATCATCTCGCCGATCGGTTTCGGCCAGGACGGCCAGGCCTACAACATCAACGCCGACGTGGTGGCGGGCAAGATCGCGGAAATCCTGAAAGCGGAAAAGCTGATCATGATGACCAACATCGCCGGCGTCCAGGACAAGCAGGGCAACCTGGTGACCGACCTGTCGGCGCGCGAAATCGACGAGATGTTCGCCGATGGCACGATCTCGGGCGGCATGCTGCCGAAGATCTCGTCCGCGCTCGACGCCGCCAAGTCCGGCGTGAACACGGTGCACATCATCGACGGCCGCATCGAACACTCATTATTGCTGGAAGTGTTGACCGAGCAGGCTTTTGGTACTATGATCCGTTCGCACTAAAAAAATCGCAATGCATCACAGCGAGTAGTTTGGCGGCGCAGATCACCTGGCGCCGCTTTTAATTTGCCCTTGTAGCTCAGTGGTAGAGCACTCCCTTGGTAAGGGAGAGGCCACGTGTTCGATCCACGTCAAGGGCACCATCGACTTATCCCCGTATCTGAAAAATGTCCATGGCGGCGTTGCCTCGCCTCGCCGTACATGCGTACTGTCTTCGGCTCGGCGCCTTGCCCTGAACACTTTTCATCTACTCTGCCGTCATCTCCCCATAGTAAAAATGTCCATGGCGGCGTTGTCCTTCCTCGCCGACCATTCGTACTGTCTTCGTCAGTCCGCCTTGCCCTGAACACTTTTCCATCTGCTCTGCCGCGTGTTTTGCGCGACTGAGCTAGCGCTATCTCTTCTGCCTTCTGTCGTCAAAACTCAATACACCCGCTCGACCTTCAATCCGCGTTTACGCAGTAAATCCGGCACGCTCTTGTCGCCCACCAGGTGCAGCACGCCGATGGCGGCCAGGCTGGACTTTTCGCGCGCAAGCAACTTGGCGATGCCGTCGGCCAGGGCGGGGTTGCGGCCGTCCAGCAACACTTTTTGCACGAACTGCGCGGCGAACGAGGGGTCTGTGGCTGCTTTGGCGGCCAGCTTGTCGAAGGCGGCCGCGTCGGCCGTGCGCCAGGCGTTGGCGATGTCGCGTGCTTCCTGGCTTTGTTCCTGGTCTTCGATCGACGCCACGCCGTCTTCCAGGAAGCGGCACTGGTCAAGCGGCGACATGGCGCCGAACAGCGCCATCTGGCCTTCCATCGATTCGAGTTCCAGCACGGGGATCTTGCGCGCCATGGCTTGCTGCGACAGGTAATTGTCGACGGC
The DNA here is from genome assembly GCF_000988085.1 of Janthinobacterium sp. KBS0711. Taxonomy (NCBI): domain Bacteria; kingdom Pseudomonadati; phylum Pseudomonadota; class Betaproteobacteria; order Burkholderiales; family Oxalobacteraceae; genus Janthinobacterium; species Janthinobacterium sp. KBS0711. The sequence continues at coordinate 215,128 of NZ_LBCO01000004.1, read as the reverse complement.
CAGGTCGGAGCGGTAACCAAGCGTGGAAAATTCGCCGATGGCCAGCACGCTGGCCAGCATCCACGGCTTCATCGGCGCCACCGCTTCGGGCGCAATGCCGTATTTTTGCAACAGCGGCGCCAGACGCGGGGCCAGGGTCTGGCGGCAGTCAGAAGGCACTTTGCTGCCCGGCGCCTCCATGCCGTATTTGAGCACGGCACTGACGGCCTTGCGCGGATCGGCACCGGGATCGATCTCCAGCGCCAGCGCGCCGGCGCCGTCCAATGCCTGCGTCACGGTCGGCTCGAGCGGGTAAAAATCGGGCGCGCCGACATGGATGGTGCCGAACAGATACAGGGTGTGACTGGCGTCCTGCACCTTGAACAAGGCACCCCGGTTTTGCGCCACTGGCGGCGCTTCGGCCAAGGCCGCCTGCAACGGCAGCAAGAATAATCCGCAAAACATCACTATAATCTGGCGTCGCATGGTTTTCCTGATTGTTGAATTTTTCATCTTCTCTCGCTAGCAAAGACTCCTGTGCCTGTGTCCCATCTTAACCGCTCGTCGCCGGTCTGGCTGTTTGACCTCGACAACACGCTGCACAATGCCTCGCACGCCATCTTCCCCACCATCACGGCCAATATGAACACGTATATTGCCCGCGTACTGGGCGACGGCGTGACGCCGGCCGACGACGCCATCGTCAATGCGGCGCGCGCGGCCTACTGGCGCCGCTATGGCGCCACCTTGCTGGGCATGGTCAAGCACCACCAGGTGCAGGCCGCGCATTTTCTGCACGAGACGCATGCGTTCGACGATTTGCGCGCGATGATACGTGCCGAGCGGGGCCTGGGGGCTTTACTCAAACGCCTGCCTGGCCGTAAAATTTTACTCACCAACGCGCCGCTGCGCTATTCGAGCGACGTGATGCGCCACCTGGGCTTGCGCCGGCACTTTTCACACCACGTCGCCATCGAGGCGATGCATGTGCACCGCCAGCTGCGGCCCAAGCCATCGACCCTGATGCTGCGCAAACTGATGCGCAAGCACCACATCCGCCCCGGCCGCTGCATCCTGGTGGAAGACACCCTGGCCAACCTGAAGGGTGCGAAAAAACTGGGCCTGCGCACGGCCTGGATCACGCAATACCTGAAAATGGCCGATCCGATCGGCGTGGCGAAGTTGCCCAAGGCGTTAAATCGCCCCGCTTACGTCGATGTCAAAGTAAAATCTGTCCGGCATTTGGCACGCCGCCTTCACCGTCTGCGTTGAAGGGGATTCCTGGGCTTCCGGTTGACGCTGGAAGCCGCACCGCTAGCGGCGGTGACGGACCTCCCCATCAAGGCAGCATTTTTTTTAACGACAAGAGAAAATATGGCAAGCACACCGCCGGGCCAACGCAGGCTACAAATTCTTCAGGCCCTCGCCGCAATGCTGGAGCAGCCGAAAGGCGAAAAGATCACCACCGCCGCACTGGCGGCCAGACTGACCGTATCGGAAGCGGCCCTGTACCGCCATTTCGCCAGCAAGGCGCAAATGTTCGAAGGGCTGATCGAATTCATCGAGTCGAGCGTCTTCGGCCTGATCAACCAGATCGCGGAAAAACACAGCGACGGCATGACGCAGACGCGCGACATCATCGGCATGCTGCTCAATTTCGCCATCAGCAATCCGGGCATGACGCGCGTGCTGATCGGCGATGCGCTGGTCAATGAGGACGAGCGCCTGCAAGTGCGCATGAACCAGTTCTACGACCGCGTGGAACTGGCGCTCAAGCAGGCCTTGCGCGTGGCCGCCGCCGAAGGCCATGGCAAGGAAAGCGAAGTGGCGGCGCGCGCCACCCTGATCGTCAGCTTCGTCATCGGGCGCTGGCACCGCTACGCCAAGAGCGGCTTCAAGATCAATCCATCCCAGGAAGCGGCGCTGCAAATCGCCATGCTGCTGGGGTAACTCACCGCCGCAGCTGTCCCCATGCATACCGACTGTTTCGCCCTGCTCGACGACGCCAGCACACCCGGCGCCGGTTCGCGCCTGTACACGGGCCTGGCGGCGGTCTTGCGCTGCACCGAGGGGCAACAGTGGCCGGCCCTGCTCGAAGGGCTGCAAGAGGCCTTGCAACGCGGCCAGCACGCCGTCAGCGTGTGCAGCTACGAACTGGGGGCGCACTTGCTGGCCATGCCGCCGCGCGCGGCCGGCCTTGACGCGCCGCCGCTGGCGCAAGTGCTCGTCTTTGAGCATTGCACGCAGCTGTCGCAGGACGAGGTGGCGCAGTGGCTGGACGCGCGCGTCCGCGCGGACGCCGCGCCGGCCGGCGTGGCCGATATCCGCGCGAACGTGGATCAAGCCGAATTTACGCGCGCACTGCACCGCATCCACGACTACATCGTGGCCGGCGACACCTATCAGGTCAACTACACGTACCGTTTGCGCTTCGACGCCTTCGGCTCGCCCCTGGCCCTGTATGCGCGGCTGCGCGCGCGCCAGCCCGTGCCCTACGGCGCGCTGGTGATGCTGCCCGATGGCGGCGCCCTGCTGTCGCTGTCGCCGGAGCTGTTCGTGCGCCATGCGCAGGGAGAATTGACGGCGCGTCCCATGAAAGGCACGGCGCCGGCCGCCCCTGCGGATCAAACGGCAGAAAACGCGCGCCGCGCCGCCGCCCTGGCCAGCGACCCAAAAAACCGCGCGGAAAACCTGATGATCGTCGACCTGCTGCGCAACGACATCGGCCGCATCGCCGCCACAGGCTCCGTCAAGGTGCCCGCCTTGTTCGAGGTGACGCGCTACAGCAGCGTGCTGCAAATGACCTCCACCGTGCAGGCGCGCCTGTGCGACGACGCCAGCCTGGCCGACATCTTCCAGGCCTTGTATCCGTGCGGCTCGATCACGGGCGCGCCGAAACGCCGCACCATGGAAATCATCGCCGAACTGGAAGGGGCGCCGCGCGGCATCTATACGGGCGCCATCGGCTGGTTCGATCCGCCAGCCGCCGGCGCTGCCCACGCGGTGGGCGACTTTTGCATGTCCGTGCCGATCCGCACCCTGGCCCTGCAGCCGGCTGGGCCTGACGGTATCCGGCGCGGCGAGATGGGCGTGGGCGCCGGCATCGTCCTCGACAGCGATCCACACGAGGAATTTGCGGAGTGCCAGCTCAAGGCCCGCTTCCTCACGGGCCTCACGAACGACTTCGAACTGTTCGAAACCCTGCACGCGAGCCGCGACCATGGCTGCCGCCAGCAGGAGCGCCACCTGGCGCGCCTGGCCGCCTCCAGCGCCTACTTCGGTTTTAGCTGGGATGCGGACGCTGCCCGCACCACGCTGCAGGCGGCTTGCGCGGCACGCCCCGACGATGTCCCTTTTCGCCTGCGCCTGGCGCTGCGCCAGGACGGCCAGTTCACGACGCAAAGCGGCGCGCTCACCGCCTTGCCGGAGACGGTCAACGTCATGCTGGCGCCCGACACAACGATTGCCGACGACCTGTTCCTGCGCCACAAGAGCAGCGTGCGCGCGTGCTACGACTCTGCCTGGCGCGCGGCCGAGGCGCAAGGCGGCTTCGACATGCTGTTCTTTAACGAACGAGGCGAACTGACGGAGGGCGGGCGCAGCAATGTCTTCGTGCAGCTGGACGGCCGCTGGCACACGCCGCCCCTGTCCTGCGGCCTGCTGCCAGGCGTGCAGCGCGCGGCCATGCTGGCCGATCCCGCCTGGAATGCGCAGGAAACCATCATCACGCGCGCCATGCTGGCGCGGGCCGAAGCGGTCGTCGTGTGCAATGCGCTGCGCGGGGCGATCCCCGCAAAGCTGGTTATTTGATATCCACCTGCATTTCATAGCCGCCATAGATCATCCGCTTGCCATCGAACGGCAGCTTGGCCGGGTCCATCATCTCGGCCAGGCGCGGGTCTTTCATGACCTTGTCGTTGATTTCATCGCGCTTGGCGCGCGACTCATACACGATCCATGAAAACACCACCACTTCGCCATCCTGCAAGTCCACCGCCTGCGGAAACGAGGTCAGCTTGCCCGGCTTGACATCGTCGCCCACGCATTCGCGAAATTCGAGCGCGCCGTACTCGCGCCAGACGGCGCCGCAGCTGCGCGACATGGCCAGGTAGGCATCGAGCTTGGCTTTCGGTACGGGCACGACAAATCCATCGACATACGCCATGATGTTCTCCTTTGTTGTGACAAACGCGAACAACCAGCTTAGGACAATGATGGCAAGACGACAAGCGCGGCATTAAAAAAAAAGCAGGCGTTCAAGCCTGCTTGTGTGTCGGCAACTTACAGCGCCAGCGCTTTTTCCACCGCGCCAACGAGTTTCTTGTCGTCCGGCGTCACCTTGCTGGGGAAGCTTTCCACCACTTTGCCATGGCGGTCGATCAGGTATTTATGGAAATTCCAGGCCGGCGTCTTGCCCGTCTGCTTGATCAGGTCCACGTACAGCGGATTCGGCGCGGGGCCGGAGACGACCGACTTCGAAAACATGGGGAACTTCACGCCATAGGTGTTGTAGCAGAAATCGGCGATTTCCTTGCTGTTGCCCGGTTCCTGCTTGCCAAAATCGTTCGACGGGAAGCCCAGCACCACCAGGCCCTTGCTGCCGTACTTGGCGTACAGCGCCTCGAGCCCTTCATATTGATTGGTAAAACCGCAATAGCTGGCCGTATTCACCACCAGCACGACCTTGCCTGCGTACTGGCACAGGTTTTGCGGCGCCTCATCCTGCAAGCGGTTGAAGGTCTGCTTGAGGATGGCGGGGCAAGCGGCCGGCGCAGCGGCAGCTGTCGCGGTGTCGGCGGCATGGGCCGGCATGGCCAGGCTGGCGCCGGCGGCAAGGGTGGTGAGCGCAAACAGCTGGGCAAGAGTCTTGGACATGAAGGGCACCATGGTTGAACGGAAAAAAACCATTCTATGTCAAACGCCGCGCGCGCGTACAAGACGGACAACAACAGCGATTGCTTGAGCGACATCAACGACGGCGCAGTACTTTCCCAAAGCACAGTTTTTTTACCTATGCTCGGCCTTCCTGTCCCTTTCCCTGCCTTGTGGAGTCGCCATGCCCTTCCCGCACCTGACCGCATTACCCACCGCCCTGCTGGCCGCCAGCCTGCTCATCCTGGCGCCAGGCGACGCGCACGCCGCCACGACGGCCAAAGCCGCCAAGCCCGCCGCGACCAAGGATGCGCCCGCCCTGCCCGCCTACCAGGCCGACCTGAGCCAGACAACGGTGTCCGGCCTGTCCTCGGGCGGCTTCATGGCGGCGCAGTTTGCCGTCGCCTACTCGGCCACGGTGGCCGGCGCCGGCATCATCGCGGGCGGCCCGTATTTCTGCTCCGGCCAGCCGGGCCGCTTCCCCTACATTCCCTACCTGACGAATGCCTTGAGCACCTGCATGAATCCCGGCAGCGCGCAGGTGGCGCCGCCTGTCGCCAGCGAATTGCTGCGCGCGGCGAACGATTTTGCGCGCGCAAATCTCATCGACGACACGGCCAACCTGAAACGCCAGCGCGTGTATCTGTTCAGCGGAACGAAAGACCAGACCGTGACGCGGCCGGTGGTGGAGCAGGTGGGGAAATTCTATCAACTGGCGGGCACGCCGGCGGCGCAGATCCGCTTCGTCGACACGTTGGGCGCGGGCCACGCCATCCTGACGGACAGCAATGCCGACAAGCCTTGCGCCGTGACGGAGTCGCCCTTCATCAACGACTGCGACTACACGCAGGCGCGCGACATCCTGCAGCACCTGTACCCGGACCTGCAACCGTCGGCGACCACCCTGACGGGCAAGCTGATCGCCTTCAACCAGCGCAGCTTCATCCAGAACGCGTACTCGAGCATGAACAATACGGGCTACGCCTACATCCCGAAAGCCTGCGACAGCGAGAGCTGCCGCGTGCACGTGGTTTTCCACGGCTGCCTGCAAACGACGCAGGCCATCGGCGACCGTTTCTACACGAGCACCGGCTACAACCAGGTGGCGGACGCCAACAAGATCATCGTGCTGTATCCGCAAGCCGAGCCTAGCCCCGTCTACCCGTACAACCCGAAAGGCTGCTGGGATTTCTGGGGCTACACCAGCATCAATCCGATCGACCCGGATTTCTACCGCAAGAGCGGCACGCAGATGGAAGCGGTCAAGGGCATGCTGGACCGGTTGGCTGCGCTCCGCGGCTCGCGTTAAGCGGCTTAGATACCGCCCATGCAGATGTATTTGATAACGAGATAATCTTCGATACCGTAGGTCGACCCTTCACGGCCCAGGCCCGATTGCTTGACGCCGCCGAAGGGGGCGATCTCGTTCGAGATCAGGCCCGTGTTGACGCCAACCATGCCCGTTTCCAGGCCTTCGGCCACTCTCCAGATGCGGCCGATGTCGCGCGAATAGAAGTAGGCGGCCAGGCCGAATTCCGTGTTGTTGGCCAGGGCGATCACTTCATCGTCCGTCTTGAAGCGGAACAGGGGCGCCAGCGGGCCGAAGGTTTCCTCGGTGGCCACGCGCATGTCGTTCGTCACGTCGGCGATGATGGTCGGCTCGAAGAAGCCATTGCCCAGCGCATGGCGCTTGCCGCCGGCCAGCAGGCGCCCGCCCTTGCCCAGCGCGTCGGCCACGTGTTCTTCCACCTTGGCGACGGCCTTGGCGTCGATCAGCGGACCTTGCGTGACGCCCGCCTCGATGCCATTGCCCACCTTCAGCTTGGCCACGGCCGCCACCAGCTTGTCGGCAAACGCGTCATACACGCTATCCTGCACGTACAGGCGGTTGGCGCACACGCAGGTCTGGCCCGCGTTGCGGTATTTCGAGGCGATGGCGCCTTCCACGGCCGCGTCCAGGTCGGCGTCGTCGAAGACGATGAACGGCGCATTGCCGCCCAGTTCCAGCGACAGTTTCTTGATCGTCGGCGCGCACTGCTCCGCCAGCAAGCGGCCCACCTGGGTCGAGCCCGTAAACGTCAGCTTGCGCACGATGGGGTTCGACGTCATTTCACCGCCGATGTCTTTCGGCGCGCCCGTGACGATGCTGAACACGCCGGCAGGCACGCCCGCGCGCTCGGCCAGCACGGCCAGCGCCAGCGCGGAAAACGGTGTCGCTTCCGCCGGTTTCAAGACCATCGGGCAGCCGGCGGCCAGGGCCGGGCCGACCTTGCGCGTGATCATCGCGGCGGGGAAGTTCCACGGCGTGATGGCGGCGCACACGCCGATCGGCTCCTTGGTGATGACGAGGCGGCGATCCGGCCACGGCGATTGCAGGGTGTCGCCCGCGACGCGCTTGCCTTCTTCCGCAAACCACTCGATGAACGAGGCGCCGAACTGCACTTCGCCCTTCGCTTCCGGCAGAGGCTTGCCCTGCTCGGTGGTCATGATCAGCGCCAGGTCGTCGGCGTTTTCCAGGATCAGGTCATGCCAGCGGCGCAGCACGGCCGCGCGTTCCTTGGCCGTCTTCTTGCGCCAGGCGGGCCAGGCGGCATTGGCCGCCTCGATGGCGCGGCGCGTCTCGGCTGCGCCCATCAGGGGCACCGTGCCGATATGCTCGCCCGTGGCGGGATTGTTCACGTTAATCGTCTGGCCACCATCGGCATCGACCCAGGCTCCATTCACGTAAGCCTGGTGACGCAACAAGGTAGGATCTTTCAACTGCAGCATATGGATCTCCGGTCTGGTTTGAATTATCGACGAGGGATACTATGCCACAGCGCGGCCGATTCCGCAGGCGCGGCGCGGAACTGGCTCAAGCTCTACTCGACCTTGAAAGACGACAGTTTCGGGTCCGGCGCCGGGTATTCCAGCTTCATGCCCTGCAGGGTTTCCAGCAACAGGGACGCGACCACGAGGTTGCGCTGCGTCTTGGAATTCGATGGCACCACGTACCATGGCGCGTGATCGGCATCCGTCTCGCGGATCGCCGTTTCATAGGCGCGCTGGTAGCCATCCCACTTCTTGCGCTGGGCGATATCGTTGGGATCGAACTTCCACTGGCGATCGGGATCGTCGAGCCGCTCCTGCAGCCGTCCCCGTTGCTCGTCCTTCGAGATGTGCAGGAAGATTTTCAGGATGACGGTGCCCGTTTCGCTCAGCATGCGCTCGAAATCGCGGATCTGCGCGTAGCGGCGCTGGCATTCGGCCTTGTCGATCATGTCCTGCACGCGCGTGATCAGCACATCTTCGTAATGGCTGCGGTTGAAGATGGCGATCTCGCCCTTGACGGGCACGTGCTGGTGCACGCGCCACAAGTAATCGTGCGCCAGTTCGATATCGGTGGGGCCCTTGAACGCGATGGCGCGGATGCCCATCGGGTTGATGTTGCTGAAGATGGCCTTGACCGTGCCATCCTTGCCCGACGTATCCATGCCCTGCAGAACCAGCAGCACCTTCTTTTTGTGCTGCGCATACAGCATGCTCTGGCATTCGGCGATCTGCGCCGTCAGCGCCACGGTTTCCTCGCGGTCCATGGCCTTGCACTGGGCCGGCGTCAGCTTCTTGTTCGCCGCCTTGGTGGCGGCGCCCAGCAGGCGCTTGCCGGCGAAGTCCTCGTCCAGCTCGAAGCCCTTGCCGGCGCGAAATTGCGTGCGCGCCTTCATGCCGCCACCGCCAGCTTGCGGTGCTCAATTTTTGTGCAGTGATCCATCACCACGTCCAGGCCCGCCGCCCGCGCCAGCTGCGCCGCCTGCTCGTTGACGATGTCGAGCTGCAGCCACAGGCAGCCGGCCTTGACGGCGATGGCTTCCTCGGCGATGGGCAGGATATCTTCTGACTTGCGGAAGCAGTCGACGATATCGATGCGCGCCGGTGCGACGGCAGCCGCCGCCTCCGTCAAGGTGGCGTAGGCGCGCTGCCCCAGCACATCGCGCCCGGCCAGGGCCGGATTGACGGGTAGCACGTGGTAGCCATGGCGCAGCAGGTAGTCGGCCACTTCATGGCTGGCGCGTTCGGGCTTGTCGGACATGCCGACGATGGCGATGATGCGGCTGTCTTGCAGGATGCGGGCGATGTTGGACATATCTGGTCATAGTTGGGCGTGCGACATTGCCCGCCTAGCGTAGCAGATTCCCGTCCCGCCAGGAGCTAGCCAGAAGACTTAGCCTTGCGCACGGCCGCCATCTTCGCCACGAAAGCCTGCGCGCGCGCCGTCACGGCCGCGTAATCGCCCGTGGCGCCAGGGCCACTGAGGCTGCTGCCGATGCCCACGGCCACCGCGCCGCTGGCAAACCATTCATGCAGGTTCTCCACCGTCACGCCGCCCGTCGGCATCAATGGCGCTTGCGGCAGGGGTGCGCGCAGGGCCTTGATGTAGGCGGGGCCGAACATCTCGGCGGGGAAGACCTTGACGATGTCGGCGCCCGCCTGCAGGGCCGTGACGATTTCCGTCGGCGTCATCGCGCCCGGCATGGACAGCACCTGGTAGCGCTGGCACAGCGCGATGGTGTCCACGTTGACGCTGGGCGAAATGATGAACTGGGCGCCGGCCAGGATGGCGGCGCGCGCCGTCTCCGTATCGAGCACGGTGCCCGCGCCCAGCAGCACGTCATGGCCATGGCGTTCGCGCAAGGTGCGCAGCACGCCCAGGGTATCGGGCGTGGTGAACGCCACTTCCAGCGCCGTGACGCCGCCGGCGATGCACGCCTCGGCGATCCGCAGCGCCGCATCGGGCGTATCGGCGCGCACGATGCCGACCATGCCCCGTTCGAGGATGCCATTGAAAACCATGTGTTTTTGCATCTGCTCTCTCCTGTCAGGCCGGCAAGGCGCCAAAGCGCACTTCCGGCAAACCGCGCACGCCTACCTGACGCGCATGAAACAATCCGCCGGCCAGCGGTTCGCTCGCCAGCTGGGCCGGGGTCAAGCTTTCCTGCGCCGTCGTGACGAACAATTCGTCGTAGTGCGGGCCGCCCAGGCTCACGCAGCTGGGCTGCGAGACGGGCAGGCTGATCTTGCGCTCGACGCTGCCGTCCGGCGCGAAGCGCAAGACCCTGCCCGCGCCCCACTGCGCGCTCCACAGGTAGTCATCCGCATCGATGGTGGCCCCATCGGCGGCGCCCGGTCCCGGATCGAGCACGGCAAACACGCGTACCCGGCTGGCATCGCCTCCCAGGTAATCGTCCCAGCGGTAGATGGCCTTTTTCATCGAGTCGCAGAAGTACATGGCCGTGCCATCGACGCTGAAGCAGATGCTGTTCGAGATGGCGATCTGCGGCAGCGGAAGGCGCTCCAGGGTCAAATCCAGGTTGAGGCGGTAAAAGCTGCCGATGGCATCGCGGCACGGGCGTTCATCGAGCGTGCCGAAAACAAAGCGCCCCTGACGGTCGCAGCGGCCATCGTTCAGGCGCGTCATGGGCAAGTCGCCCTCCACCGTGTGCAAGCGCGTGACGGCCCCGCTGCGCGCGTCAAACCAGGCCAGTCCGGAGGCCAGCCCCAGCAACAGCACCTCGTCGCTGTCCGTCAGCGCGAAACACGCCAGGCGCTCGGGCATGGCCCAGCTCTGGCGCTCGCCCGTGGCCAGCACCAGCGCATGCAGTTGGCAGCCTTCGATATTCGTCCAGAAAACGCGGCCGCTGCGTTCGCACCAGCGCACGCCCTCGCCCAGGAAATTCTGCGCATCGACCAGTAATTGGGCCTGTGTCCCCATCATTTTTTTTCCTTCCCGTCAGTGAGATTCGCGCGGAACGGCCGAACCCCGGCAACCGACGAGGAAGTCCAGGTCCGCGCCTTCGTCGGCCTGCGTCACGTGCTTGATGTACATCGACTGGTAGCCGCCCTTCATGGCCGGCGGCGGTGCGCTCCACTCGGCGCGACGGCGCGCCAGCTCGGCCTCGTCGACGTCGAGGTGCAAACGCCGTCCCGCCACGTCCAGTTCAATCATGTCGCCATCGCGCACCAGGGCCAGCGGCCCGCCCACGGCCGCTTCCGGCGCCACGTGCAGCACCACCGTGCCGTAAGCCGTGCCGCTCATGCGCGCGTCCGAGATGCGCACCATGTCGCGCACGCCCTGCTCCAGCAGTTTTTTCGGCAGTCCCATATTGCCCACTTCGGCCATGCCCGGATAGCCCTGCGGGCCGCAATTTTGCAGCACCATCACGCAGCTGGCATCGATATCGAGCGCGGGATCGTCGACGCGCTTTTTGTAGTGCTCGATGCTGTTGAAGACGACGGCGCGGCCACGGTGCTGCATCAGCTCGGGCGAAGCGGCCGAAGGCTTGATGACGGCGCCGCGCGGGGCCAGGTTGCCATGCAGGACGGCGATGCCGCCCTCGTCCTTGAATGGCTGCGCCAGCGGCGTGATCACCTCGGGATTGAAATTTTCCGCTTCGGCCACGTTGACAGCCATGGTGGCGCCCGTGACGGTGAGCGCCTCGCCGTGCAATTTGCCCAGCAGGTCGCGGATGATCACGGGCAGGCCGCCCGCATAGTAAAAATCTTCCATCAAGTACTGGCCCGACGGCATCAGGTTCAGCAAGCAGGGAATGTCGCGGCCCAGGCGGTCCCAGTCGCCCAGGCGCATGTCCACGCCGATGCGCCCGGCAATGGCCAGCAGGTGGATCACGGCATTGGTCGAGCCGCCGATGGCGCCGTTGACCATGATGGCGTTTTCAAACGCTTCACGCGTGAGAATCTGCGACAGTTTCAGGTCTTCATGCACCATGTCGACGATGCGCCGGCCCGTCAGTTGCGCCTGCAGTTTGCGGCGCGCATCGACGGCGGGAATGGCCGCGTTGCCGGGCAAGGTCACGCCCAGCGCTTCGACCATGCTGGCCATGGTCGATGCCGTGCCCATCGTCATGCAGTGGCCGGCGGAACGCGACATGCACGATTCGGCCTGCTTGAATTCGTTTGAGGTCATGCGCCCGGCGCGCACGTCCTCGGAAAACTTCCACACATCCGTGCCCGAGCCGATCGGCTTGCCCCGGTAATTCCCGTTCAGCATGGGGCCGCCCGACAGCACGATGGTGGGCAAGTCCACGCTGGCCGCGCCCATCAGCAAGGCCGGGGTGGTCTTGTCGCAGCCCGTCAGCAGCACCACGCCGTCGATCGGGTTGGCGCGGATCGATTCCTCGACGTCCATGCTGGCCAGGTTACGGAACAGCATGGCCGTCGGGCGCAGATTCGTCTCGCCCAGCGACATGACGGGAAATTCGACGGGAAAGCCGCCCGCTTCGAGCACGCCGCGCTTGACCATCTCGGCCAGGTCGCGGAAATGGCCATTGCAGGGCGTCAGCTCGGACCAGGTATTGCAGATGCCGATGACGGGACGGCCATCGAAGGCGTCGCTGGGATAGCCCTGGTTCTTCATCCAGCTGCGGTGAATAAAACTGTCCTTGTCGTCGCCACCAAACCACGATTGCGAACGCAAGGGACGCTTGTTCTTGTTGCTGCTCATACTGTCTCCTGCGGGGAAATCAAGCCGCGCGCGGCGGCGATCAGCAGCGCACCGTGACCGGCCAGATAGTCTTGCTGCTGGTCGTCGACGATGATGCGCTTGCCATAAAAAAATCCGTGTTCTTCGATCAGCAAGCCGAGCGCCTGGCGCAGCATGGGCTTGCCGGTTATGACGAGCGGGCTATCGGGCCGCATCTGGATGGCGGTGCTGTTGCGCAGCGCCAGCAGGTCGCCGCTGAGGACGGCGCCCATCAGAAAATTGGCCCGCTCATTGCATTCGATGGCGCTGAACTGGCCCAGGGTGCGCACGCTGAAGCAGGCGCGCGCCAGCCCCGTTTTTTGCGCCGCGGCCGCGCCGGCCAGCAGCATTTTCGGCACCAGGGTTTGCGCAAAACCGCCATCGACCGATTGCTTGATCAAGGTGTGCTGCGTGATCGCCTGCAGCAGCTCGCCCGCGATGGTGGTGCTGCAGCCGAGGATGCGGCGCTGTTCGTCAACACTGATCAGCTTGGTATGCGAGCCGGGCATGATCAGGGTCGCCGCGCCCCGCAACTGCAGGCGCTCGAGCAGCGCGACGACTTCCGTCTCTTCGCCGCGCATCATGTCCATCGCCTCGACGTTATGCAGGCCGACGGCGCCATGCTGGTTGCGCACGCCGGGAATCAGCCACAGGGGCTGCGCCAGCACGTCGGGCAAGTCCACCGCCTGCATGCCTTGCGCCAGCTGGGCCAGGCCGGCGGGCGCCGGCAAATGCGGCACTTCCCGCACGCCCATGGGCGAAGTGATCATGCCCGAGGCCACTGCCAGGTCCACGTCGCACGGCGCGATGCCGGCGCTGGCCAGCACGCTGGCGATGGTGTCGCGCAGCGCCTGTTTCAGCGCGCCGTTATGGCCATCGATGGCCGTATTGCGCACGCCCGTTTCCAGCTGCGCCTGGGCGACGACGGCGCCTGCGCGCCACAGCAAGGTACGCGTATTGGTGGTGCCGGCATCGATGGTGAGTATGTTCATGGGCAGGTTCGCAGCGTCGGTCAGGACAAAAATGAATGAGGGAAAAACTACCTCATGGTAGAACTGCCCCGCATATCTGACCAATCACTTATTTGACATCATTGATACCGGTTCGGATATGTCAAACGCGTCGATATCCTGCACACCCAAACGGTAGGCGAGGTTGAAGCGCCGCACCTGTCCCGGCTGCAATTGCACGCCCTGCGCCAGCAGGGAAAAACAGCGCGCATCGGAATACAAATGGCAACTGTCCTGCGTGCTGGAAAAACGCAAGACCCGGCCGGAAGCGGGGTCGGCGACCCGCGCCGCCTCGCGCAGCTGGCCGCCGCCCGTCCAGTAAAAGTCATGCCGGAATCCCGGCAAGTGCACGAGCGCGGGCCAGGCCAGGCGTGTAGCGAGCGGCGCCGGCTGGCGGAAGTCGAAGGCGCTGCCCGCCACGTCGAGCGGAGCGCTGCACGCATGGCCGCCAGGCCAGTAACGGTCGGCGGCCAGGCGCAGCACATGGTCGCCCACGGCGGCGCGGCCGCCCTGCAGATTGAACAGGGGCGCGGCCAGCGCAAAACGGGAAACCGTCTCGGCCGTGGCGACGCAGTCGAGGTGCAGGCTGCCATCCTCGTCAAGCCGGTAGGCCAGGCGCACGGACAAGCCGTCGTGCGCCAGGTGCAGCAGCAAGTGGCCGTCGTCCGGCGGCGCGCACTGCCAGGCCGTGGACGAGCGCGCAGCAGGGGGTGCCGCGCCCAGCACGTCGGCCAGGCGGCCATAGCGGTCGGGTGCCCACCAGGCCCGCACGCTGGCATCGTGCGCGTCGATGGCCACGCGCATGCCGCGCGCATTGCGCAGCAGATGCATCATGGCGCCTGCCCGGGGGCCGGCGGTGGCCGGCTGCGTTGCTGGAATTCACGCGGCGTGCAACCGAGTTCGCGCTTGAAGACGGCATGCATGTACTGCACCGTGGTAAAGCCGCAACGCACGGCCACCTCGGCCACCTGCCCCGGCCCGCGCGCCAGCAGGGTCTTGGCCGCATCGAGCTTGAAATGCAGGATTTCATCGTGCACGCTGCGCCCCAGCTCGTGGCGGAAGTGCGCTTCCAGCGAGGAGCGCGACACGCCCACGTAATCGGCCACCTGCTCCGTCTTGATGCCCTGGCAAGCGTACTGGCGAATAAAATGGCGCGCCTGCATCACCTGCGGATGCTGGAAAGGCTGGTGGCGCGTGGACGCGAGCACGTTCAGGCCGGCCGGCGGCACGAGGATGCGCGTGCCGGACAGGCGCGCGCCATTCAGCATCTGATGCAGCAAGTGCGCCGCCGTGCGGCCCATTTCCTCCGTGCCCTGGATCACGGAACTCAATGGAATGCGCGTGAGCATGCGCGCCAGCGGGTCGTTGTCGATGCCGATCAGGGCCACTTGTTCCGGCACGGCGATCCCCGCGTGCATGCACGCTTGCAGCAGCTGGCGCGCGCGCGCGTCGCTGACGGCGATGATGCCGACGGGTTTTTCCAGGCTGTTGAGCCAGGCGATCTGCTGCTCCACCGCTTCGTCCCATGAAGGCGCGCTGGTGGCGACGCCCCGGTACACGTCGGCGCGCATGTGGTCGCGCTCCATCAAGGCGCAAAACGCCGTTTCGCGCTCCTGCGCCCAGCGGTTGACGTCGGCCTCGGGCAGGCTGAAACAGGCGAAACGCGTCAAACCCGCTTCCACCAGGTGTTCATAGGCCAGTTTGACGATCTTGAAATTATCGGTAGCCACATACGGGATGCCGGCCGGGTAATCCTCGGCGCGCGCATACGAGCCGCCCACGGCCACCACGGGCAGGCGGCTGTGCGCCAGCGCTTCGCAGACGGCGGGATCGTCGAAATCGGCGATGATGCCGTCGCCCTGCCAGCGCTCGATGCCGGGCAGGCGGCAGCGAAAATCCTCTTCCAGGAACAGGTCCCACGACACGCGCGTCGTGTTCAGGTAGGCGGCGATGCCCGCGATGATGTCGCGGTCGTAGATTTTATTCCCGTTAAACAGCAGCGCGATCCGGTGCGCGGTTGGCATCTTCATGGTGTCTCCTCCCGTGCCAGATCGTTTCACGGCTATCTACGCCCCGCTCGCGTGCTGACATCGACCCACACGGCGAGGGTGAGGATACTGCCTTTCACGATCATCTGCCAGTAGGTGTCCACGTCCAGCATGGACATGCCGTTATCGAGGCTGGCCATGACCAGCGCGCCGATCAGGGCGCCGTACACGGTGCCCGAGCCGCCGCGCATCGAGGTGCCGCCGATGAAGCAGGCGGCAATCGCGTCGAGTTCGCTGAAGGTGCCGGCCGATGGGGAACCTGCCGCCAGGCGGCCTGTATTGATCAGGCCCGCCAGCGCACACATCAGGCCCATGATGCCGAAGATCCACAACTTGACGGCTTTCACGTTGATGCCGGACAGGCGCGTCGCTTCCATATTGCTGCCCACGGCGTAGATGCGCCGGCCGAACACGGTCTGGCTGGTGATGTAGCTGAACAGTCCCAGCAAGGCCAGCAGCAACAGCACGGGCAGCGGGATGCCTTCATAGCCGTTCAGGGTTTGCACGAAGGCATACAGCACGGCGCCGATGACGGCCAGGCGCAAGCCGTCGGCCCAGGGCGCCGTCTGCGGCAAGCCATGCTGGGCGCGGCTGGCGCGCGCGCGCCACGTCAGGAAGGCGGCCAGCAGGAACAGGCCGATGCCCAGCACGATGCCGGGCACTGCGGGCAGGTAGCCTTGCCCCAGGTAGACCATCGGCTCGGAGACGGGCGCGATCGTGATGCCGCCCGTGATGCCCAGCAGGATGCCGCGGTACGCCAACATGCCGCCCAGCCCGACGATGAAGGACGGGATACCCCGATACGCCGTCAGGTAGCCATTGAGCAAACCGATCACCAGGCCGCAGCCGAGTACGGCCGCCAGGTTCAGCGCCAGCGGCCAGTGCTGCGTGACGTCCAGCACGGCGGCGATGCCGCCGAGCAGCCCCAGCAGGGAGCCGATCGACAGGTCGATCTCGCCGGCGATAATCACCAGCACCATGCCGCAGGCGAGGATGCCGGTAACGGACATCTGGCGCAGCAGGTTCGACAGGTTGCGCGGCGTGAGGAAACTGCCCTCCGTCTTCCACGAAAAGAAGGCCCAGATCAGCGCCACGGCGATCAGGAGGGCCAGCATCTTGTATTGGGTGAACAGCTGTTTGATACTGTGCGGTTTCATGCTGCGGGTTCCTTGTTTGCGGTGTTGGCGGCGGGTGCCGGGCGCTGGTCCAGCGCGGCCGCCAGCACGGTTTCCTGGCTCAGGCCATCGTTGATAAAGTCGCCGCGCAGGCGGCCTTCGCCCATCACCAGCACGCGGTCGGATACGCCCAGCACTTCGGCCAGTTCCGACGAGACCATGATGATGGCCACGCCCCGGTCGGCCAGCGCCAGCATCAATTTGTAGATTTCATATTTGGCGCCCACGTCGACGCCGCGCGTAGGCTCGTCGAGGATCAGCACGCGCGGGCGCGTCAGCAGCATCTTGGCCAGCACGGCCTTTTGCTGGTTGCCGCCCGACAGGCTCGTAATGGGCAGCGACGGGCTGGCCGCCTTCAGTTCCAGCTGCGCGATCTCGCCGCGCACGGCCGTCAATTCCGCCTCGCCATCGATGCGCGTGGCGCGCGCGAATTCTTCCAGCACGGCCAGGGTGATGTTCTGCCCCACGTCGAGGTCGGGCACGATGCCGTGGTGCTTGCGGTCTTCCGGCACCATGGCCAGGCCCATGGCAATGGCCTTTTGCGGCGAACGGGTATCGATCTTGCGGCCATCGAGCCACACTTCGGCCTGGCACGGCCCCTGATAGGCGCCGAACAGGGCCGAGACGAGCTCCGTGCGTCCCGCCCCCACCAGGCCGGCGATGCCGAGGATCTCGCCCTTGCGCAGGGTGAACGACACATCGTCGACCCGCTTGCGCTGCGGGTTATCGGCATCGATGCACGTCACGTGGCGCGCCTCGAACAGCACTTCGCCGATGGGTGCCGGCTGCGCGCGCTGCGGATACAGCTGGCTCATTTCACGGCCCACCATCTGCGCGATGATGCGCTCGACGTTCATCTGCGCCATCGGCGTGGTGGCGATATGCTTGCCGTCGCGGATGACGACGATGGTATCGCAAATAGCCGCCACTTCATCGAGCTTGTGCGAAATGTAGATGCAGGTGACGCCCTTGGCTTTCAACGCGCGCAGGATATCGAGCAGCACGGCGATTTCCGATGCCGTCAGCGACGACGACGGCTCGTCGAGGATCAGCAGGCGCGCATTCTTGTTGAGCGCCTTGGCGATTTCCACCAGCTGCTGGTGGCCGCCGCCGTAATTCATCACGGGCTGCGCCACGTTCAGTTCGGGAATTTTCAGTTCGCGCAGCAACTCGTCGGCGCGCTTGTACATGGCCGCGTAATGCATGCGCCCGCCGGGCAGGGTCAGCTCGCGGCCCATGAAGATATTTTCGGCCACGGACAGCTGCGGCACCAGCATCAGTTCCTGGTGGATGATGATGATGCCCGCGTCTTCCGTGTCGCGGATCGATTGCGCGCGCAGAGGCTGGCCATCCCACAGGATCTCGCCATCCCAGGTGCCGTGCGGGTACACGCCGGACAGCACCTTCATCAGGGTCGACTTGCCGGCGCCATTCTCGCCGCACAAGCCGATGCACTCGCCGGCCCGCACCTGCAGGTCGATGCCGTCAAGCGCACGAACACCGCCAAACTGTTTGACGATGCCTTTCATTTCAAGCAGATAGTCGGACATGCTCACTCTCGTTGCGGATACGGGGGAAATGTCGGATTAGCGGCGCCCATGGCGCCGCTAATCCGACCTACGGCCGATGCGGACGGCCGACACCACCACCGGCGTTTCCGGAGCCGGCGATTGTCGGATAACGGCCGATGCGGGCAATCGTAGGTCGGCTTAGCGCGCAGCGCGCAAGCCGACAGCAAGCAGGTGATCAATTACCCAGCTGCGCCTTGGTATAGAAACCGTCGTCAACGAGAATGTTCACATTCGCCTTGGTCAGCGGCGTTGGTTTCAGCAGCACCGTGCTGACTTTTTTCAGGCCGTTGTCATAGCTGGAGTTGTAGGCCGGCTTTTCATTGCGCGCCAGTTGCACGGCCAGCTTGGCCGCTTCGGCAGCGATGGTTTTCAACGGTTTGTAGACGGTCATCGATTGCGTGCCGGCGATGACGCGTTTCACGGCTGCCAGGTCGGCGTCCTGGCCCGAGACCGGCACCTTGCCGGCCAGTTTTTGCGCGGCCAGGGCCTGGATGGCGCCGCCGGCCGTGCCGTCGTTCGAGGCGACGATGGCGTCGATCTTGTTGCCGTTGGCCGTCAGCGCGTTTTCCACGATGGACAGCGCTTCGGTGGCGCTCCAGTCCTTCACCCACTGCTGGCCGACGATCTTGATGTCGCCCTTGTCGATGAACGGTTTGAGTACCTTCATCTGGCCTTCGCGCAGCATCTTGGCGTTGTTGTCGGTCGGCGAGCCGCCCAGCAGATAGTAATTGCCCTTCGGTTGCAGCTTGGTCACGCCTTCGGCCTGCATCTCGCCCACTTTCTCGTTGTCGAACGAGATGTACGCGTCGATATCGGCGTTCAGGATCAGGCGGTCATACGACAGCACCTTGATGCCGGCCTTTTTCGCTTCCTTGACGGTGTTGTTGAGGACCGTGGCGTTGAACGGCACGATCACCAGCACGTCCACGCCGCGCGAGATCAGGTTTTCGATCTGCGAAATCTGGCGCTGCTCGCTGGCGTCGGCCGATTGCACGAAGACCTTGGCGCCCTGCTTTTCGGCGGCGGCGATGAAGAAATCGCGGTCGCGCGTCCAGCGTTCCACGCGCAAATCGTCGATGGAGAAGCCGATCTTCGGGTTTTTGGCGTCAGCCAGGGCGGCGCTGCTGCTCAATGCCAGCATGGCGGTCATGATGGCTGCACTGATGATCTTGTTCATTGTGTGTCTCCTTGTGGATTTTATTAACAACGTTTTTTTAACTACGGGTACTGCTGAAAATCTGGTGATGCTGGTGTTGTCGGCTTACGCGCGGAGCGCTAAGCCGACCTACATCAATGGTTATGCCGTGGCAGGGTCTGGCCCACGGCGCGGTACTTCAGGGCCAGCTCCATGCAGGCGCCCGTTTCCAGCTGGCCCACGCTGGCGCGGTAGATTTCCTGCCACGGCGTGGCGCTGTCGTTGACGGGCGGCGGCAGTTCTTTGGCGCGGCGCGCCAGTTCAGCCGCATCGACCAGCATGTCGCACTGGCCCCCGTTCAAGTCCACGCGGATGATGTCGCCCGTGCGCAGCAGCGCCAGGCCGCCGCCAACGGCGCTTTCCGGCGACGCGTTCAGGATCGAGGGGCTGTCCGACGTGCCGGACTGGCGCCCGTCGCCCAGGGTCGGCAGGTTCAGAATGCCGGCCTTGAGCAAGGCATCGGGCGGCTGCATGTTGACCACTTCGGCCGAACCGGGCCAGCCCACGGGACCTGCGCCGCGCATCACCAGCATGCAGCTGTCGTCGATGTTGAGCGCCGGGTCGTTGATGCGCGCGTGGTAGTCGGCAGAACCATCGAAGACGATGGCGCGCACCTCGAACACGCCTTCGCTGCCGGGACGCGACAGGTAGCGCTCGCGGAAAGCGGGCGAGATCACGCTGGTCTTCATGATGGCAAAATCGAACAGGTTGCCCTGCAAGGCCATGAAACCGGCCTTTTCCTTCAGCGGCGCGGCAAACGGGCGGATCATCTCGCGGTCCGCGCTTTCGCGGCCAGCCAGGTTCGCCGCCATCGTCTGGCCCGTGACCGTCAAACGGTCCGCGTGCAGCAAACCCGCCTGCTGCAGCTCCCACATCACGGCCGGCACGCCGCCGGCGCGGTGGAAGCGCTCACCCAGGTATTTTCCGGCCGGCTGCATGTTCAACAGCAGCGGTACGTCATAGCCATGTTCCATCCAGTCGCTCGAGTGCAGTTCCACGCCCGCATGGCGCGCCATGGCCATCAGGTGCGGCTGGGCGTTGGTGGAGCCGCCGATGGCCGCGTTGACGATGATGGCGTCCAGGAACGCCTCGCGCGTGAGAATGCTCGAAGGGCGCACGTCGTCATGCGCCATGGCGACGATGCGGCGCCCCGTTTCATAGGCGATCTGGCCCCGTTCGCGGTACGGCGCGGGGATGGCCGAGCAGCCCGTCAGCGACATGCCCAAGGCTTCCGCCAGCGCATTCATGGTCGATGCCGTGCCCATGGTGTTGCAGTGGCCGGCCGAGGGCGCCGAGGCGGCCGCGATCTGCAGGAATTTGTCGTTGTCGATCAAGCCGGCCGACAGCTGGCGGCGGCCCTTCCAGATGGCCGCGCCGGAGCCCACCAGTTCGCCGTCCATCCAGCCGTCGAGCATGGGGCCGCCCGACAGCACGATGGCGGGAATGTCCACCGTGGCGGCGGCCATCAGCTGCGCCGGCGTCGTCTTGTCGCAGCCCGTCGTCAGCACCACGGCATCGATCGGGTAGCCATGCAGGATTTCCACCAGGCCCAGATACGCGAGGTTGCGGTCCAGCGCGGCCGTGGGACGGCGGCAATTTTCAAAAATCGGGTGCAGCGGGAATTCCATCGGGATCCCGCCCGCGTCGCGGATGCCGTCGCGCACGCGCTGGGCCAGCTCCAGGTGGATGCGGTTGCAGGGACTGATGTCGCTGCCGCTTTGCGCGATGCCGATGATGGGCCGGCCCGAACGCAGCTCCTCGGCCGTGATGCCGTAGTTCATGAAGCGCTCGAGGTACAGCGCCGTCATGTCGATGTGGTCGGGATTGTCGAACCAGTCCTGCGAGCGGAAGCGCCGCGCCGGGTGTTTGCCTGCGGTGCTCATGCGCCGTACCAGCCTGCGTCGACGTAGTATTCGCGTCCCGCGCACTTGGCCGCGTTGTCCGACGCGAGGAACAGCGCCAGCGCCGCCACGTCTTCCGGCTCCACGCGCAGCTGCAGGCATTGTCCCTGCAGGATCACGGCTTCCGCTTCCGGCGTATGCCACAGCTTTTCCTGGCGCGGCGTGCGCACGGCGCCGGGAATGATGCAATTGACGCGGATGCCGTCGACGCCCAGGTCGCGCGCCAGGCCGCGCGTCAGGCCCTCGATGCCGGCTTTCGCCGTCATGTAGATCGACAGGCGCGCTTGCGCCAGGTGCCAGGAAATCGACCCCAGGTTGAGAATCACGCCGCTGCCCTTGGCGCGCATGGCGGGCGCCACGGCCTGGGCGCAGAAATACTGGTGGCGCAGGTTGACGGCCATGCGCTCGTCCCAGTAGGCGGGCGTGACGTCCTGCAGTTCGTGGCGGTCGTCATTGGCCGCATTGTTGATGAGGATATCCGTGGCGCCCGCGCTGTGTTCGATCTCGGCGAAGGTGGCGGCCAGAGCGCCCAGGTCCGTCAGGTCGCAATAGCGGAAAACGGGCGGCTGCGGCAGGTTGGCCAGCTTGTCCTGCAGCGCCAGCGACGCTTCGCGGGCGATGTCGAGAAAGGTGACGTGGGCGCCCTGGCGCGCGAACGCCTCGACGATGGCCACGCCGATGCCGGTGCCGCCGCCCGTGATGACGACGCGCTTGCCGGCCAGGCTAGGGTAAGTTGCATGCTGCATGGTGTCTCTCTTTTTAAAATAATCGGATCAAAGCAAGCCGCGCTGGGCCAGGTTCTGGTACAGCGCGCGCACGCCGAACGTCCAGGGGGCAATCGCATCGCAGCGCTGTACTTCGTTGACCAGCGCGCCCAGCGAAGCGCTGGCAATCGTCACCCTGTCGCCCAGATGGTGCGTAAAGCCGCCGCCCTGGGCGCCGCGGTCCTTCACGGGCGAGAACATGGTCCCCAGGAACAGCATGAAGCCGTCCGGATACTGGTGGTACTGGCCGGCCGTCTGGCGCACGAGGTCGAGCGGGTCGCGGCTGATTTCTCGCATGAAGCTGGCGCCTTCGAGCACGAAGCCGTCGTCCACGCCCTCGATCAGCAGCGACACTTCCGCCTCGCGCACGGTGTCGAGCGTGAAGTGCTCGTCGAACAGGCGGATGAAGGGGCCGATGGCGCAGGAGCCGTTGTTATCCTTGGCCTTGCCCAGCAACAGGGCGCTGCGTCCTTCGATGTCGCGCAGGTTGACGTCGTTGCCCAGGGTCGCCCCCAGCACCTCGCCGCGGCTGTTGACGGCCAGGACGATCTCGGGCTCCGGGTTGTTCCAGGCCGAAGATGGCAGCAAGCCCACCTGCGCGCCACAGCCCACCGACGACATCGGCTGGGCCTTGGTAAACACTTCCGCATCGGGACCGATGCCCACTTCCATGTATTGCGACCAGGCGCCGCGCTGCTGCAGCTGCTGTTTCAGGCGCTGCGCCGCGTCCGAGCCAGGCTTCAGTGCAGACAGATCGCCGCCCAATGTCATTTGCAGGGCGGTGCGCAAGCTGGCCGCGCGCGCCGCGTCGCCGCCCGCCTGCTCCTCGATCACCCGTTCGAGCAGGCTGACGGCGAAAGTCACGCCGCATGCCTTGACGGCCTGCAGGTCGCACGGCGCCAGCAGCAGCGGCTCGCCGGCCGGCGCGGCCAGTGCCTGCTCCAGCAGCGCCTGCACGGAGCCAAGCGCGATGCCGGGTGCATGGCGAACGATCTCGAGCGCATCGCTGCATTCGAACAGCTCGGCCACCGTCGCCACCGTCTGCGTGATGTCGACCACTTCGCCGCCGCGCACGGCGACGACGCAGGGGCCGTCACGCCAGATGCGGCCGACAAGGAGGGCCTGCGCCAGGTCGGCGGGCAACAGGGAGGCGGGAGAAATCGGCTGCATGGCAAGCTTTCAAAAGATCGTGACGGGATGGCGGGTCTTCAAGTTCGGACCGATTCTGCGCGCCGCCCTGTATCGCCGCAATTACGAAAATCACCAAATTGAATGATGATTATTGGTATTGCAGTGCACCAAAAAAAGCCGCCGCCCGGCCCCCGTTTCCGCCCTGCGCGCAGGCGGGAGGGTGCGCCATGGCGCATTGCATCAATTGACCCATCGATATCATTTTGGATATCACCAATGCGAAAAAAGTGATTGGTGAGGGATGGATGGACAAACTAGTATCAGCCGTGGCCTGCAATCGGCCATTCGCACGGAGCCCGCCCACTGGACGACGGCCCTGGCACATTCAACTATCGAAGACGGTGGAGACCTGAAATGAAAACAACAATGAAAATGCTGACCGCGAGCCTGGCGCTGGCCATCTCCGGCATGGCGGTAATGCCCGTGGCAAGCGCCGCCGACAAGGGCGCAATCGGCATCTCGATGCCAACCAAATCGTCCATGCGCTGGATCGCCGACGGCGACAACATGGTCAAGGTATTCAAGGAGCGCGGCTACAAGACGGACTTGCAGTTTGCCGACGACGACATCCCGAACCAGCTGGCGCAGGTGGAAAACATGATCACCAAGGGCGCCAAGGTGCTGGTGATCGCCGCCATCGACGGCACCACCCTGTCGAACGTGCTGCAAAAAGCGGCCGACAAGGGCATCAAGGTCATCTCGTATGACCGTTTGATCCGCGGCACGAAAAACATCGATTACTACGCCACCTTCGACAACTTCCAGGTCGGCGTGCTGCAAGCGGGCTATATCGAATCGGCGCTGAAACTCAAGGAAGGCAAGGGCCCGTTCAATATCGAACTGTTCGGCGGCTCGGCCGACGACAACAACGCGCACTTCTTCTACAACGGCGCGCTGTCGGTGCTCAAACCGTACATCGACAGCGGCAAGCTGGTGGTGCGCTCGAAGCAGATGGGCATGGAAAAGGTCGCCACCCTGCGCTGGGACGGCGCCGTGGCGCAAGCCCGCATGGACAACCTGCTCAGCGCCTACTACGGCAATGCGCGCGTCGACGCGGTGCTGTCGCCGTATGACGGCTTGAGCATCGGCATCCTGTCCTCGCTCAAGGGCGTCGGCTACGGCACGCCGAAGCAGCCGTTCCCCGTCGTGACGGGCCAGGATGCGGAAATCCCGTCGGTGAAATCGATCATCCGCGGCGAACAGGCATCGACCGTGTTCAAGGACACGCGCGAACTGGCCAAGGTCACGGCGAACATGGTCGACGCGATGATGAGCGGCAAAACGCCGACCGTCAACGATACCAAGACCTATAACAACGGCGTGAAAGTCGTGCCGTCCTACCTGTTGAAACCGGTCACCGTCGACAAGGCGAACTGGAAGCAGGTGCTCGTCACCGGCAGCGGCTACTACACGGAAGCGCAAGTGAAATAAGCATCGACGGTACTGAAGGCCCGGCGCTGCCGGGCCTTTCGCTTCACGCACCATCAAGAACAAGACTGCAGCACGACCGATGCCGACCAGCGCGGCCGTGCCAGAGAGGTTATATGACGAACACTATCCTGGAAATGCGCGGGATACGCAAAACATTCCCGGGCGTCGTTGCGCTCGACAATGTCAACCTGCGGGTACGCAGCGGCGAGATCCACGCCATCGTCGGCGAAAATGGCGCCGGCAAATCGACCCTGATGAAAGTGCTGAGCGGCGTCTACGGCCATGGCAGCTATACGGGCGACATCGATTACCTGGGCCAGACGCGGCACTTCCGCGGCATCAAGGACAGCGAAGAAATCGGCATCATCATCATCCACCAGGAACTGGCGCTGGTGCCCCAGCTGTCGATCGCCGAGAATATCTTCCTCGGCAACGAACCGTCCCGCATGGGCGTCATCGACTGGGAATACGCGCAAAGCAAGACGCGCGAACTGCTGCACAAAGTCGGCCTGAAAGAGTCACCTGACACCCTGATCACCAACCTGGGCGTGGGCAAGCAGCAGCTGATCGAAATCGCCAAGGCGCTGTGCAAGGACGTCAAGCTCTTGATCCTCGACGAGCCGACGGCCAGCCTGAACGAAAGCGACAGCGCGGCCCTGCTCGACCTGCTGCTGGGCCTGAAAGCGCAGGGCATCGCCTCGATCCTGATCTCGCACAAGCTCAATGAAATTTCAAGGGTCGCCGATGCCATCACGGTGCTGCGCGACGGGAACACGGTCGACAGTTTCGACTGCCGCGTGGAGCCCGTCAGCGAAGACCGCATCATTGAAAAAATGGTCGGACGCGAAATGGCGGACCGCTATCCGCCGCGCACGCCGACGATAGGCGAGACCATTTTCGAAGTGCGCGACTGGCGCGTCTTCCATCCCGAGCATGCCGACCGCCCCGTCATCAAGGGCATTAACATGCACGCGAAAAAGGGAGAGATCATCGGCATCGCCGGCTTGATGGGCTCCGGACGCACGGAACTGGCGATGAGCATTTTCGGCCGTGCCTACGGCCAGCGCATCAGCGGCACGGTGCTCAAAAATGGCCAGGAAATCGACGTCAGCACCATCGGCAAGGCGATCGCGCATGGCCTCGCGTATGTGACGGAAGACCGCAAGGGCCTGGGCCTGATCCTCGAGGAAGACATCCAGAAGAACACCAGCCTGGCCAACCTCGATGCGATTTCGCAGCACATGGTGATCGACGAGCAGCGTGAATTCAGCGTGGCCGAGGAGTTCCGCCGCAAGCTCAAGACACGTTGCTCGAGCGTGGCGCAGAAAGTGGTCAATCTGTCCGGCGGCAACCAGCAGAAAGTGGTGCTGGCGAAGTGGCTGTTTTCGCGCCCCGACGTGCTGATCCTCGATGAACCGAGCCGCGGCATCGACGTGGGCGCCAAGTACGAGATCTACAGCATCATCAGCGACCTGGCGGCCGAAGGCAAATGCATCATCATGATCTCGTCGGAGATGCCGGAATTGCTGGGCATGTGCGACCGGATCTATGTCATGAATGAAGGCCGCTTCGCGGCAGAACTGAGCGCGGCAGAAGCATCGCAGGAGCGAATCATGCGCGCGATCGTTACACACGGAGAAAACAATGGACAATAAACTGACAGCAGGCGCGCCGGCAGCAGCAGCGGCCGCGCCGCAAGCGAAAAGCTATGCCGGCTTTTTGAAGAACAATATGCGCGACTACGGCATGCTGCTCTCGCTGATCGTCATCATGGGCTTTTTCCAGTACATGACGGACGGCACCCTGATGCAGCCGCTGAACCTGACCAACCTGGTGCTGCAAAATAGCTACATCGTCATCATGGCGCTGGGCATGCTGATGGTCATCGTGGCCGGCCATATCGATTTGTCCGTCGGCTCGGTGGTCGGCTTCGTCGGCGCGCTGGCGGCCGTCCTGATCGTCAACTACAACATGAATTTTGTTGCCGCCAGCATCATCTGCCTGCTGGCCGGCGCCGTCATCGGCGGCGCGCAAGGCTATTTCGTCGCCTTCTTCAAGATCCCGTCGTTTATCGTGACCCTGGCCGGCATGCTGGTCTTCAAGGGCCTGACCCTGGCGCTGCTCGCTGGCCAGTCGGTCGGTCCTTTCCCGGAAGGCTTCCAGATGCTCAGCTCGGGCTTTTTGCCTGACCCGTTCGGCGGCGAAAACCTGCGCGGCTTTTCGCTGCTGCTGGGCGTGATCGCCGCCGCGGCGCTGATCATCACCTCGCTGCGCAGCCGCGCCAAGCAACTGAAACACGGCATGGAAAACGAACCGCGCGCCTTCTTCCTGCTGAAAAACGCGATCTTCGCCGCCGTGATGGTGTATTTCAGCTACCTGCTGGCGTCGTACCGCGGTTTTCCCAACGTGCTGGCCGTGATGTCGCTGCTCATCGTCGCCTACACCTTCATTACCAACCGCACCGTGCTGGGCCGCCGCGTGTATGCCGTGGGCGGCAACGAGAAGGCGGCGCGCCTGTCCGGCATCAAGACGGAACGGGTCAGCTTCTACACCTTCGTCAACATGGGCATGCTGGCCGCGCTGGCCGGCCTGATCTTCGCCGCGCGCCTGAACACGGCCACGCCAAAGGCGGGTACGGGTTTCGAGCTGGACGTGATCGCCGCCTGCTTCATCGGCGGCGCCTCGGCCTCGGGCGGCGTGGGCAAGGTGATGGGAGCCGTCATCGGCGCCTTCATCATGGGCGTAATGAACAACGGCATGTCCATCATGGGCATCGGCATCGACTACCAGCAAGTGATCAAGGGCCTGGTGCTGCTGGCGGCCGTCTTCATCGACGTCATTAATAAAAATAAATGAGAAGAACAAGGAAGCACAGGTTCGAGCCTTAGGGGGCTCTGGCCGGCGCTTGCGCCGGCCTTTTTTATGCGGCAGCTAATCGCGCAGCGCGATCTCCCCACCACGCCGCCTCTTCAAATACGGAAAAGCCCGACAGATCGGCATGCGCGAACAGGATGGCGCCATCGTGCTCGCGCAGCGCCTTGAGCCCCGCATTGCTGCGAAAACCGGGCAACGGTGCGGCCATGGCGTGGCCCCGTACGGTGATGTCGACCCGTTCCACGCAGCTGGCGAAATCGCGTCCATACGCCGTCTTCAAATCGACGCTGGCCAGCGCCAGCAATTCTTCGGGCGTGGCCGTGTCGAGCCATTTGCGGGCTTCCTGCGGCGTGCGGTCGGACAGGGCCACGTAGGCGCTGAAAACGGTTTTCTCGGGCGGACGCACGCGGATGTCCTGGTGCGTGGATACGACATAGCCGAGGCCCGGTTCCTGGTACACCACGTTGTCCCAGCACAGGGGCGCATGCGGCAGTTCGTCGGGAAAGCGTTTCAGTAAAAAATTGGCCACCATCCACGGCGCATACGCGGGCGTGTGGCGCTTCGCGTCAAAACCATAGCCGGCGATGTTGTCCACTACGCGCGCAGCGACATACAGCGGCATGGCGCAGATGGCCTTGCGCGCCTTGACCAGGTAGGTGCGCGGCTGGCCGTCGACCAGTTCCAGGCACAGCGCCTCCACGCCGTTAGCCGTCGTCTGCACGGAAACCACCGTGCCCGCATGACGTTTGACGCCCGACGCCTGCTCCATGGCCGTGGCGACCGGTTGCATGCCGCCCGGCCAGGTCAGCCAGGCGCCATTGCCCGCGTTGGCCGCCTGGCCCCAGCGGCTGCAATAGTAATGCAGGCCGGCCCAGGCCGAGACCTGGTCGTAGCGCGTGCCGTAGTCGTCGCGGCAGCAGTAATTCAGATACCAGTGCAGGGTGGGCGAGGTATAGCCTTCGCGCTCCATCCACTGCTTTAATGTGATGGTGTCGAGCGCCTGCCAGGCCGGGTCTTGCGACGACTCCACGGTAGGGAACACGAAGACGCGCTTGCCGTCGTTGCCATGCGCCTGGCGCAGGCGCCGCACGTCGGCAAAGAAGCGCTCGTGCTGCGCCAGTTCCTCGGCAGAGACGCCTTCGGTGGGAATGAAGCCGTCCTGCCAGTGGCCGTTGAACAGCAAGCGCTCTTCCGGCGCGTGCAGGATGTAGCGCTCGTCATAATATGGCTTTTCCGCTTGCGGATCGCGCTGGATGATCCCCAGGTCGAACAGGATGTCGCGCACATGGGTCGATTCGGGCGACGGCAGCGGCAAATAATGGCCTCCGGTCGGATAAGCCAGGTCGCCGAACTGCCCGCCAGCCGCGTTGCCATAAGGCTGCGGGCCATCGATCATGAGGAAATCCTTGTGCCCCAGCTTGTTCAGGCGCCAGGCGGCCGTCAGGCCGGCGATGCCCGAGCCGAGGATGGCCACGTCGGTATGCAAGGTGCGTGACGGTGGCGGCAGCGCCTTGCGCTCGCGCAGCAGCTCACGCAAATAATGTCCCTCGCTGCGTCCCGGGTACAGCACCTTCGGCATGATTTCCTGCCAGCGCAGGTAGGCGGCGATGCTGCCGATGCCTGCGGCGGCCGCCGCCGTGCCGCCGGCGGCCCACAGCATGAAGGAGCGGCGCTGCATCAGCGGATCACCCGGTTCCAGTCCTGCTCGAATTCATGCACGAGCGACTGGGTATTCAAGCGGTTGGGCGCCATCGGCAGCGGCTGCATGTCGGGCGGGAAGATGAACATTTCGCGCGTGGTGTCCGCATTCAGGTAGCGCATGGGCAGGCGATAGCTGGTGGGCGGTTTGTAGTCGAGCTGGGGCGAAGCGAGGATAAACCCCCATTCGCCGAACGAAGGCACGTAGGCGTGGTAGGGCCAAGTGCGCATGCCCACTTCGCGCAGGGTCGAATTGATGGTCCAGTAGGCGTGCGGGGCAAAGAACGGCGACGTCGACTGCACCACCATCAGGCCCTTGGCCGCCAGGTGTTTTTTCACCAGGTCGTAGAACGGCACCGAATACAGCTTGCCGAGCGCGAAGCTGGACGGGTCGGGGAAATCGACGATGGCCGCGTCGAACATGCCACCGTTATTGCGCAGCCAGACGGCGGCATCGGCATTGACGACGGTGACGCGCTTGTCCGAGAACGAACTGTTATTCAGCTTGGCCAGTTCCGGGCGCGTGGTAAACGCGGCCGTCATGGCGGGATCGAGATCGACCACGGTGACGTGCTCGATGTGGGGATAACGGAGGATTTCGCGCAGCGCCAGGCCATCGCCGCCGCCCAGCACCAGCACGCGGCGCGCCCACGGCAGCGCTTCCAGCACGGGGTGCACCAGCGCCTCGTGGTAGCGGTACTCGTCGCGCGAGGAAAACTGCAAGTTGCCGTTGATGTACAGCCGCGTATCATCCTTCCAGTGCGTGATCACCAGGCGCTGGTAGGGCGTGGTGGTGGAATACACGATCTCGTCGCCGAACAGGCCATGTTCGCCCCAGGCCACCATGCGGTCCGACATGGCAAAGCCGGCGATCAGCACCAGCATCACGGCGCAGGCACGCAGCAAACGCCCCGTGAGATTTTTCAGCTCGGCGCGGAACACATAAATGCTCCACAGACCCACGCCCACGTTGAGCATGCCGAACAAAAAGCCCGTGCGCACCAGGCCCAGATACGGCGACAGCACCAGCGGGAACAGCAGGGAGACGGCCAGCGCACCCAGGTAGTCGAACGTCAGCACGCGGCTGACCAGCTCGGAAAATTCCGTCTGGCGCGTGTTCAGGGCACGCATCACCAGCGGCACTTCCATGCCGACCAGTGCGCCGATCAGGAACACCATCACATACAATAAGGTGCGAAATGGCGCGGCCATCCACGAGAACGTCATGAACAGGATGGCGGCCGACAGGCCGCCGATCAGGCCCACGGCCAGCTCGATGTCGACGAAGCGCGAAAGCACGTCATCATCCTTTACGTATTTGGAAAAGTGAGCACCCACACCCATCGCGAATAGGTAGCAGCCGATGATGGTGGAAAACTGCAGGATGGAGTCGCCGAGCAGGTAGCTGGACATGGCGCCAGCGATCAGTTCATACGCGAGGCCGCAGGAGGCGACCACGAAGACGGACAAAATCAGAATCTTTTTGTTCATTGGACTTTTTTTGTTCTAATATGCGTTGACGTTATCAAATGCTCATTGCGAGGAATGCCGTGCCCGACATCCTAAACTATCTGATCCACCTTTTACTGGCCGCCGCGCTGCTGATTGTATTTTTTATCATCTACACGCGCGTCACGCCGTATAACGAAGTACTGCTGATCCGCCAGGGCAACCAGGCGGCGGCCCTGTCGCTGGGCGGCGCCATGCTGGGCTTTTCCGCCACCATCGCCTCGTCCCTGATGCACACGGCCGGCTACCAGCAATTCTTCGCCTGGGCCTTTGGCGCCATGGTGGTGCAATTGCTCGCCTATGTGGTCACCACACGTTTGCTGCGCATGTCGAAGGACCAGATCGAATCGAACAACAGCGCCTTCGGCGGCCTGCTGGCCGCCATTTCCCTGTCGATCGGCGCCATCAACGCCGCCTGCATTTCCTGACGTTTTTACCTCATTCAAGGACACCATCATGAGCCTCGGCAGCTTTATCAAGAAGCAGTTTATCGACGTACTGCAGTGGAACGAAGAGACGGAAGGCGTACTGGCCTGGCGTTTTCCCATGCAGGATTTCGAGATCCAGAACGGCGCCATCCTGAATGTGCGCGAATCGCAGGTCGCCGTCTTCGTCAATGAAGGCAAGATCGCCGACGTCTTCGGTCCCGGCACGCACAAGCTGACGACGCAAACTTTACCGTTGCTGACCAACCTGAAAAACTGGGACAAGCTGTTCGATTCGCCCTTCAAGTCGGACGTGTATTACTTCAGCACGCGCGTGCAGACTGGCCGCAAGTGGGGCACGCCGCAGCCGATCACCATCCGCGACAAGGATTTCGACATGATCCGCGTGCGCGCCTTCGGCATGTACTCGTACCGCATCGCCGACGCCCGCACCTTCTTCACCGAGATCAGCGGCACGCGCGAAGTCTATACGCGCGACGAGGTGGAAGATCAGTTGCGCGGCATTCTGATGTCGAGCATGGCCAGCTCGCTGGGCGGCGCGAATGTCCCCTTCCTCGACATGGCGGCCAACCAGGCGCTGATGGCGCAGGAAGTCAAGGATGGCCTGGCGCAGGCGTTTGCCCGCTACGGCGTGGGCCTCGATGAATTCAACGTGGCCAGCATCAGCCTGCCAGAGGAATTGCAGGCGGCGCTCGACGAACGCATCTCGGCCGGCATGAAGGGTGGCCTGGGTGCCGACAAGATGAGCGGCTACACGAAATTCCAGGTGGCCAACGCGATCCCGCTGGCGGCGCAAAACGAAGGCGGCATGGCCGGCATCGGTGCGGGACTGGGCGCCGGACTGTCGATCGGCCAGGTGATGGCGCAAAGCATGGGCGGCGCGCTGCAGCAGCAGGCACCGGCGCCGACGCCCGGCGCGCCGCCGGCCCCCGTGGAAGAACCGATCGAAGCGCGCCTGGAAAAACTCAAGGGCCTGCTGGACAAGGGTCTCATTTCGCCGGCCGACTACGACGGCGCCAAGGCTGAACTGCTGAAAAAACTGATCGGCTAAGCGCGACTGCATGCAAACTGTTTCCTGTCCCAGCTGCGGCGCGGAAGTCCGTTTCCGCTCGCACGCTTCCGTGCTCGCCGTGTGCGAGTACTGCCACAGCACCATCCTCAAGGACGCCGATTCCGTCAGGGACGTGGGCAAGATGTCGGCCGTCCTGGAAGACTATTCACCGATCCAGATCGGCACGGCCGGCGTGCACGATGGCGTGCACTTCACCGTCGTCGGCCGCATCCAGCAGCGCTACAGCGCCGGCACGTGGAACGAGTGGTATCTGCTGTTCGATGACGCCAGCACCGCCTGGCTGGGCGACTCGTCCGGCCTGTACACCCTGACGCGCGAACGCAGCACGCAGGACGCCCTGCCCGCCTTTGGCGAGCTGGCGCCGGGCAGGCGCTACACGATTTGCGGCGAGCCGTACACGGCGGCCGAGATCCGCAGCGCCGAATGCATCGCCGGGCAGGGAGAACTGCCGTTCAAGGTGGGCGCCGGCTGGCGCATCCAGGTGGCGGACTTCCGCAACTACGCCAGCTTTGTCACGCTCGACTACACGGATGGCCCGCAACCGGTCGTCTACCAGGGCGTCGCCGTCACCCTGGACAGTTTGAAGTGCCAGCTGCTGCGCGACGACGATGCCATCGCCAAGAGCGCCGGCAAGTATCGCGGCAAGCTCGATGCGCTCGACTGCCCCTCCTGCGGCAACGGCATCCACTATGTGCCTGGCGCGGCGGCGCAACTCGTGTGCCCCGCCTGCCACGCGCAGCTCGACGCCAGCGGCCCGGAAGCGCAGGTGCTGGCCATCGGCAAGCAGGTGCACGACAACGCCGACATCTCCCTGGAGCTGGGTGCCAGCGCGAAGATCAGCAATGTCGACTTCACGGTGATCGGCATGATGCGCCGCGCCGACGACGAAGGTAGCGAGTGGAACGAATACCTGCTGTACAACGCGCGCGCCGGCTTCTTCTGGCTGGTGGAGACGGACGATGGCTGGTCGCGCTCGAACGTGCTGCCGAACTGGCCCAACTGGACGTCGCTGGACGCCGATACCTGCAAGCTCGATGGCGCCACCTATCGCAAACTGTATGACTACGGCTCGCAAGTCGTGTATGCGGCCGGTGCCTTCAACTGGAAAGTGGCTGTCGGCGACAGCACGCACGTGCATGAATTCGAGCAGGGACAGACCAAGCTGGCGGCGGAAATCACCAGCGAGGAAATGACCTGGTCGCGCTCCGTGCCCGTCGCCTATGACCAGATGGCCGCCTGGTTCGGCGCCGCCTTCCATGGCGGCGACCAGGTGCACAATATCCAGCTGAGCCACCGCGGCATCGCCAAGGTCTTCATCGTCATCGTGCTGGTCTTGAATGCGATCCCGATGTTTGTCTCGTTCTCCAGCACCTTGATGTGGAGTTTGCTGGGCTGCCTGGCGCTGTTCCTGCCTGCCGCTTTTCTCGACAAGAATGCAAAGAATCCCCCATGAGTAAATATGTGATCTATGCCCTGATGGTGACCTTCAGTGTCACGGCCGCCAACTGGGTGCGCATGTTCAAGGTGGCCGGCAGCAGCAGCGGCAGCAGCTGGAGTTCGCGCACGGGCACCGGCGGCGGCAGCTACGGCGGTGGTTATGGCGGCGGCTCCGGCGGCGGTGGCGGGAGTCACAAATAAGCATGGCGTCCACACCGCATCTGCCCCTGGGCACCCATCTGCTGGCCGACCTGTCGGGCATCGCGCCGGAACGCCTGCGCGATTGCGCGGCGCTCGAGCGCCTGCTGCGCAACGCCGCCGTCGCGGCCGGCGCGCAGGTGCTGCACGGCCATTTCCACAGCTTTGGCCCGGGCCAGGGCGTCACGGGCGTGCTGCTGCTGGCCGAGTCGCACATCTCGCTGCATACCTGGCCCGAGGTCGGCTTTGCCGCCATCGACATCTTCATGTGCGGCGCGGCGCGGCCGCAGCTGGCGCTCGACATCATCAAGGATGCGCTGCAGGCGGCGCATTGCCAGCTGCAGTCCGTACGACGCGCGCCGCCCGGGCATTCCTAGCGCCGCTGGTGGATCGCGTGGGGATCGCTTACACTGTCGGCTCATATCCCAACCGTGACTCCCATGCGCCGTTCCGCCCTCCTTGCCCTGCCCCTGCTGCTGCTGGTTTCCGCCTGCGATGACTACACGGCGCCCAGCCTGTATCAGGCCACCACGCCCGAGTGCAAGACGTGGACGGAGGGCTCGCGTTTCGAGCTGCCGCGCGGTATCAGCATCTACGCCACGCCGCCCGTCACCCTGAAGGAAGGCGGCACGGAGCTGGCGCTGATTTTTACCTTGCCCGTCGGTACGCAAGCCAGTTTTACGCGCCTGTCCTTTCTGCTGGAAGAACCGAAACAGCCGCCCTTCGCGCAGGCCAAGATACTCACCATTTACCAGCGCGGCATGAACCAGAAGGCGGAGATCGTCGACGTCATCGAGCAGCTGCCCATCATGTTTTCCGCCGTCGGCAACAGCAAGGAAACGCAATGGCGCCTGCGGTTGCAACTGCCGCGCCAGCTGCCGCAGCGCTTTGATCTGTCGATGCCCGACATGCTCGTCGGCGGCAAGCGCTACCCGGTGCGCACGTTTACCTACCGCTATTTCCCCGAGCGCCAGGCTTACGGCATGTGCAGCTAAGCCACACCTTCTGTTGACGGCGGCGCAGGCCGCTGGCACACTGGTGTTTTCCATCACACAACAGGAGTAGACAACATGCGCCATTCGGATACTGCCGTGCTGTCGGCTGCCTGATCACCGTTTTTCCCCGCTAAGCCTTTTAGCCTGCACTTCCCCATACGCTGATCGCGTAGCCGACGTTCCCCTTCTTTCGTGCCAGTCAAAGCGACTGGCGGTGCCTGCACGCGCAGGCGACATGTCCGCACGCGGACGACAGAATTTGGAATCACGCTACCATGATCGCATTCGATTTTGCGCAACTACGCCTTATCGGGCTGCAGCAGGCCATCGCCAGCGCAGCCACCCAACTCGACATCTCTTCCCCCACCGCGCAGCTGATGCGCGTTTGCGCCGTGCACCGCGACAGCATCATCGTGCACGATGGCCTCCTGGAACAGCCGGCAAAAATCCTGCCGCGCCTGCTGCACGAACTGCAGGAACACGACACCATCCTCACGGTGGGCGACTGGGTCGCCGCCGAAGCCGACGGTCACGGCGCGCTGTGGATAACGGCGCACTTATCCCCGGTCACGCAGATCGCCCGACGCGGCAATGACGGCCGGCGCCAACTGCTTGCCAGCAATGTCGATACGGCCCTGCTGGTGATGGGACTGGACGAAGATTTTAATCCGCGCCGCCTCGAGCGTTATCTGTCCATCGTGCTGGCGGCGCAAGTGACGCCCGTGGTGGTGCTGAGCAAGGCCGACGTGGCCGACGACGTACCGGGCAAGCTGGCGCAGCTCAGACAGCGCCTGCCGCCCCACGTGCCCCTGTTTGCCATCGATACGCGCCATGCGTATGACGTGGCTATCCTGGAACCCTGGTTGAGCGCCGGCCAGACCCTGGTGCTGCTCGGTTCATCGGGCGCCGGCAAGTCCAGCCTGACCAATACTTTATGCGCGACGGAGCAGGCAACCAACGGCGTGCGCCATGGCGACGGGCGTGGGCGCCACACGACGACGGCCCGCTCGCTGCACCTGTGCACCAGCGGCGCCTGCATCATCGACACGCCGGGGCTGCGCAGCTGGCGCGCCGATGCCGATGTGGAAACCTTGGCCGCTACCTTTGACGACATCGCGGCGCTGGCGGCAACGTGCCAGTTCCGCGATTGCCAGCATGCCAGCGAACCCGGTTGCGCCGTGCGCGGCGCCGTCGATGGGGACCGCCTGCGCAATTATCACAAGCTGCTGCGCGACGCCCGCCGTAGCGAGGAGACGCCGCTCGAGCGCATCGCCGCGCGCGCCAAGTGGAAGACGATATTGAAGGCGGGACTGGAAAGGGGAAAGGACAAACGCCGCTAATTTTTACTGAAATTCGTTTGCTGAAAAAAAAGGCAGCCCGAAGGCTGCCTTTCTTGCGCGGCGCAAATTGATTACATCTTGCGCAGCTTCTGGATCGCTGCCAGTTGCGCAATCGCGCTGGCCAGCTCGGCTTGCGCTTGCGCGTAGTCGATGCCCGAATCCTTGTTGTGGATATTTTCTTCCGCCAACTTCTTCGCTTCCAGCGCTTTCGCTTCGTCGAGGTCGTGACCGCGGATCGCGGTATCGGCCAGGACGGTCACGGTATCCGGTTGCACTTCCAGCAGGCCGCCGGCGACGAAGACGAACTCTTCTTCTGCCTGGCCGACTACCTTGATGCGGACCGCGCCCGGACGGATGCGGGTAATCAAAGGCGTGTGGCGTGGGTAGATACCCAGCTCGCCCTGTTCACCCGGCAACGCGACGAATTCTGCTTCACCTGAAAAAATCAGTTCTTCAGCGGAAACCACGTCAACGTGAATTGTGTGTGCCATGTGTGTCCTATCGGGTTGAAGAACCCCGCCTTCTGAGGGGCGGGGTTAGGCCCAGACTTAACTTAGTTAAGTTTCTTGGCTTTTTCGATTGCTTCTTCGATCGTGCCGACCATGTAGAACGCTTGTTCCGGCAGGTGATCGAGTTCGCCCGAAGCGATCATTTTGAAGCCCTTGATCGTGTCTTTGAGCGAAACGTATTTACCAGGCGCGCCGGTAAAGACTTCAGCGACGTGGAAAGGCTGCGACAGGAAACGTTGCATCTTACGTGCGCGGGCAACCAGCAGTTTGTCTTCCGGTGCCAGCTCGTCCATACCCAGAATCGCGATAATGTCGCGCAATTCCTTGTAGCGTTGCAGGGTCGTTTGCACGGCACGCGCGGTGTCATAGTGCTCTTGACCAACGATCAACGGATCCAGCTGACGCGAGGTCGAATCCAGTGGGTCCACGGCTGGGTAGATACCCAGGGAAGCGATGTCACGCGACAGCGCAACGGTCGAATCCAAGTGAGCAAACGTGGTAGCAGGCGACGGATCGGTGTAATCATCGGCTGGAACGTAGACGGCCTGGATCGAGGTGATCGAACCGGTCTTGGTCGACGTAATACGCTCTTGCAGACGGCCCATTTCTTCAGCCAGGGTCGGTTGGTAACCCACAGCCGACGGCATACGGCCCAGCAGTGCCGAGACTTCGGTACCAGCCAGCGTAAAGCGGTAGATGTTGTCGACGAAGAACAGAACGTCCTTGCCTTCATCACGGAACGATTCAGCGATCGTCAGGCCGGTCAGCGCGACGCGCAGACGGTTACCTGGCGGTTCATTCATCTGACCGTAGACCATCGCCACTTTGGAGTTCTCTGGGTTTTCCAGATCGACCACTTTCGCGTCAGCCATCTCGTGGTAGAAGTCGTTACCTTCACGAGTACGCTCACCAACACCGGCGAACACGGACACGCCGCTGTGCGCTTTGGCGATGTTGTTAATCAGTTCCATCATGTTCACAGTCTTGCCTACGCCAGCGCCGCCGAACAGACCAACTTTACCGCCTTTTGCAAACGGGCAAACCAGGTCGATCACCTTGATGCCGGTTTCCAGCAGTTCTTGCGATGGCGACAGTTCGTCGTATGCAGGAGCGGTGCGGTGGATCGACGCGATCTGCTCGTGCGACACTGGGCCGCATTCGTCGATCGGGTTGCCCAGCACGTCCATGATGCGACCCAGGGTTGCTTTACCGACTGGCACCATGATAGGTTTGCCGGTGTTCTGGATCATCATGCCGCGACGCAGGCCATCGGACGAGCCGAGTGCAATGGTACGGACAATGCCGTCGCCCAACTGCTGTTGTACTTCCAGGGTCAGTTCCGAGCCTGCCATCTTCAAGGCATCAAATACCTTAGGCATCGCGTTGCGGGGAAACTCAACGTCCACCACAGCGCCGATACACTGAACGATTTTGCCATCAGCCATGTTCGTTCCTTCAATATAGTTAAATTCGTTTAAACCGCAGCCGCACCGGCGACGATTTCGGAGAGTTCTTTGGTAATCGCAGCTTGGCGGGTCTTGTTGTAGATCAGCTTCAATTCGCCGATCACACTACCCGCGTTGTCGCTTGCAGCTTTCATCGCGACCATCCGTGCCGATTGCTCGGACGCCAGATTCTCCGCGACTGCCTGGTACACCAGCGCTTCTACATAGCGCTCCAGCAATTCGTCGATCACGCTTTGCGCGTCCGGCTCGTAGATGTAATCCCACGAGTGAGCACCCTTGTCGGCGACCATCTTGTCGGCCGTCAGGGGCAGCAATTGCTCCACGACTGGTTCCTGTTTCATCGTGTTGATGAATTTGGTGTAGCACAGGTACACTGCATCGATCTTGCCTGCCTGGAACTCTTCGAGCATGACCTTGACAGGTCCGATCAGTTTGTCCAGGTGGGGCGTATCACCAGTTTGAATGGCAGAGGCGACGATCTTGACGCCGATGCGATTCAAAAAACCCAAACCCTTGTTACCGATGGCAACTGCTTCAACCCGGTTGCCAGCTGCTTCCAGCTCGCGCGACTTCGACGTCACCTGGCGCAGGATGTTGGTGTTCATGCCGCCGCACAGACCCTTGTCGGTCGTGACAACGATGAAACCCACTGCCTTCGCTTGCGTACCCTGGGCAGCTGCCAGGAACGGGTGCGTGTATTCCGGATTGGCGGTCGCCAGATTGGCGGCGATATTCCGAATCTTGTCACTGTAGGGACGGGCGGCCCGCATCCGGTCTTGCGCCTTGCGCATTTTGGACGCGGCGACCATTTCCATCGCCTTGGTGATCTTCTTCGTATTCTCTACGCTCTTGATCTTGCCTCGTATCTCTTTGCTTGATGCCATGAGTCCTTACTCCTTCTGCGCGTAGGGCGGCGCCTCACTCGAGGTGGGCGCCGCCTGGCCGCTTAATATGCGCCGGATTTCTTGAAATCAGCAATGGCCGCCGACAGAGTTGCTTCGCTGTCTTTGTCGAGTTGCTTGGTTTCTTCGATCTTGGCCAGCAGAGCAGCTTGCTTGGTCTTCATGTAAGCGTGGACACCAGCTTCGAACGACAGCACTTGCTTGACTGGCACGTCGTCCATGAAGCCTTTATTCACCGAGAACAGCGATACGGCCATCAGCGAGATCGACAGTGGCGAGTATTGGGCTTGCTTGAGCAATTCCGTTACGCGGGCACCACGGTCCAGCTGCTTGCGGGTCGATTCATCCAGGTCCGAAGCGAACTGCGCAAACGCGGCCAGTTCACGGTACTGCGCCAAGTCGGTACGGATACCGCCGGACAGGTTTTTGATGACCTTGGTCTGGGCGGCGCCACCGACGCGCGATACGGAAATACCGGCGTTAATTGCAGGACGGATACCGGCGTTGAACAGCGAGGTTTCCAGGAAGATCTGACCGTCGGTAATCGAAATCACGTTGGTTGGAACGAATGCGGACACGTCGCCAGCTTGCGTTTCAATGATCGGCAACGCCGTCAGGGAACCGGTCTTGCCTTTGACGGCGCCGTCGGTGAACTTCTCGACGTAGTCGGCGTTCACGCGTGCTGCGCGTTCCAGCAGGCGGCTGTGCAGGTAGAACACGTCGCCTGGGTACGCTTCGCGACCTGGTGGACGGCGCAGCAGCAGCGAGATTTGACGGTATGCAACAGCTTGTTTGGACAGATCATCGTAGACGATCAGTGCATCTTCACCGCGGTCACGGAAGTATTCGCCCATGGCGCAACCGGAGTACGGCGAGATGTATTGCATGGCGGCCGATTCCGAAGCGGAAGCGGCGACAACGATGGTGTATTCCATCGCGCCGTGCTGTTCCAGCGAGCGCACGATGTTCTTGATCGACGAGGCTTTTTGGCCAATCGCGACGTAGATACATTTCATGCCCTGGCCTTTTTGATTGATGATCGCATCAATCGCCACAGCCGACTTGCCGGTTTGACGGTCGCCGATGATCAGTTCGCGCTGGCCGCGGCCAACTGGAACCATCGCATCGATCGACTTCAGGCCGGTTTGCATCGGTTGCGAAACGGATTCACGGGCGATCACGCCCGGTGCGATTTTTTCAATCGCGGCCGTCAGTTTGGTTTCGATGGCGCCTTTGCCGTCGATCGGCTGGCCCAGTGCGTTGACAACGCGGCCGAGCAGCTCAGGACCGACTGGCACTTCCAGAATGCGGCCGGTGCATTTCACCGTGTCGCCTTCGGAAATGTGCTCGTAGGCACCCAGAATCACGGAACCGACGGAGTCGCGTTCCAGATTCATTGCCAGGCCAAACGTGTTGCCTGGGAATTCCAGCATCTCGCCTTGCATCACGTCCGACAAACCGTGGATGCGGCAGATACCGTCGGCGACGGAAATAACCGTGCCTTGATTACGCACTTCAGCGCCGCCGTCAAGACCTTGGATCCGGCTCTTGATCAACTCGCTGATTTCAGATGGGTTGAGTTGCATACTAACTCCTAAAAGTGTTTCTCTCAGCTTGCGCGAGGGGTAAGGGTCTGTCTAAGCTGGCCTGCCGAAGCGCGTGTCTTACGACACCAGTGCAGCGTGCAGTTGCTGCAACTTGGCGCGCACCGAGGTATCGAGCACTTGGTCGCCAACGACCACGCGCACGCCGCCGAGCAGCGATGGATCCACTGTGACGGCAGGGTTGAGCTTACGACTGAATTTCTTTTCCAGCGTTGCGACCAGCTCGGCCGTTTGGCCTTCGCTCAGATCGAAAGCGCTCGTGATCTCGGCGTCAGCCGCACCTTCCAGGCCATTTTTCAAGGCATGGAATTGCGCGCCGATTTCCGGCAGCAGGCTGATGCGGCCATTTTCGATCAACATCGTGACGAAGTTTTTCACTTCCTCATTGAGCGGCGATTTCAACAACGACAGGATGGTGGCGGCGACGTCGCTTTCCGAAACTTTCGGATTGCGCGCGTACGCCTGTACCTCGGGGTGGCTACCGATCTGTGCCAGTTCGGACACCAGCTCGGACCACGCCGCGAGGTTGCTTGACTCC
This sequence comes from Janthinobacterium sp. KBS0711, assembly GCF_000988085.1. NCBI lineage: Bacteria > Pseudomonadati > Pseudomonadota > Betaproteobacteria > Burkholderiales > Oxalobacteraceae > Janthinobacterium > Janthinobacterium sp. KBS0711. The sequence continues at coordinate 173,887 of NZ_LBCO01000004.1, read as the reverse complement.
TTACCAGCTTGGGCTACGCGGAACAAAGCTTCCGCGTAGGGACGGGCGACGGTTGCGAGTTCTGCCATGATTACAGCTCGACAGCAAGACGCTGCAACATTTCGGCGTGAGCCGTAGCGTTAACTTCACGCTTCAAGATCTGCTCGGCACCCTTGACAGCCAGGTCAGCCACCTGAGCGCGCAATTGTTCGCGTGCTTTCGACAGTTGCTGTTCGGCGTCCGACTGGGCTTGCGCAATGATACGCGCAGCTTCAGCTTGTGCATTTTGCTTGATCTCTTCAGCAACCAGCTGCGCGCGCTTTTCAGCGTCCGCAACACGTTGCGACGCTTCTTCACGTGCACTGTTCAATGCCTCTTGCGCACGCTTTTCAGCGACTGCCATCGAAGCTTGACCTTGATCGGCCGCAGCCAATCCATCCGCGATTCGTTTGGCACGCTCATCCAGCGCATTGTTCAGCGCTGGAAATACGAACTTCATCGAGAACCAGACCAACACCGCGAAGGTGATCATCTGGCCGATGAGCGACATATTGATGTCCATACCTTTGCTCCTAACTAAAAGTTTCTCCTAGGGTTGGAGCGAATTACTGAGCAACAGCCGTCAGAGCGGACAGGAACGGGTTAGCGAACGTGTACAGCAGAGCAACACCAACGCCGATCATCGAAATAGCATCCAGCAGACCAGCGATAACGAACAGTTTGGTTTGCAGTTGTGGCATCAGTTCTGGTTGACGTGCCGAAGCTTCCAGGAATTTGCCACCCAAGATAGCGAAGCCCAGAGCGGTGCCGATTGCGGCCAGGCCGATGATGATTGCTGCTGCCAGAACGGTCATGCTTTGTACTTGTGCGATCAGAGCTTGCATAAAATTCTCCTAAATTTAAAAACGAAAGATACTAAAAAAACAAAATATAAAGTTAATGATTAATGTTTCTCAACCGCGAGGCTCAGATACACAACCGTCAACGCCATAAACACAAAAGCTTGCAAAGTTACAATCAAGATATGGAAAATTGCCCATGGACCACCCAACGCCCACTGTGCCCACCAAGGCAACAACGCGATCAAGATGAAAATCAGTTCGCCGGCATACATATTGCCGAACAGTCGCAGCGACAGGGAGATCAGTTTTGCAACCAGCTCAACCATTTGCAGCAAGAAATTGACAGGTGCCAGGGCGATCGTGCCGATCAGGCCGCTCGCGTGGAACGGTGCCGTGAACAGTTCCTTGATCCAGCCGCCCAGGCCCTTGGCCTTGATCGAGAAGGCGATCACGCACAGCACGACCGACAGCGACATGGCGAAGGTGTGGTTGACGTCGGCGGTCGGCACGGCGCGCAGTTTATGTACGCCAAACCAGCTCAGGATCTTCGGCAACAGGTCAACCGGCAGGAAGTCCATCGCGTTGAGCAACCAGACCCACACAAAAATAGTGATGGCCAGCGGCGCGATGACCTTGCTTTTCGCGTGGAAGGCCCCATTAATAGTGTCATTGACGATTTCCATGACCATTTCGACGAAGTTTTGCAACTTGCCAGGGACACCAGCCGTCGCGCGGCGCGACGCCATATAGAAAACAGCCAGGAAAACAAAGCCCAGAATGGCCGAAATCCAGAACGTATCCAGATTGATCATGCCGTCGGCACTTCTCAGGTGGGCCAGATGGTGACTGATGTATTCTGTGGCGTTGGCCGGGGCAGCATGGCCCGCTTCAATAGCGTGTTCTGTGGTCATAATGAATTTAGATTTGTCGTTTCAGAGCTCAACAGGCCCCAAAACCAATGATTAAACAGCGAGCAATGAAAACCAGTATGCTAAGGTTGCCACCGCGAAACCCAAGATCAGCCATAACCAGGCGGCCGACTGAAACAACACCAGTGCCAATATAAACAGCACCGCTGTGATAAATATTTTCACCACTTCTGCGCGCAAATGCGCCCGGAATGCCTTATTGGCGTCGCTAGAACCGCGAACCACCAACAGGGCATACACCAGGCTACCGATGACTGCGATAGCGCCGCCGTATGCGGCGGACCAGCCTCTGACACTGCCACCGAAAAACAGGGTGACCGTGGCAAAACTGATAGCGATTGCTAGCTGCAAGGCAACTACTTTGTAGACTGGCTTGGCAATACTTTGTTGTGAATCACTCAATTGCCAAGTTCCCAGAAAAATCTACACACGCAAAGACACGGGATTATAGTTGGCTTTGATCTATAGAGTCAAACGTTGCTGCACCGCAGCAGGGCAATTGCTGCGTGAAACTGACGCTTTACCGACTATTCGCCGCCTTTTGCACCACTATATGGCAAAGCCGCTTGTCTGGCCGCTTCCAGCCGTGTTATCAAGGAATCACGTGGTGCATCCGGAAAGCATGGCCGGATTGTCCACACCCGCATGGCCCCTGCCTTTGCAGCTTGCTATTTAACCACGCAAGCGGGTCAACAAACCATCCAATACGTCAAGATCGGCAAAATCGATCACCAATTGGCCACGGCCCTTGTTGCCCATCTTGAACACCACGGGCGTGGCCAGCGCATCGGACAGCTCTTCTTCCAGGCGCGCGATGTCGCCGGACTTTTCCTTTTGCCGCGGCTCGACCGGGTTGGCCGCTTCCTCGACCGTGCGCGTGACGAGCTTTTCCGTTTCGCGCACGGACAGGCGCTTGGCCACGACCTGGTTCGCCAGGGTGATCTGGCTGGCCGCATCGACGGCCAGCAGCGCGCGCGCATGGCCCATGTCGATATCGCCGGCCATCAGCATGGTTTGCACGGGAGCGGCCAGGTTCATCAAGCGCAACAGGTTCGACACGGCGCTGCGCGAGCGTCCCAGCGCAGTGGCCGCTTGCTCATGCGTAAAACTGAAGTCGGCGATCAGGCGGTGGATGCCTTGCGCTTCTTCCAGTGGATTGAGGTCTTCGCGCTGGATGTTCTCGATCAGCGCCATGGCGGCGGCAGCCAGGTCGTCCACGTCGCGCACCAGTACCGGCACTTCCGTCAGGCCGGCCAGTTGCGAAGCCCGGAAACGGCGTTCGCCGGCGATGATTTCATATTTCACCAAGCCGCTCAAGGTGTCTTGCCCGATCGGGCGCACCAGGATCGGCTGCATCAGCCCTTGCGCCTTGATCGAGGCGGCCAGTTCGTTCAAGGCTCCCTCGTCCATGCGCGTGCGCGGCTGGTATTTGCCGGCTTGCATTTGCGACACGGGCAAGTTCGACGGTTGATTCGTGTCCGGACTGGTGAAGTCGCCACCGCCGCCGCCCAACAGGGCGTCGAGTCCGCGACCCAATCCTTTTAATTTTTTCGTAGCCATGCTGTCCTAATCGTGTTTTCAGAGTAAGCGCTTACATCATGAAGTGCAGACGCCCGCCCCTTGTTTACATATGTTTGATGCGTTCGACCATCTCGGCGCCGAAGGCGATATACGCCTGGGCACCTTTCGAGCTGGGGTCGAAGGTCACGCCGGGCAGGCCGTACGACGGCGCTTCGGCCAGGCGCACATTGCGCGGGATGATGGTATTGAACACCTTGTCGCCGAAGTGCTGTTCCAGCTGCGCCGACACTTGTTGCGATAATGTCATGCGCGGATCGAACATCACGCGCAAGAGCCCAATGATCTTCAGATCCGGATTCAGGTTCGCATGCACCTTCTTGATGGTGTTGACCAGGTCGGACAAGCCTTCCAGTGCGTAGTACTCGCACTGCATCGGGATGATCACGCCATGCGCGGCGCACAGGCCGTTCAAGGTCAGCATCGATAATGCCGGTGGGCAATCTACCAGGATGAAGTCATATTCACTATCCACTTCGGCCAGCGCATCCTTCAGGCGGCGTTCGCGGTTGTCCAGCTCGACCATCTCCACTTCGGCACCGGCCAGCTCGCGGTTCGATGGCAAGACATCGAAGCGCCCCGCTTCCGAACGCTGGCGTGCCGTCTTGACATCGGACTCGCCCAGCATCACTTCATAGGTCGACGCCTTCAAGCCGGCCTTGTTGATGCCGGCGCCCATGGTCGCATTGCCCTGCGGGTCGAGGTCGACCAGCAGCACGCGCTGGTTCAACTTGGCCAGACCGGCGGAGAGGTTGACGCTTGTTGTGGTTTTACCAACACCACCCTTTTGATTTGCTACACAAAAAATTTTGGCCATGTATCTTCTAGTTGTAAAGAGATGCAAACTTCATCGTGCGCCCCGGCATTGGACCGAAACGATTTATACTATTTATTTAATTTATACGATATAAATCGTTTATACGGTTTATATTATTTATACGGTATAAACTGTTTATATGATTTATACCATTTAATTCTGCGGCCTTTAAATTCTTGCTATAAAGACCAGATGACGCTCTGCATTTAGCCCTGGCACCTGGATTGCTCGTAATTCCGTCACTTTCCAGTCTGCCGGCAGTCGCTCTCTCTCATCTGGCGGTGCCACCCCTTTCAAGGCGATGAATTGCCCTTCCTCGGCCAGCACGTGGTTCGACCAGTTGACGAAGTCGGACAGGTCGGCAAAGGCGCGCGAGGTGATCACGTCGAATTTCTGCTGCACTTCCAGCTGTTCCACCCGTTTCGTGTACACGGTGACGTTGCTCAAGCCCAGTTCCGCCTTCACTTGCGTCAAGAATGCCGTCTTTTTATGCACGGTGTCGATCATCGACACCTTGATATCGGGCCGCGCGATGGCCAGGACCATGCCCGGCAAGCCGCCGCCAGCGCCCACATCGAGCACATTCTTGGCATCCGCGAACGCCGGCACGGCGGCCAGCGAATCGAGCACGTGCAGGGTCAGCATCTGCAGGGGATCGCGTACCGACGTCAGGTTGTACACGCTGTTCCATTTGGCCAGCAAGGCCAGGTAATCGAGCAGTTTTTCCGTCTGATCCGCGCTCAGATCGAGTCCCAGCGCGGCGATGCCTTCATTCAAAATCTGGGCCAATGCGGCCCGGTCAAACTGCTTCATTCAACAACCTCGTCCTTTAAAGTGGTGGTCTGTATTTCGGCCTGACCAGCGCCAAAACCGCGCTTTTTCAGGTGCACCAGCAGCAGCGAAATCGCCGCCGGCGTCACGCCCGAAATGCGCGATGCCTGGCCCAGGGTTTCCGGACGCTGCTTGTCGAGTTTTTGCCGCACTTCGACCGACAGCGCGCCGATATCCAGGTAATTGAAACCTTCTGGCAAGGCCAGGTTTTCATAGTGTTCGTGGCGCTCGATTTCCTTGCTCTGGCGCTCGATGTAGCCCGCGTATTTGAGCTGGATTTCCACCTGTTCGCGCACGGCGGGATCCATCACGCCGGGGCCGGCCAGGGCCTGGCCTTCCATGCCCGTCATGCTCATCAGGGTGTCGTAGGCCACGTTCGGGCGGCACAGCAGGTCCGCCAGCGAGTACTCGCGTTCGATGGCCTGGCCGACGATGCGTTCCGACTCGGCGGCCGCCAGGATGCGCGGATTGACCCACGTGGAACGCAGGCGCTGCAGTTCCAGCGCCACCGCTTCGCGCTTGGTCTCGAACGCTTGCCATTGGGCGTCGCCGACGCAGCCCAAAGTGCGGCCGATTTCCGTCAGGCGCATGTCGGCATTGTCTTCGCGCAGGCTCAAACGGTACTCGGCGCGGCTGGTGAACATGCGGTACGGCTCCTGCACGCCCTGGGTGATCAGATCGTCGACCAGCACGCCCAGATAGGCCTCGGAGCGGCCCGGTACCCAGGCTTCCTTGTCCTGCGTCAGCAAGGCCGCATTCAGGCCCGCCAGCATGCCTTGCGCGGCCGCTTCCTCGTAGCCCGTGGTGCCATTGATCTGGCCGGCGAAGAACAGGCCAGCGACGGCCTTCGTTTCCAGCGACGCTTTCAAGCCGCGCGGGTCGAAATAATCGTATTCGATGGCGTAGCCGGGACGCAGGATGTGGGCGTTTTCCATGCCCTTCATCGACTGCACCAGGGCGATCTGCACGTCGAACGGCAGGCTCGTGGAGATGCCGTTCGGATAGAACTCATGCGTCGTCAAGCCTTCCGGCTCGAGGAAGATCTGGTGCGATTCCTTGCCCGAGAAACGGTGGATCTTGTCTTCGATCGAGGGGCAATAACGGGGGCCGACGCCTTCGATGACGCCCGTGTACATGGGGCTGCGGTCCAGGCCGGCGCGGATGATGTCGTGCGTCTGGCTATTCGTGTGCGTGACCCAGCACGGCACCTGGCGCGGGTGCATGGCCGTGTTGCCCATCACGGAAAACACGGGCACGGGATCGAGGTCGCCCGCTTGTTCCTGCATGACGGAAAAGTCGATCGTGCGGCCATCGATGCGCGGCGGCGTACCCGTTTTCAAGCGCCCTTGCGGCAGTTTCAGCTCTTTCAAGCGGGCCGACAGCGAGATGGCAGGCGGGTCGCCGGCGCGGCCAGCCGAATAATTATTCAAGCCCACGTGGATCTTGCCGTCGAGGAAAGTACCGGCCGTCAGCACGACGGCGCGCGCGAGAAACTTCAGGCCGATCTGCGTCACGGCGCCGACGACCCGGTCGCCTTCGACGATCAGGTCATCGACGGCTTGCTGGAACAGCCACAGATTAGGCTGGTTTTCCAGGCGCGTGCGGATGGCGGCCTTGTACAAAATACGGTCGGCCTGGGCGCGCGTGGCGCGGACTGCCGGGCCTTTTGAGGAGTTCAGGATGCGAAACTGGATGCCGGACTCGTCGGTGGCAATCGCCATCGCACCGCCCATGGCATCGACCTCCTTGACCAGGTGGCCCTTGCCGATGCCGCCGATGGAGGGATTGCACGACATCTGGCCCAGTGTCTCAATATTATGCGTGAGCAATAGCGTCTTCTGCCCCATGCGGGCGGAAGCGAGGGCCGCCTCGGTACCGGCGTGACCACCGCCGACAACAATGACGTCGAATTCTGTAGGAAATAACATGATAAATAGGTAACAGTGCAAGTAAAAATGCGGGAAGAGAGCTCCGATTATAGAGTCTTTTTGCAAGCGCAACCTTCCACGGGCCAATTTTTGCTTAATTTTTACTCAGCAGGGGCAAGCCAACGGTGATTTTTGTTTCACGTGGAACACGCAGCGGTACCAGGAAAGGGCCCGCGATGGGGCTGCGGCGTCCGGCAATGTTTGCTACAATTGCCGCATCGTCCGCATCCGTGGCCACGCCAGTGGCCAGCGGGACGATCATCCAGGAGGACGGCCTCCCCCATCATGGGAACACACCGGGACGGCCCGCTCTGTATAAGGAGCCGCCATGGCCTGGATACTGTTACTCATTGCCGGCATGTTTGAAGTCGTGTGGGCATACTCGATGAAACTCTCCGAGGGTTTCACCAGACTTACTCCCTCCATCATTACCATCGTCATGATGATCGCCAGCTTCGGCTTGCTGTCGCTGGCCATGCGCACCCTGCCCTTGGGCACGGCCTATACGATCTGGACGGGCATCGGCGCCGTCGGCGCCTTTATCGTCGGCATCGTTTTTCTGGGCGAGCAAGTCAACACCATGCGCGTATGCGCTGCCGTCCTCATCGTGTGCGGCATCGTGCTGATGAAACTGTCGTCCAGCCACTAAGAGGAATCGACATGCTCCTCGAAAACTATTTTCCCGTCCTCCTGTTCATTCTGATCGGCATCCTCGTCGGCATCGTACCCATGCTGCTGGGGCGCGCGCTCGGTCCGCACAAACCCGATCCGCAAAAGCTGTCGCCGTATGAATGCGGCTTCGAAGCATTCGGCGACGCGCGCATGAAGTTCGACGTGCGTTTCTATCTGGTCGCCATCCTCTTCATCCTGTTCGATATCGAAGTCATCTTTCTGATGCCGTGGGCGGCCAATGTCAACGAATTGGGTTTGGTCGGTTTCTGGGCCGTCATGGGTTTTCTCGCCGTGCTGACAATCGGACTAGTGTATGAATGGAAGAAAGGCGCACTGGACTGGGAGTAAGCCACGTATCTGGTTCCACGTGAAACAGGCGCGTGGCTGGAAAGCGGAGTAAGCTTGGCTTCTGTCCTCACTGTCAGGAGTCTGCATGTCCGCCTTCCAGTTCCGCACCGTGCCCCATCTGATCGTTGAACCGGGCGCCGCCACCCAACTGGGCACGCACATCGCCCACCACTTCCCGACCGTACGCCGCGCCCTGCTCGTCACCGACGCAGGCTTTTTGCGCACGGGCCTGGCCGATGCCGCCCTGCACAGCTTGCAGGCGTCCGGCATCGAAGTCCACGTGTTTTCCGACGTGCAAGCCGATCCGCCCGAAGCCATCGTACTGGCTGGCGTGGGCCAGGCGCAGATGTTTCACGTGGAACTGATTATCGGCCTCGGTGGCGGCAGCTCGCTGGACGTGGCCAAGCTGATCGCCGTACTGGCGCCGGGCCACCAGGAACTGGCGCAACTGTATGGCATCGGCAATGTTCACGGCCAGCGCCTGCCCCTCGTGCAATTGCCGACCACGGCCGGCACGGGCTCGGAAGTGACGCACATCGCCATCGTCACCACGGGCGCCACCAGCAAGATGGGCGTGGTCGCGCCGCAACTGTATGCGGACCTGGCCATCCTCGACGCCAGCCTGACCCTGGGCTTGCCGCCCGCCGTGACAGCTGCCACGGGCATCGACGCCATGGTGCATGCGATCGAAGCGTACACGAGCCGCCTGCTGAAAAATCCCTTGTCCGACATGCTGGCCACCCAGGCGCTGTCGCTGCTGTCGAACAACCTGGTCACCGCCTGCCGCGATGGCAGCAACTTGCCGGCGCGGCAAGCCATGCTGCTGGGCGCCATGCTGGCCGGGCAGGCGTTTGCCAACGCGCCCGTGGCCGCCGTGCATGCGCTCGCCTATCCCATCGGTGGACTGTTCCACGTGCCGCATGGCCTGTCGAATGCGCTGGTACTGCCGCACGTGCTGCGTTTTAATCTGTCCCATGCGGCCCCGCTGTATGCGCAACTGGCCGCCATCCTGCAGCCCGGCATCGCGGGCAGCGAGGAAGCGCGGGCCGTGGCCCTGATCGATAGCATGCAGGAGATTGCCGTGGCCACGGGCATCGTGCGTACCTTGCGCGAGGTGGGCATCGCAGCCGGCGACCTGGACCGCCTGGCCGATGAAGCCATGCTGCAGATGCGCTTGCTGGGCAACAATCCCCGGCCCGTCACCCGCGGCGACGCGCGCGCCATCTATGCGGCCGCACTGTGAAGCAGCAGACGGAGCCTGCCACCCCGCCCTGCTACACTGCCGCCATGACGCCTCCCGACATCCCCATCCATCCTGACAGCACCCACTTTCCGCACGGTGCCTGCGCGGGCTGCCACGACAGCGCGCCGCTGCCGTTCGCCTTCGAGTATGCGTATCAGCCCATCGTCGACCTGGCCACGCGCAGCATCTATGCGCACGAGGCGCTGGTGCGCGGCCCCAACGGCGAAAGCGCGGCCAGCGTGCTGGCGCAAGTCAACGACGGCAACCGCTACCGCTTCGACCAGGCGTGCCGCGTCAAGGCCGTGGCCGGCGCCGCCAGGCTGGGCATGCAGGGATATCTGTCGATCAACTTCCTGCCCAACGCCGTCTACCGTCCCGAGGTGTGCATCCGCAGCACCCTGGAAGCGGCCAAGCTGCATCGCTTCCCTACCGACAAAATCATCTTTGAAGTGACGGAAGGCGAACGGGTGCAAGACCGTCCGCATCTGGTCGAGATTTTCCGCGCCTACCGGCGCTTCGGTTTCCAGACCGCCATCGATGATTTCGGCGCCGGCTATGCGGGCTTGAACTTGCTGGCCGAATACCAGCCTGACATCATCAAGATCGACATGGATCTGGTGCGCGGCATCGATACGCATGCGCCGCGCCAGGCCATCGTGCGGGCCATCGCCAGCCTGTGCCATGAACTCGGTATCCGCGTGCTGGCCGAAGGCATCGAGACACGCGCCGAGCGCGATTTTCTTTCCGGCTGCGGCATTTCCCTGATGCAGGGCTACTGGTTTTCCAAGCCCGTCTTCCAAGGACTCGGTCACATCGCCGAGTCGGCCTGGGCATAAAAACGGCCACGTGAAACGTGGCCGCAAGTTCCACAAGCGAGACAGCCTAGTTGGGAATATCGACGACAGTCCCCGTCACGCTGATGACATTGCCGGGCGCCGGTGCCGTGGCGATCGCCGGCACGTTGACATTCGTGATCAGGGTCGACACATCGGTACGTGTCACCGTGCGCACCACCTGCGATGGCGGCAAGGCTTGCTTGGCATTCAAGTGCGCATACATGGCGTCCAGCGCCCGGTTCAGGTACACATGCAGCGGCACGATCAGGGTTGGTAACGCATTGCTGAAGGAATCGAAGTGGTTGGCGTTGGTCACCTCGATATAGCGCAGCTGGCTATTCGCCCCTTCCACGGCGGCGTTCAGGCCCAGATAGGCACGCGACGCATGATTGACGGGAATGAGCGTGTCGCTGCGGCCGTGCACGATGATGGCTGGCTTGCCGTTCAGTTTGCCGCTGGCCGCGACCTCGGCCATGCCTGCCCGCACGCGCACGCTTTGCGTCGCCAATGTCCCCTGCAAGTTGGCGCCGCTGACAGTGTCGCGCCCCGTCGCCAGGCTGCGCAGGCACAGGAAGCCATCAAGCGACTGGTCCGCCAGACTGCTCGACGGCGACACGCCGGCCGTGTACACCTTGGCGCCGCCCACGCTGTTCTCGTACACGACATTGCCGAGAATGCCGTTTTGCGCGGCAAAGCTGGCCGCCTTTTGCGCCGACGTGAACGCAATCGGATTGCCGCTGCCGTCCGTCTGCGCAAACGTGAAACCGCACACTTTATCGGTCACGGAGAATTTTCCGTAGGCATACGCGTACGTGACGGCCACGAGGATGTTCGTGCCCGCATGCGCGGCCTGCAGCGGATCGGAGTCAAGCAGCCAGCCATACGCGCGCAAGCGCTGCTTCGCATCGGCCTGCTGCGCCGCCAGGTCGGCGCCGTCCAATAGCCCCTTGGCGACGAGCGCCGTGCAGCGTCCCGCATTGCCGGCCACGGAAGCGACGCACGGCTGATACAGGGCCGCATAGGTGGCGTAGTCGAACAGCGCACTGCCGGGATTGGCCACCACCGCCCCGCCCTGGCGCACAGTGTAGGCGCTCGATGCCGCCGGCTGGACTTGCGGCTCGCTGGCCGCCACGCCGCTGATCAAGCCCTTGCTATCCTGTTCCGCCGCCAGCAAGGCCGAGCCGGCACCGTTGGAAATGCTCGAGGCGATCGTGATGGTGTTCTTCGGCGTCAGCCGCACGATGCGCGAGCTGCCGTCGCGGGCCAGCACGCCGTAGCGCTCGTTCAATACGTAGTACGCCATCTCGACGGCCTGCAAGGTGACCTTGCCCCAATCCTTTTCCGGATTCTGCTGCGAGTGCGCGTGCTTGAAGGCGATGCGGTTCGGATTGCTGCCCGCCCAGGCCAGCCGCTCGGCGTCGCTCAAGTCCGGCGCGAAGAGCGCATTCTTGCCGGCGGCCACCCTGCCTGCCCGCAGGCCGTTTTGCAGGTTGACGCTGTCGTCCTCGAACACGTACAGGCCCGTGCCGGAACCCTTGTCGGCATACGCCACGGCGCAGCCTTTTTTCAAGCCCCATTCGCCGGAGCTGCCGATGGCGCCGTAGATGCCGCGCGAGCCGCTCGACGTACCGGTGACGATACAGGCATGGTCCGGGTCGAAGCTGGCCGGCACCTGCACCATCAGGGTGACGTTCTTCTTGCCCGTGCCATCATCAGCATAGGCGATGTATTCACTGCCCGGTATCAGGCCTTCGCCCGTGCCCACGTTGCCGGATGCATCCACGTTCGGTCCGTACAGGGTGCCGTAGCCGCTGTTGGCGGCAATGTCGAGCACGGCGCGGTAATTGGCGTAGATGGCATTGCGGCGCAGTTCGAGCGGTGTCGGCTGTTCCACATTTGCATACGCGGGCGCGGCGCCCGCCAGCCCCGTCTTGCCGAGACCGGCCGTGAGCAGATCGTTCGTCTTGCCGTCGTAGTCGGCCCGCGTGATGGTGCCCAGGTAGCCGGGCATCTGGTTCAGTTCTTCCGGCGCATGGTTGCTGCCGCAGGCTGCCAACGCCAGCAGCGTGCACAAGCCGCTCCCCGCGCGCGTGATCGTCATTTGCATGGTGGTACTCTCCGTTGAAGTAACAGTGGACGCACAATGAAAAACGCCGGACGATCCGTCCGGCGTTGCTTGAAAATCAGACCGCGGCTTTGGCAGCCCTGCCGCCGAAGCGCGCGATGGCTTCGCCGACGATACCGCGCCGGAACATCAGCACGCAGATGACGAAGATCACGCCCGTCACCATGCCCACCGATTCGCCCAGGGTGCCGAACCACTCGATGCCCGTGTGGGTGGCCAGGTAGGTACCGACATCGCCCAGCTTGTTTTCCAGCGCGATGATCAGCACGGCGCCAAGGATGGGGCCGGACAAGGTGCCCATGCCGCCCACCAGGGTCATCAGCACGACCAGGCCCGACATGCCCCAGTACACGTCGGTCAACGTCTCAAAGCCCAGCACCAGGGTCTTGGTGGCACCGGCCAGTGCGGCCAACGAAGCGGAGAGCACGATGGCCATCAGCTTGTACTTGTTGACGTCGTAGCCGAGCGAGATGGCGCGCGGTTCGTTTTCCTTGATCGCCTTGAGCACCTGGCCGAACGGCGAGTGGATGGTGCGCACGATCAGGGCGAAGCCGGCAACAAAGATGGCCAGCACGACGTAATACAACACGGTGTCGTTGCCCAGGTCTATCGTGCCCAGCAAGGTTCCACGTGGAACACCCTGCAAGCCATCCTCGCCGCCAGTGAACGGCAAGCGCAAGGCCAGGAAGTACACCATCTGCGCCAGCGCCAGGGTGATCATCGTAAAGTAGATGCCCTGGCGGCGGATCGCCAGGCCGCCGATTACCAGGCCCAGCAAGGCGCCCGTCGCGACGCCGGCCAGCAAGCCCAGTTCCGTTGGCCAACCCCAGGTGCGCAGCGCATAGCCGGTGACATAGCCGGCGCCGCCAAAAAATGCCGCATGGCCGAACGACAGCAAGCCCGTATAGCCAATCAGCAAGTTGAAAGCGCAGGCAAACAGGGCAAAGCACAGCAGCTTCATCAGGAAGACGGGGTAGCCGTAAAACGGGGCCGCCAACGCCAGCAGCAAGGCAATGGCGTAGCCTACATTCTTATTCATCGTGGTAGCTCCAATACATGACTGATGAGGATTACTTTTCTTTGCCGAACAGGCCGGCGGGACGCAGCAGCAGCACGATGACCATCACCACGAACACCACGGTGGCCGAGCCTTCCGGGTAGAACACGCGGGTCAGGCCCTCGATCACGCCCAGGCCCAGGCCCGTCAGGATGGAACCCATGATGGAACCCATGCCGCCAATCACCACCACGGCAAACACGACGATGATCAGGTTCGAGCCCATCAGCGGCGAGACCTGGATGATCGGCGCCGCCAGCACGCCGGCGAAACCGGCCAGCGCCACGCCAAAGCCGAACGTCAACGTCACCATCAGCGGCACGTTGATGCCGAACGCTTCCACCAGTTTCGGGTTTTCCGTGCCGGCCCGCAGATAGGCCCCTAATTTGGTTTTCTCGATGACGAACCAGGTAGCCAGGCACACGGAGAGCGAGGCGATCACCACCCAGGCGCGGTAGTTCGGCAAGATCATGAAACCGAGGTCCGTCGCGCCGGCCAGCGCTTCGGGCACGGCATACGGCTGGCCCGAGACGCCATAGAAGGAGCGAAACACGCCTTCCATGATCAGGGTGATGCCGAAGGTCAGCAGCAAGCCATACAGGTGGTCGAGTTTATACAGCCAGCGCAGCATGGTCTTTTCGATCAGAATGCCGACCAGGCCGACGAGGATCGGGGCGATGACCAGCATGGCCCAGTAATTGATGTCGAAATAGCTGAGGCCCATCCAGGCCAGGAAGGCGCCCATCATGTACATGGCGCCGTGCGAGAAATTAATAACGTTAAGCAAGCCGAAGATAACGGCCAGACCGAGGGACAACATGGCATAGAACGAGCCGTTGACGAGACCCAGCAGCAGCTGGCTCATCATCGCTTGTATTGGAACGCCGAAAATTTCCATGGCATCACAGTATAAAAAGCACCGCCAGGTAGCGGTGTGGTATCAAGGGAAACGCGCCACCGCAAACGGGTGCGGCAGCGCAAGGCGTACCCTGCGGGCGAAGCGCATGCAGGACAGAGCGCCCGCGCGCAGGCGGGCACTCTGTGGAGGTTGCTACAGCGTTACTTCCACAGCGAACACTTCGACTCGGCCTTGGTTACATACGCTTGCGCACCGGGCACGGTGGCGACTACCTTGTAGTAATCCCATGGGTATTTCGACTCGGACGGTTTCTTGACTTCCATCAAATACATATCGTGCACCATGCGGCCATCGGGACGCACTTCGCCATTCTGGGTGAACATGTCGTTGATCTTGGTCTTTTTCAGGTAGGCCATGACCTTCTCGGTGTCATCCGTACCGATCGCCTTGACGGCTTTCAGGTAGTTCGCCGCCGCCGAATAGTCGGCCGCCTGCAGCATCGATGGCTCTTTCTTCATCTTCGCGAAATAGCGTTTCGACCAGGCGCGCGTTTCAGGATTCAAGTCCCAGTACCAGCCATCCGTCAGGTACATGCCCTGCGTCAGGTTCAGGCCCAGCGAATGGATATCATTGATGAAGATCAGCAAGCCGGCCAGCTTCATCGATTTCGTCAGGCCGAACTCATTGGCCGCCTTGATGCTGTTGATGGCGTCGCCGCCCGCATTGGCCAGGCCGAGGATTTGCGGTTTTGCCGATTGCGCCTGCAGCAGGAAGGAAGAAAAGTCCGAGGCGCCCAGCGGATGCTTGACGCTGCCCAGCACCTTGCCGCCGGCCGCCTTGACGACCTCGGCCGTATCTTTTTCCAGCGAGTGGCCGAACGCATAATCGGCCGTCATGAAATACCAGTTCTTGCCGCCCTGCTTGACGATGGTGCCGCCCGTGCCGCGCGCCAGCGCCACGGTGTCGTAGGCGTAATGCACGGTGTACGGCGTGCACTCTTCATTCGTCAGGCGCGAGGAGCCGGCGCCGATGGCGATGAAGATTTTTTTCTTTTCCGCCGCGACCTTGGCCATGGCCAGGCTGGCGCCGGAATTGGTACCGCCGATCAGCATGTCGACGCCCTGCTGGTCAAACCATTCGCGCGCTTTCGAAGCGGCGATGTCGGCCTTGTTTTGATGATCGGCGGAAATGAATTCCACCTTTTTGCCGGCCAGTACCACACCGGCATCGGCGATCGCCATCTTGATGGCTTCCGCGCCGCCGAGGCCGTCGACGTCGGAATACACGCCCGACATGTCGGAAATAAAACCGATCTTGATGGTGTCGCCCGATACCTGGGCATGCGCGGCGGCGGACAAGCCCAATGCGCACAGGGTGGCGGTGGCAATGGCGATAGCGTTACGTTTCATAGTGTCTCCGTTGGGATTATTGTTTGCTATTCAGTCGATTGCTGGACGATGACGAGTACAACAGACTACATGGGGACTACACGCCAAGCAGCTCGGTCAGTACCGGCATCTTGGCCTCCAGTTCGGATGCAGCAAAAGTCTCGACGATCTGACCGTGCTCCATCACATAAAACCGGTCCGCCAGGGGCGCGGCAAACCGGAAATTCTGTTCCACCATGACGATGGTGTAACCCTTCGCTTTCAGGGTGGTGATCATGCGCGCCAGCCCTTGCACGATGACGGGCGCCAGGCCTTCGGAAATTTCATCGAGCAGCAGCAAACGCGCGCCCGTGCGCAGGATGCGCGCCACGGCCAGCATCTGCTGTTCTCCGCCCGACAGGCGCGTGCCCTGGCTGTGGCGGCGTTCCTGCAAGTTCGGGAACATGGCGTAGATTTCTTCCACCGACATGCCCTTCTCGCCGCTGGCCAGGGTTGGCGGCAGCAGCAGGTTTTCCTCGGTCGACAGCGAGGAAAAAATGCCGCGCTCTTCGGGACAATACCCGATGCCCAGGTGGGCGATTTTGTGCGTGGCCAAACCTATCGCTTCGACGCCGTTGACTTTGATGGAGCCCGTGCGCGCGCCCGTCAAGCCCATGATGGCGCGCAAGGTGGTGGTGCGGCCAGCGCCGTTACGGCCCAGCAAAGTGACCACTTCGCCCTGGGCCACTTTCAGGTTCACATCGTGCAGGATGTGCGATTCGCCATACCAGGTGTGCAGCTGCGTAATTTCCAGCGCGGGTGCGCCGCCATTCACTTGTGTCGCCATCAATGCGCCCCTTCCAGTTCCGCGTGGGTGGTACCCATGTACGCTTCCATCACTTGCGGATTGCGCGACACTTCCGCGTAACTGCCTTCGGCCAGCATGGCACCGCGCTGCAGGACGGAAATCTTGTCGCAGATGCCCGACACCACGCTCATATTGTGTTCCACCATCAAAATCGTGCGGCCAGCCGACACTTTTTTGATCAGTTCCGTCACGCGGTGCACGTCTTCGTGACCCATGCCTTGCGTCGGTTCGTCGAGCAGCATCATTTCCGGTTCCATCGCCAGGGTGGTGGCAATTTCCAGCGCCCGTTTGCGCCCGTACGGCATGTCGACCGTGATGGTGTCGGCAAACTCCGTCAGGTCGACTTCGGCCAGCAAGGCCATGGCGCGGTCGTTGAGCTGGTTCAATGCACGTTCGCTTTGCCAGAAGTGGAACGAAGTTCCCAGCTGGCGCTGCAAGCCGATGCGCACATTTTGCAGCACGGACAAATGCGGGAAGACGGCGGAAATCTGGAAGGAACGGATCACGCCCATGCGCGCGATCTGGGCCGGTTTGGCGGCCGTGATATCTTTCCCATTGAACAGGATCTGTCCGGAAGTGGGGACCAGGAATTTGGTGAGCAAGTTAAAGCACGTGGTCTTGCCGGCGCCGTTCGGACCGATCAAGGCGTGGATATGGCCCCGCTCTACCTTCAGGTTCACTTCGCTCACAGCGGTGAAACCCTTGAATTCCTTGGTCAAATTTCTTGTTTCCAAGATTACGTTTGACATCGTGTCTCCTAGTTGTACTTTTTGTACTACTTAGTCATTTTTATAATACACAACTTAAATTTAACGCACAATACAGTATAACTACGGGGATTTTTCGCCAGCCCGAATGGCGCAAACTCGCGCCTTTACCCAGCTATTTCCAGCTATTTCCAAGCCGCATGTATCATTTGCGCCGCTTTTTCCGCGATCATCACGGTGGGCGAGTTCGTGTTACCAGAAGTAATGTACGGCATGATCGACGCGTCGACGACGCGCAAGCCTGCCACGCCGATCACGCGCAACTGGCTGTCGACCACGCTGGAAGCTTCGCTGGCCAGGCCCATGCGGCAAGTGCCCACCGGATGAAAAATGGTGGTGCCGATCTGGCTGGCCGCCTGCGCCAACTCTTCCTGGCTCTGGAATTGCACGCCAGGCTTGTATTCTTCCGGCGCAAATTTTTTCAGGGCCGGCGCGGCGGCGATGCTCCGCGTCAGGCGCAAGGCGTCGGCCGCCACGCTGCGGTCCTGCTCGGTACTCAGGTAATTTGGCATGATTTTCGGCGCCGCATAGCTGTCGGCCGACGCGATGTGCACGTGGCCGCGCGACGTGGGACGCAGATTGCACACGCTGGCCGTAAACGCGGGAAACGCGTGCAAGGGTTCGCCGAATTTGTCCAAGGACAAGGGTTGCACGTGGTATTGCAGGTTCGGCGTGGCTTGCAGTGGATCGGACTTGGCGAACGCCCCCAGTTGCGACGGCGCCATCGACATGGGTCCGCTCTGGAACAGCGCATATTGCAAGCCGATCTGCATCTTGCCCAGCATATTGCCCGCCATGATGTTCAAGGTTTTCACGCCCTGTACTTTAAAGACCATACGCAGCTGCAAATGATCCTGCAAATTGCCGCCCACGCCAGCGGAGTCCAACACGGGCACGATGCCATGCTGCTGCAACAAGGCGGCCGGGCCGATGCCGGACAGTTGCAGCAATTGGGGCGAACCGATGGCGCCCGCCGTCAGCAAGGTTTCCCGCCGGGCCGTCGCCTGCCACTGCGTGCCGCCGCCCGTAAACACGATGCCCGTGCAACGGGGCCCCGACTCCGAAGTCTCAAGCAATAGACGTTCCACGTGGCAGCCCGTCATGATGGTCAGATTCGGGCGGCGCGATGCCGGTTTCAAGAACGCTTTCGAGGTATTCCAGCGGATGCCGCGGCGCTGGTTGACGTCGAAATACGCGCTACCGCTATTGTCGCCGCCATTGAAATCGCTGGTTTTCGGGATGCCGACTTGCTGCGCCGCATCGCGGAATGCATTCAGGATATCCCATGACAGGCGCTGTTTTTCCACGCGCCATTCACCGCCCACGCCATGGTTTTCCGACGCGCCGCCGTAATAATCCTCGCTTTGCTTAAATAGCGGCAAGACCTTGTCCCAGCGCCAGGAAGCGTCGTCCGTCAAATCGGCCCAGTGATCGTAATCGCCGGCCTGGCCCCGCATATAGATCATGCCGTTGATGGAAGAGCTGCCACCAAGCACTTTACCGCGCGGATAGATCAGGCTGCGCCCGCCCAGTCCCGCGTCCGCCTGCGTGGAATACAGCCAGTCCGTGCGGGGATTGCCGATGCAATGCAAGTAGCCGACGGGGATGTGAATCCACACATAGTCGTCCTTGCCGCCCGCTTCCACGAGCAAAACGTTGGCGTCCTTGTCGCGCGTGAGCCGATTGGCCAGCACGCAACCTGCCGTGCCGCCGCCCACGATGATGTAGTCGTATTCGCCTGCCGATTCCAATGAAGCTCCTTTCGGTATGCCATCAAGCTGTCGCGCGGCGTGTCTCCCCACCGCATTCCGCTACCAGAGTCTGTCTTTCTTCATGCATGCATGGCTGCTGAGCCGCCTTGAGATTACCACCAGTGCCGGGCCAGGGCGACATTAATCGTTGCCTGGGATACGGCTAGCGTCACGACAGGTAAAAAAGAGCATCAAGCCAGGGTCTGCAAGCTGTGGATAACCGTATGGATATCCACAGGTACGATATGTGAGTAAACGAATTTTTTTTCGGACGTGTTTTTTTATCCCAAAACCATCCCAGGCAGATACAACGCTTACTCAGCGCTTATCCGTACGCCAAGCGATTGTTTACAAGGATAAATCAGGACTTATCCACAGAAGATGCCGCCGTTAATTACTATTACTATTCTTGTATACGAACTTGTTAAGGTAAACCCGACAACGCGCGCTTTGCCTGCTCTCCGCCTTGAAGAACATTCGCAAGCCTGTCTTCAAAAAAAAACCGGAAAGCTGCTTTTGCCGACAAAAAAAATCGCGCCAACAACTGAGCGACGAAAACCGGCACAGCCGGCATCACGCACACAGCACTGCAAAACCGTTTTGCAAAATGGAAACGTCAAGAGACCTGAGCAGGCACAGTGCCGGCAGGCGATTCGATATCAAAACGAAGGAGAGTTTGAGACGATTGTGGATAAGTCACTTGATATCCACAGGATGACTTGTGCGTAAACACGAACTTTTGCACAGGCCCGCATTTTATACAATTTTGCTCCTCGCGTGATACAGCGATTATGCACGCTTTATTTTGCGTGTAAACGATTGATCCTGTTGAAAAAAAGCGACTTATCCACAGAAAAAAACGCGTTTACTATTACTACTATTTTTATATATAGATCTATTGTAAACCGACAAAAAAAGCGAAAGTCCGGGGATATTTCCAAAAAGCATGCAAAACCGTCAAAAAAAAGCCAACGGCGACATCGAGACCGACTGCCAAACCGTCTTCCAGGAATCAACTGGACGCTCACGTCGGTGAAAGAACAACGCTCGTGCCCGCTCACTGTTGATTGGCAGACATAGGTCTATGCCAACGAAACACGTCAAACATGCCACTACAGCAAGAAAAACCACGATGTTTGCGTGCTGGTGTGGATAAGTGCCTGTATATCCACAGGATGAGATGTGGGAAAAGTCGATCTTTGTCCACAAGCCAATTTTTATCCCAAACAAGTCCGCCATAGATACAATGCTTGTGCGCCTACTTTTTTGTACGCTAAGTCGATGATTTTTCGATGGTATACCGACTTATCCACAAAAAAATGGCCGTTTACTATCACTACTATTTTTATGTATACATCTTTATTTAAAACACAGAGACAAACGCGAACGGTGGAAAAGTCGCCGAAACGGCTGTTTTCACCATGTAAACCGTTTTGCAATTCAAAAAACCTGTAAAACAGCATGCATACACATAAAAAAATGCGTTTAGGCATCATCAGTGCCTTGCACGAAGAACAGCAGGGGCTGGTAGAAGCCATGCAGAGCCCCCAGAGGCGTTCGCACGGCATGCGCGACTACACCCTGGGAACCTTGTGGAATATCGACGCTGTGTGCGTCCTGTCGCGTCTGGGCAAGGTTGCTGCTGCCATGACTGCTTCTATCCTTGTGGAAAAGTACGGAGTTACCCACATCGTCTTCACCGGCGTGGCCGGCAGTGGGGATAAACACGTGAAAGTGGGCGATATCGTCGTGGCCGAAGCGCTGATGCAGCACGATATGGATGCCCGCCCTCTGTTTCCCCGCTTTGAAGTGCCATTGACTGGCTTGCAGCGCTTCGCCACGGACCTGGAACTGAGCACGCAACTGGCTGCCGCCGCGGAAGATTTTCTGCGTGACGATGTGTCCAGCGTGCTCAAGGCGGCACATATCGTGGAATTTGGCTTGCAGCAAGCGCGAGTGCACCGCGGCCTGATCGCCAGCGGCGACCAGTTCATCGGCAGCGCCGCGCATCTGAACCAGCTGAAAGTTGATATCCCCGACCTGCTGGCCGTCGAAATGGAAGGTGCCGCCGTGGCGCAAGTGTGTTTTGAACTGGGCGTGCCGTTTACGGTCATGCGCACCATTTCCGACAACGCCAACGAAGAGGCGGCCATCGACTTCATGCGTTTCGTGCAAACCGTCGCGTCGCCGTACGCGTATACGGTGATCCAGCAATTGTGCCAGCGTCTGGCAGGCTGATTTTTCATCCAGCGTGCATAAAAAAAGGCAGAACCACTGGTTCTGCCCTTTTACGTTGACTGCCTGCTTAAATTTTAGACGCTCAGCATCATCAGGCTCGCATTTCCGCCTGCCGCCGTCGTATTCACGCACAGCGCCCGCTCAGCAACGAGACGCCACAGGGGGATGGCACCCTCTTGCGTGGTGGAGATGGTGCCCACCAGCGCCCCTTCCCGTGCCGCCAGCAGCGGTTTGAGTTGACCATCGAGGCTAGGCTCGATCATGGCGATCTGGAAATCATGCTTGACCGACTCCAGGCTCGTAATGATCTGGATGCGGTCCTTCAGCGCAGCCGGCAAGTCGCCCGGGATCAGATCCGGCGCTTGCGCCAGCACCAGGGCCTCGTTACCGGTGGCCAGGACGGCCGCCAGCTGGTTCATCAGGGTGCCCGAGGTCGCTGCCGCGCACAAAATCGTGCCGCGTGCGGCAAAGCTCAGGGTGTTGCGCTCGCCGGTCGGGCCTGGCAAGACGGTGGTGCTGCCCAGCAAGGTGGTACGCGCATAGTCTTGCGCCAGTTGCACGACCTTGTCGTGGCCATGCATCTTCGCCCAGACGGTCAGCGCGTCGAGTGCAGGCGGCGCCTGGCGCTGGTGCTGCGCGCCTGCCGGTGCATTGCGCTGCAGGCGTTTCAGGTACAGGGGGCCGCCCGCCTTGGGGCCAGTTCCTGATTTGCCTTCGCCGCCGAACGGCTGCACGCCGACGACGGCGCCGACGATGTTGCGGTTCACGTAAATATTGCCCACATGTGCGCGCTTGGTAATGAAATCGATGGTTTCATCGATGCGCGTATGGATGCCCAGGGTCAAGCCGTAACCGCTGTCGTTGATCGATTGCACCAGTTGCGGCAGTTCGGACCGCTTGTAGCGGATCACGTGCAGCACGGGGCCGAAGACTTCCTGCGTCAATTGCGCCAGCGACTTGATTTCCAGCACGGTCGGGGCGACAAACGTGCCTTTGACGGTCGGCAAATCGAGCGAATAATGATCGATGGCCATGGTTTTCATCTTGTTGATGTGCGCCAGCAAGTTACCTTGCGCTTCCGCATCGATGACGGGACCGATATCGGTGGCCAGGCGGTCAGGATTGCCGACGCGCAATTCCTGCATGGCGCCCTTGAGCATGTGGATGGTCTTGTCGGCGATTTCCGTTTGCAGGAACAGCACGCGCAAGGCCGAGCAGCGCTGGCCGGCGCTGTCGAAAGCCGACGACATCACGTCCTGCACCACTTGTTCCGGCAAGGCGGACGAATCGACGATCAGGGCATTCTGGCCGCCCGTTTCGGCGATCAGGGGAATGTCGATGCCTTCGGCCACGGCGCGCGCGGCCAGATTGCGGTTGATCAATTGCGCCACTTCCGTCGAGCCCGTGAAAATCACGCCTTTCACGCGCGCGTCATTGCACAGGCCTGCGCCAACGACTTCGCCGCTGCCGGGCAAAAATTGCAGCGCGCTGCGCGGCACGCCCGCCGCATGCAGCAATTGCACGGCGCGGTGGGCGATCAGCGGCGTTTGCTCGGCCGGCTTGGCCAGCACCACGTTGCCTGCGGCCAAAGCGGCGGCCAGCTGGCCCGTAAAGATGGCCAGCGGGAAGTTCCACGGGCTGATGCAGGTGACGGGACCGAGCGCCAAGGTATTTGGCACGTGTTCCACCTGCGCCGCGTAGTAGCGCAGGAAGTCGACGGCTTCGCGGATTTCCGCGATCGCGTTCGGCAGGGACTTGCCCGCTTCACGCACGGCCAGGGCCATCAGCTCGATGTGGTGTTCTTCAAACAGGTCGGCCGCGCGCAGCAACGCTTGCGCGCGGATCGACGGCTCCGTGGTTTGCCAATCCATGGCGTAGGCGCTGGCGCTGGCCAGCGCCGTTTCCACGTCGGCCGGGCCGGCTTCCATGACCTTGCCCACGACATCGTCGTGCTGGGCCGGATTGTGCAGCATGTGCGTGGGGCCGTTCAGGCTGACGGCGCCATCGATCAGCGGCGCGGCCTGCCATGTCTGCTGCTGCGCCAGGCCCGTGGCCAGCGTGCGCAAGGTGTCTTCATTCGACAGGTCCAGGCCGGCCGAGTTCTTGCGTTCGTTGCCGAACATGTCCAGCGGCAGCGGAATCGACGGGTGCGGCAAGCCGCCCTGCAGGCGCGCCTGCTCCAGCGGATCGCGGATCAGGCTATCGATGGCCACGCTTTCGTCGACGATCTGGTTGACGAATGACGAGTTGGCGCCGTTTTCCAGCAGGCGGCGCACCAGGTAGGCCAGCAGGGTTTCATGCGAGCCGACGGGAGCATAAATGCGGCACGGCTTGTCGAGATTCTCGGGGCCGACGACCTGGTCGTACAGGGTCTCGCCCATGCCGTGCAGGCACTGGAATTCGTAGTCGGTGATGCCGTCGCGTTTCGCCCAGGTATAAATGGTCGACAGGGTTTGTGCGTTGTGCGTGGCAAATTGTGGATAGATCAGGCTGCTGGCGGCCAGCAGTTTTTGCGCACACACGAGGTAAGAGACGTCCGTGTAGACCTTGCGCGTGTAGACGGGATAGCCTTCCTGGCCATCGACTTGCGCGCGTTTGACCTCCGCATCCCAGTACGCGCCCTTGACCAGGCGCACCATGAACTTGCGGCCGCTGCGGTGCGCCAGGTCGATCAGGAAATCGATGGCGAACGGGCAGCGTTTTTGATACGCCTGCACCACGTAGCCGATGCCGTCGAAGCCGGCCAGGTCCGCATCGAAGGCCAGTGCTTCCATCAGATCGAGCGACAGTTCCAGGCGGTCCGTTTCTTCCGCATCGATGTTGAAGCCGATGTTGTACTGTTTGGCCAGCAGCAGCAGCGCTTTGACTTTCGGCAGCAATTCTTCCATGACGCGGGCGCGCTGGGCGCGGCTGTAGCGCGCATGCAGGGCCGACAGTTTCACGGAAATGCCGGGACCGTTGCGGATGCCACGGCCGTTCGACGCCTTGCCGATGGCGTGGATCGCCGTTTCATACGAGGCGTAGTAGTTGGCCGCGTCCTGCTGCGTCAAGGCCGCCTCGCCCAGCATGTCGTACGAGTAGCGGTAGCCGCGCGTTTCATTCTCGCGGCTGTTCTTCAACGCTTCCTCGATGGTTTGCCCCGTAACAAACTGGTTTCCCAGCATGCGCATGGCCAGGTCGACGCCCTTGCGGATCAGCGGTTCGCCGCCTTTGGCGATGAGCTTGGTCATGGCCGAACCGAGGCCCGATTCGCTATTGGTACTGACCAGTTTGCCCGTAATCAGCAAGCCCCAGGTGGCCGCGTTGACGAACAGCGATGGCGATTCGCCCAGGTGTTTCTTCCAGTCGCCCTTGCTGATTTTGTCGGCGATCAAACGGTCGGCTGTCTGACTGTCGGGTATACGCAACAGCGCTTCAGCCAGACACATCAATGCAACACCCTCTTCCGACGATAGCGAGAACTCGTGCATCAGTGCATCGACGCCGGACGCGCGTGTGCGTTTTTGGCGCACGTTCGAGACCAGGCGGTGCGCCAGCGCTTGTCCTTCGGCCGTCGTTTCGGTGCTGCTGGGGCGCACTTGTTGCAACAGCCACTGCACCGCCGAAACCTCGTCGCGCCTATAGGCGGCGGTGATGGCGGCGCGTTGTGGTGTCGCTTCGGGCAGGATTTCTGCCTGGAACGCAGCAAAAGGAATCGGGGTAAAAGCCGAGGGGCCTGCAGGGTGCATAAGTACTCTTTACAAGGAAAAAGGGGACGAAAACTGACGTAATTCTTGCTCTTTTTTGGTGCAAAAAAATACAGAAAGTCGGACGTTAAGATGATTCGATTGTAAAGGGGATTCTTATGGATTAATTCTGGTAATACAGGGGACTAGCAATAGATAGTTTTTGATGCGACAATTTAACCAAATAATATTAATTTGGGGGTGATGGTAATGCTGGACAAGATCAGTAAGAAAATCTTGATGGAATTGCAGAGCGATGGACGCATCAGCAATGTGGAGCTGGCCGCGCGCGTGAACTTGTCGCCGGCGGCCTGTCTGGAGCGCGTGCGCAAGCTGCACGAATCCGGTTACATCATGGGCTATACGGCCCAGTTGAATCCGCAGCTGCTCGACGTGTCGCTGCTGGTGTTCATCGAAGTGGTGCTCGATCGCACGACACCGGAAGTGTTCGACGCCTTCAAGCATAGCGTACAAATCATTCCAGAGGTACTGGAATGTCACATGGTCGCTGGCGGTTTCGATTACCTGGTCAAGGCGCGCGTCAAGGACATGGCCGCCTACCGCGAATTCCTGGGCAAGACCTTGCTGCAGAAAGGTGTGCGGGAAACCCACACTTATGCCGTCATGGAAGAGGTCAAAAACACCACCAAATTGCCAATTAAGTGACCCTGGTGTAGCCGTCCCGTTTTTCTGATTGAGCTATCGGAACAAATGTTGTAGGGTAGAACTACAATTCTGCTATCCGGTAGCCGGCCTGAAAACACGCGCAGACGTTGTATTCAGGGTGCAAGGTGGGCAATCGTGCCCACCCGCATACGGCCACAGCACGTCCCTCCCGGGACGTGACGGGTTCGCGCAGCGGGGGACAAATGAAGCAGTTGCAGCATCAGCTGGTGCGTTTCTTTGTATTCACGATCCTGGCCATGGCCGTCGCCTGTTGCCTGGCCTATCTGTTGCTGCTGTCGGGTGGCGACCATCCCTATTTGATCGCCTGCGTGGCTGCCGCCATCGGCGCCGCGCTGCTGGCGCTTGCCGGCCGTCTGCGCGGAGAACCGGGCTTGCACCAGTTCGCCGATACGGTGGGCAATGCCATCGACGCCATCATGATCGGCGCGGCGGAAACCTCGTATTTTGTCGATTCCGTCAAACAGAAGGTGGAACTCGACGTGCGCACGGCCAGCGATATCGCCGACAGTTCCGTACAAAATGCCGCGATGACGGAAAAGATCGCCGCCAATGCGGAGCGGGCCGCCAAGGTGGCCGCCGGCGTGCGCGTGGAAAGTGTGGCGGCGCGCGCCGAAGTGGACCAGGGCTTGCGCCGCATCAATAAGGCACGCGAGGAAGCGCAAGGCGCCTCCAGCACCATGCTGAGCTTGCAGGAAAAATCCAAACGCATTACGGGTTTCACGGAAGCCATTTCGGATATTTCCGCGCGTACCAACTTGCTGGCGCTGAATGCCGCCATCGAAGCGGCGCGCGCCGGCGAACATGGGCGTGGTTTTGCCGTGGTGGCCGGTGAAGTGCGGCAATTGGCGCAGCGCACCAAAGAAGCTTCCGATGAAATCAGCGTGATGGTGCGCGAAATCAATGAACAGTCGGAAAAAGCCGCGCGGGGCATGAGTTCGCTGGCGGCCGGCGTGACGGAAGCGGCACGCAATGTGGAAAGCGTGCACGCTTCATTGAGCCATATCGAGGAATCGTCGGGCGAATCGGAAGACGAGATTGGGCAAATCGCCCGCGCCTCGCGCGAACATGTCGACACGACGCAAGTGATCGCCGACGCCATCCTGCAAATCCGCGACAGCATGCTGTCGACGAATGCCGAATTGCCGCGCGCCACGCAGTCGGCCATGGCCCTGGCCGAGCGGGCCGAAGTGATCGCCGGCGCCCTCGGTGAATCGAGCGTGGCCACGCCGCACGACGAGATCCGCGAGGCGGCCCAGCACGCCGCGCGCGACGTGGGCAAACTGTTCGAGCAAGCCATCGCGTCGGGCCGTATCACGCGCGAAGCCCTGTTCGACCGCCACTACCGCCCCATTCCGAACACCAATCCGCCCAAGCACAACACGAAGTTCGATGCGTTTACAGACAAGGTGCTGCCCGACTTGCAGGAAGGCGTGCTGGCCGCCCTGCCCCACCTGGCGTACGCGGGCGCCGTCGACAACAATGGCTATTTTCCGACGCACAACAAGAAGTTTTCCCAGCCGCTGACGGGCGACTATGCCACCGATATGGTCAATAACCGCACCAAGCGCATCTTCAGCGATCGCACGGGCAAGCGCTGCGGCAGCAATACCAAGGCCTTCCTGTTACAGACCTATAAACGCGACACGGGCGAAGTCATGCACGATTTGTCCGTGCCCATCCACGTCGAGGGCAAGCACTGGGGTGGTTTCAGAATTGGTTATCGCTCCAGCAACCACGCATAGCAAAACGCCTGATGAGAGATCATCAGGCGTTTTTTCTTGTGCAGGTGACGCTTACTCGATATGCGGCTTCGGCGCCACGCCGCCACCGGCTGCCGTGGCCGTCCGTAAAGTGGGTGTGTTCATGCTTTCCAGGTGATTACGCAGCCATTTGTGGGCGGGGCTGCGGGCGTCGCGCTCGTGCCACAGCATGTCCAGGTGGACGGCCGGCAAGGTCAATGGCAAATCCTTGTACAGCAGGGACTCCGTCATGCCCGTCGAGGCGATCAAATGGCGCGGCAAGACCGTGATCAGGTCGGAATTGGCGACGACTCGGCCCGCCGTGAAGAACTGGTTGACCGTCAGCAGGATGCGCCGTTCGCGGTGGATCTGCGACAGGGCTTCGTCGATCAAGCCATGCGCGCGGCCGGAAAAGCTGACCAATAAATGGTTGGCCGCGCAGTAGTTATCCAGAGTCAATTCCTTGTCGGCCAGCGGATGGCCGCGGCGCATCACGCATACATACTTGCCGGAATACAGGCGCTCGTGGCGGATCGGCGAACCCGTTTCGCTCGACAATTGCGCCGCCACGCCGGGAAAGAAGCCCACGGCCAGGTCGATGTCGCCGCGCAGCAGCATGGGGCGCGGTTCGCGCGTCGTCAGCGGCATCATGCGCACGTTGACGCCCGGTGCTTCGCGTTCGATCGAGCGCATCAGGGACGGCAGCCAGAACGCGGCCGTCGCATCGGCCATGGCCATGCGGAAGGTGGCGTGGGTCTTCGACACATCGAAGGTTTCCGGCGTGACGGCCGCTTCCAGGCTGGCCAGGGCCGAGCGCACGGACGGCCACAGCGCTTCGGCGCGGGGCGTGGGTTTCACGCCATACGCCGTGCGGATCAGCAATTCGTCACCGAGGCTCTCGCGCAGGCGTTTGATGGCGTTCGATACCGCCGGCTGCGTCATCGCCAGGTGGCCGGCTGCGCGCGTCAGGTTTTGTTCCGTCATGACGGCGTCGAAAACACGCAGCAAGTTCAGATCCAGCGTCAGAAAACTCATGGAAAGCCCAAGATAAAAGTTAAATTGATTACTTAAAATTGATTACTTAGGAGTGTAAACCGCGCCGAGCACGAATATTTTCACTCGTTAAAAAATATTACAGTTTTCCATTCACGATTCATATAATTGGTATCAAGAAATGGAATTAGATTTATATGTTGCACTGCACTATAGTACTGGCAAATTCTATAATGCACTGGAACACTATGTCTACCTTCGCCTCCGCCCTGTACGCAGTATCCGCACCCGTGCTGGAGATTTCCCTGCTGAACGCCCTGCAACTCGTGCTGGTGATCGTCGCCGTGGGCGCCTTCGCCCTGCTGTTCAAGCCTTTGCTGGTGGGCATCGCCCGCGCCATGATGCTGGTGGTGCGTCCCAAGTTGAGCCGCGAAGAGCGCCTGGCGCGCCAGCAGATGCGCGAAGCGCAAGCCTTGAAGCGCACTCTGGGCAAGATGGATGGCGTATCGCCAAGCAACGCCGCCGAATTGCGCGCCCTGTCGACGCGTGCATAACCTCACTGTTGTAGAAAGATAAGCCGGCGCGAGCCGGCTTTTTTTATGCCCGTGGTTTTGTTCAGGCCGCTTTAAGCCATGTCGCCCAGCAAATGCGCGCGCAGTAACGTGTCGGCCGGATGGGCGCCGATCCAGATTTTCAGCAGCGCATTGTAAAAGGCCAAGTCCGGCACCGTGTCGCCCACCTGCTTGCCGTTCAGCTTGCACAACGTTCCCTCTTCCGGCAGCCAGTCCACGGTGAGGATGTCGCCCTTTTTCAGGCCGGGCACCATTTCGAACATGGCGCCGAACTGCATCGTCTGGCTCAGCAGGCGCGTGCGGTCGGCTTGATCGGAGCTGCGCTTCAAGCCTTGCATGAAGGCCTGGCCCAGCTCGTCTGAAGTGATGTCGCGCAACATGACGATTTCCAGGCGGCGCGGTCCGGGCAGTGGCAGGATGTCGGCCAGCTGGGTTTTCTTTTCCGGCAGGTACAGCGCGATCGTGTAGACCTTGAAGATGACTTTATAGCGCACGCCAGCGCCGTTGAGTTTCAGCTCGCGGCTGGCCAGCTGCACCGTGTCGTCCAGCTTGACGCCGCCCACCTCGACGGCCAGCGCTGCTTGTGCCAAGGCGGCGCACAGGCAGGCGCCAGCGAGGGAACGGCCGAAACGGGATGTGCGTATTTGCATCTTCTACCTCCGTGGAAACCATGGGCTGTGGATAAGTCAGCACACAGTGTAGAACAGTTGGCAGAAGCTGGCGCCACGCAGAAGTGGCGCGGGAGAAAAGCCTAGGTTTTGGCGGCAGGCAGCTCAGCCTGCAGGCGTTCGTACTTGGCCATCAATTGCTCCGGGCTTTCGCGCCAGGCGGGATTGAAGGGGATGCAGCTGACGGGGCACACTTGCTGGCATTGCGGCTCGTCAAAGTGGCCCACGCATTCGGTGCACTTGTTGGGATCGATTTCGTAGATTTCCGCGCCCATGTAGATCGCGTCATTCGGGCACTCGGGCTCGCAAATGTCGCAATTGATGCATTCGTCGGTGATCAGTAATGCCATGATTTCACTCTTACTTATTGCGATGAGGCAGCGTTGGCGGCAATCTTGTTTTGCAGCCAGCGGTTCACCGAGGGGAAGACAAACTTGGAGACGTCGCCGCCCAGCGCCGCGATTTCGCGCACGATGGTGCCCGAAATGAACTGGTACTGGTCGGACGGCGTCAGGAACATGGTTTCGACATCGGGCAGCAGGTAGCGGTTCATGCCCGCCATCTGGAATTCGTATTCGAAGTCGGAGACGGCGCGCAAGCCGCGCACGATGACCCGCGCCTCGTGCTTGCGCACGAAATCCTTGAGCAGGCCGGAAAAGCTTTCCACTTGCACGTTCGGGTAGTGGCCAAGCACTTCGTTGGCGATTTCCAGGCGTTCGTCGAGCGAGAAAAACGGTTGCTTGTTCTTGCTGTCGGCCACACCGACGATCAGCTTGTCAAACAGACCCGATGCGCGGCGCACCAAATCTTCATGACCACGCGTGAGCGGATCGAATGTTCCTGGATAAACGGCTACAACCATTGCGGCTCCCTGACGATGCACCAATATAGACGCGCATTATGCCTGAAATTGGTGCTGCGCCTCGGGCCAGGGAGCCTTTTTGCCTCATTTATAGGCAGATTCAGGCAGTTGCCGGCACTTTGTTGTAAGTTAGCAAATGATAATAAACGGTGCCCGCCTTGTCGGCGCGGATGACTTCCCACGGCGCCATCCACTCCGGCTTTTCCAGCGCGCTCGCTTCATCAAAGACCAGCGGCAAGCCCGATTCCGCGTACACGATGCCGCCTTCCTTGAGCAGGTTGGCGCACAGTGGCAGTACTTTCGCCAGGAAATCCTGCTGGTAGGGCGGGTCGAGGAAGATCAGGTCGAAACGCTGGCCGCGCGCCGCCAGGCCTTGCGCCGTCAGCAGGGCGTCGCCGCGCAGCAGTTGCACATTGTCGGCGTGCAATTTCGTCTTGTTTTCTTCCAACTGGCGGATCACGGGCGTGTGCGTGTCGACCATGGTGACGGACGCGGCGCCGCGGCTGGCCGCTTCGAAGCCCAGCGCGCCGCTGCCGGCGAACAGGTCCAGCACCTGGGCGTTGGCCCAGTCGCCGTCGCGCAAATGATTGATCCAGTTAAATACGGTTTCGCGCACGCGGTCCGGTGTCGGGCGCAAACCGAGTGCCTGCAAAACAGGCAGCACGGAGCGCTTCCACTGGCCGCCGATGATGCGCACCTGGTTCGGTGGCGGCGCGTGGTGGACGGGGACTTTGGCGGGTTTTTTAATCTTCTTTTGCATGGGGATTTCTTCAATTCGATGGCGGCCACTATAGCATATGGCCCCCTCCCCCCTGCTGGCGCTGCCTCTCTATTTGGCTTGCGTGGCCAGGGAATTGAAATCGTCGATCCAGCCCTGCATGCGCTTGACGGCGTGGGCTTTTTGCGCCGGCGTGGCGATCTTGATGACCGTCAAGACCATCTGCGCCGTGCTGTTTTCGTAGGCATCGAAGAAGGCCTTGCGCTCCGAATGTTCCAGGCGCTCGAAACTGTCCTTGATCAGGGTCATGATCAAGCCCGCGGTCGCTTCCTTGCTGAGTTTTTCCTGATGGACTTTCTTGACCAGGTTCAACACATTTTGCTGGCGCCGCATGCGTTCGTCGAGCCAGATTTCATTGTTCAGGGGACGCGCATCGGATGCCTTGCGGATGATGGCTTCCTGCTCGCTGCTGAAACTGCCAAACCACAGTTCGAATTGCTCCATGGCTTTCTTGTAGCGCAGCGTCTGGCGCTTCTCCCGGTCGCCGCTCAGGTATTTCTTGCGGTAATCATCATTGTTCGACTTGAACTTCTTTTCCATCTGCGCGATCTGCTCGGGCTTGAGCGAGCGCGCCAGGTCGGCCAGTTCGGGTGCCGCCTTCAGCAGCAGCGCCTGGGTGCGTTGTTTGATCTCGCTGTAGTCGGCCATCAGGTCCGCCTGCGTGGTATTGCCTTGCAGCTGCTTCTGGCCCGTGCGCAGGATTTCCACGTAATCCTTCAATTGCGTTTTGCGGTGCCAGTCGAACAGCTTGTCGATATCCTCGCGCACCCAGCCTTTCTGGTCGCGGTCCAGGTCGACATACGCGTTGAGCCACCAGTACAGCACGGTATCGCCATTGTTGTAGGCCAGGCGCAAGCCGCTGCAGCCGGCCATGACGACGAGCATGATGGCCAGCACGGCATAAGTAAAACGGCTAAAGGGCGTGGAAGATGGGGCCTGCGTGTTAAACTTTTTCATATTCTTAACTTATAAAAGACGGTCTATGAACGTTGTCATTCTCGCTGCCGGTATGGGCAAACGCATGCAGTCGGCACTGCCCAAGGTATTGCACCCGTTGGCGGGCAAGCCGCTGTTGTCGCACGTCATCGACACGGCGCGCGGCCTGGCGCCGTCCCGATTATGCGTGATTTACGGGCATGGGGGCGCAGCGGTGCTGAAGTTGCTCGACGGCTACAAGGTGAACCATGCTGTGCAGATCGACGCCGCCGAGCAGGCGCAGCAGCTGGGCACCGGCCATGCCGTGCAACAAGCGCTGCCTTTGCTGGACGACAGCGTGCCGACCCTGATCCTGTACGGCGACGTGCCGCTGACCAGCGCCGCTTCCCTGCAGCAACTGGTGGATGCGGCTGGGAACGATAAGCTGGCCATCCTGACCGTGGAACAGGACGACCCCTTCGGCTTGGGTCGCATCGTGCGCGAGCACGGCGCCATCGTGCGCATCGTCGAGGAAAAGGATGCCACGCCAGCAGAGCGCGCCATCCAGGAAATCAACAGCGGCATCATGGTCGCGCCCACCGTGGCCCTGAAGCAATGGCTGTCGGCCTTGTCGAATGACAATGCGCAAGGGGAATACTATTTGACCGATATCGTTGCCCAGGCCGTCGCCGACGGCGTGGCCGTCACCTCGGCCCATCCGGCTGCCGTGTGGGAAGTGGCGGGCGTCAACAGCAAGGTGCAGCTGGCCCAGCTGGAACGCATCCACCAGAACAATATCGCGCAAGCGCTGCTTGAGCGGGGCGTGACCCTGCTGGACCCGGCCCGCATCGACGTGCGCGGCGAACTCATTTGCGGCCGCGATGTCACCATCGACGTCGGCTGCGTGTTCGAAGGCAGAGTCGAACTGGGCGACGGCGTGCGCGTGGGCGCCAACAACGTCTTCATCAACGCCACGGTGGCGGCCGGCGCGCACATCAAGCCCTTCTGCCATATCGAGGACGCCGTCGTCGGTGCCGCTTCCATCATTGGCCCGTATGCGCGCCTGCGCCCGGGCACGGTCCTGGCGGAAGACGTGCATATCGGTAACTTCGTCGAAGTGAAAAATAGCCAGATCGCCGCGCACAGCAAGGCCAACCACCTGGCCTACATCGGCGACGCCACCATCGGCTCGAAGGTCAACATCGGCGCTGGCACGATTACCTGCAACTACGATGGCGTGAACAAGTTCCGCACGGTGATTGAAGACGACGCCTTCATTGGCAGCGACAGCCAGCTGATCGCGCCCGTCACCGTCGGCAAGGGCGCCACCTTGGGCGCCGGCACGACCTTGTCGAAAGATGCGCCGGCCGGCAAGCTGACCGTCTCGCGCGCGCGCCAGGTCACCATCGACGGCTGGACGCGTCCCGTGAAAATCAAGAAGTAAGCGCACCGCCCTCGGTTCGCATGACGCCGTCAGCCTGTCCGGGCTGGCGGCGTTTTTTTACGCCTGTGGATAATCCTGTGGAGAGTGGACTGACAACTCGGGATAAGTCGTGCCACTTTTCCCATCCCGTATTTTTTCCGTACTGTTATGTGTGGATAAACATGTGAACAAGCATGCGGACAAGTGATGGATAAGCCCGGTATAAACTGCGTATAAACGGTAAAGAACCTGTGGAGAAGACGGGATAAGTTATCGGCTCCGGCTTGCCGCTCCAGCCTGCAAGCCAGACTGCGCAGATGACAAAAATGGCTCGGGATTTTTGCTCATCTTGATTGTGGATAAGCCTGTGTCTAATCTAAGGACAAGTGCTGAATAACTCATAAGTCATTGTATTTGAAGGATATTCAAGGACTGTTTGTTAATGCCGGCTGTGGGTAAAGCTGTGCAAAAGCCTGTGTTTAAGGCATGGACAAGCCATGGATAAGACGGGATAAGTTTTATGCGAGAGCCGACGTACATTTATTGAAAGGCCTCATGCGAGGCTGAATGTGGCAGCCGTGGATATCCTTGATTTTTCATGCTGTGGATAAACTTGTGTATAAGCAGGATGAAAGTCGGGGATAAGCAGGGATAACTTCTCTACAGTCTGCTTCACACAGCGATGCGCGTCTCGAATTTGCTGCGAAACGTGGAAAAATAGCTTTTCACGTTGCGCACATTCGCGTGCGCGGCAAACAAGCGGTGCGCCAGCGCGTGGTAAGCGGGCATGTCGGCCACCTGCACCATCAGCACGAAGTCGGGTCCGGGCGAGACGCGGTAGCATTGCAGTACGGCGGGCTCGTCCGCCACCAGTTGCTCGAATTCCGCCATGCGCTCGGCCGCCTGCACGTCGAGCGTGATTTCCACGACGGCCGTCAGGCGCGCGCCCACCAGCTGCGGCGCGACGATGGCCACTTGGCGTTCGATGACGCCGCTTTCGCGTAAATGCTTGATCCGCCGCAAACACGTGGGCGCCGAGACGTGCACCGCTTGCGCCAGTTCACTGTTGGTTTGCGATGCATCAATTTGCAAGGCGTTCAGGATGCGACGATCGATTTCGTCGAGGGTAATGTTGTCTTCGCTCATGGTTTTGAAGAATTGAAGAATATATAGAGTCTAAATGAAATAATATTTCATCCTAAAATGGATGTGAAATATTCAGTCAAATATACACTGATTTAGAAAGCATATTTCACGCACTCTGCATTAGCATGCGTGCATTGATGAATTTTTAGACAGAGGTTTCCATGTGCGGCATCGTCGGCGCAGTAGCGCAACGTAATATCACTCCCATCCTGGTCGAAGGCTTGAAGCGCTTGGAATACCGCGGCTACGATTCCTGCGGCATCGCCCTACATGCGGATGGCCGCCTGCAGCGCTCGCGCTCCACCTCGCGCGTGGCCGAACTGGAAAAGCAGATCGCCGAAGAAGGCTT
The DNA here is from genome assembly GCF_000988085.1 of Janthinobacterium sp. KBS0711. Lineage (NCBI taxonomy): Bacteria > Pseudomonadati > Pseudomonadota > Betaproteobacteria > Burkholderiales > Oxalobacteraceae > Janthinobacterium > Janthinobacterium sp. KBS0711. Next base: position 138,995 of record NZ_LBCO01000004.1, on the reverse strand, counting down.
GAGCGGTTTTACGGGCATCGCCCACACGCGCTGGGCCACGCATGGCGCCCCTGTCTCCTTCAATGCCCACCCGCACTTTTCCCCAACGGAAGAGAACGCCCGCGTGGCGCTGGTGCATAACGGCATCATTGAAAACCACGACGAACTGCGCGCCGAACTGACGGCCCTCGGTTACGTCTTCCAGAGCCAGACGGACACGGAAGTGATCGCCCACCTGGTCGAGCACATGTACAACGGCGACCTGTTCGAGACCGTGCAGCAAGCCGTCAAACGCCTCGATGGCGCGTATGCGATCGCCGTGTTCTGCCGCGACGAACCGCACCGCGTGGTCGCCGCGCGCCAGGGCTCGCCCCTGATCGTCGGCCTGGGCAATGGTGAAAACTTTGTCGCGTCGGACGCCATGGCGCTGGCCGGCACGACCGACCAGATCATCTACCTGGAAGAGGGCGACGTGGTCGACCTGCAACTGTCGCGCTGCTGGATCGTCGACGTCGATGGCAAGCCTGTCGAGCGCGAAGTGAAAACCGTGCACGCGCACACAGGCGCGGCCGAGCTGGGCCCGTACCGCCACTATATGCAGAAGGAAATCTTCGAGCAGCCGCGCGCCATCGGCGACACCTTGGAAGGCGTGACGGGCATCATGCCGGAACTGTTCGGCGACGACGCCTATAAAATCTTCAAGCAGATCGACCGCGTGCTGATCCTCGCCTGCGGCACCAGCTCGTATGCGGGCATGACGGCGAAATACTGGATCGAGTCGATCGCCAAGGTACCCGTCAGCGTGGAAGTGGCCAGCGAATACCGCTACCGCGACAGCGTGCCGAATGCGAATACCCTGGTCGTCACCATTTCGCAAAGCGGCGAAACGGCCGACACCCTGGCCGCCCTGAAACACGCGCGCAGCTTGGGCATGCTGCACACCTTGACCATCTGCAACGTGGCCACCAGCGCCATGGTGCGCGAATGCGCCCTGGCCTACATCACGCGCGCCGGCGTGGAAGTGGGCGTGGCATCGACCAAGGCCTTCACCACGCAGCTGGCAGGCCTGTTCCTGCTGACGCTGTGCCTGGCGCAAGTCAATGGTCACCTCTCCGAAGAACAGGAAGCGGCGCACCTGAAAGCCATGCGCCACTTGCCCGTCGCCATCGCTTCCGTGCTGGCGCTGGAGCCGCAAATCATCGCCTGGTCCGAAGAATTCGCCCGCAAGGAAAACGCCCTCTTCCTGGGTCGCGGCATGCACTATCCGATCGCCCTGGAAGGCGCATTAAAGCTGAAGGAAATTTCGTACATCCACGCCGAAGCCTATCCGGCCGGCGAGCTGAAGCACGGCCCGCTGGCCCTGGTGACGAATGAAATGCCCGTCGTCACCATCGCGCCAAACGACGCCCTGATCGAAAAGCTGAAATCGAACATGCAGGAAGTGCGCGCCCGCGGCGGCCAGCTGTACGTTTTTGCCGATGTGGATTCCCGCATCAGCTCCGGCGAAGGCTTGCACGTCATCCGCCTGCCCGAGCACTATGGCGACCTGTCGCCGATCCTGCACGTGGTCGCGCTGCAATTGCTGGCCTATCACACGGCGCTGGCGCGCGGCACGGATGTGGACAAGCCGAGGAATCTGGCGAAGTCGGTGACGGTGGAGTAATATTTTAAAATGCATCAACAAGGTTGATGCAGAAATTAATCTTGAAAATTTAAGTTCTTTAAGATATAGTTGCGTCATGAAAATTGATGCAACTATTTCTTCTATTGTCGACCTGCTTCATCTGCAAGGCGGCTATTCTTTCAGAGGCTCCATAGAAGGAGCAGTCGATGGGAATGCGCTGGCTGTGCAGATGAAGGACGTTGATCCCGAACATGGCGTGAATTGGGCGGGCACACTCCGCACTAATTTGAGCACGCATAGATTGCCTGCCTGGCTCAAAGAAGAAGATATTCTTCTTGTTTCCAAAGGGACGCGTTTCTATGCGGTTTGTCTGGATCGCCCGCCCCACCCTGCCGTCTGCAGTCCTCACTTTTTTCACTTGCAGGTGAAGTCGACGGCGACGTTGATGCCAGCATTTGTTGCATGGCAAATAAACCAAGCTCCGTTTCAGCGGCAACTGCTACAGGCTGCCGAAGGTAGCAGCCAACTCAGCATCCGTCGTCCATTGCTGGAAGCACTCACACTCAGTATTCCGTCGTTGCAGATCCAGCAAAGCATTGTCGCGCTGGCCGAACTTGCACGTCAGGAGCGCCAAACACTCAAGCAACTTATTCGCAACCGCGAACAACAAATCAATGCACTCGCTGACGGTCTGTTCCCGACGGCTAACTTACATTTGCAGGAAAATCCATGAACGATCTCAACATCAAAATCAACGCCGTCAGCCAGGACGAAATCAACGGTGCAGTCTGGAGTGCATGTGACACTTTCCGTGGTACGGTGGATCCCAGCATCTACAAGGATTTTGTGCTTACCATGCTGTTTCTCAAGTATGTGTCGGACGTTTGGCAGGATCACTACGACAATTACAAAAAACAATATGGCGATCATCCTGAGCTGATCAAGGAAATGCTCAAGAACGAGCGTTTTGTCTTGCCAGCCAGCGCCAGTTTTTATTCGCTGCATAGCTTGCGCCACAGCGCCGGTAACGGCGAGCGTATCGACAAAGCTTTGCATGCCATTGAAGATGCGAACTTGACCAAGCTGCGTGATGTTTTTCAAGATATCAGCTTCAACTCCAACAAGCTCGGCGATGAACAGCAGAAAAATGACATCCTGCGCCATCTGCTGGAAGACTTCGCAAAGCCGGCCCTGGATCTGCGACCCAGCCGTGTCGGCACCCTGGATGTGATTGGCAACGCCTATGAATTCCTCATCAAGAATTTCGCGTCCACCAGTGGTAAAAAGGCCGGTGAATTCTATACCCCACCGGAAGTATCATCCTTGATGGCGCGCCTGATGACACCGCAGGAAGGCGATGAAATCTGCGACCCTACCTGCGGCTCCGGCTCCCTGCTGATGAAGTGCGGCCGTCTGGTGCGCGAGAATACGGGCTCGCGCAAATATGCGCTGTACGGGCAAGAAGCGATAGGCAGCACCTGGGCATTGGCCAAGATGAATATGTTCTTGCATGGCGAAGATAACCATCGCATCGAGTGGGGCGATACCATTCGCAATCCTAAGCTGTTGGATAGCGTATCGAGCTTGAAGCACTTTGATATCGTTGTCGCCAATCCTCCGTTCAGCCTGGAAAAGTGGGGCCATGAAGGGGCCGATACGGATAAATTCAGCCGCTTCCGCCGCGGCGTGCCGCCACGTACCAAGGGCGACTATGCATTCATTCTGCACATGGTGGAAACCATGAAACCCGGAACTGGGCGCATGGCGGTGGTGGTACCGCATGGCGTGCTGTTCCGCGGCGCAGCAGAGGGCCGCATTCGCCAGAGACTGATCGAAGAAAACTTGCTCGACATAGTAATTGGTTTGCCTGAAAAACTGTTCTACGGCACGGGTATTCCAGCGGCGGTGTTAGTACTGCGCAAGAACAAGAGCGACGACAAAGTGCTGTTCATCGATGCCAGCCGTGATTTTGAAGCGGGCAAGAATCAGAACTTCCTGCGCAAAGCCGACTTGCAACGTATCTTGGACACTGCATTCACACGGCAGGGGTCAGATAAATACGCCTACCTGGCCAGCCCTGCCGAGATCGCTGAAAACGACTTCAACCTCAATATTCCGCGCTATGTCGACACCTTCGAGGAGGAAGCAGAGATCGACCTGATGGCTGTACGCAAGGAGCGCGAACAACTCAAGGCAGAGCTTGAAGTTCTGGAGGCGCAAATGGCGGTGTACTTGAAGGAACTGGGCTATGAGTGATAACAACAAGCCTATCGTGGATCAAGGCGAATTGGTTCTTTACACATCAGAGGACGGCAACGCGACGTTCTTCCTGCGGGCAGAAGGTGGCACCGTATGGCTGACACAAGTAGAGTTGGCTGAACTGTTTCAAACCTCGGTGCCAAACGTCAATATTCATATCAAGAATGTTATTGAGGAAGGCGAGCTTGAGGGGGAGGCAACTATTAAGGAAGACTTAATAGTTCGAATTGAGGGGACACGACAGGTGAGGCGTCCAGTCAAGCTGTACAACCTGGACATGATCCTGGCTGTCGGATACAGGGTCAAATCGCCGCGTGGCACCCAGTTCCGCCAGTGGGCAACCACGCACTTGCGCGAATACCTGGTCAAAGGTTTCGTCATGGACGACGAGCGCATGAAAGACCCGGTGGGTTGGGATTATTTTGACGAACTGCTCGAACGTATCCGTGACATACGGGCTTCCGAAAAGCGCTTTTACCAAAAAGTGCGCGACCTGTTTGCCTTGTCTGTGGATTACAAAGCCCATGCTGGCATGGTCGGTCCTTTTTTTGCTGAAGTACAAAACAAAATGCTGTACGCCGTTACTCAGCAAACCGCCGCCGAACTGATAGTCAATCGTGCCGATCCCAGCCAACCGAATATGGCACTGACGGCATGGAGGGCGAAGCGCATCTGCAAGACGGACGTTATCGTTGCCAAGAATTACCTCAACGCCGAAGAAATCGATCACCTGAACCGCATGGTCACCGCCTTCCTGGAGTTTGCGGAACTGCGCATCCGCCAGCGCAAACAGTTGACGATGGCCGACTGGAGACTATACGTCGATAACTTCATTCAGTTCAATGAAAGTCCCTTGCTGAAAGGTGCTGGACGCATGAGCCATGACGCCATGCTGAAGATCGCGCATGAGAGATATGAGCAGTTTGACGGGCAACGGCGCAAGGCTGAGGTGATTGAGGCGGACAGTGCCGATTTGAAGGAATTGGAGCAGATGGAAAAAATGTTGAGCAAGAAAGGTGGACGTGATGGTTCCTAACGGTTGGGAAAAAACTACTGTTGGCGCGGCATGCGCTATCAAAAATAATTTACGTTTTCCGATAAATACTGAGCAACGACAGAGTATGGCCGGTGTCTACCCATATTTTGGGCCGACAGGAGTTCTTAGCCATATTGATCATTACCGTATTGACGAGGAGTTTGCGGTGATTGGAGAGGATGGAGATCATTTTCTGAAATTTCGTAGCAAACCAATGACATTGCATTTTGAAGGAAAAGCTAATGTTAATAATCATGCCCATGTCATAGCTGACTCTGAAAAATGTTCTCCTAAATGGTTTTATTACTGGTTCATGCACCGGGATTTAGCTCCTGCGTTGTCTCGTCAGGGAGTTGGTCGCTATAAACTTACGAAAAAGGGACTTGAAGGGTTGGAAATTTTAATTCCGCCAAAAAATGAACAACTTCATATTTCCCGTATACTTTCCACTTGGGATAAAGCAATTTTTAATCTGGAACGTACTATTATTAATAGTAACAAACAAAAAAAAGCTTTAATCCACTCTCTTCTCAGTGACCGACCGCGAAAAAAAATGGGGAAAAAGGTGTTACATAGGGAGCATGCCGCCTCTATCTTTTTTCCTAGATCAACACGCAATAATAATGAGCTGGAATTACTTTCCGTAATGCAAGATGTTGGAGTTGTTCCAAGAAGCTCCCTTGATCGAAAAGTAGTTATGCCTGAAGGTTCTACAAGCGGATATAAATTAGTTGAGGCCGGGGACTTTGTGATCAGTCTACGTTCATTTGAAGGTGGATTAGAATACTCTGAGTATAAAGGTTTGGTTAGTCCCGCTTATACGGTATTGTCTTCAAAAAGGCCTATAGTGAACGATTTCTATCGACATTACTTTAAGTCCGCTGACTTTATTGGTCGTTTGGCCGTAGCGGTTATCGGTATCCGTGATGGAAAGCAAATTAGTTATGATGATTTTTCTTTCTTGAGTTTGCCGTATCCATCTCTAGTTGAGCAAGAGGAAATTTCGCGATTGTTAAATAATGCGGAGTCAATAATTAAAAAGAAAAAAAATGAACTATTTCTACTGAGGCAGGAGAAAATTGCATTGATGAATCAACTCCTGACTGGCAAACGACGCGTTCATTTTCCTGATTCCGAAACAGCGGCGCAAGCATGAATACAACCCCCAACTCCCGCGAGCAATACAGCGCCCATATCCCTGCATTGCATTTGTTGTGCAACCTCGGCTGGAACTTCATTACCACGGCGCAAGCTCTGGCGCTGCGTGGCAGCACGCGGGAAGTGTTGCTCAAGGGGCGGTTGATCGAGGTATTGCAGACGCGCCGCTATGAGTACAAGGGAGAGTGGTATGCGCTGTCCGCTGGCGGCATCGATCAAGTGGTGCGGGAGTTGTCGGCGTTGAGTCTTGCAGAAGGACTGATGCCAGCCAATGAAAAGCTGTATGGCAAGCTGGCGTTGGGTATTACCGTCACAGAATTCATGCCTGATGGTAAAAGGCATCAAACCACGGTGCAAGTGGTGGATTGGACTGACCTTGGCCGCAACCGTTGGGATGTCACGGAAGAGCTGGAAGTGCTGTCGGCTCAGGGCACGCATACCCGCATACCCGATGTGGTGTGCTATGTGAATGGTATTCCGCTGGTGGTGATCGAAGCGAAGCGTGCCGAATCGGCCGGCAGTCATCCGGCCAAGGCAATGGTGCAGGAGGGGATCAGCCAGCACTTGCGCAACCAGCGGCAAGATGAGATTCCCAATCTGTTCTCGTACGCGCAATTGCTGCTTTCCATCAGTCAAACGGAAGGACGTTACGGTACCACGCATACGGCGGCAAAGTTCTGGGCCAAATGGCGTGAAGAAGCATTCGACGATTCATACATTTCCTTTTTAAAAAATTCCGCCTTGACCCCGGACACTCGCGCGGCCATGTTTGAAGGTAAACCCGTTGTCTTGGCAGCTTACTTTGATGCATTGTGGTCACATCCTATGCAAGCCACCGACCAGGATCGCCTGCTGGTCAGTCTCTTGACGCCGCAACGCTTGCTGGAATTTTTGCGCGGGTTTGTATTGTTCGACCGGAAGGTTGGCAAGATCGTCGCGCGCTATCAGCAATTTTTCGGCATTCGCGCATTGTTGGAGCGCATCAGCCAGCGACGTCCTGATGGCGGGCGTGAGGGTGGCGTGGTGTGGCACACCACAGGCTCGGGCAAGAGCTTTACCATGGTGTTCCTGACCAAGGCCCTGCTATTGGTGAAATCGCTGCAAGAGTGTCGCGTGGTGGTGGTCACCGACCGGGTTGATCTGGAAAGCCAGCTCTCGCGCAACTTCATGTCGGGTGGCGCGTTTGGTTCAGCGATTGGCACGCAAAAAGATGGTGAAAAAAGCCGCAGTTTGTCCGGGCGTGACCTTGCCAGGCGTATCGGTAGTGGCACCGAACGTATTACCTTTACCTTGATACACAAGTTCAATACCGCTTCCAAGCTGGCCGAATGCCGCAATGATTCACCCGACCTGATTGTGCTGGTCGATGAGGGGCACCGCAGCCATGGTGGCGAAACCCATGAGCGCATGAAGCAGGCGCTACCCAAGGCTGCGTATATCGCTTTCACGGGCACGCCCTTGTTGAAAAATGAAAAAGCCGCCAACAAGTTTGGCCCTATCGTGCATGCCTATACCATGCAGCGCGCGGTGGAGGACGAAACCGTGGCACCTCTGTTGTACGAGGAACGCAAGCCTGCATTGGATATCAATGAGGATGCAGTCAGCCGCTGGTTCGAGAAGATCACCGTGAATCTTAGTGATGCTCAACGCACCGACTTGAAGCGCAAGTACGCCAAAAAGAAAGCTGTTTATGGTGCGCTCAATCGCATTGAACTGATTGCATGGGATATTGCCACGCATTTCAGTGAAAATATCAAGAGTCTGGGCATGGGGCTGAAAGGGCAAGTCGCCACGGACAGCAAACTGAATGCAATACGCTACAAAAAGGCACTCGATGAAACCGGGCTGGTCACCAGCGCGATTGTCATCTCGCCGCCCGATACGCGCGAGGGCAATTCCGACGTGGATGAAGATACTTTGCCGGAAGTCCAAAGGTGGTGGAAGCAAAATATCGCCGTGTATGGTGCCGACCCCGAAGTGTATGAAAAGCAGATACTCAACGACTTCGCTACCGATGGCGCGCCGGATTTGCTGATCGTGGTCGACAAATTGTTGACTGGATTTGACGAGCCGCGCAACGCGGTGCTGTATATCGACAAGCCGCTCAAGGGACACAATCTGATCCAGGCTGTGGCGCGTGTAAATCGCCTGCATGATGCCAAACGCTATGGCATTCTGGTCGATTACCGGGGCATTCTGGAAGAGCTCGACACGGCCATCCGCGACTATCAAGACCTGGAAATTACCACCCAAGGCGGCTTTGATATCGCGGACATTGAAGGTCTCTACCACCAGTTCAGCACCGAGTACAAACGCTTGCCTGGCTTGCACGACAAGCTTTTCTCATTTTTTAAGAGTGTTGGAAACCGGCTCGACACCGAGCAGTACCGGCAAGTGTTGACGCCAAAGTTCGTCAAGGGCGTTGATGGTGACGAGTATGACGAGCGCCAAAAAGTGCGCGACGACTTTTATGCAGCCGTGACCGCGTTTGGTCTTTGTTTGCAGTTGGCCCTGTCCTCGCGCAGTTTTTTTGAAGACAAGAGTTTTTCAGAAAGCCTGATCGCTCGTTACAAGTCCGATTTACGCTTCTTCACGGAGTTGCGCCAGACCGCGCGCCGCGATGCCATGGAAACCGTCGATTACAGTAACTATGAAGAGCAAATTCGCAAACTCGTCGACAAGCAAGTCATCGGCATGGAAGTGCGTGAATCGGAAGGTGTGTATCTGGTGCACCAATTGGGGAAAATTGAAGATCCCGAGCAATGGTCGGAAGACAAGACACGCAATGAAACGGACATCATCCGTACGCGTTTGCGTAAAACCATCGAGCAGGAGTTGGCGGAAGATCCTTATGCACAGAAGGTGTTTGGGGAACTGCTGAAACAGGCTATCGCCGAGGCAGAAGCCATGTTCGATCACCCGATCAAGCAATATGCCCTGTTTCAGGAGTTTGAGAAAAAACTCGACACTCGCCAGACTGACGGAGTACCTGATGCCCTGGATGAAAAACCGCATGCCAAAGCGTACTTTGGTGTGATGCGTCTCGTTTTAGGGGAGACTGTGTTTGCGACATTAAGTTCTGAAGTTCAGGAAAATCTGGTTCAGCAGGCGATTGCCATGGATGTGTTGGTACGCGATGCCGTCGCAGAAAATTCCCTGAATCCGCAAAATATCGAGGCGGCCATACGCAAGGGGCTATTGCCCTTATTGTTTGGCACCCTGGGGTTGGACAAGACGTTGCTGGTCGTTGAACAGATCATCGAGATTACCCGCATTGGATTGAATCGTTCCGCAACATGATAAAGCCCATGCAATCGACTCAGCACAGCATTCAGTATGGAGACGAGCTGATTCGCTTCAGCCTGCGTCGCCAGCCCTTGCGCACCGCACAACGGCTGGCGATTCATGTCGAACCGGATGGCAGTGTCGTTGTCGATGCCTCCGAGGTAACGTCACTTGAAGTTGTCCTGAGTGCTGTAAAAAAGCGCGTGCGCTGGATCAGTCAGCATGTTGGCGCCGCAAGAGAAAGACTGCATCATGTGCTTCCACGTGAATATGTGAGTGGAGAAGCGCTGCACTATCTTGGCCGACGTTATCGATTGAAGGTCATTGTTCAGAATGACGTGACCCCGGGTGCGCGCATGCGTGGTGGATTTATCGAAGTTACCGTTGACGAACATCGGCCAGTCACTATCCAGAAAATCCTGGATGGCTGGTTTCGTATCAGAGCGCGAGAAGTGTTTGCCATCCGTTTGGCAGCGGTCGCTGCCCCTCTTGGCTGGATAAAGCACCTTCCCCCTACCCGTCTTCAATTCATGAAGGTGCAGTGGGGTAGCTGTTCGCCATCAGGCCGTATCACTCTCAATCCCATGTTGGTGAAAGCGCCACGCGATTGCATTGACTACGTACTATTGCATGAGTTATGTCATCTATTACATCACAACCATGGTCCCAAATTTTACAAAACCCTGGACCGGTGCATGCCTGGTTGGCGAGTAGTTAAAGAAAGATTGGACAACATGGCCGAAGAGATATTTCGGGTATAAAAGTGGATATTCAAGTTTCAAAAAACATTGAACGGTCGCGGTTTGCGTTCAGCAGCTGGCTCCTGGCGCACTAGCAATGGCAGGCTGGCGCGCCAATGCGATGAAGGCCTTGACGTAGTCGATGGCGGTGTCCGTCTCGCGGGCCCCCAGGAAAATCTGTTTGGCGATGCCGCGCGGGCCCAGCCGCACAGGCACCACGTCCATCTTGGCAGCATATTCCTCGACCAGCCAGCGTGGCAGGGCGGCCACGCCGCGGCCGCTGGCCACCATCTGCAGCATGATGTCCGTGGTTTCGATGGCTTTGTGGCGCTTGGGCGTGACACCGGCCGGCAGCAAGAACTGATTGTAGATGTCCAGGCGCTCGATGTCCACGGGGTAGCTGATCAGCACTTCCTGGGTCAGTTGCTGCGGCTTCACATAGGCCGCCGACGCCAGGGCATGGCCCTTGGCCACGACCAGCACTTGCTCGTAGTCGAACACGGGCTCGAATGCCAGCCCCGGCTTGTACAGCGGGTCGGGCGTGACCAGCAGGTCGATCTCGTAGCCGAAGAGCGCGCCGATCCCGCCGAACTGGAACTTTTGCTTGACGTCCACATCCACGTCGGGCCATGCGGCCAGATAGGGCGACACCACCTTGAGCAGCCACTGGTAGCAAGGGTGGCATTCCATGCCGATGCGCAACGCGCCGCGCTCCCCCTGAGCGAACTGGCCCAGGCGCTCTTCGGCCAGGTCCAGTTGCGGCAGCACCCGGTTCGCCACCGCCAGCAAATACTGGCCGGCCTGCGTCAGGCGCAGGTTGCGCCCTTCGCGCAGCCAGACATCGGTGCCCAGTTGCTGTTCCAGCTTCTTCATGCTGTGGCTCAGGGCCGACTGGGTCAGGTTCAGCACGCCTGCGGCAGCCGTCAAGGACCCTTGTTTCTCGACCTGCTGGACGATGCTGAGGTGGATGCGTTCAAGCATTGAGATGAGCCGTGTTCATGGATGTATGAAATAAGACCATTATACTTCATCGATCCCCCCCGTTATCATCCCTACCCTTGCTGCTGACATTTGTCGGCCCGCCCGCATCACCCTTATGAAAGCAAACATGACACGTCCATTGCGCTTAGTTGCCGTTTCCGGCGGGCTGCAACGCCCTTCCAAGGCTGCAGCCCTGGCCGAGCACCTGATGGACCTGATCGCCGATGAAGTGCTGTGCGAACAACGCCTGGTCGAACTGGGCCAACTGGCGCCGCAGCTTGCGGGCGCAGTCTGGCGCTCGCAATTGCCCGAAATGGTCGAGCGGGAATTGGCAGCGGTCGAGCAGGCGGACATCCTGGTGGTGGCAACCCCGGTCTATCGTGGCTCGTACACGGGACTGTTCAAGCACTTCTTTGACTTCATTGACCAGGACGCCTTGACCGACAAGCCCGTCTTGCTGGCGGCTACCGGCGGCAGCGAGCGCCATGCCCTGATGATCGACCACCAGTTGCGCCCGCTCTTCAGCTTCTTCCAGGCACGCACATTGCCGCTGGGCGTCTACGCGACCGACAAGGACTTTACCGACTACCGCCTGCAGGATGAGGCCTTGATCCAGCGCGCCACCTTGGCGGTCCAGCGGGCCTTGCCCTTGATCGGCTTGACGCGCCATGCGAGATCTGCCACCGCTGAAGAGCTGGTCGCGGCCTGATAGGCATCACGACGGTCAATCAACACATTCATCTTTTTGCAGAAATCAGGACAGATCACCATGAGCAAAGACTTTGTATTCAGCATCAAGAGCATTATCTTCGATGAAAACTATCACCCATCGGACAGCACGCGCCTGACAACCAACTTTGCCAATCTGGCCCGCGGAGAGCGTCGCCAGGAGAACTTGCGCAATACCTTGAAGATGATCGACAGCCGCTTCAACAACCTGGCGCACTGGGATAATCCGACCGCAGACCGCTACTCGGTGGAACTTGAAATCATTTCCGTCGCGTTGAATATCGATGCAGAAGGCGACAATATTCCATTGATCGAGATATTGAAGCCAAATATCATCGACAAAAAAACCAATGAGCGCATCGATGGCATCGCCGGGAATAACTTCTCTTCCTACGTGCGCGATTACGACTTCAGCGTGCTGCTGCCAGAGCACAATAATAATAAATCCACGTTTCGCACGCCGGACAATTTCGGCGATTTCCATGGCAAGCTGTTCAAGCACTTTGTCAGGTCAAACACCTATAAAGAGCACTTCAGCAAGCCGCCCGTTATCTGCATCAGCGCCTCGAGCAGCAAGACCTATCAGCGCACTGAAAACCAGCACCCCATCCTGGGTGTCGAATACCAACAAAATGAGTTCTCGTCGACGGATGAATATTTCGAAAAAATGGGGATGCAGGTGCGCTACTTCATGCCGCCGAACAGCTCCGCACCGCTGGCTTTTTATTTTATCGGCGACCTGCTGGCCGACTACAGCAATCTTGAACTGATCGGTACCATCAGCACGATGGAAACGTTCCAAAAGATCTACCGGCCGGAAATTTACAACGCCAATTCCGCGGCAGGGAAGTTGTATCAGCCCAGCTTGAAGAACCAGGATTATTCGTTGACGCAAATTGTCTATGACCGGGAAGAGCGCAGCCAGCTGGCGGTCAAGCAGGGCAAATATACGGAAGAGCACTTCATCAAGCCATACAAGAATATTCTTGAACAATGGTCTGCGAATTACGCGCTCTGATTAAAAAAATAAACGAAAGCATTCATCATGAAAAAATTATTGCCTACTTCCACTGCCGGCAGTTTGCCCAAACCTTCCTGGCTGGCGCAGCCTGAAAAACTGTGGTCACCGTGGAAATTGCAGGACGAGGAATTGATCGAGGGCAAACAGGATGCTCTGCTTTTGTCACTGCAGGAACAACAGCAGGCGGGCATCGATATCGTCAGTGACGGCGAGCAGACCCGCCAGCATTTCGTCACTACGTTTATCGAGCATCTGAGCGGCGTGGATTTTGACAAACGTGAAACCGTCAGGATTCGTGACCGCTACGATGCGAGCGTGCCGACCGTCGTGGGCGCCGTGAGCCGCCCGAAGCCGGTTTTTGTGGAGGATGCCAAGTTTTTACGCCAGCAAACCACGCAGCCGATCAAATGGGCGCTGCCAGGCCCGATGACGATGATCGATACGCTCTTTGACAGCCACTACAAGAGCCGTGAAAAGCTGGCCTGGGAATTCGCCAAGATCCTCAATCAGGAAGCGAGAGAATTGGAGGCGGCCGGCGTCGATATCATCCAGTTTGACGAACCCGCATTCAATGTCTTCTTTGATGAGGTCAATGACTGGGGGATTGCCACCCTGGAAAGGGCGATCGAAGGACTCAAATGCGAAACGGCCGTGCATATTTGCTATGGCTACGGCATCAAGGCCAATACGGACTGGAAAAATACGCTGGGCTCCGAATGGCGCCAATATGAAGAGTCTTTCCCGAAGCTGCAGAAATCGAATATCGACATCATTTCGCTGGAATGCCACAACTCGCGTGTGCCCATCGACCTGATTGAACTCATTCGCGGCAAAAAAGTGATGGTCGGCGCCATCGACGTGGCATCCAATACCATTGAAACGCCGGAAGAAGTGGCCAACACCCTGCGCAAAGCGCTGCGCTTTGTCGATGCCGACAAACTCTACCCGAGCACCAACTGCGGCATGGCGCCCTTGGCTCGCCAGGTAGCAAGAGGCAAACTGAATGCGCTCAGCGCTGGCGCGCAAATCATCCGGAGAGAGCTTTCCTAGTCGGCTGATGAAGTTATGCCTGCGCCTAAGCCAGGCGCAGCAGCATCGTTCGCAAGCGCTTCGCCATCCGTGCCCGCAAGGCTGGGTTCAGCAGCGGCGCCACCTGCTCAAAAGTATTGTCGATGCGCACCAGCAGGGCATCGACATAATCTTCCGCCTTCCCGCGTGTGGCGAAGCCGAAACGGGTCACATCGAGCAGCATGGCGTCGCGCGTGATGTCGCGGCGGCCGGCGGATTGTCGTCCTTAATTGGAAGAATATGAACGCAGCAGTTGATTTTTAAAGTGAACATAAAACTGAATTTAATACGATTAAATTCAATCTTATGTTCATGTGATCCGTCGTCGCGCTATTCTAGAATTCCTCCCACTGGGCCGGCGCGGAGGCGCGTTGCGGTGCCGCTGCCACGGCCGCGCGTATTGCGGGTCTAGCCGCTGGCCGCACGGCAGGCGTTGGCAAGGTCGCCGCTGGCACGCCGCCCAGTTTAAATACGCTCACCACCTGCGCCAGGGTAGCCGCCTGCTCCTGCATGGCTGCTGCGGCGGCCGCCGACTCTTCCACCAAGGCCGCGTTTTGCTGGGTGACGTTGTCCATCTCGCTGATGGCCTGGTTGATTTGCTCGATGCCGGCCGTCTGTTCCGCGCTGGCCGAGGTGATTTCTTCCATGATGTCGGTAACGCGGCGCACGCTGTCGACCAGGTCGGTCATGGTGTTGCCGGCTTGATGCACGAGCTCGCTGCCGGCCGCCACGCTCCGGGTCGAGTCGTCGATCAGGGTCTTGATTTCCTTGGCCGCCGCTGCCGAGCGGTGCGCCAGGCTGCGCACTTCCGTGGCCACGACGGCGAATCCACGGCCCTGCTCGCCCGCGCGTGCCGCTTCCACGGCCGCGTTCAAGGCAAGAATGTTGGTCTGGAAGGCGATGCCATCAATGACGCCGATGATGTCCGCGATCTTGTTCGACGAGGCGTCGATTTGCCGCATGGTCGCCACTACTTGCGCGATGACGGCGCCGCCGCGCTGCGCCACCCCGGAGGCCGTGTCGGCCAGCACATGCGCCTGGCGCGCATTGTCGGCATTCTGTTTGACGGTCGAGGTCAGTTCTTCCATGGAGGAGGCGGTCTCTTCCAGCGAGCTGGCTTGCTGCTCCGTGCGCGCAGACAGGTCCAGGCTGCCCGCCGCCACTTCGGACGAGGCCGAGGCGATCGTTTCCGTGCCGGCGCGCACCGTGCCCACCGTTTGCGCCAGATTGTCATTCATGCGCTTGAGCGCCTGCAACAGTTGCCCCATTTCATCGCGCGACTGCGCCGTGATCTGACTGCTCAGATCGCCCGCGGCCACCGTGTTGGCCACCTGCAGCGCCGTGGCGACGGGGCCGGTGATCGAGCGCGTGATGCCATACGCCAGCGCCGCCGCGATGGCCAGCGCCGCCAGCGACATGCCGATCAGCAAGGTGCGCGTGTTGGCATACGTGGCATTGGCATTGTCTCCCGCCGTGTTGGCCAGGGTGTTTTGCAAGCTGATTTGTTCAGCAATCAATTGCTTGTAGACGAGCAAGACGGGGCGCAGCTGGCCGTACAGGTAGGCGCTGCTATCGTCCGGCGTGCCGCTCCTGATCAGTTCCAGCAAGGCCTCCTGCCCCTGCGCATAGCGCGTGTTGGCGTCGTTCATCTTGACGAGCAACGCGCGTTCACGGTCGGAATCGAGCATGCTCGCGAGCTTGCCGAGATTGCCCGCCGCCGCCTGGCGCGCGGCCAGGATGGCGTCCGTTTGCTTGCGCTGGTCGGCCGGATCGGCGCTGAGCATCATGTTGCGCAGGGCAATGGCGATGTCGTTGATGTTGGCCGATACGCTGTTGGCGAGCTCAATCTTCGGCATGCTGTCATGCACGATATGGCCGGTGCCCTGGTTGATCTTGCCCAGCATGGCAATGCCCAGGCAGGAGATGATGATCAGCATGGCGCCGATGGCGCCAAAGCCCACGGCGAGGCGGGTGCCGATGGTCAGATTGGATAAAAACTTCATGGCGGTCTCAATACGGAGGGAATGGTGAAAAGGTCGGCGGCTGCGGATTGGTGGGCCGCGCCGCCAAGCGGAGGACGATCCTAGACCTTTTCATGTGATATTTCCATAGGGCAATATGCCTAGTCGCCCCCTTGGATGCACGCCGGTTCCGCCTGTTCTGCGGCTTGCGCGTGTTTTCAGCTATATTGGCAGGCACCCGCCGGGCGGCAGGCCATGGCCTGCGTCGTCGCCGATTCGGCAATTTTTTCCATTTTCAGCCTTAGGTCCGCATGACTTCTCTCCGTCTCCGTTTCTTCCCCTTCCTGCTGGCGTTGTTGCTGGCCTGCTCGCTGGCCCCGCCGCCCGCCTGGTCGCAGCCCGTCGACGATGCCGCCACGGCCGATCAGCGTCTCGATGGTTTGCGCAAGCAGATCACCGGTATTCAAAAGGCGCTCGATGGCGAGGCGGAGCTCGATGACGCGACCCTGTCGCAGATGCGCGCCGATGCGCTGGCGGCCAGCGCCGAGGCGGACAAGGTGGCCGATGCGCTCGCGCCCACGCTCACCAGCGTGCAGGCGCGGCTGGCCGAGCTGGGCAAGCCGGCGGCGGGCACGAAAGACGCCCCCGACGTGGCGGCGCAGCGCAGCCAGCTGGACCGCACCAGCAGCGCGCTCGATGCGCAAGTAAAACTGGCACGCTTGCTGGCCGTGGAAGCGACGCAGGCGTCGGAGCAAGTGTCGACGGTGCGCCGCGCGCAGTTGCAGGCGCGCCTGGGCGAGCGCACGGCGTCGATTCTGGCTGGCTCGTTCTGGAAGCAGCTGCATGCGGAATTGCCGCAGAACCTGCAACGGCTGCTGGCGCTGGAGCTGGAATTGGCGAATGCGGCAAGCGCCACGCCATGGTCGGCCTGGGGCGGCTTGCTGGCCGCCATCGTGGCTGTGATCGGCGCCAGCGTCTGGATTTCGCGCTATTTGCTGGTGGTCACGTCCACGCGCGTGCCGCACGGCCGCTTGCGCCGCTCGCTGCATGCGCTGGCCGTGCTGGTGCTGGCGCTGGCCACGCCGGGCCTGGTGGCGGAATTGCTGGCCATGGGGCTGCGTTGGGAGGGCGGCCTGTCCGAAAAGACCTCGACTTTCCTTAGCAGCTTGATCGGCATCATCTGTTTTGCCGGCTTTACGGCGGGACTCGGCCACGCGCTGCTGTCGCCGCGCCGCGTCTCGTGGCGCTTGCTGCCCCTGCCCGATGCGCTGGCGCACCGCATGCGCAATTTTCCATCGATGTTTTCCTTCATCGTCGTGCTCGTGTGGGCGACGGAACGGGTCACCATCGTCATCAATGCGGGCTTGTCGACGGCCGTGGCCGTCAATTGCATCGTCGCCCTCGTGATGAGCACGACCATCGCCTACGGCCTGATGCGCGCCGAGCGCTGCTGGCGCCAGTTGCGCGAGGCCGATCCCGCCACCCTCGTCACGCCGCTGTGGCTGCGCTGCGTCACGGTGCTGCTGTGGCTGGCGCTGGCGTCGAGCGTCATCAGCTTGCTGATCGGTTATGTTGCCTTTGGCAGTTTTATTGCCAAGCAAATCGCCTGGGTCATCGTGGTGCTGTGCAGCACGTATTTGCTGACGGTGCTGGTCGACGATATCTGCATGCTGCTGGCCTCCACGCCGCCACCGCCGGACGCGGCCCATCCCGTGCTGGCCACGCCCAAGGCGCGCGACCAGGCGGCCGTGCTGCTGTCGGGCATCGGCCGCGCCATCGTCGTGCTGCTGGCTTTGATGCTGCTGCTGGCGCCGTTCGGCGAAGGTCCGGGCGAGTTGTTCCAGCGCGTCGGCAAGTTGCAGGATGGCCTGGCCATCGGCGAAGTGGCGATTCGCCCGGCCGCCATGATCCAGGCGCTGCTGGTGCTGGTCGTCGGCTTTATCGCGCTGGGGCTGTTCAAGCGCTGGCTGCAAAACAGTTATTTGCCGACTACCAATCTCGACACGGGCATGCAAGTATCGTTCATCACCCTGTTCGGCTATATCGGCGGCGTGCTGGCCGTGGCGCTGGCCCTGTCGGCGGCCGGCATTGGCCTCGAACGCATCGCTTGGGTGGCGTCGGCCTTGTCGGTGGGTATCGGTTTTGGCTTGCAGGCGGTGGTGCAGAACTTCGTGTCCGGCCTGATCCTGCTGGCCGAACGTCCCGTCAAAGTGGGCGACTGGGTGTCATTGGGCGGTGTGGAGGGCGACATTCGCCGCATCAATGTGCGCGCCACGGAAATTCAATTGGGCGACCGCTCGACGGTGATCGTGCCGAACTCGGAATTCATTACCAAGACGGTGCGCAACGTGACCCTGGCCAATCCGCTGGGCCTGGTGCAAGTCAAGCTGCCGCTGCCGCTGGGCACGGATGCGCAGGCGGCGCGCGCGCTGATCCTGTCCGTCTTTGTCGACAATCCCGACGTGCTCGACACGCCGGCGCCGAATGTGCAGCTCGATGGCATTGACAATGGCCTGTTGTTGTTCAACGCCACCGGCTTTGCCTCGTCGCCGCGCCTGACGTCGGGCATCCGCAGCGCGCTGCTGTTCGAACTGCTCAAGCGCCTGGACGAGGCGAATATCGCCATCGCCAAGCCCAGCACGATGGTGCTGAGCAGCGTGCCGGCGCAGCCCGAGGCGCCGGCCATGTCAGCCGTTGCACCGGCGCCGGCGCCCGTGCCGCCGCTGACGAGCTAGTCGGCAAGTCAGCGCACGGTCGACCACAGCAGGGCCGCCAGGTACAGGCCGATGCCGAACGCCGTGTGGGCCATCAGGCTGCGCAGGCGGGCGGCGTTTGGGTGCGGCGTCTTGCTGGCGGCCAGGCCGGCGCCCATGCCCGGCTGCAAGATGCAAAACGGCGCGGCCACGCTCACGAGGCCCGCCAGCAGGGCCGGCGCGAACCTCGGCTGTTGCACCCACTCCTGTCCCACCAGCGCCAGCAGCACGGCCGCAAACAGCACGCCGATCAGGTAATGAGCCGTCCAGCCCAGGATGGTTTCATCGCGCACGGGTGCCGCCTGGGCGATGTTGACGTGGCTGAAGGTACCGCGCGGCAGATGGCCGAGCCAGCGCCCCACCATCGCAAAGTTCAGCGAGGGGATGCACCAGAAGCGTTTCAAGGCCACCGCCCACACATCCATCACCGCCGTCGCGCCCACGCCGATCGCCAGCGCATCGAGCCAAAGTATTTGCATTGCCGCCCCTAACATTCAATGAATTGCTTGAATGTTATAAGGGTGCTAGCATTGTGTCAATGAACAACGCAGAAATCGATACCCTTGCCAGTCCCGCCGGTTTTGCCCATATTTTAGGCAGCGCGCCGCGATTGCGCCTGCTCGAGCAGATCGTGCACGGCGAATATGCGGTGGAGCAGCTGGTGGAGTTGACGGGCCTGTCCGTGGCGAATACGTCCCAGCATCTGCAGCAGTTGCGGCGCGCCGGTTTCGTGCAGGCGCGGCGCGATGGCAAGCGCGTGCTGTACCGGCTCGGCAGCGGCCCCATCGTGCAACTGCTGGCCGCGCTGGACGTGTATGCGCAGCACCAGCGCAGCGAGTTGCAGGCGCTGGGCCGGGGCGACCACGTGGAAGCGATCACGGGCGATGAGTTGCAAGAGCGCATGCGCGAGGCCAGCATCACCGTGCTCGACGTGCGGCCCGCGCAGGAGTTTGCCGCCGGCCACTTGCCCGGTGCGATCAATATTCCTTTTGATGACTTGCAGCGCCGGCTCGGCGAATTGCCCGCGAACGCAGAGATCGCCGCCTACTGCCGTGGCCCGTATTGCGTGCTGTCCGTGCAGGCCGTGGCGGCCCTGCGCCAGCACGGCTTGCAGGCGCGCCGTCTCGGCAGCGGTTACGACGATTGGCAGGCGGCCGGCTTGCCTGTCGTCAAGGCGGCCTGATGGCCATCCCCAACAGCAAGCAGGAACTGCTCGAGGCGATTAGCACCACGTATGCGAAGCTGGCGCAGGAGCTGGCGCGCGTGCCGCCAGCGCTGGCGCGTGCACCCGTGCTGGAAGGACAAGTGGCGGGTACGCGCATGAGCGTGTGCGACTTGCTCGCCTACCTGGTGGGGTGGAACGAGCTGGTCTTGCACTGGCACGCGCAGCTGCGCGATGGCAAACGCATCGAGGACATCGCTTTTCCCGCCGAAGGTTTCACGTGGAACGCTCTGGGAAAACTGGCGCAGCGCTTCTATGCGGACTATGCTGAACTGGGCATGGATGAGTTGCTGCTGCGCCTGGAGCAGGCGAAAGACCAGCTGCTGGCGCTGATCGACGCGCACGATGACGCGCAATTGTATGGCCAGCCCTGGTACACGCATTACACGATGGGGCGCATGATCCAGTTCAACACGGCGTCGCCGTATGCGAACGCGCGCACGCGCTTGCGGGCCTGGCTCAAGACCTTGTAGCACCCTCAGCGGCAGGCTTGCACGATTGCATCAGTACCTTCAGAAAATTTTTCAGGCAGGATAGTGGTTTCAAGCGTAACCAATAAAGGATCGCCATGTTGACCATCGCCCTCGCCCAGATGAATCCCACCGTGGGCGACTTCGACGCCAATTGTGCCGCCATCATCGCGCGCATGCAGCGCGCCAGCGAGGAAGGCGCGGACCTGCTCGTCTGCCCCGAACTGTCGCTGTGCGCGTATTATCCGGGCGACCTGTTCGAGGACGCCGCCTTCCTGCGCGGCATGCAGCAGGCGCTCGATACCGTGCTGCAGGCGTCCACGCGCTGGCCGAAACTGGTTACCGTCATCGGTACGGCGCGGCCGAACTCCGGCGTCGGCAAGCCCCTGTACAACGCCTTGCTGGCGATGCGCGACGGGCGCATCGTGGCCGAATACTACAAGCAGCTGCTGCCCACTTACGGCATCTTCGACGAGGGCCGCCATTTCGAGCCAGGCCCGCCCGGCGCCTGCACCTTGGAGATCGCCGGCTGCAAGGTCGGCTTCATGATTTGCGAGGATGGCTGGAATGACGACGGGCGTGCCTACGCCGTCAACCCCTTCGACGCCCTGCACGCGGCGCGGCCCGATCTGATCGTCAGCATCAACGCCAGCCCGTCCGACATCGGCAAGCGCGCCCAGCGCCACGCCGTGTTTGGCGCCGCCTGCAAGCGCGTCAATCTGCCCCTGCTCTTCGTCAACCAGGTGGGCGGCCAGGATCAGCTCGTGTTCGACGGCGCCTCGTTCGCCATGTCACCGACCGACGGCGTGGCATTCGAAGCGGCCCGCTTCGTCGAAGATTTTCCATTGCTGCGCTTTGCCGGCGGCCGTTTTACGCGTACCGATGGTGCCGCGTTTCCCATGCCCGACCCGGAAGGCATCCCCGCCGTGGAGTTTGCGCGGCGCCAGATCGTGCTGGGGTTACGCGACTACGCGCGCCGCTGCCGCTTTACGAAAGTCGTCGTCGGCTGCTCGGGCGGCATCGATTCGGCGCTGACCCTGGCCCTGGCCGTCGAAGCGCTGGGCGCCGACAACGTCGTGGGCATCACCATGCCGTCCGTGTTTTCCAGCGCCGGCTCCGTCACCGATTCCATCGCCCTGTGCGCCAACATGGGCATCGCCCTCTACACGCATCCGATCCGCGACATCGTGGCGCAATACGAAGCCGGTTACGCGGCCGCCTTCGACGGCAAGCTGCAGGGACTGCCGCTGGAAAACCTGCAGGCGCGCGTGCGCGGCACGATCCTGATGGAATATTCGAACGCGTTTGGCGCCCTGCTGCTCACCACCGGCAACAAGAGCGAAATCTCGGTTGGCTACTGCACCCTGTACGGCGACACGAATGGTGGACTGGGACTCATCGGCGACCTGTATAAAACGGAGGTGTTCGCCCTGTCACGCCATATCAACGCCAGCGCCGGGCGCGAATTGATTCCCGTTGCCGTGCTGGACAAGCCGCCATCGGCGGAACTGGCGCCGGGCCAGCGCGACACGGATAGTTTGCCGCCGTATCCCGTGCTCGATGAAATTCTCAAATGGCATATCGAAGGACGCCGCCTGCCGACGCAAGAAAGCGCGCAAGCGTTGACCCTGGTCGACCAGCTGCGCGAGACGGACGAGGGACGCGCACTCGTGACGCGCATCCTCGGCATGGTCGCCCGCAATGAATACAAACGGCGCCAGGCGGCGCCCATCATCCGCGTGCGTTCGCGCGCCTTTGGCAGCGGGCGTCAATTGCCGATCGCCGCCCACTACCCCACCGGAGACGACGCATGACCCTCACTTATTCTGCCGATGCGGCCATCCTGATCGGCCGCTTTCAGCCTTTTCACAATGGCCATGCGGGCTTGTTGCAAAAGGCGCTGACGACGGCCGCGCAAGTGGTGGTGGTGCTCGGTTCGGCCTTCCATGCGCGCAGCCCGAAGAACCCGTTTACGTGGCAGGAACGGGCCGCCATGATCGCCGCCACCCTGCCCGAGGCACAGCGCGCGCGCGTGCATTACGTGGCCGTGCGCGATTACTACGATGACGGCTTGTGGGCCGATGCCGTGCGGCGCGCCGTGGCGGGCGCCGTGCCCAAGGCGCAGCGCGTGATGCTGGTGGCCTGCTTCAAGGACGCCACCAGTTACTACCTGCACCATTTCCCGCACTGGCAGTTATTCAATCTGGAAATCGACCCTGGCGCACCCATCGGCGCGACGGCCATCCGCAACGTGCTGTTCGAGGCCGAGGACGTGGACGTGTCGCTGAGCGCCGTGGCGCAGCTGCTGCCGGCGGCCATCGGCCAGTATCTGAAGGCGTGGACCTTGCTGCCGTGGTACGCCCCGCTGGTGCAGGAATACCGCGCCATCGAAGCCTATAAAGCACGCTGGAAAGTGGCGCCGTATGCGCCCATCTTTACAACCGTCGACGCGCTGGTGCAGACGGGCGGCCACGTGCTGCTCGTGCGCCGTGGCGGCTATCCGGGCAAGGATTTATGGGCTTTGCCCGGCGGCTTCCTGGAGCCGCGCGAACGCCTGCTGCAGGGCGCCCTGCGCGAACTGGCGGAGGAAACCCAGCTGGGCGTGCTGGCGCCCACCCTCGTCGAGGCGTTGGTCGGCGTGGCCGTGTTCGACCACCCGGACCGCAGCCAGCGCGGGCGCACCATCACGCATGCGCATTACTTCGATTTGAAGACGCGCCAGCTGCCGGCCGTGACGGCGGCCGACGATGCGGCGCTGGCGCAGTGGGTGCCCGTCGCCGCGCTGCCTGCCATGGAAGAGCAATTCTTCGAAGACCACTTTCACATCCTGAACCACTTCCTCAAGCTCACGCACGAGGGGCGCTGAGAGGGGGCACTCCCCCTCCCCGCGCGTCAGGACGTCACGCGTTCCCAGCCATGCTTGACGGCCGCCTTGAAGTTGTCCCACGCCGACTGGGGATACGTGTGTTCCCACGTGGAACGCAGGTCCGCTTCCACGTCGTCCCACGGGCGGCCCCGGTAGCTGTCGCTGCTTGCCATCGAATGGCCATAGCGGTAGGCGGGATCGTAGTCCTCGAAACGCGCGCCAGTGGCGACATAGGTGGCGCTCCAGTGGTTGCGGTAATACTGCTCGTCGTCGTAATTGGTGCCGGGCAGGTTGTCGGCGCCGGGATAGCGGCGCACGTTGGCGCCGGCGCTGGACGCCGGCGGCGGCGCCATGTCGCTGGCGAATTGCTGCGATCCTGGCGCTTCGTTCACATTGCTGGCGGAGGTGCCCTGCCGCGATGGCGTATCGGACTGCATGCTGGCGCCCTGGCGCATCGCGCTGGCGTCTTGCGGTGCGCCTTGCCAGCCGCCGGCGCGCCAATGCTCGGCGTGCGCATCGATGTCGAGCGGCGCATAGCGTTCGACGATGTCGGTGGCGCGCTGGATATCGGCGTCGCTCGCCTCTTCCAGGGTCAGCACGACATGCCCGCGCCGCACGGCTTCCGCATAGATGTGGCGGTCGGCGTGGCTGCCGAACAGGTCCGTAAAGAAATGCTTGACGCTGTCGAGCAGGCTGTCGCTGTCGTCGCGGCGGATGTTTTCCGTGGCGGAAAAGTCGTCACTGCCCGCATCGTGCAGGCGGATGCTGGCGCCGGGGAAGCCAGCCGTGATCAGGTCGTGCCGGGCGCGCTCGGCCATATCGCGCACGGCGAAAACTGCTGCCAATGTATGTGCCATGATGGTCTCCAATTGGTGAACAATGCCCTTCCAGTGTAGGCTGGGAAAAACGAAAGGGGCGCTCGTTTGCCCCTTGGAAATCGTTGTATTCAACAAGTATTGACGACGTGAAACCTCAGTCCGGCGTGCCCACGAAGGCGCGCAAAAAGTCGATAAAGGCGCGCACTTTTTCCGCGATATGCTGGGTGTTCGGATACACGGCATACACACCCTGCTCAGGGAAGACGACGTCGGGCAGCAGGCGGCGCAGGCGTCCCGCGCGCACTTCCGCCTCCACCTGCCACTGCGGCAGCAGGGCCACGCCGCAGCCGCCCAGGGCAAAGCCCAGCAGGGCCGAGGCGGAGTCGGAATGGATGGCGGCGTCGTCCTGCACGGCAAAGTCGGCGGCGCCGTCCGGTGTGTGCACGTCCCAGCGCAGTGGTGTGGCCAGGCGGCTGTGTGCCAGCCAGCGCGCGCGCTGCAAGTCGTCCAGGCTGGCGATGCCCTTGGCAGGCAGGCTGGCCAGGTAGGCGGGCGAGGCGACCGGCCAGATGGCGTACGGCTCGATCAGCGCGGCGCGGTAGCTCGAATCGTTGAGGGAACCCATGCGGATGGCCAGGTCGTAGCGGCCCGAGATCAGGTCTTCGTGCGAGGATGACGACGAGTGCTGGATCTGCAGCTGCGGGTGGGCGGCGGCAAAGGCGATCAGCGCGGGGATCACCGTGCGGCTGCCGTATTCGACAGTGGTGGTCAGGCGCAGGGTGCCGCGCAAGCCCTGGTGGCCCTGGCGCGCCGTTTCGATGGCGCCCTGCGCTTCGCTCAGTACGCGCTGGCAATCCTCGTAAAAGCGCCGTCCCACGTCAGTCAGTGCCAGGCTGCGCGTGCTGCGCGTTAGCAGCGACACGCCCAGCTCCGCCTCCAGCTGCTTCAAATTAAAACTGACGACGGCCTTGCTCTGGCCCAGCACGGCGGCGGCCGCCGTCAGCGAACCGGCATCGACGATGGCGATAAAAATACCCAGGCGGTCAAGACTGATCATAAATAAGAATGAGGAGGCATGCGGGTTATAGAGGTTTGTCAAAATTTGTTTGACAGTGTAATCGGGGCTGGCCCGTTACGCAAATGACGATGGACGCTTAAGCTGGCCGTTTGCCATTTGGAGCACCATGGACTATCGCAAAAAGGTCGCGGCCATCTATCTGCTGGGGTTTTTCGTCGACCTGATCAACATGTTCATCACCAGTGTCGCCTATCCCGATATCGGCCATGCCCTGCACGCTTCGGTGGCGCAGCTGGCCTGGATCAGCACCGCCTACATCCTCGGCCTGACCATCGTCATCCCTGCCAGCGCCTGGCTGGCTGCCTATTATGGCAGCAAAACCGTGTTCATGGCATCGTTGCTAACTTTTTTATGCGCCAGCATCGGCGCCGGCCTGGCGCCGTCGATCGAGGCGCTGATCGCCTGGCGCTGCGTGCAGGGCCTGGGCGGCGGCTTGCTCATTCCGCTGGGGCAAAGCATGACCTACCAGCTGTATCAGCCTGCCGAGCGCCCCGGCCTGTCCTCCGTCATCATGCTGGTGGGCTTGCTGGCGCCAGCCCTGTCGCCCGCGCTGGGCGGCGTCATCGTCGACAGCCTGTCGTGGCGCTGGATCTTTTACTTGAACGTGCCGTTTGCCGCGCTGGCGCTGCTGCTGGCCGCCTGCTGGCTGCGTCCCGACCCGCCGCGCGCGGTCGTTCCCCGTCTCGACGTGAGCGGCCTGCTGGCGGGCAGCACGGCGATTTTGCTGCTGTTGCTGGGCTTGACCATGCTGGGCACGCCGGACGAGCTGCTGGCTGGCGCCGCCGTGCTGGCGCTGGGCGTCGCCTGCGCCTGGGGCTATGTGCGCGGCGCCCTGCGCAAATCGACGCCGCTGCTCAACCTGCGCCTGGCCAGTGAGCCGCTGCTACGCATCGCCATGCTGATGTATCTGCTGGTGCCGGGCGTCTTCATGGGCGTGAGCCTGCTGGCCATGCTGTACCTGCAGGGCGTGCTGGGCATGCCGGCCTCGACGGCTGGCGCGCTGATGCTGCCGTGGGCGCTGGCCTCGTTTGCGGCCATTTCGCTGACCGGCAAAAGCTACCGCCTCGTGGGTCCGCAACCGCTGTTCATCGGGGGGGCCCTGCTGCAGGCGGCGGGCATGCTGATGCTGCTGCGCGTGGAGGCGGCCGATCAGCTGTTCTGGCTGGCCGGCGCGTACGCCGTGATGGGCTTTGGCGGCGGCTTGTGCAGCAGCACGGCGCAAAGCACGGCCTTCTTGCGCACGCCGGACGCGCAGCTGAGCCAGGCCAGCGCCGTGTGGAATATCAACCGCCAGCTGGGCTTTTGCCTGGGCGTGGCGCTGCTCAGCGTACTGCTGAATGGCTTGCTGGCGGCGCAGGGCATCGCTTCGCTGGACGACCCCGCCCAGCACCTGCGTGCGGCGCAGGTGTTCCACTGGTGCTTTGCACTGGCCGCCGCCTCGTGCCTGCTGCCTTTGGCACTGTGCCTGCGCATCGACAACCGCGCCGTTCTCGACCTTTTACACCACCATGGAGCAAGCAAAAAATGACTGCAACGAACCCCTATTTTGACGACGTTTTATCCACGCATGTGCTGATCCGTGCATGGCTTTCCGGTGAGGCGGCAGCGGAAAACTGCGCGCAATTGCTGGCGCGTTTTTCGCCCGATTTTACGATGGTGGCGCCCGGCGGGATGCGGCTCGACCACTTTGGCTTGACAGGGTTTTTCCAGGGCGCCGGCGGCAGCCGCCCGGGCCTCGCCATGCGCATCACGGACTTGCAATTGATCCAGGAAAGTGCCACCGGCGCCACCGTCTCCTACCGCGAATTCCAGTCGCTGCCGGGCGCGGAAAACACCGAGCGCTGGTCCACCGTCGTGTACGAGAAAACGCCCGACGGCGCCTTGCTGTGGCGCCACCTGCATGAAACGTGGGCCGCGCGGGCGGATTGATCCTACAGCGTGGCGGCGGGCGCGCCGATGGACAATGGCGCCATGGCGGCTAGGCTGACAGGGTCCCCTCGTTCATCAGGAGCGCGTCATGCCCAAGCAAAAATCGCAGGCCGGCCAGAATCGCCAATCGGCCGCCCCCACGGAAGACAAAAGTAGCACCGACAATGACGTTGGCAAGCGCGGCAAGGATGCGGCCAGCCATACCAAGGCCGGTTCCGGCAAGGGCGCCGGCGGCGGCAAGAAGCAGGGCCGCAAACATTGAAGGGCACCGGCGCGCTCACGCCGGCTTGGCCGTCATCAGGTAAAACACGATGATGAGGGCGAAGAAGGCGGGCACGCCCAGCGCCGCCCAGATGCGCAGGTAGCGCCAGTACAGCGCGGGCAAGGCGACGCCGTCGCGCGCGCTCGTTTGCGCCATGTCGCGCATGCGCATCTGCAGCCACACGACGGGCAGCCAGCAGGCGCCGGCCACCAGGTACAGCACCACGGACCAGACGATCCAGCGGCTGCTCAAGGGAAAGCCGGCCAGGTGGGCCAGGTAAAAGCCGCTCAGGGGCTGGAACACCACCGTCGTGGCCGTAAACAGCCAGTCGGCGCGCACCACGTGGCGGCTGACGACGGCGATGGCGCGCACGTCGCGGCTCAGGCTCGCGAACAGCAGGTAGAAGGCCGAGCCGATGCCGGTGCCGAACAGCAGGGTCGACGAGACGATGTGCAGCCATTTGACGATCAGGTATTCCATGGATGTTCCTCCAGTTGGTACAGCAGCCACAGGGCCGCCAGCATGGGCAGATTTTTCGTCAGGGGTCCGTACGGATGCCACAGGAATTCCGGTAGGAATACGGCGATCCAGACGGTATAGAACACGATGAGCGCGGCTTGCAGCGGCCATAGCCAGCGCCGCCACGGCGGGCGCAGCGCCAGGGTGGCCATGCCCAGCAGCAGGTCGAGCAGGCAGGCGCCGGCCAGCAGCGGCGGCGCCCAATCTGGCGGCACGCCGCTGCGTTCGAGCAGGCGATAGCTGTCTTCGACTCGATAGACGCCGGCCGAGACGATGGCCGTGGCGATCCACACGATGGCAATCGACAGGCGCAGCACAGGCAGCAGCCAGTCGAGCTGGGCGCGTACGGCCGCGCCGCGCGCGTCGCTGATGAACTGCGCCACGGGACGCGGCGCGTGTCCCAGCAAACGCCGCGTGAGCCCCGCATCGGCTGTATTGCCGCGCTCGAGCATGCCCAGGGTGGCGCGGTCCGGCATGGCAAAGCCCAGCAGCCTGGCCAGCAGCAGCACGGGCGGCATCAGCCACCTGGGCAGCGGCGCGACGCGCAGCCGCCCCAGCCCCATGGCTGAGCGCAACGCCGCCAGGTAGGCCGCAAACGGCAGCGCCTGCGGCCCCACGACGGGCACGCGGCGCGTCTTCTGGCCGCCCAGCGCGCCCGCGCCGCGCACCAGCGCGACGATGACATCGGTCAGGTCGTCCACATGCACGGGCTGCACCAGCTGCGGCGCGCGGCCGAAGCGGGGATACACGGGCAGGCTGGCCAGCATGCGGAACAGGCGCGCGCTTTCGCCATCGTCGCCATACACGAGCGAAGGCTGCACGATGACGGCGCGCAGCGGCAGGCTGGCGAGAAAATCGTCGGCCGCCTTCTTGCTCAGGTGGTAGGGCGAGACGGCGCCGTCGTCCGCGCCGAGGGCCGACAGCTGTATCACCAGTTGCACCTCGCTTTCGGCGCAGGCGGCGAACAGGGCGCGCGGCGCCTGCGTGTGCAGGGCCGCAAACGTCTGCGCGCCATGCTCGGCGATGATGCCGACGCAGTTGATGACGACGTCGATGCCGGCCAGGCGCGGCAGCCACGCGGCCTTGGCCGTGTCGCGCGCAAAATCGGCCTCGATCAGGTGCACGCGCTGCTCCTGGCCGGTGGGCGCGCGGGGCGGCGCGCGACGTGTCGTGCACGCGAGCTGGAAACCTTCGGCCAGCAGCGCGGTCGAAACATGCGTTCCGATGAAACCGCTCGCCCCCGTCAGCAGTATGCGCATCGATGCCCTTTCCTGATGGGAGTTGGATTCGCCTTTTGCGTTTCAGTTCATTACCGCATTTACTACGGGAGAACCACCATGCCAGCCTTGCCTACCACCCTGCATCACGGCGCCCTGTCGGGCAGCCTTGCCTCCCTCCTGTCCGCTGCCGCCCTGGCCCTGTGCGGCCGGCGCGAAACGGGCAGCGTGTTCGCCGCCGTCAACGCCGTCAGCCACTGGCTGTGGGGCGACGAGGCGGCGCGCCGCGACGACGCCTCGCTCAGGCATACCCTGGTCGGCTATGTCATCCACCATTGCAGCGCCATGTTCTGGGGCGTGCTGTTCGAGCGTTATGCGGCGCGCATCCTCGACCGGCGCCGCGTGGCATCCACCGTCGCGGCGGCGGCCGGCGCCACGGCCGTGGCCTGTTTCACGGATTACCAGCTGACGCCGCACCGTTTGCAGCCCGGCTACGAGATGCGCCTGTCGCGCCCCTCGCTGCTGCTGGTGTACGGCGCCTTCGGCATCGGCCTGGCCGCCGGCGCGCTGTGGCTGCGGCGGCGCTGAGGCGCTGCGCGAGTCACTTTCCTACACGCCGGCCCGCCGCGCGCCTATCTTGCCGGCCGTTGCGCGCCAGTAGCATGGAACTTCATCCACCAACCGAGGAGAAGCGCATGCAGGAAAAACACGGCAACACTCCGCAGCATCCCGCCGACCAGGGCCGTAACACGCGCATGGACAAGAGCGACGTCAATCAGTCGCAGGGCGATGCGTATGCCAATCAGGGCGGCGGCAAGCTGGCCAGCGGCAATGCCAACAGCGGCCACTGGGCCAACGACGTCATCACGCCGCAGGGCGGGCTTGACCCGGTGGAGCAGGAAAACCTGCCCACCCTGACGCAATCTGACGACAACGCCCACGTCAAGGGCGCGGCGCAGCGGCCGCAGAGCGAAGCGGGCAAGCTGGCCGACGACCGGCCGGGCCGCAACGAGTCGAAGGACATCCACAGATCACTGAATCAGCACGAGTAGACCGGCGTGCTGCGAACGAGGAGAGCACCATGTTTGCACACAACAAGCGACTGCAATACACGGTCAGGGTGGAGCAGCCCAATCCCGGGCTGGCCAACCTGATGCTGGAACAATTCGGCGGCCCGCAGGGCGAGCTGGCCGCCGCCTGCCGCTATTTCACGCAAGCCTTGTCGGAGGACGATCCGGGCCGCAAGGACATGCTGTTCGATATCGCGACGGAAGAACTGAGCCACCTGGAAGTGATCGGCAATATCGTCGTCATGCTCAACAAGGGCGCCAAGGGGCGGCTGGCCGAGGGCGTCGACCAGGCGGCGGAGCTGTACCGCAATATCACGGGCGCGGGCAACGACAGCCACGTGACGCAGGTGCTGTACGGCGGCGGCGCCCCGCTGGTCAATTCGGCCGGCGTGCCGTGGACGGCCGCCTACATCGATACCATCGGCGAACCGACGGCCGACCTGCGCTCGAACATCGCCGCCGAGGCGCGCGCCAAGATCGTCTACGAGCGCCTGATCAACCTGACGGACGACCCGGGCGTGAAGGAAGCGCTGGGTTTCCTGATGACGCGCGAAGTGGCACACCAGAAGTCGTTTGAAAAAGCCCTGTATTCGATCGAGCCCAATTTCCCGCCCGGCAAACTGCCGGGCGACCCGCAGTACGCGGACGTGTATTTCAACATGTCACAGGGGCCGGGCGAGGAACGGGGACCGTGGAACCAGGGCGGCAAGTGGCAGTACATTTCCGACCCGCGCCAGCAGATGGCCGTCGACGGCGGCACGGGCGAGGCGGAAGTGAAATTGCCGCAGGACGAACTGGCCACCGTGCAGCAGATGGCCGCGCGCACGGCATCGAATCCCGATGCCGACCCGTTGACGGGCGCGGAACTGGGCATGCGGCCCAACGGCCGCGATGGCGGCACCTCGTCCATGCCCTTGTAGCGCAGCTGGCCGGGCACCACCAGCGTGAACACGCCGCGCGCGCTGCAGGCCCTGGCCAGACACTGGTCCTGGCCCCATGCACTGGGCTTTGCCCTGTGCGGCGGTGGCGCGCTGTGGTTGCTGTACGCGCTGACGGCCCAGCTGGGGCTGCGCCATGCCCATCTGGCGCCGGCCCTGATCGGCGGCGCCATGGCCGCTGCCGCCACGGCGCTGGGGACCGTGCCGGTGCTGTTGTCGCATAAATTTTCGCAGCGCAGCTACGACTGCTTCCTCGGTTTTGGCGCCGGCGTGATGCTGGCGGCCACCGCGTTTTCACTGGTGTTGCCGGCGCTGGCGGCGGCCAGGCAGCGCGTGGCAACGCCCATGCACGCCAGCCTGCTGGTGGCCTTTGCCATGGGCCTCGGCATGCTGCTGATCGTCGTGCTCAACCTGGTCGTGCGCGAACGCGTACAGGGCGCCGCGCCCGCCGCCAGCAGCCTGAAAAGAGTGTGGATTTTTGTGCTGGCCGTCACCTTGCACAACCTGCCCGAGGGGCTGGCGATCGGCGTCGGCTATGCGGGCGTGGCGCTGGAACGCGCCAATGCGCTGGCGGCCGGCATTGCCATCCAGGACGTGCCGGAAGGGCTGGTCGTGGCGCTGGCGCTGCGCAGCGTGGGCTACGGCCGGCGTTGGTCGGTGGCCATGGGCGCCGCCTCCGGTCTGGTTGAGCCGGTGATGGCGCTGGCCGGCCTGGCGCTGATCGGCCTGTCGTCCGCCCTGCTGCCGTGGGGCCTGGCGGCGGCTGCCGGCGCCATGCTGTTCGTCATCGTGCACGACGCCATTCCCGAGGCGCAGCGCAGCGGCAATGGCGGTTTTGCCAGTGTCGCGCTGGTGTTCGGTTTTCTCCTGATGATGGTGCTCGATACGGCGCTCAGCTAAGCAAGGCGCAATGGCGTTCTAAGTGAGATCGTGCAAATCCTTTTGCAGTGCCGGTCCGGTGGAAAACTGCGAAAACACGACTTCGAGCCCGGCCCGTTCCGGGGTGCAGCACATGGGGCCGACAAGGTAGCGCGATGCGACGGGAAACGGCGCCAGGCGCAGCAGCGGCCACAGCTTGCCATCGGTCGAATACTGCACCCGGATCACGCCCTGCTCCACCGTTACGCGCAGCCAGAAACCGTCCGGCATGGCGGGCGCCAGGCTGACGGCCCAATCGGATGTATCGGCCGTCAGCACGGTGCTCAATAAGAGCTGGCCGTCGGAAAATTCGACACCGCACTTGATCCAGTTTTCCGCATCGATGCGCACCATCAGGCCGGCCTGGTCGTACAGCGACGCGTATTGCGCCGCCACGTGCAGCTGCGCCGTGAAATCGCCATCGATTTGCGTGCCGAAAAAGTGGCCGCTGTCGCGGATAAAACCATACGAGGTCTTGCGCCAGAAATCCGTGTTGGCGTCCGTCGTCACGCGCAATTGCGCGCCGTCGGCGGACCAGTTTTCCGGTGGATTGAGCCAGCTGCCTTGCGTGAACATCGCATTTCCTCCTGATCGAAAAATGCTACATAGTTTGCCCCCATCCCAGCGCCTTGTACAGGGCAATCGCATCGATGTAGGACGCCGTCTCCGCCAGCAGCGCTTCGCGCCGGATATCGTACAAGGTGCGCTGGTTTTCCAGCACGGCCTGGTAGCTGCCGGCACCGCCCGCATAGCGCGTGCTGGCGATGCCGAGGGCCGCGTTGCCATGGCGCGCCGATTCCAGCAGGGAGGCCAATCGCGTCTGGTTTTCCGCCAGCTGCGTGACGGCGTTTTCCACGTCTTCCTGCGCCAACAACATCGTTTGTTCATAGCGCGCCAGGGCGCCCTGCGCCTCGGCCTGCGTGCCGCGCAAGCGTGCCCTGACGCTGCCCAGGCGGAAGGCCGGATAGCTGACGGAGGGCGCCACCTCGACCGCGCGCGCGCCGCCATCGAACACGCCGCTGCCGCGCAAGGCAAAGAAGCCTAAAAAGCCACCGAGGCTCAGGCGCGGATACAGGTCGGCCGTGGCCGCCCCCACGTCTTCGCTGGAGGCGGCCAGCAGGCGCTCGGCGCGCACCACGTCGGGCCGCTGCTTGATCAGGCGGTTGACGTCGCCGAGCGGCAGCCGGCCGGCCAGCGGCGCCTGTTGCTGGGGCTTGGTGGCCAGCGCGACGGCGCCCGGCGCCTGGCCGCTCAAGACATCGAGCCGGTACTGCGCCTGGCGCAGGCCCGCCTGCAACGGTGGCAATGCCGCCTCGCTGCGCGCCAGGTTGGCCAGCGCGTTGTGGCGTTCTTCCGGCAAGCCGCTGCCGGCGCGGATGCGCGCGTCGATCAATGCCACCGTGTCGCGCCAGCTTTGTACCTGCGCCTGCGTCAGTGCCAGGTTTTGCTGGTAGCCCAGCGCCTCGTAGTAATTGCGCGCCACCTCGGCGGCTATCGTCAGCCGCACTTGCCGCAAGTCCGCCTGCGCCGCATCGGCGCGCGCCTGCGCCGAACGGCTCATGTGCGCCAGGCGGCCGAACAGGTCGATCTCCCATTGCGCGTCGAATCCCACACGCGTGCTGGCGCTGGCGGTGCGGCTATCGGGTGTGTCCTGCTGCACCGTGCGCTGCCAGCCCGCCTGCCCCGTGACAGCGGGCAGTTTATCGAGCCGGCGCTCGTCGAAGACGGCGCGCGCGGCCAGCAAATTCGCCTGCGCCTGGGCGATATCGAGGTTGTGTTCGAGCGCGCTGGTGATCAGCTGCGACAGCCGTGCATCATCGAAAAACGTCCACCACGCGGCCTCGCTGACGGCGCCCGTGCCAGCTGCGAATTGCGCTTGCTGCGGGCTGGCCAGGGCGATGGCGGGCGTGCCCGGCGTGACGTAGGCGGGACTGACGGCGCAACCGGCCAGCACGGGGAAAAGGGCGACGAGATAGCGGTAGTTTTTCATACGGATTCCTTCAGCGCCTGCGACAGGTCGCGGGCGCGCGGCGTGGCATGGTCGGCCGTGTGGCGGCGGGCCAGAAAGGTGTACACGGTGGGCAGCACGAACAGGGTAAAGAAGGTACCG
The DNA here is from genome assembly GCF_000988085.1 of Janthinobacterium sp. KBS0711. Lineage (NCBI taxonomy): Bacteria > Pseudomonadati > Pseudomonadota > Betaproteobacteria > Burkholderiales > Oxalobacteraceae > Janthinobacterium > Janthinobacterium sp. KBS0711. The sequence goes on along the minus strand of NZ_LBCO01000004.1, from coordinate 104,984 downwards.
ATCAACATGCCCGAGACGATCACGACGCCCAGGCCGAAGCGGCTGTTGGCGCCCGCGCCGGAAGCGAACAGCAGCGGCACCAGGCCCACCACCATGGCGGCCGTGGTCATCAAGATCGGGCGCAGGCGGATCTGCGCCGCCTTGCGGATGGCCGTGATGCGGTCCAGCTGTTCATGCACCTGCAATTCGTTGGCAAATTCCACCATCAGGATGCCGTGCTTGCTGATCAAGCCGATCAGGGTCACGAGGCCGATCTGCGTGTAGATGTTGACGGTGGCGTAGCCGAGCGCCAGCGGAATCAGGGCGCCGCAGATCGATAGCGGTACCGTGATCAGGATGATCAGCGGGTCCGTCAGGCTTTCGTACTGGGCCGCCAGCACCAGGTAAATCACGACGACGGCCGCCAGGAAGGCCAGCAGCAGGGCATTGCCTTCCGTGGCGAACTGGCGCGCATCGGACTGCCAGTCGTAGCTGAAGCCGGGCGGCAAAGTCTTCGCCACGCCGTCGAGGAAGGCGACGGCGTCGCCCAGGGTCACGCCCGGTGCCGGCACGCCCTGGAAGGTGGCCGCGTTTTGCTGGTTGAATTGCGTCAGCATGTTCGGCTCGATCTGCTCGCTCACCGAGACGACGGCGGACAGGGGCAGCAGGCTGCCATCGTCGGCGCGCACGTACTGCTGCGTCAGGGCTTGCGCCGTGAGTCGCTGTTCGCGCGGGCTTTGCGCGATGACGTCGTACGCGCGGCCATCCATGCCGAAGCGGTTCAGATAATTTTCGCCCACCAGCACGGCCAGCGATTCGCCGATGTCCTGCATGCGGATGCCCAGGCTGTTCGCCTTCGAGCGGTCCACGCGCACTTTCACGACGGGGTTGTTGTAATCGAGATCGCTGTCGACGACGGCAAACAGGCCGCTATCGCGCGCGCGCTGCTTGACGTCTTCCATGGTGCGGAACAGGGTGGCGTAATCCTGCGCGCTGCGCAAGACCATCTGCACGGGCAAGCCGCCGCTCGATCCCGGCAGGGGCGCCAGTTGGAAGGCGAAGATGCTCGTGCCTTCCACGTCGCCCACGGCGTGCTGCAATTCCGCCTGGATGACGGCCGCGTTGCGCGCGCGTTCAGCCCACGGCGTCAGGTTGATGCCGCCGATGCTCGATGCCGGACCTTCGCCGCCGTTGATGATCCAGCGCGAGTGCGTTTCGGGGATATTCTTGTAGATGGCATCGAGCTTGTACGAAAAGCGTTCGACATAATCGAGGTTGGCATGCTGCGGCGCCTTGATGGCCGTCAGTACGCTGGCCTGGTCTTCCGCCGGCGCCAGTTCGCGCTGCGGCAGCAGGTACAGGAAGGGCAAACTGACCATCACCAGCGCGGCGAAACCGGCACTGAGCCAGCGGTGGTGCAGCGAGCGGTCCAGCAGGCGCGCATAGCGGCTGGTCAAACCTTCGAAGAAATGCTCGGCGGCGCGCGCCATGCGTCCTTCCGATTGTTTCGGCTGCAGCAGCAATGAGCTCATCACGGGCGACAAGGTCAGGGCCACCACGCCCGACACCACCACGGCGCCGGCCAGGGTCAGCGCGAATTCCTTGAACAGCGCTCCCGTCAAGCCCCCCATCATGCCGATCGGCGCATACACGGCGGCCAGGGTGATCGTCATGGCGATCACGGGGCCGGCCACTTCGCGCGCACCGACGAGGGCGGCCGCCACGGGCGTCTTGCCTTCCTCGATATGCCGGTGCACGTTTTCCACCACGACGATGGCGTCGTCGACCACCAGGCCCACGGCCAGCACCATCGCCAGCAGGGTGAGCAGATTGATGCTGAAGCCGAAGGCCAGCATCAGCGCCGCCGCGCCCAGCATCGACAGCGGAATCGTCACGACGGGAATCAGCACCGAGCGCAAGGAACCCATGCACAGGTAGATGACGATGACGACGATCAGCAGCGCTTCGAGCAGGGTGTGCGCCACCTCGTCGATGGATGACTGGATGAAGCGCGCCGTCTCGAACGCCAGCTCCACTTTCACGCCGGGCGGCAGGGTTTTCTGGATCTCGGGCAGCAGCTTCTTGATGCCGTCGACGATCACCAGCGGGTTGCCGCCCGGCGTGGGCGACAGGCCCAGGTACACGGCCGGCACGCCATCCATGATGCCGCTCGTTTCCGTGGCGGCCGCGCCCAGTTCCACCGTGCCCACGTCTTTCAGACGCACGAGCGATGCGCTGTCTTTTTCATCGCCGCCCTTGCGGATGACCATGTCGCGGAACTCGGCCACGCTGGTCAGATCCGTGTTGACGCTGATGTTGGAGACGACGAATTGTCCCTTCACTTTACCGGGCGCCGCCTGGTAGTTATTGCGCCGCACGGCGTCGGCCACGTCGGCCGCCGTCAAGCCGCGCGCCGCCAGTTTGGCCGGGTCGATCCACAAACGCATGGCCAGCTGCTGTCCGCCGTACACGTCGACCTTCGCCACGCCGTCGATGGTGGCGAACATCGGCTGCACCACGCGCGCCAGGTAGTCCGTCAGCGCGGGTGCCGAGACGCTCTCGCTGGCAAAGCCCACGTAGGCGACGGCCGAGGAATCGCCGGCCGAGCGCTCGATGACGGGGTCAAAAGCGCCTTCGGGCAGCTTGTAGCGCACCTGGTTGACCTTGGCCATCACTTCCGTCAGCGCCTGCGTGGAATCGCGGTTCAATTCCATGCGCACGGTGACCGTGCTGCTGCCCTGCACCGAGGACGAGGTCAGATAATCGATGCCTTCCACCGACGACACGGCTTGCGCAATCGGCTGCGTGACAAAACCCTGCATCAGTTCCGCCGAGGCGCCCGGATACGTGGTTTTCACGGTGATGGTCGATGATTCGAGCATCGGGTATTGGCGGATCGGCAGCTGCAGGATGGCGACCACGCCCAGCATCAAAATCAGGGTGCTGATCACCAGCGCCAGCACGGGGCGGCGCACAAACAAGTCGGTAAATTTCATTGTGTGCGCTCCTTAGGAACCGGCCTTGGGCGCGGCGCGCTTGGCCTCGTCCAGGGTGTTGGCCACGGCTTGCACGGCCATGCCGTCGGCCAGTTTCAGCTGGCCCGAAGCGACCACGCGCTGCCCCTCGCGCAAGCCGTCCAGGATGGCGACACGGCCCCCTGCCCGCTCGCCCAGTTTGACGCCCACGCGCTTGACGGTGAGCGGCTGCTTGCCCTCCTGCTGCGCCACAAACACGGTGTCGCCATACGCGCTGTAGGTCACGGCCGTTTCCGGCACCGTCAGCTGCTGTCCCGCTTCGCGCGCCACGCGCACATTCGCGTACATGCCCGCTTTCAGGGCGCCACGGGGATTTGTCAGCGCCGCCTGTACCTGCACCATGCGCGAGCGGGCGATCAGCGGATCGATGGCGTTGATCTTCGCTGTAAAGACGTCGCCCGGATACGCGTCCACCAGCACTTGCACGGCCTGGCCCGGCGCCAGCTTCGCGCTGCTCTGTTCATCGAGGGCGAAGTTCACCATCAGCGACTTCGTGTCGATCAGGCTGGCCACCGTGTCGGCCGCGTTCAGGTACTGGCCCGCGTGCACCTTGCGGATGCCCAGCTGCCCCGCGAACGGGGCGCGGATGGTCTTTTGCGCGATCAGCGCCTCCGTCTGGCGCACGTCGCCCAGGGCCGCATCGCGCGCGGCCAGGGCGCTATCCAATTGTTCCTGCGTGGCCGCTTTTTCCTTGACCATCTGCGCCGTGCGCGCATGGCTGCTTTCCGCGTTTTTCAGCTGTGCGCGCTGGCGCAGCAGCGCTGCCTGTTCCGGCGCGTCATTGAGCTGTACCAGCACGGCGCCAGCTGCCACCTGCTGGCCAGATTCGAAGCGGATCTGCGTGATCCGGCCGCCCGTTTCGGCGGCCACTTGTACTTGCCGCGCCGCTTCCAGTTCGCCCACGCCCGCAAAAAACCGCTCTTGCGTGCCCAGCACGACGGGGACCAGCGCCACCTTGGTGGCGGGGGAGGCGGCGGCATCGGCCGCATGCGAGTCTGCGCGGGGATACAGCGCGGCACCGGCGACGGCCAGGGCGATGGCCAGCGCAGAGGCGCCGACGATTTTCGTATTCATGATGAAGTCCTTTACAGCAGTACAAAGGGAAGAGTACAAAGGGAAGAAGAGGCGCAGCGGAGGCTGATCAGGTCCGCTGCGCGTTGAAGAGTACAAACAGGGCTATGGTCCACAGCAGCAGCACCAGGTGCGTCGTCTGCAAGCCTTCCTGCGCGATCCAGTAGCCGAACCACAGGCCGCCCAGGTGCATCAGCAGCAAGAAGGCGGCCATGGCGCACAAGGCCAGGTTCAGCCAGGGCAAGCCAGCGGCCAGGCCGCCGCCGAACAACAGCGCCACGCCCGTCCAGGCGGCGATGGCGGCGCCAAGTTGCAGCGCCAGCACCACGCCCAGCGAGAGCCGGTGCAAGGTCAACGAGGTGAGCGCGCGGCGCAGCAGCGGCGTCTGGATGGTCGGGTCCTGGCGCAGCGGGTCCATGCGCATGGTGTTGCCGATGGCCCAGACGGAGCCGTGGAAGGCGTGCAGGTTGTTGATGGCGGCCAGGGTGAGCCAGGTGGCCAGGCCGGTAGCGAGGATGGCGTGAAACAGCCAGATCGAGTGTTGCAGCTGCATGGGATTCCAGTCCAAAAGAGTGTCTTGCCGGCAAGCGGACGTGGAAACTCCTCGACAGCGGGGAGCTACCGGCCTATTATGCAAGCAATTAGTTGGTTAACTGGCCCCATGATAGTTGAGCGAAATGAATTACACAAGTAAACGTTTGGATAATAGCGAAGCGCCGCAAACGACGGAGCGCATCCTGTATTTCATCAAGACCAAAGGACCCGTCTCCACGGCGACCCTGGCCAAGACCCTGGACATGACGGGCGAGGCGGCGCGCCAGCAAGTGCAAAAGCTGGTGGCGGCGGGCCTGATCGAAGGACGCCAGGAGGCGCAGGCGGGCGCGGGACGGCCGCGCCAGAACTGGGTCTTGACGGAAGCGGGCAATGCGCGCTTTCCCGACACGCATGCGCAGCTGACGATCAAGCTGATCGGTTCCGTGCGCCAGCTGTTCGGCGAGGCGGGGCTGGATAAACTCATCACGCAGCGCGAAGAGGAAAGCCGCAGCGCGTATGCGCTCGCGTGCTCGGCGCCGGACTTGCCCACGCGGCTGCAGCAGCTGGCCGCCGTGCGCGATGAAGAGGGGTATATGGCGCGCGTGGAAGCGGACGGCGACGACTGGCTGCTGATCGAAGACCATTGCCCCATCTGCGCGGCCGCGCGCACCTGCCAGGGCTTTTGCCGCTCTGAACTGCAGCTGTTCCAGGAAGTGGTGGGACCGCACGCCAGCATCGTGCGCGAACAGCACGTGCTGGCGAACGCGATGCGCTGCGTTTACCGGATTTCGCCGCTTTCTTAAGGCTTCGGAAACAGCGGCCAGGTCAGCAGCGCCACCAGTCCCGCCAGCCACCATACGACGGACCAGTTGCTGGCCGCCAGCAGGTGCGGGATGGCCATCGGCGTGAGGAACAGCCCCACGTAGACGGCCGTGTTCGCCATGCCCAGGGCCGTGCCCGCGTTGGCGCCGCCCGCTTCCGTGGCCAGCTCCGTGTAGGCCACGCCATGCCAGGCGGACACGGCGATGCCGGCGAGCACCACGGCGGCCATCAGCAGCCAGCCAGGCGCCTCCAGCCAGGCGATGCATCCGAGCAAAATGAACGAGGCTAGCGCCACCAGGGCAGAGCCGCGCAGGTAGGCGGGCCGGTTCGCGTGGCGGTCCGTGTGGCGTCCGCTCCAGATGCGCATCACCATGGCGCCCGCCTGCAGGGCCACCATCACGGCGGTGATTTCCGCCAGGCCCAGGCGGCCATGGTCGTGCAGGAAGACGGTGGCGTAGCTGAGCACGGCAAACTGCGGCACGCACAGCAAGCCGATGGCGGCCACCATGCGCCAGACCTTTCGATTGCGTAACGGTGGCAGTGGCTTGATCCCGGGCAGGCTTTTGGACGCGTTTTGCGGCCCCTTGGCGGCCTCGGCAGAGAAATCGGGCTCATGCATCCATCGCCACGTAAAAAACGCCGACAGGCCGCATACGAGGGCCAGGGCGCCGAACACGGGCATGAAGCCGTAGCGCGATGCCAGGCTGGGCAGGACGAGGGCGCCGAGGCCGCCGCCGAGCGGCACGGCCGTCTGGCGGATGCTCATGGCGAAACCCCGTTCGCCCGGACCGAACCAGCGCATCACGGCGCGGCCGCTGGCGCCGTTCACGCTGCCGCCCAGCACGCCGACCAGGGCCAGCCCCGCCGCCAGCGCCCATAAGGGCGGCACGGACCCGCCAGCGGGTGTAATCCACAGCAGCAAGGCCAGCAGCGCCAGCATGGTGCCCAGCAAGCCGGTCAGCAGCACGGGGCGGTCGCCCCAGCGGTCGGTGGCCATGCCCCATGGCAATTCGGTCAGGGCCACGCCCAGGCCCATGGCGCCCAGCGCCACCCCCAGTTCTGTATTGCTCAGGTGATAGCCGCTGCGCAGCCAGATGGCCGTGGTGGGCATGCCATTGGCGGCGGCGGAAAAGCTGGCATTGGCCGCCACGCCGACGGCGAGCACTTTCCAGCGGTGGGCGTCGCCCAGCGCGGGCGCGGTGACGGGGACAGGAACGGGAATGGCTTGGCAACTGGTGTTCATGGCAGGGAGAGAAAAGTGGTTGACCCTGACAGTGTCGCGCGCTACGATCATTCTGAATATCAGATAATTTATGCGACACCATCCCAAAAAACCGGACGATTGCTTCTACGCCATGAGCCTGCTTAATTTCGACATCGCCTTTCTGCGCAGCTATGTGGCTGGCATCGAGCTGGGCAGCTTTGCCCGCGCGGCCGACAAGGTGGGCCGTTCCACCTCGGCCGTCAGCGCGCAGCTGAAAAAACTCGAGGAGCAGGCGGGCATGCCGCTGTTCCGCAAGGATGGCCGGGGGCTGGCGCTGACGCCCGCCGGCGACGTGCTGCTCGGTTATGCGCGCCGTCTGCTGGAGCTCAACGACGAGGCGGCCGTCGCCTTGCGCGGGGCGGAACTGGAAGGCTGGATCAGGCTGGGCTTGCAGGAGGATTTTGGCGAAGCCTTGCTGCCTGACGTGCTGGGGCGTTTTGCCCGCGCGCATCCGAAAGTGCGCATCGAGGCGCACGTGGCGCGCAACACGGCCCTGATGGAAGGGCTGGCCATGGGCCAGCTGGACCTGGCCCTGCTGTGGGGCGGCGCCTGCATCGCCGACGTGGCCGAATATCCGCAGCAGCAGCGCCAGCATATTGCCGAACCGGCCATGCGCTGGATCGCCTCGTCCAGCCTGGCCTGGCGGCCCGAGTCGGGCGAGCCGTTGCCGCTCATTGCGTTTGACCGCGAATGCCTGTTCCAGCGCTGCGCCACGCAGGCACTGGACCATGCCGGCATCGCCTGGCGCACGGCGTTTACCAGTCCCAGCCTGGCCGGACTGTGGGCGGCGGCCGCAGCCGGGCTGGGCGTGACGGTGCGCACGGGCCTGGGCTTGCCCTCAAGCGTGCGTGCGCTCGATCACGTGGCGGCGGGCTTGCCCGCCCTGCCCCCGCTGTCGTTGGAACTGCTGCGTGTGTCCAGCGTGTCCAGGCCGCCCGTCGAGCGCCTGGCCAGCCTGATTATCGAGTCGCTGCAGCAAGATTCCGCTTAAAACGCCTGCGCCGTCGGGCGCAGCACGATTTCATTGATGCTCACGTCGGCTGGCTGCTCGATCGCATACGCGATGGCGCGCGCCACTGAGGCGGCGGGAATGGCAATCTCGTAGAACTCCTTGACGGCCTTGGCGCTCTCGGCATGGCTGCTGCCCTCGCTCAGTGGCGTGTCCACGGCGCCCGGTGAAATGACGGTGGTACGGATGGTACCGCCGCTGGCCGCCAGCTCATGGCGCAAGCCTTCCGAAATGGCGCTGACGGCAAACTTGGTGCCGCTGTAGACGGTACCGCCCGGGCTGAAGACTTTTTGTCCCGCCACCGACGAGATATTGATGATGTGGCCGCTGTTTTGCGCCTGGAAATGCGGCAGCACGGCGGCGATGCCGTTCAGTACGCCTTTGATGTTGATATCGATCATGTTATTCCATTCGTCGACCTTCAAGGCGCTCATCGGCGCGATGGCCATCAACCCCGCATTGTTGATCAGCACGTCGACCTTGCCGAACACGGCCAGCGCCGTGTCGATCAAACGCGTCAGGTCGCCCGCCTGGGTCACGTCGGTCTGGGCGATGGCGGCCTGACCGCCGGCCGCCGTGATTTCCTCGGCGATGATGGTGAGCAAATCCATGCGCCGCGCACCAAGCACGACGGAAGCGCCCAGTGCGGCCAGATGGCGCGCGGTGGCTTCTCCCAGGCCGCTGCTGGCACCGGTGATGACGACGACTTTCCCTGCGATATGTAGACTCATGATGGATTCCCTGTGGAGGCAGCAGAGTGCTGCGGATGACATCGATCAATGCCGGCACAGCTTAGCGCATTTGCGTCCCTTTTTGCTATAAAAAAGATAATTGCTAAATGGTAATTGTTAGGAACGAGCAATCAGCACTTGCACGGGCGCCATGGGGAAATCGCTGGCGCCGTACTGCTCCACTTGTCGCCAGCCCGTGTCGCGCAGCAGCCGCGCCAATTCACCGTGCCGTGTCACCTTGCGGCCCAGCATGCGCATCGGCAAGTAGTACGGCAGCACGCGTGCCGCGTCGCCCGGCGCCGGGGCGATTTCCGCCTGTACGCAGACGAGTACGCCACCGGGTTTTAACGCTGTCTGCATCTTGCGCAAGGCCGCCGCCATGTCGGGCACGAAATGCAGCACGGACGAGCACCAGATCAGGTCGTAGTCGTTGCCGATGTCGTCGCAGCCCAGGTCGCCACCCAAGGTTTCCAGGCGGTCGGATAGTTGTGCATGGGCGATGTTGGCGGCCGCCACGGCCACCGTTTCCGGCCAGTCGAACACGCAACCGTGCAAGCCTGCATGGGCTTGCGCCAGCGCAATGGCCACCCAGCCCGGGCCGCCGCCTACGTCGAGCAGGCGCAAGGGCGTGTTGCCGTCCGCAAACGGGGCGATGCGCTGCATCACGGACAGGGCCGCGCGCATGGTGACGGCACGTTGTTCCTGGCCAATTTGCTGCTGTGCGGCGGCGGCCCAGTTGACCCCGTTCGCCGTGTTGTAGGGCGCCACCTTGCCGCCGTCGCGCACGAGGGCAGGTAACTGCGTGGCGAATTGACGCAGCGCATGCAGCCGGTATAGCCAGGCATCGCCGCAGAAGGCCACGGAGTTGCGGCAGAAATACTGCAAGGTGCTGGCCGTGCAGCGGTAGCGTTGTGTGTCTGCTTCAGCATCCGCAGCGGCCCCGTCGCGCTCCAGCACCTGCATGCTCCAGAGCAGTTCCAGCAGCAGGGCCGTGTGCGGCGCATGCAGCGACAGGGTGTCGGCCAGCTGCGCCGGCGTGTGCGGCGTGGCCAGCACATCGAAAATACCCAGTTCCAGGGCGGCGGCCAGCCCGTCCGCCTGCACGGGCGCGACGGCCAGGTCCCAGTAAGGCTGCAAGGCATGCTGTGACGTGAATGACATGAAAGTTCCTTTCGACGAGATGGGCGTGTATGCCTATTTTATGCAACAATGAGAATAATTATCATTTGCATTTGTATGCGGCACGGCGCATTTCGTATGCGCGACGGCGCGCAAGGACGGGAGGAGCGATGAGGGAACAGGACAGGGAAGCGGCAGGCTGGACGCGGCGCCAGCTGGACCCGGGGTTGAAAGAGTGCCGCGCCGACCAGCGCCAGGTCGACCAGGGCTTGCTGCTCGTGCACTCCGATTACCGCCCACGGCTGGCGCTCGTCGAGCAATCGAAGCATGACGATGCGGGCGGCATGGTGATCACCATCGGCCTGGAAGGCGCGTCCGGCTACGTCACGCGCGATGGCGAACAATTGCGTTTCCGGGGCGGCCATACGACGGTGACGGCGTTTCGCCACACGAGCGGCGAGCGCCGTTTCGAGGCGAATCAGCGGGCGGCGCAATTGCGCGTGCTGGTGGGGGAAGAAGCGCTGGCGCGCTACTGGCCGGAAGGCCTGGCGTCCCTGCTGCCCGACGGCGGCGCGCGCCAGCTGGCGCATGCGGCCACGACGGCGGCCTGCGCCCTGCATGCCCGCTCGCTGCTGCGCGCGACGGACCCGCTGGACGTGCATATCGGCGTGCTCAGCCTGTTGGCGGAACAGCTGCGGGCACTGCGGCCGGCGCCCTCTCCCGTGCCGCGCTGGTCCGAGGCCGATATCGCCAGATTGGAACGCGTCCACGCGCTGATGCAGGAACAGATGGCGCAGGAACTCACGCTCGATTACCTGTGCGCGCAAGCAGGACTGAGCTTGTTCAAGCTCAAGCAGGGATGGCGCTACCGCTACAACGACAGTCCGCAGCGCACCCTGCTGGCGTTGCGCATGCAGCGGTCAAAGTTATTGCTGGAAAATGGTTGCCAGGTGGCGCAGGCGGGCTGGCAAACCGGTTATCGCCACCCGGCCAATTTCAGCGCCGCGTTCAGCCGCTATTTCGGCTACGCGCCGAAGACCGTGGCGCGCGCGAAGGGCTGAACAGCCGGTGTAGAATCGGCGGGCAGCACATATTCATACGACCCACAAGGAGACATGATGGCCCGCAAAATCTTTGTCAATCTGCCTGTCCAGTCGCTGGAACGCTCCGTCGCGTTTTTCACGGCGCTGGGCTTCAGTTTCAATGCCCATTTCACGGATGAAACGGCGACGTGCATGATCGTCGCCGACGACATTTTCGTCATGCTGTTGACGCACGACAAATTCAAGCAATTCACGCCCAAGCAGCTGTGCGACACCAAGGTGGCGACGGAAGTGCTCGTGTGTCTGTCGGCCGAGAGCCGCGGCGAAGTCGATGAGCTGGTGGCGAAGGCCGTCCAGGCGGGCGGCAGCATCTACAAGGAGCCGATGGATTTCGGCTTCATGTATGGACACAGTTTCCAGGATCCTGATGGGCATCAGTGGGAACTGATGTACATGGAGCCGAGCGCCGTACCGCAATAGCAGCGCAATCCGACAAGACAGGCCAACAATGTTGTCGGATTACGCTGCGCTAATCCGACCTACCCGATTCGTAGCGTAGGTCGGATTAGCGGCGGCACGCCGCGTAATCCGACACGATCCGCCTGCCCAGCTTAAGAAGCCAGCGCCAGCAAATCCACCACTTCCAGCCCGGCCAGGTCCTGCGTCGTGTTGCCCGCAAACGCGGCGCGGCTAGGCTGGCCGTTTTTCAGCCACGTGCGCGTGACTTCCTTGATCTGCGCCAGGGTGCAATTGAGCACGCCGGTGCGGAATTGCTGGCGCACGGCTTCCGTCGTGCCACGCTGCTGCATGTTCCACGCCGTCAGCGCTTCCGCGTACGGCGAGTGCGGCTTGTCGAGGCCCTTGATGACGCAGATAATGGCTTCTTCCACTTGTTCCTGCGAGAAATCGCCGTCGAGGATTTGATCGAGGGTCGTACCGAAGTCGGCGAATGTGCCCGCCAGGCGCGGATCGCGGTAGGAACTTAACGTAAACGTGCCGGCGCCGGCCGCGTAGCTGGCGCTGCCGCCATAGGCGCCGCCTTTTTCGCGCAGGGCCGTATGCAACACCTGGTTGGTCATCAGTTCGGCGGCCACAGCCAGGGCCGAAGCGTCCGGATTGTGCACGCCCGGTACGGCCCAGGAAACGAAGCAATGGTTGATCTGGCTTGTCGCATGCAGGGCCGTGTTGGCCAGCGGCAAAGCTGCCGGCGCGGCCGCCTCTGTCGATGCGGTAGCGTCCGTGCTGGCTGCAGGCAATTCCAGCAAGCGAGCCAGGGTGATGCCATCCTGCTCCAGGCCGGCGCACAGCACGGTTGGCTGCTGGGCGATGATGTGCGCGTGCAGGGTGTCGAGTTCGCGCGCGATTTCCTGCAAGCCTGCCGACGTCTTGCTCAGCTGCTGCAAGCGGCGGTAGAACGGCAAGGCTGCCGGGCCGCCGACGATGTCATCGAAGCGGCGCGTGGGCGACAGGGGAGCTGCCGAGGCCAGCATGGCGTAGCGGTTGCCGGACTCGGCCAGGCTGGAGAGTTTGTCTTGCACCAGGCTTTCGATCAGGAAGGCCAGGCGCTCTTCTTCATCGAAGCGGGGCTTGGCGATCCAGGCCGACAGCACGGCGGCGATGGCCGCATGTTCTTCGCGCAAGCCGCTGGCCGAGAACGACAGTTCCACGCGCATCGCCTGTTGCGGGCGGGGAATGGCTTCCAGGCCGATGTGGAACGAGGGCACCATGCTCTGGCGCCAGGCGCTGGCGTCGTCGAACGACATGTCGCCCACGCCCAGTTCCGGCGCCAGGTCCGTGTACAAACGCAGCCATGGCCACGATGCTTCCGGCAAGTTCGACACGTCGTACAGCACGTTGGCATAGCTGATGCCGTTCGAGGCGATACTGAACGCCACGGCGCCGTCGACGGCGGCTGGAATCGGCAGGGCCGGACGCGGCAGTGCGCTGACGTCACCAGGGCGGATGCGCGGCAAGACTTCGGAATTCGATGGCAGTTGCTGATGCGCTTCCAGCGCGGCGGACTCGGCCACGATGTGCTCGCGCTCGGCATCCGTCAGCGTCGCCTGCAAGGCCGCCAGCTTGGCGTCTTCCTGGGCGGCGCGGGCCGTGAAGTAGGCGCTGTCGGGCACCACGTGCGTCGTCAAGCGGGTCGGATTGGCGATCAGCTCGCGCACCAGCTGCTTGAAGAATTCAGGATCGTCGATCTGCTGTTCCAGGGTTTCCAGGATGGCCGCATTGTCGAACGCGTCCATCACGTCGCCGCCATACATGGCCAGCGGCAAGGCGTGCAGCAAGCGTCCCAGGCCGTAAGGCATGCGGCCGCTGCTGATTTCGCGCTGGCTGTACTTGATGTCGCGCAAGGCTGCGTGCAGCACGGCGGCGGGAATGCCCTCTTCCGCTGTTTCTTCCAGGGCCGTCCAGATGCGCTGGTGCGCATCGGCGATCTGTTCTTGGGTTAAACCTTCCATGCCGATGTGGAACACCATCTGGCGGATGCCCGCGTCGCGGCCATTCATGTCCGATGGGCGGCCATAGCCGGCCGATTCCATGGCGCGCATGACGGGCGCCGACGATTCGCCGAGCAAGCCGTGCGACAGCAGATGCGCGTGGTAATAGGCGATGGGGTCGCTCGACTCGCCCATCAGCCAGGCGAATTGCAGGCCGAACTCATCGTCGCGCGCTTCCTGCGAAGGAATTTTGACGATGTTTTCCTGTGGCGCCGTCCATGCGGGCGCCAGCTGCGGCAGGCGGCGTTCGGAGAAACCGCTGAGCTTGGACAACACGCGCTCGGCGACTTGTTCCTGCACGGCCGACGCTTCGATATTGCCGGCGGTCATGATCACGGCTTGCGAAGGGTGATAATGGCTGGCGTGGAATTCTTTCAGCATTTCATGCGTCAGTTCGGGGATGTCGAGCGGATCGCCGCCCGATTCCACTTCATACGTCGTGCCTTTGAGCAAGGCGCTGGCGATGCCGCTGTCGAGCGCGCGCATGGGGCTGTTAAACGCGCCCTTCATTTCATTGAAGACGATGCCCTGGTAGACGAGCTTGTCGCCTTCGAACGCATGGCGCCAGCCTTCCTGGCGGAAATTCAGGTAATCGAGGTTCGGGAAGAAGGCCGCGTCGAGGTACACATCGAGCAGGTTGAAGAAATCCTTGCGGTCGGTGCTGGCGAACGGGTACACGGTGCGGTCCGCATAGGTCATTGCATTCATGAACGTGGCCGTCGAGCGGCGCAGCATCGAGAAGAACGGGTCGCGCACCGGGTAGCGCGACGAGCCGCACAAGGCCAGGTGTTCCAGGATGTGGGCGCGCCCGTCGCTCACTTCGGGCACAGTGGGAAAGGCCACCAGGAACACCATCTCAGCCTGCTCGGTATGCATGTGGATATGGCGCATGCCCGTTGCTGGCTCGACATATTGCTCGATGGTTGCCTGCAAGACTGGAATGAAGTTGCTGCTGACTTTTTCAAATGTGCTCATGCGGTATGGGATCTCTGCGGTAGGTGATTCGGATAGTCGGTGGGGCTGCATCACATGTGGGGGCAAAGCGGCGTAATGCCAGGGCCGGGGCCACTTTGATGCCTGTATGAAGTTTTTCCCTATTGTACTAGGAGTATCTGCGCGCCGCCGCCGCCGCTTGCTTGTCGGACGCAAAAGCAACAAGGTTGCCAAATAGGCTATTTTTGACAGCTGGCGCCCCGCGATGGAGGCTTAGCGTACCATGCGCCTTTTACTCTCCAGACTGAACCGAAGGCGCCTACCTTGTCTCGACTTTCCTTTCGCCAATTGTTATTTGCCGCCTTCATTTTGACGACGGGCATTTTGACGGCCACCTCCGTGCAAGCCCTGCTGACCCTGGAACATCTGGCGCGGCTGGGGCGCGAGACGGCGGCGCAGGCGATTGCCCTGACGGAACAGTCGCAGCGCCTGTCCGAGCGCACCCTGGCCATGGAGCGCAGCGCGCGCCAATTTCTCGTGCTCGATGATCCCGTGTTCCGCGAGCGTTTCGCGGCGGCCCGCGACGAAGCGACGGCGGCGCTGCAAGTACTGAACCGTGCCACGCCCGAGTTCGCTCCCCAGCTGGCCGACGAATGGACGGTGCAGGCGCAATCGGCCTGGGAAGTTTTACAGGCGGGCAAGCGCCGCAAGCGCGATGGCCACGCCGTCGTATACCGCGCGTTTGCCCGCATGGCGCAGATCAATGACAGCCTGGCGCGCGAAAGCAAGACGGAAATCGGCAGCCGCAACGACGCGCTGCTGGCCGAGCTGGAGCGCCAGCGCCGCCTGCTGGGCGTGCTGGTGGGCGGCGCCGTGCTGCTGGCGGCCGTGCTGGCCACCTGCTTCGGTTTTCTGTTGTCGCGTCCGCTGCGCCGCATCAAGACGGCCATCGAGCGTCTGGGCGACAAACGCTACGACCAGCCCATCGTCGTCGGCGGCCCGGCCGACACGCGCCGCCTGGGCCAGCAGCTGGACTGGTTGCGCCAGCGCCTGGCGGATCTCGATGCCGACAAGGAACGGTTTTTGCGCCATATTTCGCATGAATTGAAAACCCCGCTGGCGGCCCTGCGCGAAGGCGTGGCCTTGCTGGAAGACGAGGTGGCGGGCAAGCTCAGCGACAGCCAGCGCGAGATTGCCGGCATCCTGCAGCAAAACACGGCGTCCTTGCAAACCCAGATCGAGGACTTGCTGCGCTACAATACCGCCGCTTTTGACGCCCAGCACCTGGCGCACAGCAAGGTCGATTTGCTCGTCTTGCTGCAAGATGTGGTGGCCGGGCAGCGCCTGCAATGGCTGGCCCGCCGTTTGACGGTCGAGGTGCAGGGCGAATCCATGATCGTGCAGGCCGACCGCGACAAGCTGGCGACGGCGCTGGCGAATTTGCTGTCGAATGCCGTGCGCTTCAGCCCGGAGGGCGGCACCGTGCGTTTCACCCTGTCTTGCGCAGGCGGCCGCGTATGCATCGATTGCATCGACGAGGGCGCCGGCGTGGCGCCCGAGGATGCCGCGCGTATTTTTGAACCGTTTTACCAGGGAGTGCGCCAGGCGGCCGGCGCGCGCAACGGCAATGGCATCGGCCTGTCCATCGTGCGCGAATATATCGCCGCCCACGATGGCAGCGTCACTCTTTTACCGCGCCCCGCCGGCGCGCATTTTCGGATAGAACTGCCCTTATGATGACGAGAATTTCCCTGGGCGCCATGGTCGCCTGCGCATTGCTCTTGGGCGCTTGCGCCGCCAAGCCCCCCATCCAGACGCCCGTGCTGGTGCAAACGCCGCCCCGCGTGGTGGTGGTGGCCGATCCCCAGCTGACCGAACTGCTCGCGTATCAAAGCGCCTTGCGCCTGATGACGCCGTCGGAACTGGTGAAAGCGCAGCTGGACCTGGCGAAAGCCGACCATGCGCCGCAGAACACGCTACGCCGCGCCATGCTGCAAGCGGCCTTGCGCGGTCCCGGCGACCTGGCCCGCGCGCAGGCGCTGCTGGAACCATTGCTGACGGCCACGGGCAAGGATGCGCAACTGCTGGCGCCGCTGGCACAATTGCTGGGCAGCCAGTATGCGGAACTGCGCCGCCAGGAAGAGAGCATCGACAAGCTCAACACGCAGCTGCGCGACGCCCAGCGCCGCAACGACTTGCTCAATGAAAAACTCGAAGCGTTAAAGAATATCGAGCGCAGCCTGTCCGTGCGCCCTGCTGCGGGAGCGCCGAAATGAGCGAGCACGCCCACATTTTATTGGTCGACGACGATCCCGACCTGCTGCGCCTGCTGACCATCCGCCTGAAGGCGGGCAACTATCGCGTGACGGCCGTGGGCAGCGCGGAAGCGGCGCTGGCGCGCCTGGCCGTGGAATTGCCGGCCCTGGTCATTACCGACGTGCAATTGCCGGGCCGCGACGGCCTGGCCTTGTTCGATGAAATCCGCCGCCAGCATGCGGCCCTGCCCGTCATCCTGTTGACTGCCCACGGCACCATTCCCGACGCCGTCGACGCGACGGCGCGCGGCGCGTTTGCGTATCTGACGAAACCGTTCGATGGCAAGCTGCTGATGGAAAAAGTGGCGTATGCCATCAATTTGTCCACCGTCATGCCGGCGCAAGCGTCCGGCGACGAGAGCTGGCGTGCCGAGCTGATCAGCCGTAGTTCGCAGATGGCCGAGCTGCTGGCCGAAGCCAAGCTGGTGGCCGGGTCCGATGCCAGCATCCTGATTCGCGGCCCCAGCGGCACGGGCAAGGAATTGCTGGCGCGCGCCCTGCACAATGCCAGCCGTCGCGCCAAGGCGCCGTTCATCGCCGTCAACTGCGGCGCCATTCCCGAGCAGCTGCTGGAATCGGAATTGTTCGGCCACGTCAAAGGCTCGTTTACGGGCGCCGTCGGCAACCGCGAAGGCTTGTTCCAGGCGGCCGATGGCGGCACCCTGTTTTTGGATGAGATCGGCGACATGCCGCTGCCGCTGCAGGTGAAACTGCTGCGCGTGCTGCAGGAGCGGGCCGTGCGCCCCGTCGGCGCCGACCAGACGCGTCCGGTCGACGTGCGCTTGCTGTCGGCGACCCACCGCGACCTGGACGTGGCGATGACCGAGGGGCAATTCCGCGAAGACTTGTATTACCGCCTGAACGTTGTGACCTTGACCTTGCCGCCGCTGGCCGAGCGACGCGAAGATATCTCTCTGCTGGCGAACCATTTCCTGCAGAAACTGGCAGCCAAGTATCAAAAACCCTTGAACGGTTTCGCGCCCGACGCCTTGACGGCCCTAGTGGCCGCACCATGGCCCGGCAATGTGCGCCAGCTGGTCAATGTCGTTGAGCAAGTGTGCGCGCTGGCGACGGCGCCGCTGGTGCCCTTGTCGCTGGTGCAGCGAGCCCTGCGCGTGCCGTCGCTGGAAGCGCTCAGCTATAACGAAGCCAAGCAGCGCTTCGAGCGCGACTACCTGATTCAGCTGCTGCGCCTGACGGACGGCAACGTGGCCGACGCGGCCCGCCTGGCCGACCGCAACCGCACGGAGTTCTACCGCTTATTGCAGAAATACGAGCTGACGCCGGCCCTGTTCCGGGGCGATGGCGACCCTGTCGCTGAATAGCGACAAAAATAAAGCGTTAAAAATCAGGGGCTTGGCGTAAAACATTGACGGTCTTGCCACAAGCTGTCGCTGCCAGGCGACAGAAAGCCCCCTTTTTCGGGCCAGATCGCCGCGAAATGGGCTGGAAAAATCGAGTGTGACTCTAAGTACTTGATTTTAAATGAAATTTAAAAGCTGGCACGGCGCTTGCTGTATGGGTAGATGTGACGCTTCAAAGTGTTGCTTTATCCAAGTAAGAAGCTTTTAACTTCATTGAGAGGAACTACCATGCAAACATCGAAACTGTTCAATACCCTGGTTGCCGCTATCGTACTGTCGGGCGCCTCGATCACCGCTTCGCATGCCGCTGACTCCGCACCAAAAGCACAAGCTCCTGCTGACACCGTCGTGGCCGCCAACGCTGCCGCAGCCGTCCCTGATGAAACCATCACTTCCTCGGCCAAGGCCGCCCTGAGCGCCGATGCGCAAGCCGCTGCCCTGCCAGTCAAGGTAGCAACCCAGCAAGGTGTGGTCGTCCTGTCGGGCGACGTGCCGAGCGCCGAAGCGGGTGACCGCGTCGTGCAGATCGTCGCTTCCGTGAGCGGCGTGAAAGAAATCAAGAACGAGCTGAAAGTCAAAGCCGCCGGTTAATCCCCTCGCGCTGTACTTTACTCCGGGTTGCCCTGTCTGCGGACAGGGCATTTTTCGTTTACACCAGCAGTGCGTAGGTCGGGTTAGCGCAAAGCGCGTAACCCGACAACATTGTTGGCCAGCGCTGGTGATGTTGTCGGATGACGCTCCTGCGGACCTAATCCGACCTGCAAATCGCCCTCCATTGCGCACGGTATGCGGTCAAACCATCCACTTCCATCATGGGCTCCACCGTCGCCTCCATCGCCGGCACCTCGCCCCAGCGGTGCAGCATCCAGCCGCCGCACGTCGTGCCGCTGGCGTCTTGCGACACGCTCACTTCCTGCCCTGGCCGCAAGGCCGCCAGCAGGGCGGCGAAATGCGGGTTGTCCGTGAAGCTGCCTTCCACCGTCACGGCGCCTTGGGCATCGAGGGCATCGAGGCAATAATCGCTCATCAGCGCGCAATACAGGGTGGCCAGCGCATAGCGTTCCTGGGCCGTACGTGGGGCTGGCCCGACGATGCGCCCCGCCTGCCCGACGAAGGGGCCGCCCGATTCCGCAAAGCAGGGCAGCGCCAGCGTACCCTGGCTGACCAGGCGTGCGATATTGTCCACGCCGCACACTTGAGGTTCGCTGCCCGCCAGCACGGCAAATTCGCGCCCGCCCATGAAGCGCATGCAGGCCACGGGTTGGCCCAGCGCATGCACATTGGCCAGCATGTCGGCCGTTTCATCGAGCCGGCCGAGGGGTGCACCGAAGGCGGCGGCAATCGCCCAGGTACCGGTCGACAAGACCGTGCGCGGCTGGGCTTGCTCTTGCGCATCGAGATAGCGCAGCAAAGAAGCATTGCTGTCGTGGATGCCGCACAGCACCTGGCAATCGGGCAGCAAGCCATTGTTCTCGCGCCACTGCGGCAGCACGGGTCCGAGCGCCGTCCATGCCGATTGCAACGGCGCAAATAATGGCGTCCAATCCATGGTCTCCACCAGCGATGAATAGGTCCCTAGCTGCGGCTGCCACAAATCCGTATGGCAACCGAGCGAGGTCACTTCGCTGGCGGCCACGCCCGATAGCCGCCAGGCCCAGTATTGCGGATAGGTCAGGATATGGCGCGCGTTGGCAAACTCCTGCGGGTAGGTTTTCGCGAGCCAGAACAGTTGCAAGCCCAGGTTCAGGCCGCATGGCAACTGTGGCGACAGGCTGTCGCCGAACGCGGGCCGCAAGCTGGCATACTCGGCCGCCAGCGATTGCGGCAAGGTCGATTCATAGTCGAGAATGGGCAGCACCAGGCCGTCATCGTCGACCAGCGCTGCCGTGGCACCATGCGTGACGGGCACGATGGCGGTGACGTGCGCCAGGCGCGCAAAGGCGGCCAGGCCCGTTTGCAGCCAGTCCCACAGGCGCTCCGTATCGTGGTGCGGATACGGCCCTGCGTGCACGATGCTGTTCGGGCGGCGCTCTTCGGCCAGGATGGCGCCGGCGGCGTCGAGCAGGGTCAGCTTGGCATTCGTCTTGCCGATATCGAGTACTACGGTGGCGTCGATGGTCACGGCCGTCCTTATGCGAGGTGAAACATGGGGGTTAAAGGCACGGCGACGGGCGACGCATCGGCCTGCGTTTCCATCAGGTCGGCCATGTGCGCCCACCAGCGGCGCATCACGGGATGTTGCGGCAGCGCCTCCATCGCGTGGCCGTCCATGCGGCGCAGCACGGCGAACAGCGCGCCCGTATCCTCATCGAGAAAGATGCTGTAGTCGCGCACGCCCGACTCGTGCAGCAGGCTGGCCAGCTCGGGCCAGATGGCGTCGTGGCGGCGCTGGTATTCGGCGGCATGGCCGGGTTTCAACTGCATCTTGAAAGCGATCTGTTGCATGGTTTATTTTCGTGTGTGTTTGCGGTTCAACAGGCGCGGCAGTGCAATCGTGATCAGCAGCAAGATGCCGACGACAATCGTCATGATGACCCCAGGAATATTGAGCAGCGCCAGGCCATACGTCACCATGCCCAGCAGCAGCACGGCCAGCAGCACGCCGCCGATGCTGCCCTTGCCGCCGGCGATGCTCACGCCGCCCAGGATGACCATGGTGATCACTTCGAGTTCCCAGCCCATGGCGATGTTCGGGCGCGTGCTGCCGATGCGTCCCGTCAGCAGCCAGGCGGCCAGGCCCGCCATGGTGCCCGTCGCCACGAACAGGGCGAAGCGGTAGCGGTCCACGGCCACGCCGGAAAAGCGCGCGGCGCCGGGATTGCAGCCGATGGCGTAGATGCGCCGGCCCCAGCTGGTGGCATGCAGCAGCACGGCAAACAGGGCGGTGAAGAGCAGCAGGATGACGAAGGGGCGCGGCACGATGTCGAAGAAATAGCCTTGCCCCCAGTCGATCAGCAGTTGCGGATAGCCCGTGTAGGCCTGGTCGCCCAGGATCACGCTGGCCAGGCCGCGGAACAGGGCCACGGTGCCGATCGTCACGACGATCGACGGCAGGGCGAAGCGCGTCACCAGCACGCCGTTCAGGCAGCCGCAGAGGGCACCCATGGCCAGCGCGACGAACAGCAAGCCTTGCGGCGGCACGCCGTGGTGATGCGCAAACCCTATCGCCACCGAGGACAGCGCCAGGATGCCGGAAACGGAAATGTCGATCTCGCGGCAAATGATCAGCAAGGCCATTGGCAGCGCGATCAACGCCTTCTCGCTGAAGTTGAAGGTGCTGTCGGCCAGATTGTAGGCGTCGAGGAAATTCGGCAGCAGCACGCTGTTGGCCGCGAACACGGCGATCAGCAGCAGCGCCAATAACGCTTCCCAATGGGCAAAATACTGGCCGATGCGGTGCGCCTTGCGGTCGAGGATGGTGTAGCGCGAACGCACTGGCGCCGTCTCCGGCATGCTGCCGTGCAAGGTGGGGACAGTGGCGTTCACGTGGCGCTCCTGTGAGTTGTAGGGGTGAGCCGCGCCAGCGGCAGGATTTGGCGGCCCGTGTTCTTGTTGCCGCGCGCATTGAGCAGCACGGCCGTGAGGATCACGATCCCTGTCAGCGCGCTTTGCCAGAAGGGCGAGACTTTGACGATGGGCAAGGCATTGTTGATGACGGCCAGGAACAGCGAGCCGAGCACTGCGCCGCCCACCGTGCCGGCGCCGCCGGCGATGCTGATGCCGCCGATCACGCAGGCCGCGATCACGGTAAATTCAAAGCCGTAGGCGATTTCCGAATACGCGACGGCATAGCGCGCCACCCACAGATAGCCGCATAGGCCGGCCATCAGGCCTGACAGTCCATACGTCCACAGCAGGCGCCGCGCCGTGGCGATGCCGACGTAGCGGGCCGCCTGCGGCTGGTTGCCGATCGCATACAGGTCGCGCCCGAAGCGCGTATAGCGGGCCAGGTAGCAGGTCAGCACGATGGCGGCGGCGGCGATCCACACGAGGTGGGTCACGCCCAGCAGCCGCGTCAGCGGGAAATCGATGAAGGCGGCCGGCATCTGGTGCGAGGACACCCAGGCGCCGCCCGACAGCACGAATACGAGGCCCCGGTACACGCTCATGGTGCCCAGGGTCACGACGATGGGCGGCAAGTCCAGGTAGCCGATCAGGTAGCCGTTGAGCAGCCCCAGCAGCAGGCCGATGCCCAGCGCCGCCAGGATCACCAGCGCCAGCGGCAACTGCGGATGGTGCACGGCCAGCAGAGCCGACAGCATGCCCGACAGGGCCAGGTTGGACGCCACGGACAGGTCGATGCCGCGCGTGATGATGACGAACATTTGCGTCAGCGCCAGCATGATCAGCAAGGTGCTGTCGGTAAGCAGGCTGGACAGGCTGCCCAGGGTCAGGAAGACGGGCGAACGCAGGCCCACCAGCAGCACCAGCAGCACGATCAGCAGGGCCAGTTGGACTTCGCGTTGTTTCAGATAGCGCATGCCAGCTCCTCGTGCGGCTGGCCGCTGCCGGACGCGGCGGCGACGACGTTTTCAGGGGTCGCCTGGGCGCGTGCAAAGACGCGGTGGATATGGCCCTGGTGCATGACGACGATGCGGTCCGCCATGCCCAGCACTTCGGGCAGCTCGGACGACACGAGGATCACGGACAGGCCTTGCGTGACGAGCTCGCTGATGAAACGGTGCACGGCCGCCTTCGAGCCGATATCGATGCCCTTGGTGGGTTCATCGAGAATGATCACTCTGGGCTTGGTGGCCAGCCACTTGGCCAGCACGACTTTTTGCTGATTGCCGCCCGACAATTCCGACACCATCTGCGTAAAGTGGCTGGCCTTCAATTCGAGCTGCTCGCTCAGGTGGCGCGCGATGGCCGTTTCCTGGGAACGCCGTGGCCGCAGGAAAAAGCCGATGCTGTCCAGAATCGGCAAGGTGATGTTTTGCACGATGGACATCGACAGGTGCGCGCCCTGGTGCTGGCGGTCTTCCGGCACATAGGCGATGCCGTGGCCGATGGCGTCGCTGGCGCAGCCGATGGCCACTTGCTGCCCGCCAATGGCAATGCTGCCGCTCACGCCCGGCGTGAGGCCGAACAGCGCCTGCATCACTTCCGAGCGGCCGGCGCCCACGAGGCCGTAGAAGCCGACGATTTCGCCTTGCCGCACAGAGAAACTGACGTCGTGAAATTCCGTCGGGTGGCACAGTTGCGTCACTTCCAGCACGGTGGGGCCGAGCGGCACGTCCACCTTGGGGAACACTTGCTCGATGGTGCGTCCCACCATCAGCGACACCAACTGCGCTTCCGTGATGTCGGCCAGCGCGCCGGCGGCAACGAAATGGCCGTCGCGCAGCACCGTGTAGGTATCGGCGACGGTAAAGATTTCATCGAATTTGTGCGAAATGAAAATCACCGCCGTGCCCGCCGCGCGCAGTTGGGCGATGATGCGGTACAGCTCGTGGATTTCGCGCTGCGACAGGGAGGCCGTCGGTTCATCCATGATCACCACGCGCGCCTCTTGTGACAGGGCGCGGGCGATTTCCACGAAATGGCGCTGCGCCACGCTCAGTTCCTTGACCTTGGCCAAGACGGGCAACTGCACTTCCAGGCGCGCGAAGATTTTCTCCGCCTCGGCCGCCATGCGCGGCCAATCTATGCGCGCGGGAAAGCCCGTTTGCGGCTGGCGCCCGATATAGATGTTCTCGGCCACCGTGAGTTCTTCGAACATCATGGTTTCCTGGTGCACGGCGGTAATGCCGGCATCCATCGCATCTTGTGGGCTGGAAAAAGAGACGGTTTCGCCGCCCAGCTGCATGCTGCCCGCGTCCGGTTGATAGATGCCCGTCAACGTCTTGACCAGGGTCGACTTGCCGGCGCCGTTTTCGCCGATCAGCGCCATGACTTCACCGGCGCGCACGCAGAGGCCAACCTCGTGCAGCGCGACAACGCCGGCGAAATGCTTGCAGATGCCGGACAGGCGCAGCACCGGCGCCTCCGCCGGCACGGAAATAGGGGGATTCTGTGACATGGTCCGTTCGCACAAAAGAGATTTCGTAGGCCAGGCCGGGCCAGAGGCCCTGACCCGGCAAAAGCCGCCGACAGTCTTAGAAAATCTTCGAGAACTTGTCGACGTTATCCTTGTTGTAGGTGAACGGTGGCGCCAGCGCCGCTTCGCCGCTGGCATCCAGGGTCAGCTTGCCCATGCGGCCCACGGCGATGGTGTCGCCGGGCTTGCTGCCGGCCTTGCCGGTGACATATTGATGGGCTGCATACGTGGCCGCGTAGCCGAGGTCGATCGGGTTCCAGATGGCAAAGCTTTTCACGGCGCCGCTCTTCACGTGGCCGGCCATTTCCGATGGCAGGCCCAGGCCCGTCACGTACACTTTACCGACGAGCTTTTCATCGGCCACGGCCTTGCCGGCCGCATTGATGCCCACCGTGGTCGGCGCGATGATGGCTTTCAGGTTCGGGTTGCTGCGCAACAAGCCGATGGCTTCGCGGTAGCTCTTGTCGGACTGGTCGTCGCCATACACGGTGGCCACCAGCTTGATTTTGGCGTACGCGGGCTGGGCCAGCGTCTTTTTCATTTCGCCGATCCAGATGTTTTGGTTCGTCGCCTGCGCCGTGGCCGACAGGATGGCGATGTCGCCCGCGCCGCCGATGGCGTCGGCCGCCATTTCAATCTGCTTCTGGCCGATCAGCGCGGGGCTGGACGGATTCAATTGCATCAAACGTCCGTCCTTGGCCAGGCCGCTGTCGAACGAGATGACCTTGATGCCGCGCTGCATGGCTTTCTTGGTGATCGGCACCAGCGCATTGGCGTCGTTGGCGGAAATGACGATGGCGTTGACCTTCTGACTGATCAGCGAGCTGATGATTTCGATCTGCCCTTCCGCCGTTGCCGTGGTGGGGCCCGTGTAAATGATTTCCACATCGCCCAGTTGCTTGGCCGCCTCGTTCGCGCCTTCGTGGGCGGCGTCGAAAAAGCCGTTGCCCAGGCTCTTGACGACCATGGCGATCTTGATTTTTTCCGCCGCCTGGGCGCTGCTGGCCAGGCAACCGATCATGCACATGCTCAATGCCGTCACCATCATCTTGTTCAGTTTCATGCCACGTCTCCTTTTATTGTTGCTGCCGGGGCGGTAGACACCATGTCTCCAGCCCTCTGTTTTCCACTGACTAGGTATTGCCTATTGCTCTTGCCACGCCTGCTCCGCCGGCGACAGCGGCATGGCCGCTTCCGCCAGCGCCTCGGGCGCCACGGCCACGACCTTGACGCCCGACTGCTCCAGCATCTGCACGGCCGCATCCGATGCGCCGGTGTCCGTGATGACGCAGGACACGCGGTTCAGGCCGCACAGGATCAGCCCTGCCTTGCGGGCGAACTTGGAACTGTCTGCCAGCACGATCAGCTCTTCGGCCTGGCTGATCAGGCGTTTTTCCGCCTGGATCAGCAAGGGATCCGCTTCCATCAAGCCCAGCATCGACAAGCCATAGATGCCCATGAACATCTTGCCGGCGTAATGGTGCTGGCTGATGTCGTTGTCGAAGGGACTCAGAATGACGTTTTGTTCGCGGTACACCTTGCCGCCGGGCAGGATGATTTCGTTCTCGCTGCTGCGCAATAATTGCTCGGCCATGAGAAAGGAATTGGTGAGGATTTTCAGGCGCTTGTCGACGAGGAATTCCACCATGCGGTAGGTGGTGGTGCCGCCATTGATGATGATGGTGTCGCCATCGCTGCACAGGCCGCAGGCATGCCGGGCGATCGCGCGTTTTTGCGCGGCGCAGCGGTCGATATTGTTATGGAAGGTGTCGCCTGACAGGGCAAACGTGCGCTGTTTCTTCTGCGGCAGGCTTTCGGCGCCGCCACGCGTGCGCACCAGCAGGCTGCGTTCGGCCAGCCACGCGATGTCGCGCCGTACCGTTGCCGGCGACGAATTGAGCCAGCCGACCAATTGGTCGACGCTCGCCACGCCATGCTCGGCAAGTAACTTCAACAGCCCTTTGCGGCGTTTGTGATTAACCACGTTGTCTCCTTTTTGAGTCCTCTCCCGTACCAGCTGCCCGGGGACGACTTCTTTATCGGTGAGCCAGCCTAAGCAGTTGAGCAGTGCATGTCAACATTCAATCAATCAACATGGTGATTATTTGGCGAGCGCGCAAATGCGTGATTGGAGTTCCAATCAACATGATGATTATTTGCGTTTCCCTCACGTTTTTGATTGCTTGTTGATTGACATGATCAGGCCGCTGGCTTCTACTGGGCGTTGCCGTCATGGCGTCCCGCACACAGATGCGGCCATGACAATCCGCACGCACAACCAAGAATGGAGACACTGTATGACCGCCACGATGGACACCACACCGCCTGCGCCCATGGCCTCGTTATGGGACGATGCGCACGCCGCGACCTTGAGTGAACCGGAGCTTCTGCTGTACCGTTCCAACCTGCTCGGTTCGGACATGCGCATCACCAATTTTGGCGGCGGCAATACCTCGGCCAAGATCGCCATGACGGATCACCTGACGGGCGAGCAAGTCGACGTGCTGTGGGTGAAAGGCTCCGGCGGCGACCTGGGAAGCATCAAGCTCGACGGCTTTTCCACCCTGTACATGGACAAGCTGCGCGCCCTCAAAGGCCGCTACCGCGGCCTGGCGCTGGAAGATGAAATGGTCGCCTACCTGCCCCATTGCACCTTCAACCTGAATCCGCGCGCGGCCAGCATCGACACGCCCCTGCACGCCTACATCGCCCGCAAGCACGTCGACCACATGCACCCGGATGCCGTGATCGCCATTGCCGCCTGCGCCAACAGCCAGGCACTGACGCACAAGATTTTTGAAGGCGAACTGGGCTGGCTGCCATGGCAGCGTCCCGGCTACGACCTGGGCCTCAAACTCGAAGCGCTGTCTCAGTCGCAGCCGCATTTGAAAGGCATCATCCTCGAAGGCCATGGCTTGTTTACCTGGGGCGATACGGCCAAGTCCTGCTATGAAACCACCTTGGCCATCATCAAGCGCGCGGAAGACTGGCTGGCGGCCAACACCACGCAGCCGGCGTTCGGCGGCGCCAAATCCGTGCCGCTGCCGGCGCACGAGCGCGCGGCCCTGGCGCAGCGTTTGATGCCTCTGCTGCGCGGCAAGATCAGCCAGGACGAGTACAAGCTGGGCCACTTCGACGACAGCGCCAACGTGCTCGATTTCGTTTGCAGCGCCGACCTGCTGCCGCTGGCCGCGCTGGGCACTTCCTGCCCCGATCACTTCCTGCGCACCAAGATCCGCCCCTTCGTCATCGACTTCGATCCGGCCTATCCTGATTTTGATCGTTTGATCGCCGGCCTGGATGAGGCGCTGGCCGCCTACCGCGCCGATTACCTGGCCTATTACACGCGCTGCAAGCGCGACAACAGCCCCGCCGTGCGCGACGCCAACCCCATCATTTACCTGATCCCCGGCGTGGGCATGCTGTCGTTCGCCAAGGACAAGGCCACGGCGCGCATCGCCGGCGAGTTCTACGTCAACGCCATCAACGTGATGCGCGGCGCCAATGGCGTCGACACCTATGTGGGCTTGCCGGAACAGGAAGCGTTCGACATCGAATACTGGCTGCTGGAAGAAGCCAAGCTGCAGCGCATGCCCAAACCCAAAAGCCTGGCCGGACGCATTGCGCTCGTGACGGGCGGCGGCGGCGGCATCGGCCAGGCCGTGGCGCGACAGCTGCTGCAGGAAGGCGCTTGCGTGATGCTCACCGATATCGACGGCGCCGCGCTGGAAGAGGCCGAGCAGAGCCTGCTGAAGGTGGCGGGACGCGACAATATCGCCACGGTGCGGGCGAACATCACGGCCGAAGGCGACGTCGAGGCCATCCTGAACGCGGCCGCGCTGCGCTTTGGCGGCATCGACCTGCTGGTGTCGAACGCGGGCATCGCTTCCTCGGCGCCGCTGGAAGAAACGACCCTGGAGATGTGGGAGCGCAACCAGTCGATCCTCGTGACCGGCTACTTTCTCGTCAGCCGCGCCGCTTTCCGCATCATGCAGCAGCAGAAGCTCGGTGGCAGCATGGTGTTTGTCGCCAGCAAGAACGGCCTGGTGGCGTCGGCCGGCGCCTCGGCCTATTGCACCGCCAAAGCGGCGGAAATCCACCTGGCCCGCTGCATCGCGCTAGAAGGGGCGCCGCACGGCATCCGCGTCAACGTGGTCAACCCCGATGCCGTCATCCGCGGCTCGCGCATCTGGGACGGCAAGTGGAAGGAAGAGCGGGCCGCCTCGAACAAGATCGAGACGGGGGACATCGAGGAATTCTATCGCCAGCGCAGCATGCTCAAACGTAGTGTGCTGCCGGAAGATATTGCCGAAGCCGTATATTTCCTCTCCAGCGACAAGGCCGCCAAGAGCACGGGCAATATCATCAATGTCGACGCGGGCAACGCGGCCGCATTTACACGTTAATCTAAAAAACGACGCAGCCGGCCATGGCGCCGCTGCGCGCAAGGAGACAAGATGCATAGCATGATCGATAGCGGCCTGGTGGCCGACCACAATGCCAAGCTGCAAGCCAACCTGGAGGCCGACTATGCGGCCCTGGGCGGCGTGCTGGAACGGCGCGGCCAGGACATCGAGCAATTGACGGTGCTGGCGCAGACGTTTGCCGTGGCCGTGCCCAGCTGGGGCGCAGGTACGGGCGGCACGCGCTTTGCCCGCTTCCCTGGCCTGGGCGAACCGCGCAATGTATTTGAAAAACTGGAAGACTGCGCCGTGATCCATCAATTGACGCGCGCCACGCCCGCCGTCTCGCTGCATTTTCCGTGGGACAAGGTCAGCGACACGGCGGCCCTGCGCGACATCGCCGCGAGCCACGGCCTGGGCTTCGACGCCGTCAATTCGAACACTTTCCAGGACCAGGCCGGCCAGGCGCAGTCGTACAAATACGGCAGCCTGACGTCGCACAGCGCGGCCGTGCGTGTGCAAGCCATCGAGCACAACATCGAATGCATCGAACTGGGGCGTGCCTTGGGTTCGAAGGCGCTGACGGTATGGGTGGGCGATGGCGCCAACTTTCCCGGCCAGCACAACCTGCGCGGCGCGCTGGAGCGTTACCTCGACAGCATGCGCGACATCTACGGCGCCCTGCCCGCCGACTGGAATATCTTTATCGAGCATAAACTGTTCGAGCCCGCGTTTTATGCCACCACCATCGCCGACTGGGGCACCAGCTTTGCCTGCGCCAGCGCGCTGGGGCCGAAAGCCAAATGCCTGGTCGACCTGGGCCACCATGCGCCGAATACCAACATCGAGATGATCGTCGCGCGCCTGGCGCAGTTCGGCAAGCTGGGCGGCTTCCATTTCAACGACAGCAAATACGGCGACGACGACCTCGATTCGGGCAGCATCAATCCGTTCCAGTTGTTCCTCGTGTTCAACGAGCTGGCCGATGCGGCCGCGCGCGACGGCGCCGCCTTCCATCCCGCCTACATGCTGGACCAGTCACATAACGTGACGGATCCCATCGAAAGCCTGATGAGCAGCGCAGTCGAGGTGCAGCGCGCTTTCATTCAGTCGGCGCTGGTCGACCGCGCCGCCCTGCGCCATCACCAGGAAGCCAACGACGTGCACGCCTCGGCGCAGGCGCTGAAGCAGGCGTTCCGCACCGATGTCAGCGCCATCCTGGCGATGGCGCGCCAGCGCTCGGGCGCCGCCATCGACCCTGTGGCCAGCTACCGCGCCAGCGGCTACCGCGAGGAGCGGGCCGTGGCGCGGCCACCGAGGGCAGGCGCCAGCAGCAGCGGCATCGTGTAAGGCGCGGTAGCGAGTTAGCGCATTGCTGCTTCCAGGCAAGCTGCCTGGAAGCAGGTAGAATGGCTGGCACTGGCGCCGCTCCCGGCGCCGTTTGTCATCCCCGGCACAGCGTTCTGTTGCAAGGCTGCGCCGTTACCAGGCTACCGCATGTCTTCTTTTTCTCCCGCTGCCCTGCTGCGCAATTTGAAACCCGATAATTTCACTATCGCCCTGCTCGTCACCGTGGCGCTGGCCACTTTCCTGCCCTGCACGGGCCAGACGGCCGTGGTCTTCGGCAATATCACCACGGTCGCCATCGGCGCCCTCTTCTTCCTGCATGGCGCCAAGCTGTCGCGCGAAGCCGTGGTGGCAGGCGCCATGCACTGGCGCTTGCACTTGCTGGTGCTGGCCAGCACCTTTGTCCTGTTTCCGCTGCTGGGCCTGGCCCTGCGTCCGCTGGCGCTGACCTTCCTCACGCCGGACCTGTACATGGGCATCTTGTTCCTGTGCGCGCTGCCGTCCACCGTGCAATCGTCGATCGCCATGACGGCGATGGCGCGCGGCAACGTGCCGGCCGCCATCTGCAGCGCCTCGGCCTCGAATTTCATCGGCATCTTCCTTGCCCCCATCCTCGTGGGCTTGCTGGTGGCCAAGGGCGCGGAAAGCAAGTCGTCCGTGGACGCCGTGCTGTCCATCGTCATGCAACTGCTGTTGCCATTCCTGGCCGGCCAGTTCCTGCGCCGCTGGATCGGCCGCTGGGTCGACCGCCATAAAGCTACCTTGAAGTATGTCGACCAGGGTTCGATCTTGCTGGTGGTCTACACGGCCTTCAGCGAAGCCGTCAGCGAAGGCCTGTGGCATACGATCTCGGTAGAAACCCTGGTCGCCCTGGGCCTGATCAGCCTGTTGCTGCTGGCGCTGGTGCTGGGCATCTCCACCTTTGTCAGCCGCCGCCTGGGCTTCAACAAGGAAGATGAAATCGCCATCGTCTTTTGTGCCTCGAAGAAAAGCCTGGCCAGTGGCGTGCCGATGGCCAAGGTGCTGTTTTCCACCCGTTCGCTGGGCATGGTGATCTTGCCGCTGATGCTGTTCCACCAGATTCAGCTGATGATCTGCGCCGTGATCGCGCAACGCTATGCGCGGCGCGATGAGGGGCAGGATGTGCCGGCGACGACGTTGTGATGGCTACCCTGCCCTAGGCCCCAACAGCAGTGCCTGCCGCAGGCCGTCCACGATCACCGCGTAAGCCTGCCGCCGACTCCCCTCATCAGGCGCGCGCAGCACGTATGCCGGGTGATACACGGTTACCACCGAGCGTCCCGCATGCTCGATAGTCGTGCCGATCAGCGGTGTCATGCTCACCGCACCGTCCTGCAGGATGGACTTCAAGGCTGTGCTGCCCAGCGCCACGATCACCTGCGGCTGGACACGCTCGATCTCTTCTTCCAGCCAGCCATGGCAGGCGAGGATTTCGCGCTGCGCGGGCGTCTTGTGCAGGCGGCGCTTGCCGCGTGGTTCCCACTTGAAATGTTTGACGGCGTTGGTCAGGTAGATGCTGTCGCGCGCCATGCCCGCTTCCTGCATGGCTTGCTCGAGCAGCGCACCGGCCGGGCCCACAAACGGCAAGCCCTCCAGGTCTTCCTGGTCGCCCGGCTGCTCGCCCACGAGCATGATGCGCGCCTGTGCCGGGCCAATGCCCGGCACGGCTTGCGTGGCGTGTTGCCACAGTTCGCAGCGGCGGCACTGGTCCAGGCTGGTCGCTACCTCGCGCGTGGGCTGGGCGCGCTCGGCGGCAATCGGGATCGTGGTGGCGCCGCTGCGCTGGCCCACGCTGGCCGTCTGGCCCGTGCGCCGTTCGCCGTTGGCGGCGCCGCTGAGCATGGCGGGCACGATGGCGCCTTCCGGCAGATTTTTCCAGAAACGCGAGGGGATATGACTGTGCAGCAAATCGGCATTCACGCGCGCGGGGTTGAAGATGCTGCGGTAGTAGGTCAGCCATAGCGCTTCGCCCGCATCGTCGATATCGGCCGCGCCGCTCAGCAGGGCCGGTCCTGCATGCAAGGTCGTGCCATCCCACAGCATGCTGGCGGCGGGCGTGGCGATCATCCAGCTGGTAGCTCCCATGCGGCGGGCAAAGTGGCGCGCCACTTGCGGCAGCACCTCGTGCACGGGTTCGAACCAGGCAACAAAACGGGGCGCGCCCTCGCATTCCGGTCGCTCGCGAAAGCGCACATACGCATGCATGTCGTGCTCCTCGCGGTGCACGGCCTTGACCATGGCGTGCAGGCGCGCGCCGTCCGCGTCGGCGGGCGACATCACGTCGTGCTGGCCCAGCTGCCAGCGCCACAGCACCTGGTACAAAAAGGCCCAGCGGTCAGGCGCGTTGAAGCAGGCGGCGCTTTCCAGCAATTCCACCAGGGGACGGGGCAGGCGCAGCCGTGGCGCGCCGGTATCAGTGGCATCCGGCGTGGCGGAAAACAGGTCGCCCTCACCGGGCTGCGACTGCCAGGCAACGTCGGCAGGTGGCACGCCAAGCGCGATCAGTTCGCGTGCTGCCGCGCGCCACTCATCGAACGACTGCGCCAGCCGCGCCACCGTACTCATGCGGCCTGCAGCTCCGGCCACAGATTCATCTGCTGAGGCGCCTCCGCCATGGCCCGGCGCAGGTGTTCCGAGGCGGTGGTGTCGCGCGCGGGAAAGTAGTCGGCCGTGATGATGAACGGCGCGATTTTCTTCATGCTGCAGCGCAGGCGCGACAGGTCGGCATAGCGCACCTGCCGCAGCCTTCGCAGGTCGACGATGCGCTGGGCATTGCGCAGGCCGATGCCGGGCACGCGAGCGATCATGTGCTGCGCCGCGCGGTTCAAGTCCAGCGGAAAATGTTCGCGGTGCGCCAGCGCCCACGCCAGTTTCGGGTCGATATCGAGCGCCAGGTTGCCGCCCGTGGCCGGCAGCAGTTCGCTGGCCTGGAAACCATAGCTGCGCAGCAGGAAATCGGCCTGGTACAGCCGGTGTTCTCGCAGCATGGGCGGCGGCGCCAGCGGCACGCTTTTCGGGCTGTCGGGGATCGGGCTGAAGGCCGAGTAGTACACGCGCTTGAGTTTATAACTGCCGTACAAGGTCTCGGCCGTGGAAAGGATCTGCTGGTCGTCGCTGGCGTCGGCGCCGACGATCATCTGCGTGCTTTGCCCGGCGGGCGCGAAACGCGGCGAGCGCGGTTCTTCCGCCTTCTCGTCGAGCTTGCGGCGAATGGAACCCATCGCCAGCTTGATCGTATGCACGCTCTTTTCCGGCGCCAGCTTTTGCACGCTGTCCTGTGTCGGCAATTCGATATTGACGCTGAGGCGGTCGGCATAGCGGCCCGCCTGCGCGATCAGGGCCGGATCGGCGTCGGGAATGGTTTTCAAATGGATGTAGCCGCGGAACTGGTGTACCTCGCGCAACTCGCGCGCCACCTGCACCAATTGTTCCATCGTGTAGTCGGCCGACTGGATGATGCCGGAACTGAGGAACAGGCCGTCGATGTAGTTGCGCAGGTAAAAGTCGCTGGTCAATTTCACCACTTCGGCCACCGTAAAGCGGGCGCGCGGCACGTTCGAGGTACGGCGGTTGACGCAGTACTGGCAATCGTACAGGCAGTAATTGGTCAGCAGCACCTTCAGCAGCGAGACGCAGCGCCCGTCCGGCGTGTAGCTGTGGCAAATGCCCATGCCCGAGGTGGCGCCAAAACCGTCCTTGCCGATGGAATCGCGCTTCGGTGCGCCGCTGCTGGCACAGGACGCATCGTACTTGGCCGCATCGGCCAGGATTTCCAGCTTGTCCGTCAATTCCATGGCTCACCTCGATATACTGTGTTTATATACAGTATATCAGGGAATCGGCCTGGTACCGGCTTGATCTGCGCAATGGCATAACGCTATATATCGGTGTATATTACGGTTCTTGTTCTTCAGCTCATCAAGGATACGATCATGCGCCTCACCTCCCTCGCCCGCCTGCTTGGTGCCGCTCTGCTCGCCACCGCCGCCACCTCCGCCCTTGCCGGCGAAGTGGTGGTGTCGGCCGCTGCCAGCCTGACGAACGCGTTCAAGGATGCGGCGCAAAGCTACGAGGCGCAGTATCCGGGCAGCAAGGTGTCCCTGAACTTTGCCGCCTCGGGCGTGCTGCTGCAGCAGATCGTCAAGGGCGCGCCCGTCGACGTGTTTGCCTCTGCCGACCAGGAAACCATGGATGCGGCGCAAAAGCAGGGCCTGGTATTGCCGGCCGACCGCATGGACTTCGTCGGCAACAGCCTGGTGCTGATCGTGCCGCACGATAGCAAGCTGGGCATCAAGAGCCTGGCGGATCTGACCCACAAGGGCGTGACCCGCGTGGCCATCGCCAACCCGGCCAGCGTGCCCGTCGGCCGTTACTCCGAAGGCGCGCTGAGGAAGGCAAAGCTGTGGGACGCCGTGCAAGGGAAAGCCATCGGCACGCAGAACGTGCGCCAGTCGCTCGACTACGTGGCGCGCGGTGAAGTCGATGCGGGCTTTGTCTACGCCACCGACGCGGCCATCATGAAAGACAAGGTCAACGTGGTGCTGGACGTGCCGCTGGACGCGCCCGTGCTGTACCCGATCGCCGTCATCAAGGGCAGCGGCAATGCGGCCGAAGCGAAGCGCTTCGTCAGCTACCTGCAGACGGCGCCGGCGCAAGCCATCCTGGCCAAATACGGTTTCAAGAAACCCTAACGCCACCGCGCCCGCATGGATATCGCCTGGACCGCGCTGGCCCTGTCGCTGAAAGTGGCGGCCTGGGCCACGGCGCTCAATTTGCTGCTCGGCATCGGTACGGGCTATTTGCTGGCGCGCACGCGTTTTCCCGGGCGCGAGCTGCTCGACGCCCTGTTGACCCTGCCGATGGTGATGCCGCCCACCGTGCTCGGCTATTACCTGCTGGTGCTGCTGGGCCGGCGCGGCACCCTGGGCATCTGGTTGCAGGACAACTTCGGCATCAACCTCATTTTTACTTGGCAGGGTGCCGTGATCGCTTCCACGGTGGTCGCCTTTCCCCTCGTCTTCAAGCCCGCGCGCGCCGCCTTCGAAGCGGTCGACGGCCAGCTGGAGCAGGCGGCCCGCGTGCTGGGCATCTCGGAGCTGGCGATTTTCTTTCGCGTTACGTTACCGCTGGCTTGGCGCGGCATCCTCGCCGGCGTGCTGCTGGGCTTTGTGCGCGCGCTCGGTGAATTCGGCGCCACGCTGATGGTGGCCGGCAGCATCCCCGGCAAGACGCAGACCCTGTCGGTGGCCGTGTATGAAGCCGTGCAGGCGGGCCAGGACGACGTGGCCAACACCCTGGTGCTGATCACCTCTGCCGTATGCATCGTGGTGCTGCTGTCGGCTGGCCGCCTGGCGCCCGGGCGCATCGCGCACAAATGACCGCTATGCAACTCGACCTCGACATTCGCGCCACCTTGCGTTCCGGCAAACGCCGCTTCGACCTGCAGGTGCAATGCACCTCAGGCAGCCAGCGCATCGCCATGTATGGCCCCTCCGGCGCCGGCAAGAGCATGACCCTCAAAGCCATTGCCGGACTCTTCACGCCGGACGTGGGCCATATCCGCCTGAACGGGCGCACCCTGTTCGATTCCGCCGCCGGCATCAATCTGCCGCCGCAGCAGCGCAATGTCGCCTACCTGTTCCAGGATTACGCGCTGTTCCCGCACCTGACGGTGCGCCAGAACGTGGGCTTCGGCCTGGCGCGCGGCTGGTTCAATCCCCGCGCGCGCGAAAAATTGCAGAAGGTCGAGCATTGGCTCGACGCGTTTCACTTGCAGGAACTGGCGCACCAGTTTCCCGACGAGTTGTCCGGAGGCCAGCGCCAAAGGGTGGCGCTGGCGAGGGCACTCGTGGCCGAACCGAATGCCCTGCTGCTCGACGAGCCGTTCGCCGCCCTCGATCCGGCCCTGCGTGTCAAAATGCGGCTGGAACTGAGCCAGTGGCAGCAGCGCCTGGACGTGCCCATGATCCTGATCACCCATGACCCGGAAGATGCGCGCATCCTGGGCGAGCATGTGCTGTACTTGCGCGACGGACAGATCGATAACAGGGAAGAACACATGGCATTGGGTGAACGCATTGGATAAATCGGCGGCAGCGGAAATCGGCCTGCAAGGCTCGGTATGGATGACGGTGGGCGGCGAGCACCTGGGCGGCGCCGGTCGGGTGGAATTGCTGGGCGCCATCGCCGAATGCGGCTCCATCACGCAGGCGGCCAAGCTTGTGAAGATGAGCTACAAGGCGGCCTGGGATGCCATCGACGCGATGAACAACCTGGCCGGCGAGCCGCTGGTCGAGCGCTTGACGGGCGGCAAGGGCGGCGGCGGCACGCGCCTGACGCAGCGGGGACGCCAGCTGGTCGACAATTTCCGCATCATCGAGCGCGAGCATGCGCGCTACCTGCGCCAGCTGGGCAGCCAGGCCGAAGGCATCGCCGACGATCTTTTACTCATACGGAGAATGGCCATGAAAACCACGGCACGCAATCAATTCCTGGGCAAGGTGGCCGAACTGAAACAAGGCGCCGTCAACGATGAAGTCACCCTGGAATTGCCGGGCGGCCAGCATATCGTCGCCATTGTCACGCAAGGCAGCAGCGCCAGCCTGGGCCTGGTGCCGGGCGCGGAAGCGTTTGCGCTGATCAAGGCCTCGTCCATCATCCTCGTGGCCGATAGCGCTGGCGCGCGCTTTTCCGCGCGCAACCAGCTGGCCGGGCTGGTGACGCGCGTGCAGACGGGCGCCGTCAATACGGAAGTGGTGCTGGACCTGCCACGAGGCGGCACGATCGCCGCCATCATCACGAACCAGAGCAGCACCGAGCTGGGCATTGAGATCGGCAGCAAGGTGACGGCAATATTTAAAGCGTCCAGCGTGATTCTGGGCGTGCCGGCGTAAGCGGCGACGCTGACCAGGTTCTGGGGTCAGACCCGGCGGGTCTGACCCCAGTTTTACGTTGCAGGCTTAATCCTTCAGCCTGGACAACCAATCGGCCGCCGCCGCCAGCGCCTGCTCCAGCTCCTGTCCCGTCTGCGTCAGCAGCGCCGGCACCTCGTCGAGGCGGCCCGCGTCGATGGCTTCCTCGGTGGCGAACGCGGCGCGGATCAGGCGTTTCGTGCCCAGGGTGCCGACGGAGCCGCGCACGCTGTGCAGGATGCGCGCCACGTCGCTGTGGCGGCCCGCCTGCAACGCTGTTTCGGCGTCGCGCACGGGCGTCATGCCCTTGTTCAGCGCGTCTTCCACCATGCGCCGCAGCACGCCGCGCCCCTTCGCATCGCGTCCCATCACGCGCATCAGCGGCGCCATGGAAAACACTTCCTCGTCGGCAACGGGCGCCGGCCCGGCCGTCTGCACTGGCGGGCGCTTGGGCAGGTGGCGCAGGATCACTTCCATCATCTCTTCCACCACCACGGGCTTGGCGATGAAATCGCTGATGCCGGCCGTCATGCAGCGCTCGCGCTCGGACGCCAGCACGCCGGC
This sequence comes from Janthinobacterium sp. KBS0711, assembly GCF_000988085.1. Lineage (NCBI taxonomy): Bacteria > Pseudomonadati > Pseudomonadota > Betaproteobacteria > Burkholderiales > Oxalobacteraceae > Janthinobacterium > Janthinobacterium sp. KBS0711. The sequence continues at coordinate 67,972 of NZ_LBCO01000004.1, read as the reverse complement.
CGTCATGGCGATCACGGGCAGGCTCAAGCGCAGTTCCGTGCGGATGATGTGGGTGGCGCTGAAGCCGTCCATGACGGGCATCTGCATGTCCATCAGCACGATGTCGTAGCGCAGCGCTTCCGTGCGCAGCCGTTCCACCGCTTGCAAGCCGTCGCCCACCACGTCGAGGGTGGCGCCCATGTGTTCGAGGATGCCGCGCGCCACGGCCTGGTTCAAATGGTTGTCTTCCACCAGCAGGAAATGCACGCCGGCCAGTTCCGTGCCCAGCGGCTGGTGCAGGATGCGCTGCTCGCCGCCGTCGTTCTTGGCGATCAGCGCCTGGTGCAGGGCATCGAACAGGCTCGAGCCCGTGATCGGCTTCATCAGCACGACGTCGGCCTCGGCCGCGCTGGAGATTTCCTCCAGGTGGTTGCGGGCGAAGGCGTTGACCATCACCACGATGGGCTGGCGCTGGCCGCTGGCTGCCTGACGGATGGCCTTGGCCGTGGCCAGGCCGTCCATCACGGGCATGTGCCAGTCGGCCAGCACCACGTCGTACGGCTGCTGCTGCGCCAGGCGTTCGCGGTACAGTTCGATGGCGGCAAAGCCGGAGTCCACTTCGTCGGCCAGCCAGCCCCACGCCTCGATCAGCTTGACGATCAGTTCGCGCGTGGTGCGGTTGTCGTCGGCCACCAGCAGGCGCAGCTGGCCCAGGGTGGGCGTGCGCCGCGTTTCGGCCGGCTGCGCCAGCATGTCGAACGGCACGCTGAACCAGAAGCGGCTGCCCTTGCCTTCGCTGCTGGCGACGGCGATGTCGCCGCCCATCATGTGGATCAGCTGCTTGCTGATGGCCAGGCCCAGGCCCGTGCCGCCGAAGCGCCGCGTGATGCTCTGGTCGCCCTGCGAAAACGCGGCAAACAGCTGCTGTTGCTGCAACTCCGTCATGCCGATGCCCGTGTCGCGCACTTCGAAGCGCAGCCAGGCGCGGCCGTTGTCTTTCTCGGCCAGGCTGACGGCCACCACCACTTCGCCGCTCTCGGTAAACTTGATGGCGTTGCCGGCCAGGTTGACGAGAATCTGCTGCAGCCGCTGGGCGTCGCCCACGAGGCGGCGCGGCACGTCGGGCTCGACGGCAATCGCCAGTTCCAGCTCCTTTTCGCCCGCATTCATCGTCATGGTCGTGGCCAGCGTGTTCATGACCTCGTCGAGGTCGAATTCGACGGGCGACAATTCCATGCGGCGCGCCTCGATCTTCGAATAATCGAGCACGTCGTTGAGGATCCCCAGCAGCGACTGGCCCGCCACGCGCACCATGGTCAGGTACTTGCGCTGTTCCGTGTCGAGCTTGGTATTGCCCAGCAAATACACCATGCCCAGCACGGCATTGAGGGGCGTGCGGATTTCATGGCTCATGTTGGCCACGAAGTCGCTCTTCGCGCGGTTGGCCGCCTCGGCCCGGTCGCGTTCCTGTTCCAGCTCCGCCGCGCGCGATTCGAGTTCCTGCTGCAGCCGGTCGCGTTCGCTCATCAGGCCGTTGAACGCTTCCGTCAGCTCGCCGATCTCGTCGCGCTGCTGCACCGGCACGGGGGTGAAGCGGCTGCCGCTGGTGCGCAGCGCCTGCAGGGTGTCGCGCAGGCGCACCAGCGGCGAGAGCAGGCGCACGGTGACCCAGCCCAGAACGGCTGCGGCCAGCAGCGAGGCGAGGATGCTCCACAGCACCAGCCGGTACAGCACGCCGTCGAACGGTTCGAAGGCGTCGTCGAGGGGCAGCGAGGCGGCCAGCAGCCAGTTCACCGATTTCAGGCGCTTGAAGCTGTTGACGGCCGTGATGCCGCGGCTGTTGGTGCTGACCATGGTGCCTTCGCCATCGTCCTTCAGCAGCTGGGTGGTCGTCAGGTTGGCGTTCGGCAGGCGCGGCTGCAGCAAACGGCTGGTGTCGGGGTGCAGCACATAGCGCGGCACGGCGCCGCGCGTGAGGATGAAGTAATAGCCGCTCTTGCCGATCTTTTCCGAACGCAGGCGGCCCAGCAGGTTGTCCTTGTACAGGCGCAGCACGCCGATCAACACGCCGGCCACCTGGCCATCGGCGGCGAGTATGGGCGCGACCATCTGCACGATGGGCATGCCGCTCGATTTGCCCAGCATCGGCTCGGTGATCATGGGCTGGCGCGTGCGCAGCACGGTCTGGAAATACTCGCGCTCGGCGACGTTGATGCCGGCGCGTCCCGCCACTTCCGGCATGTCGGCCACGACGGCGCCGTGCGCGTCGAGCACCAGCACGTCGTCGAACAGCACCAGCATCGAGCGGCGCGAATAGTAGTCGCGCAATTGGACGGGCTGGCCGATCAGTTCCGGCGGCTGCTGCCGTGCCGTCAGGGTGACGATCTGCAGCAGCATGCCCAGCTTGTCGTCGAGTTCGGCGGCGGTGCGGGTGATCAGCGATGATTGCTGGCTCAGCAGGACGCGGGTGAAATCGTCGCGCATGTGCTGCACCTGGATCATGGTGACCAGGGCGATCATGGCGATCGAGGTCAGGCTGGTAGCCAGCGCGACTTTTGCTTTGATGCCGAGAGGCTTCATGATTTCCTTTTCAGTACCGTGCGGCACAGGCGGCAGATAATGCTGTCAGGAATTTTCCTATCAATACCCCAGCTTGGCAAGCGCCGCCACGCAAATTGCCCTCTCCGCATGGGCTTTTGACGATGTTGCCATATAATTAAAGGCTGGACGTCGTTTATTCGCCGAAATTACGGTGAAATTGGCACACGGCAACCCGGTATGCAGTAAACTTGTTGTTGCACTTTCTTAAAGGTACCGACATGACTGAAGCGCTACTCACTCCAACCTTGCCCACAGTGAACGTGGAAGCGTTGCGAGCGCGATGCTCGACGTGCAGCATGCATCAATTGTGCCTGCCGATGGGCCTCGATGTGGGCGACATGGACAGGCTGGACCAGATCATCGGCCGCCGCCGCAAGATCGTGCGCGGCGCCTCGCTGTTCCGCATCGGCGACTCGTTCCAGAACCTGTACGCGATCCGCCTGGGGCACTTCAAGACGTACCAGATCAATCCGGGCGGCGAAGAGCAGGTGACGGGTTTCCAGATGGCCGGCGAACTGCTGGGCATGGACGCCATCAGCGCCGACCGCCACCACTGTAATGCGGTGGCGCTGGAAGACAGCGAAGTGTGTGAAATCCCGTTTTCCAGCCTGGAACAATTACTGGGCAATATGCCGACCCTGCTCCGTCATTTCCACCGCATGATGAGCCAGGAAATCACGCGCGAGCAAAGCGTGATGCTCTTGCTGGGCAATATGCAGGCGACGCAGCGCTTTGCCGCCTTCATCGTCAACCTGGCGTCGCGCTACGAGGCGCGCGGCTATTCGAGCAGCAAATTCCAGCTGCGCATGTCGCGCGAGGAAATCGGCAACTACCTGGGCCTGACCATCGAAAGCGTCAGCCGTTTATTGTCGAAATTCAAGAAGGAAGGCTGGCTGCGTGTCTCGAACCGCGAGATCGAGATCCTGCAGCCGGCGAAATTGAAGGCCATTACAGCCGGCACGGACGTCTGCAAATAACAGCACCGTCAAAACCTACTGCGCGTCGCGCTTTGCGGCCTGCGATGCTCGCTGTGCTCTAGCACAGCTGCGCTTCTCAGCCACAAATCACTGCCGCTCGCTACGGTTTTTTCCCGGCGCTGTACGTTATAGCTCTTCATCCGCGTGCAGCGCGATGCTGCGTTGCACGGGCCAGGTCCAGATGCCGGACAGGCGCCACTCGCGTTTGTCGTTTTCCACCAGCACCTGCCAGCGGCTGCGCTCGAGCATCGGCAGCGCTACCGAGAAATTGCCGGCCGCATCGGGCTGCACCAGCAGCTTGATATCCTTTTCCGGCAGGGTCGCATGCGCCAGGTGCAGCTGCAGCGGCCCCTGGTACGCCTTGCCGAAGCTGTGCACGGAACCGCTGAGGCGCGCTGCAGCGACGTCATACGACAGGGTCGTATCCATCGCCAGGTTGCTGGCGATCGTGTCGCGCTTCAAATCCTGGTTGATCGCCTTGCCCTGCTTGTAATAATCGCCCACCACCAGTGCGTCGGGCTGCGTAAACGCGATATAGCCCATGAAGCTGCCGACGACCACGGACAGGCCGGGACCGATCATCAGCAGCCATGGCCAGCGATGCTTGTACCACGGGGCAACGGGAGGTTGCAGTTTCAGACTGTCGGACATGGTATTTCTCCTGTGTTTCTGTGTATACGGCCAGCCCCCATGCGGGGACCGGCCTTCCTGCATTAGCGCGGCACGATGAAGACCGCGCTTTCGCGCACATGCAGCGACGGGTCGTCCAACGAGTGCAATTCGATCGCAATCTTGTTCGACCCTTTCTCGCCGACGCCGTGCGGCACGCGCAGGCGGATCGGCCAGCCCAGCGTTTCCGTCGGCTGCAAGGTCACTTCTTCGCGCGTCAGCAAGGTCAGGCCCGGCAAGCCGGATGCGCTGATTTTGAAATGCTGGGTTTGCTCGGAGGTGTTCATGATCTGCAAACGATAGACGTTTTCGATCATGCCGTCTTCCACTTCGCGTCCCATCGAACCGCGGTCGCGGATCACGTCCATTTTCAGCGGCGTGCGCAGGGCCAGCGAAGTACACACGGCGATGATGATCAGGGCCAGGATGGACGTGTAGATCAGCACGCGCGGGCGCATGGCGCGCTGGCGGATCTGCTTCGAATTGAAGTTGTTTTCCATCGCATGGTCGGTGCTGTAGCGTATCAGGCCACGCGGCCGCTCGACCTTGTCCATCACGGTATTGCAGGCATCGACGCAGGCGGCGCAGCCGATGCATTCATACTGCAGGCCGTTGCGGATATCGATGCCGGTCGGACACACCTGCACGCACAGGGTGCAATCGATGCAGTCGCCCAGCTTGTCGTTGTTGCCGGCCTTCTTGCTCATCGCGCCGCGTGGTTCGCCGCGCTTGGCATCGTAGGTGATGATCAGGGTGTCCTGGTCGAACATGGCGCTCTGGAAGCGCGCGTAGGGGCACATGTATTTGCACACCTGCTCGCGCAGCCAGCCCGCGTTGCCGTAGGTTGCCAGGCTGTAGAACAAGACCCAGAACCATTCCCAGGGACCGAAATTGAGGGTGGTCACCTCGCGCGCCAGTTCCTTGATCGGCGTGAAGTAGCCGACAAAGGTAAAGCCCGTCCACAGGGCGATGGCGCCCCAGACCAGGTGCTTGGCCGTCTTCTTGAAGGCCTTGCGCACGGAGGGGCCCTGCTTGTCGAGGGCCATGCGCGCGCTGCGCGTGCCCTCGATGCGGCGTTCGACCCACAGGAAGATTTCCGTGTACACCGTTTGCGGGCAAGAGAACCCGCACCACACCCGCCCGGCAATGGCCGTGACGAGGAACAGCAGATACGCACAGATGATCAGCAGGGCCGCCAGGTAGATGAAATCCTGGGGCCACAGCACGACGCCGAAAATGTAGAACTTGCGCGTGGTCAAATCGAACAGCAGGGCTTGCCTGCCATTCCAGGTCAACCACGGCAAGCCGTAGAACGCGAGCTGGGTAAGCCATACGCATACCCATCGCCAGGTAGCGTAGCGTCCTTTGGCCTCGCGAGGGTAGATTTGCTCGCGGGCCGCATACATCTTGATGACTTGAGGTTCCATTACATCATTTCACGGGCGTCTGGGGATTCGACAGGCTCCAGACATACGCCGACAGCACGTGTACCTTGGATTCGCCGAGGAAGTCGCTGAAGGCCGGCATGGTGTTGTTGCGACCCTTGCGCACGGTTTCCATGATGGTATCGGCGCTGCCGCCGTACAGCCAGATCTTGTCCGTCAGGTTGGGCGCACCGAGCATCTGGTTGCCCTTCGCGTCGGCGCCGTGACAGGCCATGCAGGCGCCGAACTTGGCCTTGCCCAGCACGGACTTGACGGGGTCCGACGTGGAACCGGACAGGCTCAGCACGTAATGGGCCACGTTCTCGACATCCTTTTCGGAACCCAGCGCGGCGCCCATCGGCGGCATCTGCCCATTGCGGCCGTGCATGATGGTGGTCTTGATGATGTCGGGATCGCCGCCATACAGCCAGTCCTTGTCCGTCAGGTTGGGAAAGCCCTTGTTGCCGCGCGCATCCGAACCGTGGCATTGCGCGCAGTAGGTCAGGAACAGGCGCTGGCCGATCGCTTGCGCCTGCGGATCGGCCGCCACCGTCTTCAAGTCCTGGCTCAGGTACTTGTTGAACAGGGGACCGTAGTCGGCTTCCGCCTTCTTCAGCTCTTCCTCGTACTGGCCCGTCGATTTCCAGCCCAGGCTGCCGGCATAGGTGCCCAGGCCCGGGTACAGGAACAGGTAGGCCAGCGCGAAGACGATGGTGATGTAGAACAGCCACATCCACCAGCGCGGCATCGGCGTATTGAGTTCCTTCAAGTCCTCGTCCCAGACGTGGCCCGTGGTGCCGTCGGCGGGGGCGCCGGCGGCCACTTTCACTTTCGACTGCGAGTACAGCAGCACGCCGCAGCCGATGATGCCCAGCAGGGACAGCACGACGATGTAGATATTCCAGAAGCCGTTGGTAAAGTCAGCCATGGTTGCGCTCCTTCGCCAGGTTCGTCTCGGCCTCGGCCGGATAGTCGAGCGCGTCGTCGGCGAACGGCAGGCGCGCCGCCGCGTCGAAGTCGCCATTGCTGCGGCTGAACGTCCACCACAGGATGCCCACGAACGTCGTAAAGGAAACCACCGTCATGACGCTGCTGGCGCTGTCAAACAGGTTTTCGATTGCCATGCTAATTCCTTGTTTTGATTAATGTACCGAGGCCTTGCAGATAGGCGACCAGGGCGTCTTCTTCCGTCTTGTCCTGCAGCTGCGCGGGGCCGGCGGCGATCTCGTCATCGCTGTACGGCTGGCCCAGGCGTTTCAGGGCGCGCATCTTCGGCATGATGTCGTCAGGCACCAGCTTGGTCTTCGCCAGCCATGGGTAGGCCGGCATGTTCGACTCGGGCACCACGTCGCGCGGGTTGTTCAAGTGCGTGCGGTGCCATTCGTCGCTGTAACGGGCGCCCACGCGGGCCAGGTCCGGCCCCGTGCGCTTGGAACCCCACTGGAACGGACGGTCGTAGACGAACTCGCCGGCGACCGAATAGTGGCCATAGCGTTCCGTTTCCGCGCGCAGCGGACGCACCATCTGCGAATGGCAGTTGTAGCAGCCTTCGCGCACGTAGATGTCGCGGCCCGCCAGGCGCAGCGGCGAGTACGGCTTCAGGCCGGCGACAGGCTCCGTCGTGCTCTTCTGGAAGAACAGGGGGACGATCTCGACGGCGCCGCCGATGCTGATCACCACCGTGACCAGGGCGATCAGCAGCCAGGGGTTTTTCTCAATCCATGCATGTGAAAATTTCATTTGCTTTTGCTCCTATCAGGCGTGCGCCGCGTTCAGTTCCGGAATGCGGGCGACGGGGAGTTTGCTGCCGCGCAGAGTCATCCAGGTGTTGTAGCCCATGATGCACATACCCGACAGGTACAGCAGGCCACCGGCCACGCGCACCACGTAGTACGGATACGTCGCTTTCACGCTCTCGACAAAGGTGTAGGTCAGGGTGCCGTCCGGATTGACCGCGCGCCACATCAGGCCCTGCATCACGCCGGCGATCCACATGGCCGCGATGTACAGCACGATGCCGATGGTGGCCACCCAGAAGTGCACGTCGACCAGGCGCGTGCTGTGCATCTGCGTGCGGCCCGCCAGGCGCGGCAGCAGGTAGTAGATCGAACCCATGGTGATGAAGCCCACCCAGCCCAGGGCGCCCGCATGCACGTGGGCCACGGTCCAGTCGGTGTAGTGCGACAGCGAGTTGATGGTCTTGATCGACATCATCGGACCTTCGAAGGTGGCGATGCCGTAGAACGACAGCGAGACGATCATGAATTTCAGGATCGGGTCGGTGCGCAGCTTGTGCCAGGCGCCCGACAGGGTCATGATGCCGTTGATCATGCCGCCCCAGCTTGGCGCCAGCAGGACCAGCGAGAAGACCATGCCGATCGATTGCGTCCAGTCAGGCAAGGCCGTGTAGTGCAGGTGATGCGGGCCCGCCCACATGTAGGTGAAGATCAGCGCCCAGAAGTGGACGATCGACAGACGGTACGAGTACACGGGGCGCTCGGCCTGTTTCGGGATGAAGTAGTAGACCATGCCCAGGTAGCCGGCGGTCAGGATGAAGCCCACCGCGTTATGGCCGTACCACCACTGGATCATGGCGTCCTGCACGCCCGCATACGCGGAATACGACTTGGTGAACGAGGCCGGCATGACGGCGCCATTGACCACGTGCAAAATCGTCACGGCCAGGATGTAGGCGCCGAAGAACCAGTTGGCCACGTAGATATGCTTGACCTTGCGCTTGATCAGGGTGCCGAAGAAGACGATGGCGTAGGCGATCCAGACGACGGCGATGAGGATGGCGATAGGCCATTCCAGTTCCGCGTATTCCTTGCCGCGGGTCAGGCCCATGGGCAGGCTGACGACGGCGCACAGGATCACGGCTTGCCAGCCCCAGAACGTGAAGGCGGCCAGCTTGTCGGAAAACAGGCGCACCTGGCAGGTGCGTTGCACGACGTAGTACGAGGTGGCGAACAGGCCGCAGATGCCGAAGGCGAAAATCACCGCATTCGTGTGCAGCGGACGCAGACGTCCGTATGTCAGCCAAGGTATGTCGAGGTTCAGGGCAGGCCAGGCCAGCTGAGCGGCGATGATAACGCCAACCAGCATGCCGATGATGCCCCATACCACAGTAGCGACCGCGAATTGCTTCACGATCTTGTAGTTATAGTTCAGCGATTGATCCACAAAGACTCTCCCTGGAATTACTATTTATGATGGTGGCCAGAGAGTAAGTGTTTGACCGCGAAAAAACTTTGATGTGGATCAAAATTCCCCGGATGAAATAAGCGTAGCGAACTGGCATCGAAATAAAGTGATATTCCGGTCAAAAAAGCCGTACAAGATCCCTGCAAAAAGGGGGGGGAGCAGACGCGCCGGCCATGGCGTGCGGGACGCCGGCCGGGCAGGTGAGGTCAGGGATGCGGTTCGCCGGGCGCCGGCTTGACCGTCGTATCGTCGTCCTGCAGCACGCGCAGGCCCGGTCCGACGAGGTCGTCGAACTGGCCGCTGTCCGAGGCCGTGAAATACACCCACAGGGCGATGAAGACGACCACGACGCTCAAGGGGATGAGGAGATACAGTGCTTCCATGTTCAGGCTTTCCGCAGGCGCAGGGCGTTGGCGATGACGACGGCCGAGCTGGCAGCCATGCCGACGCCGGACAGCCAGGGGTTCAAGAAGCCCAGCGCGGCGGCCGGGATGGCCGTCAGATTGTACAGCGTGGCCCAGCCCAGGTTTTCGCGGATGATGCGCATGCTGCGCGCGGCCGTTTTTGCCGTGTCGAGCACGGACATCAATTGGCTCGACAGCAGCACCGTGTCCGCATGGGCCTGTGCCAGCGCGGCGCCGGAGCCCATGGCGAAGGACACGTCGGCACCGCTCAGCACGGCGGCGTCGTTGATGCCGTCGCCGACCATCGCCACGACGGCGCCCGTCGCCTGCAATTGCTGCACGAAATCGAGCTTTTCATCGGGCAGGCACTCGCCGCATGCCGTATTGATGCCCAGTTCCGTCGCCACGCTTTGCGTCAGCGCTTCCTGGTCGCCACTGAGCAGCACGACTTGCTTGCCGCGCCGCTGGAAATACGCGACCACGTCGCGCGCTTCCGGGCGCAGCGCGTCGCTGAGCAGGAAACGCGTCAGCCACCGGCCCTGCGTGCCCAGGTACAGCGGCGTCATGCCCTGCATGCCGACGGCCGTGTCGCCCAGCGGCGGGCCCGCGATGGCGGCGACAAAGGCCGCATTGCCCAGGCGGTAGCGCACGCCGTCGACGACGCCTTCGAGGCCCTGGCCCTGCACTTCCTGTAATTGTTCCGCATGCATGCGCGGCGTTTCTCCCGCTGCTGCCAGGATCGCCTGCGCCAGCGGATGGGCGCTGCCCGCTTCCAGCACGGCGGCCACCTGCAGGCAGTCGTCTTCCGTCATGCCGCCCAGGCCCTCGATCTGTTTCAGCACGGGCCGGCCCAAGGTCAGTGTCCCCGTCTTGTCGAAGACGATGTGGGTGGCGCGGTGCAGGGTTTCCAGCACGTGCGGCTGGACGATCAGCACGCCGCGCCGCAGCAGGCTGTCGGTGGCGGCCGCCAGCGCCGTCGGCGTGGCGAGGGACAGCGCGCAGGGGCAGGACACGACCAGCACGGCAATGGCCACGGGCCACGCCTGCGACGGGTCGTGCCAGCTCCAGAAGGCGAACACGGCGACGGCAAACAGCAGCAGGCCCAGCACGAACCAGGCAGCGACCTTGTCGGCCCACTGCGCGATCTGCGGCTTGCCGCTGCCGGCCCGCTCGATCAGTTTCAACAGGTCGGACAAGGTGCTGTCGCGCGCCGGTTTCAGCACGCGCAAGATCAGCGCGGCGCTGGCGTTGATCGCGCCGCCCGGCACCCGCTCGCCCGTTTTTCGCCGCTGCGCCGCGCTCTCGCCCGTCAGCAGCGATAAATCGAGCGCGCTCGTGCCCTCGATGATGACGCTGTCGGCGGCGATCGCCTCGCCCGGTTTGACGAGAATCACGTCACCGACGGCCAGGCTGCCGGCCGGCACCAGGGTGGCGGCGCGGCTGTCCGGGAAGCCCGCCATCAGGGACGCGGAGGCGGGCAAGGCGTGCTGCAAGCGCTCGAGGGCCGAGGCGGCCTTGCGGCGCGCCTGCAGCTCGAAATAGCGGCTGCACAGCAGCAGGAAGATGAACATCGTGGCCGAGTCGTAATACACCTCGCCGCGGCCCGTAAAGGTCGCCACCACGCTGCCGAAGAAGGCTGCCAGGATGCCCAGCGCCACGGGCACGTCCATGCCCAGGGTACGCGCGCGCAGGCTGGCCCAGGCGCCCTGGAAAAACGGCATGGCCGAATAGCAGATGGCGGGCAAGGTCAAGAGCAGGCTGGCCCAGCGCATCAGGCTGGCCATATTGTCGTCCAGGGTGCCATCTTCGGCCGCCAGGTAGGCGGGCGCCACGTACATCATCACCTGCATCATCGACAGGCCGGCCACGAACAGCTGGCGGCCCAGCGTCTTGCTGGCTTTTTGCAGGCGCTCGCCATGGCGCACGGCGTCGTACGGATAGGCCGTGTAGCCCACTTGCCGCACGGCTTGCAGGATGTCGCCCGGCTCGCACTGCGCGCGGCTCCAGCGCACGTACAGGCGCTCCGTGGCGACGTTCAGGCTGGCCGCCTGCACGCCGGGCAGGCGCGTCAATTGACGTTCGATCAGCCAGACGCAGGCGGCGCAGCGGATGCCCTCGACGGAGAGCGTTGCTTCGCAACTGCTGGCGTCGCGCGCGAATTGCGCGTCGTCATTGCTGTACAGGCGCAGCTCGGGCGGCATCAGGGTGGCGTCAAACGCGTTGACGGCATATTCGTCGCGGTCGCGGTAATACGCGCTCTGGCCGATGTCGACGATGGTTTGCGCCACCGCTTCGCAGCCGGGGCAGCACATGGCACGCGGCACGTCGTCGATGGTGACGTTCCAGTTCGAGCCGCTGGGCACGGGCAAGCCGCAATGGAAGCAGGCGGACGGTTTTAAGACAGCATTCATACAATTCTTTTCATGGATGGCCCGTGACGCACAGGGCGTCGAGCCAGCCCAGCGACACGCCATTGGCGGCGCGCAGCAGGCCCAGCAAGCCAAAGCCCAGCACCAGCAAGCCGCTGGCGATGCGCACGGGGCGGCGCTGCATCTGCGTGCGCAAGCGCGTGCCCAGCAAGCCCATGCCCAGCAGGGTGGGCAGGGTGCCCAGGCCGAAGGCGGCCATGGCGGCCGCGCCGCGCAATGCCGAACCTTGCAGCATGGCCGTCAGCAGCGCGCTGTAGACCATGCCGCACGGCACCCAGCCCCACAGGCCGCCCACGGCCAGCGCCTTGAACGGCGTATCCATGGGCATCAGCGGTTTCAACAGGGGGCGCACGCGACGCCAGACGACGTTGCCCGCCGCTTCGACTCTAGCCAGGCCGCGCCAGGCGTCCATCAGGTACAGGCCCAAAGCCACCAGCATCAGGTTGGCCAGCCAGTAGCCGGCCACTTGCAGGGACGCCAGGTGCAGCATGCCCGCGCCCGCCAGGCTGCCGGCCATGGCGCCAGCCAGCATGTAGCTGCCTATGCGCCCGCCGTTGTAGGCCAGCACGCGCAGGACGTTAGCCTGCACGGTTGTCTGCAATGCCGGGCGCGCCACGGCGATGGCGATCACGGGACGCGCTGGTGCCGGCGCTCCGCCGCTGATCGACAGGGCGCCCACGATGCCGCCGCACATGCCGATGCAGTGCACGCTGCCGGCCAGGCCGACCATGAACATGGGCACGAGGCTGAGGGCGTTCATCGGGCGGTATTACACCGTTTTCGAGTAGCGCAGCGGCTGCGGCGCATCCGGCGTGGCGTTCGCGCGCGCCAGGGTCAGGTAGCGGTCGAAGACCATGCAGATATTGCGGATCAGCAAGCGCCCTTTCGGCGTCACCGTCAGCCAGTCTTCCTCGATGACGAGCAAGCCGTCACGCGCCAGTTCGCGCAGCTTTTCCAGCTCGGCGGCGAAGTAGCTGCGGAATTTCACGGGGTGGGCTTGCTCGATGGTGGCGATCGACAATTCGAAGTTGCACATCAGCATCTGGATGATGATACGGCGCAATAAATCATCGGTATCGAGCTTGATGCCGCGCGCGATCGGCAGCACGCCTTCGTCGAGCTTTTCGTAGTAGGCGTCGAGCGTCTTTTCATTCTGGCTGTAGACGGCGCCGACGGAACTGATGGCCGACACGCCGCAGGCGATCAGGTCCGCTTCCGCGCGCGTCGAGTATCCCTGGAAATTGCGGTGCAAGCGGCCCTGGCGCTGCGCCACGGCCAGGTCGTCCGTGGGCTTGGCGAAATGGTCCATGCCGATGTAGACATAGCCGGCGGCCGTCAGGCGCGCGATGCACAGGCCCAGCATGGCCAGCTTGGTGGCGCTGTCGGGCATGTCGGCGTCGAGGATGCGGCGCTGCGGCTTGAACAAATGCGGCATGTGCGCGTAGTGGTACAGGGCGATGCGGTCGGGGCTCGCGGAAATCACCTTGCGCAAGGTTTCCGTCATCGTTTCCAGGCTTTGCTTGGGCAGGCCGTAGATCAGGTCGATGCTGATCGAGCGGAAGCCGGCGTCGCGCGCCGCCTGCATGATGGCCACCGTTTCCGCCTCCGGCTGGATGCGGTTGACGGCTTTTTGCACGTCCGCGTCGAAATCCTGCACGCCCAGGCTGATGCGATTAAAGCCTTGCGCGCGCAGGGAAAACACGCGTTCGCGCGACACGGTGCGCGGGTCGATCTCGATCGAATATTCGCCGTCCTCATCGGAAGCGAATTCGAAATGCTGGCGCAGGTGCGCCATCAGTTCGTCCATCTGCTTTTCGCTCAGGTAGGTGGGCGTGCCGCCGCCGAAATGTAGTTGCTCGATCTGGTTCATGCCGGCAAACAGCTTGCCCTGCATGGCGATTTCCTGTTTCAGGTAGCTGAGGTAGGTGGCGGCCTTGCTGCGGTCTTTCGTGATGATCTTGTTGCAGGCGCAGTAGTAGCACAGGGTGTCGCAGAACGGCACGTGCACGTACAGCGACAGGGGACGGCGGCCGCCGCGCATGCGCAGCGCGGCCAGCGCTTCGAGGAAATTGCCATAGCCAAAGTCGGCGTGAAAACGGTCGGCGGTCGGATACGACGTGTAGCGGGGGCCGGACTGGCTCATCTTGCCGATGATGACCGGGTCGAATTCGACGACCGCATCGAGTTCGGCGGAAGCACTGCTGAGTAGTGTAGGCATGATGTGTTTTTTATGTCTTGAAAGGTTTAGGCGGCCAGGCGTTTCATGGCAGGTTTGCCGGCGTTCGCGGCGCCCGCAGCGCCCGATTTGCCGCCAGGCATGGCGACGCGGCGCGGTGGCGGCATCTTGCCGAAATTGAACAGGCTCACGGCTTGCGACAGGCTGGCTGCCTCTTCCGCCAGGCGCGTGGCGGCCGCGGCGGCTTCTTCCACCAGGGCCGCGTTCTGCTGCGTCACCTGGTCCATGTGGGCGATGGCCTGGTTGACCTGGTCGACGCCGATGCTCTGTTCGCGCGAGGCGATGGAAATTTCCTGCATGATGGCCGTCACCTGCTTGACTGAGCCGACCACTTGCTCCATGGTGGCGCCCGCGCGGTTCACCTGCAGCATGCCGGCGCCCACCTTGCCGACGGAAATTTCGATCAGTTGCTTGATGTCCTTGGCCGCCACGGACGAGCGCTGCGCCAGGTTGCGCACTTCGCCCGCCACCACGGCGAAGCCCCGGCCCTGCTCGCCGGCACGGGCCGCTTCCACGGCCGCGTTCAGGGCCAGGATATTGGTCTGGAAGGCGATGCCTTCGATCAGCGCGATGATGTCGACGATCTTCTTCGACGAAGTGTTGATCTCGTCCATGGTGGTGATCACTTCGGCCACGATCTCGCCGCCCTGCACGGCCACTTTCGAGGCGGCCACGGCCAGTTCGTTGGCTTGCACGGAGTTGTCCGCGTTCTGTTTCACCGTCGACGAGAATTCTTCGATGCTCGAGGCCGTCTCTTCCAGGCTGGCCGCCTGCGATTCCGTGCGGCCCGACAAGTCCATATTGCCGACGGCGATTTGCTTGGTGGCCACGGCCATGGTTTCCACGTTGATGCGCACATCGCGGATGGTGGCGATCAGGTTGCTGTTCATCTGTTGCAGCGCGCGCAGCAGCTGGCCCATTTCATCCGTGCTGTCCGTTTCGAAACTGCCCGACAGGTCGCCGGCGGCAATCGCCCGCGCGCCGTTCAGGGCCTTGCCCAGCGGCTTGAGCACGGACATGCGCAAGGTGTACCAGAGGAAGACGTTGATCAGGAAACCGAACAGGGTGGCGCCGAAGATGGCGTAATTGGTGATCTTGCCGCCGCTGGCGAACAGGCTGATGACGCACACCAGCAACTGCAGGCAGTTGACGATGGAGGTGGCGGCCCAGATGCGCAGGTTGAGCGACATGTGCGTCAGGTTGTGCAGCAGGTGCGCCAGGCCCGGACGCACGATCTGCCCGTGCTTGATGACGATGTTGCCGCCTTCCTTGTTGCGGATGGCCGCGTAGGCTTCCTCGGCCGCCTTGACCTGGTCCTTGTCGGCTTTCACGCGCACCGACATGTAGCCGATGGTCTTGCCCGCTTCGCGGATGGGCGTGACGTTGGCGCGCACCCAGTAGAAATCGCCGTTCTTGCAGCGGTTCTTGACCAGGCCCGTCCATGGCGTACCCGCCTGGATCGAGGCCCACAGGTCGGCAAACGCTTCGGCCGGCATGTCCGGGTGGCGCACGATATTCTGGGGCGAACCGAGCAGCTCTGCCTCGCTGAAGCCGCTGACCTGGCTGAAGTACGGATTCACATACACGATATTGCCGTTCATATCCGTTTTCGACACGATGGCCTGATCGTCCAAGACGAGGACTTCACGGTTAGTCACTGGCAAATTTTGTCGCATGGTCGCGGCTTCCTGATCGGTTAAATGAGCAATTGGTAAGTAAGACTTGCACGATTGCAAGAATGGAGATCAGTGTAAGGAGTCGCCTGCGCAAATTTATTGATGTAGATCAAAATCCTCCAGATTGGTCGTGCTTGTACGCATTTAGCGATAGCAATGCGGCATTGTTTGAAAGGTACTGCTTGCCGGCGGCGGCTAATCCACGCCCGCCGTCAGGGGGCGCAGGCTGCCCACGGCGTAGCCTTGCGCGTAGTCGATGCCCAGCTCGCGGATGACGGCCAGGGTTTCTTCGTCTTCCACATATTCGGCCACCGTTTGCAAGCCCATCACGTGGCCCACTTCATTGATGGCCTTGACCATGGCGCGGTTGATGGCATTGGTGGCGATGTCGCGCACGAAGACGCCGTCGATCTTCAGATAGTCGACGGGCAGGGCCTTCAGGTAGCCGAACGAGGAAAAGCCGCTGCCGAAGTCGTCGAGCGAGAAGCGGCAGCCCATGGCCTTGAGCTGGCGCATGAATATTTGCGCCTTGGGCAGGTTGGCGATGACGGCCGTTTCCGTGATTTCAAAGCAGATCTGTTCGGGCGCAATCGCGAATTGCACGAACTGTTCGGTGATGTAGTCGTGCAAGCCCGTGTCGGCCAGCGACATGCCCGACAGGTTGACGGAATACAGGGCCGGTGCGCGGCGCCGGCTTTCGGCCAGCGCTTCGAGCGGCGGCAGGCTGTCGCGCACGCTTTCGATATGCGCGCAGACGGCGCGGATGACCCAGCGGTCGATGGGCAGCATCATGTCGTAGCGTTCGGCGGCGGGGATGAAGGCGCCGGGCAGTATCAGGTCGCCCTTGCTGTTGCGGATGCGGATCAGCACTTCGTCGTGGTGTTCTTCGCTGTCGTGCAGGTGCACGATGGGCATGGCGTACAGGCGGAAATAATCGTGGGCGAACGCTTCGTTCAGGCGCGAAATCCACAGCATTTCGCCATGCCGCTGCGCCAGCATGACGTCCGATTCCTGGTAGACATGGATGCGGTTGCGGCCCTGCTCCTTGGCCAGGTAGCAAGCCTGGTCGGCGGCGCTCAGCAGCTCGCTCATGGATTTGCTGTCCTGGTTGATTTCCACGATGCCGATGCTCACGCCCAGCTCGAAGCTGCGGTTATCCCAGGCGAAGCGGAATTCGCGGATCGACTGGCGCAGCTGTTCGCCGATCTGGCGCGCGTGGTCGAGCGGACAGTGGGGCAGCAGCACGCCCAGTTCGTCGCCGCCCAGGCGCGCCAGGATGTCGCTGTCGCGCATGCGGCCCTGTAGCATCTTGGCCAGCAGCTGCAGCAGCACGTCGCCGGCACCGTGGCCGCAGGTGTCGTTGATGACCTTGAACTGGTCCAGGTCCAGGTACAGCAGCGCATGCGTGTGGCCGTCCTGCTTGGCCGTGTGCAGGGCGCCGGCCACCAGGTGTTCGAATTCGCGCCGGTTGATCAGGCCCGTCAGGGCGTCGTGCGTGGCTTGCCACGACAGCTGCTGGCTCAGCTTGCGTTCGTGGCTGACGTCGCGAAACACGACGACGGCACCGAGGATCTCGCCATCGCGCGACCAGATCGGTGCGGCCGAGTCTTCCACGGCGATATGCCGCCCTTCGCGCGTGACCAGCTGCGCATGCGTGGAAATGCCGATGGCCTGGCGCTGGCGCAAGCACTTGATGGCCACGTGTTCGAGCGCTTCGCCCGTGTGTTCATCGACGAGCTTGAGGGTTTCCCAGATGTCCAGGCCCTGCGCCAGCTCGTTGCTCCAGCCCGTCAATTGCTCGGCCACCCGGTTCAGGTAGCGCGTCTTGCCCTGAGGATCGGTGGTGATGACGCCATCGCCGATGGAGCTGAGCGTCACTTCGGCCAGTTCCTTGCTTTCGGCGATCAGAAGTTCGCGCTCCATGTGCTCGGTGATATCCCAGATGATGCCCAGGGTGCGTTCGGGATGCCCGTCGGCATCCATGAAAATTTGCGCCTTGGCTGCTAGCCAGTGTTCGCTGGCGTCGGGCCAGACGACGCGGTATTGCAGGGCATAGCCTTCGCAGCGGCGTACGCCGTCCTCCAGCACGCTCAGCACCTTCTCGCGGTCGCCGGGGTGCACGCAGTCGAGAAAGGCGCGGAACGGCTGCGTCAGGGGGCGTTCTTCCAGGCCCAGCAAGGTAGCGCCCTTGGCCGACCAGCTGACCGTGCCGTCGATGACCTGGCCATCGACGATGCGCGAATCCCAGATGGCCATGTGCGCCGCCTCCAGTGCCATCTGCAAACGTTTCTGCTGGTCGCCCATCATCCCCTCCCGACATGGATACGGAGATAGACGGGGCGGTGGCGTTTAAGTTCCCGGCACGTCCAGCGGTGCGAGCGGCGTGGCGCGGGCCACGTCGCGCACATTCTTTTGCACGGCCACGGCGGCGAACAGGCTGAGTAAGAACGCCATGGCATAAAACCCCTTTTCGCTGTTCTGCAGAGTGGCGTTCCACAGGCCCACCGTCAGCAGCAGCAAGGCCAGCAGCACGGAAATCCAGCACAGGCCAAAATAAATCCCCGTCACGGCGATGCCTTCCGCGCGGTCGCGCACGGATTTTTGCAGCGAGATGGCGGCGAACAGGCCGTACATGAGGATCGTAAAATAATAGCCCTTCTCGTTGAGGGCCATGCCGGCGTTCCACAGGCCGGACAGATAAGTGACGATGCCGATCAGCAATGCCGCCCAGGAAGCGCCGATAAAGGCGCTGCTGGGGCGTGGGGCGGGGGAAATCTGCATAGGGTCTCCATGGGCAGCGGGCGCCGCCGGCATGGCCGGGGCGGCAGGCACGGATGCGCCTGCCGCCTCATCAGACCAGAAAGTTTATTTGCCTGGCTTGATCATGCGCAACAAAGCCGACACGGCGGTGACGCCGGCCAGCACCAGGCCGCCGGCGATCAGGCCGGCCACCGCATTGATCAGGCTGGGCGTGACGGCGGCCAGCACGGGGCCGATGCCGGCCACGCTGCCCACCGCTTCTTCCGCATGGTGCAGCATGGCGCTGGCCCACGGCCAGCCGTGCGTCAGGATGCCGCCGCCGACCATGAACATGGCCAGGGTGCCCACGACGGACAGGAATTTCATCAGTTTCGGCGCCGCCGACACGAGCATGCGGCCAAAGCCGCGCACGCCGTCCATCAGCGCGCCCGCACCCTTGCGCGCGGACAAATAAAAGCCCGCGTCATCGAGCTTGACGATGCCGGCCACCAGGCCGTACACGCCCACCGTCATGATGATGGCGATGCCGACGACGACGGCCACCTGCTCGGCAAAGGTGGCTGCGGCCACGGTGCCCAGCGCGATGACGATGATTTCCGCCGACAAAATGAAGTCGGTGCGGATGGCGCCCTTGATCTTGTCCTTTTCCAGGGCGACGAGGTCGACCTGCGGGTCGCGCAGCGCCTGCGCCAGCTCGGCCTTGTGGCTGTCGTCCGGATGCAGGTATTTATGCGCGATCTTTTCGAAACCCTCGAAGCACAGGTAGGCGCCGCCCACCATCAGCAGCGGCGTGATGGCCCACGGCGCAAACGCGCTGATGGCCAGCGCGGCGGGCACGAGGATGGCCTTGTTCTTCAGCGAACCGACGGCGACGGCCCAGACGACGGGCAGTTCGCGCTCGGCGCGCACGCCGGCCACCTGCTGCGCGTTCAGGGCCAGGTCGTCGCCGAGCACGCCGGCCGTCTTCTTGGCGGCCACCTTGGTCATCAGGGAAACGTCATCGAGGATGCTGGCGATGTCGTCGAGCAGGGCCAACAGGCTGGAGCCGGCCATCTCAGCGCGCTCCCACGGTAGCGGCAGGAAATTGTGGAGCGAGGAAAGTGTTGTTTTTCATGATGTTATTCTTGGTTGTACGGCAAGGAAGTGTGTGACTGCGATCTTACCTCAGGGCGGGCCGGCAGGGCCGCACCGACCGGGTTAAAATTGCTCATCGTCACCATTTTTTGGACACCGCATGCATTTCGCCACCTGGATCACCTTTGTCATCGCCGCTTCCATCATCGCCGTCTCGCCCGGATCGGGCGCCGTGCTGTCGATGTCGCACGGCCTGTCGTACGGGGTCAGAAAGGCCAGCGCCACGATTCTGGGCCTGCAGCTGGGGCTGCTGGTGGTGCTGGGCATCGCCGGCGCCGGCGTCGGTTCCCTGCTGCTGGCCTCGGAAGTGGCGTTCAATATCGTCAAGACGGTGGGCGCCTTGTACCTGATCTATCTGGGCCTGTCGCAATGGCGCGCCAAGGTGGCCGTCACGGGCGACCTGCATGCGGACGCCGTGGTGCCTTCCATGGGCCGGCGCGTGCTGACGGGCTTTCTGACCAACGTGACGAATCCGAAGGGCATCATTTTCATGGTGGCGGTATTGCCGCAATTTATCAGCCCCACGGCGCCGCTGCTGCCGCAATTGCTGATCCTGGCCGTCACCATGTGCACGATCGATCAGATCGTCATGCACAGCTACGCTTTCCTCGCCTCGTCGATGCAGCGCTTTTTCCGCGACGCGCGCGCCGTGAAAAAGCAGAACCGCTTCTTTGGCGGCTTGCTGATGGCCGTCGGCGCCGCCCTGTTCTTCGTCAAGCGCGGTGGCCAGGCGGCATCCTGAGCGAGATGAATATGCAAACATTTGTAAGCCCGCTTGCGATGCCGGCACGATGCGGATGTAATCGACAGCATGTTGTCCTTGTAAGTCCTGCCTGGAGCGCTGCCATGCGTCCTATCCTGTCTTTCCCTCTGCTCAACACCGTGTGCGCCGTGCTGCTGTCGTCGGCATGCTCCCTGGCCTTGGCCGAGGATCCGCCCGCCCGCGTGGGGCGTATTTCCACCGTCGAAGGGCAGGTGTTGGTGCGCGCCGGCGATGGCGATGCGCAAAACGCCCTCTTGAACTGGCCCGTCACGACGGATAACCGTTTGAGCACCATGCGCGGCGCGCTGGCGGAATTTCGCGTGGGCGCGGCCGCCGTGCGGCTCGATGGCGATTCCGAGCTGGAAGTGAGCGAGCTCGATGACGACAGTTTCAAATTGCACCTCGGCTATGGCACGGTCAGCGTGCGCGTGCGCAATCCCGATGCGTTGCGCGGCTTCGAGCTGACCACGGCCCAGGCCCGCGTGATCCTGACCCAGCCGGGCTGGGTGCGCATCGAGGCGGGGCGCCAGCCCGGCACCAGCGTCGTCAGCGTGCTCGAAGGCGCGGCCGACGTGGATGGCGCGACGGGCAGCGTGACCTTGCGTGCCGGCAAGCGCGCCGAGCTGACGGACGAGGAATTGCGCACGGGCACCGTGCAGCGCGTGGCGTTCGACAACTGGCCCGAAGCCTTGCCCGCCGCCGCGCCGGCCTTGCGCTATGTCACGGACGATACGACAGGTTATGAAGAACTGGACCGCTACGGCGCCTGGCAGGACGACGCGCAATACGGACCCCTGTGGCTGCCGAGCAGCGTGCCAGCTGGCTGGGCACCGTATAGCGACGGGCGCTGGACGTGGATCGCGCCATGGGGCTGGACCTGGGTCGACAATGCGCCGTGGGGCTACGCGCCCTCGCATTACGGCCGCTGGGTGCTGCTGGGCCACCGCTGGGGCTGGGCGCCGGGACGCGAGCGCGGCCGCGTGCCCTGGGCGCCGGCCCTGGTGGGCTGGGTCGGCGGTAATCATGGACCACATAACGGACCACAGCATGGCCAGCGCCCCGGCGTCGGCTGGTTTCCTTTGTCGCCGCACGAGCGCTACGTGCCCGGCTACCGCGCCAGCGCCGAGTATGAACGCCGCATCAATCGGGTGGCCGAAGGGCGCCGCCCCGTGGCGGGTGAGCGCGAACGGCGCGAAGGCATGACGATGCTGCCCGGCGAGCGTTTTGGCGGCTCGCGGACGGTTGACGTGCCGCGCCGCAACCGCACCACCATGCCGCCGCCTGTCATGCAAAGCTTGCCGTTGAGCACGGCGCCTGCGCCGGCTGGCAATTGGCAACGTCCCATCGAGGCAAGGGAGCCCCGGCGCGACTGGGTCAATCGTCCCGGCCGCTTGCAGACGGACGATGGGCAGACGCACATGGCGCCGCGTCCCATGCAGCCGAACCGGCCGCCCGTGCCAGCCCAGCCTCAGCAGCCGCAACAGCCGCCGGTGCCGCAACAGCCCCTGATGCCGGCCATGCCGGCCTTGCCGTCCGTGCAAGATCATGTGGCCCGCCCCGGGTGGCGTGGCGAGGAGCGGCCCCGCGCCGACTGGCACCGCGCCGAACGTGGCCCCCGCCGCGAAGAAGTGCTGCAGACGGCGCCGCCGGTCTTGCCTGCCCCGCCGCCTGTGGCCCAGCCGCGGCCCGCGCCGCCGCCGATGCCCGCGCCGGCCGCCCGTCCGCCCCAGGAAGCGCGCGGTGCCGAGCGCCCCAATGCGCCGCATGAGCGTAACCATGAGCGCGGCAATCCCGGTCGCAACAGCCGGCTGCAGCCGGAAGCGGAGCGCTGACGGCGGCGCTCCCGTCTGTCGCGCCGTATCGACATTCAAGCCGCAAAATGCGCAGTTCGTCACATACCGGAGGCAAAGCTGCCGTCGTTTGTCTACAGTACGACCACTGCTTATCCTCCAAGTGACAGCATCGCTTTTCCGGCTATTTTGTCCAAACGAAATAGTTTTCCGCCAGCTTACCCAGCTGGCTTTTTTTTTGCCTTGCCGTCTGCGCCATGGCGGCCGGCGCAGTCGCCCTCAAAGTTGGCTACAATACGCTTTTATGCAGCCGCCGCGCGATAAGCGCTGCCTGTTCTGACCGGCACTGATTGGATTTCCCATGCAAACGACCCCACCGACCGAAGTGACGATTCCCCCCAGCGAATCGCTGATCGAATACCCGAGCGACTTTCCCATCAAGATCATGGGCCCGACGCATGTCGACTTCGCGCCGACCATGCTCGAGCTGGTCATCAGCCACGATCCGACCTTCCACGCGGGCCGCATGGAAGAGCGCCCATCGGGCAAGGGCAATTACACGGGCTTGACCGTCACCGTGCGCGCCATCAGCCGCGAGCAGCTCGACGCCCTGTACACGGCGCTGTCGGGCCACCCGATGGTGAAGATCGTCATGTAAGACATGCCGCCGTCGTGCTGGCCCGCTTCCTCGTGAGCAGCCAGACGGCGGCAAAGGCCGCGCTGGCGGCCGCCGTCACCCACAGCAGCGGCTTTTCGCTGCCGTCCGTGATGGCGGCGATGACGGCGCCGCACACGGCCGTGATGAGCATCTGCACGAAGAAGAACAGGCCCGAGGCGCTGCCCGCTTGGGCGCCATACGGCTGCAGCACGGCCAGCTGGCAGGCGGGAATGGCCATGCCCACCGACACCATCACCAGCAGCATGGGCGCCACCAGCGAGGCCATGTGCTGCGGCGCCAACGTACCCGCCAGCAACAGGCTGGCCGCGCCCGCCACATTGATCAGTACCGCCACGCCCAGCATGTAATCGGCGCCCAGGCGCGGTCCCAGCGCGCGAAACAGGCTCGAGCCCGCGATATAGCCGCTGACCGTCAGCGCGAACACCAGCGCATAAGAGTGCGGCGACAAATGCATGCCCCTTTGCAACAGCACGGACGATTCCGCAATGAACGGAAAATACGTGCAATACACGCAGCCGATGGCCAGCGCATAGCGCAGGAAATACGCATCGCCCAGCAGGCGGCGGTACAGCGCCAGGGTATTTCCTTGTGGCGCGACGCCGGCCGGCCTGGTTTCCGACACATAGGCGGCGATCAGCCCCAGCGACAGCGCTCCCAGCAGGCACAGCACGCCAAACACGGCGCGCCAGCCGAATGCCGCGTCGAGCACGCTGCCGGCCAGCGGCGCCACGATAGGCGACAAGCCCATCACCATCGAGATTTTCCCCAGCATGCGTGCCTGCGTGGCGGGATCGAAACGGTCGCGCACCATGACCCGGCCGATGATGGTGCCGCTGCAGCCGCCGAACGCCTGCAGCACGCGCGCGGCGATCAGCACGTGCACGTCGGTGGTGACGGTGCAGACAATGCTGGCGAGCACAAAAATGCCCGTGCCGGCCAGCAGCACGGGACGGCGTCCGTAGCGGTCGGCCAGCGGCCCGCAAGCGAGCATCGAGGCGGCCGAACCGGCCATGAACAGGCTCAAGGTCAATTGCAACTGCGCATCGCTGGCATGCAGGGCATCGGCCATGGCCGGCAGCGAAGGCAAATAGATGTCGATGCTGATGCGCGACAGGCAGACCAGCAGCAGCACGATGCCGCCCCAGGCCCATAAAGCGATTTGTTTCTGCATTGTTTATACGATCCATACAAGCGTGCGCCCCGCTGGCGCACCGGAACGGTGAGAGTAGGATGGTTGTGGTGTAATGCGAAGTGCCACTCATCAGAAAACTTATTGGACCACTTGGACGATTATCATGCCGCGAGGAAAATCACCGCACGCCCTGGACTTGCCTCGCCCAACCAGCTGGCTCGACAAGGAGGGCGTCAACAAGCAGGATGGCGCGTATGAAGCGCTGCGCTCGGCCATCCTGACGAAGATGCTGCCCGCAGGCAGCCGTTTGCCGTCCAGCCGCACCCTGGCCGAACGGTGGGAGTTGTCGCGCGGCACCATCGAAACCGTGTTCGACCGCCTGCACGCGGAAGCGTACGTGACGCGCGTACCCGGCTCCGGCACGCGCGTGTGCGCCGTCGTGCCGGAACGTTTCTTGATGGCAGGCTTCGGCGATACCACCCTGGCCGTACCGGCCGCCGCGCCCGCTCCCGCTTCGGACACGGGCGTGCGCGACGGCTTGCCGTTTGTTGCGCGGCGCGCTGACGCCAGCCTGTTTCCCATGGCCGCCTGGTCCAAGTGCGCCACGCGGGCGCTGGCCGCCGCCACGCCGGAGCAGCTGTGCAGCGCCGACCCGGCCGGCTTGCCCCAGCTGCGCCAGCAGATCGCCGATTTCCTCGCCAAGTACCGCGGCATCCGCTGCGACCCGCAGGATATCGTCGTCACGACCGGCATCCGCCACGCGATCGACTTGCTGGCGCGCGGCATCGTGCGCGATGGCGATAAAGTCTGCCTGGAAGAACCGGGCTATCCTGCCGCGCGCGCCCTGTTCGCCCTGGCGGGCGCCGTGCCGGTGGACATTGCCGTCGACGCCGAAGGCATCGATTGCGCCGCCCTGGCCGCGCACGCGGATGCCTGCCTCGCGTACGTGACGCCGGCGCACCAGTCGCCGCTGGGCGTGACCATGTCCGTCACGCGCCGCCTGGCCTTGCTGGAATGGGCGAACGACCACGGCGCCTGGGTGGTGGAAGACGATTACGACAGCGAATTCAATTACCACAGCGCGCCGCTGGCGGCCCTGAAGGCGCTGGACCAGTACCAGCGCGTGATTTACTGTGGCAGTTTTAATAAAACCCTGTTTGCCGGCCTGCGCGTGGGCTTCATGGTGCTGCCGCCCGCCTTGCGTCCGCAGCTGCTGCGCATCGTGCAGTTGACGGGCCGCTCCGTGGGCGTGACGGAACAGCTGGCGCTGGCCGCCTGGATGGAGGAAGGCGCCTTCGTGCGCCATCTGCGCCAGGCGCGGCTGGCCTACAAGGAGCGGCGCGACCTGCTGCTGGCCTGTCTCGAGCAGACCGCGTCCGGGCGCTACACGATTTCTGGCCAGCAGGCGGGTTTCCATTGCGTGCTGTGGCTGCCGCCGGACAGCGACGAACGGGCGTTTTGCGCGCGCGCGGCGCAGGACGGGCTGGCGCTGCAGCCGCTCGGTGATTTTTGCCACAGTGCAAAATTGGCGCCGGCCGTGCTGCTCGGTTACACGGCCTTGAGCCTGGCTCAGGTGCGCCATGCTGCACAAAAATTGGGCAGATTGCTGTTGTTGCCGGCGCCCACGGCTGAATGAAACGGCGGCCTGGCTTATAATCACGGCTTCGCCGCAGCGTCCGCAGGGCGCCGGCAGTTGATTACAGAACCTGTCATGACCACCACCCGCACCGAAACGGCCCTGATCCGCGAGCTGGGCCGCGTCGATTACGAGCCCACCTTTGCCGCCATGCGCGCTTTTACCGACGCGCGCACGACGGAGACGCGCGACGAACTGTGGATCGTCGAGCATCCGCCCGTATTTACGTTGGGCCTGGCGGCCGACCGCGGCCATCTGCTGGCCGGCGCAGATGCGATCCCCGTGGTGCAGACGGACCGGGGCGGCGAAGTGACGTTCCACGGTCCTGGCCAGGTGGTAATTTACCTGCTGATGGACTTGCGCCGCAACAAGCCGGGCGGCAAGCTGTATGCGCGCCAGTTCGTGCATAAAATCGAGCAAGCCATCATCAACGTGCTGGCGGCGTATAATCTCGCAGGCGAGCGCATCGATGGCGCGCCTGGCATCTATATTGCCGGCGGACCAAGCAAGGGTGCGAAGATCGCCGCGCTGGGCTTGAAAGTGCGCGGCAACGGCTGCACCTACCATGGCGTATCGCTCAACGTGGCGATGGACCTGGCGCCGTTTTCCTGGATTAACCCTTGCGGCTATTCCGGACTGAAGACGGTGGACATGCGCAGCATGGGCGTCGTGGCGCCGCTGGCCGAAGTGCAGCGGGCCCTGGCCCATGAATTGACCGTATTACTCGATGTAAGCGAAGCAAACAGCGCCGCAGGCGCGCCTCAGGCAGCGGATGCCTGAGCAAACAAACCAACACTGCCCGTCAAGGGCTTGCAGCCATGACTTCTGAGACCATTTCCAGCACCGCCCCCGCCGCTCCCGCCTACAACCCGAGCGAAAAGCAAAAAGGCGCCAGCAAGACTTCGCGCATCCCGATCAAGATCATTCCGATCGAGCAAGTCGAGCGCCTGAAAAAGCCGGACTGGATCCGCGTCAAGGCCGCGTCGGCCTCGACCCGTTTCTATGAGATCAAGGACATCCTGCGCGAAAATAAACTCGTCACTGTGTGCGAGGAAGCCAGCTGCCCGAACATCGGCGAATGCTTCGGCAAGGGCACGGCCACCTTCATGATCATGGGCGACAAGTGCACGCGCCGCTGCCCGTTCTGCGACGTCGGCCATGGCCGTCCTGATCCGCTGGACAAGGAAGAGCCGGCCAACCTGTCGAAAACCATCGCCAAGCTGCGCCTGAACTACGTCGTCATCACCTCCGTCGACCGCGATGACTTGCGCGACGGCGGCGCCGGCCATTTCGTCGAGTGCATCCAGCAAACGCGCGCCCTGTCGCCGAACACCCGCATCGAAGTGCTGGTACCGGACTTCCGCGGCCGCCTGGAAAAAGCGTTGTTGTTGTTCAAGGATGGCTTGCCTGACGTGATGAACCACAACCTGGAAACGGCCCCGCGCCTGTACAAGGAAGCGCGTCCCGGTTCCGACTACATGCACTCGCTGAAATTGCTGAAAGATTTCAAGGCCATGTATCCGGACGTGAAAACCAAGTCCGGCATCATGGTGGGCCTGGGCGAGACGGACGAGGAAATCCTGCAAGTCATGCGCGACATGCGCGAGCACGACATCGACATGCTGACCATCGGCCAATACCTGGCGCCATCGAACAGCCACTTGCCCGTGCGCCGCTATGTGCACCCGGACGTCTTCAAAATGTTTGAAGAAGAAGCGTACAAGATGGGCTTCACCCACGCCGCCGTCGGCGCCATGGTGCGCAGCTCGTACCACGCGGATGAACAGGCGCACAGCGCCGGCGTGGAATCGGCGCTGAATTTCTAAGCCACTTGTGCCGCATCAAGCCGCCCGCTGCAAAGCCGGGCGGTTTTTTTTGCCTGATCGTATCGTGCCCACTTCATGCGGCTGAGCGTCTATACTGGCATGCTGAAAAAGCATGGTTGACGGATAAGCTATGAGGTGACGCATGGACGTACGCATCGACGCATCGTGGAAGGGGCGGCTGGAGGGTGAGTTTGCCCAGCCCTACTGGGAACGCCTGGCCGCCTTCGTGAAGGAAGAATACGCGGCCGGGCCGTGTTTTCCGCCGGGTAAAACCATTTTCCGGGCGTTCGACCTGACGCCGTTCGAGCAAGTCAAGGTGGTGATCCTGGGGCAAGACCCGTATCACACGCCTGGCGCGGCCATGGGCCTGTGTTTTTCGATTCCCGAAGGCACGCCGCCGCAGCCTAGCCTGCAGAATATCTTCAAGGAATTGCACAGCGACATGGGCGTGGCGCGCACGCGCACGGATTTGTCCGACTGGGCCGAGCAAGGCGTGTTCTTGCTCAACAGCGTGCTGACGGTGCGCGCGGGGGCGGCCGGCTCGCACGCGGGCAAGGGGTGGGAAAAACTGACGGACAGCGCCATCCGCCACCTGTCCGCCGAACGGGACAATCTCGTGTTCATCCTGTGGGGCGGCTATGCGCAAGCCAAGCGTACCCTGATCGACCCCGGCAAGCACCTGGTGCTGGCGGCGCCGCACCCGTCTCCCTTGTCGGCCAGCAAAGGTTTCTTTGGCAGCAAGCCGTTCAGCCAGGCGAATGCGTATTTGCAGGCGCACGGCCAGGCGCCCATCACCTGGGGATAACTCCTTAGTTGACGGCAACCGACAGCGGCAGGCGTTGCTCCCTGCCGCTGTCTTCGCGCGTAACGGTTAAAAACTGGTCGACAGGCCGGCATAGATGCTGCGGCGGGCGCCGTACTGCGGCGCTCCCACGCCCACGCCGGAACCGTCGCGCAGCAGATACGATTTGTCGAACAGATTGATCAGGGCCAGGCGTCCTTCCACCTTGCCCACCGGCGTGTTTTTCCACGTGTGCGTGAGGGCCGTGTTGACGGTGAAGTAGCTCGGCAAATGGCCGGAATTCGGGGCGCCGCCGTCCGGCGTCATGCGCAGGCCGCTACCGTAGAGGAAGTCAGCACTCACTTGCGAATCGCCAAAGTGATAATGACCGCCGCCCGACAAGGTGTATTTCTGGTCATGATCGAGGTAGACATAGTGCTTGCTGATGTAGTTCAACTCATCGGCGCCAAACAAGGCCTGGCCCGAATTGATGTTGCGGCCCTGCGCCTTTTGCGTGCTGGCGTTGAGGAACAGGCCCCAGTTTTTCTCGCTGTAGATGGCCGATAACTCCAGGCCCTTGGCGTAGCCGTCCGCATAGTTGAACGGCGTCAAAATCAATGCCTGGCCGAACTGGCCTTCGTCGAGCAGGTTGCTGATCTTTTTATAGTACACATCGGCTGTCACGGTCAGTTTCGAATTGACCTGGTGGCTGATGCCCACGTCGTAGTAATGCGTGCGCTCGGCCTTGACGTTGTCCGACTGGCCGATTTCCGGCGCATTCGTCGTGTTCGCATACAGGTCGATGCTGCCCTGCGCCGCCAATTCCTGCGGCGGCGGCGTGAAGTAGCGCGAATAGCCGGCGTGCAGGGCCGTGCCCGGCGCGATCTGGTACGCCAGGTTGACGCGCGGGCTCCATTGCTGCTCGCTCGTGTAGGCCGACACCTTGTCGAAACGGGCGCCATAGTTCAGGGTCAGCGGCTTGCTGATGTGCCATTCATCCTGCAGGTAAAAACTGGCCAGGGTACCCGTCTTGCCGCTGTTGTCCAGCACCGTGATGGGCGTGGTGGACGTTTGCGCGCCGTCCATGGCGGGGAAGACGGCCACCGTGTTGTCGCTCGTCGTCTTCTGGCGCATGTAGGCCAGGCCCGCGCGCACGGTGTGGTCCTGGTGCCATTTGTAGCTGATGTCGAACTGGACACCGGAGGCGCTGTTTGCGCGGCGCGAGTCCGAGGCCACGCCGTTGTAGATCAGGTCGCCAATGGAATCGGGCGTGAAGTGCAGTTCCGAATACTGGTGGAAGGCCGACACCTGGTAATTGACGTCGCCCAGGCTTTTTTGCAGCGACAGCACGAGGAAGCGGTTCACTTCGCGCTGGTTTTCATTGAGCTGCGACGACGGCAACGTGGCCGTGCCCGCCTGCGCATCGCTGCGGCCATCGAGCGAGAAGGCGGGCGCCTGGTTCGGGTTGTTCGGGATCTGGAAGCGGCCGTTATACGTGCCGAACATGGCGCCCAGGCGCGTGTTGTCATCGAGGAAATACGACAGGCTGCCGAACGATTTGTTCTGGCGCGTCTTGTCGTGCAGGGCGCTGCGCGTGTCTTGCGGGTTTTCCACGCCCAGGGAATTACCGAGGTAGCTGCCGGACAGGTAGTAATTGAACTTGCCGACGCTGCCGAAAAATTCGGCACTCGGCTCCACGTGGTCGTGGCTGCCGACCATAATGCCGATGCGCCCGCCAGGCGTCATGCCGCCCTCCTTCGTTTCAATATCGACAATGCCCGCCGTGCGCAGGCCGAACTGGGCCGGCAAGGCGCCCGTCATGAAATCCGTCTTGTCGATCAAGCGCGTGTCGATCGACTGGCCGAAGCCGGTGATGCTTTCCGGCAGTTGCACGCCATTGATGCGGTATTGCACGTTGGCATGGTCGTCACGCACGTGCAGGGCGCCGGAACCTTTCGAGTCCTGCGACACGCCCGGCAGGCGTAGCAGCACTTCATTGAATGGCGTGTTGTCGCCCTGGCCCAGCATGTCGACCATGTGGCTGTCGATGCTGTAGATGGTGGTGCCGACTTTCGGCGACAGCTCGATGCGCGCGCTTTTCAGGTGGGCGGACGTGACTTCGACCTTTTGCATGTCTTGTGGGGCAGCATCGGTATTGGCCTCGGCAGGCTCGGCGGCATGGGCGGAAACGGTAAACAGGCTGGCAAGGGCGAGCGACAGCGCGCTCAGGCGTGGTGTGTGTTGCATGATGAACCTCAAAATAGTCAACGCCAGGCGGCCCGGCGCGCATGATCGCGCGACAAGGGGCAGCCTGAAAAAGGAAAAACAGCGTGGGAACTACAGTGAGGCGGCAGGCGGGCCGCGCACGGGCGGCAGGATGAGGGTGGCGGCGGGCGCCAGGGTGGCGGGCGCAATGGCCAGCAGACGGTACGGCAGTAACTGGGCGGGCGGCTCGGTGATGGCCGGCGGCACGGCGATGTCGGCCACCTTGTCGATGGCCGTGGCGCACAGCGCGCATTCTTCCGCGTCGAGGGTGGTCTTGTGCAGGTGCGAGGCGGCCGTCGACAGCAGGAACACGAGGGCCAGCGCACTGAACAGCGCCACGCACAGCCGCCACGGCGTGCGCGCGAGGGCGGCGGCACCGTGATGAGCAAGCTTGCGGGTGGGCTGGCGGGAAGACATGGGCGCATAGTAGCAAGAAAATCGCCCCGCTGTCAGCGCTTGTTGCAATTCATTTGCGCTAAGAGGACCTTACAGCGTGGCGCGCAGTTCGCGTGGAGACAGGCCGTAGTGCTGGCGGAAACGGGCTGCGAAGCGCGAGGGCGAGGCGTAGCCGCAGGCGGCCGCGATATCGCTGATGGGTAAGATGCCAGATTGCAATTCCTGCAAGGCCAGTCCCAGCCGTACGTCTTCCAGAATGGCGCGGAAGTGGCGCTGTTCCAGTGCCAGCTGGCGGCGCAGGGTGGACGCGCCCAGGTGCAGATGGCTGGCAACTTTGGCCACGCTCCAGTCGGCGCCCGGGTCCAGCAGCAGCACTTGCTGCACGCGCGCGGCCAATGGATCGCGGCGGTCCAGCAACAGCGGGCCGCAATGGCCACCCAAGGCCAGGGCCAGCAGCAAGCCTTCCGCCTGGTGCGCCAGCAACGCGGGCGGTGCGCTACTCGCCAGGCTGGCCATCAACTGGTCCCAGGCCTGCGCCGCGTGGGTATCGAGCGGCACGCACAGGCTGGCCGTGGCCGCCTGGCGCAGCTGGGCATCGACGAGGCCGCCATGGCGCGCGCGGAAACGGGCGATCAGGGCCGGTGAAAAACTCAGCACTTCGGCCCGGTAGCCTTGCGCGCCGGGCAGGTTGGCCACGCCCAGTTCCTGTCCCGCCGGCATCAGCACCACATCGTGCGTGCCGGCGCGCGCTTGGCGAATGCCCCATTCCAGCAGCTTCGTACCCTGCCGCACGCGGCACAGGGCACTCTGGAAGACGGGCACGCGGCGCAGGGTTTGCGCGCGGCGCGCCTCGATGGTGCCGTGGGCGATGCGCAGTTCGCTCAGGGCCACCGCGTCGATCTCATCGGCCATACAGTCCCGTCAGCTGCGCCTTGCCCAGCGCGTTGGCGTTGAGCATGTAGCCGAGCATGGCGCCGCTGGCGTGCTGGTCCAGCGGCAGCTTGCCCACGCTCAATGCCCACACGGTGATCTGGTAACGGTGCGCCTTGTCGCCCGGTGGCGGGCAGGCACCGCCGTAGGCGCTGTCGCCGTAATCGTTGCGTCCTTGTGTGGCGCCCGCCGGCAGAGTGCTGGCCGTGGCGCCGCCTGGCAAGGAAGTGGTGCTGGCGGGCACATTAAACACGCTCCAGTGCCACCAGCCGCTGCCCGTGGGCGCGTCCGGGTCGTACAGGGTGACGGCGTAGCTTTTGGTGCCGGCCGGCGCGCCGCGCCATGACAATTGCGGCGACAGGTTGCCGCCCGTGCAGCCGAAGCCCTGGAATATTTGCGCCCGCGCCAGGGTCTGGCCAGGGGAGATGTCGGTGCTGGTGACGGTAAAGTCGGCGGCGTGGGCGCCCAGGTGCAACGCGAGACCCAGCGTGACGGCGAGCAAACGGGAGGTGGTCATGGTTTTCCTTTCGATGAAGTATAGGGGAAAGTGTATGTCCTGCAACAGTTACCCGCGATGCCGATGCGCTCGATGATGGTGCTGAAACGCTCGTTTCCACCTGATTTCAATGTTCCCATGAGCGTGTTGTTGCGTTTGCCGCTTCCTTCCTGCGCATGATTTTCACTGCCGAGCTTTCATGCTATCGTTCTGCAGCCCAAATTTCCCCGAGTCGCCTCCCCATGTCCAAACGCCCGATCAAGTGGTTGTTCACCAAGCTGCACCTGTATGCGGGCCTGTGGTTCGGCGCCCTGTTCGTTTTGCTGGGCTTGACGGGTTCCGCCATCGCCTGGATGCCGGAGCTTGACGCGTACCTGAATCCGACCCTGTTGCAGGCGAGCACGCCCGCGCCCGGCCAGGTGTTCCAGGTGACGCCGCGCACGGTGCAAGCGGTGGTCGATGGGCTCGCAGCCGACCCCGCCTACGGCAAGCCGGCCCAGCTCAATCCGCCCGCCGATGCGCGTGACGTGTACGTGGCCTCGTACCGCCAGCCGGACAAGCCTTCCCCTTTCAGCCAGGCCATCGTGCGCCAGGTGATGGTCGACCCCTACACCCTGCAAGTCAAAGGCGAGCGCGACTGGGGGCGTTTCGGCTTCACGCGTCCGCTGCTGATGTCGGGCATGTTTCATTTGCACCGCTATTTATTGTCCGGCGAAGTGGGTAAAACCATTACGGGTATCTCGGGCGTGATGCTGCTGCTGATGGCCTTGAGCGGCATCTATCTGTGGTGGCCGCGCCTGCAATGGACGGCCATCAAGCGCGCTTTGACGGTGTCGCATGGCGGTTCCTGGCCCCGCTTCAACTACACGTTTCACAAGGCGGCCGGTTTTTTTGCCGCGCCCGTGCTGGCCATGCTCGCCTTTTCCGGCATCTATTTCAATTTGCCGCAATTGGTCGTGCCGCTGGTGGAGCTCGTGTCGACGGCGCCGGACAAGGCCAAACTTAAAAATCTGCAACAGGATGGCGACCTGCTCGATGCGGGCCAGGCCATGGCCGCCGCGCAACAGCTGTATCCGCAGGCGCGCGTGTCGCGCATCGTGCTGCCGGCCAAGAAGGACCAGCCGTATGACGTGCGCGTACGCCAGCCCGGTGAAATCGCCGAGGGCGACGGCGCCACGCGCATCACCCTCGACGCGCGCAGCGGCTTGCCCCTGCGCATACGCGATCCCTTGCGGGCGCCGGCCGGAGATGTCTTCCTCGGCTGGCAATTCCCCCTGCATTCGGGCCAGGCCTTTGGCGTGGCCGGGCGCAGTTTTATTACCGCGTTCGGCCTGATGCCGTTGCTGTTCATGCTGACGGGGACCTTGGTGTGGTGGAAACGGCGGCGCGGCCGGAAATAAGCGGCCGGCAGACCGATGCGGGAAAAGTTGCTATCATCATAGTATTTTCCGGCGTATCCCGGCCTCCCCCGCACAAGGACCAGCATGAGCAATCCCGACATCACCGTAGCAATGTTGAATGAACGCGGCACGGGCCGCCTGCCCGGCCACCTGGGCATCGTCATCACGGAAGTGGGCGACGGCCAGTTGACGGCGGAATTGCCCGTGCTGCCGCATCTGCTGGCGCCGAATGGTTATTTGCACGCGGGCAGCGTGGTGACCCTGGCTGACACGGCTTCCGGCTATGGCTGCATCGTCAACCTGCCCGAAGGCGCGAGCAATTTCACGACCATCGAACTGAAATCGAACCACCTGGGCACGGCCCGTGAAGGCACGCTCACCTGCACGGCCAAGGTCGAGCACAAGGGCCGCAACACGCAAGTGTGGGATGCCGTCGTGAAAAGCAAGGAAACGGGCAAGACGATTGCCCTGTTCCGCTGCACGCAGATGATTTTGTATCCTAAATAAATCCGCACCCCAAATCAACTGCTGGGGTCAGACCCGGCGGGTCTGACCCCGGATTTTTGCATTCGGGTTAGATTTTTACCCAGTTACCCTTGTAGAGAATCGGTCCCGTCGGCCCATTCGGATTCGGCGAACCGCCTTTCGGCTCCAGGGTGACGGCCAGCAAGGCCACGTCGTTGCCGATGGCGCGCTGGGACAAGGCCAGTTTCACGTTGCCCTTGTCGGCCAATAAACCCAGGGAGCGCGGGTTGCCGCTCTTCGGCACGGCCCACAGTTCCAGGTCCTTATCGCTCGGTACGGGCGCGTTGCCGACCATGCGCACCTCAAGGGCGCCGTGGCGGCTGTCGGCCGTCAGCAGCAGGGCCGTTTGCGCCTTCTCGTCCGTCAGGCTGGCTACATAGCTGATTTGCGGCGCATCCATCACGCGCGTGGCCACGACGATGACCAGCAGTGCGGCGATGGCGCTCGAGG
This sequence comes from Janthinobacterium sp. KBS0711, assembly GCF_000988085.1. Classification (NCBI taxonomy): domain Bacteria; kingdom Pseudomonadati; phylum Pseudomonadota; class Betaproteobacteria; order Burkholderiales; family Oxalobacteraceae; genus Janthinobacterium; species Janthinobacterium sp. KBS0711. The sequence goes on along the minus strand of NZ_LBCO01000004.1, from coordinate 33,410 downwards.
CCATGCCCAGCGAACGCCAGAACGACAGCGAATCGCGCAACCACGACCAGCCGCCCTGCGGCTTCAGGTGCAGGCGCTGTTCGATCTGCTGCCACACGCGCTTGGGCGGCGCCACGGGCGTGGCAAATTCCGCCATCGGTTCCAGGCGCTGGCGCCATTCGGCCGTGATATTGCGCAAGTCGGCGTCGTTGTGCAGCCAGCCTTCGAAACGCCGCCGCGCGCCCCCTTTCAGCGTGCCCAGCACGTATTCGGACGCCAGTTTCTGGCGCAGGGTGTCATTGCCGCGGATATTCATGATGCCTCCCGTTTCGCCAGACACGTGCGCAGCCGTTCCAGGCTGCGGCGTATCCAGGTCTTCACGGTGCCGATCGGCAGCGACATCTGCTGCGCCACTTCGCTGTGCGACAGGTCATGATAGAACGCCAGGGCGACCACCTGCCGGTGCAGCCCTTCCAGGGCGGACATGCAAAACGCCAGCGCCTTGGCGTCACCGCTCAGTTGCAGTGACTCGATCGGCGTGGCCTGGGGGTCTCGGAGTGCATTCATGACTTCGCTATCAAACTGTTCGGCATCGATTTCCACGGTATCGTCGCTGCGCCGCAGCACATCGAACGCCTTGTTGCGCACGATGGTGGCCATCCAGGTCATCGGCGCCGCCAGATGGCTTTGATACGTGGCGGCGTTGTTCCAGATGGCGACGAAACCCTCTTGCAAGGCTTCTTCTGCGAGCTCTTGCTTATGCAATATACGCAGCGCGAAGCCAAACAGTTTCGATGAGGTGGAGTTATATAGCTGGCGGAACGCGGTGGCGTCCTTGTTGCCGGTGGCGAGCAGCCAGGTTTTCAGTTGCTGCGGGTCGAGCGATTGAGCGGCTAGGGGCACGGCTGGCCTTCACAAGGTGAGTGGGATCACGCCTGGGAAGGTTATAACAGGTTGATAACACTTGGCAACAAGGTTTTGTGCGGTGCCGAGCCTTAGCCGGCGATAGCAGATTCAAGCAGCTTGTGCAGTTCGGCGAATTCCGGCTTGCCCACGTAGCGCTTGAGGATCTTGCCCTGCTTGTCGAGCACGAAGGTGGTGGGCGTGAGGGCCACGTCGCCATACGCCTTGGCCGCCTCGCCCGTCACGTCGAGCGCCACCTTGAACGGCAGCTGGCGCGTTTCGGCGAAGTTCAGCACGTAGTTGGCCGGATCGTATTTCATGGCCACAGCCACGAATTCCAGTCCCTGCCCCTTGTACTTGTTGTAGGTGTCGACCATGTCCGGCATTTCCGCCACGCAGGTGGTGCACGAGGTGGCCCAGAAATTGACCATCACGACCTTGCCGCGCAGGCTGGCCGACGTGATTTTTTCGCCATGGATGCCGTGGAAGGTCACGTCCGGCGCGCTTTGCTTGTCATTGAGCGACAGATAGCCTGCCGCCGCCACGCCCGCCACGAGGACGGCGATCAGGGCTGGCTTGATCCAGGACTTGCTTGCGGATGGCGAAGTTGACATGGTTTTCATTTGAAAAGCGCGACGATGCGGCCATTATAGCCGTATCGCCGCATCAAAGCCGTAGGTCAAACGGAGGAGGCGTTCGGTGGAGACGCTTATTGCTGCGCCGTGTCGCCGGTGCTGGTGGTGCGTGCTGGCGCCGGCTCGGGCTGCAATTGCTTCAGTTCCGCTTCCGAAATGTAGTCGAACAGCTTGACCACTTTCTGCACGCCGCCCACGCCGCGCGCCACGTCGGCCGCGACCGTGCCTTCGCGCTGGGTGACCCGGCCCATCAGGAAGACGGTGGCGTTTTCCGTGACGACCTTGAACGAGGCGGCCGAGATGGTTTTCATGTCGACCAGGCTGGCCTTGACCTTGGTGGTGATCAGCGCGTCGTTCGAGCGCGAGGTGTAGCTGGCCGGACCGGCGATGATCAATTCATTGGCCACCGATTCCACGCCTTCGATATTGCGCACTTCGCGCTCGACGGCGTTTTTCATCGCCTCGTCGCGCACTTCGCCCGTCAGCAGGACGCGGCGGTTGAAGCTGGTGACGTTGACGTGGCCCACGTCGCCGACGATGGAGGGGATGCGCGACTCGCCTTTGAGGGCGATCGACTTGTCTTCGGTCTGGGCGCCCAGGGTGCGGCGGTCCGCTGCGGCAACGCCGCCCATCACCGCGCCGCCGACCATCAATTCGATGCAGCCGGTGAGCGAAGTGAGCATGGCGCCGCACAGCAGTGCGGTGGCCAGCGGGCGTTGTACGCGTTTCCAGCCTGGGCCAGTACCGAATTTAGTCATTCACGTCTCCTCCGAATAGCGCGACATCGATGCCGTCGCAGATGCAATGTATGGTGGTCAGGTGGACTTCCTGGATGCGCGCCGTGCGCTCGGCCGGCACGCAGATATGCACGTCGGCGTCCGTCAGCATCTTGCCGATGGCGCCGCCGTCCTTGCCCGTCAGCGCCACGACGCGCATTTCGCGCTCGAGCGCCGCTTCCACGGCGGCCATCACGTTGGCCGAATTGCCCGACGTGGAGATGGCCAGCAAGATGTCGCCGGCCTGGCCGAAGGCCTGCACCTGCTTCGAGAAAATCTCACGGTAGCTGTAGTCGTTGGCCACGGCCGTCAGGATCGACGTATCCGTCGTCAGCGCCAGGGCAGGCAGGGGAAAGCGCTCGCGTTCGAAGCGCCCCACCAGCTCGGCCGCGAAATGCTGGCAGTCGGCGGCGGAACCGCCGTTGCCGCAGGCGAGGATCTTGTTGCCGTTGGACAATGCATAAAACATCAGGTCGATCGCCTGCGCAATGGGTTGCGCCAGTACGGTGGCGGCCTGGATCTTGAGTTCGGCACTTTCGTGGAAGTGCGAGAGGATGCGTTGATTATTCATAGTCTGCCGATTATAGTGCAGGCGCGCGGCATGGCGGACAAGCACTGTTAAAAATGCTTACATATCGAGGATGTTCTTCAGCCAGCTGATGCGCCCGCCATCGATGGCCAGCGCGTCGAAACGGCAGGGCGGCACGGTTTTTTGCCCCAGCAGCCAGGTTTGCGCGGCCACCGTCATGCGCCGCTGCTTGGCTGGGGTGATGCTGGCCAGGGCGCCGCCGAAGGCAGCGCTGCTGCGTAGCCGTACTTCGACGAAGACGATGGATGAGTCATCGCGCATGATCAGGTCCAGCTCGCCGCCCTTGCACAGGTAGTTACGTTCCAGCAGCACCAGGCCTTGCAGCAGCAGATACGCGAGCGCATCGTCTTCCCCTTGCCGTCCCCGTGCCTGTTTATTCTGGAAAGGCAGGGGTGGCATGGTGTGTCCTTATTGGGCCGGCGGCACGGCGACAGGCGCCGGCGCGGCCGGTGGCCAGGTGCCCAGCACGCCCTGCTGATAGGTGGCGGCTTGTTCCGTGCGCTCGAACACGCTTTGCTCATTCTCGAAGCGCACGGCCAGACGGCCCGTCACGCCGTCGAGGGTAAATGGCGCGTTCGGCCGCAGCGCCACTTCGCGCGCCACGCGGAAGGCATCGATGCCCAGCGCATACAGTCGTTCCATGTCGGCCGTCAGGCGGCGTTCGGCAGGCTGCTCCGGCTGTGGATACACCATCACTTGCGGATGGTCGCGCTGCACTTGCCATGGCAAGTCCAGCAGGCGCGCGCCGTCGAGTTCGGGGCCGCTGGCGCCGCGCCCGGCGCCGGGATTCAGTGACGAGGTGCCATACAGGGGCAAATCGCCGCCGATGGCCACGCGCAGCTGGCGCGCCTGGTCGGCGTCGAGCGCGGCAAACAGCAGGCCCGGCGGCGTGGCGGCCAGGCGCGCGCGCAGCTGCACCAGTTCCGCATCGCTCAGGTAGCCATTCGTGGCCGTCAAGTCCATCGTCTCGATCTTGCCGCCCTGGCGCAGCCATTCCTGCTTGAAGGCGGCGCTGATGCGGCGCTGCGAGGGCGAACCGGCCGACAGGATCAGCGCGCTGGCGCCCGGCTGTTCGCTGGCGGCCCAGGCGGCGACCTGGCGCGCTTCCGCCTCGATCGACAGGCCCATCACCAGCAGCTTGGCCGGCAGGCGCGCCTCGCCGCGGTTGTCGGGGTGGTTCAGGGCGATCGTTGGCTTGCGTACCAAATCGCTGTTGGCCACGGCTGTCACCGCCGAGCGCGACAAAGGACCCACGACGATGTCCTGCTCTTCCTGTGCTTGCGCAAATTTGTTCAGCACGTCGCTGCTGCCGTCGCCCGTATCGATCACCGTCACTTCAAAGCCGCTGCGGTCGCGTTCGTACGCGGCCATGAAGCCGGCGCGCAGCAATTCGGCGGCCGGCCCCAGGGAAGCGGAGCGCAGCGGCAGCAGCAGGCCGATGTGGTGGACCTTGCCGTCGGATGGTGCCGGCGCCGTGGCGGCCGGCATGTCTTGCGGCGTGCCGGTGGCCGGCTTGGTATTGATGGGCGACAATGGGGCGCCGTTGCCGTCGTAGGCGGTAATATCGGGCACGGCCACGGCAAACGTCACCGGTTCGGGTGCGGGCGGCTTGGGCGGCACGGGCGGAGGCAGCGGCTTCGGTGGCGGCAGCGCCCTTGTGTTAGATTCAATAGGCGCGCACAATTGCCCGGGCGCGTCGCAAGGCGTGCTGCAAGCGCTCAGCATGCCGGTCGCGGCACAAACAAGCAGTAACTTCACACTATTAGCAAGCATTTAACCTCCAAAATGACCGTACAAGAAATCAGTTCCATCGCCAGCCTGCCCATCATGACAGAGGCGGCGCACCAGGTCTATCCTATCGCAACATTGTATATAGTGGCCACGCCGATCGGTAATGTGACCGATATCAGTCTGCGCGCGCTGCATTTGCTGAGCCTTGCCGATGCCGTCGCCTGTGAAGATACGCGCAACACGGCGCACCTGCTGACGCGCTTTGGCTTGAACAAGCCTCTGATTGCGGCGCATCAACATAACGAACGCGAAGTGGCGCAGACCCTGATCGCCCGCCTGCACGCCGGCGAGCGCATCGCCCTCGTTTCCGATGCGGGTACGCCTGCCGTGTCCGACCCCGGCGCGCGCATCGTCGACGCCGTGCGCGCGGCCGGCCTGCGCGTGCTGCCGCTGCCCGGCCCGTCAGCGGCGATCACCGCCATTTCCGCCAGCGGCCTGTTGAACGACCAGTTCTACTTTGTCGGCTTCCTGCCAGCCAAGGCCAAGCAGCGTGAAAACATGCTGCACAGCTTGCGCGGCGTGACGGCGACGATGGTGTTTTATGAGGCGCCGCACCGCATTCTCGATTGCGCCACGGCCCTGGTGGAAGCGTTCGAACCGACGCGCCAGGTGGTGTTCGCGCGCGAGCTGACGAAACTGTTCGAGGAAATCCACCGCTGTCCCCTGTCCGAAGCGGAAAGCTGGATCCGCGCCGACGCGCACCGCGAAAAGGGAGAATTCGTCGTCCTGCTGGAAGGGGCGACGGAAGCGCAGGACGCGGAAGACGTGGAAGCGGAGCGCATCCTGAACATCTTGCTGGCCGAATGCAGCGTCAAGCAGGCGGCGAATCTGACGGCGCAGATCACGGGCCGCAAGAAAAACGCCTTGTATGAGCGGGCCTTGCAGTTGAAGGGGCAGGAATAAAGTGACCGCGAAATACCCAGATTGGGTATGGTCGTACCCAATCTGGGTATGTTGTCAGGCTCACCACTTGCAGCCGCTATCCTTCTTGTCCAACAACATCAACACGGGCGCCAGCAAGCCTGCGCCTGAGTAGGCGGTGCGGCAATCGCCGCGCTTGCCTTGCGCGATGTCGCGCGCCAGCTGGGTTTCCGTTTGCAGCGGCTTGTCGGGAATTTGCCCCACGGCCGTGCCCACCTTGGATGGATCGCGCTCGCCCGCCATCTTGCGCGCCGTCCTCCTGGCCGCTTCCATGTCGAATTTCGGGGTTTCTTGCGTGATGGTATCGGGACTGGCCGCCGGCGTGGCCGGTGATGCCGGTACGACCGTGATGGCTTGCGGGGTCGATGCTGGCGCCGTGGCCGCCGCCGGCGTTTCCCGGGCAGTGGCGAGTTTCGGCTTGCTGATGGGCTTGGGCTCGCGCTTCGGCTTGACGACTTCGACGGGCGGCGGGGGCGGCCTGGCGGCCAGCGGACGTATCCACACGGCGATCGACTCCACGCGCGGGGCCGTGTCCGGTGGCGCTGCTGGCTGCACGTGGCGCCACAGAGTGATCAAGGCGCCATGCAGCAGCAAGGACACGGCGATGCCCAGCACGATGCCGCGGCGGTTCGGCACGGGCTGGCCGCCGCCGCTTCTTTCTATCCTGAACTCCATTGCCGTCGTCGCCTTCATGTCTGATCGGGAAAACTTGCCAAGCCAGTGTCGCATATTTCCGGCATGTTGAAAAATACATGGGTCTCAGTGCCGCGCGTAAATAATTTACACAGAGTTTCACCTGACCCTTGACCGAAGTCGATACGGCCTGTATTATCTTGGTCTTCGGAGTGTGGCGCAGCCCGGTAGCGCACCTGGTTTGGGACCAGGGGGTCCAAGGTTCGAATCCTTGTACTCCGACCAAATTTGTAGAAAAAAACCCAAGAGTTTAGGCTCTTGGGTTTTTTTTCGCCTGTACGGTCGTGGTAGGTCGGGTTAGCGCAAAGCGCGTAACCCGACAACAGTGTTGGCCCTGGCGGCGTCGGATTACGCGCGGCCTTGCCGCGCTAATCCGACCTACGCTCAAACAGCTGCGCGCTTCGCGGCAATGGCGTTACCCGCACGGCTGGAACCCTTACGGCCCAGCTGCTGCGAGATGAACTGCCCCGCGTCCACCACCAGGTCCAGGTCGATGCCGGTGGCGATCCCCAGCCCCTGCATCATGTACAGCACGTCCTCGGTGGCCACGTTGCCGGTGGCGCCCTTGGCGTACGGGCAGCCGCCCAGGCCGGACACGGACGAGTGATAGATGGCGATGCCCGTTTCCAGGCTGGCGTAGATATTCGCCAGCGCCTGGCCATAGGTGTCGTGGAAGTGGCCGGACAGCCCGCCCACGTGGAAGGCGGCAATCGCGCGCTCCATCACCGCCTGCGTCTTGCGCGGCGTAGCCACGCCGATGGTGTCGGCGATGTCGATCTCGTCGCAACCGAGGTCGCGCATGCGGCCCACCACGTCGGCTACGGCGTCCAGCGGCACGTCTCCCTGGTAGGGGCAGCCGAAAGCGCAGCTGATGCTGCCGCGCAGGCGCAGGCCGTGTTCCTTGGCCGCCTTCGCCACGCCTTCGAAGCGGGCGATCGATTCGGCGATCGAGCAATTGATGTTCTTTTGCGAGAAAGCTTCGGACGCGGAACCGAAGATCACCACTTCATCGGCCTTCGCCGCCAGTGCCGCATCAAAGCCTTGCATGTTCGGCGTCAGCGCCGAGTAAATCGTGCCGGGGCGGCGCGCGATCTTTTCCATCACTTCCGCGCTGGTGGCCATCTGCGGCACCCATTTCGGCGAGACGAACGATGCCGCCTCGATATTGACGAAGCCGGCCTGTGTCAGGCGGTCGACCAGTTCGATCTTGACGGCGGCGCTGATGGTTTCCTTTTCGTTTTGCAGGCCGTCGCGCGGTCCCACTTCGACGATCTTGACCTGCTTGGGCAGACTGGTAGTAGGGTTCATCTCAATATCCTTGCAAACGGTTGACGATGCCGGCGACGACTTCTCCGGCTTGCAGGCGGCGCATCTTGGCGGCGATCTGCGCCACGCTTTCGCGGCGCAGGGTGGCGGCCGAAATATGCGGCGTGATGGTGATGCGGGGTTCTTGCCAGAACGGGTGCTGCTGCGGCAGCGGCTCGTTGCGGAACACGTCAAGTGTCGCGCCGGCGATATGCCCGGAGCGGATCAGGGTCAGCAGATCCGGCTCGGCGATATGCGCGCCGCGCGCCACGTTGATGACGTAGGCGCCTGGCAGCAGCATCGACAGGCGCGCGCGGTCGAGCAGGTTGTGCGTCTCCGGCGTGAGCGGCAGCATGCACACGAGCACGCGCGTACCGCGCAAGAACGCTTCGAGTCCCTCTTCGCCCGCAAAACACGCCACGCCATCGGCGTGTTTTGGGCTGCGGCTCCATCCGCGCAGCGGGAATTCGAACTGCGCCAGCGCTTGCAGCACGCGCGTGCCCAGCACGCCCATGCCCAGTACGCCGACGGGAAAGTCCGCCTTGTCGAACGCGGGCAGCGGCTGCCAGATGCCCGCGCGGCCCTGCGCCTCGTAATCGTCGAAACGGCGGAAGTGGCGCAGCACGGCGTGGCTCACATATTCGGCCATTTGCACGCCCATGCCCGCGTCGTCCAGGCGCACCAGCGGCACGTGGGCCGGCAACGCGTCGCCGAATTTCAGCAGCGCGTCGACGCCGGCGCCCGTGTTGAAGATGGCCTTGACCTTGGCCAGCTCGGGCAGCATGGCGGCGGGGGGCTGCCACACGACGGCGTAGTCGCATGGTTCAACCGCTTCGCCTTCGCGCCAGAAGAGGATTTCTGCTTCGGGCAGCAAGTCGCGCAAGTCGCTGATCCACGCCGCTTCCTTGCCGTCCGAACGTTGTAACAGGATGCGCATGTGCTTACCTTTATGCGGCAGCCTTGAAGGCCAGCAGCGGCGCGCCATCGGCCACCTGGTCGCCGACCGCATACAGCACGTCTTCCACCAGGCCGTCGTGCGGCGCGGCGATCGTGTGCTCCATCTTCATCGCTTCCATGATGACCAAAGGCTCGCCCTTCTTGACGTCCTGGCCCTTGTTCACCAGCACGGCGACGACCTTGCCCGGCATCGGCGCCGTCAGTCGCCCGCCTTCCGCTTCCACTTCGCCCGCATGCGCCATCGGATCGTTGTAGTGCAAGGTGTAATGCAAGCCGTTGGTAAATACGTGGAACTGTTCGCCGTCGCGGCGCACGGTGCCGTGCACGGCACGCTCGCCGAGCTTGATGTGCAGTTCCAGGCCAGCGTTCGCCGTCAGGGAGAGTGGCTGGCCGTTGAACAACCAGCCATCCGTTTTGTAGGCAACGCGTGCCGCGTAGGCCTTGCCCTCGCCGGCCAAGGTGAATTCATCGGCGAACGACAGGCTGCGACCCAGGGTGCTGTTCAGACGCCAGCCCAGGGCATTGCCCCACGGGTCGGCGCGGTTGGCCGATTGCGTTTCGGCCGCCGCTTTTTCTTCCAGCAGCAGGGCGACGGACGCCAGCGCCAGGGCCGTGTCGGGCGCCGCCTGCAGGGCGGGGAACAGCGACGCTTGATTGCGCTCGATGAGGCCCGTATCGAGATCGGCGCTGGCAAATGCCTGGCCTTCGACGAGGCGTTTCAAAAAGGCGATATTGCTGGCCAAACCGACGATCTGGTAGTCGGACAGCGCCTGCGCCATGCGTGCCAGCGCTTCGCGGCGGTCCGCGCCCCAGACAATCAACTTGGCGATCATCGGATCGTAGAATGGCGAGATCGCGTCGCCTTCGCGCACGCCCGAATCGATGCGCACGGCGGCGGGAACTGTCGTGCCACCGAGCTCGAACGTGACGGCCGACGGCGACTGCATGTGGCGCAGGGTGCCAATCGATGGCAGGAAACCCTTCTCCGGATTTTCCGCATAGATGCGCGCTTCGATGGCGTGGCCGTGGATGGTCAATTCATCCTGTTTTTTCGGCAGCGGCTCGCCAAAGGCGACGCGCAGCTGCCATTCCACCAGGTCGGTGCCGGTGATCATTTCCGTCACCGGATGTTCCACTTGCAGGCGCGTGTTCATTTCCATGAAGTAGAACGAGCCATCCTGGTTGGCGATGAATTCCACCGTGCCCGCACCGACGTAGCCGACGGCCTTGGCGGCGGCAACGGCCGCTTCGCCCATGGCCGCGCGTCGGTTAGCTGGCATGCCCGGTGCCGGTGCTTCTTCCAGCACCTTTTGATGGCGGCGCTGCACCGAGCAATCGCGCTCGAACAAATAAATGCAGTTACCGAGCGTATCGGCGAACACCTGGATTTCGATATGCCGCGGACGCGACAGGTATTTTTCGGCCAGCACCTTGTCGTCGCCGAAAGAGCTGATCGCTTCGCGCTTGCACGAGGCCAGCGCGGCCTTGAAATCATCGGAATGCTCGATGACGCGCATGCCCTTGCCACCGCCGCCGGCCGAGGCCTTCAGCAGGACGGGGTAGCCGATCTTGTCGGCCTGCCCATGCAGGAAGTCCGCATCCTGTTCTTCGCCGTGGTAGCCGGGCACCAGCGGCACATTGGCTTTTTCCATCAGCGACTTGGCGGCCGACTTCGAACCCATGGCGCGCATGGCCGATGCCGGCGGACCGATGAAGACCAGGCCCGCAGCGTGGCAGGCGTCGGCAAAGTCGGCGTTCTCGGACAGGAAACCATAGCCGGGGTGGATCGCCTGCGCACCTGTCGCCAGCGCCACGGCGATGATCTTGTCGCCGCACAGATAGCTTTCCTTGGCCGGCGCGGGGCCAATCAAGACGGCTTCGTCGCACACGGCGACGTGCTTGGCATTGGCGTCCGCTTCCGAATACACGGCGACGGTCTGGATGCCCATGCGGCGCGCGGTAGCGGCGACACGGCAAGCGATTTCGCCGCGGTTGGCGATCAGGATTTTAGTGAACATGGTCTCTCTCTATTCTCTCAAAAAGGGGCAGCTGTCTCTTGGCGGACCTTGTCTGCTGGTGTGTCGGCTTACGCGCTTTGCGCCAAACCGACCTACGCATGGTGAGGCGGTATTCGTAGGTCGGGTCAGCCGGCACGGCGTAACCCGACAAGGCTGGCATCAGCAGCCGCACTTCTCTTTCTGCACCGATTCGAGCATCGCGCCGCGCGTCTGCAAGCCCAGTTTGCCGAGCAAGACGCGGTCGTCTTCCGCTTCCGGGTTGTCGGTGGTGAGCAGCTTGTCGCCGTAGAAGATGGAGTTGGCGCCAGCCAGGAAGCACATGGCTTGCACGGCTTCGCCCATCTGGCGGCGGCCGGCCGACAAACGCACGCGCGCTTTCGGCATGGTGATGCGGGCAACGGCGATGGTGCGCACGAATTCGAACGGGTCCAGCGCTTCCAGGCCAAACAAAGGCGTGCCTTCCACCTGCACCAGGTGGTTGACGGGCACCGATTCCGGATATGGATTGAGGTTTGCCAGCTGGGCGATCAGGCCCGCGCGTTGCAGACGCGTCTCGCCCATGCCGACGATGCCGCCGCAGCACACTTTCAAGCCAGCTTCGCGCACGCGGCCCAAAGTATCGAGGCGGTCCTGGTATTCACGCGTGGAGATGACGTTGTCGTAGAACTCGGGCGCCGTATCGAGGTTGTGGTTGTAGAAGTCGAGGCCCGCGTTTTTCAGGCGGTCCGCTTGTCCTTCTTCCAGCATGCCCAGGGTGGCGCAGGTTTCCAGGCCCAGCGCTTTGACTTTGCTGACCATCTCTTCGACTTTATCCATGTCGCGGTCCTTCGGGCCGCGCCAGGCGGCGCCCATGCAGAAGCGCGTGGCGCCGTTGGCTTTCGCCTGGCGGGCCGCGTCGAGCACGGTGTCGATGTCGAGAATTTTTTTTGCTTCCACGCCCGTGTCGTAGCGGGCCGCCTGCGGGCAGTAGCCGCAGTCTTCCTCGCAGCCGCCCGTCTTGATCGACAACAGGGTCGCCAGTTCCACGTCGCCGTCAGGGAAGTTGATGCGGTGGGTTTGCTGGGCCTTGAACATCAGGTCATTGAATGGCAGGTCGAACAGGGCCAGCACATCATCGATGGGCCAGGTGGCCGCTTCGGGCAGGGTGATGCGCGCCGCAGGGCGGTGCAGTTCGACGGTTTTTGCTGCTTCTTGGACTACGGACATGGTGATTCCTTCGCTTCTATTTTTTAGCTACGTTAAGTGTTCGGTTTAATTCTGCTGCGCCGGCCAGTTGGGCAAGCCGGTGAAATCGAGATAGGACGCCGCCGCTTGCGCGCTGGGCTGCGCCAGACGCGGCACCCTGCCCAGCAGCGGCGCCGGGATGCGCTCGATCAGCGCATCGATATTTTCGTCGAGGAAGCGCATTTCCACTTCCAGGGTGTTGGCGACCCAGCCGATCACCGTCAAGCCGCGCGCTTCGATGGCTTCCACTGTCAGCAAAGCCTGGCTGATGCAGCCCAGGCGCATGCCGACCACGAGGATCACGGGCAGGTCGAGCTGCTGCGCCAGGTCGGCCGAATCGAAATCGCTGGAGAGCGGCACGCGGAAACCGCCCACGCCTTCGACCACGACGGCGTCCGAGGCGGCGGCAATTTCCAGGTAGGCGGCCAGGATCGGCACGGACTCGATGCTCACGCCTTCAAGCGCGGCGGCGATGTGCGGCGCGGCCGGTTCCTTCAGCATATAGGGCGTCGTCAGGCTGCGCAGCATGGTGACGTTGCCGGCGGCGATCAGGCTGTCGGCGTCTTCATTATGCAGTTCGCCGTCGCGCATTTCGGCGCCGGCGGCCACGGGCTTCATGCCGCAAGCGCGCACGCCGCGCGCGACCAGCGCGTGCAGCAGGGCCGACGACGTCAAGGTCTTGCCGATTTCCGTGTCGGTGCCGGTGACGAAACAGGCAAAGCGCGATGGCAGGCCGGTGGCCGCCGGCGCCGTTTGCACGGCTGGCGCCAGGTCCGCCAGCACGTCCGCCACGATAGGGTCATCAAGGCTCATGGCGAGTCCTTTCCAGGGTGTTGACTGCATTGATCAATTGCGCCACTTCCTGCGCCGTATGGCCGGCCGACAGGGTCACGCGCAGGCGCGCCGTGCCAGCTGGCACGGTGGGCGGGCGGATGGCGCCGACCCACAGCCCCTGTTCGTACAGTTGGGCGGCGACGGCCAGCATGTCCGCATTCTCGCCAATGATGACTGGCTGGATGGCGGTCACCGACGGCAAGGCTTGCCAGCGCTGCAGCTGCAAGCCGTCGTTCCATTGCGCCACCAGCGCGGCCAAGTGAGCCCGGCGTTGTTTTCCTTCTTCCCCGGCGATGATGTCCAGGCTGGCCAGCAGCGCATGCGCCAGCGCGGGCGGGGCCGCCGTCGTGAAGATGTAGGGGCGCGCCTTCTGGATCAGGGTGTCGATCACGGCTTCGTGCGCACACACAAAGGCGCCGCCCACGCCAGCCGATTTGCCCAGGGTGCCCACATACACGAGGTAGGGCGAACGCAGATTGAAATGTTCGAGCGCGCCGCGGCCATCGGCTCCCAGCGCGCCAAAGCCGTGCGCGTCGTCGACCACCAGCCAGGCGCCATAGCGTTCGCACAGGGCCAGCAGCGCGGGCAGCGGCGCCAGGTCGCCATCCATGCTGAAGACGCTGTCGGTGACGACGATTTTCGTCTGTGCCGTGCTGGCCGCCAGCAGGGCCGCCAGGGCATTTAAGTCCGCGTGCGGATACACGCGCGTCTTGACGCGGGCCAGGCGCGTGCCGTCGATCAGCGAAGCGTGATTCAGCGCTTCCGAGAAAATCTCGGCGTCAGGATCGCCCGCCGACAGGGCCGTCAGCACAGCCAGATTAGCCATGTAGCCGGTGCAGAAATACAGGGCGCGGGCCTGTTCCAGGTTGGCGCCCACGAACGCCGCCAGGCGTTCTTCCAGCTGCGCGTGCGCGCGGCTGTGGCCGCTGATCAGGTGCGAAGCGCCGCTGCCGGCACCATACAGATCGGCGCCCTCTTTCAGCGCTTCCACGATGCGCGGATGCGCGGCCAGGCCCAGGTAGTCATTGCTGCAAAAGGCCAGCATCTTGCGCCCATCGACCGTCAGGCGCGGCGCGCACGGCGTGTCGACGGTGCGGCGGCGGCGGATCAGGCTGCGTTCTTCCAGCCCTTGCAACTGCTGTTGTAATCGCGCGATCAGTTCCATCTCAGGCCCCGATCACATGATTGAAGACGGCCAGGGTCTGCTGGCCCAGGCCCGCGATTTCCTCATCGTCGAGGATGTATGGCGGCATCAGGTAGACGGTGGAGCCGATGGGACGCATCAACAGTTCATGTTCCAGCGCCGTACTGAAGAAGCGGCGCGAAAAATCGGGCGCCGCGTCCACCGCATCGAAGGCCCAGATCATGCCCTGCTGGCGGAAGTGTTTTACACGCTCGTGCTGCGCCAGCGGCGCCAGGGCGTGCGTGATCTTGGCGGCGCGCGCGCGGTTGGCCACCAGCACATCGTCTTCCTCGAAAATCGACAGGGTCGCCAGCGCCGCGCGGCAGGCCAGCGGATTGCCCGTGTACGAGTGCGAATGCAAGAAGCCGCGGCGCACGTCGGTGCTGTAGAACGCCTGGTAGATGTCTTCGCGCGTCATCACGAGGGACAGGGGCAGATAGCCGCCGCTGATGCCCTTCGACAGGCAGACGAAATCGGGCCAGATGCCGGCCTGCTCGCACGCAAAGAAGGTACCCGTGCGGCCGCAGCCGACGGCGATTTCATCGAGGATCAAATGGACTTGATAACGGTCGCACAGGGCGCGCACCAAGGACAAATACAGCGGATCGTGCATGGCCATGCCGGTCGCGCACTGCACCAGCGGCTCGATGATGATGGCGGCGATCTTGTCGGCTTTTTGCTGGAACAGCTGCTCGACTTCTGCGGCCGCGCGGCGCGCCACGTCCTCGGCGGACTCGCCTTCTTGCGCCTGCCGGAAGTCGGGCGACATCACCGTCTGCGTGGCGCGCAGCAGGGGGCCGTAGGCATCCTTGAACAGGGCGACGTCCGTGACGGCCAGGGCGCCGATGGTTTCGCCGTGGTAGCTGCCCTTCAGGCAGACGAATTCCTGTTTCTCGCTCTTGCCGCTGTTGCGCCAGGCGTGAAAACTCATTTTCAGGGCGATTTCCACGGCCGATGCCCCGTCGGACGCGTAAAAGCTGTGACCGAGCACGCCGCCCGTCAAGGCGGAGAGTTTTTCCGACAGCTCGATCACCGGTTCATGCGTGAAGCCGGCCAGCATGGCGTGTTCCAGGCGGTCCAGCTGGTCCTTGAGTTCCGCATTGATGCGCGGATTCGCATGGCCGAACAGGTTCACCCACCAGGAGCTGATGGCGTCCAGGTAGCGTCGGCCTTCATGGTCGTACAGCCAGGCGCCGCGGCCATGGCTGACGGGGATGAGCGGTACAGTCTCGTGATGCTGCATTTGCGTGCACGGATGCCACACGCTGCGCAGACTGCGTTCGACCCAGCCCGATTGTTTTTCTGCTTTCAAAACTGCTCCAATGATATTGCTAGCCCATGAGCCAACTCGGCTTGCGCTTGTCGAGGAAGGATTGCACGCCTTCGCGGCCCTGCTCCGAGGCGCGGATCTGCGCGATGCGCTCGGCGGTATCCGCCAGCAGCGCGTCGTCGACCGGCTGGCCAACGATCTCGCGCACCAGCGTTTTCGCTTGCGCCACGGCGTGCGGGCTGTTGCCCGTCAGCGCTTTGAGCACCTCGGCCGTTTTCGCGTCCAGCGCGCTTGCCTCGACTACCTCGTGGGCAAAGCCGATGCGTAGCGCTTCCTGAGCGGAGAATCGCTCCGCGGTCAGGAAATAGCGGCGTGCCGCGTTTTCGCCCATGGCCTTGATGACATACGGTGAAATAGTGGCCGGGATCAGTCCCAGGCGCACCTCGCTCAGGCAGAAATGCACGTCTTCCGCAGCCAGAATGATATCGCATGCGGCGACCAGGCCCATGCCGCCCGCATAACAGTCGCCCTGGATCTTCGCCACGACGGGTTTCGGACACAGGTAAATCGTGCGCAGCATCTGCGCCAGCTGCAGTGCGTCGGCCTGGTTTTCGGCATGCGTGTAGCCTGCCATCTTCTTCATCCAGTTCAAGTCCGCACCGGCGCAAAAGGCCGCGCCATTCGCCGCCAGCACGATGGCGCGCACCATGTCGCTGCGTCCCAGCCCTTCGAAGGCGCGCGCCAGTTCGGCGATCGTCGTCTCGTTGAAGGCGTTGCGCACGTCGGGACGGTTCAGGGTCACGGTGGCGACATTGCCCTCGATGACCAGCTTTAAGGTTTCAAATTCCATGGTCTTCTCCCCTTACATGCGGAATACGCCGAACTTCGTCTCCGGGATTTCGGCGTTGAGCGCTGCCGACAGGCCCAGGCCCAGCACCATGCGGGTGTCGGCCGGGTCGATCACGCCGTCGTCCCACAGGCGCGCGGTGGCGTAGTAGGGGTGGCCCTGGTGTTCGTATTGATCCTTGATCGGCTGCTTGAAGGCCGCTTCCTCGTCCGCGCTCCACTGTCCGCCTTTGCCCTCGATGCCGTCGCGCTTGACGGTCGCCAGCACGGAAGCGGCCTGGTCGCCGCCCATGACGGAGATGCGCGCATTGGGCCACATCCACATGAAACGCGGGGAAAACGCGCGGCCGCACATGCCGTAATTGCCGGCGCCGAAGCTGCCGCCGATGATGACCGTGAATTTCGGCACGGCAGCCGTCGCGACAGCGGTCACCATCTTGGCGCCGTTGCGGGCGATGCCCTCGTTTTCGTATTTGCGGCCCACCATGAAGCCCGTGATATTTTGCAGGAACACGAGCGGGATCTTGCGCTGGCAGCATAATTCGATGAAATGCGTGCCTTTCAGCGCCGATTCCGAGAACAAGATGCCGTTGTTGGCGATGATGCCGACTTTGACCCCATAGATGTGCGCAAAGCCGCAGATCAGGGTGGTGCCGTAGCGGGCCTTGAATTCGTCGAAATCGCTGCCGTCGACGATGCGCGCAATGACTTCGCGCACGTCGAACGGCTTGCGCGTATCGACGGGGATCACGCCATACAGTTCCTGCGTCGGGTATTTCGGTTCGACGGATGCGCGCAAGTCCATCTGCTGCGGTTTTTTACGGTTCAGGTTCGAGACGATGGTGCGCGCCAGCGACAGCGCATGCAGATCGTTCTGCGCCAGATGGTCGACCACGCCGGACAAGCGCGTGTGCACGTCGCCGCCGCCCAGGTCTTCGGCCGTCACCACTTCACCGGTGGCCGCTTTTACCAGCGGCGGACCGCCGAGGAAAATCGTGCCCTGCTCCTTGACGATGATCGATTCGTCGCTCATGGCCGGCACGTAGGCGCCGCCGGCCGTGCAAGAACCCATCACGACGGCGATTTGCGGGATGCCCTTGGCCGACAGGTTCGCCTGGTTGTAGAAGATGCGGCCGAAATGGTCGCGGTCGGGGAAGACGTCGTCCTGGTTCGGCAGGTTGGCGCCGCCCGAGTCGACCAGGTAGATGCAGGGCAGGTTGTTCTGGTCGGCGATTTCCTGGGCGCGCAAATGTTTTTTGACCGTCATCGGGTAATACGTGCCGCCCTTGACAGTGGCGTCGTTGCACACGATGACGCATTCCTGGCCCGAAACCCTGCCGATGCCGGTGATGATGCCGGCGGAAGGGGCCGCATCGACGCCCTTGGCGTCCTGGTACATGGCGTAGGCCGCCATCTGGGAAAACTCGAGGAAGGGCGTGCCGGGATCGAGCAGCATCTGCACTCTGTCGCGCGGCAGCAGCTTGCCGCGCGCCAGGTGCTTGGCGGCAGCCGCGTCGCCGCCGCCGGCCGCGATCTTTTCCACCTTGTCGCGCAAATCGTCGACGATGGCTTGCATGGCCGCGGCATTGGCCTTGAAATCTTCACTGCGCGGATTGAGTTTGCTTTCGATGTGCGGCATTGCGGTTCCTTTTTATTATCGCCCGGTCTCTCGGGTCGCGCTATTCGGGAAAACTGCCGTCGAGATAAAACCAGCGCATGCCACCGTCACCAGCTTCACGCACGAAGCGGCTCACTTCATGCAGGCGGTGCGCGCGGCCGTTGGCCTTGTAGCGGGCCACGAATTCCACGCTGTCGCGATTTGTCTCTTCGGCTTGATCTGCTGATGTTGCTTTACGTTGACGTAAACGTAAAGCAGATTTTACCTCAAGTCCCAGCCAGTGGACTTTTTCTTCTTCGGCAAATAAAGCATCGGTGGGACGGGTGCTGGCATGCCAGGTGGCAAGCAGATACGGCTCGTCGCGCAAGGTAAACGCCGTGTAGCGCGAACGCATCAGGATTTCGGCCGTGGGCGGCAAGGCGTCGCCCGCGATATACGGGCCGCAGCAACTGGCGTAGGCGGCGCCGCCACAGGGGCAGGCGGCAGATGTCGAGAGTGTGGGCATGCGCTGGCAAATAGGGAACTGAAAAGTTCCGCAATTATCCGCCATAACGGCGGCGCCGGTCGCCGCTGCCGCCGGTCCGCCTATTTTTTAAGCGCGAGGAAGTCCAGCGCGAATGGCGGCGCCTTGCCGGCCATCAGATCGGCCAGGATGCGCGCCGTGCCGGCGGCAAAGGTAAAGCCCAGCGGGCCGTGACCAACGTTGAGCCACAAGTTCGCCACTTTGCTGGCGCCCACCAGCGGCGCGCTGTTCGGCGTGGCGGGGCGCAGGCCGGCCCAGGCCGTGGCCTGGTCGTAGTCGGCGCCGTGCGGCATGGCTTCGCGAGCCAGCCGCGTCAGGCCGGCGATGCGGCCCCAGTCGATGCTGTTGTCGGCGCCCACCATGTCGACCATGGCAGCCACGCGCAGGTCGCTGCCGATGCGCGCATACAGCACCTTGCGCTCGAAATCCGTGATGCTGATCTCGGGCGCGCGGTGCTGCGCGCGGATGGGCGCCGTCAGGCTGTAGCCTTTCAGCGGATACAGGGGCAGGTAAATGCCTGCCGTGGCGGCCAGGTCGCGGCTCTGGATGCCAGCCGCCAGCACATAGTGATCCGCTTGCAACAGGCCCAGGCTGGTGTCGACGCCCGTGATCCTGCCCTTGTGCATGACGAGGCGGCGCGCCTCGCCTTTTAACAAGAGCGAACAATTCGGGTGCTGCAGCAGGCGCGCTTCCAGCGCCAGGCAAAAGGCGTGGCAATCGGCCACGGCTTCGCCTTCGGTAAAAATGCCGCCCGCCAGGGAACCCTGCAAGGCCGCCAGCGCCGGTTCGCGCTGCACGGCTTCCAGCGGCGACAAGACGATGCGCGCCTCTTCCGATTCGGGCCGCGCCACGGCACGCTGGAAAATCGCCGGCGAGCGGTAGACGATGAGCTTGCCCGCATCGCGCCGGGCATACGCTTCGGGCGGCACGGTCAATTCCAGTTGCGCCATGCCGGCGCGGCTCCATTCTCCCAGTTGCAGCAGCTTGGCCGTCGTGCGGGCATTGCTGGTGCTGTTGCAATTGCGCAGGAAACTGGCCATCCAGCGCCACTGGCGCCAGTCTGCCTCGGGGCGGAAGCGCAGCGGGCCATCTTTCTGCAGCAGCCATTGCAGGGCCTTGAAGGGCACGCCCGCGTCCGCCAGCGGTGCCACATAGCGATAGCTGAGCTGGCCGCCATTGCGGTAGCTGGCGGCGATCGCCACCTGTTCATTGCGCTCCAATAAGGTGACCTTGTAGCCGGCCTCGGCCAGCCACCAGGCCGATGTCAGACCGACGACGCCGCCGCCGATGATGATGACTTGTTGCTGCATGTTGCCTCGCTGCGTTGCGCTCCCATGGTGCGGGAGCATTCGGGAAGAGCTTAGAGGCTGGCCGCCAACGCAGCCAATGAAACATCATGGTGCAGCCATAACTTTCAGGAATGCACCATTTCAAGGCAAGGGCTGATTGTTGGCAATCGCACCACGGTATAGCGCGGTGAGTATCAATTCCTCGCTGCGCCCCATGGCGGAATACGTGCCCGGATAGCGTTCCGGATCGCTGCCCGTGCCGCCCACCAGCATCACCATGCCGTTCCTGTTCTTGAAATCGAGCACGAAGGCGGAGACGAGGCCATACGCGTCGCCCAGGTGGCCCACGGCCGTGAAACTGGCACCCTCGACCAGCCGGTTGCCCTGCCCGGCCACCGCATCGAACTGCTGGTTGCCCAGGCCCCAGGCGCGGTACAGGCCCCGTTCGCTGTCGCCATTGCCGGCATCGGGCGCCAGCTGCCATTGGCGGCCAAACATCAGCGCGATGCTGGCCGGCTGCAATAGCTGCGTATTCCGGTAGCGGCCGCCGTCGAGCAGCATCTGCATGACCTTGCCCAGTCCCGCGGCGGAAATGCGCAAGCCCCCCGTGGGACTGAAGACGGTGGCGTTGCTGCCGATCACATAGTTGGCCAGGCCAGACGGCGGGCGTGCATGAAAATCGTCGGCCTGCGCGATCCATGGCCCTTGCGGCTGCCAGGTTTCCGTGTCCAGGGTGCGCTTGCGGTACAGGGTGGCCGTGTTCGCCACGTCTTCCGCCGGGAATGCGGCCGGGTTGTAGCCGCCGCGCACATCGAGCGGATCGAGCAGCAGGCGCCGCATCAGCAAGTCGAAGCGCTCTCCCGTGACTTTTTCCATCACGGTGCCGATCACGCCCCAGTTCAGGTTGGCGTACGTGAAATAGCGGCCCGGCGCCGTTTGCTTGTCCCACATGCTGTTGCCGCCAGCCGTAAACACGTCGCGCAGGCTGCGTTCCGGCCCCCATGCATAGCCGCCCGCGTCGCGCAGCGAGGAGGTATGGCTGAGCAGGCTGCGCAAGGTCAGCGCTTGCAGGGGGAAATGCGGGTTGCGCAGGGAAAAGCCCAGGTAGATGCCCACGTCCTGGTCCAGGCTCAGTTTGCCCTGCTCGACCAGCCGCATCAACCCCAGTGTGGTCATCATCTTCGAAACCGAGGCGATGCGGAACAGGGTGGCCGGCGTCACGGGCAAGCTGTCCGCTGACGTGGCGCCGATGTACCGGTCGCCGAATTGCTGCTCATACGACACCTTGCCGTGGCGGATGGCCAGCACGGACAGGCTGGCCAGCGGGTGGAGCGGATCATCGACGATGGCCGATAGCGTGGCATCGAGCGCGCGCTGCTGGTCGTTGCCGTTGCCGCTGCCGGGCGGGGCGGCCAGCGCGCTCCAGGTGGTACCCAGCAGCAGCAAGCCCAGCAAACCCGTCATTTTATTGTGCATGTTTCCCTGTTCACGGCGTAGTGGAGGCATCGCCAGCATAGGGCGGGATGCTTCACGACGCCAATGAAAATTGCATATTTATCTATAATGCAAAGCTATACGTACGGTAAAACATTGTTTTTTTAAATGTATAACCGTTATTTATGGTCATTTTCCATTTATTCATGGGTGGACGGGCTACGCACAAGCGCCATCGCTATTACACTAGGAGGACAAGGAGAACTGTATGAGCCAGACCAGCGTAGAACTCAAGGTCGATTTAAATGACAATTCGCCTTTATATATGCAGATCGCCCGCAAGTTGAGCGATGACGTACGCAACGGCCGCTACCAGGTAGACCAGGCCCTGCCATCCGAACGTACCCTGTCCGAACTGCTCGACGTATCGCGCGTGACCGCCCGCAAGGCCATCGACCAGCTCGTTGAGCAAGGCCTCGTCGTGCGCCGCCGTGGTTCGGGCAACTATATTGCCCCGCGCATCGAGCAGCCGCTGTCGAACCTGTCGAGCTTTTCCGAGCAGCTGCAGCAGCGCGGCTATCGCCCCGGCTCGCGCTGGCTCAAGCGTGAAGTCGTCATCGCCAGCAGCGATGAGCAGCTGAGCCTGGGCCTGGCGCAGAACACGAAAGTGGCGCGCCTCGAGCGCTTGCGTCTGGCCGACGACGTGGTGATGGCGTATGAAGTGAGCGTGCTGCCGTTCAGCGTGGTGCCGGACCCGGACGCCATGGGCGATTCGCTGTATGAATACTTGAGCAGCATCAAGAAGGCCCCCGTGCGCGCCTTGCAGCACATCCGCGCCATGAATGCGACGGACGTGCTGGCCAAGCAACTGGGCATCCCCGATGGCCAGGCCGTGCTGTTCATCACGCGCATCGCCTACCTGGACACGGGCGAAGCGGTGGAACTCACGCATTCGTATTGCCGCAGCGACCATTACGACTTTGTGGCGGAAATGCGCCGCGCGCCATAAACTTACTGCTCGATCAGGCGGATCATGGATTCCGCCACCCCGACGGACGACTCCCAGCTCATGCCGGTCACCAGCCGGCCATCGACCTCGACGTGGCTCTGTCCGTTGGCGCCGTGCCTGAATATGCCGCCATGGCCCTTGATGCTGCCTTCCGCCGAAAAGGGATAGGCCTTGTAGATCGGCGATTCCTTGTTGAGAAACGCATCGGGGAACGAGGTGAGCGTTTTGCCCTGGATAAGGAAAGTACCGTCGCTGAGCTTCAGGTTCTTGATGCCCTCGGTGCCATGGCAGATGGCCGCGATCACCCCGCCCTGTTGTTCATAGATACGCAAGGCGATGTCCTGTAATGGCTTGTTGTCCGGGACGCCGACGATGGCCGCGCCGCCGCCGACGAAAGCCATGCCCGCATACTCGTCCGCCCTGACTTCCGCCACGGGCCTGGTATGGGCCAGTGCCCACATGAAATCACTGTCGTACAGATACTGCTTGAGCAGCGCATCCGACGTGACGATCATTTCCAGGGGAACGGCGCCACCCTCGGGACTGACGAAGTCGACCGCGTACCCTGCTTTGCGAAAGGCATCATAGGTATAGGCCAGCTCGGGAAAATTATTGCCAGCGTTAATTTTCGTGCCCGGATATTGATGCACGTTCGACACGACCAGCAGCACCTTGCGTGCGTGGCGCGCAGTTGCTGGCTCGCGATCGGCCGACTTGCTGACGATCTTCCAGTTGCCGGCGATCTTTTTCAAAAGGAAGACATCCACATAGCGCCCCCCTTGCTGGGGAATGTGGATCTCGGCCTTGGCGGTGGCCACCTTGCCGCTCACTTCCATCTTGATCAGCCGCCCGTGGCGCCCATTGAATTGCCCTTTTTTCTCCTCGCTAAAGAGTTTGGCATATTCCGGACCGCTCAACTGCCATTGCGTACCGTCTTTGCCGTCCAGGTAAAGGCGGGCGTTGGCATAGAAGGCCTGCTTGATCTCGTCCTGCACATTGAAGCTGGTGCCATGCAGATACAAGCGTATGGTCTCCCGGATGGCATGTTCGTCCTGGTCCGCAGTGGCGGCGGTGCCGACGGCGGAGATGCAAAACAAGCAACCGGCGAGTATCGTTCGCACTAAAAACTGAATCATGGATTTACCCTGCATGTAGAACTGCGTTTATCGGAGCAACGACTATTTCAGGTCGCTGGTGGTCGATAATTTATCGAAATGCAGGGAAATTGATGTCGCCAAACAGGATGTCAGACTCCGGAATGGCGATTCAGGAGTGGTTTCACGCGGAAACGGCCCCGGCCGACTGGCTGGATTGGGCCCGGAAGCTGGCGGGAGTCTGCCCAGCCACTTTCTTGAAGGTCGAGTAGAAGGTGGAACTGGAGTTGAAGCCGCAGCGCTCGGCAACGGTATCCATGTTCAGTTGCGGTTCGCCGCTCAATACCTGTTTCGCCTCGGCGATACGATATTCGTTGACGTAGGTCGTGAAGCTCTTGCCCAGCTTGTCATTGAGTACTTGCGACACTTGCGCCTGCGTACATCCCGCCCGCTTGGCCAGTTGGGCCAGGGTCAGATTCGGATTCAGATAGGATTTCTGCCCGCTCATCTGTTGTTCCAGTGCGGCGAGCACGGCAAGCCCAACCTCGTGCGTCATGCGGTTATGCTGGTACTTTTCCTTCGGCTCGGCAGGCGTCGAGGTTTCCTTTCTCAGCAGAAAGACCATGACCGCGACATGCAGCGAGAAGGTGAACGACAAGGCGCCGACGATATAGGATGTGAACGGCGTGCTCGCGTACGCCGCCAGCATGACACCGCTGCCTGCAAAGACGCTCAGCAGGAGCACGTTGCTGGTCGCCATCCGCTGTCCGTCGTTCCACCATGCACGGCGGCTGTGCCAGAGCAGCCTGGCGGTTGCCAGCAGGTAGCCTAGCCAGAACACATGAATCGCATGGCTCGACTGGTCCCACACAGAACGATACGCGGAATAGGGAAAGGCAACGCCGATGCCTATCAGCAGGAAGGACACGCCCAGATGCCAACGCCATTGTTGTCCAGCAGGCAATTGTCCGAGCCCGGCCAGAAAAGCGCGCACATACAGATAGGTCAAGGGACCGATCGGCAAGCAGGCCGACAGGCCCAGCTGGCGGAACTCGATGGCGATCGCAGGGTTGAAGTAGAGAAAGGCGGATTTGGCGGTGCGCACCCCGACGGCCAGCAGTAATGCGCCGAGCAGGCAGTCGGCGAGGCAGCGAGGCCGGCGGCTGAAAAAATAGACGGCCAGGAAAATGCCGTTGATGGCGCCGAGGGCGCTAAACAGGAACAGCAATTGGCGAGCGATCATGGCGCGTGTCGTGGATTAGGGCGTCGAAGCCAAGTATAGACACAAACGGCACCGTACCGAAGTACAAGTATCCTGCATCAGCCATAAACTCCCGTTATGCCCGCCCGTCATCCTTTCATGGCTGATCTTGCACATCGGTATTAAACTGGTTTCACCTTCAACCATGTTCTGAAATCATGTTGAAAACTGAAACCCCGAGCCGGCGGCATCCGGATCTGGACCTGTATCCGGTGGAGCAACTGGTGGCGGCGCTGGTCGATGACCAGTTCTGGGCCGTCGAGGCCGTGCGGCTGGCGTCGCCCGACATTGCCTCCGCCATCACGGCCGCCCTGCCCCGCATCGCGGCCGGTGGACGGCTGCTGTACGTGGGCGCGGGCACGTCGGGCCGCCTGGGCGTGCTCGACAGCGTTGAACTCAATCCCACGTTTTCCTGGCCGCCCGAGCGGGCAGTCGCCATCCTGGCCGGCGGCGCGGGCGCCATGTTCACGGCGGTCGAAGGGGCGGAAGATGATTTGCAGCAAGGTGAGGCGGACTTGCTGGCCTTGCAGCCGCAAGACAATGACGTGGTGATCCTGCTGGCCGCCTCCGGCGCCACGCCGTATGTGCTGGGTGCCCTGCTGGCCGCACGCAAGGCAGGCGCCTTGACCATAGGCATCGCCAACAATGTGGACGCCCCCGTGGCGCACGAGGCGCAATGCGGCATCGTGCTCGACACGGGCACGGAAGTCATTTCCGGCAGCACGCGCCTGAAAGCGGGCACGGCGCAAAAAATCACCTTGAACACGATTTCCAGCGCCCTGATGGTCGGTTTGCACAAAACTTACGGAAACTTGATGGTAGACTTGAAGCCGACCAACGCCAAGCTGATCTGGCGGGCGGTGCGTCTGACCATGCATGCCACCGGCGCCAGCGAGGCGCAGGCCAGGACCGTGCTGGAGCAATGCCAATTTCATGTCAAGGTGGCGATTGTTGCCTTGATCAAAAAAATCAACACAAACCAGGCACAGGCATTGTTGGCCGGCGCGAACGGCAGTGTGCGGGCGGCACTGGCGGCGTGATCCGATGGCGCGGCATTCTTCTGTCTGGGAGACAAAGAAGGATGTATGGAGCTAGTGAAACAAACCGCCCCGGCGCGCGTGAATAAGCCGTCAAATAAGCCGTGGCTGTGGATCCCTTCCCTGTATTTCGGCCAGGGCATCCCTTATGTAGTGGTCATGACCTTGTCCGTGATCATGTACAAGAACTACGGTTTTTCCAATACCGATATCGCGCTGTATACCAGCTGGCTGTACTTGCCGTGGGTCATCAAGCCCCTGTGGTCGCCCTTCATCGATATGTACCGCACCAAGCGCTTCTGGATCGTCGGCTTGCAGCTGGTGATCGGCGCCGCGCTGGCGCTGGTGGCCCTGACGACTTCGCTGCCGCACTTTTTCCAGATCAGCCTGGCCATTTTTTGGCTGATGGCCTTCAGTTCCGCCACGCATGACATCGCCGCCGACGGCTTTTATATGCTGGGCCTGGAAGAGCACCAGCAGGCGGCATTCGTTGGCGTGCGCAGCACGTTTTACCGCCTGGCGATGATCGCCGGCCAGGGCGGCCTCGTGTATCTGGCCGGCTACCTGACGCATGCGACGGGCAATGTGCAGCTGGCCTGGTCCGTCGTGTTTGCCATTCTGGCGGGCTTGTTCATCGCCCTCTTCCTGTACCACTACTTCGTTTTACCCAAGCCCAAGGATGACCGCCCCAGCATCCAGGGTGCCGGTGTTTCTCCTTTGCAAGAATTCGTCGCCACCTTTGCTTCTTTTTTCAAGAAGAAGGATATTTTCGTCATCCTGGGCTTCTTGCTGCTGTTCCGCCTGGGCGAAGCGCAACTGCTCAAGCTGGCCGCGCCCTTCCTGCTCGACCCCGTCGCCAAGGGCGGCCTGGGCCTCAGCACGGAACAGGTGGGCCTCGTCTATGGCACCATCGGCGTGATCGCCCTGACCCTGGGAGGCTTGCTGGGAGGATTCATCATTTCCCGCTTCGGCTTGAAACGCTGCCTGTGGATCATGGTGTTGTCCGTCCACCTGCCCGACCTGGTGTTTGTTTACCTGGCCAGCGCCTTGCCCAGCAGCATTTATGTGATCGCCGGTGGCATTGCGTTGGAGCAATTCGGCTATGGCTTCGGTTTCGCCTCCTACATGTTGTACATGATCATGGTCTCCGATGGTGCGCATAAAACGGCCCATTACGCCATCTGCACGGGTTTCATGGCTCTGGGCATGATGTTGCCGGGCATGGCCAGCGGCTGGATCCAGCAAATGCTCGGTTACCAGCACTTCTTCATCTGGGTCTGCATCGCCACCATTCCGGCTTTCATCATGGCCGCGCTGGTCAAGATCGATCCCGAATTCGGCAAGAAGGCCGAGGCCTGATTCTTTTGAAGCGTGCGTCCGCATGGATGGCGGGCGCACAGTAAAATGCCCGCACCGATAGACCTGCGCTTCACCACTGCAAGGAATTGTTTTGTTGTCTACTTTCAAAAAACGCCTGGGCGCCAGCGCCGGCGTATTGGCCGCGCTGGCCACCGCCACATTGCTCAGCAGCTGTACCAGCACCAAGCTGCCCTCCGCAGTGACACCGGGCGAAGCGGGTTTGCCGGCCGTGCCGCCCGTGCAGCACATCACGGGCGAAGTGCCGCCGCCGGCGCCGCGCGAATTCCGCGCCGCCTGGGTCTCGACGGTCGCCAATATCGACTGGCCCAGCCGCAGCAATTTGCCTGTCACCAAGCAGCAAGCGGAAGCGCTGGCCATCCTCGACCGCGCCAAGTCCTTGAATCTGAACGCGATTGTGTTGCAAGTGCGCCCTAGCGCCGACACGATTTACCCATCGCAACTGGAACCGTGGTCGGAATACCTGACCGGCAAGCAAGGCCAGCCGCCGTTACCGATGTATGACCCGCTGGCCTTCTGGGTGGCGCAGGCGCATGCGCGGGGCCTGGAATTGCACGCCTGGTTCAACCCCTACCGTGCGCGTCACGCGACGGCCAAGTCGCCGCTGGCGCGCGACAGTTTCGCGTCCACCAACCCGGCGTCCGTCAAGCAATACGGCCGCTACCTGTGGATGGACCCGGGCGACGCCGCCGCGTCCAAGCACACGACGGACGTGGTGCTCGATGTGGTACGCCGCTACGATATCGATGGCGTGCACATCGACGATTATTTTTATCCGTATCCGATCGACGCGCCTGGCGCCGGCGCCGGTGCTGAAACAGCCGCGCTGGACGCGGGCAATGGCGGCGCCAAGCGCGAACTGCCGTTTCCCGATGAGCCTTCCTGGCAGCAATATCTGCTGGCCGGTGGCCAGTTGGACCGCCCTTCCTGGCGCCGCCAGAACGTCAACCAGCTGATCGAAGCCTTATACACAGGCATCCACCGCGAAAAGAGCTGGGTGCGCTTCGGCATCAGCCCGTTCGGCATCGGCCGTCCGGACCGCCGCCCTGCCGGCATCGTCGGCTTCAGCCAGTACGATAAATTGTATGCGGATGCGGAACTGTGGCTGGCCAAGGGCTGGCTCGATTATCTGTCGCCGCAGCTGTATTGGCCCGTGGCGCAGGCGCCGCAAGCGTTTGGCGTGCTGCTCGACTATTGGCTGGCGCAAAACCCGTATGGCCGCCACGTGTGGCCGGGTTTGTATACGAGCCGCATCGACAATTCCGCCAAGTCTTTCACGCCGCAAGAGATCATCAAGCAGATCGAAGTGACGCGCACGCGCCCCGGCGCGAATGGACAAGTGCATTTCAGCATGGTGCCCCTGATGCAGAACCGCAAGGGTGTCAGCGAGCAACTCAAGGCGACCGTGTATCAAAGCCCTGCCCTGATTCCCGCCACGCCGTGGCTGGGCAAGGAAGCACCGGGTACGCCCGTGCTGGCTCTGCGCCGCGATTCCGCCAGCCTGAACGTCAAATTGACGGCGGGCGGCGGCAAACCCGTGGCGCAGTACGCGGTCTGGGCACGCTACGGCGAAGACTGGCGTTTTACCGTGGTCACGGGCGTGCAAGGCGAGCTGACCCTGGTCGACGATGCCATTGGTAAAGTCAATGCGGTGGTGGTCAGCGCCGTGGATCGCCTCGGCAATGAAAGCCCCCGCGTTACCGTGCGCGCACCGTTTACGGTCGCCGCCAAGTAATTGTTGAACTTTCTTCGCTAGTCCATAACCTGCAGGCATGAAACATGCGCAAGCTTTCATGCCTGCAAGCTCCGCTTGGCTTTACACTCATGCCATGATTTCCTTCCCTGCAACCAATACTGACACTGCCGTGCTTGGCCTGGGTATCGACGCGGGCGGCACGCAAACGCGCTGGGCCCTGGCCAACACGGACGGTGTCATCGTGGCCGACGGGGCCGTGGAAGGCTTGTCTGCCTTGCAAATGAGCAGCGATGTGGGGCGCGCAGCCGTGCACGCCACGTTTGCGAAATTGTCTCAGGCTGTGCTGACCGTTGGCCAGCCGCGCGCCGTGGTGGCGGGCTTGACGGGCTTTGGCGGCGACGATGTGGCGCTGGCGCACATGCTGGCGGACTTGCTGGCGCTGGACGCCGGCGACGTCCGCTTGGGCAACGATATCGACATCGCCTATCGCGACAGTTTTGAACCAGGCGAAGGTTATCTGGTCTACGCTGGCACGGGCTCGATTGCCGCCTGGATCGATGCGGACGGCGTGTTTCACCGCGCGGGCGGGCGCGGCGTGCTGCTCGACGATGGCGGCGGCGGTTACTGGATCGCGCGCGAAGCCTTGCGCCACATCTGGCGCCGCGAAGACGAAGCGCCCGGCAGCTGGCAAGCGTCGCCCATGGCCGAGGCCGTGTTTACGCAACTGGGCGGCAGCGACTGGTCGCTATCGCGCGCCTTCATGTATGGCCAGGACCGGGGCGCCATCGGCCGGCTGGCGCTGGCCGTGGCCGCGAGTGCGGATGCCGACCCGCTGGCGCTGGACATCTTGCAGCGCGCGGGACAGGAGCTGGCGCGTCTTGCCCTGGCACTGGTATCTCGCCATGGTCCGCGTCCCGTGGTGCTGGCGGGCCGCGCGGCGCAATTGCACCCGGCCATCGCGGCAGCCATGCGCGCCGCTTTGCCTGTATCGTTGACGATGGAACAGAAAATTGCCCGTCCACATGAAGCGGCGGCCAGGATCGCCGTCAAGGCGGCGGTCAAGACACAGGCCAACACTGAACATTTTATTAACCCGAACACGGATCTTTCATGAAAAAAATCGCCCTCGCCCTGTTGGTGGCCCTGCTTTCCGCCTGTACCACGCCCGCGCCGCACCTCGACCATAGCTTGAATGCGCGCAGCCAGAGCCCGCGCGTGAAATTCATCGTCATCCATTACACGGTCAGCGACCTGCCCCGCTCGATCAAGATCCTGACGGAACAAGTGGTCAGCAGCCATTATTTGCTGACGGACACGGACAAGCCGAAGTTTTACGTGCTGGTCGACGAATCGCGCCAGGCCAATCACGCGGGTGTGAGTAACTGGAAGACTTATACACAGTTGAATGTCAGCTCGATCGGTATCGAGATCGTCAACCCCGGCTACAAGGACACGCCGGAAGGCCGTCTCTGGTATCCGTTTCCCCAGGCACAGATCGATGAGCTGATTCCACTGTTGAAAGATATCCAGGCCCGCTACAACATCGCGCCGGAAAATATCCTCGGCCATAACGAGATCGCCCCGCAGCGCAAGCAGGACCCGGGTCCGTTGTTTCCTTGGCGCCAGCTGGCCGATGCCGGCCTGATCGTCTGGCCCGATGCGAACCGTGTTGCCGCGCAACGCCTTATTTTTGAGCAGCAAGTGCCGGACGCCGTCTGGTTCCAGAAAAAGCTGGCCCAGCACGGCTATGCGACGCCGAACACGGGCATTTTCGATGAAGCGACGCGCAATGTGCTGATCGCCTTCCAGATGAAATACCGCAACACCTTGTTTGATGGCACACCCGACGGCGAAACGGCGGCCTTGCTGGAAGTATTGACGACGCCGGCGCCAGCTGTTGTTGCAAAGTAGCATAGCCGTTCCAGCCCATGAGTTTTTCTTATATGCTGAACGTTGACGGCCCAGGCGGCCACGGCAAGGTAAAGGAATAGCTCATGCGGCTGCGTCATATCGAAGTGTTTCACGCCATCATGCAAGTTGGCACCATCAGCGGCGCCGCCCAGGTGCTGCATATCTCGCAACCGGCCGTGACCAAGGTCTTGCAGCATTGCGAATTGCAACTGGGCATGCCGCTGTTCGAGCGCGTGCGGGGCAAGCTGTATCCAAAACCCGAGGCGCACCGTTTGTTTGTAGAAACAGAAAAGCTTAACCGCGATTTATTGGGCATCCGCCGCCTGGCGGCCAGCCTGAAGGGCCATGCGGTGGAAACCATCCGCCTGGTCTCCACGCCGACGATCGCCATCAGCGTCTTGCCGTTTGCCATGACGGAGTGGCGGCGCGACTTTCCCCACACGCGTTGCCAGCTGGCTACCCACCACACGGGCGAGATCGTCAATACCCTGCGCCTCGGTGAAGCGGACCTGGCCGTGTCGCTGCAAGACCCGCGCCATCCGGGCATCGTGGCCGAACCGATCGCGCAGGGCGTCATGACGGTCATCGCACCGGTCGGCACCTGGCGCGCGGCCGATTGCGGCACCCCGTTGACGGCGCATGGCCTGAACGGCGAGCTGATCGGCCATGCGGACAATGATCCGCTGGGCGAAATGGTGGTCGCCGCCTGCGAAGCGCAGGATATCCATCCCGTCTTTTCTACCGTGGTGCAAACTTATCAAATCGCCCGCTCGCTGGTGGAGGCGGGCGCCGGCATGGCTGTGGTCGATCCGTTTACGGCCGCGTCCGGCTCGCCCGAGCTGTTGCAGCGCCGTCCCTGGGCGCCCACGATCCCGATCCAACTGTATTTATTGACGGCGAGCCATTCGCCGCTGTCGCATGGCGCGCGGCGCCTGGCCGACAGCATTGGCGTGGCGGCGCGCAATTGCCTGGAAAGAGGAGTCTGATGTCTGTTGCAAGTCTGCAATTGGAAGCGGTGAGTAATGATCCGCAATTTCGTCATCTGAGCAGCATCGCCGGCATCGCCGTCGATTTGCGCTATGCCACGCCCGACAATTTTGTCGGCCGCGACTTATACAGCCCCATCGATTGCGCCTGGCTGCACTGCGATGCGGCAGTGGCGCTGGAGAAAGCCGTGGCGTGGCTGGGCGAACGGCGGCCCGATCATCATTTGCTGGTGCTTGACGCCCTGCGCCCGCAGCGGGTGCAGCAGCAACTGTGGGATGCGCTGCAGGGAACAGAGTTGCTCGGCTATATCGCGGAACCGTCGCGCGGCTCGATCCACTCCTTCGGCATGGCGCTCGACATCACCATCGTCGGGCCGGACGGGCAGGAACTGGACATGGGCACGGGTTTTGACGACTTGAGTGAGCGCTCGCATCCAGCGCTGGAGCTGGTGATGCTGGAAAGGGGGGAAATTACGGAGGAGCAAGTGGCGCATCGCCGATTGTTGCGCGACGCCATGTTTCAGGCGGGCTTCTTCGGTATCAACAGCGAATGGTGGCATTTCGATTGCGGCGACCGGGTGCTGGTGCGCCAGACCTACACCCGGGTGCTCTGATTAAAAGACCTTCAAACCCTTCAGCATCACGATCAGGATCAGCACGGGCGAGATAAAGCGCAGCAGGAACAGCAGCACATGTGCCAGTTGCCTGTTCTGCAACTGGTCGTGATTGCTGATCGCATCGATGAAATGCTGCTTGCCCCAGGCCCAGCCTGTAAACAAGGCAATCGCTATGCCGCCCATGGGCAAGAAGATATTCGACGAGACGAAGTCGAACAGATCAAACATATTCAAATCAAACAGCTTGAAGTCCGCCAGGGTGCTGTTACTCAAGGCGCACACGCAACCGAGCACGGCCAGCAGCAGCATGGTCACGACCGTTGCCTTGGTGCGCGTCCAGCCAAAGCGTTCATGGAAAATCACCACGGGCACTTCCATCAGCGACAGCATCGCGCCTGTAGCGGCCACGGCGGCGAGGATGAAAAACACCACCATCAGGGCTTGCCCCATGGGGATTTGCGAGAACACGGCGGGAATGGTGATGAACACCAGCGACGGTCCCGCACTGGGAGCAAAACCAAACGTGAACACGGCGGGGAAGATGGCGATGCCGGCCAGCATCGATACGCCGAGGTCGGCGGCCATCACGCGCAAGGTCGTGACGGGGATATTCTGGTCATCGCGGAAATAGCTGCCGTAGGTCATCATCGTGCCCATGCCGACGGACAATTTGAAGAAGGCCAAGCCCATGGCTGTCAGCACGACGGAAGCCGTCAGCTTGGAAAAATCAGGACGGAACAGGAAGGCCAGGCCTTCGCCCGCCTTATCGAGCGACAGGCTGACCGCACAGAGCAGCAGGAGTAACAGGAACAGCAGCGGCATGAGTTTCTTGGCGATCGCCTCGATACCCTTGGTTACGCCCAGCATCAATATGCCGCCGATAAACAGCAGCACGCCCCATTGCCACAACAGCGATTGGAGGGGATTGCTGATCAGGGAGGCGAAGGCCGCTTCCGTCACCAGCTTGTCGCTGCTGAGAATGGAGCCATCGATGGCCTTGGCAATATAGGCAAACACCCAGCCCACCACTTCCGAATAGAACGCGACGATCAGGAAGGCGGCGACCATGCCGATGAAGCCGACCAGCCACCAGGGCTTGCCCTTCGGTGCCAGCTGCTCCATGGTCGAGATGGGATTGACCTTGGCCCGGCGGCCGAGGGTGATTTCCGCGATCATCACGGGCAGCCCCACTAATAAGGTAGCGAGCAGATAGATGAGCAGGAAGCCGGCGCCGCCATTGGCGCCTGTCAGATAGGGGAATTTCCAGATGTTGCCGAGACCGACTGCGGAACCGAGGGTGGCGGCGAGGACGCCGAAGCCAGTGGTAAAGCCAGCCCGTTTCAGGGGCAGGCCTGATCCTTGAGCTTGTTGTTTCATGGTGAATCTTCTATGGTGGAACGCGAATTTGCGCTGAGGGGGCGAAATTGTAGCAGTTGGCCGCAAATACCCCGGAAAAGCCTTGCTACTACGGGGGCGCTTTGCTATAGTTCGCCTCCCCAATGAGACGCACTAGTTTGCGGCACAAAAGGGACAGTCTTCAGAGGCTGGGTAGTAGAAAAGAAGGAGTTGACGATTGTGCTGAAATGCTTCATACTCTTCCTTCTTCGCAGCTGACAAACACAACGCTTTGTCGA
>NZ_LBCO01000003.1:0-7795 GCF_000988085.1 Janthinobacterium sp. KBS0711 | reverse complement strand
AAGAAGGCCATACCAAAAGAGGGTTAGCAATGATCCATTATTATGATAAATACCACTCCCCCGTGCTGCCGCCGATCTGGCTGGTCTGCGAGAAGCTGAGCTTCGGCGTCTTGTCCCGTTTCTTTGAGGCATTGCGCATTGACCGGCGCAGGATCGTGGGCCGTTACATCTGGTCGTATCCCGAACATCTGCTTGTCTCGTGGTTCCATTCCTTGGCTAATTTGCGCAATATTTGCGCCCATCAAGACAGGCTATGGAACAACCCGATTACGGGGTTTCCGCCAGCGACGCACAAGACTTACAGTATCGACTTCACCAACCCGACAAGTTTTTACAGCCGTGCTGTCGTAATACAGCTCCTGATGCGGGAGTTGGGCCTTAATGGCTGGTGGCGAGACAGTTTGCTCGCCTTGTTGGCGTCCTGTGCGCATGTAGACCCGCGCAAGCACTTGGGCTTTCCAGGGGGCTGGAACACCCGACCGGTGTGGACTTGACTACGGGTGCGCCGCTTGACAAGTCGTGACGAACTATTTACAATCGTAAATGATAACGCTGGGAACGCCTCTCATAGAAGCGAAACATCCTTAGCTAAAAGGCGCGCAAGCGCCTTTTTCATTTTGTGCTGTCGGTTTCATAAATCTACAGCTGGTGAGACGGCCTAGTACGCACTGGGCCACGTACTAGGTGCTACCCTGGCATCGCAGTTCTTCCCAATAGTCACGGCTATATCAAAAGTCATACCCTCCGCAAAAGTCCCTTCAAGGTTTTCCTTAAAGGTGCTTTTCTGATAAGTTCCACTGTTGATAAGTACGTTAACAACAGTACGATGAAGATTCAGTCTGCATCGACCAGGAACACCCCATGTCAGACGTTTTGCAAGTTGCCTGCCACGCCGGCGCCGCAGGCACTAACCGTTGCCGCCTTTCACCAGTTGGCCAACGTACCACCGGCATTGACCTGGTTCGCCAACATCAACAGCCTGCAGACGCGACGCGCCTAACCTAGGCCAGCCAAAATCGGCATGGTGGGTAAATTCTGCGTAGGCGCTAACATGAATGTTGCGAAAGACAGAATTAGTGCTTTTTTTGTCTTTCAAGAGATAATTGAAAATCACTAGAAAGACAAAAAAATCCCTTTTTTTGTCTCTTAAAAGACTAATTCACATCATTTTGTCTTTATGAAACAAGTCAAATTGCAGTTGCATCCCACTCCAAAGTTCTGAACTGGTACCGAAAACATCGCCAAGGCGAAGCGCCATATCATTAGAAATCCCTGCCGCCCCGGTGATCACTTGTTGAAGCGTGACATAGTCAACACCCAGGCGCGTAGCTGCATCTGAAATTGTCATTTCACCAAGATACTCTCTAATTACTTCGCCTGGATGCGGCGGATTGTGCAGGTGACTCATAGTAAAATCCGTAAAAATTTAATAATAATCGAGATAGCTAAAAATGGGGCTTACCGCTCAATTCCATTGGATTTAACACAAGCATGCGTATCCTGCCCTCACTCTAAAATCTCGTCCTTTTAGAAAATTTAAGTACATCTCAATGATTTTCTAAAGCGCGTCCGAAGCCCCCTCAGAACAAGGCCAGAGCACTCTCACAGCAGGCCCAGAGCAAGCTCAAAGCACCTTCACAGCAAGTCCAGAGCAAGCCCAGACCAATCTCAAAGCAAGCCCAAGGCAACGTTAGATTTATTCAATTTAGCACGGTAGTGCGAAATTGCAGGAGTGAATGTAGCTACATTCACATATCCTGCCCAGCACTTCGTCGTTCTTTTTACGATGGCCTACAACGTAGAGCCGTGCATGCACCTGACTTACGGCGTTGTTTTAGCGTTTGTTGGCGCCGACGCCGAATTACTCCAAAGCGCCGAACCTAGGCGGTGCCCAGCGCTTCTCGGCCGCTTGGTTCAATTTGGCATCGGCATCACGCTGTGATGCCAGATAGCGTCGATCCGGGGCGCGGCTACTGAGCTGGCGCGGCCTACTAACCTCTATTAACGTGGCTTATTTTTCTTCTTAATTGTCTTGTGCTCATACATTGCAGCATCTGCTTCCTGCAACAGGTCAAATCATTCATTTAACCAATTCAGTCGACAACACTTCGCTTCAAGTGGTGTGGGAATCTTTACGCTCGCCCACTTGAATTTTTAGTAACACTAACCATTTATGCAAAGCAGTCGCCGTGATTGCAAACTTAGGAAGTCAAAAATGACGTACAACATCAAACCAGGTCCAAAACCGAAAAAAGAAGATGGCACCGATGATCGCCGTCGGCATGTAGACCCGCCGAATGCCCCGAAGCATCCGACACTGCCAATCCACGTCCACCCCCCTGTCCCAAAGAAGAAGTAAGCAAAAAAGGGACAATTCATCGAATCGACCTACCGCCCTGGGCTGTAGTCAGGCACGCCATTGTTCTTGGACTGCCCAGGCGGTCGCCTGGGCGATGCGCTCTAGCTCGGCCTTGCGCCTGGTTTCGAGCTGGGCGCACTCCATTGCCTGCTGCTCCTGCTTAGCCGCACGGTCGGCCATGAACTTCGTCCGGAAGTCGGCGGCACCGCTGACCAGCTCTGTCTTGGCTTCTCGATCAGGAGCTGAAGCATCTACCGCAAGCCAGCTATTTGCCTTGCTCGTCCGCCTCCAGCTGGATGAACACCGAGCGCTTGATGTAGCTGGCGCGCGGGATGCCCTGTCGCTTGGCGACGTGGCTGATGCGCTCGAGCTGCTCGCGGCTTAGGCGCAGCGTGATCTGCACGCTGCCGTCGTCCGGCGCCTTGGCCGGCTTGGCGCCGTCCGGCGCCGCCTCGATGAACTGCGCCAGCGTCGCCGCTGGCGGCTTGCCGCCGGGTTTTTTGGTGATGGCCATGTGGGAGTCTTTCAATATCTATTGGGTATCAAATGAATGTTCTTTGAATATTCAAAAAATTGTCAGTATATCGCCTGCAGCAGCGCGTTCAGCTCGGCGATCGCCTTGTCGTCGCGCGGCGTCTGCTCGAGCACCGACATGCCATTGCCGGCCGCGTTGGCGATGCTCTTGCGGCGCCGGATCGGCGTGGCCAGGTAGCTGATAGCCGGGTAGTCGGCCAGCGCGGCGGCGGCGTCCTCGTTGTCGGTGCCGGCGGTGTCGGCCATGTTTAGCACGGCCAGCGCCTGCAGCCCGTCGCGCATCGCGCGCGCCTCCTCGATCAACGCGGCGATGTCGGCCACTGCCCACACGTCGATCGAGCGCGGCTGGAACGGCACCAGTACCAAGTCGGACAGCACCAAGGCGGCGCGCAGCGCGGTGCTGTCGCGCCCGCCGGCGTCGATCACAATGTCCTGGAACTTGCCGCGCTGGTGCAGCAGCTGGGTGCGCAGCTGGCCGCCGTCGGCGTAGTGGGCGGTGGCGATCGCCGGCAGCTTGCCGGCCTCGCCACGGATCGCCAACGCGGTCGACGCCGTGCCCTGGCGGTCGGCGTCGATCAGCCAGACATCGCGCCCGGCCAGCGCCCGCGCGATCGCGATGTTGAGCGCCAGGGTAGTCTTGCCGACGCCGCCCTTGGTCGAGCCGACCGTGATGATTTTGCCATTCATTTGCTATCCAATCGATGTCTAATGAATCTCATATTATAGTCATTGAATATTCAATTTCAATGAAATGTGAACACGGTTTTCGGTCGCCGATGAAAAATGATTGTGCGTAACCCAAATCGGCCATCCTGGTCACAAAAAATTGTCTTAACGGGGGTTTTACGTTCCACTACACCTGAGACCCCAAAACCGCCCATGGCATCGCGCCCTGGGCGATTTTTTATCCAGTGCAGGGCGGAGGCTGCCTTACTTCCTAAAAACGCGCTGGCGAGGCCATAGACAAGCCACAGACCCATTATCTTGCCGAGACACATCCTACCCTCCGTCTGAAAGCTAACCAACCAGCCGAAATGATGCCTACAGGGGCGATTTGAGTCCGAGGACTGAAGCCGTAGGCGAAGGAGCGAGGATGGCCCGTTAGGGCCACCCCTGCCCAGCACGGCGGTCCTCCAGACCGTCCGATCGTTGGCAGTTGCGTTTCTGGCGTTGGAGTCGCTAGTAAGCTGTCATGGCCCCGAGACGGTGGCGTGCCAGTTTTTCGTATGTACGCGCCTAAGGCGCGTTCCTAGCCCGCTTGCGGGCTCTTGACAATCAGGAGGGGGAGCCGACTTGATCGGGGGCACCCCGCTGCGCGGGGTGCCCCGGCCGCAGGCCGCGTCTTTGCGTTAAAGATTTTAAAAGAGTTAAAAGACGCGCGCGTTGTTAAGGCTGTGGATATCGTGCCGGAAGCCGCGCCAGCATTGGCTCTCTGATATCGAGGCGTCATTGATATAACGATATACCCGTCATTGATATAACGATACTATCCACAGGAAAGCGTCATTGATGTAACGATACTATCCACAGCCGTCACCGATATAACTAGGGGGCCAATATGCCTCCGCGTCATTGATATAACGATGATCCGGTCATCGGAATTTTTCCGGCAAATTGCTTTTTCCTGATGCTATCGAAGCAACTAATTTCTTGGCATCTCTTATGTAGAACGTCACCTGGTCTTTCTCCAGGGAATAGAGCATGCGGTACTCGGGCAAGGTGTCGGCATTCTGGATTTTCTGCACCTGACTTCGGAAGGCTCGGACATGGCTGTGCGCGCTGCATTTTTCGCGCAGCAACTCTAGCCCGATAGTCCAAGAAGCTTGATTACCGCAATGCTTGCGCGCCAGCTCGTACAGTCGGCGCTCAAGCGGCTTGCGCAGGCGAAAATAGTTGCGGTGGATCGTCAGCACTTCGTGGGCCTGGACAGCGTTAAACAGCCACTTGGATAGCGTGACCTCGACAGCAATCATGCGCTCGTTATCCGGTGATTTCTCTACGATACTCCAACTGTCGATCAGGCCAAAACCCTCCTTCAACCGCGTGCCGCCGGTCTTGATATCCGTCTTGATCGACGTGCCGCGCAGGCGTTCTAACGTGGCCTCAAGGCGCTGGTATTCCTTGCCGCCGGTCGGCTTGTTGGTCGTCACCAGGTAGTCATACACCACAAAACGGACGGTTCTGTTTTTGGCGTCCTGCCGATCGCAGTTGAGGGCTTCCGTCATCTGCGAAATGACATAGATCAACACGTCCTTATCGAACATCGTTGCGCGCCCCATCACGCTAGGCGTGACCGTTAACGCTCGGTTGCCATCCTGGCTCTCCCAATGCCAAACGGTCAGGTCCGGCCTGGTGGACAGTGTGAAAATCGGCGCCTCCATACTCGCGCCGTCGTCCTTCATGGCGTAATCGAACATATCGCACAGGAAGAAATCGCGCTCCACATGCCGCACTGGCAAGAGTTTGGCGCGCTTGCCGGCGACCTTGGCCACGTCCGTGGCCGGCGCTGCCAGCGGCTGCTCGATGTCGGCCGGCAGCGCCGACGCTACCAGCTCCGCATCGCCAAAAAGGTCAGTCTGGCCGCGTGCTACGCTCGCCGCCAGGGCGGCGTCGGCGCGGGCCTGGATATTAGCCATTGCCTGAGACTTGTTCACGCTCATACGCTCTCCCTGGAATCGAGCCAGTCATAGGCGGTTTCTTCAGCGTCGGCGTGCGCCTCTGCCAGCTGGTACGCTGCCCACGCGTCAGCAGGTACGGCCGACTTAGCCACGGCCAGCCAATGGCCACGCTCTGGCTCGCTGCAGTCGTTCCACCAGGTCACGCCGGCTTGCGGATCGTCCAGGACGATAGGGAACACGCCTCCGCCGACTTCTTCGCCGTTCTCAAGCATCCTAAGCCGCCAGCCGCCGCCCAGCTCCACCGGGCGCGGGATAACTTCATAGCTGTACTTCATACTGGAGCTTTCCGATTTTTCGCTACGGTTTGATGCACGATGTCCAGCGCGTGCTGTACCACTTCCTTGCGGGTGGCCATATCCCATTGCGCCATCAATTCGGCAAGCTGGCCGGCCTGGGGCGGGTCGAGGAAAAAATCCAACCTGGTGGCGCCCTGGGCGGCGCGGCTCTGCCGGCTTTGGCGGCTGCGTTCGGCGGGCGGCAGCTGCTCGCCCGATCCGGCTGGCCGGCCTGGCCGGCGTTTCTGTTCATCCATGGTTGACGGTCCTGTAGCGTTGCACAATACCGTTACTGTAGCGCGCATAGTGACCGGCTACAATAATTATTTACGCGTTTGACATAAAACCCGTTCCGCGCCGTCGATAGCACAACAATATTTTTGTGGCCGGTTAAATATAATTTCCTTTGTACTGTATATGCCCAGGCACGCAGATGGGTCGAGGATACTGACTAAACTGCAAGCCACAATACATCATCAAAAAAAAACATACAAAACATGTTTTTTGCTTGTTCAATAGTGGTACTATGCACATACAATAACGAATTAGCGAGGCGATTATGGAACTTAGTCAGGCTTTTTCTATGAAGCATGTAGGCGCGATCACTGGGGCCTCCGTGATAGAACGTCCTACTGCTGATGGCAGTGTATGGATAGTTGAGTTCCAGCTCGGGACACCTCTCCC
The DNA here is from genome assembly GCF_000988085.1 of Janthinobacterium sp. KBS0711. Classification (NCBI taxonomy): domain Bacteria; kingdom Pseudomonadati; phylum Pseudomonadota; class Betaproteobacteria; order Burkholderiales; family Oxalobacteraceae; genus Janthinobacterium; species Janthinobacterium sp. KBS0711. Next base: position 1,265 of record NZ_LBCO01000003.1, on the reverse strand, counting down.
TACCCACCTGTCCAACTTACTTGAGGTGGCACGTGGTGGACCTAAAATTTTCAAAACCGTTCAGGCCGCGCTCAATGATGTAAAAACTATCGGCGTACCGAACGCGACAGTGCAGTTCACTGCCGCCAGTTCTTTCCGGGCTAATCGTTTTCAATGGTTATACCCGTGGATTCAAACGATGCATCAGGAGGGTTTAGATGAGGATGGCATTGTCAAATGTTTCTCCACAAGCATTCAAATCAGACTTGATCTCAATGATCCAGCAGCGGTAAAGCAAAGCCGCACGATCATTCGGCATGCTCTTGGCCAGTCCGATGGAAAAGAGCTGGAAGAATACCTTCCACCGGTTGAAGTGCTGGATGTGAAATTCCTAAAGCCAACTGATGAAGGGTATTTGTGCCAAGCATTTTGCGCTGACAGCAAGGAAGACTTCATTTTTTTGGTCAGTCTGGATGTCCCGGAAAAAACATTGAAATATACTTTGGCTGACAGGAAGGCAGCATTGTGCAAATTCGCCCTAGTGGCAGCGCACCAGCGACATCCACAAATGTATACCGACCCTGATGATCCTAAGCCCATGGTAAATGGTGCGTGGCGTCCGCCGGTCGCCAAATTCAGACTGGGATTGGGCGATATCGACTGCATTCGCTCATTACCAGCCGGCGCCACCAGGTGAGCACCGGGTTAAGCCGTTGCCTCCTCGCCAGCGTCGGCCGGTAGTTCGCAACTCGATCATCACTTACTGAAAGCTAACGTGGCATCAAAGAAACCGAACGCTAAAGCTGCGACCGTCAAGGCGCAAAAAGTTACATATATATATACAAAACTTGCTTTACCATACGCGCAAACGCTGCTTCGGCTTTGGGACAAGGGCCTCATGATCGACAACAGGCCGGATGCAGAAAACGCATTGAAAACCATTGGGTACTTCCGGTTGCTGATCTACATGCGGCACTTCCAAAGCAACACGGCGCCTCGGAATTTTTACCCACGGTCGAAATTCAGCTCTATCGTCGCGCTTTACAATTTCGACCGTGAAATCCGGCTGCTGACATTGAACGCGATTGAAAAGCTGGAAGTGGCTTTGCGGACCGCGATCATCAACCCTCTTGCAGAACTTCATACACCGCATTGGTATCTCGACATGTCACATTTTGACGACGAGATCAAATACCACGGAGTAATTGGCAAAATTATTCAAGGTGCGGGGAAAGAAGGCCATACCAAAAGAGGGTTAGCAATGATCCATTATTATGATAAATACC
>NZ_LBCO01000002.1:0-100872 GCF_000988085.1 Janthinobacterium sp. KBS0711 | reverse complement strand
CAAGGAGTTCGCCCTTGCAAGGGCGAACCGTTACGCAGGCACGCAGCAGTGCTGTGTGAATTCCCTGCTGCACCAACGGCTCGCCATGAGTGGCGATTAACAACGTAGGTCGGATTAGCAGGGCAACGCCCTGCGTAATCCGACAACATTGTTGACGTGTGCAGCAAAGAAATACCACAGTCCAAATTGCAATAATTTGTAAAGATAATTGCCTTGGGAGCAGAGCGCCGATCTTTATTGTATGATCGGGCTATGCATATCGTCCTTATCACCGGAATATCCGGTTCCGGTAAATCCGTCGCGCTCAATGTGCTGGAAGATACCGGCTACTATTGTGTCGACAACCTGCCACCGGCCTTGCTGCCCAGCCTGGTGCAAACCCTGCTCGACGAAGGTACACCGCAACTGGCCGTCGCCGTCGATGCGCGCAGCGCCGAGTCGCTCGTCAGCTTGCCGCACAATGTGGCGCTGCTGCGCGACCAGGGGCACGACGTCAAGGTCATGTTTTTGACGGCCACCACGCATTCGCTGGTGGCGCGCTTCTCGGAAACGCGGCGCAGCCATCCGCTGTCGCATGAATTGCGCCCGAACCAGAATCCGGCCAGCCGCCGCACCCTGATCGAGTGCATTTCGGAAGAGCGCGAACGCCTGTCGGCCATCGAACAGCTGGGCCACGTGATCGACACGTCGGAACTGAGCGCCAACAAATTGCGCGCCTGGATCAAGGATATGATCGCCTCCGAACGCGCGCCACTGACCCTGTTCTTCGAATCGTTCGCCTTCAAGCTGGGCGTGCCGCTGGATGCCGATTTCGTCTTCGACGTGCGGGCCTTGCCCAATCCTTATTATGACCTGGCGCTGCGCCCGCTCGACGGCCGCGACGCGCCCGTGATCGCCTTTCTCGACGCGCAGCCAAGCGCACTGGAACTACTGGCCGACATCCGCACCTTCATCGAGAAATGGTTACCGTCATTCAAGTCCGACAACCGCAGCTACCTGACGGTGGCGCTCGGTTGCACGGGCGGCCAGCACCGCTCCGTGTACATGGCGGAACGGCTGGCGCAATACTTCGGCCCGAATGAACGGGTCGTGCTGCGCCACCGCGAGCGTAGCTAGTTAATTCAAGTGGCGCAGCGGATGCGCTTGGGCCGGCCAGACGGGCGCAAAGAAGCGCGCCACCATGGCCGCGTCGACCTCGTCCAGGGTTGATGGATTCCAGCGCGGCGCATTGTCCTTGTCGACCACCAGCGCGCGCACGCCCTCGAGCACTTCGCCATGCTCGAAATTGTGGCGCACCACCGTGCGCTCCAGACGCAGGCAATCGGCCACGCCCAGGTGAGCCCCCCGCTGCAGCAACTCCAGGGTTACCGACATCATCAAGGGCGAACGCAGGCGCATGGCCGCCAAAGCCTTGGCGGCGAACGCGCTGTCGTCCTGCGCCAGCGAGGCCATGATGGCCGCCACGGAGCCGGCGCCGAAATGGCGGTCCAGCGCCGCGCGCGCCGCCGCCAGCGAGGAAACGCCTGCCTGTGCCTGAAACGGCGCCGCCAGGGCCTTGATGGCCACCGGCAAGGCCTCGCCCGGCGTCGACTCGAACAGGGCCAGCAGCGCCCCCATCTGCGCCTCGGGCAGGTAGACATCGGCCAGGTCCGTGTACAGGGCGTCGGCCGCGCTGATCGTCAAGCCCGTCAAGCCCAAATACAAGCCCAGCTGGCCTGCCAGGCGGGACAGGAAATAACTGCCGCCCACGTCGGGAAACAAACCGATATTGACTTCCGGCATAGCCATGCGCGTGCGGCCCGTGACAATGCGCAGGCGGTTGCCGGGCCCTGCTTGTGCCACGCCCATGCCGCCGCCCATCACCACGCCATCCATCACGGCGATATACGGTTTCGGATAGAAATGAATCAAATGATTTAAAGCGTATTCTTCCGTAAAGAAATCTTCCAGCAAGGCGCTGCCGCCTTGCGGCGTGGCCAGGCCCGCATCGTAAAAGAAACGGATGTCGCCGCCGGCGCACAGCGCTTTTTCGCTGCTGGAACGGATCACCACTGCGTCCACCTGCGGGTCGTCGCGCCAGGCCAGCAGGGCCGCGCTCAGGGCGCGCACCATCTCCAGCGACAGGGAATTCAAGGCTTTCGGGCGGTCGAGCACGATGTGCCCCGTGCGGTTGCGGATGGAGGTCTGGACGAAGTCGCTCATGGCAGGCAGGAAAGAAGTGAAAGTGCAAACATTCTAGCCCCTGCGCGGGGAACATTGCGTTCAAAAGGTACGGGCGCAAAAAAGGGCGCAAGATGTGCGCCCTTAGTTGATCACAACTGCTGGAAGCGGGTGGCCTTAAACGGCGACGACGGCGTCTTCCTCGGAGTTGTCTGGCAGATGCTTGATCGCCTCTTTACCGTGCCCTTGCACTTTGGTTTTGTATTTCATCACTTGCCTATCGAGCTTGTCGATCAGGGCATCGATCGCGGCATACAGGTCTTGTGCCAGGCTTTCCACATAGACGGTTTTGCCACTTAAACGCAGGTTGACTTCGGCCTTTTGACGTTTTTCTTTCTCTTTGAGGTTATCCACGGTCAGAATCACGGCGATATCGATAACTTGATCGAAATGACGTTTCACGCGTTCCAGCTTCGTTTGTACGTATTCACGGATGGCTGGTGTCACTTCGAGATGATGTCCGCTGATGGTGAGATTCATACACACTCCTAAAGATGATCGGGTTCGTGCGGTCCATCCTATCCGGCCCGCAGAGGAACCGAAAAAAACTTACAAACACTTACGCAGGCTCACTGGCGGAATTTTCAACGCTTCCCGGTATTTGGCAACAGTACGTCGCGCAATCACCATGCCTTGTTCCCCCAGCATGTCCGCAATCTTACTGTCGGATAAAGGATTTTTAGGGTCTTCTGCTCCTGTCAGTTGCACGATCAATGCCCGTATCGCCGTCGATGACGCTTCGCCCCCCGCTTCGGTGGCGACGTGGCTACCAAAGAAATATTTCAACTCGAACATGCCGTGCGGGGTCAGCATGTACTTTTGAGTTGTTACCCGCGAGATAGTACTCTCGTGTAAACCCAGTGTATCAGCTATTTCACGGAGCACAAGGGGGCGCATGGCAACGGCCCCGTGCGAGAAAAAGTTCTTTTGTCTTTCTACTATCGCCTGTGCCACGCGCAGGATCGTGTCGAAACGCTGGCGCATATTCTTGATCAGCCACTTGGCTTCCTGCAACTGTGCGCCCATGGCGCCCTCGCCCTTGCCCTGCTTGAGCAGGTTGGCATACATGGCGTTGACGCGCAGGCGCGGCATCACATCGTTGTTCAAGGTGACTTGCCAGCCATTGCGCGCGCGCTTGACGACGACGTCGGGCACCACGTAATCGGACACGTCCGAGGCGAACACGGCGCCCGGATGCGGATTGCACTGGCGAATCACCGTCTGCGCTTCGCGCAAGTCTTCATCGTCGCAATCGAGGGCTTTTTTCAGCTTGTTGAAATCGCGCTGGGCAAACCAGGCCAGGTGCTTTTCCACGATGACGAGAGCCATGCGCCGCGTCACCATGGCGATGTGCGGCAAGCGCTTGATCTGCAGCGCCAGGCATTCGGACGCATTGCGCGCGCCCACGCCGGGCGGATCGAAACTTTGCAGCAGCGACAAGGCCGTGCGCATCTCGTCGGCGTCGATTTCCAGCTCTTCCGGCAGGCGCGCCAGGATGTCGTCGAGCGACTCTTCCAGGTAGCCATTGTCGTCGAGCGCGTCGATGATCAGCTCGACCAGCGCGCGGTCGCGCAATTCGAGCACCGTCACGCGCATCTGTTCCATCAGGTGTTCGCGCAGGGTGCAGTGATGGGCTTCCAGTTGCGGACGGGAATCTTCATCGTCGGGCGCCTTGCCCCGGCTCGCCTCGCTCCAGTCGCTGTCGCCGCCGTCCGCCGCGGCCGGGCTCTCGCCCGCCTCGCCGTCAAAGGTTTCCGCTTCGGCCGGCGCCGCGGGCGCTTCCTGGCCTGGCGGCTGGGGCGGCGCTTCAGCCGGCGCGGCCGTGGAACTCAAGGCGCCGTCCGACAGCAGGCGCAAGGAGCGGTCGAGCGGATCGTCGAGGCGCTCGAGCAGGGGATTGTCCGTCAGCAGTTGCTCTAGCTCCTGGTGCAATTCCAGGGTAGACAATTGCAACAGGCGTATCGATTGCTGCAACTGCGGCGTCAGTGCCAGGTGCTGCGAAGTGCGCAGCTGCAATGATTGTTTCATTGGCTTACATGCGGAAGTGTTCGCCCAGATAGACCCGGCGTACCGACTCGTTCGCGATGATGTCGTCGGGGCGTCCCGACGCCAGCACCGAGCCCTGGTTGATGATATAGGCACGGTCGCAAATACCCAGCGTCTCGCGCACATTATGATCGGTGATCAGCACGCCGATATTGCGCTCCTTCAAGAAGCGCACGATGCGCTGGATCTCGATCACGGCGATCGGATCGACGCCGGCGAACGGCTCGTCGAGCAACACGAAACGGGGATCGGTGGCCAGCGCGCGGGCGATTTCCACGCGGCGGCGCTCACCGCCCGACAGGGACAGGGCCTGGTTCTCGCGCAGCTTTTCAATCTGCAAGTCGGCCAGCAGTTTATCCAGGCGCTCCTCGATCTCGGCCTTCTTCAGGGGGCGGCCTTCGACGGTCTGGATTTCCAGCACGGCGCGGATATTGTCTTCCACCGTCAGCTTGCGGAACACGGACGCTTCCTGCGGCAGATAGGACAGGCCCATCTGCGCGCGGCGGTGGATCGGCAGGCTGGAAATGTCCACGCCGCTGATATCGATGCTGCCGCCGTCCGACGGCACCAGGCCGACGATCATGTAGAACGAGGTGGTCTTGCCGGCGCCGTTCGGGCCCAGCAAACCCACCACTTCGCCGCATTCGACTTGCAGCGAAACATCATGCACGACTTGCCGCTTGCCATAGGTTTTTTGCAGACCGCGAACGATCAGGGTGCTGCCGCAACGAGTATTGTCCATTATTTCTTTCCTGGCGCAGGCGTGGCTGGCGCTTTCTCCGCCGCCGGCGCCTTGGTCTTCGGCTGGATCACCATGCGCACGCTGCCGCCATCCGGGGTGCTGGTGCCGCTGTTGGAGTTTTCCATCGCAAATACTTCCTTGCGGCTGTCATACGAGATGAAGGCGCCATTGGCCACGTCGGTCACTTTCGTGCCTTCCAGACGCGTCAGCTTGGCCCGGGAAAACAGTTTCACCACTTCCGTCTTGTTGTCGTATTCCACGCGCTCCGCTTCGCCTTCGACCCACAGGTCGCCCGCGCCATCGCGCTTCTGGCGGAAGGTGGCCAGCTTGCCGGGATCGGCCCAGAAGGTGATGAACTGGTAGCCTTGCGGGTCTTCCGTGATCAGGGCCCGGCCCGCCTTCATGGTCAGGGTGCCTTTCACCAGCACGACGTCGCCCGTCAGGGTACGCACCTGCTTGACGTCATCGACGTGGCCGCTGCGTGCCGTGATGACGGCTTCCTTCTCGGAATCGGCCTTCTCGGCATGCGCCACGCCCATGATGGCCAGCGAAAATACGGTCAACAGCAAGATGTTCTTCATAGTATGGTTTCCTTGTTTCATTCTGTCATTTTGCCGCCGCGGCCGGGCGCGGTTTTGGCGGGAGGACCATGCGCAGCGCATTCTGCACTTCCACCTCGCCGGTGGCGTTATTGGCTTTCATGCCGATGCCATTGAGGCGCGAGGTGCCCGTCAGGATATCGACAGGCACGTCCGTTTCCATTCTTTCCTCGTCCGGAAACACCGTCAGCGCCTCCGTCTTGACCGTCAGGTTCTGCGCCTTCGGACTGGCCACGCGGTCGATCACGACCTTGCGGTGCAATTGCAACCGGGTATTGTCCTGGTCGATATGCGCCAGTTCCGCGTTCATGTTCAACGGCGGCATGCCGGGCGTGAGCTTGCGCACGAAAGGCTGGTCGATATCGGACGAATCGTCGGCCGGATAATGCGTAAGCTTGGTGCCCGATACGATATAGCTGGGCTTACCCGTCAAATCCATGCGCACCAGGCTGAAATTGGTGATGAAATAGTCAGGCTCATCCAGATGCTTGCTGGCCTTGATGTCCTGGCTGTTCTTGTTCATCACTTCGAGCAGCCAAAAGCTGCCCAGCGCGACAACAACCGCGCCCAGCAGGGTAAAAATCGTGCGCCAGCGATGGGCGCCTCCTGGCTTACGCATAGGGTTTCACTCTTTCCAATATCACTGGCGGCAAGGCGCGCCTCACTCCAGGAACGGCGCCATGACGCGCGCATAGTTGTCCTGGGCGCGCAGCAGGAATTCGCAGATCTCGCGCACGGCGCCGCGGCCGCCGCCGGCCTGCGTCACATGGTGCGCCAGGTCCTGCGCTTCCGGGCGCCCGCCCGGCACGCTGACGGCAAAACCCACGCGCTTCAGGATGGGTGCATCGATGACGTCGTCGCCGATATAGCCGCATTGCTCTTCCGTCAAGCCCGTCAGCGCCAGCAGTTCGCGAAACGGCGTCAGCTTGTCATGGCCGCCCTGGTGCACATGGGTAATGCCCAGGTCTTGCGCGCGGCGCGCCGTAATGGCCGAGCGGCGCGCGCTGATGATGGCCGTCTGCACGCCCGATTCCTGCAGCAGCTTGATGCCCAGGCCATCATACACATTAAACGTTTTCATCATCTCGCCGTCGGGGCCGAAATGCAGGCTGCCGTCGGTGAGCACGCCATCGACGTCAAAGATCATCAGTTTGACCTTGGCCGCGCGCGCCAGGTTGTCCGCTACGCTGTCCATCAGATCACCTTCGCTTGCGTCAGATCATGGATATGCAGCGCGCCCACCAGCTTGCCGTCGGCGTCGACGACCAGCATCTGGTTGATGCGGAACTGCTCCATCACGGCCACGGCATCGACGGCCAGGCGCTCGGGCGCGATGCTGCGCGGCTGCGCATGCATGACGTCGCGGATCGCCACTTGCGTGAAATCCTGCACGCGCTCGAACATGCGGCGCAAGTCGCCATCCGTAAACACGCCCACGGGGCGGTTGTCGGCATCGACGACGGCCGTCATGCCCATGCCCTTCTTCGTCATTTCTTCCAGCGCCTGCAGCAGGGAAGCCTGCACGGGTACCTTCGGCACCCGTTCGCCGCTGCGCATGACGTCATGCACGTGCGTGAGCAGGCGGCGGCCCAGGGCGCCGCCAGGATGCGAGCGGGCGAAATCTTCTTCCTTGAAGCCGCGCAAGTCGAGCAAGGCCACGGCAATCGCGTCGCCCAGGGCCAGGGTGACGGTGGTGCTGGCCGTCGGCGCCAGGTTCAGCGGACAGGCTTCTTTTTCAACGGAAATATCCAGGTGCACATCGGCCAGCTGGGCCAGGCTGGAATTCGGTTTGCCCGTCATGGAAATCAGTACGCCGCCCATGCGCTTGACGACGGGCATGATGGCCATCAGTTCGGACGACTCGCCCGAGTACGATATGGCAATAAAAGCATCGTCCGAGGTGACCATGCCCAGGTCGCCATGGGCCGCTTCGGCCGGATGCACGAACAGGGCCGGCGTGCCGGTGGAAGCGAGGGTGGCGGCAATCTTGCGCGCGATATGGCCGGACTTGCCGATGCCGGAGACGACGACTCTTCCTTTGCATTGCAGCAACAGCGCCACGGCGCGGCCCACGCTGTCGTCCGTGGCCAGGCGCGCGTGCAGCGCAACGATGGCGTCGGACTCGATCTGCAAGGTAGTGCGGGCCAGCGCGACAGCGCGCTCGGTCGTCGCTTGCATGTCAATTCGATCAAAAGCTTTCAGCATTGTTTTTTCATGGGTTACACTCATGCCCAAAGTATAAACGAATTAGGAAAGCAAAAAACTTGCCAGTCACAACAAACAACGATTTCCATTGACCGTACCGGGCAACCCATGTTTTCCTCGCTTGAACTGACCCTGATGTTACTCGGCAGCGCCGTGCTGGGCGTGGTCGCTTTCAGAATGTTGCATTTGCCGCCCATGCTGGGCTACCTGGCCGTTGGCATCGTCATCGGGCCCCATGCGCTGGGCCTGGCGGCGGAAAACGAGGCCAGCCACACCTTGGCCGAGTTCGGCGTCGTCTTCCTGATGTTTTCCATCGGGCTCGAATTCTCCCTGCCCAAGTTCCTCGCCATGCGGCGCATCGTCTTCGGCCTTGGCATGGCGCAGGTGGTCACCACCATCATCGCCACCGTCGTCTTCGGCTGGCTCGTCGGACATTACCTGTCCGCCTACATCCACCTGAGCTGGCAAGCCGCGTTCGCCCTGGGCGGCGCGCTGGCCATGTCGTCAACGGCCATCGTCTCGAAAATGCTCACTGAGCGGCTGGAACTCGAAAGCGAACACGGGCGCAAGATCATCGGCATTTTGCTGTTCCAGGACTTGGCCGTCGTGCCCCTGCTGATCCTCATTCCCGCCCTCACGCGCGATTCGGACAACTTGGCCGAAACCCTGGCCTGGGCCGGCGGCAAGGCCTTGGTGGTACTCATTTTGCTCTTGTTCATCGGCCAGAAGATGGTGCGCGGCTGGCTGACCATCGTCGCCAAGCGCCGTTCGCAAGAATTGTTCATGCTCAACCTGCTCCTGATTACCCTAGGCGCGGCGTGGATCACGGAGCGGGCCGGGCTGTCGCTGGCCCTGGGCGCTTTTGTTGCCGGGATGCTCATTTCCGAGACGGAATTCAAGCACCAGGTGGAAGAGGATATCAAGCCCTTCCGCGACGTGCTGCTGGGCCTGTTCTTCATCACCGTCGGCATGCTGCTCAATATCCGCGTCGTGTTTGAGAACTGGTGGCTGGTGCTGCTCTTGCTGTGCGGCCCCGTGCTGCTGAAATTTGCCCTGATCGCGGGCCTGGCACGGCTGTTCGGCTCCAGCAACGGCGTGGCCTTGCGCACGGGGCTGGGACTGGCCCAGGCGGGCGAGTTCGGCTTTGTGCTGCTGAACCTGGCTGGCGGCATCAAGCTGATGGACCCGTTCGTCGTGCAGGTGGTGCTGGCCTCGATGGTGCTGTCGATGCTGGTGGCGCCCTTCCTCATCGCCAAGTCCGACGCCATCGTCATGAAACTGGCGGCCAACGACTGGATGATGCAATCGTTGGCGCTGACGAAGATCGCCACGCGTACCATGGCGTCGCAGAAACACGTGCTGATCGCCGGCTTCGGTCGCAGCGGGCAAAGCCTGGCTACCCTGCTGGCGGAAGAAAAGATCGAATACCACGCGCTGGACCTGGACCCGGAACGGGTGCAGGAGGCGCAGCTGGCCGGCGCCCACGTCTCGTATGGCGACGCGGGCCGGCGCGAAAGCCTGGTGGCGGCCGGCATCTACCGGGCCAGCGCCGTCGTGATCACGTACGCCAACACGCCGTCGGCACTGAAGTTATTGCATCTGCTTAATGAAATGGCACCGACCTTGCCCGTCATCGTGCGCAGCCACGACGATACCGACCTCGACCAGTTGAAGAAGGCGGGCGCGGCCGAAGTGGTGCCGGAATTGATGGAAGGCAGCCTGATGCTCGCTTCGCACGCGCTGATCATGATGGGCGTGCCCCTGCGCCGCGTCGTGCACCGGGTGCAAGCGGCGCGCGAGGAGCGCTATGCCTCCTTGCGCGGTTATTTCCATGGCACCAGCGATGCGGGCGACGATGCCGAACTGGAACGCTTGCATACGGTCACCGTCAGCGACGGCGCGCATTGCGTGGACTTGCCCCTGAGTGCGATCGACGTGGCTGGCTGCGGCGCCTTTGTGACGGCCATCCGCCGCGGCCGCGGCCGCCTCGACGTCACGCCCGAGACGCAACTGGCCAGCGGCGACGTGGTGGTGCTGCGCGGCACGGCCGACGCCGTGGCCAAGGCCGAAACTTTACTATTGAAATAATTAACCGGGCTGCGCCTGCCAGCTGACAACCTTGTTGCGGCCATCGGCCTTGGCCTGGTACAGGGCCTGGTCGGCGTGCGCCACCAGTTGCTGCGCCACCGTCTCGATCGGCAGCAGCGCCGCGTCCGCTTCCAGGCTGGCCACGCCGATCGACACGCTGACCCACGCCTGCGCGCTGCCCGGCAAGTCGAACATGGTTCCGGCGATGCTGGCGCGGATGCGTTCGGCAACGAAGGTCGCGCTGTCGAGGTTGGCGTCGATCAGCAACACGACGAATTCCTCGCCGCCGAAACGGCCCAGTGCATCGGAGCGGCGCAATTCCGTGCGGATGCGCGTGGCCACTTCGCGCAGCACTTCATCGCCGCCCTGGTGACCATGCGTGTCATTGACCAATTTAAAATGGTCGATGTCGATATACATGCATGAGATGCAATAATTCTGGCGCCGCGCGCGCGCGATTTCTTCCAGCAGGCGGCGGTCGATATAGCGGCGGTTGTAGACCCCCGTCAGGGAATCGGTCAAACCGATGTATTTGAGCATTTCATTGCTGATCACGTTTTCCAGGCAAATGGCGATGATGGAGGCCATGTGCTTGATGAAATCCGTGCCCAGCGCGGGCGTAAAACGCGTCACGTCGCTGCTGGCCAGGTTCAGGCTGCCAATCAGGCGCTTGTTGCGCAGCAAGGGCACCAGCGCCACGCTGCGCAGCGCGTCGATCTGCGGAAAACGGGGGCCATGCACGGCCGCATCGAAGGCACCGAGCAGCGGCATCGGCGGCAAGGCCGCCTCGCCCTCGGCCACGGGCTTTGGTGCGGCAAAACCCAGCTCCGCCACGGTGTGCACGAACAGCAACTGGGGGAAGGCGCTGAAATCGACGCCCAGCTTTTCCATCACCAGCACGATATCGTCATCCTCGTCGAGCAGGCTCAAGGTGACGCCATCAAGGTCGGAAATCACGGGCAAGGTGCGGAAGATGGTGCCGATCAGTTCGGGAAACGTGGACGCGCTGACGATTTCCAGGTCGAACGCCTGGTGGCGGCACATGATGTCGTGGTTGCGCTCAACCTGTTCCAGCAGGAAAGCCATGCGCGCGCGCAAGGCCTGGTTTTCGGCTTCGAGGCTGGCAATGCGCGGGTCCGGCGGTATTGCTTGATTCATAGAAACCTTAAACCCTTGTATGCGGGCGCCATGCTTAAAATGCCAGTTCGAAACCGATGTCCTGCCCCACCACGATACGCTCATCGCCGCCTTCAGTGACGATGGCGTTCATGCCAAAGCAGATGGCGCCGTCCAGCTCGGGCTTGGCGCGATAGCCATGCATGACGTCGAGCGGGTCCGGTCCGGGTACGCCCGTGGCCTGGTCCACCGACGGGATCGGGCAGCGCGAACACGGCTTGACGGGTTTCAAGGTGGTCGCGCCAAATTGCAGGAAGTCGGCGTAGTCTTCCTCGAAGGCGCCGATGTCGCCAATGACGAGGTTGGGGCGGAAGCGGTTCATCGGCAGCGCTTCACGGCCGGCGGCGCGCAGCTTGTCATTCACGTCATCGAGCGAAGCATTGCCCGCGATCAGCACCGGATAACCATCGGCAAACATGGTCTCGGCAGCCACGCCATTGGTCCATTTGGTGCTGGTGGCGCGCACCACATCCGGATGAAAACGCGCCAGACGGCACGGCACGCCGATGGCCTGGGAAAACCAGGTGGCCGTCACCTCGTCGCAATCGTAGGCGCGCACGCTATCGTCCCACACTTGCACGTCCAACATGGGCGCCAATTGCGGATGCGGCAAGCCCAGCTCGATTTCCAGACGCAGCATGCCCGGCGCGCGCAATTCCAGGGTGGTGGCCTTGATGGAAGGCACGATCAGCGCCATGCGCGGATACTCGCGTTGAGTCAGGAAGCGGCCTTGCGCATCGACCACCATCCATTCGCGGTCGAACACGTGCTCGCTCATCAGCCCCGAGCGTGTCAGGACCGCCTCGCGCAAATGGATGCCGGCGCACGATTTGATCGGATACAGGATGATGTCGGACAGGATAGCCATGGACAGGGGAGAAGAACAGTGTGGCTGCTTCTGCCAGGAAATTATTCAGAAGCGAAGTATGGCAGCAAAGCGGGCAAGCGTAAATCGGCCAGGCTCAGCCGATGAGGCTGGCCTGGCGCGGTATTGATCAATACGTGTAGAAAATACGCTGGATTTCTTGCGTGCTGTTCGTTTTGGTCAAGGCCAGCATCAGCAGGATGCGGGCTTTTTGCGGGTTCAGGGTGTCGGATACGACACTGTCGAGTTCATCGTCGTTGGCTTCGCCATTGCGCGCCACGATGCCTTGGCCGACTCGGCTCGAACGCACGATCAGCACGCCCTTCTGGCGCGCTTCCACCAGGGCCGGCTTCATTTGCGCGGCCACGCTGCCATCGCCCACGCCTGCGTGGATGATGCCCTTGGCGCCAGCGGCGATGAAGGCGTCGATGCCGACACGGTTCATGTTGGCGTAGCCGTAAACGATGTCCACTTGCGGCAGAGCATCGAGCTTGCTGATGTCAAATTCCGTTTCCAAGGTGTGCTTGCGCGTCGACTGGCGGTAGAAGAAAGGCTTGCTGCCCTGGATGTAGCCGAGCATGCCCAGTTCCGGCGACTTGAAGGTGTCGGTGGTCGAGGTGTTGGTTTTGGTCACTTCGCGCGCGGCGTTGATCTGGTCGTTCAAGGCCACCAGCACGCCCTTGCCCACGGCTTCCTTGCTACCGGCCAACAACACGGCGTTGTACAGGTTGATCGGGCCGTCAGCCGAGATGGCCGTCGACGGACGCATGGCGCCCACCACGACGACCGGCTTGTTGCTCTTCACGGTCAGGTTCAGGAAATACGCCGTTTCCTCGATGGTGTCGGTGCCGTGCGTGACGACCACGCCATCGACATCGTTCGAGGCCAGCAGCACGTTGATGCGCTTGGCCAGGGTCAGCCAGTGGCTGTTGCCCATGCTTTCACTGGCGATCTGGAATACTTGCTCGCCTTTTACGTTTGCCACTTTCTTCAATTCCGGCACGGCCGCGATCAGGCGCTCGACGCCCACGGTGGCCGAGGTGTAGCCGACGGTGGTGGTGCTGTCGGCACCGCTACCGGCGATGGTGCCGCCTGTGGCCAGAATCACCACGTTCGGCAATTTGACGGCCGCCTGCTGCGCGCGCGCCGGAGATGCGGCGATAAAGCCCATCAGCAAGGTAGCCAGCATCAGCTGTGCACAAGAATGGAATTTGCGTGAAAACATGGTGCTCCTGTTCGGTGATGTGTCAAAGATAACAAAGTCGTGTGCAAATTATATGTCATCAGTGCTACAAAAAACCCCAGATTCACGCGTATCGCGCAAACGTGCGCCCCTTCCCATGCGCTACAGTGGCGCCATGTCCACACTCCTGTCCTTCCGGTCTTGCCTCGTCCTGCCGCTCGTCTTGATGGCGCTGGGCGCCTGCTCCACGCAAATCGAACTGCGCACGGCGGCGCAGCAGGAACAGTTCGCGCGGGAAGCGGCCAGCCAGGGCGACTGGGCGCAAGCCATGCGCAACTATGCGGACGCGGCCGACAATGCCGAACTGGGCCATGGAGATCTCGCTTGGCAGGCGCGGTTGCACCACGAGGCGGGACGCGCCGCCAGCGCCGCCTGCCGCGAAGACGCGGCCAAATTTCATTTCCGCCGCGCCATCGCGCTGGCAAAGAAAAGCGGTCAATCGAGCGCCCTCAGCGACAAGGCGCTGGAATCGCTGGCGGCGGGCAAACCTTGCGGAGTCCCTCAATGAACATCACGCGCACCTTGCTGGCCGCCTGCGCCCTGTTCGCCGCCATGGCGCCGGCGCGCGCCGCCGAAGCACCGCTGCCATTATGGGAAGCGGGCGTGTTTGGCGGCACGGCCGTCACGCCCGCCTATCCAGGCGCCAGCGAGCGCTCGACGCGCAGCCTGGCCCTGCCCTATCTGATTTATCGCGGGAAAGTCTTGCGCGCCGACCGTTCGGGTGTGGGCGCGCGCCTGCTCGATACGGACCGCCTCGACTTCGATATCGGTTTTGCCCTGTCCTTGCCGGCCCGCTCTCGCGACGTGCCGGCCCGGCGCGGCATGCCCGACCTGGGTACCCTGGTGGAATTTGGCCCGCGCCTGAAAATCAAGCTGGCCGAGCCGACGCAGCACAGCCGTCTGGCGCTGGAACTGCCCTTGCGCGCCGTCATCGAAGCGCGCGGCGGCCTGCGCCGCCAGGGCGCCACGTTCGAGCCGCGCCTCGTCTACGCGCTGCAAGGCGAACAGCAGGCATGGCATGTCGACGCCAGCCTGGGCGCCGTGCTGGGCAATGCCGCCATCAACGATTATTTTTATGGCGTCAGCCCCGCGTATGCCACCGGCCAGCGGCCCGCGTATGCGGCAAAAAGCGGGCTGATGCTCACGCGGCTGGGCCTCGGTGGTTCGTACCGGCTGCACCAAGACTGGCGCGCCTTTGCCTTTCTGCGCTACGACAACTACACGGGCGCCGCCAACCGCGCCAGCCCCCTGCTGCGCCAGAACAGCGGCACCTCGGCCGGCATCGGGCTGATGTGGACGTGGCACCGCTCGGACAGCCTGGCGCGGGGCCCGGACGAGTAATAACGAGTAACAGCAAGACGGCTTAAAACTCCGTCGTGGCCGACAGCATGAAAGTGCGCGGCGCGCCCAGGCCCAGGCTGGTCCATTGCGGCAGCGCCCAGTACGCCCGGTTGCCGACGTTCGTCACGCTGGCGCGCACAGTCAGGGGCCGGCCCGCCACATTCGTCGCATAGCGGGCGCCCAGGTCAAACACGGTACGGCCCGGCACGGACATCGAATTGTCGGCATTGATATATTGCTTCGATGCCGCCGTCGCATTCGCCGTCAGGGTCACGCCGGGGATGGCAGGCGTATCCCATTCGACACCGAGCTTGGCTTGCAGCTTGGGCACACCCGTTGCCTGCTTGCCCTGGTTGGCGCCGCCCGGCGTCTTGCTCAAGACCGGGTCGACATACGCCACGCCGCCCATCAGGCGCACGTCGCGCAGGGGCGAACCGAAGAAGCCCCAGTCGATGCCGCGGTTGCGCTGCTCGCCGCCAAAGGAAAAGATATTGCTGACGGGATCGACATAGCTGCTGGGCCGCTTGATTTCGTACACGCTGACCGTATGCGCGAACTCGCCCAGGTCGACCTTGACGCCAGCCTCCATCTGCTTCGATTTATAGGGAGCAAAGACGTCGCCCGCGTTGGCCGCCGTCATGGGAGCCGTCGCGCCCTGGCTCAAGCCTTCGATGTAATTGCCATACAGGGAAATGTTCCTGGCGGCCTTGACCAGCAGGGCGACGGCCGGCGTGGTGGCGCCTTCGTCATAGCGCGAGGTGCGCGCGCCCGTCTTGATATTGAAGTTATCACTGAGCACTTCCTGGCGGCGCAAACCCACCGTCAATTGCACGGTGTCTTGCGCAAAAGAAAGCGTGTCGACCAGGCCGACACTGGCCAGGCGGAGTTCCGCCTTGGAAATTTGTGGCGCCTCGAAGCGCGTCGCCGGACCCCAGACGGGGTTATAGATGTTCGTGATCCAGTCTTTTGCCAGGGTATTTCTGCGCCCGTACTGCTTGTCCGTATGGTGATAATACGTGGCGTTGACGGCCCATTGATGACCGATATCGCCCGTGCGCAGCTTGCCGCGCAAGCCCGCCTCCGCCGACTGCTTTTCCACATCAAAACCCAGGTCGGCAAGATTGGTGCGATAGTCGCCAGCCGTGTTGAACACCTGGATCAGGTACGCGCCCGTCGACTGATAGTCGGCCCGGCTGGCGCCCACGGCGGCATACGCCATCACTTGCTCATTGACGTCCAGCTCGCCGCGCAGCATGGCGCCCTTGTCCTTGGTATCGTAGAACGCCCAGCTGGGATTCAACAAGGTTTCCGCTTTCGGCGGACGCGGCACGGGCAAGCCGGGGGCCAGGTTGACGCCCCGGTTCAAGCCATCCGCGCGGTCCTCGCTGTGGTACAGGTCGGCGGACAGGCGCGCACCGTTGCCACGCCAGTCCAGCCCCACGGAGACGAGCTTGGTCTTCTTTTTCTGATGGTCGATGGCGCCCTCGCCATCGCGGTAGACGCCGTTGATGCGGATGCCGAACTGTTGATTCTCACCGAACCGCTGGCCCAGGTCCACATGGCCGCCCCATTGCGCGTCCGACATATACGATGCCGTCACCCTCGCCAGCGGCGTCTCGCCCGCGCGCTTGGGCACGAGGTTGATGCTGCCGCCTACCGAGCCGCCCGGTGGCATGCCATTGAGCAATGCTGACGGTCCCTTCAGCACCTCGACGCGCTCGAACATTTCAGGCGAGGTGCGGTAGTAGGGCGAGATGCCGTACAGGCCGCCAAACGCGACGTCGCCGATATTCGAGCTGAAGCCCCGTATCGAATAATTCTCGCCGATGATGCCCGTCATGCCGCTGCTGAAGACGGTGGGATCGGTGGCGGAAATCACATCGGTGATGTCGCGCGCCTGGCGGTCTTCGATGAATTTATCCGTATAGTTGATGGTGTTGAACGGCGTTTCCATGAAATCCTTGTCACCAAGAAAACCCACGCGGCCGCCGGACGCCACTTGCCCGCCTGCGTAGGCATCCGTCACGGTGCTGCCTTTGCCCCAGACCGTCACGGCCGGCATGGTGGCGGCGGCGCCATGCGCCGGCTCGCGGCGCACCGTATAACTGCCATTGCCCTCACGCACGGCTTGCAAGCCGTGGCCGCGCAACAATTCGTAAAAGCCTTCGGGTACGCTGTAGCTGCCGGACAGGCCGGCGCTGTTCTTGCCTTGCAGCAGGCTGGCCTCGACCGTCAATTCCACGCCCGCCTCGGCGGCGAAAATGTTGAGCGCCGAGCCCAGCGCACCGGCCGGCACGCTGAACGCTTGCCGGGCCTGGCCCGCCCCCGCTTGCGCAAAGGCCGGCGGGGCCGCCACGCCCAGCGCCCCCGCGGTCAAGCCCGTGATGAGCGCAACTTGCACGGCGGTGGCGATGCGGCTCAGATTGAAGGCGGGAAGGTGGCGTGTTGCCATGCGGTGTGTCATACAGTAAATCCTTTCAGATGGGATGATTGCTTGTTCTCACCCTATCTCCCGAACGAAAAGGCAAAATCCTCAATACAAATACGAATCATTACGAAATATTATTGATAGCCTTTCAGCACGTCGTCGATCACCCGTTTCAGCGACGTCACGCTGGCCGCCGTGATGTACCAGGCATCCGCATCGACAAAGACGACGCGGCCGTTCTTCCAGGCATTGGTCTGGCGCAGCAGCGGATTGGCCATCTGTTCGGCCGTCATGACGGGACGGTGTTCCATCACGGCCGTACGGTCGACAACATAGATGATGTCCGGATTGGCTTGCTGGATGAATTCGCTGGAAATAGGCTGGCCATGCAAGCCCGCTTCGATGGCCGTGCTGGCAGGTTTCACGTCCAGCGCATCAAAGACAAACCCGTAGCGCGACTGCACGCCGAAGGAGCTGAAGGCGCCATTGTTGTGCAGCACGATCAGCGCTTTCTCGGGACGCTCCCGGGTCACCTTGCGCGCGTCCGCCACCCTGGCGTCAAGTTCGGCGGCTTTCCGGTTGGCGAGGTCTTCCTTGCCGAAGATGCGGCCCAGGGTCAGCAAGTGCTGCTTGACCACATCGATGTGCTTGCTTTCGCTGTTCTGGTAATCCACGTCGAAATGCAAGATGGGCGCGATCTGACTCAATTCCTTGTAGTGATTGGCCTGGATCGACGTCATCAGTATCAGATCGGGCCGGAGCGCGTGGATGTGTTCCAGGTTCGGCTGCACGATGGCGCCCAGGTCGCGGATGTTCGCGTCGTCCTTGTAGCGGGTGAGGAAATGCGGCACATAATCCTTCACCATGCCGGCCACGGGCACGCCCAGCTGGTCGAGGAAATCGACTTCATTCATGTCGAGCACGGCCACCCTTTGCGGACGATGTTGGATCACCGTCGTGCCCAGCTTGTGCACGATGGTGATGGGAGCAAATGCCTGCTCCGACGTGGAAGCGACAGGCGCCGGCGGCGCCGTGGCCACCTTGTCGGTGCAGCCTTGCAGGGCGGCCATGGCGGCGAGCAGCACGGCCAGCGCGCAGTGGGATTTGTTCCAGATCATCTCAAGCTCCTGTAGGGGTAAAGTAATTGCAGACGCAGCCGCGCTCGTTGCGCACGATGTGAAAATCGATGTCGTACAGCGCCCGCAAGCGTTCCTCCGTGACGACCTCGTGCGCAGGGCCGGAAAAGCGCACGGCGCCACCCTGCATGGCGACGATGTGGTCGGAATAATTGGCGGCGAAATTGATGTCGTGGATCACCAGGATCACGGTGCGGCCTTGCTCGTCGCACAGGCGGCGCAACGCGCGCATGATCTGCACGGCGTGCTTCATGTCGAGGTTGTTGAGCGGCTCGTCGAGCAACAAAATATCGGTCTGCTGGGCGATCGTCATGGCCAGGAAGGCCATCTGGCGCTGGCCGCCGCTCAGCTCATCGACGTAGGCCAGGCGCAGCGACTCCAGCGACAAAAAGGCGATGGCCTCGTCGATGGCTTGCCGGTCCTGCGGTGTCAGGCTACCCCGGCTGTAAGGAAAGCGGCCAAAGGCGACCAGCTCTTCCACCGTCAGGCGCAAATGAAAATCGGGTGATTGGCGCAGAGTGGCCACCAGTCTCGCATAGTCCTGAATCTTGATGGCCGCGATGCTGCGCCCGTCTATCGCGATCTCCCCGCCATTCGCTTCCTGCAGGCGCGCGATGAGCATCAGCAAGGTGGTCTTGCCGGCGCCGTTCGGGCCGATCAAGGACGTCACTTTCCCCTTGGGAAACTGTACGCTGACGTGGGCCAGCACGCGCTTTTCTCCATAGCTTTTTTCGATCTGATGGACGTGAATCATGCGGTACCTCGGTTACGGACCATGAGCGAGAGGAAATACGCGCCACATACGAGGTTGACGAGGATGCCGACCGTGGTCCGGTAGTTGAAAACGTGCTCGACCAGCAGCTGGGCGGCCAGGAAGATGGCGATGGCGATGGCGCAGCCCAGCGGCAATGTGGCGCGGTGGCGCGCCGTGCGGGCCAGGGCGTAGCTTGTGTTCGCCACGAAGATACCCATGAAGGCCGTGGGGCCCAGCAAGCTCGTCGACACGGCCACCAGCACGGCAATCAGCGCCAGCTGACCCTGCACCATGCGCCGGTAATCGACGCCGAGCGAGATGGCTTGCTCGCGCCCCAGCGCCAGCACATCGAGCGCCGGCAGGGTCTTCGCCACGGCCGCGCAGGCGGCGCCCGCCAGCAGGGCCGAGTACAGCAATTGTGCGGGCTGCGCCTTGTTGAACGAAGCCTGGCTGAAGCCTTGCAAGATGGCAAATTCGCCGGGACTGATGCGCAGCTGGATGAACTGGGTCAACGTGCCGATCACCATCGTCAAGACGAATCCCAGCAGCAACAGGAAATACACATTGTTCTTGCCATCCTTGAACAGCCAGGTATGGATGGCCCAGGAATACGCGAGCATCAGCGTGATCGACAGCACAAAATTGCCGTTCTGCCCCAGCAGCACCACGCTGTGCATGCCCATGGCGAGGATCAGCAGCGATTGCAGCAGCAGGTACACGGCTTCATAGCCCATGACGGCCGGCGTCAGTATCCGGTTGCCGGCGATGGTCTGGAAAACAATCGACGACACGGCTACGCAAACGCCGCCGATGGCGATGGCGGCCAGGCGCGACAGGCGCTTCGGAATGATGTAATCGAAGTCAAGATTGGCGCCGAGGAAAAGGAAAGCGAGCGCCAAAGCAAACACGGCCAGCCATAGCATCCGTTGATTCAAGAACCGCCTCATCTCCGCCCCCGGATGATCAGGACGAGGAACAGCAGGCCGCCCACGCCACCCGCCGTCAGGCCGATGGGCACTTCGAATGGGTAGATCAGCAATCGCCCGGCGATGTCGCAGGCCAGCAGCAGCGAGGCGCCGCACAGGGCGACGATGGGCAGGGTGCGCTCCAGCCTGTCGCCATAGCGCAAGGCCACCAGGTTGGGGATGGCCAGTCCGACAAACGGTATGGCCCCCACCGTGATCACCGTGGCCGCCACCGTGACGGCCACCAGCATCAGACCCAGCGCCACCGTGCCCGCATAGTTCAGGCCCAGGCTGGTAGCCATCCCTTCTCCCATGCCCAGCACGGTAAAGCGCTGCGCGTACACATACGTGAGGGCAACGATGGGCAGGATCAGGTAAATGATTTCATAGTTGCCCTGCACGATGCGCGAAAAGTCGCCGAGCAGCCAGCCCTGCATGCTTTGCAGGATATTGTTGCGGTAGGCATAAAACTCGGCCACGGCGCTGAGCACGCCGCCATACACGAGGCCGATCACGGGCAGCAGAATCGTGTTCTTGAAGCGGATGCGGCGGATCAGGGCCACATACAGTACGCTGGCGGCAAGACAGAAGGCCAGCGCGAACGCCATCTTGCCGGCCGTGCCCGCCGCAGGCGCCACGGTCAGCGCAACGAGGATGCCCAGCTTGGCCGCGTCGAGGCCGCCCGAAGTGGCCGGTTCGACAAACTTGTTGCGCACGATGTGCTGCAGGATGACGCCGCACACGGACAGGCCCACGCCCGTCAGCACCAGCGCCGCCAAACGGGGCAGCCGACTGGCCGTCAAGGTCAGCCACGTATCGTCGGACAGCGCGTCGGACAGCGCACCGGACGATGACAGCAGCTGTGCCCACTCCATCTGCCTGGCGCCGACCAGCAAGGAGGCGCAGCACAGCAGGAAGAAGAGCAAAAACAAACGCGCGTGTATCAAATGCCGGACTCCGTTCCAGCCGGGCGCGCGGGCGCGGCGATGCGCCAGCCCTTGGCCGCCTGGCGCTGGGCCAGGAAGTGCGCATACAGGCCGCCCTGCGCGCGCAAGGTGGCTGGCGCCCCCTGCTCGCCCAGAGTGCCGCCATCGAGCACGACAATCTGGTCGGCCATGGCCACCGTCGACAACTGGTGCGCGATGACGATCAGCGTGCGCTTGCCGCGCAGCCGCGCCAGCGCTTCGGCGATGGCGGCCTGGTTTTCCGCATCGAGCGCGGCCGTCGCCTCGTCGACCAGCAGAATCGGCGCATCCTTGACAAGCGCACGCGCGATGGCGATGCGCTGGCGTTCGCCGCCGGACAGGCTCGTGCCGCCCTCGCCCACCGGCGTCGCAAGTCCCTGCGGCAGGCGGGCAATGATCTCGGCCACGCCAGCCTGGCGCGCCGCGCCCAGCACCTCGGCATCGCTGGCGTCCGGCTTGCCGATGCGGATGTTGTCAGCGATGCTGCCCTGGAACAGATAACTGTCCTGGAAGATCTGGCTGATCTGGCCGGCCAATTGCTCGCTGGACATGTCGCGCACATCGACACCACCCACCAGCACCGTGCCTGCACTGGCGTCAAAGAAGCGCGCAATCAGGCGCACCAGGGTCGTCTTGCCTGAACCGGAAGCGCCGATCAGTGCCGTCATGCTGCCCGGCGCAATCTGCAGGTTGATGTCCGTCAAGACATGGGGCTGGTCCGGCGCATAGCGGAAGTGCACGCCACGCAATTCGACCGAAGCATCGCGCGGCGCTTGCGGCTTGTGTGCTTCCGGCAAGGGCTGCACGGCGAAAATATCGCGCGCAGCGTCCAGCGGACCGCGCGCACCGCGCAGCACTTCGCCATAGCTGGCCACTTCCTGCAGCGGGTCGACAAAGCGCACCACCAGCACTAATGCCACGATGACGGCGATGGCGTCTGCCGCCGCTACCGTACCGAGCAGGGTCGCGGCAACGGCCAGCAAGACAGCGAAGATGGCTTGTACGGTCCAGGCGTTCAGCACCGAGGACAGCGCCGACAGGTAAATGAGCCGCGTGCCCGCGTGGCGCTGTGTATCGATGGCTTGCTGCAAGAAACGCGTGCCGCCGTCAGCTGCGCCGCCGCCATTGAATGCCCGCAGCACCGACTGCACTTGTGCAAACTCCACAAGGCGCTGACTGGTCTGGGCAAAATGATGGTGGTAGGCATCGTCGGCGCGCTGGCCCAGGTGCGCCGTGAGCCGCAAGGCGCCAGCCAGCAGGGGCAGCGCCAGCAGCGCGATCACGCCCAGCTGCCAATGCAGCGCAAACAGCGCGGCCAGCAATACCACGGGCGTGACGGCGCCGCAAATCACGGGCGTGAGCACGTGTGCCGGCAGCTGCGCGACGTTCATCATGCCTTGCGTGATGACGTGGCCCAGCTTCGTCGTATTCTCCGGTGTAAACCAGCCGACGGGCAGGCGCGCCACGTGGTCGCCCAAGCGCTGGCGCGCCCCTTGCAAGACCGTCACCCCCACGCGCACGCCCGCTTTCTCCACTTGGCGCCGCCAGGCCCAGCAAGCGACCAGCCCGGCCAGCAGCACGATCAGCCACAGGGCCGCGCCGCCCGTATCGCCGGCCAGCAGCCGCCTCAGGGCCAATACCAGCACCGTGATCGTCAGCCCGCTCAGCACGCCATACGCGAGCGCCATGGCGCAGTAGCGGCGGAACACGGGCGCATCGTCGCCCAGCAGTTGAATAAACGTTTTCAGCATGGGAGCACCGCATCTTCCTGGGAATCTTGATAGCCGCCCAGCGCCCATAGTTGCGCATAGCGGCCCTGGTGGGCGAGCAAGCCGGCATGGCTGCCCTGCTCGGCGATGACGCCGTTCTCGACCACGACGATGTTGTCGGCATGCATGACCGTATCGAGCCGGTGCGCGATCACCAGCAGGGTGCGGCCTTGGGCAAAGCGCGACAGGGCATCCTGGATCGCCACTTCGTTTTCCGCGTCGGCCGCGGCCGTCGCCTCGTCGAGCACCAGCACGGACGGATCGAGCAGCACGGCGCGGGCGATGCTGACGCGCTGCAACTCGCCGCCGGACAGCTGCGCATCCTCGCCGATGACGGAATCGTAGCCGCGCGGCAAGGCCACAATGCGCTCGTGGATATTCGCCAGGCGCGCCGCCTCTTCGATCTCGTGCGTACTGGCCGATGGTCGGCCCAGCCCGATGTTCTCGCGCACGCTGGCGTGGATCAGCCGCACTTCCTGCAATACAAAACCGATGCGCCGGTACAGCTCGGGCGTGGCGATGTGCCGCAAGTCGGCGCCGCCGAGGGTGATGCGCCCTTCTGTCGGGTCGAAAAAGCGCAACAGCAGCCGCGCCAAGGTCGACTTGCCGGAGCCTGAAGCGCCGACGATGGCCGTCACCGTGCCAGGACGCAAAGTCAGCGTGATGTCCGACAGCACCTTGTTCTGGCCATCGTAGGCATAGCCCACGTGCTCCATGCGGATCTCCGTGCCGTTCGGCAACTGCTGCTGGCCGGGCGCCGGCTGCGCCAGCACGGGCGTATCGAGCAAGGCTTGCACCCGCTGGGCCGCGCCCGTGGCATTGTTGAGGTCATGCGTGAGGTAGTGCAGCAACAGCATCGGTGCGGAAATACCGGGCGCCACGAGGGCAAACGGCAGGATGTCGATAGGCGCCATCGCCTCCAGCGCCACGAAGGCCGTGCCGGCAAGCACCACCACGCCCAGCACGGCGACGGGCGCGATCAGCGCGTTGGCATTCGCCATCGAACCGACCAGGGGGCGCGTAAACGCGGCAAACGCCTCGGCAAACGAATCGACGGCCGCGCGGTAGCTGCCGTGCGCACGTCCCGTGGCACCAAAGGCCTTGACCACGGGAATGCCGTTGACGAATTCCACTACGGCATTGTTGATGCGTCCCATGCCTGCGGCAAATTGCTCCATATTGCCGCCGCTGGCCTTCATGGCGCGGCCGAAGAACAGGAAGAAGCCGGGAAATGGCAGGATGGCGATGAGGGCCAGGCGCCAGTCCATGGCGAACAAGTAAATGACGGAGATGGCGATGGCGCCCACGGCGCGCCCCGTCGTCGTATAGAAGTGCGCGGTGAGGCTGTGCAGGGTATTGATGTCGTCCTGCATCGCCTGCTTGACCTCGCCCGAGGCGCGGCTGGTGAACCATCCCAGCGGCACCTGACCCAGACGCTGCATGGCTTGCAGGCGCAATTGATGGGTGAGGCGGTTGTCGGCCAGGTGGGCGGCCAGCTCGCCCAGCGTGATCAGGGCCATGCCGGCAAACAGGCAGGCGACGCTGGCGATGATGATTTGCCACATATCGCCCCGCGCCAGCGCGGGGTTCAGGGCGATGCGCGCGATCTGCGCGATGCCGGCCAGCGGCACCAGGGTCAGCATGGAACCCGTGCCGGCCAGCACGGCGGCGGCGATTAAACGTGCGCGGATGGGCTGCAGTATCCGGCTGATCGGGCCGACTTGGCGGCTTGGGCTACTCATGGGAAAAACGGGAAAAAGCGTGCATAAGTTCAATGGATAAGGGTGGCTCTCACCCTATATCCCGAACGAGAATGCAAAACCCTCAATCGGGTCCGCGAAATTGTCAGGCAGCGGCCTGGACCGTCACCCAGTAGCGTGTGCGCGCAACGATTTGCACGGGCAAGGCCAGCGCCAGGTTGTGCAGCGCGCGGTCCGTGTCGCGCAAGGAAAACACGCCGTTGACGGTGAGACTGGCCACCACCGGGTCGCAGCGCAGCAGGCCGGGGCGGTAGCGGGCCAGTTCCGCAAGCAGGTCGTCCAGGCGCATATTGTCGGCCACCAGCACGCCCTTGGCCCAGGCCGCGGCGCTGGCGGACGCGGGTGCGCCTGACTGCACGATGTCAGCCGAGAAGATGGCACTGTAGCCCGTGTCGAGGCGCACGGGGCGGCCAGACGCATGCGCGAGGCGCACTTCGACGGCGCCCTCGAAGACGGCCACGCGCGACGTGTATTCGTCTTGCCGTAAAGTAAAACGCGTACCCAGCGCCTGCACCGTGCCATGGCGGCCCTGCACGCGGAAAGGCCGCCGCGCCGGGTCGGGATCATGCGCCGTCGTGACGAGGATTTCGCCGCTGCGCAGGATCAGCAAGCGCTCGCTGGCGCTGAAGCGCACGTCGATGGATGAGGCGGAAGCGAGCATCACGCGCGTGCCGTCCGGCAAGGTAATCTCGCGGATCTCGCCCGTGGCCGTGCCATGCCCTGCCGTAGCCACTTGCCAGGCATCCGTGCCGCGCAGCATGTACGCCATGCCGCCTACGGGCAGCAGCACGGCCAGCAGTTTCAGGGCCCGGCGGCGGTTCAGGTAGGCGGCCGGGGCCGGTTCGCGCAGCGCATGGCGGGCCACGTCGCGCGGCACGCTGTGCAGCTTGCCTTCGAACGCCTGCAGGCGCTGCCAGGCGAGGTCGTGGTGCGGATGGGCGGCGCGCCAGCGGGCGCAATCGGCCTGGTCTTCATCGCTGGCGTCGTCGGACCACAGGCGCGCCATCCAATGGGCCGCCTGCTGCACGATGGCCGGTGCAATCACCACATCCATGGTTCAGGCGCCTTGGGCGTGCATGGCCTGGTAGCAAGCCAGCAAGCCGGCGGCGATGTATTTTTCGACGGACGAGACGGACACCTGCAATTCGGCGGCGATGTCGCGGTAGCTCAGGCCATCGAGCTTGCACAGCAGCAAGGCGGTGCGCGCCTTGGCCGGCAACTGCAGCAGCACGGCGTCGATTTCCGTCAGCGCCTCGATCACCAGCGCGCGCTCTTCCTCGGAGGGCGCCAGCGCTTCGGGCGCCAGGGCCAGCACTTCCAGGTAGGCGGCCTCGATCTGGCGGCGGCGGTACAGGTCGATGACCATGCCGTTGGCGATCTGCGTCAGGTGGCGGCGCGACTCCCCTGCCGGCGGCACCCTGCCCGTCTTCATCAGGTGCAGGTACACATCGTGCGCCAGGTCGGCCGCATCGAAGGCATTGCCGAGTTTACGGCGCAGCAAACCCCGCAGCCAGCCATGGTGGTCGGTGTACAGACTGCTGACTTGCTGCTGAAGCGCTAACTCGGCGGTGCTCACGATACCCTTCCTGTGGTCGATGGCCAGCGGACTGGCGGACGCATCAATATAAATGAGAATTATTCTCATTATATAGTGAAAAACAGGACAGCCGCAACCATCTCGCATGCCGGCTTGGCCATGCAGGCAATAAAAAACCCTGCAAATCAATGACTTGCAGGGTTCGTGGCGGCTCCATAGGGGAGCGGGTCGGGAATTAGACGTTGAACAGGAAATTCAGCACGTCGCCATCCTTGACCACGTATTCCTTGCCTTCGGCGCGCATCTTGCCCGCTTCCTTGGCGCCCGCTTCGCCCTTGTAGGCGATGAAGTCGTCATAGGCGATGGTTTGCGCGCGGATGAAGCCGCGTTCGAAGTCGGTGTGGATCACGCCGGCCGCTTGCGGCGCCGTGGCGCCCACGGGAACGGTCCAGGCGCGCACTTCCTTCACGCCTGCCGTGAAGTAGGTTTGCAAGCCCAGCAGCTTGTAGCCGGCGCGGATCAGACGGTCCAGGCCTGGCTCTTCCATGCCCATGTCGGCCAGGAAAGCGCCCTTGTCGGCGTCGTCCAGGTCGGCGATTTCCGCTTCCAGCGCGGCGCAGATGGCGACGATGGGCGCGTTTTGCGATTGCGCATAGGCCGTCAGCTGGTCCAGCAGCGGGTTGTCCGTGAAACCCGAATCGGACACGTTGGCGACGAACATGGCCGGCTTGGCCGTGATCAGGCACAGCGGCTTGATCAGTTCCATTTCGTCGGCGTCCAGGCCCATGGCGCGCACGGGTTTCGCATCGTTCAGGTACGGCATCATGCGTTCCATGATGGCCAGCAGCTTGGCCGCATCCTTGTCGCCCGAGCGGGCTTTCTTGTTTTCGCGGTGGATGGCTTTTTCCACGGTGCCCATGTCGGCCAGCGCCAGTTCGGTCTGGATGACTTCGATATCGTCGAGCGGGTTGATCTTGCCGGCCACGTGGATGACGTTGTCATCTTCGAAGCAGCGCACGACGTTGACGATGGCGTCCGTTTCGCGGATGTGCGACAGGAACTGGTTGCCCAGGCCCTCGCCCTTCGATGCGCCAGCCACCAGGCCGGCGATGTCGACGAATTCCACGATGGCGTTGACCATGCGTTCCGGCTTGACGATGGCGGCCAGCGCATCCATGCGCGGATCCGGCACTTCAACGACGCCGACGTTCGGCTCGATGGTGCAGAACGGATAGTTTTCAGCCGGGATGCCGGCTTTCGTCAGTGCATTGAACAGGGTGGACTTGCCGACGTTCGGCAAGCCGACGATACCGCATTGGAGACTCATGGAAAACCTTTAATTAATCAATATTGCCGGCAAGCGGCTGGTGCAAAAACGGCCTGTACAGGCGTTTTCTGGATAATCTTGCTGTATAAATGCTCGTAAGGGTCAATTGTACCTCTATGCACCCTACTCTTCAAAAAAACCGCCCTCTGTGCCGCTAACTGTCGCCATCCCCGTCGTCCGGCTGCGACGCATCGAATTCCAGGATGTCGCCGGGCTGGCATTCGAGCATCTCGCAAATTTTCGACAGGGTATCGAAACGCACGCCGCGCACCTTGCCCGATTTTAAGAGGGACAAATTCTGTTCCGTGATGCCGATGAAGGCCGCCAGTTCCTTCGATTTCACTTTTTTCCTGGCCAGTACCAGATCGAGGCGCACGACGATACCCATCAGATGAACCCGCTGTTTTCATCGGCCAGGCGCTGGCCTTCATGGAGGATTTGCGCCAGCGCAAAGAACACGCAGCACAGCAGCAAGGTCCACAGGTCGCCGCCCGTGATATCGATGACCAGGCGCAACTGGCCCGTTCCCTCTTCCAGCAAGCCAAACAGCATGCCGCGCACGGTCGGTTCCAGCAAAGTCAACACCGTTCCCAACAGCAAGCCGCCGGCGAAACGGCGAAAGTGCCGCGCCACCTGCGGCGTAAAGAACACGCCCTGCTCGAACTGGCGTAAGACCGCGGCCAGCTGGCGCACGGCGTCGCCCAGCACGCACAAGGCCGGCAAGGCCAGCGCCAGGCCAAGTCCCCGCTGCCACAAGGGCATGGCGGCCAGGCGCTCGAACGGCTGGCTCTGCAATTGCAGCAACAGTTCATACATGCCGGCGCCGCCCACGGCTCCCTGCACGGCCGGCGCGGGCGCCAGCCAGCCCAGCACCGTCAGCAGCAGGTACAGCAGAAAGAATCCCGAAACGCCGTAACGCACGCGCCGGCTCAGCGCCGCGGGCGCCGTCTGATTTTTTTTCATAGTTAAAAGAAAAGTATACGAAAGCGGCTAGTGCCGTTAGAATAAATTATCGTAAAACAATAATTAAATCATGTTTTGCGACCATTTTAACATGTTCGCCCACCCTTATTGACTGGAGACACCATGAAAACCCTGCTTGCCTCGTTCGTTTGCAGCACCGCCTTTTTGCTCAGCGGGGGCGCCCGCGCCCATGACTTGAACGCCATGCTGCAACAGGCGCTGGCCGACAAGAGCGTGCCGGCCATGGCCATACTCGTGATTCGCGACGGCAAGATCGATGCGCAGGCGCAGGCGGGTGTGCGCGCCAATGACGGCCACGACGCCGTGCGCGCCGACGACGTGTGGAATATCGGCTCGGACGGCAAGGCCATGACGGTGACCCTGATCGCGCAGCTGGTGGAACGGGGCGTGCTGTCATGGGATGCGCCACTGTCAAGCATGTTGCCCGCGCTGGCCGGCGGCATGCGCGCCGAGTACCGCGACGTCAACCTGATGGATCTGCTGTCGCACCGCGCCGGCCTGCCGCCCAATCCGGATGAGGCATGGATCGAATCCACCTACGCGGACACGCGCCCCTTGCCGCTGCTGCGCCAGGAATACGCGCAGCGCGCGCTGGCCGACGCTCCGGTGGCCCCGCCGCGTGGCGAATCGCATTATTCGAACAGCGGCGCCATGATCGCCGCCGCCATCGCGGAAAAGGCCACGGGCAAGACGTATGAAGAATTGATGCAAGCCGAAGTGTTCGGCCCGCTCGGCATGCAGGCCGCGTTCGGCCCCACCGTGCGCGGGCAGAATCTGGGGCATAAGGAGAACAAGCCGATTGCCGGCCTGATGGCCAGCAATCCGCTGATGATGGCGCCCGATGGAGAGATTCACCTGAGCATGCAAGACTGGGCCAAGTTTGCGCTCGATCAACTGCACGGCGAACAAGGCAAGGGCAAGCTGCTGAAACGGGAAACGTATGTGTTGCTGCACACGGCGCAGGGCGACACGAATGCGGCGTTGGGCTGGGGCGTGATGCACTTCCCGCCGCAGGCGCCGCAGCGCGTGCTCACGCACCTGGGCTCGAACGGCTACTGGCACGCGCTGATCGCGCTGGCGCCCGGCAGCGGCGACGGCTTGCTGATCGCCGCCAACGCGGGCGAAGGCAGCAGCGCGCAAGCCAGCCAGCAGCAGATGGCGAAAACCATCATGGCCGGCTTCGGCCAGGCAGGAAAATAACTAGGCCGTATGCAGTTTCATCGTCGCGGCCTCGAACTTGCCTTCGACGATCTGCGGCATCACCTGCAAGGATTTGTCGATGGCTTGCTCGATCAGCTCCTGGTCTTCGCGGCGCGGGCGGTGCAGCACGAAGTCGGCCACCTGCTGCTGCAGGCTCAGGGTGCGCGGGTGGCCGATCCCCAGGCGCAAGCGCCAGTAATCCTGCGTGCCCAGCGCGGCCGTGATGTCCTTCAAGCCATTGTGGCCGCCGGCCGAGCCGCCCTTTTTCAGGCGCGCGATACCGGGCATCAGGTCGAGTTCGTCGTGCACGACGAGCACTTCATCGGCGGCGATCTTGAAGAAACGCGCCAGCGCGCCCACGGACTGGCCCGAGCGGTTCATGAAGGTCAGCGGTTCGAGCAGCCAGACTTCGTTGCCGCCGATGGAGGTCTTGGCCAGCATGGCGTTGTAGCGCGAATCGCGCTGCAAACGCGTGCCGGGCAAGCTGTTGGCAAGATTGTCCACCAGCCAGAAGCCGGCATTGTGGCGGGTTTGTTCGTATTCGGGTCCCGGGTTGCCGAGGCCGACGATCAGGCGTATGGGCATGGCTGTGTCTGCAATGTAAAAGAAAGCATTATCGGTGAAAACAGGCAGAAAAAAACCCGCGCGGCGAACCTGGCGGGTTTTTCCTTGCGACTACCGCATTGCTGCGGCGGCAAAATTACTTCTTGTCAGCAACAACTTCAGCAGCAGCGGCTTCAGCAGCAACGTGGCCAGCCGGTACCGAAGCGGTAGCGATGGTCAGGTTGGCGCCGTGGGTGACAGCGGTCACGCCAGCTGGCAGAACCAGGTCGCCTACGTGCAGCGAGTGACCAACGTCGATGTTCGACAGGTCAACGTTGATGAATTCTGGCAGTTTGCCTGGCAGGCAAGCTACTTCGATTTCGTTGGCAACGTGGCTGATGGTCGCGCCGTGCAGTTTGACTGCTGGGGAAACGTCAGCGTTGATGAAGTGCAGAGCCACTTTCACGTGGATAGGCTGCGATGCGTCAACGCGCTGGAAGTCAGCGTGCAGAACCAGTTGTTTGTATGCGTGGACTTGGAAGTCGCGCAACAGAACTTGCTGGGAAACGCCGTCGATTTCCAGGTCCAGGATCGACGAGTGGAACACTTCTTTTTTCAACGCGTGGTACAGGGCGTTGTGATCCAGCGAGATCAGCACAGGGGCTTCAGCGCCACCGTAGACGATACCAGGGGTTTGGCCGGAAATGCGCAGGCGGCGGCTCGCTCCGGAACCTTGCAATTCGCGTTTAAATGCGATAACTTTCATGTGAAACTCCAAGAAGAACAAGGCTTGCGCCTTGTGTTATGAGGATGCCCGCGACCAGGAATCCTCGAAAATGGGGTGCAAAACACCCCGAAAATTAAAACACTGCGGCGCAACAGGCAAAAAGCCGGTCGCGCCGCAGGCATACGTCTGTTTCTATTATCGAATTAATCGATAAAGAGGGAAATAACCGAATCGCCCTTGATGATGCGCTTGAACGTCTCGGCCAGCAAAGGCGCGCACGTCAATTGACGGATCTTGCCGCAGGCCAGGGCCGCTTCGGACAGGGGGATCGTATCGGTCACGACCAGCTCATCGAGTGGCGAAGCCGAAATACGGTCGATCGCCGGGCCCGACAGCACCGCGTGCGTGCAATACGCCACGACTTTTTTCGCGCCGCGCTCTTTGAGCACTTCGGCAGCCTTGGTCAGGGTGCCTGCCGTGTCGACCATGTCATCCATGATCACGCAGTTGCGGCCTTCGACTTCACCGATGATGTTCATCACTTCGGACACGTTCGCTTTTGGACGACGCTTGTCGATGATGGCCAGGTCGCAGCCCAGGCGTTTTGCCAGGGCGCGCGCACGTACCACACCGCCGACGTCCGGCGACACTACCAGCAGATCCTGGTAATTTTTCTTTTGCAGGTCGCCCAGCAAAATTGGCGAAGCGTAAATATTGTCGACTGGGATATCGAAGAAACCTTGAATCTGGTCGGCGTGCAAGTCCATGATCAGGACGCGCTCGACACCGGCTTCTTCCAGCATGTTCGCCACCACCTTGGCCGAAATCGCCACACGCGCGGAGCGTGGACGACGGTCTTGGCGGGCGTAGCCAAAGTAAGGAATCGCGGCGGTGATGCGGCCAGCGGAAGCACGTTTCAAGGCATCAACCATCAGCATGATTTCCATCAGGCTGTCATTGGTTGGAGCACAGGTGGATTGCAAAACAAAAACATCCTTGCCGCGTACGTTTTCGTTAATCTCGACCATTACTTCGCCGTCGGAGAATTTCGAAACGTTTG
The DNA here is from genome assembly GCF_000988085.1 of Janthinobacterium sp. KBS0711. NCBI lineage: Bacteria > Pseudomonadati > Pseudomonadota > Betaproteobacteria > Burkholderiales > Oxalobacteraceae > Janthinobacterium > Janthinobacterium sp. KBS0711. Next base: position 69,192 of record NZ_LBCO01000002.1, on the reverse strand, counting down.
CTTTACCGAGAGGGATGCCGAGGTTTTTTGCGACCCCCTCTGCCAACGCTGGATTCGCGTTGCCGGTAAAAACCATCAGGTTTTCGTAAGCCATGGGAGTCCCAAGAGGTGATATAGAAGTCTTGAAAAGCACTAACCGGGCATAGGCCCGGTCAGTCATTGTTTAGAATATGCCGCGTGGCGACACATCTGCTTTTTCCCGCACTGGACGCCAACTTCGCATCGACAGACTACGGTGAAAGGGTGGCAGGGGAAGAAGGATTCGAACCTTCGCATGCTGGAATCAAAATCCAGTGCCTTAACCAGCTTGGCGATTCCCCTACGTTACTGACTGCTTGCCGTCATGTTGGCCAGTATTATACCGACTATTTGACGCTAAGCAAAATCTTTTTTTGCTCTCTACAACATGGTGAGCATCGGGTGGCGATTCAGCGCTTTTGCCTTCCAGGCGACCCAGACTGGTGGCACATTACTGAGCACCGCATCCGCTTCTTCCTGACTGCCAAACGCACTAAACACACAAGCACCGGAACCAGTCATCCTGGCTTCACCGTAAGCACCCAGCCATTCTACCGCATCTGCTACCGGCTTGAAAAGACTGCATGCCACTTGCTGTAAATCATTCTTTCCAAACCCGCCCGCATCGTTTCCTTCTGCGAGGTACCTGGAAAAGTCCGCTATTGTGACGGGTTCGGTATTTCTCGTCAAGCCTTCCGCGCAAAAAATTGCGGCGGTCGGCACTTGCACGCCCGGCTCGATCACCACATACCAGCATGCGGGCGTGGCGACGGGCTGCAAGGCTTCGCCCACGCCTTCGGCAAAGGCGTTTTCGCCAAAGATGAAAAACGGGATATCGGCACCCAGCGGCAAGCCCAGCGCCATCAATTCCTCGCGCGTCAAACCGGCCTGCCACAGGCGATTGAGCGCCATCAGCGCCGTGGCCGCGTCGGACGAGCCGCCACCCAAGCCGCCGCCCATGGGCAGCACCTTGTCGATGGCGATATCGACGCCGCGCGGCAAGGCGCCCGTGCGGCGCAGCACTTCGGCCTGCAGCAGCCTGGCGGCGCGGATGATCAAGTCCTGCTCCTGCGGCACGCCGGCCAGCTCCGTCACGCGGACAATCGCCGCGTCGTCGCGCAGCGCGAAGTGCAGGGTGTCGCCATGGTCGAGCAACTGGAACACCGTCTGCAACAGATGGTAGCCATCGGCGCGGCGGCCGTTGACGTGCAGAAAGAGGTTCAGCTTGGCGGGAGCCGGGCAGTTATTCAGGGTCGTCAACGTCATTGTGCTTGATCCGATGGGACGGGATCGAGGACGATGCGCAGCGACACGGCATCGGCCTGCGCGCTGGCATTGCGTTCGGCATCGATACGCCGCGGTTGGGGCAAGGCGCCCGGTATATTGTCGGCCGCATTTTGCCCTACTTCTTGCCACGACACATAGCGCAAGCGCCAGCCGTCTTTGGTCGTCACGCTGTCGTTGGCCGGCGAAGCGACGAAGCGCTTGCCGTCGGCGCCCACGGCATACCCTTGCAGCCAGTCGCGCAAGCCCGACACGGGCAAGGACCAGCCCAGCATCTGCGCGCTCAGGGTGTCGACATCGGGCGCGCTGCGCGGCGCCTTGCCGCTTTGCGTCAACACGGCTTGCTGCGGCGTGACGGCGATCGTCGCCAGCGTGCTGCCGACGGGAGAATACAGGGTCACGTCCGTGCGCTGCGCCGTCTGCTGCCAGTTGAAATTGACGGTGGCCGATTCGGGCTTGTCATCCTTCTGGTACACGACGTTCAGGCGGCCCGTCAGCTCCACCTGTTCGCGGTAGGGCGCGACGGTGTTGGCGGATGGCGCGGCGCCGGACGAGAATGGGGAACTCAGGGTCGAGCAGGCCGAGAGGGACAGGCAGACGAGTGCGAGGGGGAGCAGTTTTTTTAACATGGGTACAAGGAAAAACCAGCGCCATGGCGCTGGTTTTTTATAGTGGAGTTAATCGATTCAATCACAGACTGACATTCAGGCGCGCCAGCGTACTTTTCAGCGCCTCGTTTTTCGGGTCCTTGCCTTGCGCCTCGCGCCACAGTTTTTGCGCTTCGTCCTTGTCGCCCTTCTGCCACAGCACTTCGCCCAGGTGGACGGCGATTTCCGGATCGCTGCGCACGGCATAGGCGCGGCGCAGCGCGTTTTCCGCGGCGGCCAGGTTACCCATGCGGAACTGCACCCAGCCCATGCTGTCCATGATGAACGGGTCGCCCGGCGCCATCTGCAAGGCTTTCTCGATCAGCGCATGGGCTTCCTCCAGGCGCAGGCCCCGTTCGGCCAGCGAATAACCGAGCGCGTTGTACGCGTGCTGGTTGTCGGGCGCCAGCGCCATCACGCGGCGCAAGCTCGCTTCCATCAGCTCGAACTTGTCCAGGCGTTCGGCCAGCAAGGCATAGTCGTACAACAGTTCCGGATTGTCGGGGAAGCGCAGCAAGGCGTTTTCCATCACCGTGTACGCGCTTTGCACGTAGCCGGCATCGCGCAGGAATTGCGCGTCGACCAGCAGCACCTGCGCCTGGCTTGCCGGATCGTCCGTCTCGATTTCCGTCAGCGCCTTGCGCGCCGCATCGAGATTGCCGCCACGGGCGATCAGCTGGGCGCGGCGCAAGCGCGCCTCGACATAGCCGGCCGACGCGCTGTTGTCGACCTTGTCCAGCCAGGCGATGGCGCCCGCCGTGTCGCCGCGCGTCTCGGCGATCTGCGACAGTATCATCAGGGCCTTGAACGGATCGCGCGTGTCGCCAGGGGATTTTTCGAGCACGGCCAGGAAGCGCTTGAAGTACTGCTCCGCGCCCTTGGTGTCTTCCAGCTGCAGCGCCACGATGCCGAGCGCATACAGGGCGCCCACGTTATCGGGCTGGCTTTTCAGCAGCAGCAGGAACTGCTCGCGCGCCGGCTCCAGCTGCTTTTGCTCGACCAGCAGGCGCGCGTACGCGCCGCGCACTTCGACGGCGTCCGGATTCTTTTGCAGGAACGTGGCCAGCACCTTGTTTGCCGCCTCGGGTTCGCCCGTCACCTGCGCCAGGGTCAGCGCGGCCAGCTCGGAGTTCGGCTTGATCGCCAGCGCCTTGTTCGCTTCGCCGATGGCGCGTTCACGCTCGCCGATCGACAAGGCGCCCTGCGCCAGCACCAGGTGCGCTTCGAACATGTCCAGGTAAGGCTGCACCAGGCGCGTCACCATCGAATAGGCATACAGCTTGTCATTCGAGCGCGACAAAATCTGCTGCATCTGGAACAGGGCCACGCCCCGTGCGCCACCCGGCGCATTGGCCAGGCGCTCGGCGAAGATCGGTTCCGCTTCCTCGATCTTGTCCGTCAATACGACGAAGCCGAGGAAGAACTGCGTTGCCTCGTCCGATTCGGGCGCCAGCTCGCGCCACAGGCGGATGGCCGCCAGCGCTTCGCCGCCCTGCTTGGCGGCCAGCGCCATTTCGGAAGCGCGGCGCGCCAGGCGCGGGTCGCGCGTCTGCTGCGCCGCCACCATCATCGTCACGTACGGCCCTTGCCACTGGCCGCTCTTGAATTCCATTTCGGCGCGGGTCAGCTTGTACAGCAGGTCGCTGCTCAATTCGACCTTGGGCAAACCCTCCGCCTTGGCGTCCACCTTGGACTCTGCGCCCTCTTCCTGCGGCGCGACGGGCGCGGCCGCAGAGGGGCTGGCCGCGGCATCGGCAGGGGCGACAGGGGTCTGTGCCATGGCATGCGTGGCCATCAGGGCGGACAAGGTTACAATGGCGAAAGCGTTTTTCAAAGGCTGATCCTGGCTAAACGGCAAAGTTTGATTCTACGCCCAACGCGGCTATCGCGTACTTCACGTATGTAACGAAATATATACGTCGTGGCGGCGTGGCCTGCCAGGGCCAGCCCTCGGCCGGCAACCCGCCTGTTTTTTATCCGGTTTTCAACCATTCGAGCCCTATGCCAGAATTGCCAGAAGTCGAAGTCACACGGCGCGGTGTCGCGCCCCACCTGGAAGGGCGCGCCGTGCGCTCCGTCGTGCTGCGCCGCGACGGCCTGCGCTGGCCCTTCCCCCCTGCCCTGGGCGAACAATTGTCGGGGCAAACCATCGGCCTGACGGGGCGGCGCGGCAAATACCTGCTGATCCATTTCCGCCACGGCACCCTGATCATCCACCTGGGCATGTCCGGCCATTTGCGCGTGCTGCCGACGGGGACGGAAGCGCAAAAGCACGACCATTTCGACCTCGTCGTGGAAGATGCGGACGGCGGCAGCCAGGTGCTGCGCATGACGGATCCGCGCCGCTTCGGCGCCGTGCTGTGGCACGACGAGGCCGACGGCCCGCTGGACGGCCACGCGCTGCTGCGGGGACTCGGCACGGAACCGCTGGAAGGCGGCTTCACGGGCCAGCTGCTGTTCGAAAAAACGCGCAACAAAGGCACCAATATCAAGCAGGTGCTGATGGCGGGCGACATCGTCGTCGGCGTGGGCAATATCTATTGTTCCGAAAGCCTGTTCCGCGCGGGGATCAACCCGAAGACGCCAGCCCGGCGCATCGGCCTGGCCCGCTATGAGAAACTTGCGCAAGCGATCCGCGACGTGCTGGCCGAAGCCATCGTGCAGGGCGGCAGCACCCTGCGCGACTTCATCGGCGTGAACGGCCAGTCCGGCTACTTCCAGCAGACGTATTTCACGTACAACCGCGCGGGCAAGCCCTGCCGCGTGTGCGGCGCGCCGATACGCCAGATCGTGCAGGGACAGCGTTCCACGTTCTACTGCGTGAATTGTCAAAAATAAAGGGGAGCAGATGGTCAGAGACCTGGAACAATACAGCGCATGGCGGCAGGACGTGCAGGCCGCCTTGCAGGCATACCGGCAAGCCGCCAGCGCGGCTGGCCTGGTCGACGGCGCCTCCGCGCTGCGCCTGGCGCGCTGTGGTTCCCGCCTGCTCGATGACCGTTTATCTGTCGCCTTCGTGGCGGAATTCTCGCGCGGCAAATCCGAACTGATCAACGCCATCTTCTTTGCCGGCTACGGCCAGCGCATCCTGCCATCGGGCGCGGGCCGCACCACCATGTGCCCCACCGAGCTGCTGTACGACGCGGCCTGGCCGCCATCGATCCGGCTGCTGCCCATCGAGACGCGCGCGCAGAACCTGTCGACCAGCGACTACCGCGACCTGCCCGCCGCCTGGACCGTCCTGCCCCTGAACATCGAGGCGGGTGGCGACATGCAGGAAGCGATCCGCCAGGTCAGCCTGACGAAAAAAGTCAGCGTCGAGGAAGCGGCGCGCTACGGCCTGTACGACGCCGACGACGCGGATGCTCCCGCCATGCTCGACGAGGACGGCCAGGTGGAAATCTCCATGTGGCGCCACGCCATCATCAACTTCCCCCATCCGCTGCTGAAACAGGGCTTGGTCATCCTCGACACGCCGGGTCTGAACGCCATCGGCACGGAACCTGAACTGACCCTGAACCTGATTCCGAATGCACATGCGGTGCTGTTCATCCTGGCGGCCGACACGGGCGTCACGCGCAGCGATATCGAGGTATGGCGCAACCATATCGGCGCCGGCGCGGGGCGCCTGGTGGTGCTCAACAAGATCGACAGCATGTGGGACGAATTGCGCGGCGATGCCGAGGTGGCGCAAGCGATCGAGCGCCAGCAAGCCAGCGTGGCGCATCTGTTGACACTCGACGCGAGCCAGGTGTTTCCCGTCTCGGCGCAAAAGGCCCTCGTGGGCAAGATCAACGACGATGCGGCGCTGCTGGAAAAGAGCCGCTTGCTGCCGCTGGAGACGGCCCTGTTCGAAGAGCTGATCCCCGCGCGCAAGGACATCATCCGGCGCCAGCTGGCATTCGACCTGGACGCCATCGAGGCGGCGCAGCAGGTGCAGGCGGCGGCCCGCGCGCGCGGCATCGCCGAGCAGCTGCATGAGCTGCACAGCCTGCGCGGCAAGAACCAGAGCGTGATCGCGCACATGATGCGGCGCATCGATATCGAGAAGAAGGAATTCGACAGCAGCCTGTTCAAGCTGCAGGCGACGCGCGCCGTGTTTACCCGCCTGTCGACGGAGCTGTACACGAGCCTGGGCATGGACATCGTGCGCGACGATATCGATGGCGTGCGCGCCGCCATGCAGCGCAGCCGCTTTTTCACGGGCCTGCGCGAAGCCGTGCGCCAGTATTTCGAGCGCATCGCCAGCAACCTGGACCGTTCGGAAGGCAAGACGGCCGAGATCACGGAAATGATGAACGTGATGTACCGCAAATTCGCTTCCGAACATGGCTTGGCGCTGGCCTTGCCGATGCCGTTTTCGCTGGCCCGCTACCGCCAGGAGATCGCCGACATCGAAGCCGTCTACCATAAGCAGTTCGGCACGGCGACCCTGCTCACCACCAGCCGCGTCGTGCTGATGGAAAAATTCTTCGACACCATCGCCTCGCGCGTGCGCCGCAGTTTCACCAACGCCAATGACGACGCCAGCGCCTGGCTGAAAGTCATCATGGCGCCGCTCGAAGCGCAGATCGTCGAGTACAAGGAACAGCTGAAACTGCGCTTTGCATCGATCCAGCGCATCCACGACGCCACGGGCAGCCTGGAACAGAAAATCGCCGGCTTCGAGGCCAGCCTGGCAGCGCTCGAACGCGACAAGGCGCAGCTAGCGCAATTGCTGGCCACCCTGCGTGCGGCCAGCGCAACATAGACAACAGAACACTGGGATCCTGCATGAAACGTTTGCTGCACCCGCTCTCGCCCGCCACGGGCATGGCACCTTTTGAAGATTATGTCGACCCGACTTTTTCCGCCACCGTCATCGCCTGGCAAAAGCAGCATGGCCGCCACGCGCTGCCCTGGCAAAACACGCGCGACGCCTACCTGATCTGGCTGTCCGAAATCATGCTGCAGCAAACGCAGGTCACCGCCGTGCTCGGCTACTACGCGCGCTTCCTCGAACGCTTCCCCACCCTGCGCGACCTTGCTAGCGCGCCTGTCGAAGACGTGATGGCGCAGTGGAGCGGCCTTGGCTACTACACGCGGGCGCGCAACCTGCACAAGTGCGCGCAGCGCGTGGTGGCCGAATACGACGGCGTGTTCCCCAGCGACCCGGCCCTGCTGGCCGACCTGCCCGGCATCGGCCGCTCGACGGCCGCCGCCATTTCCGCGTTTTCCAGCGGCACGCGCGCGGCCATCATGGACGGCAACGTCAAGCGCGTGTTCGCGCGCACGTTCGGCATCGACGCCTATCCAGGCGAAAAACGGGTCGAGGAAGCCATGTGGCGCCGCGCCGAAGCACTGCTGCCTGAGACGGGCATCGAAGCCTATACGCAAGGCCTGATGGACTTTGGCGCCACCCTGTGCACGCGCAGCAGCCCCGATTGCGGCCGCTGCCCCTTGCAGCCGCGCTGCGTGGCCTACGCCACGGGCCGCACCAAGGATCTGCCTGTGCGCAAACCGAAGAAAACCAGCCCGGAAAAACACGCCGTCATGCTGGTCGTCATCGACGATGGCCAGGTGCTGCTGGAGCAGCGTCCCGGCTCGGGCATCTGGGGCGGCCTGCTGTCGCTACCCGAACTCGATGGCCACGTGCTGGCCGATGCAGACTCTCCCCGTGCCATCGACCAGGATGCGCTGGCGCGCGCCGTGGCGCCGTTCGGCGAAATCGAATCGCAGGAACGGTTGCTGCCCATCGTCCACGTCTTCACCCACTACAAGCTGCACATCGTCCCCTGCCGCATCACCCTGGCGCGCCGTTTGGCAATGGCCGGGGAAGCGACGCACGTCTGGTATGACGGCGCGAAAATCGCGGATGCGCCGCTGCCCGCCCCCATCAAGAAACTGCTGCTGGACCTGTTCGGCGATGCGCGTTCGGCACAGCGCAGCATGTTTTAGTGCGTTTTTTACTGTTCGCGTTGGCGGCGCTGTGTCTGCACGGCGCGCAAGCGGATGACGCACTGCCAGAGGTCCGCATTGGCGTGCTGGCCTACAAGGGCGGCGACGCCGTGCAGCAGGACTGGTCGTATGTGACGCGCCATCTGCAGGCCAGCATTCCCGGCATCCGTTTCATCCTGGCCGATTACGACCAGGCGGGCCTGACGCGCGCCGTGCAGTCTCAAACGATCGCCTTTGCCATCACCAGCAGCGGCCATTACGTGGCGCTCGAACACAGCGACGGCGCCAGCCGCATCGCCACGCTGGAATCGCCGTGGACGGACTCGCCGCGCCAGGCCATCGGTTCGGCCATCGTCGTGCGCAGCGCGTCGCCGCTGCATGACCTAGCCGACCTGGCGGGCAAGAACGTGATGGCCGTGGCGCCTGACGCCTTTGGCGGCTACCAGATCGCTGCGCGCGAACTGCGCGAAGCGGGCATCGATCCCACGCACGATTTTGCTAGCCTGCGCTACAGCGGTTTTCCCTCGCAGCAGATCGTCGACGCCGTACGGGCCGGGCACATGGATGCGGGCATCGTGCGCACCTGTTTGCTGGAACAGATGGTGGCGCGCGGCGAAGTGCGGGCCGAGGAACTGCGCGTGATCACCACGCGCCCGATTCCCGGCTTTCGCTGCGCCAGCTCGTCGCGCCTGTATCCGGACTGGCCCTTCGTGGCCCTGCGCCAGACGCCGCCCGCGCTGGCGAAAAAAGTGGCGCAGGCCCTGCTGGCCATGCCGCGCACGGCCGAGGGTTATAGCTGGACGGTGCCCAGCGATTACCAGATCGTCGATGAACTGTTCCGCGACTTGCACATCGGTCCCTACGCCTATCTGGACAAACTGACGTTCGAGACGGCGCTGCGCCGCTACTGGGGTTGGATGCTGCTCGTGCTGGCCCTGCTCGTGGCATGGGCCGTGCACACAGTGCGCGTGGAATACCTGGTCAGCCGGCGCACGGAGCAATTGCGCGCGGCCCAGCACCAGCAGCGCGCGCTGGAAGAACAGGCGCGCCAGCGCCAGGCCACGCTCGACCACACGGCGCGCCTGGCGATTTTGGGGGAGATGGCCAGCGCCATCGCGCACGAATTAAACCAGCCGCTGGCGGCCATCGGCAATTTCGCGCGCGGCATGGCGCGCCGCATCACGGCGGGCCGGCTCGACGCGGCGCCCCTGCTCGACGGCGCGCAGGAAATCGCCACGCAAAGCGAGCGCGCGGGCGCCATCATCCGGCACATCCGCGCCATGGCGCAAAAACGTCCCGCCCACAGCACGGCCTTCGCCCTGGCCGGCGCCGTGGAGCAAGCCGTGGCACTGTTCCGCGCAGCCCATCCGCACGCCCATATCAGCTGGAACCACGAAGGCAGCAATCTTGACGCACGCGTGCTGGCCGACCCGCAGCAAGTGCAGCAGGTGCTGCTCAATCTGCTGAAAAATGCGCTCGATGCGCAGGTGGAGAACGACAATCCGCAGCAGCCCATCGGCGTGCTGCTGCACCGTGAAAACGGCGCCTGCACGGTGGCCGTGCGCGACGCGGGATGCGGCTTGCCAACGGCGCAGATGGCGCGATTGTTCGAACCGTTCTTTACCACCAAGGCCGAAGGCCTGGGCCTGGGCATGTCGCTCAGCAAAAGCATCATCGAATCGTTCGGCGGCAGCCTGTCGGCGCACGCCAATGCCGATGCGCCAGGCTTGACGGTCTGGTTCCGCCTGCCTGAAGATACCGGCATAGAAGCAAACAAGGAAACACCATGAATGAAAGCGATGCGATCATCTTTGTCGTCGACGACGACGCCGCCATGCGCCGCTCGCTGGCCTATCTGTTCGATTCGGCCGGCTGGAAAGTGCAGACGTTCGAATCGGCGCGCGATTTCCTGCAGCGCTATGACGGCCATGCGCCGGGCTGCTTGCTGCTCGACGTGCGCATGCCCTTGATGAGCGGGCTGGAACTGCAGCAGGAACTATCACGCCATGCCATTGCGCTACCCGTGATTTTCTTGAGCGGCCACGGCGACCTGGCCATGGCCGTGCAAACGATGAAGGCGGGCGCTTGCGACTTTCTGGAAAAGCCATGCAAGGACCAGGTATTGCTGGACGCCGTCTCGCGCGCCGTGTCCCGCAGCGTGGAAGAAAGCCGCAGCGCCGCCAGCACCAATACGGCACAGGCAGCACTGGCGACATTGACGGCGCGCGAACGCGAAGTGGCGCTCTTGATGGCCGAAGGCAAAGCGTCGAAAGTCATCGCCCGCGAGCTGGGCATCAGCGACAAGACGGTGCAGGTGCACCGCCATAACACGATGGAAAAACTGGGCCTGCATTCAGCAGCCGAGGTAGCCCGGCTGCTGATGGCGGGTGGGGCAATTTAGGCTATCTGTCGGATTACGCTACGCTAATCCGACCTACCAACAGGTGGACAACTCTAAACCCGCACGATGCGCGCCGGCAGCCCCTGCCGCACCGCCGTGCCCGAAACGGGATCGACAAACACGTTCTTGTCGCCGCGGCTCGGGTCCGTCAATCCCAGGTCGTTCAAGTTGATGCCCGCGCCGATGGCCGGTTCGTCGGGCTGGCGCAGCTTGCCGATGCGGTGGGCGCGCGCACCGTGCTCCTTGTGGCCGAAACCATGTTCGACGGCGATCACGCCCCGTTGCACGCCGTGGCGCAGCATCACCGTGGCCCTGGCCTTGCCGCCCGGCGTTTCCAAATAAATTTCATCGCCATTTTGCAGCTTCAAGCGGGCCGCATCGTCGGGGTGCACGGCGACCGGGTTGTCCGGATGGATGCCGCGCAAGCGCCGCGCGCCGATGCTGTAGGAGTTCTGCAGCGCCGATTTAAAGCTGATCAGTTCGAACGGCCATTCGCTGGCCGGATAGGCCTTGCGCACGGGCGTGCCATCGGAAAACGCCGCCACCCGCCACGCGGGCGTACCGGGGAAACGCTTGCCGCTCAAGCTGTTCTTGCTCACACCCAGGCCCTCGTTGTATAGCATCATCGGTTTCAGATAACGGTGCGTGGACCAGTCCTGCGAATACGGCGCCTCGTCGGTCACGGGTGCAGGAACAGCCGGCGCCTTGGGGTTCGCGGGCGGCGGCAGGCGCAGGCCGAACATCTCGCCATAGCTCTGGTAGCGCCCTCCTCGCGCCAGCATGAAGGCCACCTTGCGCCACTCCTCCGGCTTCAGGGTACGTTCCAGTTCGGGGCGGATGCGCACCACGCCGGACAGGTCGATGTCGTCGTCGCTCGCGTCAGGCACGGACGTTTTTCCTTGCCAGGCGATGTTGGCGCCGCCGCGCAGATACCAGTCTTCCGCGCGCTGCAGGGGAAAGCGCTGGCCATCCATGTCTTGCAGGGCGTCCGGGCCGAAACCGGGCAAGGCCATCGTTTTGGCCAGCGCGATGAAGAACGATTCCATGCAGATGGTCTGGCCGTCCGGCGTCTTTTGCACGCGCGGTTCGACCACGGGCCAGCGCGCCGTACTCATTTTGACGGGCATGCCGCCCCAGGCGCCAGCCCAGCCCCAGCTTTCATACAGCAAGGTATCGGGCAGCAGATAGTCGGCAAACGCCGAGCTTTCATTGATGAAGGGGTCGATGGCGACGATCAGGGGAATCTTCTTCGGATCGGCCAGTTCCTTGCCGATCTGCGCGCGCAAGCCCGTGATGCCGTAGACGGGATTGCAGCTCCACAGTATCAGCGCCTTCAAGGTGTAGGGGTAGCCGTTCATGGCGCTGGTGAGCCACTCGGTCGCCAGCGCGGGCGCGTTCGGATACCACGGCGCCCTGGCCGGATACGCCTTGCCCGCTTCTTTCTTCAGCTTGAATTCCGAGGTTTTTTCATACGGCACATTGCGCCCGATCGGCATGCCGGCCGCCTTGATCTCGCCGTCGAAACTCTCCAGGTTATAGCGCGGACCCGGTCCCGCATCCTTGAAGCTGCCGCCATTGACGAGGGTGCCGCCCTTGCGGTTCAAATTGCCGATCAGGGTATTGAGCATGACCAGCGCATACGCGTTGTAAAAGCCCGCGCCCGACATCATGCCGCCGTGCGCATTGACGGCCGCGCGCTTGCCATGACTGGTGAGTTCCTGCGCCAGGCCTTCGATGATGTCGCGCCCGATGCCGCAGGCGGCCGAATACTCGTCCATGCTGTGGCGCTGCGCTTCCTCGTTGAGCATCGTCATGGCCGTCTTCAGGTGCAGCGGCGCGCCGGCCACGTCCAGCGGGCCATCGAAGAACAGACGCGCCTCGCCCTTGGCCGCGTTGTGCGGCACGATGGCTTGCGTGGCGGCGTCGATCACGCAAAAGGCGTCACCATCCTTGTAGCGCTCTTCTTCCGGCAGTTCCACCGCGCCGATGTCGGATGCGCGCAGGTAGCGGCCGTCGCGCGGATGGCCCTTTTCGTTGATGATCAGATGCGTGGCGTTGCACCAGGCGGCCTCGCCCGCCGCTTCCGCCACCTTCAGGTTCGGCTGCACGAGGAAGTTGCGGTCATAGCGTTCGTGCTCGATGATCCAGCGAATCATGGCCATGGCCAGCGCGCCGTCCGTACCCGGCTTGATCGGCACCCAGCGGCTGCGGTCGCCCGCGGCCAGGCTGTCCGCATTCGTCAGCACGGGGTCGACGACGACGTAGCTGAAGTCGCGCTTGCCCGAACGGGCTTTCGCGATCAGGGTGCCCTGGCGCTTGAACGGATTGCCCGCATTACCCGGCGCCGTGCCGACGAAAATGCAGAACTCCGTGTTTTCCAGGTCCACTTTCGCATGCGGCATTTTCTTCATGTCGCCGAACATGGCACCCGAGCCGCTGCGGTAGGCGCCGCCGCAATACGAGCCGTGATTGACCAGATTCAGACTGCCGTACGACTGCTTGAAAAAGCGCGTGCCGAACGCCAGGCGTCCATCGTCGGTGCTGCACATCAGGCCAACCTGGTTCACTTGCGGACCCAGTTCCGGCTGCGCCGGATCGATCGGTTTTTCCAGCTCGCGCAAGGCGCGCAAGCCCTGTACCTGGCCTTCGCCAAACAGGTCGCCGCCTTCCGTCACTTCCTTGACCAGTTGATCGAAAGCGATCGGTTCCCACTGGCCGCCGCCGCGCGGCCCCACGCGCTTCATGGGCGCCAGCACACGGAACGGCGACTCCATCTGTTCCAGCACGCCGTTGCCCCGGCCGCAAGCCGTCGAGCGGCCCTTCAAGCCCTTTTCCTGGAAGCGCGACAGCGAGACAAAGCTGTCGCGTATCGAGGTCTGGTATGGCTGCGCCGGATCGGCCGACAGGGGGCTGTACGGATTGCCCGCCACGCGCAAGACCTTGCCGCTTTTTTTATCCAGGCGTACGCGCACGCCGCAAAACGTGGTGCAGCCCATGCACATGGTGTAGCTCACTTGCTGGTCCGGATTGACGGTCAGCTTGCCCGTGGCCGTGTCGACGGAAAACTCGGACGGCAGCGAATTGCCATGCAATTTCTGCACAGGTTTATCTTTGCCCAGCGCGTGGTCGACCATGCGGCCAGCCGTGGTGGAAAAGCTGGCGGCAAACGCGGCCAGTCCGCCGCCGATGGCGCCGTAGCGCAGCAGCTTGCGGCGTTTTTCATTTTCGTCTTCGGGGACGTCGTTGCGGTCGTCGTTGTTTTTGCGTTCGTTCATTTTTGACTCCTCAGTGCGTGGCCATGGCGGGACGGTTGCGCAGCATGCGTCCGGCCCATGGCAAAAATTCCAGCATCAGCAACAGCAGCGCGATCCACAGGCCCGCCGTGCCGATAATCCCCATCAAGCCGTCGTTCCCCATCGGCAGGTGGTAGTCGTACAGGCCGGCGCCCGTTTTCGGGATCGTCTGGCCGCCGATGAATATCGTCCAGCGCATCATCCAGGCGCTATGCAGCGCGATCAGGCCGTTGACCAGGCCACTCGTGGCCGGGCGCCAGATGGCCAGGGCCATCGGCACGATGGCCGACAGCACGGCCCAGACGGCCGTGAACTGCCATTGCGGCATGCCGGCCACCTGCGTAAATGCCATGCTGTGGCTGGCGCTCACGCCGGACAGGCTGACGAACAGCCAGCCGCCGCCCAGGGCCAGCACCAGCGCCAGCGACAGGGCCAGCGCCCGGTTCAGCGATACTTCCAGCGCCAGGTCGCGGCCCGGCAGGAAACGGTTGAACAGCAGCGCCAGGCCCACCGCCCCGACAAAGGCCGTGGCGGCAAATTGCGCCGGCAGGAAGGGCGTAAACCACAGGGGACGGGCGCGCACCACCATCACTTCCATCCCCGTGTACAGGCCCACGACAAAGGCGGCCAGCAAGGTGCAAGCGGCGGCGGTGACGATGGCCTTGCGCGAGGCGGCGCCACCGCGCCCCAGCAGGCGGTAGGCAAAGGCCAGGCGGTCCTGGCCATGCCCCCGCGTGGCGAAGTCCACGCGCAGCGCCAGCCACGCGTACAGCATCAGACAGCCCAGATACAGGGGAATGAAGAACGAACCCCACGACATCCACGACTGCGGCTGGAAGTAAATGTAGAAATGGTAGAAGCGGCCCGGCCCGTGCAAGTCGGCCAGCAGCGCCACGGGCGCCGTCATGCCGCACACGAGCGACGCCAGCAGCGCGATGCGCCCCAGGCGTTCATACGCCTTGCGGCCGAAGACGAAGTACGGCAAGGTCAGCATGAAGCTGCCGTAACTGAGGCCGATGAGGAAAAAATACTGCACCGCCCACGGCAGCCATGCCGCTTCGCGCGTGACGTTGACAATTTCGGTGATGTGGCTGTCCATGGTTTATTTCCCGTGTTTGCTCGGTTGCCAAAGAGTCGCTTCGCCTTCGACGTGGCCGGCGAAGCGCGTGTCCAGTCCCAGGTAGAACACGTGGGGCTGGGTGCCCTGCTCGGGTTTCAGCACCTTCACCTTGTTCTCGGTGAGCAGCTGGTGCACCAGGCTTTTGGGGTCATTGAGGTCGCCGAAGATGCGCGCGCCGCCCACGCAGGTTTCCACGCAGGCCGGCAGCAAGCCTTCATCGACGCGGTGAGCGCAGAACGTGCATTTATCGGCCTTGCCCGTCTCGTGGTTGATGAAGCGCGCGTCGTACGGACACGCTTGCACGCAGTAGGCGCAGCCCACGCAGCGGTCGCCATCGACAACGACGACGCCATCCTTGCGCTGGAAGGTGGCGCCCACGGGACAGACGGGAATGCAGGGGGGATTGGCGCAGTGGTTGCACAGGCGCGGCAGCATGTAGGTACCGCAGCGGTTCTCTTCCTTGACTTCATAGGTCGAGACGACGGTGCGGAAGCTGTTTTCCGGCACGGCGTTTTCCATGATGCAGGAGACCGTGCAAGCCTGGCAGCCGATGCACTTCTGCACATCGACCACCATCGCCCAGCGCTGGCCGCCTTCGCCCTTCGTGGCCGCCTTGCTCGGCAGCGGCGCGATGGCCGCCCCGATGGTTACAGCTGGCAAGGCGCGCAAGAAACTGCGGCGCGATTCAATCATGACACTCTCCTTGACTATGGGCGGCAAGCCCTTGTTGACTTGCTGCCATGATAGAAAAGAAGGTGCTGCGGGGGTATTGGGGTGATAGTGCGGGGACCTAGATGATCATGCCAATTGACAGAGGATGTCGGATGGGTGTACGCGCTTATAACCCAACGGCAAATGCTGGGGTCAGACCCGGCGGGTCTGACCCCAAAATGACGGTTACAGCTCGTCGAGCGAATACAACCGGCGATGCTCGCGGATCGCGTAGCGGTCCGTCATGCCGGCGATGTAGTCGGCGATCTTGCGCGCCTGCTGCGTGACGTCGCCATCCTTATCGTGGCCAATCAGCTGATAGTCGGGGGGCAGCAGGGCCGGTTCGGCCATGAAGCTGTCGTACAGTTCGCGCACGATGCGGCTGGCCTTTACGCGCATGCGGTTGACTTGATAGTGGCGGTACAGGTTGGCCCGTAAAAAGCGTTTCAGGTCCGTCGCGTCCTTGCGCATGGCGTCCGAAAAACGGATCAGCGGGGCACTGGCGCGCACTTCGTTCACATCACGCGGCGCGGCATCGGCAATCAGGCCGGTCGAGGTGACGATCAGATCGTCGGCCAGGGCCGTGATCAGGCGGCGCAGGGTTTCATAGATGGCGCGCCGGCCCGACAGGCCGGGAAACGCCTGCTGCACGTCGCGCCACAGACGGCCGAAGAATTCCACCTCTTCCAGCTGGGCGATGGTGATCAGGCCGGAACGCAGGCCGTCGTCGATATCGTGGCTGTTGTAGGCGATTTCATCGGCCAGGTTGGTCAGCTGCGCTTCCAGGGTCGGTTGCGTGCGGTCGATGAAGCGCTGCGCCACGGGACCCAGTTCGCGCGCATGCGTCAGCGAGCAGTGTTTCAGGATGCCTTCGCGCGTCTCGAACATCAGGTTCAAGCCATCGAAGGCGCCGTAGTGCTCTTCCAGGGTGTCGACCACGCGCAGGCTTTGCAGGTTGTGCTCGAAGCCGCCATGCTCCTGCATGCATTCATTGAGCACGTCCTGGCCCACGTGGCCGAACGGCGTGTGGCCCAGGTCATGCGCGAGCGCGATGGCTTCGACCAGGTCTTCATTGAGGCGCAGGTTGCGCGCGATGGAGCGGCCCACTTGCGCCACTTCCAGGCTGTGCGTCAGGCGCGTGCGGAACAGGTCTCCCTCGTGGTTGAGGAACACCTGGGTCTTGTATTCGAGGCGGCGGAAGGCCGAGGAGTGGATAATGCGGTCGCGGTCACGCTGGAACTGGCTGCGCGAGGCGTGCGGCGCCTCGGCAAAGCGACGTCCCTGACCCTGTGCCGAATGGGCCGCGTAGGGGGCAAGGAAGTCTTCGGGCAGCATGTTATTGCACTCCGGCGGCCAGGGTGGCCAGCACCAGTTCGTGCGGCGCGGACGTGATGCTCGGGCTGCCCAGGGGTTTCAACAGGATGAACTTGATGGCGCCGCCCTCGTTCTTCTTGTCGACCTCCATCAGTTCCAGCCAGCGCGCGACACCGAGGTCCGGCGCCTTGACGGGCAAGCCAGCGGCGGCGACGAGCTTGCGCACGCGCTCGACGGCAGCCTGGTCGATATAGCCCATGCGGCAGGACAGGTCGGCCGCCATCACCATGCCGCAGCCGACGGCTTCGCCGTGCAGCCAATGGCCGTAGCCGAGGCCCGCCTCGATGGCGTGGCCGAAGGTGTGGCCGAAGTTCAGGATGGCGCGCAAGCCGCCTTCGCGTTCGTCCTGGCGCACCACGTCGGCCTTGATTTCGCACGAGCGGGCGATCGCATACGCGAGGGCGCCCTTGTCGCGCGCCATCAGCTTGGCCATGTTCGCTTCGATCCAGTCGAAGAACGCGGCGTCGATGATGGCGCCATGCTTGATCACTTCGGCCAGGCCCGCCGACAGCTCGCGCGCCGGCAGGGTTTCCAAGGTCGAGGTGTCGGCGATCACGGCGCGCGGCTGGTAGAAGGCGCCGATCATGTTCTTGCCCAGCGGGTGGTTGATGCCCGTCTTGCCGCCGACGGAGGAATCGACCTGCGCCAGCAGGGTGGTTGGCACCTGCACGAAGCCGATGCCGCGCATGTAGCTCGCTGCCGCATAGCCGGTCAGGTCGCCGATCACGCCGCCGCCCAGCGCCACCAGGGTGGTCTTGCGGTCGCATTTATTGGCCAGCAGCGCGTCGAAGATCTGCATCAGGCTGGCCCAGTTTTTATATTCCTCGCCGTCCGGCAGGACGATGCTGATCACTTCGCGGCCATCGCTGGCCAGCGCCGCCTGCAGGCGGCCCAGGTACAGCGGGGCGACGGTGGTGTTGGTGACGATGGCCACCTTGTGGCCGCTGATATGGCGCAGCAGCGCATCGGCATCGGCCAGGAGGCCAGGACCGATGGCGATCGGATAACTGCGTTCGTCGAGGTCTACGCTCAACAACATTTTGGATTGCTCGTTCATCGAAGGCTCTGCATGAATGACGCAGTTGGGCGAAGCCTCGCATTCGAGGCTGGCCAGCTGCATCAGGATGGTCTGGACCATCGATTGTACGTTAGGACGGCCCGTGTCGATCACAATGTCGGCCACTTCCATGTAATGGGGCTCGCGCTGCGCCGTCAGCTCTTCAAGCTTCCTGCGCGGGTCGGCCGTCTGCAGCAGGGGACGGTTCTTGTCGTGGCTGGTGCGCGCGAGGATGTTGCTCACGCTGGCGCGCAGGTACACGACCGTGCCCCGTTCCTTCAGATAGGCGCGGCTGTCGGCGTTGAGGATGGCTCCGCCGCCAGTGGCCATGACGATGCCTTCCTGGGCGCTCAGGTCGCGGATGACCTCGGCCTCGCGCCGGCGAAAGCTGGCCTCGCCCTCGATTTCAAAGATCCACGGGATGGTCGCTCCCGTGCGTGCCTCGATTTCGTGGTCGGAATCGACAAAGCGCAAGCCCAGCTTGCGGGCCAGGATGCGCCCGATCGTGGTTTTGCCTGCGCCCATGAGGCCGACAAGAAAGATATTACTGTTGGAAATTTCGGACACTTTTTATATCAATCAATCAGAAAATAACGGGTGCCACCCTCGACGGCCCCCGCTCCCCCGCAGGTCAAGGACAGGAGAATGTCAGTCTAAACGGGTAACTGGTGGCGTTGCCCAGCGGCGTCGTCACTGTCACATTAAACGTATTGACTACATCGGCTACACAGTTGGTCGGCGTCATACTGTTAATTGTAACGGTATGCAGGCTGCCCTGGTTACCCTTGATGTTGTTGCCCGTCCTGTCATCGACACCAAGCATATTGTGCGGGTAGATATTTTGCACGCTCGCCGGCAACACTGAAACCTGCCCATTGACGGCATTCGTGATTGTCACCGTACTACCGGATGGCATGGGATTTTGATGCAGATCGCTGATCAGCAGGCGGAATGTGCGGGGCAGGCTCGCCGACCGGGAACCCAGGTCATACGCCTGCGTCCCCAGGACAGCGGCGCTGCCATCGTCGTTCGTCAGGAAGACCTTGTCAGGATGGCTGTCGCTCAAGAAGACCGCGATCTTGGCAAACAATGTCGTGCTGCCATCCGACGTGCTGGCGCACACGGTCGCCAGGCCCGGCCAGTTACTGTCCGCCGTGCCGCCGTTTTTGAGGTCATTGCAGGGCGTCGCCGGCGGATTGGTCGCCACACGCGGATTCTGGCTGCGGAAATCGACCGAGCAGCCGCCATTGGTAGTGGTGCAGCCACCCATGCTCGATGAACCGATAGAGCCCAGGTTGCTCTGGAACGCCACCGGCGTGCCATCCGGTACCGGATTGCCCGCCTGGTCCGCCAACAGGACAGTGACGGTGGTGGCGGGGTTGCCCACGCCGCTGTCATAGGACCAGCCTTCCACGTTGGATTTAACCACGCTCAGCGAAAATGCCGTTTGCACGGGCAAGCCGGTCGTCACCAGGATGGAGTCGGACAAGGTGGATACGCCGGATACCAGGCTGGCCTTGACGCGGAACGTCGTCGGCGTAAGACCGGAATTGACCGTGGTGATGACTTCACCGTTGGCATCGGTGATGTCCTTCAGCTTATTCAACGTCACACCTGGGCCGTTCAGCAGCGAGAAAGTGACTTCCTGGCCTGGCAAAGGCCTGTTAAAAGTATCGAATACGCGGAAAGTCAGGGTCGCCGTTTCCGTGCGCGACAAGCCGCCCTGGCCTTGAATGACAAGCGATTTCCCCACCGGACTAACGGCGGAAAACTGTACCGATGCCGGCGTCGCCCGCGCGACGTTCAGGGTGGCGTGCAGTGCGGCGTTGCTACCGGTCACGGAGGCAAACAGCATGTCCGCGCCGCCGCAACCGAGATCGCGGTACACGGCCGTCGCCTTGCCATTGACGGCCGGCACGCCGCTGCTCACGCTGGCTTTGCCCGCAAAGACACAGTTCGAACCAAAATCCACCGTTACTCCCGTACCGGTGTAGGCCTTGCTGCCAGCCATGATATCGACCGACACATTTGCCGTGCCATAGGCAGGGATGCTGGCGGGCGAAAAGGTCATGTTGGCCAGCGTCAGATCTGTTGTTCCCAGCACATAGTTAATTTGGGTGCTGGTAAGAGCACCATTTACTGTCGTGCTTGCCCGCAAGCTAGCGGCGCCGCTGCTCGTCAGACTGAAAGGACGCATGGTAACGCTGGCCATACCCGTCGCGTCAGTCAGTGCCGTCCCTACCGACGGGGACAGTACAGCAACGGCATTGTCGGTAGAAAAAACCACCAGGGCATCGGCGATCGGCTTGCCGCTCAAGTCGGTAACAAGCGCCTTGGCCGTCAATGGCGTGGCGCTCGATAAAGAATTGCTTGCGCTGCTACCGCTGAACAGCGACAGCGTCATTTTCGCGCCAGCAGCTTGCGCTGCCTTGATTTCATAGCTCGCCTCGCCGGTGACCGTGGCGGTGGCCGTTGCGACAGTGGCCGTCAGCTTGCCCGCACCAGCGACCGTCGCATTCAAGGCCGAGACAGTGATGCTGGCATAGCCCTTGGCGTCGGTCAGCGCCGTGCCGTTGGTCGATGACAACGTTACCAACGCGGCGTCGGCCGAAAACGTGACCACGGCATTGCTGACAGGAACGCCATTTTTATCGTTGACGAGCGCCTTGGCCGTCAGCGGCGTAGTACTGCTGAGCGTACTGCCAGGCTGGCCAGCAGCGTTAAACAGGCTTACCGTGACCGTCGCGCCCACGCCGCCCGTCGTCCCACCACCATTGCCGCCATCGATGGTCGGATCACCGCCACCGCCGCCACACGCGGCCAGTACAGAGCTAATGACCAGCAAGACCAGCCAATTCGATACCCGACTCCAATAAGTGTTGCCCCAAGATACATTCCGCATAGTCGCCATCAGTCCGCTTTCGTGTGCATTGTTACTTAAACGTAAAGATGTGACATTAACGTGTTGCTGGCCGATCTGCCACTATTTTCGGCGTAATAAACACCATTAGTTCCGTTTTTTCTTGACTGCGGCCCGTGCTGCGGAAAAAAACACCGAGCACGGGGATGTCGCCAAGAATCGGCACCTTGCTGTCCGTGCCCCGTTCGGATTGCTGATAAATACCGCCCAGCACCACCGTGCCGCCGTCTTCCACCATCACTTGCGTGCGCACGTGCTTGGTGTCGATGGCGAAGCCGGAACGGGTTTCCTGGCCCACGCTATCCTTGTTAACGTCCACTTCCAGCACCACGTTGCCATCCGGCGTGATCTGCGGCGTCACTTCCAGACGCAAGTTCGCCTTGCGGAACGTGATCGACGTGGCGCCGCTGCTGGTGGCCACCTGATACGGCAGCTCGATGCCTTGCTCGATCAACGCCAGCACCTTGTCGGCCGTCACCACGCGGGGGCTGGAAATGATCTTGCCCCGGCCGTCCGCTTCCAGCGCGGACAATTCCAGGTTCAAAAAACGGTTGGCGGCCGCCGAAAACAGGCTCAGGGCGAAGCTGGCCGGCTGCAAGCCATTGATGCTGGCGGCCGGCAAGTTGACGAATTGCGTGTTCGGCACGAAGGCGCCGCTGCCGGCCACCGTTTGCCCCGTCGCCTCGCCCACGCCTTGGTAGCTGCCGCCGACAGCCGCGCGGCGCCCGCTGCCGCCCAGGGAAAAACCGGGCAACTGGCCTGCCGCCAAGCGCTGGTCCGTAAAACCCAGGCGCGCGCCCAGGTTACGGCTGAAACTGTCGTTCGCCTCGACGATGCGCGCCTCGATCATCACTTGGCGCGTTGGAATATCCGTCTTGGCAATCAGTTGGCGGATCTGTTCCAGGCGCGCCGGCACGTCGGTGACGAACAGCTGATTCGTACGCGGCTCGATCAGCACACTGCCACGGCGCGACAGCAGCCGGCTGCGCCCTTCCCCCGCGTCCAGGCCGAACACGGTGCGAAACGCTTCGGCCTTCTGGTAATTGAGCTGGAAGATGGCTGATTGCAAGGGTTCCAGTTCCGCGATCTGCGCGCGCTGTTCCAGTTCCAGCTTTTCGCGCGCAAGGATTTCCTCGCGCGGCGCGATCCACAGCACGTTGCCAGTGCGCCGCATGTCCAGGCCCTTGGCCTGCAGCAGCACGTCGAGTGCCTGGTCCCACGGCAAGTCGCGCAGGCGCACGGTCACATTGCCCGCCACGCTGTCGCTGGCGATGATGTTTTGCCCCGATGCATCGGCCAGGATGTGCAGGGCCGCGCGCACGCCCACGTTCTGGAAATCGACGGAGATTTTGTCGCCCGCATACAGGCGCGGCGCCGTCACCTGCACCACGGCCTTCTGGGCAAGACCGTTGGCATGCAGACACAGCATGGCGGCCAGGAGCATGCGGCGCGGCCTCATGGCGCCGCCTCGGGCACGCTGGCCTTGGCGTCGCCCGCCTTGCTCAACGACAGGCTGCCGCGCCGCTCGCGCCACCCGCCTCCCCCGTCCTGCAGCAACTCCTTGTACTGCAGCGCTCGTTCGCTGATGTCCGTCACCACGCCGTGATTTTGCCCCAGGTACTGGCCCACCGTCACCCGGTACACGCGCTGGCCCGCCAGCAGCAGCGCGCTCAGGCGCCCGTCCTGTTGCACGCTGCCAACCATGCTGATGGCGGGCAAGGCCACGCTTTCCAGCGGTTCGCGCATCCGCCGCAGGTCGGGCCCCGCCACACCGCCCCGCTGACCGGACACGGGCGCCGGCGGCAAGACATTAAATGGATCGGCCAAGGCAGCCGCTTCGTAGGGATGCGGCGCGACAGCGGCAAGCGGACGCCAAGTTGGTGTCACTGCGGGCGCGCCCGCCTTGGGCGGCAATGTCGCTTGCGCCGCCAGCTCCACCGCTTCGGGCAAGCGATACGCCTGCAGCACGGCGTCAAAGGTCAGCAAGCGATCCTTGCCGAGGGTCAAGACCAGCTCGTGCACCGTGACGATGCGCGGCAGGCGCGCCAGGTCCGCCAGCAACGCACCCATGGCGTGGTAACCGCCGCGCAACTGTATGGCGATCGGCAAGGCAACATACGGCGCTTGCGGCCGGGCAACACCCGGCTTGAACAGTGAAATTTGCAGGCCGCGCGACTGGCCTGCTGCGTTAATGTCCGTCAACAGCGCCGCCATTGCTTGCTGATCGGGCAGTTGCTGTTCCAGCAAGGCCAGTTCGGCGCCGGCCTGACGCTGCTGCGCACGCCACTGCGGCAACTGCTTCGCCCTGGTCTGTGCCGCCAGATAGTCGGCGCGCAAGCGGGCCGCCTCACTTTGCGCCACCTGCACGGCAGTCATCAGTCCAACCAGCCATGCAAGGTGCAGCAGCGTGGCCACCAGCGCACCGGCCAGGGCGGCGCAAGCGAGGCGCACCGGTAGCGGCCACAGCGACGCGGTCTTCAAGCTCAGCATGATCAACCTCCTGGATTAGGGTGCCAAAGCCAGCCGTATCGTCCACTCCACGGCGCCATCGACCGCGCCGCGCACTTCCAGCACTTCCGGGCGGGACCAGGGCGCGGCCTGCTCCAGCGCCAACAACAGTGCCGCGACCTTGTCCTGCGACACAGCCTGCCCTTGCAGGCGCACCATCACTGTTTCCTGGCGCACACTGTGCAAGGCCACGCCGGCCGGCATCGCCTGGGCCAGAACCGCCAGCATGCGCACCCAGGCATTGCGTTGCTCTTGCAAACTGGCAATGGCTTGCTGACGCCGCAGCAGCGCCCCCGTCTCCCCCTGCACCCGCTTGCCGGCGGCGAGGACGGCATTAACTTGCTGCATGGCATGGAGCCAGTCCTCCTGGCGGCGCAGTTGCGCGTCAAGCCGGTACTGCAGCCAGGCGCCCGCCGCCAGGGCCAGCAGCAGTCCCAGCAGCGCCCCGCCCGCCAGCTGCCACAGCAGCCACTGAACGCGCCTGCGGCGTGCCGCCTGGCGGTACGGCAAAAGGTTGATACATGGCACTTCCGCCACGGCTTTCATCGGGCGTACCGGTGCATAGCCAGGCCCCAGGCCAACTGGTAGCTCAGACCGCCGTCGGGCAAGGCTTGCCAGCCACCTTGCGCGAGCGCCGCCTGCAAGGCCAGCGCCTCGCTATCCATGATGACGGGCGTCAATCCGGCTGCCTTGGCCGCATCCAGACGGCGCTGCACGCTGGCGCGCCGCGCCGCCACCAGCAGTACGTCGATCTCGCTGCCCGTCTGGCCGGCAAGCGGCGGCGCGGGCCCGAGAATGAAAAAATCCAGGCTGGCGTCTTCCAGCGGAAACGGCATGTATTGCGCCGCCTCCAGTTCCACGAGGATTTCCAGCTGCTCCTCCGGTAATCCGGCAGGCAGGCGGATCGCGTGCGTGATCAGGGCCGTGGCCGGCATGGCCAGCGCCACGCGGGTGCAGCCGCTGCCACTGTCGCGATAAGCCTGGTGCACGGCATCGGCCAGGCCCTGCAGATCTTCGATATTGCCTTCAAGCATCACCCCTGCTGCCAGCGCAGAACTGCCGCAATGCCGGCACGACAGTTTTCCCCGCCGGCATCTCAACTCGACCACGCGCACGGCATCGTCCGCCATGTCGACGCCCAGCAAGCCGATGCCAAGAAAACTACTGATGGACATGTTTTTCATAGAGAAACGTCAGCGTGGAAGGAGGTCCTGCCATCCGAAAGCCTAGTCCCGGCAGCGCTGGCTTGTAAATGGATTTCACGCTCGTGTCTGCGGCGCGCGGCGCCTATCTGGCGGGGCCGTGATCTGGCGCAGGATAATTGTTACCAAATCCTGGTTGCCAGCGGGCCAATACACGCTTATATAGAGTATCGGCAAGTTTCGACACTCCCCCGGCGAGCGCCACGGCGCGCTGCCACCCCGGCAAGCTCGCTTATAATTGGCCGGCATAATTAACCGAAAGACATACGACGCATGACATCTTCAAAATCCGCTGGCCCCGCTGGCTCGAAGCCGCCCACCAAGGGCAGCAAACCCAAACGTTTCCTGCTGATGGCCCTGGCATCGCTGCTGGGCCTGGGCATCGTCGGCGTGCTGCTGGTGGTATTCGGCCTGGCCATGGCCTATCCGAACCTGCCGGCACTCGATACCTTGACCGATTACAAGCCCAAGATGCCGCTGCGCGTGTTCACATCCGACAGTGTGCTGATCGGCGAGTTCGGCGAAGAGCGCCGCAACATGGTGCACATCAAGGATATTCCCGATGTCATGAAGAAAGCCGTGCTGGCCATCGAAGATGACCGCTTCTATGAACATGGCGGCGTTGATTACCTGGGCATCACGCGCGCGGCCCTGCACAACCTGACGGGCGGCGCCAAGCAAGGCGCCTCGACCATCACGCAGCAGGTGGCGCGCAATTTCTTCCTGTCCAGCGAACAGACCTTGAAACGCAAGGCGTATGAAGTCTTGCTGGCCTGGAAGATCGAGAAAAACCTCAGCAAGGACCAGATCCTCGAAGTGTATATGAACCAGATTTATCTGGGTCAGCGCGCCTACGGCTTCGCCTCGGCCGCGCAAATCTATTTCGGCAAGAATATCCAGGACCTGACCGTGGCCGAAGCGGCCATGCTGGCTGGCTTGCCAAAGGCGCCATCGGCCTACAACCCCGTCGTCAATCCGAAACGCGCGCGCATGCGCCAGCAATACATCCTGCAACGCATGGCGCAGCTGGGCTACATCACGCCAGAGCAATACACGGAAGCCAAGAATGAAGAGCTGAAAGTGAAAACCGACAGCAGCGCCTTCGGCGTGCATGCGGAATACGTGTCGGAAATGGCGCGCCAGCTCGTCTACGAGCAATTCAAGGAAGACACCTATACGCGCGGCCTGAACGTCTACACCACCATCACCAAGGCGGACCAGGACGCCGCCTACATCGCCTTGCGCAAGGGCGTGATGGATTACGAGAAACGCCACGGCTATCGCGGCCCCGAAGCGTATATCGAGATTCCGAAAACCAAGGCCGAAGCGGATGACGCGATCGAAACGGAACTGGCCGACCACCCGGACAGCGACGACATCATCGCCGCCATGGTGCTGCAGGCGTCACCCAAATCGTTGCAGGCAGTCACCTCGGCCGGCGAGGAAATCACCATTACCGGCCCCGGCCTGACCTTCGGCGCGGCCTGGCTGTCGGAAAAAGCGGCGCCGAACCGCCGCATCAAGCGCGGCGCCGTGATCCGCGTCATGCAAGAAGGCAACGCCTGGGTCTTGACGCAGATGCCGGAAGTGCAATCGGCGTTCGTCTCGGCCAGCACCACGGACGGCGCCATCCGCGCCATGGTGGGCGGCTTCGATTACAACCGAAACAAGTTCAACCACGTCACGCAGGCGTGGCGCCAGCCCGGTTCGGCCTTCAAGCCCTTCATCTACTCCGCTTCGCTGGAACGGGGCCTGTCGCCGGCCACCATCATCAACGATGCGCCGATCTCGTTCGACGCTGGCCAGACGGGCGGCCAGGCGTGGGAACCGAAAAACTACGACAGCAAATACGATGGCCCGATGACCATGCGCAAGGGCTTGATGAAATCGAAGAACATGATTTCCATCCGCATCCTGCACAAGATCGGCGCCAAATATGGCCAGGAATATGCGACGCGCTTCGGCTTTGACGCGGACAAGAACCCGCCGTACCTGACCCTGGCCTTGGGCGCCGGCAACGTGACGCCGCTGCAGATGGCGGGCGCGTATGCCGTGTTCGCCAATGGCGGCTACAAGATCAACCCGTATCTGATCGCCAAGGTCACCGATAGCGATGGCAATGTCTTGTCGCAAGCCAAGCCGGACCTGGCGGGCGAGGAAGCCAACCGGGTTATCGACGAGCGCAATGCCTTCATGATGAACAGCATGCTCAACGACGTCGTGCGCTTCGGTACGGCCAATAAAGCCATGGCATTGAAGCGCCCCGACCTGGCCGGCAAGACGGGCACGACCAACGATTCCATCGATGCGTGGTTTGCCGGTTACCAGGCCAAGCTGGTCGGTATCGCCTGGATCGGCTACGACCAGCCGCGCAACCTGGGCAACCGCGAAACGGGCGGCGGCCTGGCCTTGCCGATCTGGATCAGCTACATGGCGAAAGCCCTGAAAAGCATTCCCGTCGAGGAACGCGCCGTGCCGGAAGGCCTGATCCACGTGGGCGACGAGTATTACTATGCTGAAAACCCACCGGGCACGGGCGTAGGCAGCCTGGAAGGCGCGGCGCGCGGCACGCCGGAGGAAGAAAAGGCGAAAGAAGCCGTGAAGAACGAGTTGTTTTAAACGGTAATCATGCAAAAAGGGCAGCCTGCAAAGGCTGCCCTTTTTTTATTGCCACGGCAGTCAGAATTACTTCAGGACCACCGGCGCACCCGCCTGTTCGCTGGCCATGGCCGACAGGGCCGCGAACAGTTCCGAGCCGTCGCGCGTGTTGATCCACTCGTCGCCCACGCGCTTGTAGTGGAAACCGCCGGAACGGGCGGCCACCCACATTTCGCGCATGGGGGCCTGGCTGTTGACGATGATTTTCGTGCCGTTATCGATGAATTCGATTTCCAGCACATTGCCGCTGCGGCTGCATTCGACGTCGAGCACGTCTTCATCGTTCAGCCGGTCCAGCGCCGCCTCGATCTGGGTCAGGGTGGCTTCGGCCAGGGCCAGGAATTCCGATTCGCTCATGCTACACTCCAAAGATCTTAATCAAACCGTGATTCTAATCGTGAAGTCATCCTCAGCGTTTTATATCGGCACCGCCATTGTGGTTTCTAGCGTCCTGGCCGGCTGCGGCCAGCCCGGTCCCCTGTACCTGCCCAAGCCGCCAGCGGCCAAGGGCGCGCCAGCCAAAGGCCCCGTCGAACCGGCGCCCGTGCCGCCGCCACCGGTGATCGTGCCGGCAACCTAAGTCGAGCGTACCGGGGTGGCAGCCTTGGCCGCCCTGGCGCTTTTCTCGCGCTTGCTCCAGGCAAAATAAACGCGTATTAGCAGCAGTAGCGCGACGATGCTGCCGAACAGGATCGGTTGCGCAAAATTATTCTTGCCCGCCTTCATCCACCAGAAGTGCAAGATGCCCAGCGGCGCGATGATGTAGATGAGCCGGTGCAACCACTGCCAGCGCTTGCCTCCCAGGCGTTTCACCATGCCGTTCGTGCTCGTCACGGCCAGCGGAATGAGCAAGACGAAGGCAATAAAGCCTACCGTGATGAATGGCCGCTTGAGCACATCCTTCCACATTTCCTGCACATCGAAAAAGTGATCGAACCATAAAAACGTGGTGAAGTGCAGCGCCGCATAGAAAAATGCGAACAGGCCCAGCATGCGCCGCAGCTTGATCAGCCAATTCCATTGCGTAAAGCGCCGCAAGGGCGTCACTGTCAGACTGATGCACAGGAAATACAGGGTCCAGTCGCCCGTGCCGCGCGTGATGAATTCCAGCGGCTCCACCAGTTGCCCCGTGTACGTCAGCCAGACCATGCGTCCAAATGGCAGCAGCGCCAGCAAAAAGATCAGGCTTTTCAGCAGCGATAACTGCCTGCTCGTGGGGTTGAGGGCCATGGTCTTTCCTTAAAAGAACTTTTTCAGGTCCATGCCCGCGTACAAGGAAGCGACATCGTTGTAGCCGTTGAACATCAGGGTCTTGCGCTTGCGCGCGAGAAAACCGTCTTCCCCGATGCGCCGCTCGGAAGCTTGCGACCAGCGCGGATGATCGACGTTCGGGTTCACGTTCGAGTAAAAACCGTATTCGGACGGCGCCGACAGGTTCCAGGACGTGCGCGGCTGTTCCTTGACGAAACGGATCTTGACGATGGATTTGGCCGACTTGAAACCATATTTCCACGGCAATACCATGCGCACGGGCGCGCCGTTCTGGTTCGGCAAGGTTTCGCCATACATGCCTAGGGTCAGCAGCGCCAGCGGATGGTTCGCTTCATCGATGCGCAAGCCTTCCGTATAAGGCCACTGCAGCACGCGGCTGCCCACGCCCGGCATTTGCTTCTTGTCGGCCAGGGTGATGAATTCCACATACTTGGCATTGCCAGTCGGCTCGACCTTCTTGATGATTTCCGAGAAGGAATAACCGACCCACGGGATGACCATCGACCAGCCTTCCACGCAGCGCAGCCGGTAGACGCGCTCTTCCAGCGGCGCCAGCTTCAGCAGCGCATCGAGATCCAGGGTCATCGGTTTCTTGACTTCGCCTTCGATGCTGACCGTCCACGGCCGTGTGCGCAGGGTGCCCGCGTTTTGCGCCGGGTCGCTCTTGTCCGTGCCGAATTCGTAGAAATTGTTGTAGCTGGTTGCGTCTTTATAGGCTGTCTGCTTGTCCAGCGCCGAATAGGCGGGATTGAGCTTGGCGGCCAGCTTGGGATTGGCGCCTTGCGCGAACG
Source organism: Janthinobacterium sp. KBS0711 (assembly GCF_000988085.1). Classification (NCBI taxonomy): domain Bacteria; kingdom Pseudomonadati; phylum Pseudomonadota; class Betaproteobacteria; order Burkholderiales; family Oxalobacteraceae; genus Janthinobacterium; species Janthinobacterium sp. KBS0711. Next base: position 39,999 of record NZ_LBCO01000002.1, on the reverse strand, counting down.
CTTCGCGGCTGGCCATTTCCAGCAAGGCCGCGCTGGACATCGAGCCCAGCGCCACTTGCTTGATGAAGCTGCGGCGCGATTCAAACACGGCGCGGGGCGTGATTTCGGAAGAATACGGCAACTCAATGCCGTTGGGACTGCGCTTGATCAACATGGCGGCTCCGGAAAAAGGTGATTGGATATACCTTACACCAGTTTTTCCGGGCCGTTCATGACGCTTCTGTCATTAAAGTTTGCCGTAAGAATGCAAGCCGGAAAGGAACATATTCACGCCCAGGAAGGCGAACGTCGTCACCAGCAATCCCACCAGCGCCCACCACGAGGCGACGCGGCCGCGCAAGCCCGTCATCAGGCGCATGTGCAGCCAGGCTGCATAGTTGAGCCAGACGATCAGCGCCCACGTTTCCTTCGGGTCCCACGACCAGTAGCCGCCCCATGCTTCGGCCGCCCACAGGGCGCCCAGGATGGTCGCTACCGTGAAGAAAGCGAAGCCGACGGAAATGGCTTTGTACATGACGTCGTCGAGCACTTCCAGCGACGGCAAACGATCGACCAGGTAGCCGCTCGATTTGAGCAGGTACGCTGCCGCCACCATGGCCGACAGGGCAAACGTGCCGTAGCCGATGAAGTTGGCCGGCACGTGGATCTTCATCCACCAGCTTTGCAGGGCCGGCACCAGCGGCTGGATTTCGGCCGCGTCGCGCGTGACCGTGTACCACATCAGGAAGACGACGGCCGCCGAAATGACCAGCATGACGAAGGCGCCCAGCTGGCGCGTCGCGTAATGCTGCTCGTAGTACAGGTAGAACATGGCCGTAATCAGGGAAAACAGGATGAACACTTCATACAGGTTCGACACGGGAATATGGCCCACGTCGGCGCCGATCAGGTAAGACTCGTACCAGCGCACCAGCATGCCCGTCAGGCCCAGCACGACGCCGGCCCAGCACAGCAGGGAGCCGACGGACGAACCGAATTCCGAGCGCGCCACGAGGCCGATCCAATAGAACAGGGTCGACAGCACGAAAAGCGTGCCCATCCACAGGATGGCGGACTGGCTCGACAAGATGTATTTCAGAAAGAATTTCTGGTTCGCCATCTCCAGGTGGCCCGCGTACAGCTCAATGGCGAACAGCGACAGCACGGCCGCCACGGGGATCAGCCAGCGCACCGGCTTCCAGTACCAGCCCAGCCACGCGAACGTGGGCGCGGCCACCAGCAGGATGGCTTTTTCATAGATATCCATGAAGGCGCCAAAACGCATCAGGCCGAACAGGGAGGCGGCCAGCAAGCCGGCGCCATACAGCCAATCGATCAGGCTCAGGCGCTTGAAAAATCCCGGTTCCTGCGTATATATTTGCTTGTTTGCCAATTCCATCATTTTCTCCATTCCCGGCGACGCCGCAGCGTCCCGAAACTCAGCCAATCCAACTCAGCGCAGCTTACGCCGATTGCGGCAGCTTTGCCTTCAAAGTCTCAAATTCTTTTTCAAAATCCAGGGTCTTGCGTTGCGTGCTCATGGCCATCAAGGCTTCGCTGCCGCCCTCGCCATCCTTGATCCACACCCACAGGCGGCGCTCGCGGATATAGAACATGGAAAATACGCCGATCACAAGGAACAGGCAACCGAGGTAGACCACGCTCTTGCCCGGCGAACGCGTCACCTGCAATACAGACGCCTTGATTTCCGTAAAGTCGTCGAGCTGCAGATACACGGGTGCGCCATAGAAGAAGCTGTCGGACAAGGCATTCGTGGCCAGCTGCAGGAAGCGGCCATGCTTGTCATCGGCCTCGATGGCTTTCAAGCCATCCTGGGCGCGCGCCGCCTGCCACAAGTCCCACAGGCTGCCATTCAAGATTTTCATGAAGATATCGGCCGCTTTTTCTTGCTCGGCGGCAGGAATTTTCTCCAGGAAACGCGAAATGGCGAGGAAACCGCCCTCTTGTCCATTGCCGGCAAAGATGCCCAGGCTTTTCGCGGCCGATTCCTGCAGCTGGCCGCGCAAGGCTTCCGCGTTCGCCTGCGGCATGGCGCGCGCCGCATAGCGCGTGGCCGCCTGCTGGCGCAACGCCGGATCTTGCAGGGCGGCACGCAAGCGCATCCATTCGTTCACGCTGTAATTGTCATCGGCGGGAATGCGCAGATAGCTGAACGGGTCGCTGGGGTTGATGCGCATGCCGGCCAGGAACACCGTCGTGCCATCGACGGTGACGGGCTGCATGTAGTTCTGGTACTCGCGCGCCTGGCCTGTCTTGTCGCGCAATTTGTATTGCACCGAGGGGCCGACGTTCTTGAGATCCTTGTTATTCGCGTTCTTCGCGGCCGAGCCGAGGCGCTTGTCCAGGCCGACGGAGAATTTCTCGTTGAAACTTTCCGCCTTGCTGACGGCGCGCACATCCTGGCCCGCGCTGAGGTTTTCCACGTTAAACGGACGGAAACCCGACCATTCCACCGTGTAGGAATTGCCATCGCTGCGCTCGAGCGGCGTGCTGCCGCCCACTTCGCCGCCGATATCGAAGCGTTTCGTCGTCTTGCCCGTCATGGGAAAACCCGTCAACTTGAGCTTGCTGCCGCCATCCTCAAAGCTGGACTGGTACAGGGCCAGGCCCTTGTACAGCAGCGGCTGGTTGACTTTGATGGTGGCAGGGAAGGTCTCGCCCGTTGCATGGTCGGTGATGACGACATCGCTGGCAAACAGCTTGGGCATGCCCGTGCTGTAGAAATCGATATGGAATTTCTTCAGCAGGATGGTGATCGGCAGATCCTGGATCAGCACGCCATCGGCCTGGGGAATGATGGCCGTGTTGCTCGACGAGCCTTCCGGGATCATGGTATTGCCGCGGAAAGTAGGGTTCGACAGGCTCAAACGGTGCTGGGCGGGAATGTCGGCGATCACGCCGCTGCCGGAAAACGGCGTCTTGCCGAAGAACCATTGCTGTACGCGGATCGGCATTTCCGAATCGAGCAAGCCGCCCACGCAGATGATGACGATGGCGCCGTGGGCAAAGATGTAGCCCCATTTATTGGCCGCGCCCCGCTTGGCGGCGACCAGGGTGGCGTTGTCCTTCTCGACCACCTTGGCCGCGTAGCCGCTGTCTTTCAGGCGCATCACCATCTGCTGCGCCAGCACGGCGCGCGGCAGCGACACCTGCCACTCCATCTTGTGGTGGAAATTGCGCAACGATTGCTCGCGCACGGTTTCGCGCCAGCTGCGCATGTCCTTGAGCATCTTCGGCGCATTGCGCACGATGCACAGCGAGGTCGAGGCGACGAGGAAACCCATGATGACGAGGAACCACCAGGCCGAATACACGGAATACAGGCTCAGCTTGTCGAAAACGGCGAACCAGAACGGACCGAACTGGTTGACATAATTGGGCATGGGCTCGTTTTGCTTGAGCACGGTGCCGATGATGGATGCGACAGCGATCAGGGTCAGCAGGCTGATGGCAAAGCGCATCGACGAGACCAGCTCGACGAATTCAGCCAGGCTGCGGCGTTGGGTCTTTAACTCGATTCCGGTCGTGCCTGTGCTCATACGTGAATACTCATACGGGATATGCAATCTTCAAGAAAATGTGGCGTGGAGCAGATAGTTTCTCCGCGCAAGGCGGCAGCATACTCCTGTTTGGCCCCTGCCATAAAAAAGGGCAGCCTGTTGAAACGGCCGCCCTTGATCATGCGCGCTGGTGCGCCGGCAATCTCTTGCCTCTATGAAAACTTACTTCAGGCCGGCAATGTAATCGGCCACGGCGGCGATCTCGTCATCCGACATGCGGGCGGCGATGGTGTGCATTTCCGCGCTGTTCTTGCGGGCATCCGCCTTGGTGCTGCGGAACATCGTCAGCTGGGCCACCGTGTAATCCTGGTGCTGGCCGGCGATGCGCGGATACTGGACGGGAATGCCATTGCCCGTCGCGCCATGACAGCTGGCGCAGGCGGCAACTTGCTTGGAAGCAATGCCACCACGGTAGATTTTCTTGCCCAGGTCGATCGTGTCCTTGTTTTTCGCGGCGCCCGGCTTGGACAGCTGCGCGCCCAGGTAGGCGGCGATATTCTTCTTGTCGGCGTCGCTGAGCATCTTCGCGTACGTCGTCATGACGGGCTGGTTGCGCTGCGGCGTCGTGAAGTCGACCAGTTGCTTGTAGATATAGTTTTCGTGCTGCCCGGCCAGCTTCGGATTGACCGTGATGGTCGAATTGCCGGCCGCGCCATGGCAGGAGACGCAGGCAGGCAAGCCGCGCGCCGCATCGCCATCGGCGTACAGGGTAGCGCCCTTGGCAGCGTCGGCCTTGACGGCCGGTTTCGGTGCTTCGACCGCGGAGGCAGTTGCCGATACAGCCAGCAAAGCGAGCAGCATGGATTTGAACAACGGTGAAAACGCACGATTCATTCAGGCACCCTGAGACAGTGAGAAATTAGTGGTGGACATTGCCGCGCCCTGTGGATTTTTGCTTTATTTTCAGGGCCGCAAGCCGCATCGCTGCTACGCCGGCAACAATAAACAACCCCTTATTGTACAATAGCTTCTTGGCGTTATCGCTCCCTTATCGCTCCCTTTTGTTGCTTTACTACTCCCATGTCAAAACTCTGGCAAGCCCGCTTCTTTACGACCGTCAACCAATTGCGTGACCTGCCCGATACCACGGTGCCGGAAATCGCCTTTGCCGGCCGCTCCAATGCCGGTAAATCGACCGCCATCAACATCTTGTGTAATCAGAAAGGCTTGGCGTTCGCCTCCAAGACACCTGGCCGTACCCAGCACATCAACTACTTCTCCATCGGCGGCGCCCACGTGGCGCAGCACCGCAAGGATGCCACCATCGTCGAAGAGATCGAATGCCTGCTGGTCGACTTGCCGGGCTACGGCTACGCGGAAGTTTCGGGCTCGGCCAAATTGCACTGGCAGCGCCTGCTGGGCGACTACGTGCAGCGCCGCGAGCAGTTGGCCGGTTTGATCCTGATCATGGATTCGCGCCGCCCGTTCACCGACCTGGACATCCAGATGCTGGAATGGTTCGCCCCGACGGGTAAACCGATCCACTGCATCCTGACGAAAGTCGATAAGCTGAACCGCAATGAGTCGGTCAACGCACTGCGCCAGGCGAAAGCCAAGCTCGACAGCTATGTGGATGAAGACGGCGTCGGCTTCCCGTTCACCGTGCAACTGTTCTCGGCCTTGAAACGTGTCGGCATCGACGAAGCCAACGACAAGATCATGGAACTGGCCGGCATCAGCGAAGACGGCGCGGCCCAGATGGTCGAACTGATCGACATGGAAGACGACGTCGAGCCGGAAGCGGGAACCGACAAACCGGCTTGATCGAAATCAACGCTGCGTAAAAAAGGCTGCCCGTTCACACGGCGCAGCCTTTTTTTATGGCAACGAGTCCTGGCGTCTAGCGCCGTCCCGGCCCTGGCCGCTTCTCCGAAAAGAACTCCTGGCGCAGGAAGGCGCTCAGCTCGGCCGTATCTTCCACCCTGGCGCTGAGGTTAACGTTACGCCCCAGGCGCCGCGATTCCCACACGAAATCGCCGGGTTTTTCCGCACGGATCAGCTGGATCATCTTCTTGATGATGGCCGTTTCGATATCGGGCTCATTGCCCAGCTCCACTTTTTCCTGCTTCAGCCAGTTGCGCTTGAAGTTGCCATTCCAGCCCTTGAACTTGACTTCCGCGCTGAACGAGGTCTGGTTGACGATGGAAAACACACCGCCCGAATCCTCGCGGTCACTGCCGGCATTGCGCCCCTGGGCGCCGGCGATATTCGCCTTGGCCACGCGCATGGCGCGGTCGTTTTCGCTTTCCTCGGCCGGCGGCGCGGGATTTTGCGCCTCGCGCTGCTTGCGGCGTTGCTCGATCATCGAGCTCATGTCTTCAGCCGGCGGCGGCGGCAACGGCACTTTCGACACCAGCGGCGGCGTGTAGGTTTCCAGTTTCGGCTTGTCGCGCGGCACGTCTTTTGTCACCACGCGCTTGCTCGGGGCCGGCGGCGGTTTTACCTTGGCCACTTTCGTGTCCTTCGGTTTCGGCGTGGGTTTCGGTTGCGGCTTCGGTTGCGGCTTGTCTTTCAGCGGCGCGATGTAGACCATCGCGCTTTCCTTCTTCGGCGGCGGGATCTTTTCGATCTTGTCGCTACGAAACAGGACATACGCCGCCAGCAGCACGTGCAGCAAGACGGACACGCCGAGCGCCACCTTGCGCGTCGTGCTGGTCTTGGACCCGTAGGCCGGTGGTGGCTGGATTACTTGCCCGCAGGTGGGGCAAACATCGGAATCGGCAGCCAACAAATGGGTCGTGTCATGCAAAATGAATCGTGCTTTCTGTGTAGCGAAGAAATAACATTACAGGGCAGCCATAGTGCCAGAGTCCCTTGCTTTTGGGAACACTTCCTCGGCCTTTCCAACCCGAAGCGTACAGGATAGCGACATTCCTTGCAGCGCTGACCAGAGTACCCGAGCCCTCCCTTGACGGTTGTTACCGTATGTATCACTGCCCATACAAAACCGGCGCCCCATTCACGCAGGAAGGGGACGCCGGTCACGGGTCACGCAAGTGCTCAAGTAATCAAGCCTTGTTATCGAGCGCCACCAGTTGCTCGTCCGTCATCGGCCCCGTGCCGCTGTACTTATCCAGGAACAAATAGATGACGGGGGTGATGAACAAGGTAATCACTTGCGAAAACAGCAATCCACCGACCACGGCCAGGCCCAGCGGCTGGCGCAGCTCGGCGCCGGCGCCCAGGCCCAGGGCGATCGGCAAGGCGCCCATCAGGGCTGCCGCCGTCGTCATCATGATGGGACGAAAACGCAGGATGCACGCCTGGCGGATCGCCTCTGCCGGTGCCAGCCCCTCGTTGCGCTGCGCATGCAGGGCGAAGTCGATCATCATGATGGCGTTTTTCTTGACGATGCCGATCAGCATCAAAATGCCGATGATGGCGATCATGGTCAGGTCCATGCCGAACAGGCGCAAGGTCAACAGCGCCCCCACGGCAGCCGACGGCAAGCCAGCCAGGATGGTCAGCGGGTGGATATAGCTTTCATACAACACGCCGAGCAGCACATAGATCACGCCCAGCGCGGCAATGATGAGGATGATCTGGCTCGATTGCGAACTCTGGAACACGGCCGCGTCGCCGCCATAGCGCGTGATGATGGAGGCCGGCAAGCTCATGTCCTTGGCCATCGCGTCGATCTTGCCCGTGGCGATACCCAGCGGCACGTCCGGCGCCAGGTTGAAGGCGATGGTGACGGCCTGCAACTGCCCCTGGTGGTTCACGGACGTGGGCCCGATCGTGCGTTCCACGTAGGCAATACTCGACAGTTTCACCAGTTCGCCCGTCTTGCTGCGCACGGACACGCGCGTGAGCGCATCGTCATACTGACGGTCTGCCGTGGCCGCTTCCAGGATCACGTAATAGCTGGCTGCCGACGAGTAGATGGTCGACACTTGCCGCTCGCCAAAGGCACTGTACAAGGCCGTGCGGATATCGGACATTTGCACGCCCAGCAGGTTGGCCTTGTCGCGGTCGATCCTGAGGGACGCCTGCAAGCCCTTGATCTGCGAATCGCTGGTCACGTCGCGGAAGGCGGGATCCGTGCGCATACCGGCAATAAACTTTTCCGCCCAGTCATTCAAGGCGTCGGGACTGACGCTTTGCAAGGTGTACTGGTAGCGGCTCTTGCTCTGACGCCCGCCCAGCTGCAAGTTTTGCACGGGCCGGAAATACACGGCCATGCCGGGCACGGTGCCCGCCGCGCGGCGCAGGTTTTCCAGCACCACGGGCATTTTCGGCCGCTCACTGCGCGGTTTCAAGACCATGAACATGCGGCCCGTGTTGCCGCCGCCGACGAACGAGGTCACGTCCTGCACGCTCGGATCCGCCTTGAGCACGGCCGCCACGCGCGCTTGCAAATCCTGCAGTGCCGCGGATGAGATGTCTTCCGACGCTTCCGTATTCACCTGGATCTGGCCCAGGTCTTCCTCCGGGAAGAAACCTTTCGGAATGGTCGCGTACAGCAGCACCGTCAGCGCGAAAGTGCACACGGCAACAAACAGCACCACGTTGCGGTGCGCCAGGGCCTTGTCGAGCAGATGCACGTAGCCGTTGCGCAATGCCGTGAAACCGGCCTCGAAATGGCGGCCGATAAAGGTTTTCTCGCCATGGCTGGGGTCGCTGTCATTGTGCTCGCGCGAGTCGGCCGGCAGGAAGCGGCTGGCCAGCATCGGCACCAGGGTCAGCGACACGATGGCGGACACCAGCACGGCCAGCGAGACGACGACGGCGAACTCATGGAACAGCAAGCCGATCACGCCCGGCATGAAGAAGATGGGGATGAACACGGCCACCAGCGAGACGGAAATCGAGATGATGGTAAAGCCCATCTCCTTCGCCCCTTCCAGCGCCGCACGTATCGGTTTCTTGCCCATCTCGATATGGCGCACGATGTTTTCCAGCACCACGATGGCATCGTCGACGACAAGGCCGACGGCCAGGGTAATACCCAGCAGGGACACGTTGTCGAGGCTGTAGCCGAGCCAGTACAGCAGGGCCAGGGCGCCCAGCAGCGAGATCGGCATGGTGACGGCAGGAATGAAGGTGGCGGCCGCGCGGTGCAGGAACAAAAAGATCACCAGCACCACCAGCACCACCGTCAGGGCCAGGGTCAGATTCACGTCGTGGATGGCTTCGCGGATCGACAGCGAACGGTCGTTGACCAGGCTGATCTGTATCGACTGGGGCAGCTGCTCCTTGAAGCCCGGCAGCAAACGGCGCACGCCATCGACCACTTGCACGGTGTTGGCGTCCGGCTGGCGCTGCACCATCAGGCTGATCGAGCGCTCGCCATTGAAACTGCCGACGGCCTTGATCGATTGAAAACTGTCTTCCACCTCGGCCACGTCCTTCAAGCGCACGGGCTGGCCGTTGCGGCTAGCGACGATCAGCTCGGCAAAATCGGCCGCTTTCATCATTTGCGGATTGCCCTGGATGGTCAGGGTCTGGCTCGGGCCGTCAAGGATGCCCAGCGGGGAATTCGTGTTCGAGGTGCGCAAGGCGGTGGCCAGTTCGTCCATCGTCAGGTTGCGCGCGTTCATCAGGTCGGCACGGGCGCGCACGCGCACGGCAAAGCGCTTCTGGCCATTGACGATGACCTGGGCCACGCCAGGCAAGGTGGACAGGCTCGGCGCAATCAGGTTTTCCGCATAATCGTTGAGGTCAGACAAGTTCAGCGAGGGCGACGTCATCTGGATGAACAGCACGGGCGCATCGGCCGGATTGACCTTGCGGTAGGACGGCAAGTCCGTCATTTCCGTCGGCAACTGGCGTTGCGCGCGCAGCAGGGCCGCCTGCACGTCGACGGCCGCCTCGTTGACATTGATGCTGGCGTCAAACTCCAGGGTCAGCGAGGTATTGCCCAGGGTACTCGTGGAGGTGATCAGGCTGAGGCCGGAAATGGTGGAAAACTGCTTTTCCAGCGGCAAAGCCACGGACGAGGCCATGGTTTCCGGGCTGGCGCCGGCCAGGTCGGCGCTCACGTTGATGACGGGCGTGTTGTAGCTCGGCAAGGCCGCCACGGGAATTTGCAGGTAGGCCAGCACGCCGGCCAGGATGATGGAGAGGGACAGCAGCACCACCATGACGGGGCGGCGGATGCTCAGTTCGGACAGGTTCATGCTGGCTTGCCCTGCGCTGCGGCCGCGCCATCGGCTGCCTTGTGTTTTTCCGTCAGGCGCACCTTGCTACCCGGACGCAAGTTCTGCTTGCCATCGACGATGACTTTTTCATCGCCCGCCAGGCCGGTGACGACGGCGCTCGGTCCGAATGCATACACGCGCGCAACCTTGCGCATCTTGGCCGTGCTGTCCGCCTCCATCGAGTACACGAAGGTGCCGGCGGTACTCGTGATGATGGCGTTTTGCGGGATCACCAGCGCATCCTTCAGGGTGCGCACGGTCAGCTGCGTATTCACGTACTGGCCTGGCCACAAATCGGTGCCGCCATTATTGAAACGGGCCTTGATCTTGATCACGCCCGTGGCGGGATCGACGGCATTGTCGATAAAGTTCAGTTTGCCGTCGAGCTGCTTGCCGCCCGCGTCCGACAGCAGCGCCTTGACGGCCACCTCGCCCGCCTTTTGCGCCGCCAGCAAGCCCGACAGGCTGCTTTCCGGCAAGGTAAAGACCACATCGATCGGGTCGAGCTGGGTGATGCTGGTCAGCGACGTGGTCGGCTGCACGAGGCTGCCCGCGTAGACATTGATGGCGCCCACCCTGCCCGCCTGCGGCGCGCGCAGGACGGTGTAGCTGGAGTCGACCTGGGCGGCGCGCAAGGCGGCCTGGTCGGCGGCCAGCAAGGCGCGTGCCGCGTCGAGCTGGCTTTGCAGGGTGTCGACGGCGCCTTGGGCGATGAAATTCTTGCTCAGCAAATCCTGGTTGCGCTTGAGCTGGCGCTCGAAGTCCTGCACCGAGGCGCGGTCGCGCAAGACCTGCGCCTGCGCCTTGTCGACATTCGCATGCTCGCTGCGCGCGTCCAGCGTAAACATCAGCTCGCCCTGCTTGACGAACTGGCCTTCGCGGATATGCACCTTGGTAATCGTGCTGGTCGTCTGCGGGTGCAAATCGACGCTGCTGATCGGCATCACGCTGCCATTGGCTTGCAGCAGCATCGGCACATCCTGGCGCACGGGCGCGACCACGCTCACCGTCGTCGGCGCCTGTCCACCCTTGCCCCCTTTGCCATCCTGCCCACCGGCCGCTTTGCCTGGCTGATGATTGAAATACCAGATGCCGCCACCGATACACAGGGCAGCACCCACGAGGATTGCCAGACTAGTCTTTTTCATTGTTCTGTCACGCTGTCGCAGCGCAGGGCTGCAGGTTGAATGTAGTAGTTGCCAGGGGGCATAAAGCACAATATTGTCGCACGGAAATGCTCACTTTCCTGCGTAATACTCTGGCACGATGAGGGTGACTTCCAGTCCACCGTCGACGTGATTGGACAGCAAAACCGTGGCGCCGTGCTGCTCGGCGATATTGCGCGCGATGGTCAAGCCCAGGCCCGTGCCGCCCGATTCGCGCGAACGCGACGTCTCGATGCGGTAAAACGGTTCGAACACCTTGGCCAGTTGATCTGGCGCAATCCCCGGCCCGCCATCGCGGATGCGGATGCGCGCGGCGCCGGCGATGCGCTCGACCGTGACCTGCGCGTACTGGCCATATTTGACGGCATTGTCGATCAGGTTCACCAGGCAGCGCCGCATGGCGATGGGGCGCGCCATCAAGGCCATGCTGGCTTGCCCGGACAAGGTGACATTCTGGCCGGCATCGGCCGCGTCGGAGCAGACGCTATCCAACAGGGAATCGAGATCGAGGGCCTGCATCGCTTCCGTGCTGTCCATCGAGCGGGCCAGGTCCAGCCCTTCCTTGACCATGCTTTGCATGGCCGACAGGTCGCCCACGAGACGGTCATACAATTCCGTATCGGCCACCTTTTCCAGGCGCAGGCGCAAGCGCGTGAGCGGCGTCTGCAAGTCGTGCGTGATGGCGGCCAGCATCTGTGTCCGCTGGGAAATGTGCTGGCGGATGCGCGCCTGCATGGCGTTGAAGGCGGCGCTGGCCTGGCGGATCTCGCTGGCGCCCGACAGGGTCAGCGGCGGGTGGTTGATGTCGTTGCCCAGGTCTTTCGCCGCCTGCGCCAGTTGCTTGAGCGGGCGCATGGTCATGCGCGTGACCAGGTAGGCGAGGATGGCGATGCTGATCAGGAAAGGCAGCAAGGTCATCCAGTCGTTATGTTCATTGAATGGCGGCTGCTGGCGCGGCGGCAAGACCATCAGGCGCAGCACGTGGCCATCCTGCATGCGCACGTCGAGGTTTTCGCAGGTGCCGCCCCATGGCTTGGCGGAAAACATGCCCGGCGTCTGGCGCGGTTTGACGCAGGCGGCCGGACGTTCGGCCAGCGCGCTGACCTTGAAGCCTTCGCCCAGTTTGGCTTGCAGGGCGGTGGAAAATTCCGTTGGCTTGCCCGGCACATGCTCGACGTCGGGACGCAATTCCAGGCGCACGCTGCCCTTGTTGGCCACTTTCAGGTAGGCGGCACGCGAGGCCAGCGGCACCACGTCGGCCGCCATCACCAGCTGCTCGGCCCGCTCGACGGCGTGGTAGTCGCGGTATTGTTCAATGGCGCGCTGGCGTTCGCCCACGGCCAGCCACTGCGTCAGCGCGGCCGAAGCGACGATGCCGATCAGCAAGAACATGAAGACCCGGCCCGTCATCGAGCCCAGGAAGGCCTTCACGCGTGCGGCTCCACATTGACCTGGCCAGCCAGCACGTAGCCGCCGTTGCGCACGGTCTTGATGATTTGCGGCAAGCGGGCATCTTCGCCGAGCTTTTGCCGCAGGCGGCTGATCTGGATATCGATCGAGCGGTCGAACGGATCGGCGTCGCGGCCCTGCGTCAGGTTCAGCAGCTGGTCGCGGTTGAGCACGCGGTTCGGGTGTTCCAGGAAGACGCGCAACAGGCGGAATTCCGCGCCCGACAGCATGATCACCAGGCCGCTGGGATTGAGCAGGTGGCGCGCCGTCAAGTCCAGGGTCCAGCCGGAAAAGCGGATTTGCTGCGCCTTGTCCGACGGCACGTTCGACGGCATGGCATGACTGCGACGCAGCACGCTGCGTATGCGCGCCAGCAATTCGCGGGGCTCGAACGGTTTCGGCAAGTAATCGTCGGCGCCCATTTCCAGGCCCAGGATGCGATCGAGCGGCTCATTGCGCGCCGTCAGCATGATCACCGGCACGGTTGACTGCGCGCGCAGCTTGCGGCACAAGGTCAGGCCGTCGTCGCCAGGCAGGTTCAAGTCGAGCACGATCAAATCGGGCCGCGTTTCATCGAGAATTTTCCACATGGCCGTGCCATCTGCCGCGCCCAGGGTGCGGTAAGCGTTCGTTTCCAGGTAGTCCGCCAGCAAGCTGCGGATATCGCGGTCATCGTCGACGATGAGAATTGTAGAAGTGGGTTCCATGGTACGAATTATCCCCACTTCCCCCGGCCTTGCACAACGCATTTGTATCGTCTTGTATATAGAAGACCCGAAGAAACATATAGATACAAACTGTCTGGCAGCGGACACTTCGGGGAAACATGGCGCGTCCACCATGGATTCATGTGCAGCAACATGTACATCCCTCACTTTTACAAAGGAATCCAGATGAACGCCTCAATGAAGACTTTACGCAAGAATTTGATCATCGCCATGAGCGTACTCGGCATGGGTGCGGCATCGCTGACCGTTTACGCCCAGGAAGCGGCCGCCAGCGCGCCTGCCGCCAGCACCAAGATGCAACATGAAGGCCACCGCGGCGGCAATCCCGCCGAACGCATGGCCAAATACCAGGCCCGCCTGCACGACAAGCTGAAGCTGACGGCCGCGCAGGAACCGGCCTGGGCCACGTTCACGGCCGCCAATGCGCCGAAAAAACCGATGGGCGACTGGAAAGCCAAGCATGAAGCGATGGCCAAGCTGTCGGCGCCGGAACGCATGGAGCAATGGATCGCCATGTCGAAGGAACGCATCGCCGACCAGGAAAGCCGATTGGCCTCGCTGAAAACCTTTTACGCCGTGCTGACGCCGGAGCAAAAGAAAGTGTTTGACGACAGTGTGCCTGGCGGCAAGTACGGCGGCCATCGCGGTGGCCACCATAAAGCAGGCTGAGCGTAGGTCGGATTAGCGGCGGAACGCCGCGTAATCCGACAACCTTGTTGACGCGTGCGGTGGTGTCGGGTTACGCCCTGGCGGGCTAACCCGACCTACCCCGACCTACTCGTCGAGTTTGCGCAACGAGGTCAGGAAGGTGGCAGCGTTCTGGAAGCCGATCACGCGCGACTGGGCGATTTCCTGCCCTTGCGGGTTGAACATGATGATACCCGGCGGGCCGAACAGCTGGAAACGTTTCAGCATGGCCTTGTCGTCCGCATCATTGGCCGTCACGTCCACTTGCAGCAGCACGGCTCGTCCCATCTTCTCGCGCACGGCGGGATCGACGAAGGTCAGCTTTTCCATCTCGATGCACGACACGCACCAGTCCGCATAAAAATCCAGCAAGGCCGGCCTGCCACCCAGCTGGGCCAGCGCCGCGTCGAGCTGCGCCACGGTCTTTACGCGCGTAAACGGTTGCGCATGGACCTGGCCGCCACCGAGGTGCGCCAGCGGCGCCAGCGGGTCGCGGCCACCGCTGGCCACGCCGACCAGTTGCATCGCGCCCAGCACGGCAAATACGAGGCCGAAGGCCTTGGCCACCCAGGCGTTCTTCGCGCCGCTCTTGCCCACCAGCAGATACATGCCGTAGCCGACGAACAGCATCGTCCAGCCCAGCATCTGCACGGCGCCCGGCAGCACGGGCGAGACCAGCCACCAGGCCACGCCCAGCTGCAGCACGCCAAAGAAGCGCTTGACGGCATCCATCCACGCGCCGGCACGGGGCAGCAAGGTGCCGGCCGACACGCCCACCAGCAGCAGCGGCACGCTCATGCCCACTGCCATGGCAAACAGGGCGCTGCCGCCGATGACGACGTCGCGCGTCTGGCTGATGTACAGCAAGGCGCCGGCCAGCGGCGCGGCCACGCATGGCCCCACGATCAGGGCGGAAATGGCGCCCATGACGAACACGCCCGCCAGGCGGCCCGACGATTGCTGGTTCGATACGGACGTCAGCTTGCCTTGCAGGAAAGCCGGTACTTGCAGCTCATAAAAACCGAACATCGACAGGGCCAGGCCCGCCATCAGCAGGGCAAAGAAACCCAGCACCCACGGGTTTTGCAGTTGCGCCGCCAGGCCTTCGCCCGCCAGGCCGGCCGCCACGCCCAACGCCGTGTAGACGATGGCCATGCCCAGCGCGTACGTCAGCGACAGCAGCAAGCCGCGCGAACGGCTGACCTTGGCGCCATCGCCGATGATGATCGACGACAAGATCGGCACCATCGGCAGCACGCACGGCGTAAATGCCAGGCCCAGGCCCAGCAGCATGAACAGGGGCACGATGACGAGCAGCTTGCCACCCTTCAGTGCCGCTTCGATCTTGCCCATTTCGCTTTGCGCCGGCGCCGCGCTTGCCGCCACGGGGGCCGCCGCGACCCGCTCGGGCGTGCTGGTGATATCGGCCTGGGGAATGCTCATCACCGACACGCCAGGCGACGCTTGCGCCTGCGGGCCGTTGACGGCCGCCGTGTCGACTGCCGGCGCGGCTGACAGCGCAAACTTCGACGGCAAGCCGCCCGGCGCCATGCTCTGGCCACCACCACCCACCAGCTGGGCCGTGGCATCCTGCGGCGCATAGCACAGGCCCTTGTCGGAGCAGCCCTGGCCCGTCGCCTTCAGGGTAAAGGCCCCGGCCGCTTCCACGGGTATCGTGATGGTGAGGGTCTTGCGGAAGGTTTCCACGTTCTTCTGGAAAGTCTCGTCAAACTTGACCTTGCCAGCGGGATACACTGGCGTGCCCAACTTGGCGCCCACGGCCTCGAACTTGAAGCGCTCGTGGTACATATAGTAGCCATCGGCGATCACATAGGTGACGGCGATGGTGGACGGGTCCTGCATGCGGGCGGAAAACTTGAAGGCCAGTTCCGGATCGAGGAATTCATCGTCGGCGCGGGCCTGGCTGGCGCCAAAGACGGCCATGGCCAGCAGCAGACAGGTGGCAAACCAGAGCAACAGTTGACGTAGTGGGGCGGCGCGCGCGGTGGCGCTGGAAGGGAAACGGGACATGAACGACCTTTTTCTGCGGCATCAGCTGTGCCATTCAACAAGAGACGCGCGGGGCGTGCAGTGGCTGCAGGGCCGGCGCGAAAGAAGAATAGTACACCGCAGCAAGGATAGCTGCAGCAGAAAACAAAAAAGCCAGGCTAAGCCTGGCTTCTCAGATGCAATTACTGGGATTACTCGCCAGCAACTTCAACTGCTTCGGTCGTATCTGGACGATCCATCAGTTCAACGAACGCCATAGGAGCGTTATCGCCGACGCGGAAACCCATTTTCAGGATACGTACATAACCACCGTTACGGTTGGCGAAACGTGGGCCCAGTTCAGCGAACAGTTTGACGACCATTTCACGGTCGCGCAGGCGGTTGAAGGCCAGACGCTTGTTTGCCAGGGAGTCGGTTTTGCCCAGGGTCAGAATTGGCTCGACAACGCGGCGCAGTTCTTTTGCTTTTGGCAGGGTGGTTTTGATCGCTTCGTGACGCAGCAGCGATACTGTCATGTTGCGCAGCATTGCCAGACGGTGGGACGAGGTACGATTCAGTTTACGGAGGCCGTGACCGTGACGCATGATAAATCCTTTCGGTGAGTGTTTAAATTCCAGCTCTTCGATCAATGAGGCAGAAGCTTCATCGCGGGCCGGTTTGGTACTACAAAATAAAAGCCTGGGACACCTGTCCCAGGCAGTTTGCTACAAAATGCTTTGACAGCGATTACTTTTCCAGGCCGGCAGGCGGCCAGTTTTCCAGCTTCATGCCCAAGGTCAAGCCGCGCGATGCCAGCACTTCCTTGATTTCGTTCAGGGACTTGCGGCCCAGATTTGGCGTTTTCAGCAGTTCGTTTTCCGAACGTTGGATCAGGTCGCCGATGTAGTAGATGTTTTCCGCTTTCAGGCAGTTCGCCGAACGCACGGTCAACTCCAGATCGTCGACTGGACGCAACAGGATAGGATCGACCAGCGGAGCGCGCGATGGCGCTTCGGCGGCGGCTTCCGTGCCTTCCAGGGCAGCGAACACATTCAACTGGTCCACCAGAACGCGGGCCGACTGGCGGATCGCTTCTTCCGGCGAGATCACGCCGTTGGTTTCGATGTTGATGATCAGCTTGTCCAGGTCGGTACGCTGTTCAACGCGGGCCGATTCAACGAAGTACGATACACGGCGCACTGGCGAGAACGACGCATCCAGAATGATGCGGCCGATGGTCTTGTTCGTGTCTTCCGACAGGCGACGCACGTTACCAGGAACGTAGCCGCGGCCTTTTTCAACCTTGATCTGCATGTCCAGCTTGCCACCAGCGGTCAGGTGAGCGATCACGTGGTCAGGGTTGATCAGTTCGACGTCATGCGGCAGGTCGATGTCGGAGGCCAGGATCGCGCCTTCGCCTTCTTTTTTCAGGGTCAGGGTTACCGAATCGCGGTTGTGGACTTTGAAAACCACACCCTTCAAGTTCAGCAACAGATCGACGACGTCTTCTTGCACGCCATCGAGGGAGGAATATTCGTGGACGACGCCGGCGATCGTCACTTCGGTCGGCGCGTAGCCTACCATCGACGACAGCAGAACGCGGCGCAACGCGTTACCCAATGTGTGGCCATAGCCGCGCTCGAACGGTTCCATCACGACCTTGGCGTGACCTGCACCGAGAGCTTCAACATCGATAATACGTGGCTTCAACAAACTGTTTTGCATGAAATGTCCTTTTCAATACCCTCGGCTCATTACACCGATAAGGCTGATGGCATTAGTAAAACGCCCACTCAAGAAAGTGAGTGGGCGGGAGTCTTGCTAACTACTATTAACGCGAGTACAGCTCGACGATCAGCGATTCGTTGACGTCGTTAGCGATTTCGTTACGCTCTGGCAGGGACTTGAAGGTACCTTCCATTTTCTTGGCATCAACCGAAACCCAGCTAGGCATACCAACTTGTTCAGCCAGCGACAGTGCTTCAACGATACGCACTTGCTTTTTCGATTTTTCACGAACAGCAACGATGTCGCCGACTTTGACTGCGTACGAAGCGATGTTCACAACGATACCGTTCACGGTGAACGCTTTGTGGCTGACCAATTGACGCGCTTCAGCGCGGGTCGAGCCAAAGCCCATGCGGTAGCAAACGTTGTCCAGACGCGTTTCCAGCAACTTCAACAGCGTTTCGCCGGTGTTGCCTTTACGACGGTCTGCTTCAGCGAAGTAGCGGCGGAATTGACGTTCCAGCACGCCGTACATGCGCTTGACTTTTTGCTTTTCGCGCAGTTGGTTACCGTAGTCCGAGGTGCGGGCGCCGGATTTGACACCGTGCTGGCCTGGCTTGACGTCCAGTTTGCACTTGCTGTCCAGCGAGCGACGTGCGCTCTTCAGGAACAGGTCTGTACCTTCACGGCGGGAAAGTTTTGCTTTAGGTCCGATATAACGTGCCACGATACTTCCTTTTTTTAAATGATAACGCCCCAGCCACATGCATGATCAAACACACTGATGCGGTTAGGCGCTAGTCTGATTTGGTTTCAATCAGACGGTGGCTGAAAACGAAAAACCCGTCAAACAGGATTTGACAGGCAAGAACAGCCGGGCAGTATAACCGTTTCCGGCTCCCTGCTCCAGCGTTTTCACACAACTGTACTGAGTTACAACAGACAGCAAAGCAGCTGGCGCCGAAGCGCCCTCTGCAACACTATCTTAGATACGACGACGTTTCGGTGGACGGCAACCGTTGTGCGGTACCGGCGTCACGTCCTGGATCTCGGTGATCTTGATGCCCAGGTTGTTCAGCGCGCGAACGGCGGATTCACGACCAGGACCTGGGCCCTTGATACGTACTTCCAGGTTCTTGACGCCACACTCAACAGCCACTTTACCAGCGGCTTCCGCGGCGACCTGCGCTGCGAATGGGGTCGATTTACGCGAACCCTTGAAGCCTGCACCGCCGGAGGTAGCCCACGACAAGGCATTGCCTTGACGATCGGTGATGGTAATGATGGTGTTATTGAACGATGCGTGGACATGTGCGATGCCTTCAGCGACGTTCTTTTTAACTTTTTTACGCACGCGTGCTGATGCGGCGTTATTTTGCGACTTAGCCATAATTATTCCCTAGCGGATTATTTTTTCAGCGATTGAGCGGCTTTACGCGGTCCCTTGCGGGTACGTGCGTTCGTACGCGTACGCTGGCCACGGCAAGGCAGACCCTTACGATGACGCATGCCGCGGTAGCAACCCAGATCCATCAAACGCTTGATGTTCATGGACAGTTCACGACGCAGATCGCCTTCGACGATGAATTTACCTACTTCATCGCGCAGCTTTTCCAGTTCGCTGTCATCCAGATCTTTGATCTTTTTGTTGGTTGCTACACCGGTCGATGCACAGATTTTCTCTGCGCGTGGACGGCCCACACCGTAGATGGCCGTCAGGCCGATAACGGTATGCTGATGATTTGGGATATTAACCCCTGCAATACGTGCCATTTGTTATTCCTCGATTAACCTTGACGCTGCTTGTGACGTGGTTCCACGCAGATAACGCGGACTACGCCTTTGCGCTTGATGATCTTGCAGTTGCGGCAGATCCGCTTGACTGATGCGAGAACTTTCATTTTTGGGCTCTTTCTTTCGCTTCTTTGGTTTGATTCAGTGTGTTACTTGGTACGGAACACAATGCGGGCTCGGCTCAGGTCGTACGGCGTTAACTCCACCGTCACCTTGTCTCCAGGGAGAATGCGAATATAGTTCATCCGCATTTTACCTGAAATATGCCCGAGCACCACGTGTCCGTTCTCCAGCTTCACTCGAAATGTTGCATTTGGGAGATTCTCAAGAATCTCGCCCTGCATCTGTATGACGTCGTCTTTTGCCATTCGGTATGTTTACCGCGCTTAACGCGTCGGAATTCCGCCCTTGAAATTTGCTTTGCGCAGCAGCGAATCATATTGCTGCGACATCACGTAGTTCTGTACTTGCGCCATGAAATCCATGGTGACAACTACAATAATCAATAAAGAAGTACCGCCGAAATAGAATGGTACTTTCCACTGGGCTTGCATAAATTCCGGCAATAAACACACCAGGGTGATGTAGACTGCGCCGGCAAGTGTCAAGCGTGTCAGGATCTTGTCGATGTAACGGGCTGTCTGCTCGCCTGGACGAATCCCGGGAATGAACGCACCGCTTTTCTTCAAGTTATCCGCTGTTTCCTTGCTGTTAAAGACCAGCGCTGTATAGAAGAAACAGAAAAACACGATCGCCACTGCGTACAACAGCGCATGGATAGGCTCACCAGGCCCCATCGATGCTGCCAAATCTTTCAAGAACCGCACCGCAGGGTTAGCGTTGTCGGCGCCCTTTGAAAACCAGTCCACGATAGTGGCCGGGAACAAGATGATCGAAGAAGCAAAGATCGGCGGGATCACGCCGGCCATGTTCAGCTTCAACGGCAAATGGCTGGTTTGACCGCCATAAATCTTGTTGCCTACCTGGCGCTTCGCGTAATTGACCAATATTTTGCGCTGACCACGTTCGACGAATACAACGAAGTACGTTACCAGTGCTACCAGGATCACGATGAAAATCGCGCTGAAGCTGCCGATCGAACCATTCGACACCTGAGTGAACAAGCCACCCAACGCCGACGGCAGACCTGCTGCAATCCCGGCAAAAATGATGATCGAGATGCCATTCCCCAAGCCACGCTCGGTAATTTGCTCACCCAACCACATCAAAAACATTGTTCCGGTCAACAAAGTGACGACCGTCACGAAGCGGAATGCAAGACCAGGTTCCAACACCAGACCAGCTTGCGACTCCAGTGCGACTGCAATGCCTAACGCTTGGAACAGTGCCAGGGCAACCGTGAAATACCGGGTGTACTGGGTGATCTTGCGACGACCTGCTTCGCCTTCTTTTTTCAACGCTTCCATCTGCGGTGACACGATCGACAGCAATTGCATGATGATCGAGGCCGAGATATAAGGCATGATACCCAGCGCAAACACTGTAAAACGAGACAAGGCACCGCCCGAGAACATGTTGAACATGCCCAGGACGCCGCCTTCGTGCTCCTTGAACAGCGAGGCTAATTGTGTCGGGTCAATCCCGGGAACCGGGACGTGAGCACCGATACGATAAACCACCAATGCGCCAAGCAAAAACCAGAGCCGTCCCCAAGGGAAACCGGCCGCTGCACTTTTAGCAAGTTGTGGATTAGTCGCCAATTTTCGCTCCGATCAAGCTGTTAGCGGTCAACTCAGGCTACCGAGCCGCCGGCTGCTTCGATGGCTGCTTTCGCGCCAGCGGACACTTTCAAGCCCTTCAAATTCACCGCTTTGGTGATTTCGCCGGACAAGATCACGCGCACGTCACGGGCCAACACGCCCAGAACGCCAGCTTGCTTCAAGACCAGAATGTCGACATCGCCAACAGCCAGGTTGTTCAGATCGGACAGGCGCACTTCAGCTTTGAAGGTTGCGTGCATCGATTTGAAACCGCGCTTAGGCAGACGGCGTTGCAGAGGCATCTGACCGCCTTCGAAACCGACTTTATGAAAGCCGCCCGAACGCGATTTCTGACCTTTGTGACCACGACCCGAGGTTTTACCCAGGCCGGAGCCGATACCGCGACCGACGCGACGCTTGTAGTGCTTAGCGCCTTCGGCTGGTGCAATAGTATTCAATTCCATGATTTGCTCCGTTCGTGTAAGCCCGAAGGCTTACCCGACAACTTTAACGAGATACGATACTTTATTGATCATGCCGCGTACGGATGGGGTGTCTTGCAATTCGGAAACCGAATTTACACGACGCAGACCCAGACCGCGCACGGTAGCGCGATGCGATTCGCGCGTACCGATCAAGCCCTTGACCAATTGCACTTTGACTGTGTTTGTCATTTTGTCCACCTTAAGCCAGAATGTCTTCGACCGACTTGCCGCGTTTGGCAGCGATATCGGAAGCAGTGCTCATTTTCGACAGGCCGTCCAGCGTAGCGCGTACCAGGTTGTATGGGTTGTTCGAACCGGTGGATTTCGCCACCACGTCCGTCACGCCCATCACTTCGAAGATAGCGCGCATTGCGCCACCAGCGATAACGCCAGTACCCGGCTTAGCTGGGTTCATCAGGACCTTGGAGGCGCCGTGACGACCAACAACCGTGTGATGCAAGGTGCCGTTTTTGAGCGGTACTTTGATCAGGTTGCGACGGGCTTCTTCCATTGCCTTCTGCACGCCAACTGGCACTTCTTTCGATTTGCCCTTGCCCATGCCGACGCGGCCATCGCCATCACCAACTACGGTCAGCGCGGCGAAACCCATGATACGACCACCCTTGACCACTTTGGTCACGCGGTTGATCGCGATCATTTTTTCGCGCATGCCATCATCCGGCTTGTCGCTTTGCATTTTTGCTTGCATTTTTGCCATGATTGATCCTTAGAACTTCAGACCGGCTTCGCGTGCGGCTTCTGCCAACGCTTTCACACGGCCGTGGTAACGGAAACCGGAGCGGTCAAACGCAACTTCGGTAATCCCTGCTTTCAACGCTTTTTCAGCGACGCGCTTGCCGATCAAGGCTGCAGCAGCGGCATTGCCGCCTTTGCCGGATTGGCCTGCCAGTTCAGCGCGAACTTCCGCTTCAGCCGTCGAGGCCGAAACCAGGACTTTAGCGTCCGGGCTGATCAGGTTGGCGTAAATGTGCAGGTTGGTGCGATGCACCGACAAGCGATTTACTTTCAATTCCGCAATCTTGATGCGGGTTTGGCGTCCGCGGCGAAGCCGTGATTCTTTCTTATCCATCGTCAGCCCCTAATTACTTCTTCTTGGTTTCTTTAAGCTTAACCACTTCGTCCGCATAGCGAACGCCCTTGCCTTTATAAGGCTCAGGAGCGCGGTAAGCACGAACTTCAGCGGCTACCTGGCCAACCTGTTGACGGTCGATACCTTTAATCAGGATCTCGGTCGGGGTTGGTGTTGCGCAGGTAACGCCAGCTGGCATGTCATGCACTACAGGGTGCGAGAAACCCAGGGACAGATTCAACTTGTCGCCTTGAGCTTGCGCCTTGTAACCCACGCCTACCAGGTTCAGCTTTTTCTCGAAACCCTTGGTGACGCCAACAACCATGTTGTTGACCAGTGCGCGCAGCGTGCCGGACATGGCATTGGCTTCGCGGCTGTCGTTCGCCACGTCGAAACTCAGGGTTCCTGCATTGTTTTCCACTTTGACCTGGCCGGTGAGGGCCTGGGAAAGTACGCCCAGCGGGCCTTTTACGGTGATCGCTTGTGCGGAGATGGCGACTTCGGCGCCAGCTGGCACTACGATAGGCATTTTAGCTACTCGAGACATGTGTAACTCCTTAAGCCACGTAGCAAATAACTTCGCCGCCGACACCGGTAGCGCGTGCTTTGCGGTCAGTCATGACGCCTTGCGGAGTCGACACGATCGCCACACCCAAGCCATTCATCACAACAGGGATCTCGTCTTTACCCTTGTAGACGCGCAGACCCGGACGGGACACGCGCTCCAAGCGCTCAATGACGGGACGGCCAACATAATACTTCAAACCGATTTTCAGTTCCGCTTTGCCACCAGCTTCGGCAACAGCGAAATCTTCAATGTAACCCTCGTCCTTCAGGACGCTGGCAATCGCAATTTTGACTTTCGACGATGGCATGGCCACGGTCGTCTTTTGCACGCCTTGTGCATTGCGAATGCGGGTCAGCATATCGGCGATAGGATCGCTCATACTCATTGCATATTCTCCTATTACCAGCTTGCTTTTGTCATACCCGGAATTTCACCACGCATGGCGAATTCACGGAGCTTGATACGACCCAGACCGAATTTACGGAATGTGCCGCGCGGACGACCAGTGATGGCGCAACGGTTACGTTGACGCGTCGGGTTCGAGTTACGTGGCAGCGCCTGCAGTTTCAGGCGAGCTTCGTAGCGCTCTTCTTCCGATTTCGATTGGTCATCGACGATGGCCTTGAGAGCTTCGCGCTTAGGGGCGAATTTCGCCACCAGGTCAGCACGCTTGATCTCACGATTAATCAGTGACAGTTTGGCCATGATCAGTTCCTGAAAGGGAATTTAAAGGCGGCGAGCAAAGCTTTGGCTTCGTCATCGGTCTTAGCGGTTGTCGTGATGCTGATATTCATACCGCGCAACGCGTCAATCTTGTCGTATTCGATTTCAGGGAAAATGATCTGTTCCTTGACACCGATGTTGTAGTTGCCACGACCATCAAATGCACGGCCGTTCACACCACGGAAATCGCGTACGCGCGGCAGAGCCACGGTAATGAAGCGATCCAGGAACTCGTACATGCGAGCGCCGCGCAGGGTGACCATCGTACCGATCGGGTAACCTTCACGGATTTTGAAGCCTGCGATCGCTTTGCGGGACTTGGTGGTCACTGGCTTCTGGCCGGCGATCTTGGTCAAGTCAGCAACTGCGTGCTCGAGAACTTTTTTATCCGCGATAGCCTCACCAACACCCATGTTCAGGGTGATCTTGGTCAGGCGTGGAACTTCCATTACCGACTTGTAACCAAACTTGCTGGTCAGGTCGGCAACGACTTTTTCTTTATAGAATTCTTGGAGACGTGCCATGATTTCTTAAGCCTTCACTACTTCGCCGGAGGATTTAAAGATGCGAACTTTCTTGCCGTCCACTTCTTTGAAACCCACGCGATCTGCCTTGCCAGTCGCTGCATTAAACAATGCAACGTTGGACACGTGAATTGGCATGGTCTTATCGACGATACCACCAGTTACGCCAGTCATCGGGTTTGGCTTAGTCGCTTTTTTAGCGATGTTAATGCCGTCAACCACGATATGTTCAGCATCGATACGCTGCTGTACCACACCACGTTTGCCCTTGTCTTTCCCGGTCAGAACGATGACTTCGTCGTTTTTACGAATCTTATCCATTACGACTCCTTACAGGACTTCCGGTGCCAGGGACACGATTTTCATGAACTTCTCAGTACGCAGTTCGCGTGTGACAGGTCCAAAAATACGGGTACCGATCGGTTCCAGCTTGGCGTTCAACAGAACGGCGGCGTTGCCGTCGAACTTCACCAGGGAACCGTCTTGGCGGCGAACACCTTTAGCGGTGCGCACAACCACGGCGTTATAAATTTCACCTTTTTTGACACGGCCACGTGGCGCAGCAACCTTAACGGTTACCTTGATCACATCGCCAATGCCAGCATAACGGCGCTTGGAGCCGCCCAATACCTTGATGCACATTACTTCTTTGGCACCGGTATTGTCAGCCACTTCGAGCCGGCTTTCAGTTTGAATCATAGTATTCTCTTTCCCAACTTAAGCCGAAGAATCCACACAATGTAGACCCACGGTCAGTCTTGGTCCCGCCAGAGCCGCCCTGCTGGGCTTCACTGTTTGGGTGCATGACCTTCATACATCAACTGACCGCGAATGCTACTGTCTGTGGCCAGACACTTTGCGGCGTTACATGAACGAAGCCCGCAAGTATTACATACAATTTGCGGGCCTGCAAGTACTAATTAAAACCCACCGCCGAAACGGTGGTTTTTATTTAAACGGTTGGTGCGGCTTGAACCACACGTGTCACCGTCCATGCCTTCGTTTTGGAGATCGGGCGACCTTCCTGGATCTCGACCGTGTCACCGGCCTTGACTTGGTTGGTCTCGTCATGTGCGTGATACTTGTTCGAGCGCATGATGATCTTGCCATACAAAGGATGTTTTACGTGGCGCTCGATCAGAACGGTAACGGTCTTGTCCATCTTGTCCGAAACCACTTTACCGATCAGCGTGCGCTTGAGCGACTGTTTCACTGGTTCGTTCATTTGGCTTCCTTCAGATTCATTACCGTCTTCACACGCGCGATATCGCGGCGTACCTTCTTGAGCTGCGAAGTGTTGCTCAGCTGCTGCGTAGCGATTTGCATGCGCAGGCCGAACTGTGCCTTCAACAGGTCATTCAGCTCTTTTTGCAGAGCTGGCTGGTCCTTGCCGCGGAGTTCAGATGCTTTCATATACAACTCCAATTATTGGCCGACTTGGCGGATGACAAACGTCGTCGCCAGTGGCAGTTTAGCGGCGGCAAGACGGAATGCTTCCCGTGCCAGCGCTTCATCAACGCCATCCATTTCGTACAGTACTTTGCCTGGCTGAATTTCAGCGACGTAGTACTCAGGATTACCTTTACCGTTACCCATACGGACTTCAGCCGGTTTGTTCGAAATCGGTTTGTCCGGGAAAATACGGATCCAGATACGGCCACCGCGCTTGATGTGACGCGTCATTGCACGACGCGCCGCTTCAATTTGACGCGCAGTGATACGACCGCGCGCAACTGCCTTCAGACCGAATTCGCCAAACGACACGGCGGTGCCGCGGCTGTGCGAAATACCGGTATTACGGCCTTTCTGCTCTTTACGATACTTTCTGCGTGCTGGTTGCAGCATGATTATTCTCCTGCTTTCTCAGCTGGTGCTGCTGCGGCGGCCGGTTTAGCGGCGGTACGCACACGTGCACCTGGTGCTGTGGATGGTTTCGCACCGGCACCGGCTGGACGTGGACGGCCAGCTGGCTTGCCATCGTCACGGCGTGGGCCGCGGCTTTTCTTCTCGTCAGCTGGGGTATCGATGACTGGTGCATCGCCGTTAGGCGCGCGGTCACCTTTGTATACCCACACCTTGACACCGATGATGCCGTAGGTGGTCGACGCTTCGCTGGTACCGTAGTCGATATCGGCGCGCAGGGTATGCAAAGGCACGCGGCCTTCGCGGTACCACTCTTTACGCGCGATTTCGATACCGTTCAGACGGCCGGACGACATGATCTTGATACCGAGAGCACCCAGGCGCATTGCATTTTGCATTGCACGCTTCATGGCGCGGCGGAACATGATCCGTTTTTCCAGCTGCTGAGCGATCGAATCGGCGATCAGTTGCGAATCGATTTCTGGCTTGCGAATTTCTTCGATGTTCACGTGAACAGGTACGCCCATGATCTTGGTCAGCGCCGACTTCAGTACTTCGATGTCTTCGCCTTTTTTACCAATGACCACGCCTGGACGCGAGCTGTAGATCGTGAAGCGCGCGTTCTTGGCTGGGCGCTCGATAACGATGCGGCCAACGGAAGCGTTCTTCAGTTTCTTTTTCAGGTAAGCACGTGCTTTCAAGTCTTCGTTCAGCATGGCAGCGAAATTACCGTTGCCTGCATACCAGCGCGAAGCCCAGTTACGGGTGACCGCCAGACGGAAACCGGTTGGATGAATTTTCTGACCCATCGTGGCTCCTTAGTTACCGACAGTCACGTAAACGTGACAGGATT
Source organism: Janthinobacterium sp. KBS0711 (assembly GCF_000988085.1). Taxonomy (NCBI): domain Bacteria; kingdom Pseudomonadati; phylum Pseudomonadota; class Betaproteobacteria; order Burkholderiales; family Oxalobacteraceae; genus Janthinobacterium; species Janthinobacterium sp. KBS0711. Next base: position 12,931 of record NZ_LBCO01000002.1, on the reverse strand, counting down.
GTTTCGAAATACGGTCGCCACGGCCTTTTGCACGCGCGGTGAAGCGCTTCAGGACCGGGCCCTTTTCGACGTAGATCGTTTTCACGAACAATTCGTCGATGTCCGCGCCATCATTGTGTTCCGCATTGGCGATTGCCGATTCCAGAACACGCTTGATGATCGCAGCACCTTTTTTCGGGCTGAATTGCAAGATGTTGAGTGCAGCGTCAACTTTCTTGCCACGGATCAGGTCAGCAACCAGGCGGCCCTTTTGGTCCGACAGGCGCACACCTTTGAGGATAGCTTTAGTTTCCATTATTTCTTAGCCTTTTTGTCAGCTGCATGGCCCTTGAACGTACGGGTCAGTGCGAATTCGCCGAGCTTGTGACCAACCATGTTTTCGGAAACATAAACCGGCACGTGCAGCTTGCCGTTATGAACCGCGATCGTCAGGCCGATAAAGTCAGGCATGATTGTCGAACGACGCGACCAGGTTTTGATTGGCTTTTTGTCTTTGGCTGCTTGCGCGGCTTCAACTTTTTTCACCAGGTGGGCGTCACAGAACGGCCCTTTTTTCAATGAACGTGTCATGTGCTACCCCTTATTTCTTGCCGCGGCGCGAGACGATCATGGAAGTAGTACGCTTGTTGCTGCGTGTCTTCTTACCCTTAGTCTGTTGGCCCCAAGGCGAAACTGGATGACGACCAGCTGCTGTTTTACCTTCACCACCACCGTGCGGGTGATCGACCGGGTTCATGACCACACCGCGAACGGTAGGACGAACACCGCGCCAGCGCATCGCACCAGCTTTACCGATTTTACGCAGGCTGTGCTCGGCATTGCCGACTTCACCAACCGTTGCACGGCACTCGATGTGCACGCGACGTACTTCACCCGAGCGCAGACGCACTTGAGCGTAGGTACCTTCACGTGCCATCAGCACAACGCCAGCGCCGGCGGTACGTGCCATTTGGGCACCTTTACCTGGCAGCATTTCGACGCAATGCATCACGGTACCGACTGGGATGTTACGGATTGGCAAGCAGTTACCCGATTTGATCGGTGCTTCCGAACCGTTCATCACGCTGTCGCCAACGGCCATGCCTTTGGTTGCGATGATGTAGTGACGTTCGCCGTCGGCGTAGCACAACAGAGCGATATTCGCGGTGCGGTTTGGATCGTATTCGATACGTTCCACTTTCGCTGGAATACCATCTTTGGTGCGCTTGAAGTCGATCAAGCGGTAGTGTTGCTTATGACCACCACCGATATGACGGGTGGTGATGTGACCGTTGTTGTTACGACCAGCGGTCTTGGATTTCTTTTCAACCAGGGCAGCGAATGGACGACCTTTGTACAGGTCGGCATTCACCACCTTCACCATGCCGCGACGGCCTGGCGAGGTTGGTTTCATCTTAACGAGTGCCATTATGCAGCCTCCTCGGAGAAGTTGATTTCCTGGCCAGGCTTCAGGCACACGAAAGCACGCTTGGTATGGTTACGACGACCGTTGAACTTGCCGGTGCGCTTTTGCTTACCTTCGCGGTTTGCAGTTTGCACGGACAGAACTTCAACCTTGAACAGCAGTTCGACCGCTGCCTTGATTTCAGGCTTGGTTGCATCCGGCAGTACGCGGAATACAATTTGCTCGTTCTTTTCCGCGACCATGGTGGCCTTTTCGGAAATCACGGGCGCCAACAGCACCTTCATCAAGCGTTCTTCGCTATGTTTCAAAATCGCGCTCATGCCAGCATCTCCTCAATCTTGGCCAATGCAGCTTTGGTGACCAGGATCTTCTTGTAGAACACCAGGGACATCGGGTCTGCGTGACGTGGCTCAACGACGAGTACGTTAGGCAGGTTGCGCGATGCCAGTTCCAGGTTTTCGTTCAGAACGTCGGTGATGATCAGAACCGAATCAAAGCCCAGGCCGTTCAATTTTTGCGACAGCAGCTTGGTTTTTGGCGCGTCGATCGTCAGATCGTCGATGACGATCAGGCGCTCTTCGCGAGCCAGCTGCGACAGGATCGAGCAGATACCTGCGCGATACATCTTTTTGTTCACTTTGTGGGTGAAGTTTTCGTCAGGCGAGTTCGGGAAAATCCGACCACCGCCGCGCCACAGTGGCGACGACGACATACCAGCACGAGCGCGGCCGGTACCTTTTTGGCGCCATGGCTTTTTCGTCGTGTGGTGAACTTCTTCACGGTCTTTTTGCTTGCGGTTACCACTACGTGCATTCGCTTGATAAGCGATGACGACTTGGTGGATCAGCGCTTCATTGTAGTCACGGCCGAAAATCGTATCGGCTGCAGCAACGTTCGAGGCGGCTTGACCTTGCGCATTCAGAAGCTTGAGTTCCATCGTTTAAGCTCCCTTCTTGGCTTTGGTTTTGATGGCTGGCGAGACAACTACCTGGCCATTTTTCGCACCTGGAATCGCGCCTTTGACCAGCAACAGCTGACGGTCGGCATCGATACGGGCGATCACGAGGTTCTGGATCGTACGGTTAACGTCACCCAGATGACCGGTCATGCGCTTACCAGGGAAAACGCGACCTGGATCTTGTGCCATACCGATGGAACCTGGAACGTTATGCGAACGCGAGTTACCGTGCGTTGCACGGCCAGAAGCGAAGTGGTAACGTTTGATAACGCCTGCATAGCCTTTACCGATGGTAACGCCTTGCACGTCGATCTTTTGACCGACTTCGAACAGGGAAGCAGCGACAACATCGCCAGCTTTCAGTTCAGCGGCTTTGGCAGCGTCGACACGGAACTCTTTCAACAGAGTACCGGCTTCAACACCAGCTTTAGCGTGATGACCAGCAACAGCTTTGGTCACGCGGGAAGCGCGACGTTGACCGAATGCGACCTGAACAGCGGAGTAACCATCTGTTTCAGGGGTTTTGATTTGCGCAACACGGTTGTTCGATACGTCCAACACGGTGACAGGAATCGAATCCCCTTCATCCGTGAAAATGCGCATCATACCAACCTTGCGACCGAGAAGGCCTAGGCTCATTTTTTCTCCATTCCCACCTGCGATTGGGCGGGGCTTGTTTAACTACAAAGTAACGTAGGACTCAAAAAAGACGAATCCATACCGAAGCCGGCTAGTATATAGCACAAAAACCCTTGACGCAACAAGTTAACACGAGGTATGTCAAAGTGTTGCGCGACGCCCCTGCGGGAGTTGTTCAGCGCCGTCCACAATTGACCGTTCCCCGGCGCAAAGCGGCCATCCATGCGCCTTGGCGCCACAAAAAAAGGCGCGGACCGGGCTGGTGCCCTGTCCGCGCCCATGCGCCATGCCAGCCGCTGGCCTAGCCGTTGCAGCGTTCCAGGCAGTGCTGCATCAGCTCACGGCAAATCGGGCTGCCGCCGAGCGAATTGGTGCAGCCGACATAACTGCTGTCGCAGCGCGAACGGCATTGCGACACATCCTCGCTCGTGGCGGCATACGCATAGCCGGCACTCAGTCCGCAAGCAAAGAGGAAAAAAGCCAGTTTCTTGATCATGGTGCTGTCTCCAGGTTTTTATGTTGGGATGAAAGGAATTGCCCGGTGGCGGCAAGCCATCCTTCCCGCCGCCACCCTACTGCTCTGGTACGCCGCCGCACGCAATTCCGTGCTTTGCGGAAATTAATACCAAAGAGTACCGTAAACAATACCAACTTAAAACCACTTATTTACCAAATAATCAATCTTTCCATGCGTGAGTGACGCTGACCCTGGGGCTTACTGCCCTCCCCTGCCCACCTGATACCAGTCCACCTTGCGTGTCGCCACCATGATGGCCGCCAGCACGGCGAACAGCAGGATGCTGCCCATCACCAGCGCATTGTTTTCCGAGCTGAGCAAACCGTACAGGGCGCCATACAGCACCGTCAGCGCCACGCCGAAGCCGATGCCGCGCCAGGCGTTGTGCAGCACGTGCACCAGATAAAAGCTGGTCAGTGCGATACAGGCGGCGCTGGCGATCAGGTAGGCGGCCAGGAAGGCGATGTGCTCGGCCAGGCCCACCAGCAGCAGGAAGAAGATCACCAGCGACAGGCCCACCAGCAGATATTGCACGGGATGGATCGGCAGACTCTTCAGGATCTCGAAGATGAAGAAGGCAGCAAACGTCAGCGCCACAAACAGCAAGCCATACTTGGTGGCCCGGTCCGACTGCGAATACACATTGATCGGCTCGATGAAGCCGACGCTGAAACGGTCCACCTGGCCCAGCGGTGCGCTGTCGGGCACCTTGAACTCGCCCTCGATCGTGCTCAGCTGCGTTTGCGCATTGCTGGCCAGCGACGAGATATTCCATTCGACCTGAAAGCCATCGGCATTGATCTGGCGGTGTTTCGGCGACGGCAGGAAGCGCCCGCCAAACTGCGGATGGGGCCAGTTCGACTTGATGCTGATCTGGCTGTTTTTCGCCACCGGCACGAAATGCTGGCGTTCGATGCCATCGAGGCCCAGGTCAAAGCTGAATTTCACCTGCTGCGGCGCCGCCAGCGGCATGGCCCCCAGCGGCGCGTGCAGGCCGCTGCGGAAGGCAAACAGGTCGGTGCCCTGCTCGAATTCGATCTTCTGGCCGCCCCAGTCGATTTTCGGGATGTTGCGGATGCCGCGCACGTCCTCGATGGACAGGGCCACGAAAGGTGCGCCCAGGGTCACGCGCGAGTCCGGCGACTTGCGCGGCAACTGGCTGCTGGCCGGCACCGTGAAGTCGCCCTGAAACGCATGCTGGCCGCTGTAGACCAGTACCTGGTGAATGCCGCGGTAGCGGCGATCCGCGTCGATGCTGCCATTGATCAGCAGGTTGTTCGGGTAGACGAGAAAGCGGCGCTGCACCGTGCGGCGCAGCAACTCCGTGCGCACGGGCGACTTCGCTTCCTTGTCATCGCCGCTGGCCACTTCCACGCGCTCTTCATATTGCTCCGTGTAGGGAATCACGAGGATGGGGCCGATGATGGTTTGTTCGCGCACCGAATCGGCGGCGATGCTGTTGACGGCTTCCTGGCGGAATTCCATCCGTTCCTTGATCGTTTCCTGAATCATCAGCAAAGGCAGGCCGATCAGCAGCATCAGGCCGAACACGATCAACGCTTTGACTAAGAGGGTTTTTTGCATGGCGCATCCTTGAAGTAAGGGGGCCAGTGTAAAAAAGCTGTATGCGTTGACGATGCAGTCCGTGTGAAGCGGGCAAATAAAGTGCGCTAGGCGAGTGGAAGGCACAGGCGCGCGCAGGCGCCGCCCTCCGCATGATTGAGCACTTCGACCGTGCCGCCGTGCAGCGAGGCGACCTCGCGCACAAAGGGCAGGCCCAGGCCCGTGCTCTTGCCGGCGCTCGGACGCGGCAGGGAATAAAAGCGCTCGAAGACGCGCTCGAGCGCATACGCGGGGATGCCCGCGCCGCGGTCGCGCACGGCAATTTCCACCTGGCTGCCCTGGCGCCGCGCCGTCAGCTCGATGCAGCTGCCCGGCGGCGCAAAGCCGGCCGCGTTGTCGAGCAGGTTGCCCAGCGCCTGGCGCAGCAGCAGGGCGTCGCCCGCCACACTCGCCTCGTCGTGTTGCAGCTGCAGGCGCACGCCGCGCGCCGCCAGGGTGGCGGCCGCGTCCCGCGCCACTTGCGCCAGCAGGGGCGCCAGCGCGATGCGCTCGGGATGATCCAGGCGCTGCTGCTTTTCCACGCGCACGAGGGCCAGCAGCTTGTCGATCAGCTGCCGCTGGCGCGCATTCTGTTCCAGGATGCTGGCAAGGAACTGGCGGCGCTCGGCCGGCGGCATGTCTTCCTGCAGCAGCTCGGCCGAGGCCTGGATGGCGGCGATCGGGCTTTTCAATTCATGCGCCAGGGTGTGCATCAGCTGCTCCACGTATTCCTTGCCTTCCAGGCGCGTGCGCATCGCCTCCAGCGCCCGCCCCAGGGTACCGATCTCGTTCTTGCCCAGCGCCGGCAGCGCCACCTTGCGCCCTGCCTCCACGTCGCCGATGTAATGCATCAGCTTGCCCAGCGCATGGTGCAGCCACCAGGCGAATGCCAGGCCGATCAGCAGCGACAGCAGCAACAGGATGGCGCCACGCTGCAATATCTTGCGCTGGCTGCGCTCGACAAACGCTTGCACGCTGGCATTCGGCTTGGCCACCGTCAACACGCCGATCACCTCATTGCCGTCGCGAATCGGCGCGGCCACGTGCATCACCGTCGACATTTCGTCGTCAGGCAGGCTGCGCGTGCTGCGCGCGCCATACTTGCCCTGCAAGGTGAGATACACGTCATTCCAGCGCGAATAGTCGCGCCCCACGTCGCGCCCGCTGGAATCGAACAGCACGATGCCGTGCCGGTCCGTGATGGTGATGCGGTAATCGAGCGTGCGCTTGCGCACGCCATTAATATTGACGTCCACGCCATGGCGCGCGTAATCCTGCATGCGCTCGGCCACGGGCGACTGCGCCAGCGTGCCCGCCTTCATGTCGGGCGCCACCAAGCTGGCCAGCAGTTGCGAGGTATCGACCAGCGTGTCTTCCAGGGTCGAGCGCACGCCCGGCTTGACCTGTTCCATGAAGACATTCAGCAGGAACCACGCGGCCAGTCCCACGATCAGGAAGTAGCCGAGCAGGATGCGCAGGCCGATCTTCATGCGCCGGCCAGGCTGTAGCCGAGGCCACGGTGGGTGTGGATGGGATCGACCTGCGCATCGACGGCGCGCAGCTTGGCGCGCAGCGATTTGACGTGCGCATCGACGGTGCGCTCGAGCGTGTCGGGCGCACCGCTCCACACGCGCTCCATCAACTGCGCGCGCGACAACACGTGGCCCGGATGCTCGAGCAGGGTCTTCAGCAGCAGGTATTCATAGCGGGTCAGGTCCAGCGGCTGGCCGTGGAACAGCACCCGCGCCTCGAGCGCGCGCAACTCGAAGCGCGCCGGCGCGGTCGCCGTGACGGCAGCGGCTATCGTCATGCCAGTCTCGCGGGGTACCTGAGCGACACCGGCGCGGCGCAAAATGACGCGGATGCGCGCCACCAGTTCGCGCGGCGAAAATGGTTTGGTGACGTAATCGTCGGCGCCGATTTCCAGGCCGACGATGCGGTCGATCTCGTCGCTGCGGGCCGTCAGGAAGATCACGGGAATCTCGGAAAACTGGCGCAGGCGGCGGCACACTTCCAGCCCGCTCATGTCGGGCAAGCCCACGTCCAGCACGACCAGAACGGGCATCTGCGCCGCTTCGCCGGGCATAGGGCGCAGCGCGGCCAGGGCGTGTTCGCCCAGCATCACATGGCGCGGCGTAAAGCCGTCCGTGCGCAAGGCATAGGCGATGCTGTCGGCAATCGCCTGTTCATCTTCCACGATCAGGACAGTCTTGGACATGGCGGCGGCACGCATTAATGGACAAGCCCGGAGTATCACTGAAGCACGCAAGCGGCGTCAATCGCGTGCGCTGGCGAAAAGCCACCCACCCCAAAAAAACTTATAGTATATTTATTACGGCATGACTCCACCGATACACCGTGTTTGACACCCGTCCGAGGAGACTATGAAGACCCATACCATCAGCCTGCTATGCGCTGTCAGCCTGCTGGCCGCCTGCGCGGCGCCAGCGACACTCACCACCTCCAATGAACAGCAGGACGCCTGCAACGCGGCCGAACTCAAAGGCCAGTTTGGCGAAGCGGAACTGGCTTGCGTACAAGCGCTGCGCAGCGCCGAACAGGCAGGGGCCAGCGCGGACATCCTGTCGCAGCGCCAGTACAACCTGGGCCGCATCAAGCGCTTGCAGGGCAAGAATGCGGAAGCGGAGCAACTGTACCGGCAAGCCCTGGCCACGGAAGAAGCGGCGCAGCCGCGCAGCGATGCGCGCGTCGGCCGCCGCATGGTGGAACTGGCGTCGGCCCTGGCCGCGCAAGGCAAGTGGCAGGAAGGCACGGGCTATCTGGAACGTGTGCTGCCGCTGCTGCCGAAGCTGTCGCCCGCGTCGCGCACCTATTCGGCGGAAGTGCTGCGCCAGTACGCGAAACAACTGCAAGGCGGCCCGCAAGCGGCGCTGGGTGCGCGCTTCGACGTGGTGGCAGCCAGCTTGTAACAAGTCGTCCCGAAGCCCAGCCTAAGGCTGGGCGACGTGGATGCTGGCCTTGATGTGCTTGAGGTGGGCCACGATGGTGAACGTCATCACCACCAGCAGCGACCATGAACTCCATTTGCTGACGTGCACGACCGACCACGCGCCAAGCTGGTTCGGATAGCGCCACACGCCCCAGAAGGTGCTGATGTTTTCAGCCAGCCAGATGAAGAAGCCGACCAGCACGAAACCGAGCAGCAAGGGCATGCTGCGGTCGCGGTCGAGCGGGCGAAACACCACGGTGGTGCGCGCATACAAGCCCAGCGCACAGGCGGCCAGGTACCAGCGGTAGTCGCCGATGTAGTGGTGAGTAAAGAAGTTGGCGTAGATCAGCAGCGCGATCAGCACCGCCATCCAGTACGGCGGATGGTGGCGAATGCGCATGTCGAGCAGGCGCCAGGTCTGGATGATGTAGCTGCCGACGGCCGCATACATGAAGCCGGAAAACAGCGGCACGCCGAACACCTTGGTGTAGGCGAAGTCGGGATAACTCCACGACTGGATCGTCCCCGACACCTTGAACACTTCCAGCGCGAAGCCAACCGCATGGAACAGGCAGATGGCTTTCAATTCATCCCACGTCTCCAGACCGCTCCAGACCATCGCGCCCTGGATCGCCAGCGCCACCAGCAGCAGCACGTCATAGCGCGGCAGGCCGAACAGGCCGGCACGCGGCACCAGGAAGACGGCAGCAAAGAACAGCCCCACGAACAGGCACGACCTCGCCTCCTTGATGCCGAAATACAGGAACTCGGTCAGGAAGCGCGGCCAGCCGCGCAGGCGCTCACGGGGAGCCGCATTTAACAGGTGGGTATCGAGGGCGTTAAGCATGCGGCAACTTTATCTGCCAGCCGCGGCACTGTAAAGCGATATCCCCCCATGCATCGATGGCAGGCAAAAAAAAACCAGGCACGTGGCCTGGTTTTTGACACGTCCGGCATCGCTGCCGGACGGTGGGTATCAACTGACGACGATCAGAGGAAGGTGTAGCTGGCCGATACGCCGATACGACGCATCTGGAATGTTTCAGCGTAGCCTGCGCGCCACTGAATCGGTGCAGCCTTGTCGAACAGATTGTCGATGTACAGGCTCAGACGCGTGTTCTTGATGCCGCCATACGACAGGTTGTAATCGACCGTGGTGTTGCTGCCTACACGCGAGCAAGTCGCCATATTCTCGGCCGATACCTTGTTGGTGACGCAGTAGGTCGACGAAGTCTGGTTGTCGTTGCTGAAACCGCTGGCGTAGTTCAGGGTCATGCCGTGGTCGAACTCGCCGGCTTTCAGGCTGGCGCGCAGCTTGGTTTTCAGACGCGAACCCAGGTCATAGTTACCGGCCAGGTTGGTGTCATAGGCATTGTCGGTGACGCTGAACTCCTGGTATTTCCACAGGTAGCTACCTTCCAGTTTCAGGCGAACTTGGCCAATACCGGTGTTGAAACGGCCACCCGCATCAAAGTCGAAGCCCGAAGCACGGGTCTTGCCGCTGTTGACGTATGGGTTGTACAGCAGGCCGATGGCGCCAACGCCGCCGAAGTTGGCAGTATTGCTTGGTGCGTATTTTTTCACCAGTGCCAGGAATTGCGCATCGGAAGCCGAGTTATCGACACGCACCAGCTGTCCGGCTGGCAGGCCAGCTTCGCCGCGCAGGATGTCAGCCACGGCACGGGTACCGATTTCGTCCTTGCGTTCGATATGGTAGTAGTCCAGTGCCACGGTCCAGTTCTTGATCGGTTCGAAAACGAAACCAGCGGTGATCGAACGCGAGGTTTCCGGCTTCAGGTCCTTGTTCGCCGACACGAAGCTAGGCACGCCGCCCGAGCAATCGCTGTTGCGGAAGGTATTCGCCTGCGCCTTGTCGACGGTGGTGGCGGCCGGATTGTTCTGCACCAGATTGTTCAGGGTGCTGGCGGTCGAGCAACGACGTGGATCGCTGACGCTGGTCGCGAACGAGCTGCGGCCCAGGCCATTACCGGTTTCAACGATGTTTGGCGCGCGGAAGCCGCCAGCTGCCGTAGCGCGCAGCAACAGGGTGTCGGTCGCGTTGACGCGCAAGCCCAGTTTCGGCGAGAAGTGCACGTCGCTGTTGGTGGACTTGTCGGCACGTACCGCGGCACTCACTTCGACACGCTTGACCACTGGAATGGTCGCTTCGGCGAACAGCGCGTAGTGATCCATGGTGTCTTTGACTTGCAGGCCGGCGATGCCGACCAGGTCGCCACGCAGCACGTTGTCCGAGCTGGCCATTTCATACTTTTCGCGACGGATGTCGGTACCGAATGCCACGTTCAAAGGACCGGCAGGCAATTGCGCCACTTCGCCGGACACGGTTGCGTCGACGAAAGTGATTTTCGACTCGCCCTTGGTGGTACGCACAGGGAACATCGACTCCAGCAGCGCAGTATCGTTTTGCTGGCCGAACTTGTAGGTGCCGTTGACGATGGCATTGTTGTAGCCGGTAGCGCTCACGGCACGGGTGGCCTTGGTCGCTTTCGAGTTCATGTAGCCGACCGCGGATTTCCAGTCGAAGTTGCCGATGTCGCCGTTCAGGCTCAGCATGACGCGCGTCTGGTCGGATTCGGTGCGGTTGAAGTTGAAGCCGTTGCCTGTGTCCATCATGCGGGCGCGGTATTCCACCGGTACGCCGTAAGGATTGTTGGCGTGGCCAACTGGCAATTTCGGATAGAAGTAGGGTCCGACCATCTTGCCGTTGATCGCGTCGTACCAGGTGCTCGACGACGTGGTGGCGCTACCGTTGCTGACGTTGAATGGCGCGACGATGTAGTCGTTGCTGGCGCCGGCATTGGTGATCTCGAAGTTGGCATCGATATCCTTGCCAATGCGGAAATGCGTGTTGCTGGCCAGCGCATAGCGCTTCGCATTGGTGGTCAGGCCGGTGTACGGCAGGACATCCATCTTGCACAGCTTGTCTTTCGGGTCGATCTTGTCGGCCGGGCAACCTGGCGCGGCAACGATGTTCGTGCTGTTCAGGAAGTAGTTGCCGGTTGGCGAGAACGCGCTCAGGGCGTCCCAGGTCGAACGGCCCGGGGTCTGGCGGTGCCATTCCGGGTAGTGGCTGCGCAGGTCGTCAGCGGTGTAACCGTCGTTCTTGTAGGCTTCGTACGTCAGGTAGGTGTTGAAACCGTCCTTGTCGATATCGCCATAACCGACGATGCCGGACACGTTGCGGCTGCGCTGGTCTTTGAAACCGTCGGTTTCCTTGTAGTTGCCGGTGATCTTGGCGCCTTCGAAGTTTTTCAGCAGGATGATGTTGATCACGCCAGCGATGGCGTCGGAACCGTAGATTGCCGACGCGCCATCTTTCAGGATCTCGATGCGTTCGATGGCGGCAGCCGGGATCGCGTCCAGGTTGGTGAAGTTCTGTTGTGCGCCATCGGCCAGGCCGTATTGTGCAATGCGGCGGCCGTTGACCAGCACCAGGGTCGCGACCTTGCCCAGGCCGCGCATGCCCACGCCCGAGGAACCCGTGGCGAAGCTGCCGGAGCTGCTGCTCGACGAGTCGATCGACGTGCTGATGGCAGCGGAGGAATTCAGGATGCCCAGTGCCGTGGTCTGGCCGGTACGCTCGATGTCGTCGCGGGTCAGCACCTGCAGCGAGCCAGCTGTTTCAGCTTCGGTACGCTTGATGCTACTGCCGGTGACTTCGACGCGTTGCAGTTTTTCTGCAGGTGCGGCAGCTTCTTGTGCCACAGCGTATTGGGAGAAGGCCAGTGTCAATGCTATCGCAAGGGTGCTTTTCTTCAGACGGGGTGTATTGCTCATCACTGTACTTTTCAAAACTACTCCTCAAATATTGTTTTCGTTTTATAAATCGATGCGTTGCACTGACCATTTTTGTAAAATAATCACACATTCTCACGCATGTTACAAATTTCTCACATTTGGCGCGTATGGGAAAGAAACAATTAACAATTGTTGTATTAACCCCACTTTATAGGCCGAGCTCTTTGCTGGAATCAAGCTGGCGCGCATTACACTCGCAGGCGATCCCGGCGAGGAGAGGTGAAAAGAAGAAAACGGATGGGGTAGGATGAAGACAAGCCGGAAGCACCCGCCAAAGGTGCGGCACCAATAGCAATGGGGCCGGGCGCACTCACGATCGTAAGCAGGCCCGGCCCCATCATCAGGCAGCGGGACACCCCGCCGGCCTGGAACAGCTGTCAATACTTGATGCTACGGTGTTGTCAGCTGCCCTTGAAACTCTTATTGCAGTTTGATTTCAACATCAACACCAGCTGGCAGGTCCAGCTTCATCAGCGCGTCAACGGTTTTGTCCGTTGGGTCAACGATGTCCATCAGGCGTTGGTGCGTACGGATCTCGAACTGATCGCGCGAAGTTTTGTTGACGTGCGGGGAACGCAGCACATCGAAACGCTGAATACGGGTAGGCAGTGGTACTGGGCCTTTGACGACAGCGCCGGTGCGCTTCGCGGTTTCAACGATTTCCAGAGCGGACTGGTCGATCAGTTTGTAATCGAAAGCCTTCAGGCGGATACGGATTTTTTGGTTTGGTGCCGACATGATATTTCCTTAAAAGAACGAACCGCGCGGTTTGCACGGCAATGAGGTCATACGGGAATTTCTGACGCAACAACCGTCAGGGTCGACATGATAGCACCAAAATGCTTGCCAACCCCGGCAGTTGAATAAAAAGAAGGGCGCCGGGCGACGACGCGTCTTCTTTTATGCAGGCTTAAGAATTAAGCCAGGATTTTTGCAACAACACCAGCGCCGACGGTACGACCGCCTTCGCGGATAGCGAAGCGCAGGCCTTCTTCCATCGCGATCGGGTTGATCAGCTTGACGGTGATCGACACGTTATCG
>NZ_LBCO01000001.1:0-298 GCF_000988085.1 Janthinobacterium sp. KBS0711 | reverse complement strand
GTCCGACTATCACGTACAGGCTCTTCCCATTTCGCTCGCCGCTACTTTGGGAATCTCGGTTGATTTCTTTTCCTGCAGCTACTTAGATGTTTCAGTTCGCCGCGTTCGCCTTGCATACCTATGTATTCAGTATGCAATACCCTAAAAGGGTGGGTTGCCCCATTCGGAAATCTGCGGATCAAAGTGTGTTTGCTCACTCCCCGCAGCTTATCGCAAGCTACTACGTCCTTCATCGCCTGTAATCGCCAAGGCATCCACCATGTGCACTTATTCGCTTGTCCCTATAACGTTAGCCTCT